>NZ_JAVTSQ010000015.1:0-152103 GCF_032678445.1 Pedobacter nutrimenti
TGACTACATAAAATATTATGACAATCAATATCAATCATAAACATCTTACCTATTAATTTATGTGTGGAATCGTCGGATACATCGGTCACAGAGAAGCGTGGCCAATTGTCGTTAAAGGACTAAAAAGATTAGAATACCGTGGCTATGATAGTGCTGGTATTGCACTGATCAATAATGCCGGTTTAAATATTTTCAAAAAGGCCGGGAAGGTTGTGGAACTGGAGAATTTTGCCGAAGGTAAAAATTTGACAGGAACCATTGGTATAGGCCATACGCGTTGGGCAACGCATGGTGAGCCTTGTGATCGTAACTCTCACCCGCATACTTCTAATGCCGGTGATTTAACCATTATCCATAATGGTATCATAGAAAACTATGCTACGCTTAAGGAAATGCTCCAAAGCAAAGGCCATGAGTTTAACAGCGATACGGATACAGAAGTATTGATCCACCTTATTGAAGAGATCTACAAAGTTGAAAATGTAGATCTTTTGGAGGCGGTAAGGTTAGCACTTCATAAGGTGAACGGTGCTTACGCGATTGTGGTGATGGATGAGGCGCAGCCTGATCAACTGATTGCTGCAAGAAAAGGCAGTCCAATGGTGATTGGAGTTGGAGATGGCGAGTATTTTATTGCTTCCGATGCCACACCGATCGTGGAATACACGAAAAATGTAATTTATCTGAATGATAATGAAATTGCACTTTTAAAGCGCGACGAGTTGGTGATTAAGCGTTTGGACAATGTGATCCAGACTCCATATATCCAGGAATTGGAACTGAAACTCGAAATGCTGGAAAAAGGCGGCTATGATGATTTCATGTTGAAAGAGATCTATGAGCAACCGAGATCTGTAAGAGACTGTCTGAGGGGCCGTATTTACCCTTCAGAAGGAAGAGTTCAGCTGGGTGGTATCAATGAATATGCAGATAAGCTTAAAAATGTAAAGCGGATCATTATTGTGGCCTGCGGAACATCCTGGCATGCAGGTTTGGTTGCGGAGTATTTAATCGAAGAATATGCGCGTATTCCTGTTGAAGTGGAATATGCTTCGGAATTTAGATACAGGAACCCGATCATCAACGAAAGCGATGTGATTATTGCCATTTCTCAATCTGGTGAAACTGCAGATACGATGGCGGCTATTGAGATGGCTAAAGAAAAGGGCGCAACCATTTTTGGGGTGTGTAACGTAGTTGGTGCTTCTATTCCAAGAATCACGCATGCGGGTGCTTATACCCATGCAGGTCCTGAGATCGGCGTGGCCAGTACCAAGGCATTCACGGCTCAGGTAACCGTATTGACTTTAATTGCCTTTAACCTGGCACAGCAGAGAGGAACAGTAACCAATTCTAAGATGGTTGAACTCTTAACTGAACTGGAGAATATTCCTGAAAAAATTGAATTGGCTTTGCAGTCTGACGCGCTGATTAGAGAAATCGCTGAAAAGTTTAAAGATTCCAGAAATTGTCTTTTCCTTGGAAGAGGAAGTGGTTTCCCGGTTGCCCTGGAGGGTGCTTTAAAATTAAAAGAGATCTCGTATATCCATGCAGAGGGATACCCTGCTGCCGAAATGAAACATGGCCCGATTGCTTTAATTGATGAGGAAATGCCTGTTGTAGTAATTGCAACAAAGAATTCTTCGTATGAAAAGGTGATCAGTAATATACAGGAAGTAAAAGCCAGAAAAGGGCAGGTTATTGCTATTGTTACTGAAGGTGATACTGAAGTTAAAAAGATGGCGGATTATTGTATTGAGATTCCGGATGCGAGTGAGGCATTTTTACCACTACTGGCAACTATACCATTGCAATTGTTGTCTTATCATATCGCTGTTTTGAGAGGCTGTAATGTCGATCAGCCAAGAAATCTGGCCAAATCGGTTACCGTTGAATAAGGCATTGAGAAGAAATAAAAAAAGGCCTTTTGGATATCCAAAAGGCCTTTTTTTATTTCTTCTCAAGTATATGAATCTTTGCCTGACAATTGCTGCATCTGTACCTTTTATAAGGCATCCAAAAGAGAAAATGTTTAAATAGCGGGCCTCTTGGAACTCTGGTGTCCAGTTCTCCCTGACGGCATTTTGGGCATTCCCTATATGTGCGTTCCTTGTTGATCCAGTCCATTTTTATATTACTACTTAACATATTTTCCATTTCAGTGTAAATTTATCACCTTATTTCTACTGTAACTAATCTATTACGATACTATGTAGTCTCAAATTCAAATTCTGGACTTCTTCCTGCCATTCTAGCAAACTCTCCGGGGGTAATTCCGGTTTGTTTCTTAAATTCCGAAAAGAAGACACTCCTGGATTTGAATCCGGCATCCATACCAACAGCTTCTATAGTGAGGTGTTTCCATTCATTTTCTTTGGCTAATTTTTCTTTTACGTAATTAACTCTCAAACTATTAACGTATTTCGTGAAGCTTTTGTTGTATTTATTCTTTAAAAGAAAGTTTAGTTGATTAGCAGGAATATTTGATTCTTTGGCTAATTGTGCCAGGGTCAGGTTATTTTGACGAAAATTCTGATGTTGTGCGATATGCTTTTCTAATTTAGCGTGCAGGTCTATCCATTGTGATTGATCTTGCTCCGCCTGTAATTCTTTTTTGATCCTGATCAGTGTTTCCGGTCTGATGTCCAGATAGCTCGCCGTATGTGCCAGTGGAATGCGGGGAATATGCTCCGGTATATAGGATTGGAGATACAGATATTTTTCTTTTGCCGTATTTAGCCGGATCATATTAGAACGTTCGTGAGCACCTTGAAAATAATCTTCAAAGATTTTACGCAGGACAATATTAAACTCCGGAAAGCGGTCATACATCTCCTGCATGTCATCAGCATGTAAGGCTAAAAGTAAAGCATCCTCTACGGCATACACGGTGTCCTCGGAAGGTACATAGCCATACATTCCTGTTACTGAAGTGACGAAATTGCCATCGGTTACAATAAAAGTAGTCAGTTCTTTATGGTTCCTGTTGGTTGTAGCGACTAATATGCCATTGACCAGAAAATAGAAATAATAACAATGTTCACCCTGTTTCATCAGGAACTCCTCCTTCTTCAGCTTTACGGTTTGGACTCTGGCGGTGATTTCGTTTTTGAGGCCTTCACTGAGGGGATGGAAGGAAGACAAGGCTGCAATCAATTGTTCAATTGCTACGGGTTCATTTATGGTTTGAAAGGTTGATTCAGGTGACATGAATTGTTAAAGCAACAGGAAGCAAGTAATTGTAATATAATTGTTATGCAATGTAGTGTTATTATTAATTAAAAGGATATTAATCATGTTAAAATTTGATTAAAATTTTGGAAAATGTAAATATTGTTAATTTCTAGGATTCTCTGGATCTGAATGGAGTTGAATAGAAATGTAACGTGGCTGGTAAAAAAATGAGCGGATGTACATTGCTGATGTTAAGTAATATATATAAATTTACAGTACCATTTAATTTAAAATTAATTCATAGAAATTATATAAAAAGGACCATATGTGTGGAATTGTAGGATATATTGGTTACAGGGAAGCCTGGCCAATCGTTATAAAAGGACTAAAAAGACTGGAATACAGGGGATATGATAGTGCGGGCATCGCGCTGATCAACGATGAGGGGATGAATATCTTCAAAAAGGCGGGTAAAGTGATTGAGCTGGAAAATTTTGCAGAAGGAAAGAACCTGTCGGGTACTATTGGGATAGGACATACCAGATGGGCTACCCATGGTGCGCCATCTGACCGGAATTCACATCCTCATACTTCAAATGATGGTAAATTGAGTATCATCCACAACGGAATTATAGAAAATTATGCCACCCTTAAAGAAGAACTGGAGCGCAGAGGGCATGTATTTAAGAGTGATACGGATACTGAAGTACTGATCCATCTGGTAGAAGATATTTACAAGTCTGAGAGTGTAGATCTTCTGGAAGCAGTAAGGCTTGCACTTAACGAAGTGAGTGGTGCTTATGCCATTGTGATTATGGATGAGGATCAGCCGGATCAGCTGATTGCGGCAAGAAAAGGAAGCCCTATGGTGATTGGTGTTGGTGCAGGAGAATATTTTATTGCTTCTGATGCCACACCTATTGTAGAATATACCAAAAATGTAATCTATCTGAATGACAACGAAATCGCATTTTTAAAACGCGATGAATTGGTGATCAAGCGTCTGGATAATGTCGTTCAGACACCATATGTTCAGGAACTCGAGCTGAAACTGGAGATGCTGGAAAAAGGTGGATATGATCATTTTATGTTAAAAGAGATCTATGAACAACCACGCTCTATCCGGGATTGTATGAGGGGTAGGATCTATCCTTCTGAAGGGAAAGTACAATTGGGTGGAATTAAGGAGTACGCGGAGAAGCTCAAAAATATAGACCGGATCATTATTGTGGCCTGTGGTACTTCCTGGCATGCTGGTTTGGTTGGAGAATACCTGATTGAGGAATATGCACGTATTCCTGTTGAAGTAGAATATGCTTCTGAATTCAGGTACAGAAATCCGATCATTACGGAGAAAGATGTGGTTATCGCAATTTCACAGTCAGGGGAAACGGCAGATACGATGGCAGCTATTGAAATGGCCAAAGAAAAAGGGGCAACTATATTTGGTGTATGTAATGTGGTGGGTGCATCTATTCCACGTATTACACATGCAGGTGTCTATACGCATGCAGGCCCTGAGATTGGTGTGGCTTCGACAAAGGCATTTACAGCCCAGGTGACGGTATTGACGCTGATGGCATTTTATATGGCTCAGCAAAAAGGTACGGTAACCAATTCTAAACTGGTCGAGTTGTTAACCGAGCTGGATAATATTCCACAGAAAATCGAAGTTGCTTTAAAATCAGATACCCTGATCAGAGAAATTGCTGAGAAGTTTAAAGATTCCAGAAACTGCCTGTTCCTGGGTAGAGGAAGCGGCTTTCCTGTGGCGCTTGAAGGTGCCTTGAAGTTAAAAGAAATCTCTTATATCCATGCCGAAGGTTATCCGGCTGCGGAGATGAAGCATGGTCCGATTGCTTTGATTGACGAAGAAATGCCGGTTGTCGTAATTGCAACCAAAAATTCTTCTTATGAAAAAGTGATCAGCAATATTCAGGAAGTGAAAGCGAGAAAAGGAATTGTGGTGGCTATTGTTACAGAGGGTGATACCGAGGTGAAAAAGATGGCCGATTATTGTATTGAAATACCTGATGCGAGCGAAGCATTTCTGCCGCTGCTGGCAACGATTCCTTTGCAGCTGCTTTCTTATCACATCGCAGTGTTGAGGGGCTGTAATGTAGATCAACCAAGAAATCTTGCCAAATCAGTTACCGTAGAGTAACTGAATTTTATCCATAAAAAAAGCCGGTCTGAAATACTCAAACCGGCTTTTTTTATGGATGCTGGTTACCTGAAACTGATTCTTAGATCAAGTTCAAAGCTTCCGTTGGTATAATTGGTCAAAGCAGAAGTTTGGGTGGTATAGGTACCGCTGATCATATATTTATTCTGGTAATCCATACCAACTCCAAAAGTGGCATTTTTGGTGCTGTGGTATAGGCCCAAAAGAAAAACCTGTTGGTTTGCAAATCCAAGCTGCGCACCGGCATCTACGATATTGCTGTGGTTTTTAACACCTCTAAAGGCAACTTTGGGTTCTATCTGTGCTGGTCTTTCATCTGCATTTAAATTGATCTTGTAACTGATTGCACTGTAAAAAGTAGCGACATCGGCCATTTTGATCTCATCCTTTTTGAAGAAGGTTTTTAAATTTGGAATGGAGGCCTGAATGTTCAGGTGGTTGCTGGTATAAGCCACGCCGAAATCTCCGTCAAGATAGGTTTTGCGATCATTGTACTGTCCAACTGAAGGGTCGTTAGGATCACCATTGATGTCGGCGGTTTCGAGCCTCTGGTTTAAAAAGCCAAGGGATACACCGAAATTCAGTTGTTGACCATCTCCGTTAAGTGGCAGGTGGTAAGCATAACTGCCTACTACCCTTGTTTGCCTCAGGAGACCTGCCTTTTCGTTGTAAACATTCAGACCAATACCGACCTTCTGGAAACCATAATCTGCGGTTACGTTTTGTGTAAGTGGTGCTCCGGGAACATTGTTCCAGAGTTTACGGTAGGCTGCATTTATTTTTACGCCTGGTGTATAACCGGCGAAGGCTGGGTTGATCAGGTATTGGTTGGTAAAGTATTGGGCACTTAAGGGGTTCAGCTGCGCTTTTGCAGCTGTTCCCATAATTGTGATTAGAACCAGGTTAATTAATATCTTTTTGATCGTGTTCATAATGTCTAAATCTTTGTATTAGTTAATTGTTTCTAACTACGGTGATGAATCCTTTTTGCTTTAACTGGCCGGTACCAAAATCAATAATGTAATAATAAGTGCCTTCCTGTAGGGGTACACCATTATAGGTTCCATCCCAGGTATTGTTATAGCCTTTCTGTCCAAAGACGATCCGTCCTGCACGGTCAAATACTTTAACCTCATTGTTTGGATAAAGGTCTATGTTTCTCACTACCCAAAGATCATTCTTGCCGTCTCCGTTAGGGCTTAGGATGTTTGTTGCATCGACAGCCTGGTAGTCAGAACGGACTTCAAGAGTAAAGCTCTCTGTCGTACTGCATCCGCTGGCATTGGTGGCCGTTACGGTATAAGTAGTGGTCACGCTTGGCCTCACGCTAAGTTTGGCTGTATTCTGGCCACCCAGGATACCAGATGCTGTTGCCCAACTGTAGCTGGTTCCGCCTGTTGCTGTTAACTGGGCGGTTACACCTTTGGAAATACTCTTACCCTGATCGCTGCTAATGGCCACTACCGGAAGCGGGTTAACTGTGATGGTGAACGTTGTACTGTAACTGTCTGTACCACCATTGGCCTGCCCGCCACTGTCCTTAACGGTAACGGTTAGGGTTGCTGTTCCACTTGCACCGTTTTTAACCTTGTAGGTTAACGTTCCGGCATTGCTGCCATTTTTGACAATATTCAGGCTTTCGAAAAGTGCAGTATTTGTACTGCTGACGCTTAATGTGGTGGTTTGTGCGCTTTCTGGTCCCGGACTGATACCTGTTAATTTAACATTCTGAGATGTGGTTGTATAACAGATGGTCTGGTTTGCAATGTTGTTCAATGTTGGGATTTCGTTTACATCACTGATGTTGATCTGTAGTACTTTATCCAGGCTAAAACCATATTGGGTAGTACTTCTTACCCGAATACTGTAGCTGGACTTGGTTTCGTAATCAAGGCTTGCTGTTGTTTTAACCTGATTTCCAGTAATTGCGAATAAAGCATTGTCCGTATCTCCCGCTCCGCTCACCAGGGTATAACTGAAAGTAGCTAACGGATCATCGGCGGTACTGCTTAATGTACCTGCATTGGTGCCCGCAGGTCTGTTCTCGTATAAAGTAACAGCAGCAAGGCTGATGCTTGTCGGATATCCTGGTTTCACTTTCAGGGTTCCGTCTACATAGGTAATGCTATAGTTTGTTGCAGCAGCTCCTGAGGCTTTGATTGGGTAATCTCCAATTGGACTGCTTGTTGTCGCAGTAGTGCTCAGCATAGGGGCTGTCGTTAAGATTGCACTTGTTTCCTGGTTGACAAAGCCCTGATAGCTGGCTGTTAACGGAGGATTTGCTGTTCCGGCAAATTTCTCTTTATTGTCAGCAGTGATCACCAGTGCTGCGCGTGTAATGGCGAAATTGTTAGGGACAAAAGTAATGGTGTAGTTATTGCCTGCACTTAGTGTTCCCTGGTTAATGGCATAAGCTGTGCCTACGTTTTCGCCTGTCGTTCTTGCCAGTTTACCGGTAAAGGCATCACCGCTTTGCAATGGACCGCCGCTGGTGATTGTGTAAGTGAATAGTGGATCTGCCGAACCATATACCTTGCTTTGACCAGCCGTTGCAGTGACCGTAATTGGTTTTGCAGTAATGGCAAAGATATCAGGTACGAAAGTGATGGTGTAGTTGCTACCTGCACTTAAGGTTCCCTGGTTAATGGCATAAGTAGTTCCTATGTTTTCACCAGCCGCTCTTGCGAGCGCACCTGTAAAGGCATCACCTGTTTTTAGTGGACCACCATTGGTGATCGAGTAAGCGAGTAATGGATCAACTGCACCATATACTTTGCTTTGACCAGCCGTTGCTGTTACCGTGATTGGTTTTGCGGTGATGGCAAAGTTATCAGGTACGAAAGTGATGGTGTAGTTGTTACCCGCACTTAAAGTTCCCTGGTTGATGGCATAGGTGGTTCCTATGTTTTCACCCGTTGCTCTTGCGAGTGCACCTGTGAAAGCATCACCTGTTTTAAGCGGGCCTCCACTGGTAATGGTATAAGCCAATGTTGGATCAGCTGCGCCATATACTTTGCTTTGTCCTGCTGTTGCAGTAACTGTAATTGCTTTTGCAGTGATGGCAAAGTTATCCGGAACAAAAGTGATGGTATAATTATTACCCGCGCTTAAAGTTCCTTGGTTAATGGCATAGGTGGTTCCTATGTTTTCTCCTGCTGCTCTTGCAAGTGTACCTGTGAAAGCGTCGCCTGTTTTCAATGGTCCACCGTTAGTGATCGTGTAAGCGAATAATGGGTCTGCTGTACCATATACTTTGCTTTGTCCTGCAGTTGCAGTAACTGTAATTGCTTTTGCAGTGATGGCAAAATTGTTCGGAACAAAAGTGATGGTATAGTTACTGCCTGCAGTTAAGGTTCCTTGATTGATGGCATAAGTCGTTCCAACGGTTTCGCCGGTTGCTCTTTCCAATGTTCCCGTAAAAGAATCACCAGTTTGCAATGGACCGCCACTGGTGATGCTATAGGCGAATGTTGGATCGGTTGAACCATATACTTTGCTTTGACCAGCAGTTGCAGTGACCGTAATTGTTTTTGCAGTAATGGCAAAATTGTTCGGAACAAAAGTGATGGTATAGTTACTGCCAGCGCTTAGGGTTCCCTGATTAATGGCGTAGGCGGCTCCTATGTTTTCACCAGCCGCTCTTGCGAGTGCACCTGTGAAAGCATCGCCTGTTTTCAGCGGGCCGCCACTGGTAATGGTGTAAGCGAATAATGGATCAACTGCACCATATACTTTGCTTTGACCAGCAGTTGCTGTTACCGTGATTGGTTTTGCAATAATGGCAAAGTTATCAGGTACGAAAGTGATGGTGTAGTTGTTACCCGCACTTAAAGTTCCCTGGTTAATGGCATAAGTAGTTCCTATATTTTCACCAGCTGCTCTTGCGAGTGTACCTGTGAAAGTATCGCCTGTTTGAAGTGGTCCTCCACTGGTAATGGTATAAGCCAATGTTGCATCTGCAGAACCATATACCTTGCTTTGACCGGCAGTTGCAGTAACTGTAATTGCTTTTGCAGTGATGGCAAAGTTGTTCGGAACAAAAGTGATGGTATAATTATTACCCGCGCTTAAAGTTCCTTGATTGATGGCATAGGTGGTACCGATGTTTTCGCCGACAGTTCTTCCAAGTGTACCTGTAAAGGCATCCCCGGTTAGAAGCGGACCCCCACTGGTAATGGTATAAGCGAATGTTGGATCAGCTGCACCATATACCTTGCTTTGTCCAGCCGTTGCCGTTATCGTTATCGGTTTTGCAGTGATGGCAAAATTATCAGGAATAAAAGTGATGGTGTAGTTACTGCCAGCGCTTAGGGTCCCTTGATTGATGGCATAAGTCGTTCCAACGGTTTCGCCGGTTGCTCTTTCCAATGTTCCCATAAAAGAATCACCGGTTTTCAACGGTCCACCACTGGTGATGGTGTAAGCCAATATAGGCTCAATTGCACCATATACCTTACTTTGACCAGCAGTCGCGGTTACAGTAATTGGTTTCGCAGTAATGGCAAAATTGTTCGGAACAAAAGTGATGGTATAGTTACTGCCAGCGCTTAGGGTTCCCTGATTAATGGCGTAGGCGGCTCCTATGTTTTCACCAGCCGCTCTTGCGAGTGCACCTGTGAAAGTGTCACCTGTTTTCAGTGGTCCACCACTGGTAATGGTGTAAGCGAATAATGGATCAACTGCACCATATACCTTGCTTTGCCCTGCTGTTGCGGTAACTGTAATTGGTTTTGCAGTAATGGCAAAGTTATCCGGAACAAAAGTGACGGTATAATTATTACCAGCGTTTAAGGTTCCCTGGTTAATGGCATAGGTGGTACCGATGTTTTCGCCGACAGTTCTTCCAAGTGTACCTGTAAAGGCATCCCCGGTTAGAAGCGGGCCCCCACTGGTGATGGTATAAACGAATGTTGGATCAGCTGCGCCATATACCTTGCTTTGCCCTGCTGTTGCAGTAACCGTAATTGCCTTTGCAGTAATGGTTAAAGTTTGAGATACTTGTGGTGCAGCAAGGTACTGACTGTTACCTGTCTGATCCGCATAAACAGTTACTGTACCTTTTCCAACAATATGGATTTTTCCGGCGATAACTGTAGCAACTGCAGGATCACTTGTGCTGTAGGTAACAGGAAGGAGGCTTGTGCTGGTTGCCCCAGGATCAAAATCTGATGTTCCGTAAATGGATGAGGCAGTTGTTGCTAAGGTAATGCTTTGCGTTAGTTTCGCAATAGTCAGGCTATAAGAATTGCTGACTGAAAAAGGGCTGCCGGTTCCGGTAGATGCATCTGTTGCTTTTACAACAAAATTATAATCCCCGGCAGTAGTTGGCGTGCCAGACAGGGTTCCGGAAAGCAAGTTGATCCCCGGAGGTAAACTTCCTGAAGATATAGTGTAGGAATAAGGAGCTGTTCCTCCAGATGCCGTTATCGCCTGGCTGTATGCGGAGTTCAGACTTCCATTTGGAAGGCTGGCGGGGTTAAGTACAATGGTAGGTATGAGTATGGTTACCGTATAAGCTTGCGATCCTGTGAACGAAACGGCGTCTGTACTTGTGATGGTAAAATTGAATGCACCAGAGGCTGTAGGTGTACCGCTCAGTACTCCACCAGAAGACAAGGACAGGCCGGTGGGCAAAGTACCTGCCATTACAGTATAGGTGTATGGAGTTGTTCCTCCTGACGAAGTTAACGTTGTACTATAGGTAACGCCTATTTGTGGATTTGTTAAAGTTATGGGTGTAAGGGCAATAACAGTAGGTGCGGCTTTGGTAATGATAATGGTATAGGTTTTGGCTGTAGAGCCATCTTGCGCGGTTACAATTGTTGTAATCGTGTTGCTGCCAGCTGCAAGTGCTATGGCTCCGGAAGCCGCTCCGCTGGCCACCGTAGTTCCGTTTACTTTTATGGTTGCATGGCTCTCTGCAACGGTAGGGGTTATGGTTACGCTTGCTGTAGAGTTTGGTACACTTGCCGTATACGTTAGTGTTCCGGCTGCAAAAACAGGGTTTAACGCTCCGGAACTTAAAACAAGAGCATTTAAATCTGCGTTGTTACTTAATGCAACTGAAGGTGTATTTACCTTAATGTCATTTAAAGCAATATAAGCACCCGCGCCGTCTGCACGGGAAAGCCTCACTTCATCAATGTTTTTAAAGAAAGCCGGTAATTTAAAGGAGGGGTTGCCGGAAGTCTGGGAAAGTGGAATGAACGCGACACTGGTGTTTCCCGGGAAGGTAAAAGAGCCTTTGGAAACACCGCCATCAAAACCCTCTATTTTGAACACGATTCCAGGAGTTTGATCGCCCCAATCCATGAAATTTAAAGATTCAAGGGAGAAATTGGTTCCGCTTGTGGATTTAATAGTCCAGCCATAATTGGGGTTGATATCACCGTAGGTAATAATAGGTGGATACCCTGTCCAGCTGGGTTGGCTTGAATCATGATATTGCAGAGGATCTGCGGCTAACAACACAGCTGAGCTGTTGATCGGGTAGGTTTGAAGGTCAAGATCTGTTATGGTTACAGATCCTCCATCTCCATCTTGTGCGATATGGTCTCCAAAGCCAGTTGCATTTGAGAATGTAAGCGTTGGAGCGGTAGATAAAGCTACGCCTGGCGTGGTAATGGTAAAGGAGGGGTTGGGTTGTGTAAATATCGTCCCTCCAGGATTCAGATTTTTTGGCGTGTCTTCGCTGCTTTGCCAGGAGCTGGTCGTTCCTATGGCAGCGAGAATTTGCGCTTTGGTACCACTGATAATACCTGTGTAAACCGTATTGTCTCCATGCAATGTGCTACCGGTTAGGGCCACAGCTGTAGTTCCTGAAGTAAGGCCAGATGGTTTATAGGAGGTGGTCGCAGAAGGCGTTCCAGAACTTAACCAGTTTCCTCCCCCGGCAAGGTCTGTAGACCAGTTTGCAAAGCCATAAATAAAAGTAGGAGCGGCTTCCGTTCCAGTATAAATGAACCAATTGTCTCCTCCGCTGGCTACTGCAAAATCTGTCCAGCCCGAATGACTTACTGTTCCGTAGGAGGTCAGGGTACCGCCGGTACCACCACCTGCAGCAATAGTGAGTTTAAGCAAGGTCCCGGCAGGAATAACCGAGGTTGTTGTCCATGTTAACAGCCCTTCGGCCGTGGTATTGCTCACGTCAAATGCATTTGACCCCGTCCATGCCCTGTCGGTTATTTTAATGACCTGGCCCGAGGGGATACTGGCCAGGGTAACCAAGGCGAGTTCATCGGGTTCTGTGTCAGAATTAAAACCGACGATAGCGATGTCTCCCGGACTGAGTTGAGCAAAAGTTCTTAAAGAGCAAAGAACAATGAATAGAAATGTGGTGAGAATGAGGCGTAATGAAGATGACTGTTTCATGGACTTTATATCTTTTGAATTAGTTCCTTGATGGGAAAATGCCTACCAAGGCAATGATATAGTTCACACAAAGAACCGGTTGGAGGAGGGAAAAGGGTTGGCTGCCGCCGGCCATGCCATTTGTGTTTGTAACGGCATTGGTTAAGCCTATATCTGGAGTCTGGGAACTAAAACCCTTGGCTGGATCACCATTAATGTCTTTAACTGCTGAAATAGAACTGGCTGCTACTGGTGTTACCTGGTCACCCTGCTGACTGCTTACTTTCATCGCAGTTGTGGCAACATGCGTATGCATAGGCATTTGATTGACGGTTAAAGTGGTGTTTTCTACCCCAGTTTTTTCCCCTAAAACATAATTGGAAAGTCCAGGTCCCTGCCCTTGTCCAACAGGTACTCTTCCCCTCAGATCGGGTAATGCGAATGTGGTCACTCCATCTCCTCCATAAGTAGTGCCCAAGATGGAAAAGAGTGCTTGATTCTGTGAAATTGCCATGAGTTGGCCCAAGCAAAGCGCCCAGCCTCGTGGGGCAAAATTACCAGCGAAAATGATAACTGTTCCTAGTATAGGATCCATAAAATTTGATTTTGATATGTGTACTGAATAAACCGAATATGCCGATGGGGATTTAACGGGCGAAGTATCTCACTATGGACAGAAGATAAACCAGTGATGGAGAAGATTGCTTTCATAAAACAATTCAAAAGGCCCGTTAATTTGGTGTGTCAAAAATTTAATTCTGTTGATTGATGAATTCACTCAATAAAATTAAATTTAAATATAAGACAATATTAAATTCTTTCAAATAGAATTTGAATAAAAATATAATATTTATACAAATGTTGCGTTACCTGCTTTTTTTCCCTATAATTACTTTATAAAACTATTAATTATGTCCTCTCCCAGAAGATCATTTTTGAAAAGCTCGGGCATTTTAGCTGGAGTTACTATGCTTGGTAAACCCCTACAGGCATTAGCTGATGTTAGTAAAAAGATCAATACTGTTGATGCAGGAAAGTGTATCAATATCTTTCAGACCAATGATATGAACAGTCAGATCAAAAGTAATCAGGACGGTTTTGGAGGCTTGGAGAAAGTTCTTGCTTTGATGGCCAATGAAGATGTATCTGGATTGGTTGTTGATGCAGGTAATTTCCTCGATGGGCAACAAAGCCGGGAAAGGCATGAAAAAGCGGTTGGTCTGATGAACAAAATTGGCTACCACGCTGTAACCATCGGAATTAACGAGTTGTCTATGGGCCAGGCCGGTTTTTCGGAATTGATCCCACAGATGAATTTCTCCCTGGTGAATTGCAATTATAGGTTTAGCCATTCCGTATTGAGCTCTGCAATTAAACCTTACATAGTGATCAAAACAAAGGGATTGAAAGTTGGTGTAACAGGTGTCGGCCCGCGGCTGGATATAGAAGGGGTTTTGTTCGAAAATCCTTATACTGCAGCCAACAGAACTGCGGAATATCTAAAGGGGGAGGTTGGTTGTGATCTGGTGATTTGCTTGTCCCAACTGGGTTTTGACGAGGATAAATTTAGCAGTAAGGAATTGGCAGAGGTCTCTGCTCACATTGATTTTATAGCCAGTGGCAGCAGCAATAAGATTTTGCAGGGTGCAATGATCTTAAAAAACAAGGAAAAGTACGATGTTGTATTAAGTCAGGCCGGAGAAAATGGAATGATCATAGGGAAAACCAGGTTTGGTTTTAACGAAAATAAGCAAAGAATTGATTTTCATCATAAATACCTTATTACGGGTTTAGCGCATAAAGATCAGTTTGCTCTGGCACACGTGGTGCTAAGGAATCTTTCTGCTGCTCAGAAAATCAACAGTTAACCGGAGGCATTGATCAAGGTTTAATGTGCTGGTGTCCAGGGTTAAATCTGCCAGCTGCGGCGTTTCAAAAGTGTCGTTGAGACCGGTAAGATTGTATATTTTGTCGGGATGACCATTTGGAAGCATTGCCTTTTTATATAAGCCCTTGGGATCTCTCTGAATAAGTGTTTCCAAATCACACTTGAGCCAGATTAATAAGGCTCCATATTTTAGTTTCAGCTGTAGCCTTCCCTCTTCGTATGGATTAATAGCGGCTATGCATATGAAATCATAATCTGTTAGAAGACTTGAAGCATAATTGCCCAGGCGGAAGATGTTCTCAAGACGGTCTGCTTTGCTAAAACCCAGATCCTTGCAGAGGGTTTGACGATAAACGTCTCCGTCTATGAGTTTAATTCTTAGACCAGATTGCTTTCCCCATTGAAGAAGGGCATTTGATAAAGTTGTTTTCCCGCTTCCGGATAAACCTGTAAACTGAACAATATGACCCATTATAATTTTGAGAAACTGAGGTATTGAACAAATCTTGGCAAAGAGGAGTGGTTGGCACTTGCTGCATGAGGAAGCGTATTGAGCCAGACAATGATATCTCCTTTTTTTCCGGGTACTGGTGTGCCTTGTACCTGGCTTCGCATAACATGGTGCGCGTCTTCAAGAGTTCTGAACGATTTTATCCATTCGTTAAATTGACGGTGTACTCCTGGAACCAAAGTTAATGGTCCCCGGTCTTCTGGAACATCGTCCAGGTAGATGAGTCCCTGTATGGTATATTCTACCGGCTTGTCCAGATCTATATCCCAGTGAAGATCACCGCTTCTGAACAGCCAGTATGGGGTTTCGGGCGGGTTGAAGCTCACTTTTTCTGTATTGGCAATGATTTGCTGGCCAGCGTAAAGTTCTGAAAACAGCTGATGTACATTTGGATGTCTCCTGATCGCTTCTTGTCTGGTGTCCTGATAGACTTGTACCATAAGCCCTTGCCAGTCTGGATGTGGCGTATACCAGGTATATGGATTTGATAAATTGATGCCCAGGTGTGTGCAGATCAATTCTTTGACTTCATCACAAAGTTCTGGTTCAATGAGATCACTTATTTTGAGGTAGCCATATTGCTCCCAGAACTGCAATTGCTCTTCATTGAGTAATTGTTTTTGCGTAGGGAGGGGGGCTGGATCGGAATCTGGTTGTTGTGTTAGCCAGTTGTTGAACTGAATTGCGGCCTTTTCCAGGAATTCGTTGCCCTTAAGCTGATCTAACCATTGATTGAAATGATTAAAATGTCTGCATTCTGCATATATAAAATGATAGGTTTCGTACTTTCCCAGGCCATAAATGCTTAGCCATATGTTTTCAAGGTGATCAAAATTGGGGTACTCAGGCGTAAGGTCTCTTTGTTTTTTACTTTGATGAATTTCATAAAAAACACGAAGGAAAGTGCACTCTGTCATTTTTAATAGGATATTCTTAAATGGTATATTCGGTTTAAATTTGAACTGCAATCTACAACATTAAACCTTGCGGAAAAAGAAAAGCTTGGTTGATTGTGCTTAGCTATTGATGGCTCTTAAATGTTCATAACTGTGGTGGCAATCGTCGAAGTAGAATCTTCCGGGCTCGGGACTGGCTTCGGGTCTGAATGATTCATTTGAAGATTTGCTGTGGTAATTTAACCGTCCGAGCAGATTCTCATTTACTGGTATTCCCGTAAAGGAACTGAAAGCGAATACCATTTCTTTTACACCCTTTGCATAATCAAAAAACAGGTTTTCCGAATGTTTCAGCTGATGTATTACGGCCAGTTTTTGATAGTACTGCTGTAAGACTTCTGCTGTATAACCGTTAAAGTCACTTCCATAATGGTCCGGCCTTTTGGTCTTAAGGAGGATGTTACTGACCATTCCGGGAACACTGTGAATACCTCTTCGCTTATCATGAGAGGCGATTACTTCTTCTGGTTTGCGGTAAAGGAAGAAAAAGGGAGTCGTTGGAAACCATTGACGCAAGGTCTCATAAAAGTGAATATGCCAGCTGTCCAGTTTGATGAGGTAATTGCTTTCCTTAAAATTCCGGTGCTGGCCCATTAAGTGGAGTGCAGATCTGAACCAGGTTTCCAGAACAGGTAATTGGATTTCAGGTTGTTTTTCCCCGGCCCTTAAAATCTCGTCGAGTAAGGGTGCTTCTGCAATGACGATATTTTCGTCTGACTGCGAAAAAGCTTGTGAAAGTAAAGTCGAGCCGCATCTGGATACATGAAAAATGAAAGCTGAGGGCGCCAGAAAATGTAATCCTTTGCAGGCCTCAATCATAAAATCTGGGTTGGAAAGGCTTTGTAAAGCAGATCGTTCTCTTTGTTTGGAACGGCAAATTTGTATGGTCTCGTCAAAAAAAGGGTCGTCTATGATTTTTTTTCCGAGGTCAAGCCATTTGAGCATCCAGCCGCTTTCACTGGTGTAGTTCATCTGATAGGGGATCCAATTGGCTATTGGAGTGATTTGCATTATATTTCTGTTCTTAATTGAGCAATTAAACGTCTGGCGGTTTCTGTATTCATTTGTTCCAGTTCCCGGATCATGCCATTTCTTGTCGCCTCATCATGGACCACTCCGGCAGATTTTTCGCTGAGGTTATACCCATGTTGGGCAAAGTACTGGTCTGTCCAGTCGTTGCGTATCCCATCAATGATCAGGTGTACTCTTGCGGAACTACCTGCGTTAACAATGCTATGTGTGGCACTGAAATCCATATACCAGCATTCTCCCTCGGCCAGATGGAGTCTTTCATCTTCAATGGTGAAGTATACCTCTGGATTGGTTACAATCGGGATATGAATTCTGAATTGCCCATCTGCGTAACTGCATCCCTGGTCTTGATGAGGTTTGATGAAACTTCCGGGTGCCAGCGATAGCAGGCGTACGGCTTCTTTGTCGCACTTCCAGGAATCAAGAATCTCTTTTACATAGGGCATCAGACCAAGTGCAGGTGTGTCTTGATAGGTAACGTCCGGATGGGCGTAGATGTCTTTGTTTTGTCCACTGGCGGAACGAAGGGAAATACTCCTCCAGTCGCCATTAAAATCCCTTGTATTAAAATGTAAAGGCCATTCTTCTTTTAGAACCTCCGTTAATTCTGACTGGAGTTTTCCGGTATGGTAAGAGGTAGAGAACTTTATATAATTCATGAGCTGGAAAAAGAAAGACTAAGATAGTTTTAATGCTTAATGAATGAACAGGCCAGAAATAAATTAATTTGAAATAACAAATGTGTTACAATTTGTATGGTGGCTTTGATCCTGATATCTTAACTTTGATTTAATCTAACCAAATTATCTATGTTTTTACGCAGAGGCAGGTTCCTGTTGATACTCAGTCTTATTTTATCAGGATGTTCAGTTATAAAGAACAACAAAAATTCTTCACAAGTATTTCAGACTGCAGAATCCGTACTTAAGGAACAAATATTACGGGAAGCCAATGCTGCTCTAAAGGCAGATCCGATCACTGTAACTGCGGCCTCTTCTCCAAGAAGCGCAGGAGGGAAGCATGATTTCTTTTCTGAGGGTGATTACTGGTGGCCGGATCCAAAAAATCCAAACGGGCCTTATATCCAAAGGGATGGTATGACCAATCCGGAGAATTTTACTGCACACAGATTGGCCATGATCCGGTTTAGCCGGATCATCGGGGCACTGGCCTCGGCCTATAAAATTACAGGGAATGCGAAGTATGTTCAGGCTGCGGAGAAACATTTGAGGGCCTGGTTTATTGATGAACAGACCCGGATGAACCCTAATCTCTTGTATGCGCAGGCGATAAAGGGGTTGTATACAGGAAGGGGTATTGGAATTATTGATACCATTCATTTGCTGGATGTGGTGATGGGAATTCATGTGATGCACAGCAAAATGCAGGGTGAGGACCTGCAGAAAATTAAACAATGGTTTGCTGATTATACCACCTGGCTTATGGAACATCCCAACGGCAAAGCAGAAATGAACGCGAAAAATAATCATGGGACTTGTTTTGTGTTGCAGATTGCTGCTTTTTCCGGGCTGACCAATAATACAGCACTGCAGAAATTCTGTATTGACCGGTATAAAAATGTACTTCTGCCAGACCAAATGGCAGCAGATGGAAGCTTTCCACTTGAACAGGCCAGAACCAAAGCCTATGGATATTCGCTTTTTAACCTGGATGTAATGACCACCTTATGCAGGGTGCTGTCTACGCCCGAGAACAACCTGTGGAATTATTCTACACCAGACGGGAGATCCATTAAAAAGGGAATTCAATACATGTTTCCTTACGTTGCTGATAAATCCTTATGGAAGTTGAAGCCGGATGTGATGCACTGGGACGAATGGCCGGTGGCACAGCCGTTTTTGGTGCTGGGGGCGGCTGCTTACGGTAATGAAGAGTGGCTGGCCACCTGGGTAAAGCTGGACCACGATCCGAAAGGAGAAGAAGTCATCAGGAATCTTCCGGTAAAATATCCGCTAATTTGGCTGGATTAACACAGATCTCAGAGCTTGGCATCATTTTTCCTGTAATAAATGCATATGATGCGTGTTTCTAAGGAAGGTTTTATTCATGCCATAAGAGGTAAAGTGATTTTGGCACTTGTACTGGCCTGCTTTGCCCTTTTTATGGCCTGGTTGGTGAGTAAGGTAGCTTTTCGGGAAATGATGAATACGGTGGAGAACATCTCTTCGCCAAATGAGAAGCTTCGTGTGGTTAACGAATTGTCCCGGAGAATATCTGCACTGGACCAGGTGCAGAAAAAACAGGCCCTGAATGATCCGGGTAATTATAATAAGTTTTTTAAAGATTCAAAGCAATTGAGAACGTTGCTGGATACACTTGCGGGCTTATATGCGGGCGATTCTGTTCAGCTCCGGAGGATTGCCTCTATTGATGGACTTTTGACGGTTAGAGATAAACAATTTGTAAATTATTTAAAAGTTCGCGAAAAACTGATCAATAACAAGTCTTTCTCAACCCAGGTGCAGAAGTTCAATGATCTGGTCAATAAAAATTCGGCAGAGGCAGACAGTACAGTCGTGACTTCTGAAAAAAGGACCTCTACCACTACTGTGATACCCTCGGAAGAGAAGCCGAGAAGTTTTTTTAGTAAAATTTTTGGAAAGAAAAAGACGGAAGGCGAAGAAGATAAAACCTTTAAGATTGTTAATGAAGAAAAGGTAAAAAGAGATACCATCGCTTTATCCAACGAAAGAAAAATTGTGAAGGGAATGGAAGAATCCCTTCGGGCCATAGAAAAAGAGCAAAAAATCAAGAGTCAACGCTTTTTGAACAGAGAGGCGGTTCTGGCCAATGCCAATAGTTTGCTCATCAGCCAGATGCTGGGCATCCTTAAAAAGGTAGAAAGTGAAGCTGTGGCACAGATAGAACAGAACGGTATCCAGGCAAAAAAAGTGGTCAATACGGGTATTAACCGGATCAGCATTATCATGGTGGTTTTCTTTCTCCTTATGGTGTTGTTGCTTTACCTGATTCTGACCGATATTACCCGGAGCAATAAATACAGGAAGGAAATGGAGGCCGCTACAGAAGAAGCGGAATATCATGGAAAGGCCAAGCAACGTTTCCTGTCCAATATGAGTCATGAGATCCGCACGCCCCTTCAATCTATTATTGGTTATGCGGAGCTGATCAAACAGCAGGAAAATCCTGGCAGGAAATATATTGATGCCATTTACCATTCTTCAGAGCACCTGTTGCAGATCGTGAATGAAATCTTAGACTATAACCGTTTGATTTCCGGCAAATTTACATTTACGAATAAGGTTTTTAACGTCAGGGAACTGCTCGACGAGGTTGTGCTTATTGTGAAACAACAGGCCGATCGGAAGGCTTTAAGCCTGGCTGTTAATTTTGAGCTTAACGGCATAGAATACATACAAGGGGATCCCTTCCGTCTGAAGCAGATCCTGTTTAACTTACTGAGCAACGCCATTAAATTTACTGTGGAGGGTGAGGTGCTTTTTTCCGTGTTTTATAAGAGACAGGGAGATTTGCTTCATTTTACTTTCCTGGTAAAGGATACAGGAATTGGTTTGTCTGAGGAGGAAACCCAATATATTTTTAATGAATTCGAGCAGGCCGAAGCTCCGGAGAAATCTATTTTGAATCAAACCGGGGCTGGCCTTGGATTAACCATTGTTAAATCTCTGGTAGAGAATCAGGGTGGAAGAATCTATGTGAAAAGTAAAAAGGGGCTGGGGAGTAGTTTTACGGTTTATTTGCAGTTTGCAGTGGCAGAAGCGCCAGAACTAGATGCTGTAAAAGAGCGGCTGACCTTTCCATCCGGGGGAAATAAAGTATGGGTGATTGACGATGATCAGTTGATCCTGAACCTTTGTAGTTTGATCTTCAAAAATCACCAGATCAACTATACCTGTTTTAATAAACCGGGCGATATGTTGAATGCGGAATGGGATCCTGAAGTGCAATTTATTTTTATGGATATCCGGATGCCGGAAATTCCGGGAACTGAGCTTTGCCGCCTCATGAGAGAAAAGATTGGAAAAGAAGTGAAGATTTATGCCATGACGGCCCAGGTCATGCCGGAGGAGCGTGCCGGACTTCTGGCTGGCGGTTTTGATGGCCTGATTATGAAACCTTTTAAAGAGCTGGATTTATTGTCTGTACTGGAAAATGAATTGCCTGTCCCTTTGGATACGGAGCCAGATATCGTTTTTGACCCTTCCTATATAGAAAAAATGACCTTTGGTGACCAGGAACAGTTCGATAAGATCATGAACCGTTTTGTTCAGGACTGCATTCAGGACGACCAGGAAATAGAAGATGCGATTGCTGGTGAAGATGTTGCGCATGTTTCTTTGGTCACTCACCGTCTTGCGGGCCGTATTGCACAGATGGGAAGCAGGGAGCTTGCGGCTGCTTTTAGAAAAATGGAAATCGAACTGAATGAATCAAAAAAAATAGCCCCCGCTCAGGTTAGACAAGTAAGAATGCTGCTGGGAAGATTGAAAAAGTTAATCTATGAGATTGAGCATTACTCGATCTCATAGCGTTCCATTTTACTGTATAGCGTTTTCCTGTCTATATTAAGAAGTCTTGCAGCCTGGGATTTATTGTATTTTACTTTGATCAGGGTTTCAATAATCAGAGACTTTTCATTCACTTCATTGATGGCTTTAAGGTCTGATGTATTGGGCTTAGGACTTTGGTTTACAGAAATGATCATTTCATCCGGGAGCGAAGTGGCTTCCGCAGTTTCTCCTGCGGTTAGCAAGACCATTCTTTTGATCACGTTTTTCAGTTCCCGAAGGTTTCCCGGCCAATCGTATTTATATAACAGTTCTTTTGCTGCATCTGAGAGGTATTTTACATTCCTGCCCAGTTCTGCATTAGAAATTTCAATAAAGTGGTTGATGAACAAGTCGATGTCTTTTCCCCGGTCACGCAGGGCAGGGAGCTGGATCTTGAATTCATTCAGGCGGTGGTAAAGGTCTTCCCTGAAAGTCCCTTTGCTTACACTGTTGTTGAGGTCATCGTTGGTTGCAGCTATAATCCTTACGTCTACCGCAATGGTCTTGGTGCTGCCTATAGGCTGTATCACTCTTTCCTGTAAGGCTCTAAGTAGTTTTACCTGTACTTCATAACTCAGGTTTCCCACTTCATCCAGGAATAATGTGCCGCCATCTGCGGCTTCAAATTGTCCCTTTTTGTCGTTCAGGGCACCCGTAAAGGCCCCTTTTACATGTCCAAACAATTCGCTTGCTGCAAGGTCTTTGGACAGGGCGCCACAATCTATGGCCACAAAGGGTTTGTTGCTGCGTTTGCTTTGCAAGTGAAGGGTCCTGGCCGCATATTCTTTTCCGGTGCCACTTTCGCCCTGAATCACCACAGACATGTCGGTAGGGGCGACCAGACTAATGTGCTCATATAGTTTATCTGAAGTGGAACTTTTTCCTTTGATGGTGTCTGCATGCTGTTCCTGGTTTACAGGTTCAGCCGGATCATTTTTGTCCAGTGCACTTTTTACGATCATCAGCAGTTCATCGGGATTTACAGGCTTGGTGATGTAATCAAAAGCGCCCAGCCGGATAGACTTTACTGCTGTCCTGACATCGTTAAAGCTGGTCATGATCACCACTGGAACGGTGGATCCTTTTTCCCGTAAATGAGACAATACGTCAAGACCAGTTCCATCGGGTAAGCGGTAGTCTACCAGGAACAGGTCGAAATCCTGTTGATTTATGATCTTCAGACTTGCTTTCACATCGTGAACTGCTAGTGGCTCATATTGATGCTTTTTAAGAAAGCCTTCTAACAACTGAGAGAACGTAAGATCATCTTCAATAATCAGTATTTTTGCCATAGGGTAGTTTTTCATGATATAGCAAAAATACAAAAGCCGGAACGATATCCGGCTTTTGTTGATGTTATTTGTTTAATTTGTGGTTTATTCTACAACTTTACCATCTTTTCCAACTTTTAAAGAAGCAGTTTGTTCTCCTTTTTTAACATCGATCTGATACCATGAAGTTTTATCTGCTGCGGTAATCAGGAATGCAGTTTGAGGTACCCATTCTTTATACTTGTCTGATTTTAAGGTTGTTTTAACCGCATCAGGCAACTCTTCCAATTTAACAGGAACTTTTGTAGTACTGTCTTGTGGTACGGTAATAGCTACAGGAGCTTTAATGTCGTTTGCCTGAACTGATGCTACTCCTGCGAATGCTAAAAATGCTGCTGATAAAATGAACTTTTTCATAACTATTTATTTTAAATTTAATTATTCTTGTTAATATGATTAGTTAGGTTACATAATGATGCCACAAACTAATTTATTTTTAACAAGCTGATAAATAGCTATTTAAATTTTTGTATTCAGCAAAGTGCTGTAGAGAAACTCCACAGCTTGATGCGCTTTTCCTTTAAGATGCAATGGTTTCTGTGGTTCTTCTGACCGCCATCGTTTTAACCGTTCTAATGATGGCTGCTGTATCATAACCGCATAAGGCCCACAATTCCGGCTGTTCACCATGCTCTACCAGTTCATCCGGCATGCCCAGGCGTACAACTTTTGAGCTATAGTCATGATCCGCCATGAATTCCAGCACTGCCGAGCCCATTCCACCTTGTAAGCAACCATCTTCAACAGTGATCACATTTTTGTAGCGGCTGAAAACATCATGGAGCAAAGCCTCATCCAGAGGTTTTACAAAACGGAGATCATAGTGAGCAGGATGAATACCCTCGCTGTTTAGCTCTTTACAGGCTTCAACAGCAAAATTTCCTACGTGTCCTATGGTCAGAATGGCTACATCTTCACCGTCGCATATTTTTCTTCCCTTACCTACCTCAAGTTCCTTTAGCGGTCGCTTCCAATCTGGCATCACACCATTTCCACGAGGGTAGCGAATAGAAAAAGGTCCTTTGTTTTCCTTTTGAGCGGTATACATCAGGTTACGGAGTTCTTCTTCATTCATTGGAGCCGCAACGGTCATATTTGGAATACACCTCATATAAGCAAGATCATAGGCACCATGATGTGTTGCGCCGTCTGCACCTGCCACGCCAGCGCGGTCCAGGCAGAATACGACATTCAGGTTTTGAATGGCAACATCGTGGATCACCTGGTCATAAGCCCTTTGCATAAAGCTGGAGTAGATATTGCAAAATGGAATTAAGCCTTGAGTAGCCAGTCCTGCAGAAAAAGTTACCGCATGCTGTTCTGCTATCCCCACATCAAATGCCCGGTCTGGCATCGCTTTCATCATGATGTTCATGGATGATCCTGAGGGCATTGCAGGTGTTATTCCAACAATGTTTTTATTGGCTTCTGCAAGTTCTACCAGTGTATGGCCAAATACATCCTGGTATTTTGGAGGCTGAGGCTTATCACTTACACTTTTCTTAATTTCTCCTGTAATCTTATCAAACAGACCTGGCGCATGCCATTTGGTTTGATCTTTTTCTGCAAGAGCAAAGCCCTTTCCCTTTAAGGTTACGCAGTGCAGCAGTTTTGGACCAGGAATATCTTTCAGGTCACGTATAACTGCGGCTAGTTTTTTTACATCATGTCCGTCTACCGGGCCAAAATATCTAAAATTCAGGGCTTCAAATAAATTGCTTTGCTTCAGTAGTGTACCTTTGATGCTTTTTTCTATTTTCTTAACAAACTTGTGTGCATTTGGCCCAAGTTCAGAAAGTTTGATGAGCATATTAGAGATGTCATCTCTGAAACGGTTGTATGATTTTGACGTGGTGATGCTGGTCAAATATTCTTTTAATGCACCTACATTGGGGTCAATGGACATGCAGTTGTCATTCAGGATCACCAAAAGATTCGAGTTCTCGATTCCAGCGTGGTTGAGGCCTTCAAAAGCAAGGCCAGCAGTCATTGCACCGTCTCCGATTACAGCGACATGTTGTCTGTCTGTTTCTCCTTTGTAGTGCGAAGCTACTGCCATACCCAAAGCGGCAGAAATGGAGGTGGATGAATGGCCAACGCCAAAGGTATCGTATTCACTCTCTGCCATATTCGGGAAGCCACTGATGCCGTGAAGCACGCGATTGGTATGGAATACAGACTTTCTTCCTGTTAATATCTTATGGCCATAAGCTTGGTGCCCTACATCCCATACGAGCTTGTCGTAAGGGGTATTGAGCACATAATGAAGCGCTACGGTTAATTCTACTACACCAAGACTGGCAGCAAAATGGCCTCCGTTTACACTCACAGTGTCAATGATATACTGACGGAGTTCCTGGCTGATCTGCTCCAGGTCTTCTTCTTTATACTGCTTTAGGTCAGCAGGATAATTAATGTTTGGTAATAATGGACGCTTACTGTCTTCCATATAGGTCTTAATAGAATTTACAAAGTAAGGGATTTTGTTTAATATAATCAGCATAAATATTCCCTGTTAACAGGCTGCAAGTCCAGATTTCGATGAATAGATTTTGGTTAACAACATTTTACTAACCAAACTCCGCCAGAAATCATTATTTTTACCGAAGAAAACACAGGGCTGTACAGAAGCTTTCTTTGTAGGCTTTATTCATGCGTAATAAATAAAAACAAAACATATAAATGAAACGTGATACTTTAATTTTTGATTTGATTGACAAGGAATTAGATCGTCAGGAAAATGGACTTGAGCTGATTGCTTCTGAAAATTTTGTAAGCAAGCAGGTCATGGAAGCTGCAGGTTCGGTTTTAACCAATAAATATGCTGAAGGCCTGCCTGGCAAACGTTATTATGGCGGTTGTGAAGTTGTAGATGAAATTGAAAATATAGCGATTGAACGTGCTAAAAAATTATTTGGTGCAGCATGGGTAAATGTACAGCCACACTCAGGTGCGCAGGCAAATGCAGCTGTAATGCTTGCCGTTATACAGCCAGGAGATAAAATATTAGGTTTTGATCTTTCTCATGGAGGACACCTGACACACGGATCGCCGGTAAATTTTTCTGGTAAATTGTATCATCCGTTATTTTATGGTGTTAAAAAAGAAGACGGTTTAATTGACTATGCCAAGCTGGAAGAAGTTGCTTTGGCAGAGCGTCCAAAATTGATCATTTGCGGTGCATCGGCCTATTCAAGAGAGTGGGATTATGCATTTATCCGTAGTGTTGCAGATAAAATCGGCGCTTTGGTTCTTGCTGATATTTCTCATCCGGCAGGTATGATCGCGCGTGGATTGCTGGCTGACCCGCTACCGCATTGCCATATCGTAACCACAACTACACACAAAACTTTACGCGGTCCGCGCGGTGGTATGATCATGATGGGCAAGGATTTTGAAAACCCGTTTGGATTAAAAACACCAAAAGGAGAAGTGAGAATGATGTCTTCTGTATTGGATATGGCTGTTTTCCCAGGAACTCAAGGTGGTCCTTTGGAACACATCATTGCAGCAAAAGCCATTGCTTTTGGCGAAGCCTTAAGTGATGAGTACCTGGAGTATATCAAACAGGTAAAATCGAATGCACAGGCAATGGCGAAAGCCTTGGTAGCAAAAGGTTATGGTATCATCTCTGGTGGTACAGATAATCACCTGATGCTGATCGATCTTCGCAATAAAAACATCAACGGAAAAGTGGCTGAAGCTGCTTTGGGTAAAGCTGATATTACAGTAAACAAGAACATGGTTCCTTTCGATGATAAATCGCCGTTTGTAACCTCGGGAATTCGTGTTGGTACTGCAGCTGTAACCAGCCGCGGACTAAAAGAGCAGGATATGGAAACCATCGTGGATCTGATTGATCAGGTATTGGTTAATCCTGAAGATGAAGCCAGTCTTGCAAATATTAAAAAACAGGTTTTAGCTTTGATCAGCAAATTTCCTTTATATAAATAACAGGAAATGATTTTATAATCTGGCTGTTGTACAATGGCCGGATACAATTTTCTAAAGAAGCAGTAGTTTAAGTAAAAAAGCTACTGCTTTTTATTTGTACAAAAGCCATCAGGCTGAATTTTACCGGTGAAATTGTCTAAGGATATTTGGAATAAGACGTAATCTGTATGGGCTTAAAGAATAAAGGGCCGATGTCTTCCGAAGGAATTATCGACCCTTAAATTAACGCTCTCGTAACAAAGGAACAAAAATATTTTTATTCTACCTCATTTAATTTGAAATATTTAACGCACATAGGCGGCGGCTGCAATACTGAGTTTTTTTACACTATATTTTTGAAGTTCAGTTGCACAGGATTCCAAAGTAGCGCCGGTTGTTACCACATCGTCTACAAGCAGGATATGTTTGCCCTGGAGGACATTCTTGTCCATCACTTTAAAGGTGTGTTGTAAGTTTTGAAACCTGGTATACCGGTCCTTTTTCGTTTGGCTTTGCGTCGCTGTTTTTCGAATTAAGGTTTTGTTGTTGATCTGTATGCCAAGTATTTCTGCAATGCCCTCTGCAAGAAACTGGCTTTGGTTATAACCTCTTGCCCGCATTTTACGGGGATGTAAGGGTACGGGGATGATCAGATCAATATCCTGATAATGTTCTGTATTTAACAAGTGTTCACCTATCTTTCTTCCTAAGAACAGGCCTATTCCGGTTTGCTGCTGGTACTTTAGGTTGTGGATCATCTTTTGTGTCTTACCTCCCTTGTTGAAATAAAGAAGCGCTGTAGCGCCATGTAGGGGTACTCTTCCCCAGAATTGCCTGGCCAGAGGATTATCAACAAAAAGATGGAAATCTGTATAGGGAAGATCATACCCGCATTTTAGGCAAATTATCCGTTCTGCTTTGAGCAGAGGACTGCCGCAAGCATTACATAGCCTTGGAAAAAGCAGGCCCGCCAGATCATAAAATAAATTGAACATTGACCACATATGGCCAATGTAGATTTCTTTCCAGGAAGACTAACTATTCAAACGGAATTTATTTTGCCTGATCTTTTACCGCCAGCTGACCGCAAGCCGCATCGATGTCTTTTCCACGGCTGCGTCTGATATTGGTATTAATGCCCTGGCTTTTCAGGTAATTTGAAAAGGCATCAATTTTATCCCCTTCCGCATTGATAAAATCAGCAAACTGAATTGGATTGTATTCAATCAGATTCACTTTACAAGGCACATGTTTGCAAAACTTTGCCAGATCCATGGCATCTTCAATTTCATCATTGAAATTGTTGAAAACAATGTATTCGTAAGTAACCGGATTTTTGGTTTTAGAAAAATAATACTTTAATGCCTCTTCGAGTGCCTTTAAGGAGTTTTGCTCATTAATTGGCATGATCTCGTTGCGCTTTTTATCGTTCGCCGCATGAAGTGAAAGTGCAAGATTGAACTTAACACCATCATCACCTAGTTTTTTAATCATTTTGGCGATGCCGGCAGTAGAAACGGTAATCCGTTTATAAGACATGTTCAGGCCGTCAGGTGCAGTGATCCTTTCAATAGACTTTAATACGTTCGCGTAATTCAGCAGGGGTTCTCCCATACCCATATATACGATATTGGTTAAAGGAGCATTGTAGTTTTGTTTGGCTTGCTGGTCAATAAGAACCACCTGATCATAGATCTCATCTGCATTCAGGTTTCTTTTGCGGTCCATATAGCCCGTTGCACAGAATTTACAGGTCAGACTGCAGCCTACCTGCGAACTTACACAAGCGGTCATTCGCTCTTCCATAGGAATCAGAACACCTTCTACAATGTTTCCATCATAAAGTTTAAAGGTGTTTTTTATCGTATGGTCGTTGCTGAACTGGGAGTTGTTTACTTCTACTACATTAATCGCAAAGTTCTCATCCAGTTTTTTACGCAAGTCTTTGGATAAGTTGCTCATCTGTTCAAAAGTGCGGGCAGATTTTTCCCATAACCACTGATACACCTGTTTGGCGCGATAAGAGGGTTCCTGAATAGAAATAAAATGCTGCTGTAACTGATTCAGGTCTAGCGCACGAATGTCTGTTTTTTTAGTGATAGCCATTTGGCTGCAAAGTTACCTAAAAAAACGTGATTATTTGTCATAAGGACTTACTAATCAATTCACCTGGTTAACGCTTTGGGCTTCTGGTCTTAGCAGCTGGTGCACCTGGTCTTCCTTTGGATGGTCTTACCGGTCTTTTGCTTGGGCCATTAGATTTATGCCAGTCGGTTACACCTGCAGCGTTTGTTGCTCTTTTGGAAGAAGAAGCATTTCTGCCCTCTGTCTTCGGTTTTCCTGCGCGGGAGGAGGCTGCCGGCTTTGGCCTTGAAGAGGTTGTGCGTTTGGTTACCGGAGCTTCGGGTGCTTCAGCTCCTTTTTTAGTGATTCTCTTAGGTGCAGCTGATTTTTCAGAGCTGGATTTGGCCACCATTTTATAGATTCCGTCCTGTTCTTCAGGTGTAAGCTCCCTCCATTCTCCTAATGGCAGGCCTTTCAGGCTAATGTTCATGATCCTTACCCGCTCCAGTTTGGTTACTTCGTACCCAAAATGTTCGCACATCCTTCTGATCTGTCTGTTCAGGCCCTGGATTAAAACAATTTTGAAGACTTGGGGAGCCTCTTTGGTTACTTTACATTTTTTGGTCATCACACCCAGTACAGGAACGCCTTTTGACATACCTTCTATAAAACGATCGGTGATTGGCTTATTGACCGTCACAATGTATTCCTTTTCGTGGTTGTTGCCTGCTCTTAATATCTTGTTGACAAGGTCGCCATTATTGGTGAGGAAAATTAAGCCCTGGGAATCTTTATCCAACCGGCCAATCGGGAAAACACGTTCACTATGGTTTACATAATCTACTATATTGCTTTTAACACCAGCTTCTGTTGTGCTGGTAATGCCGGTAGGCTTGTTAAAAGCCAGTAAAATGGAGTTTTCTGCAGCTTTAGGCTCTATCGTCTGGCCGTTAACAACAACAACGTCTCCAAAAAACATTTTATCGCCAACCTTGGCCTTTCTGCCATTAATATATACATTACCCTGTTCTATATATCTGTCTGCCGCCCGTCTGGAGCACAAACCGCTTTCACTAATGTATTTATTTAATCTTGTAGTAGAATCTGACATGGGGAAGGGTTTAAATTGATTTCCTTTTGCAAAGGAATCAATTTAAACCCATATATACTATCAAAATGTTTTTATAATAGGATTTTAGAAGGCATTTTCATCGGCGCTTGGACCATAACTTCCCGGAATTGGAATGTTCAAAAGACGAAGATAAACCCCTAATTGTGCCCTGTGATGTACAATTTGGTTCAGCGACATCCGGATCACCGCATATTTAGGCGACACATCATAAATCTGGTCAGCATTTCTAAGCGTCCATTTTTCTTCGAGTTTGGTTTCGTTCCCCGGCACCAGCTGAGCTCTGGATTTAGCCAGGCTTTTTTCAAGAAGGGAAAGTAGTTCCTGAGGAGTATTCACATCGTCAACCTGGTAAGGCATATTAGAAAAATCCAGTTCATCTGTGCTCAGTACCAATCCAATCCAGCTGTGCAGATCTGCCAGATGTGTAGCAAGAGTTTTAATGTTCATGCTTTTTTCATGTGGTTTCCATCCAAATTTATCCTCCGGAATTCTTTCCAGCATTTTTCTTGAAGTCAGGGCTTCCTGGTCCAGTTCTTCCAGGTACATTTTTATCAGTTCCATAGTTTTATTTTGTTTTATAACACAAAGTAAATAAGCGGCACTGACAGCCCTATGGCAGCGTGTTTTTTTGAGGAAAACAATTAACTTTGCACCGTCTATATTTACAGACTCCTCAGATTGAAAAAAGTTCTTAAAATTACAGGCATAAGCCTGATCACGATCGTATTGCTTGCGTTTGTAACGCCTTACCTGTTACCTGATACCATTTCTAAGGAAGCGCAGAAATGGGTAAATAAAAATATACAGGGGGAAGTGAAATTCGGGCACAGCAGCCTTTCCTTTTTTAAGCATTTTCCTTCTTTAACTTTAAGCTTAAATGATTTTACTTTGAAAGGTGCGGCGCCTTTTCAAAAAGATACACTTCTTTATGCAAAAGAATTATCATTCCGGGTAAACCTCGGCTCTCTTTTGTCTAGCGAGATAAAGATTGACCAGATCTTTTTAGACCAGGCAAATATTCATGTAAAGGTGGATGAAAAGGGAAATGCGAATTACAATGTCTTTAAAAGCAAAGCAGATACTTCTGTTAAAGTGCAGGACACCAGTTCTACGGCGGTGAAGATTGAAGGGATATTTATCAATAAAAGTAACCTGATTTATGATGATCTGTCTATTCCGATGATGGTAAAGGCTACAGGCTTGAACTATTCGGGAAAAGGAGACTTAAGCAAGGCGATCTTTGACCTGAAAAGTAATGCCATCATTGATACACTTGACCTTTACTACGATCGGCAACCTTATCTGGTTCATAAAAAGATCAACGCTAAACTGCTGACGAAGATCAATACGAATTCCCTGGACCTGATCTTTAATGAAAATGATCTGAAAATCAATTCACTGCCGATCCAGTTTGTGGGCCGTTTTTCTTTTTTAAAAGATGGTTATGATATCAATTTTAAGACAGTAGCTAAGGAAACAGATTTGCACAATATTTTTACTGCCCTTCCACCAGCTATTGCTGAACGCATGGAAAAAACCAATATTAAAGGTTATGCCGAAATTAATGCTTCCCTGATCGGGAAATACCTGGTCAAAAGCAAAACCATGCCTGCCCTTGCTTTTAATATGAAAATACGTGATGGGGAAATCAACAATCCGAAAGCCCCATTGCCGATTCGCAACCTGTTTTTGAACCTGCAGACACGTCTCCCAAGTTTAAATCCAGATAGCTTATATATCAATATGGATAGTCTGTACTTTACCATGGGAAAAGACCATGTGAATGCGGTGGTGAAGCTTAATGGCTTAAAAGATCCCGAAGTTCATATTAAAACCAGGGCCGCTATTGATCTGGAAAAGTGGGCCAGGGTTTTTCAGCTGGAACATTTAAAGGGGCGTTTGGTTTTGGATCTTAAAGCAGATGGTAAATACACCAAAAAAGTGGTTAAAAGTGGAATCAGACAGGTAGATACGGTTATTGCAACGATTCCAAGGTTTGAGCTGAAATCTTCTCTAACCGGAGGATATTTTAAATATGCTTCCCTTCCGGTAGCTATTGATCATATTAATTTTAAGCTTACCGGGGAAAACAAGGATGGACAATATAAAAGTACCTGGTTTGATGTCAGTCAAATTCATATCCAGGCATTGGATAATTATATTCGTGGTTTTGTGAATTTCCGGACTACAGATAACATCACTGTAAACTCAGACCTAAAATCTGTGTTTAATTTCGCTGAACTGAAAAGTTTTTATCCGGTAAAGGATCTTGATTTAAACGGCGTGCTGAATCTGGATGTAAAAACAAAGGGAAGCTATAATAAACGTAAGAGATTATTTCCGGTCACAGAAGCTACAATTCATTTGAATAACGGACGGATAAAGACCAAGAATTTTGATCAGGCTTTAGAACATATTGTAGTTGATGCTTCACTGGTTAATCAGGATGGTACGCTGAAAGGTACCCGCTTAAATATTAAGCCTGTTTCCTTCCAGCTGGGCACGCAGCCCTTTTTATTAAAAGCGGATGTGAAGAATTTTGACAATGTAGCGTATCACGTTCAATCGAAAGGGACTATAGATATAGGTAAAATCTATAGGCTTTTTGCATTGAAAGGTTATGGCGTAAAGGGAACTGTTTTTACCAATGTATCTCTTCAGGGTTTGCAAAGTGATGCGGTGGCGGGCCGGTATGCTAAACTCAATAATAAAGGAAAGGTTGTTGTTCACGATCTGGCCCTCCAATCTGATCTTTTTCCAAAGTCTTTCCTGATTAAAAATGGGGTATTCTCTTTCTTTCAGGATAAAATGAAATTTGAACAATTCAATGCGACTTACGGCGCATCAGATTTTAAACTGGATGGGGAACTCGGAAATGTGGTTAATTATGCGCTGAGTAAAACAGCCAAGCTGACCGGACAGTTCAATTTAAAAAGTAAACATCTGTTTGCAGATGAATTTATGGTGTATAACGAGGGGCCTGGAACAACAGCACCATCTTCTGGCTCCGGAGTGATCCTGATCCCTGATAATTTGAATGTTTCTTTAACGGCAAGTGCCGATGCGGTACATTATAAAGGTATGCTGATTAAGAACGCTAAGGGGAGTCTTGGCTTAAATGCTGGCGTGATGACTTTAAGCCAGACAGGTTTTAATATCATTGATGCACCGGTAACTATGGATGCGACTTACAAAAGTTTAACGCCTAAATCTGCCCTTTTCGATTACCATATTCTGGCCAAAGAATTTGATATTGCCAGGGCTTATAAAGAAATCAAAATGTTTAGAGAGCTGGCCAGTTCAGCAGGCAAGGCTAAAGGGATTGTTGGCCTGGACTATCAATTGTCTGGTAAATTGAATCAGGATATGGCGCCGGTTTACCCTTCTTTAAAGGGAGGAGGGACCTTGTCTCTTAAAAAGATCAGCCTAAGTGGATTTAAATTTATGAATGCAGTGGGTAAAGCCACAAAAAGAGATAGTTTAAGTAATCCTGACCTTTCAGAAGTCAATATAAAAAGTACGATCAGTAAGAATATCATTACCATTGAGCGGTTTAAAATGCGTGTTGCCGGATTCAGGCCAAGGTTTGAAGGACAGGTGAGTTTTGACGGTCGGCTTAATATGAGTGGGAGGCTTGGACTTCCTCCTTTTGGTCTGATTGGTATTCCATTAAGTATTACAGGGACCCAGGAAAAACCGAAGGTGAGCTTAAAGAGAAATAAAGAAGGTAAGCTGGAAGAAACAGAGGAATAACCGGGTTAAAGCAGGAGGCGTATGACTCTGCTTTTACAAGATGAGAAGTCTATATCTAATCCGCATTTTATCGTGAAAACGCGGACTAGATGCGGATTATATGCGGAGTATATGCGGATTCATATGCTCTTTGCCTCTTTTATTCCTGGTTTCATTAATAATTGACAGGTAGTTTTTTCATATAATCTGCAACCGACATGTGATCTTGTTTTCTAAAAGGCAATTCCAGACATCTGATCCTTCCAATTCTGGAAACTCTGAAATCACGGTATTCTGCACGCAGATGGCACCAGGCAATCAGGTGCCAGTTAAAGGCATAAAAAATGAGGCCTATGGATTCCACAGTCCTCAAACTGCTTTCGTTATTGTTATTGATGTAGTCCAGTTCTATAAGTATTTTGGAGGAGATTACATGTTGAAGAACTGATAAATGCTGAAATTCGTTCTTTATATAATCAGGTAATTGCAGTTTGATGTTTTCGTTTAAAAATTCCAGTTTTTCTTTTTGCTGACTTCTGAGTACTGCTTTGACTTTATTCAGCGCGCTTGAATAATGTGTCTGGATGGACTGGTCTGTAAATCCGGCAACAAGCCTTTCCATAATGAGCAGGGCATTGGCTTCTTCTGTATTAAAAGAAACCGGCGGCAGGAAATATCCCTGTACTATAAAATAGCCTTTCGGCTGTTCAAAGCTGATGGGTATACCTTGTTCAATCAGTGCCTTTATATCTCTGTACACCGTTCTTATGCTGATCTGGTAATGATCTGAAATTTTTTCTGCTGTAATGTATTTCTTCGTTTGAAGTAAGACTAGTATTCCAAAAAGCCTGTCTATCCGGTTCATTAGGGTGAGGTTGATGATGTATGCAAATGTAATAAATTTGAAAGGCCTCCGGCTTAATTTGCTGGATTGATTTGTATAGCCGTAATTTGTGCCCATGCTTCAATATATATCTGCGTCTGTTGTTTATCCGGTTTCTTCTCCGCCTATAGAAAATGGGGTAATTGCCCTTAAAGAGGACGGGACAGTTCATGCTGTCCTCCAGGCACAACAGGCAAGGGAACAGGATATTGAAAATATAAAGCATTACCATGGTTTTTTGGTTCCAGGCTTGGTCAATACGCATTGTCATTTAGAGTTGTCGCATCTTTTTGAGAAAATTCCCGAGCAAACAGGACTCCAGGCTTTTGTTCAGCAGGTGATTAAACATCGCGATAGCAGTGAAGAAATGATTTTAGAGGCGATGCAAAAGGCTGACCGGGAAATGCTGGCAAATGGCATTGTGGCCGTAGGAGATATTTCCAACCAGCTGGTGTCTGGGGCCACTAAGACAGGAAGCAGATTATATTACCATACTTTTATTGAAACATTAGGCTTTAATCCTGCGCAGGCCAAAACAATATTTGAAAGGGCATTAAAGATGAAAGAGGAGTTTGCGCCTTTAAAGGCCTCGATTGTTCCACATGCGCCTTATTCTATATCTAAAGAACTCTTTGCAGCTATTAAAGATTATAGCCTGAAGGAGGATAATCTGGTGAGTATGCACAATCAGGAAACGGAGGACGAAAATCTTTTTTTCCAATTCAGGCAGGGTGCATTTTTGAAATTATATGAATTTTTAGGGCTGGATATTTCTTTTTTTTCTGCTACAGGGAAAAGTTCCCTGCAAAGTGTTGTTGAAGAATTACCCGGGAGTAAAGTGCTCCTGGTTCATAATACTTTGACCACAGCAGAGGACGTTCGTTTTGCGGAGTCCGTCCATAGCGGTTTGTACTGGTGTTTGTGCCCTAATGCCAATCAATATATAGAAAACAGGCTGCCTGATGTGCCGATGCTTGCCGAAGCAGGTGTTAAAATAACCCTGGGGACAGACAGTCTGGCGAGTAATCATCAATTGAGTATACTGTCGGAAATGAAAACACTCCAGGAAAATTTTAACTTAAGTTTTGAAACCTTGCTGAAATGGGCTACATGGAATGGGGCTGCTTTCTTGGGTATTGAGGGAGAGTACGGAACGTTGGAAAAGGGAAAGCGACCTGGAATTAACCTCGTGGAATTTGCTCCTGAAGGAAAAATTAGTGATAAAACCAGTATTAGAAGGATAATTTAATTTGCACATGTCCAACAGAATAACTGATTTATTTAAGATAAAATATCCGGTGATACAGGCCGGAATGATTTGGTGCAGTGGCTGGAAACTGGCTTCTGCGGTTTCGAATGCCGGAGGTTTAGGGATCATTGGGGCAGGCTCTATGTATCCTGATGTGCTTAAAACGCATATTCAGAAGTGTAAAGCAGCAACGGTTTATCCCTTTGCGGTGAATGTACCCCTGCTTTATCCAAATGTGGAAGAAATTATGCAGATCCTGGTTGAAGAGGGTGTAAAGATTGTTTTTACTTCTGCGGGAAATCCGGATACCTGGACGGGTTTTTTGAAGCAACACGGCATTACCGTAGTGCATGTGGTGGCCAATAGAAAGTTCGCGCTTAAAGCAGAATCCTGTGGAGTAGATGCAGTTGTTGCCGAAGGTTTTGAGGCCGGGGGACATAATGGAAGGGAAGAAACAACGACTTTATGTCTGATTCCACTGGTTAAAAATGAAGTTAAAATACCTGTTATTGCTGCTGGAGGAATAGGCAGTGGTGCAGCGATGCTGGCTGCTTTTGCTTTAGGAGCGGAAGGTGTACAGGTCGGGTCGGCTTTTGCTGTTGCCCGGGAATCGTCGGCCCATGACAATTTTAAAAAGAAGATTATTGGTGCCGGAGAGGGCGATACAAGATTAAGCCTGAAAAAATTGGTGCCGGTGCGGTTATTAAATAATACTTTTGCAGAAAGAGTAATAAAAGCAGAAAATGATGGGCTTGATGCCGACCAGTTGCGAGCGTTGCTGGGGCGGGCGAGAGCTAAGGCCGGAATGTTTGAAGGCGATATGGAAGAAGGCGAACTGGAGATTGGTCAAATCGCTGCTGCATTAAACCAGGTGGAGCCTGCTGCTGATATTTTGCAGCGCATCTGGAAAGAATTTTTATCAGAAAAAAAGAGAATTAGTGAAATGGACTTTGAAGTTCATGGTGAAAAGCAAGTATAAAATGAAGCATATTAATATCAGAATAACGGGAAAGGTACAGGGTGTTTCCTTCAGGGCTACGACCAAAGCTATCGCAGATCAGATGGGGGTAAAAGGCTTGATCAGAAATGAAAAGGATGGCTCTGTCTATATAGAAGCGGAAGGCGATGACCTGCAGCTGGAGGTTTTTACCGAATGGTGCCATGAAGGACCGGACCGTTCTAAAATTGAACTTGTAGAGGTAAGCCCTGCAGAGTTTAAAAACTATCGTAATTTCGAAATTCTTAAAAGGTAGCCGTGTCTGTATTTAAAAAGTTTCTGGGCCAGACAGCCATTTATGGTTTGAGTACTGTATTCTCCAGGTTATTTAATTTTATACTTACGCCGATTTATACAGGTAAGTTTGCTGCGGGTACTTACGGGATATTTACCACCATGTACGCCTATGCGTCAATGATCAATGCGGTCCTGGCCTTTGGGATGGAAAGCACCTATTTTCGTTATCTGAACAAACATGAAGATAAGAAACAGGAAGTCTATAATAATTCTTTTCTGTGCATCGCTTTCATTTCTACGCTGTTTTTAATTACAGGATTGGTTTTTTCCAATCCAATTGCGGCTTATCTGACAGATGATCCTCATCAGCTCGCAGACTATAAACGTTATCTGCAGTTATTTATCTGGATCTTGTTCATTGATGCGATATGTGTCATTCCGTTTGCAAAGTTAAGGGCTGATGATAAGGCCTTTAAATATAGCCTGATCAAATTTCTGAATATTGGGTGTTTTGTAGGCTTTAACCTGGTCTTTATTTATATTATTCCACTGATCATTAAACATCACTGGCCCTTGTCAGAGTGGCTGGGATCCTGGTACCGGGGTATTTGGGTAGGTTATGTATTTGTGGCCAATCTGATTGCGAGTATCGTTACTTTCTTTATGCTGCTTCCTGAATTTTTAAAACTGCAGTTAAGATTTGACAAAGAATTGTTTGGAAAGATGTTTTCTTATTCCTGGCCGATCCTTGTGGCTAATTTATCTTTTATTGTCAATGAAAACCTGGATAAAATTGTATTGAGCAGGTTGTTGCCACATAAGATTGCAGATCATCAGGTGGGGATTTATGGTGCGGTATGTAAAATTGCCATTTTTATGAGCATTTTTATTACGGCTTTCAGACTGGGGGCGGAACCCTTCTTTTTTAGCCATGCAAAAAATGCAAATGCAAAAAAGACCTATGCTATTATATTGCATTATTTTGTCATTGCCTTAGCCGTTTTATTTGTTGGCTTGATTGCCAATATTGAGATTCTAAAGTATTTTATACGTAAGAATGAATATTGGGTAGGCTTACCAGCAGTGCCGTATTTACTGTTTGGCTACGTTTGTCTGGGGATTTATATGAACCTTTCTATTTGGTACCGTTTATCCGACCAAACCCGTTTTGGCTTATATATTTCCATCATAGGGGCAATTATTACCATTGTTCTGAATTTTGTACTGATTCCAAAATACAGTTATATGGGCTCTGCATGGGTGTCTATGCTGGCTTATTTTGTGATGATGGTCATCTCTTATGTACTCGGACAAAAATATTATCCGATTCCTTATGACTTGAAAAGAATTTTAAGTTATCTGCTCATCTCTGTTGTCCTGGTTGTTTTATCCTTTTGGATATTTAACAGGAATATTTATATTGGAAATGCCTTGCTTCTTGCTTTTATTGGAGGTATTTTCTATTTTGAAAAGGATCAATTGAAAACTATATTATTTAAAAAATGAAGATAAATATTATCAATAATTCAGGCCATGCGTTGCCAGCTTACGAAACAGAACATGCAGCAGGTATGGATATGCGTGCCTTTGTTGAACAGGAAGTTGTGATTAAGCCTTTGCAAAGGGTTTTGATCCCAACCGGACTCCATATAGAATTGCCTGTTGGTTATGAGGCTCAGATTCGTCCAAGAAGCGGCTTAGCGTATAAACACGGGATTAGTATTGTAAATTCGCCTGGTACGATTGATGCGGATTACAGGGGAGAGATTAAGGTGCTTCTGGTCAATCTTTCTGATACAGATTTCGCAGTGAACAATGGGGACCGCATTGCTCAGATGATCATTGCTAAACACGAAACAGTGAGCTGGGCTCCTGTAGAAGAGCTGAACGATACGGCTCGTGGTGCAGGTGGATACGGTCATACTGGTAAATAAAAAGAAAATGAAATACAGGGCCTTAACTATTTTTCTATTTGTTGCGTTTCCTGCTTTTGCTCAAAAGCCGGTTCAACCAGATAGTAATCTGGTTAAGGGCTTTTTTTTTGATGGCATCCGCTACAAAATCAATGAAAACTATATTAAAGCCGTAGAGAGCTTTAATAAGGTGGTTAGCCTGGACCCTAGACAGGCAGATGCTTATTACGAGATTGCCAGTTTGGATTACCGGCAAAATAAACTGCAGGAATCTGAGTTCGCGCTGAAGAAGGCCATGGACCTTAATTCCAATAACATCTGGTATTGGAAACTCTGTGCCGAATTGTACAAGAGAAAAGGAGATATGCCTGGTTTGGTACAGGTACTTGAACGCCTGATCGTCATGGAGCCTGATGTCGAAGCTTATTATTTTGACCACTGCAATGCACTGGCCATTTCCGGGAATGTACCGGGTGCTTTGAAGGCCTATGATGAATTAGAGAAAAAATTCGGTGTATCTGTGGAATCTTCCAGAGGGAGAAAACGTTTAAATCAGGAGAAAAAGTCAAAGACGGCAGAATATGAAGCCGGCGAGGTGATTGCAGACAACCCTGAAGATATAAAAAGCTATTTGTACGCCGGTAATTTGCTGCAGAAAGATGGTAAAAAGTCGGAAGCGCTGAACATGTTAAAGAAAGCTAAAGCTTTGGATCCTTCCAGTCTGGAGGTGGATCTGGCTATGGTGGATTACTATGTGGCTGAGGGGCAAATCCCTTCGGCAGGCAATATCTTGAGAGACTTGGTTGCTGTACATCAGGACGACCCTCGTCTGTTTGCAATGTACGGTGATTTGTTGTACAAACAAGGTGATGCAAAGGAAGCATTGGTCCAGTATTTAAAATCTCTGCAGCTATCTGAGCAGATTTATGTAGTTTGGGAGCAGGTCTTGAATATATATCTTTCTCAAAAGGAATTTAAAAAGGCAATAGAAACGGGTTCTGCGGCAGTATCTGTTTATCCTAATCAAGCGGTTTTATATTATTATCTTGCCTTTGCACAGCACCGTGAAGATCAATATGCGGCTGCACTCGAAAATATAGCAACGGCAGAGGAACTGGCGGCGGGAGAACAGGAATTGCTGGCTTCTGTGGAAGATGTATATGCCCTGGTATTGATGAACCTGGCAAAATTTGATCTTGCAGAAGCGAAAATACAGAAGGCATTACAGTTGAACCCGGTTAAAAAGATGCTTTATCTGGAGCATTATGGCGATATTCTTGCTTTAAAAGGAAATAAGGAAAAGGCTCTTGATCTGTGGAAACAGGCCAGGGACCTGGGAAGTAAATCGGAGAAATTAAAACAGAAGATCAATGAGAAAAGATATTTTAAATAGGGGCCTGCTCTTCACTTTTGTCATCATTTCCATGGCAGCCTGTAGACCGAAGAAGGCTATTGTTGTGGCACCTCCGGTGCTGAAGTCAGATACGGTTAACGTAAAGAAAAAGGAAAATCTGCAAATGCTCAGGGATAAGGATTTGGTTTTCAAGACTTTGTCTATGAAGGGGAAAGCCCAGATCAGTATCAATGGGAACAGCAACAGCGCTTCTGTAAATGTACGGATGTTAAAGGATAAGAAGATTTGGGTAAGTGTGACGGCTTTTGCCGGGATAGAGGTTGCCAGGGCTTTAATTACTCCAGACAGCGTGTTAATGATGAACCGCGTAGATAATATTTACCTGAGTAAGCCCTTTAGTTATATCCATAGTTTTACCAATAAACAGGTGAATTTTAAGATGCTACAGGATGTTTTTACAGGAAATGCTATTGGTAGTTTTATGGAAGAAGATGCAGACCTTGATTTGCAAAATGGGGTCTGGTTGTTGAAGGGAGAAAGAAAAAGCCTTGCTTATCAGATCTTATTTAATACGTTGCTGAAGTCTTCGGAGACGAATCTTAATGATGTCCAGTCTGGTCAGGCGCTTAAAGTTGTTTATGGTGAATATCAGCAGGTTGGAGATTATTTGTTCCCGTCCAATATTCAGATCAACTCTCAGGCGGGGTTGAAAAAGGCGGCTATTGAACTTGCCTTTTCAAAAATAGAAAGCAATGTAGAACTGGATTTTCCGTTTACTGTTCCTAAAAGGTTCAAAGTAATAAACTAATTTTATACTTTTGAGTTAATGAAGCTATACAAAATATTTTTCTTCTTTTTATTGATATCCATTACTTCGCAGGCTGTTGCCCAGAACAGTGCAGAACTTAAAAGGAAGAAGGAAGCGATACAGCGGGAAATTGAATTGCTGCAGAAAAATCTGAATAAAGCGGCAAGTGCAAAGAAACTCACCCTTGGGGAAATCAGAGCCTTAAATGCCAAGATTAGCTTGATGCAGGGCAAGATTACAGTGATCAATTCAGAAATTAAGAATCTGGACCACCAGATTCATGAAAACACCAATACGGTGCACTCTCTTCAGGAACAACTGGGCTTGTTGAGAAAGGAATATGCAGGTATGATCCGTTTTGCCCAACGCAATAAGAATGCTTATGATAAGATGATGTTTGTGTTTGCGGCCAAGGATTTTAATCAGGCTTATAAGAGAATCAAATACCTGCAGCAGTTTGGACAATATCGAAAAAAACAGGCCGACTATATTCAGGGAACGGAAAAAAACCTGAAGAATAAGATTGGTGTGCTGGATAAGAACCTGAAAGAAAAGAGTAATTTATTAAAAGAGCAGCAAAGCGAGCAGCAAAAGCTTGGTAAGAATAAATCAGAACAGTCTGCCGTCCTTAAGACTTTCAGTAAACAGGAACGACAATTTAGTCAGGATATCGCCAAACGTAAAAAACAACAGCAGGCTATAGACAGGGAGATCAGGAATGCCATTCAGCGGGAAATTGCCCTGGCCAAACAGCGGGCCGAAGAAGAGGAACGCCTGGCTGCGGCGAAAGCCAAAGCAGAGAATAAGCCGGTTCCAGTAGCTTCTAAAGCTAAAACAAGTGGTGGGTATCTGACGGCTACTCCGGAGGCGGCAAAGTTATCTGCTGCATTTGAGAGCAACAGAGGTTCGCTTCCTTGGCCGGTGGCACAGGGGTCTATTACCGAAAGTTTTGGCCGGCACAAGGAAGGGCAGGCCAACTATGATAATACGGGTATCACGATTCAAACTGCAGAGGGCGCGAGTGTAAGAGCTGTATTCAATGGTAAAGTTCTAAGGGTAATGAGTTCTCTGGGTAAATATTTTGTGCTGATCAAACATGGCGAATATTTTACAGTCTATCAGAATTTACGTTCTGTAAGTGTAGCTGCGGGTGATAATGTAGCTACTAAGCAGTCTATTGGGGTTGTAGCTGCTTCTGAGGAAATTCCTGAACTGCAGTTCCAGATCTGGAGAGGTACAGTTGCGCAAAATCCTGAAGCATGGATTGCTAAATAAATTTTTGGAGATTAAAAATGCATATATTTGTTTTATAAAACATTAAATACAGCTTAAAATGTACACAGGAACATTATTGGAATTCTTAAATATGGGAGGGGGAGAGGTAATGCTGATCCTTGCTGTCGTACTTTTGTTATTCGGAGGTAAAAAATTGCCTGAACTGGCACGTGGGTTAGGAAAAGGGATCAGAGATTTTAAAGATGCATCGGAAGGTGTAAAAAGAGAAATCCATCGCAACATTAATGCCGTAGATATAGATGAGGATCTTAGAAGAGAGACTCCTAAAGCAGACACTGAAGTGAAAAATGATTTGCCTAGAGAAACGCCAATTGAAAATGCGACTGGTGCCAGTCATTTGGAAAGTAGTGAACCAAGTAATAAAATTTAATTAAATAATCATGTTAAACACAACGGTATTGGCCGCATTAGGCGCTCCGGAAATCGCAATTATTCTTGTCGTGGTATTACTGCTTTTTGGCGGTAAAAAAATCCCTGAGCTGATGCGTGGATTAGGAAGAGGTGTTAAGGAATTCAAAGAAGGTAAAGATGGAGCTGATGACGATCACTATGACCGTGACCGTTCAAATACCAATAAACCTTTGTAATTTTCCTGTAGCTTAACCCTTAATCTATTTTGTAGTTTTGAAGAAGTATAACTCTTTACAAGAGATAAGAACTCTTATTGACCAAAAAAAAGTCAGCCTGACTGAATTGCTGGATTATTATTTCGCTCAAATAGAGCAATTCAAAGATTTGAATGCATTCAATGAGGTTTTTTTTGATTCGGCAAGAGACCAGGCCACGGAAATACAGAAAAAGATAGACAATGGCACTGCTGGGAAACTGGCAGGAATGGTCATTGGGATTAAGGATAATATTTGTTATAAAGGACATCAGGTCACGGCTTCTTCCAAGATGCTGGACGGATTTGTTTCGCCCTACTCTTCGACAGTTGTTCAGCGTTTGCTCGATGAAGATGCTGTTATTATTGGTCGTCTGAACTGCGATGAGTTTGCTATGGGCGGTTCCAATGAAACCTCTTATTTTGGTGCGGTGAAAAACGCAAGAGACCCGCAACGGGTTGCAGGCGGATCTTCTGGTGGTTCTGCTGTTGCAGTACAGGCTGATATGTGTTTGTCTGCACTTGGAACAGATACCGGTGGCTCGGTACGACAACCTGCCGCTTTTTGCGGCTGTATAGGTTTAAAACCTACCTATGGACGGATTTCCCGTTATGGTGTTATTGCTTATGCCTCTTCATTTGATCAGGTTGGTACCATTACCTCTTCTGTAAGTGATGCGGCGGTTTTGCTGGAAGTACTGGCCGGGGCAGACGATCAGGACTCGACGGTTTCAACCTTGCCCGTTCCAGATTACAGCGCTTTAATGACAGGTGAGAGGAAATACCGGGTAGCTGTTTTAAAAGAGACCCTGGAGAGCGAGGCACTTGACCCAAGTATAAAAGAAGCCATATCTGCATCCATTGAGAAATTAAAATCGCAGGGGCATACGATTGATTATGTGTCATTTGATCTGCTCGATTATTTAGTGCCTTCTTATTATGTGTTAACCACGGCAGAAGCATCTTCTAATCTTTCCAGGTATGATGGGGTGCATTTTGGTTACCGCAATACTTCTGCTAAAGACCTCAATAGTTTATATAAACTATCCAGAGCAGAGGGTTTTGGAGAAGAGGTAAAAAGAAGGATATTGCTGGGGACGTTTGTTCTGAGCGCTGGTTATTATGATGCCTATTATCAGAAAGCCCAGAAGGTAAGGCAGCTGATCAGGCAAAAAACAGAGCAATTACTGGAAAAATACGATGTAATTCTGAGTCCTGTGGCACCTACCCCTCCGTTTAAGATCGGAGAAAACATTGAAGATCCCCTGGTCATGTATATGGCCGATATTTATACCGTTCTGGCCTCTTTGGCCGGAATTCCTGCTATTGCTATTCCACTGGGCAATAATCAGGAAGAACTGCCGTTAAGTTTACAGTTAATGACCAAACATTTCAAAGAAGAAGTTTTGCTCAACTTATCAGAGAATTTCTTAACTTCATCTTCTGAACATGCTGGGAATTAGTGTATACCAAACATAAACCGGGTTTAAACCGCCTGTGAAACCACCATACTGAACCAGGGCAGAAATAGAAATGCTTGTGGTGGCTTCCTAAGAAAATAGCCTATGAAAAAAAATGTACTCCTGCTCTCATTTTGTATTGTAGTTTCTATTCACTTCGGTGTAAAAGCACAGCAGATCAATCCGGTTTCTTCAGATACCAGTAGCCTACCAGTTTTGGTGGAAGAAGCCCCTACATTTAACAATTACAATTTTGTTTATAAGCAACGCCTGGATTCTATTCAGAAAATGGTGCCGTTGAAATACAATGAATTTGTTCAGAAGTATATTGATATTTACAGCAGCCGTAAAGACATGATTGGTAAAATGCTGGGTTTGTCCAGTTATTATTTTCCAATCTTTGAACAGGCGCTCAGGGCTTATAATGTTCCCGAAGAAATTAAATACCTGCCTATAATTGAATCTGCCATGAACCCACATGCGGTATCGAGGGTGGGTGCTACCGGTTTATGGCAATTTATGTTTAGCACAGCTAAAGGCTATGGATTAAACATGGATAATTTTGTGGACGAGAGAAAAGATCCGGTGCAGGCGAGCAATGCTGCAGCAGCTTATTTTAGAGATGCTTATGCCGAACTTGGAGACTGGCTACTGGCCATTGCCGCTTACAATTGCGGAAAGGGAAATGTACAGCGTGCAATTGCGAAGGCAAATTCCCATGATTTTTGGGAGATTCGGCCATATCTTCCATTAGAGACCCGGAATTATGTGCCTGCATTTATCGCAGCCATGTACATCATGAACTATTCAAAGGCACATCAGATAGAACGTTTAAGTCCGTCAATGGCCATTAAGACAGATACTGTGCAGGTAAACAAGTTCGTTTCCCTACCTTTATTGGCGCAGGCCCTTAAAATGGAAGAGGAAGATCTTTGCATCCTGAATCCTTCTTACAAAAAGAAAATTGTGAACGGAACGGAGGAATCTCCAAGGCGAATTGTGATGCCGCGGGTGACCGGGGGTGATTTTGCAATGATCTATGAGGTGTTAAACAACCGTCCGCCGGAGGTAAGTACACACGTGGTACTGGCTTCCAATGATGACCGCAGGCTGCATAAAAAGCATACCTCCGTAGCGTATCACCGGGTAACCCGCGGGCAGAATCTGCAGACAATTGCGGACAAGTATAACGTTGAGGTTCAGGATATTAAGGTTTGGAATAAGCTGAAGGGATCTCAGATCATGCCGGGGCAGCGTTTAATTGTATCTAAAAATTCAGGTACGGGAAATGCGGTTTCTGCCTCAAAGCATTCCAGACAATATATGTCTTATAAAGGAGATAAAGAACGATCACAGCGGGAGGGGAAGATTTAGGATCTTTTTTATTTTAGGCTCATTAAAAGAATTGTAACTTTGGCGCTTTACAACGCAAAATTTTATGAGTAAGACGAATAGAAAACAAGACGCTTTAGATTACCACTCGCAAGGGAGGCCTGGTAAAATACAGGTTATACCGACCAAACCAACGAATTCTCAAAGAGATTTAACGCTGGCATATTCACCGGGGGTAGCTGAGCCTTGTTTAAAGATCGCTGAGAACACAGAGGATGTCTATAAATATACAGCTAAAGGTAATCTGGTGGCTGTAATCAGTAATGGTACTGCTGTACTTGGTCTTGGAGATATCGGCCCGGAAGCAGGAAAACCTGTGATGGAAGGTAAAGGCCTCTTATTTAAGATTTTTGCGGATATTGATGTCTTTGACCTGGAACTGGATACAAAGAATGTGGATGATTTTGTAAAGATCGTTAAAGCACTGGAGCCTACTTTTGGCGGGGTGAACCTGGAGGATATTAAAGCTCCCGAATGTTTCGAAATAGAACGCCGCCTGAAGGAAGAAATGAAAATTCCTGTCATGCACGATGATCAGCATGGTACAGCGATTATTTCTGCTGCGGCTTTGATCAATGCTTGTGAACTACAGAAAAAAAAGATAGATAAAGTTAAGATTGTGGTCAACGGTGCTGGTGCCGCTGCAATTTCCTGCTCGAGGTTATATGTTTCTTTGGGTGCTAAAAAGGAAAACATTGTGATGTGCGACAGATCTGGTGTGATCAGGGATATTCGTGAAAACCTGGACCCGATCAAAGCAGAGTTCGCCACAAGCAGAACGGTCAATACGCTGGAAGAGGCGATGAAGGATTCTGATGTCTTTATTGGTTTGTCTTCTGCCGACTGCGTAACTGCAGACATGTTGAAATCAATGGCCAAAAACCCTATAGTTTTTGCAATGGCCAATCCTAACCCGGAAATCGCCTATGACCTGGCCATCAGTTCCCGTAAGGATCTGATCATGGCTACAGGCCGTTCAGATTATCCGAACCAGGTAAACAATGTTTTAGGTTTCCCATATATATTCAGAGGGGCGCTTGATGTCAGATCAACGAGCATCAATGAGCCCATGAAAATAGCCGCTGTAAAAGCAATTGCTGAACTGGCTAAAAAATCTGTTCCTGAAGCCGTGAATATGGCTTATAATGAAAAGAACATTAAGTTTGGAAAGGAATATATCATTCCAAAGCCAATGGATCCGAGGTTGATCACGAATGTTTCTATGGCAGTTGCAAGGGCCGCTATGGAATCTGGTGTTGCGCGTAAAGCGATTACAGACTGGGATGCTTACGCTGAGGAATTGAAGCTTCGTTTAGGTAAAGACGATGCCATTATGCGCGCCATTACCAATAAAGCAAAATCTGACCCTAAGCGTGTTGTTTTTGCTGAAGCAGACAACTATAAAATTCTGAAGGCTGCTCAGATTGTTAAAGATGATAACATTGCGATTCCAATATTATTAGGGAATAAAGAAATCATCCAGCAAATTATTGAAGAGAATGCCCTGGATCTTGAAGGTGTGCAGATCATGGATCCGTTTCAGGAGCCGGAGCGCATGCAGAAATATTCGGAATCTCTTTATCAGAAGAGACAAAGAAGAGGGGTTACCTTATTTGAGGCTACAAAACTGATGCGCGACAGGAACTACTTTGGTGCCTCTATGGTGGAGTTTGGTGAAGCGGATGCGATGATCTCCGGATTGACGAAAAACTATGTTTCTACCATAAAACCTGCTTTACAAATTATCGGTACAGAAGCGGGCGTAAACCGCGTTGCAGGGATGTATATGATGATGACGACTAAAGGTCCGGTATTTTTTGGGGATACTACTGTCAACGTGGATCCGACAGCTGAAGAATTGGTGGATCTGACCATTTTACTGGAGCGTGCAGTCAATAAATTCAATATCCAGCCAAGGGTGGCGCTGTTGTCTTATTCAAACTTTGGGTCCAACGAAGGAATCGTTCCGGAAAAGGTTAGAAAAGCTGTAAAGATATTACACGAGAAACACCCGGAGATTTTGGTAGACGGGGAAATGCAGGGAAACTTTGCAATAAATAATTCTTTACTTAAAGATAATTTCCCTTTTAGTAGATTAGCGGATGCGCCGGCGAATACACTGGTTTTTCCAAATTTGGAATCTGGAAATATTGCCTATAAATTGTTACAGGAACTTGGCGGGGCAGAGGCGGTTGGGCCAATTTTGCTGGGCTTGAAGAAACCTGTACATATTGTGCAGTTGGGAAGTTCTGTAAGGGAGATCGTCAATATGGTGACCATTGCCGTATTGGATGTACAAGGAAAAGAGAGTGAGGCCGGTGAAAAGAAAACTGGTTTATTGAGACGTAAGACTAAAGTTTAAAAAATATGTTTGAGTATATTGATGGAAAACTAACCTTTAAATGTCCTACTTACATTGTTGTAGAGGCGGGGGGGATAGGATATCACATCAATATCTCTCTTAATACCTACAGCGGCCTGGGAAATGTGGAGCGGTGCAAAATATATACCTGGCTGCATGTAAAGGAAGATGCGCATACCCTTTATGGCTTTGCTGATGAAGGGGAGCGCAGACTTTTCCTGCACCTGATCTCCGTTTCCGGGATTGGGCCAAATACCGGAAGAATGATGCTTTCTTCCATCACACCTAATGAAATCCAGACGGCTATTGTTAACGGCGACCTACCTTTGATACAACGGATTAAAGGTATTGGTGTTAAGTCGGCACAGCGCCTGGTACTAGAATTACAGGATAAATTAAAAAAAGAAGGTACAGGATCTTTGATCGCTGCGCCGTTAAACCATACCGTCAAAGAAGAGGCACTCTCTGCACTTATGATGCTTGGCTTTTCCAAACCTCCAGCGGAAAAGGCAATCGATAATGCAATTAAGAGTGGTGGTTCGGAACTGACGGTTGAAGAAATGATAAAAATAGCTTTGAAGAACCTCTAAACCCTAATCGCTCTTGAGAAAACTATCTATCTTAATGATCTCTTTGGTTGTTACCTTTTGGGGACAACAAACTTTTTCTCAAGTTAAGCCGGCAAGATCCAGATCAGATACGACCAGGAATGACTTCAGCTTAAAAGAGAAACAACGCCTTGGTTTAAGACAGGGTTACAATCCTTTTGACCCATTGCCGACCAATGTGACCCGGGAGGTCGAATTTGATGCGGTCAATAAACGTTACATCATCAGGGACAGAGTTGGTGGCCGCTTTCTTGGGCCCCCGCAATACCTGACCATAGAAGAATATCAGCGTTTGATCAATAGCGAGATCAAAAGGGAGAACTGGAGGCAGTTTTCGAATACGGAGGTGGAGGGTGTAAGACGAACGGGTATCATTCCGAGCTTAACGGTGAACAGCAGGTCTTTTGAAAGAATTTTCGGGGGAACAAATATTGATATTCAACCCCGGGGAGAGGCTGAGCTGACGCTTCTGGGCAGGATTAACAAAAATGAGAACCCTTTATTTAATGAACGTCAGAGGGTTCAGAGTAATTTTGATTTCAACCAGCGGATCCAAATGGATGTGATCGGTAATATCGGTTCCAAGCTGAAGATCAATATGAACTACAATACTGAGGCGCAGTTCGACTTTGAGAACCAGGTGAAACTGGATTATACGGGTGGGGAGGATGACATCATTAAAAAGATCGAAGCAGGTAATGTCAGCCTGCCTTTAAGCAGTACGCTTATCCATGGTACCCAATCTCTTTTCGGGATCAAAACTCAGCTGCAATTCGGAAAGCTGAACGTAACCTCGGTTTTTTCCCAGCAGAAATCGCAGACCCGGCAGATCAATATTAACAATGGTGCCCAGCAAAATGAGTACCGGATAACGGGGGATAACTATGAGGCCAATAAGCACTATTTCCTGGCCCAGTATTTCAGGGACAACTACAATAAGGCCCTGGCCAGCGCACCTTTTGTGACCTCAGGAGTCAACATTACAAAGATAGAAGTCTGGGTAACCAATAAAACGGGGGCAACGCAGGATTCACGGGACATTCTGGCCTTCCTGGATTTAGGGGAGAATAAACCTTATAACAGAACCCTAGTAGGCGGCGGATCTGCACTGCCTTCTGGCTTTACTTCCACACAGTTTCCGAGGCAATCCAATAATTTACTTCAGCAGGTTCCTGCAGATGCCCGGTTTACGAATTCAAATGCCATCATTCCATTCTTTCAGGCTACGGGCGCTACAGATAACTATGCAAAGTTAACCTATGCCCGGAAATTATCTGACAGGGAATACAAGTTGAACCCACAGTTGGGTTATATTTCCTTAAACACCGCTTTAAACTCAGATGAAGTGTTGGCTGTAGTTTACCGGTATACCTATTCTGGTGTAGAATACCAGGTGGGGGAGTTTTCAACCGATGTGCCTTTTGATCCGACCACACCAAAATTGCTGTTTGCAAAATTATTGAAGAACGAAACCACCAAGACCAGTCTGCCTACCTGGAACCTGATGATGAAAAATATTTATTCTATTGGCGGATATCAGATCAGCCAGCAGAATTTTAAACTCGATATCTACAGGATTGATGAAACGAATGGTGTGGAGAGCCCCTTGATCCTGGAAGGTGAAAAGATAGATAATGAGACAAAAACGCCGCTGAAAAACAAGCAATGGATCCAGGTGACCCGCCTGGATCGTTTAAATATGCAGGGTGAAAAAAAGCCGGATGGTGTTTTCGATTTTCAGGTGGAAAACAAACCTTTTACGGTGGGTAATACACCCAATGCAAATGACATTAACACGCCCATAACGTCCAGTACGGTTAATTCTAATGCGAGTCTGGCGAGCTTTGGTTCCAACACCAGCAGCGGGTACATCACCATTGATCCATTGAACGGAAGGATTATATTTCCTGTACTGGAGCCTTTTGGAAGGGATCTGGCAAGCCAGTTTTTACCGGGCGAACAGAATTTAATCGATAAGTATACCTATACAGCTTTGTACGATTCCACGAAGGTGATCGCACAGCAGTTGTTCACCAATAAGAACCGTTATGTAATTAAAGGAACTTATCAGTCTGAGATTTCAACAGAGTTTTCTTTAAATTCCATTAATGTTCCTCAGGGATCGGTTAAAGTACTTGCGGGAACCATGCCTTTGCAGGAGGGTGTAGATTATACCGTAGATTACCAGGGCGGAAGGGTGAAGATTCTTAACGTGGGCCTGCTCACTTCGGGACAGCCCATAAAGATCACAACGGAGAATAATGAAATGTTTGGTCTTCAGCAGCGCAGTTTATTCGGGACGAGGATGGATTACCGGGTAAACAATAAACTGACGCTGGGTGGAACATTTATGAACCTGAGTGAAAAGCCATTGACGGCAAAGGTGAACATCGGGGAAGAGCCCATTTCCAATACCATGTGGGGGCTTGATCTGAACTACAGTTCCCCTTCCAGGTTTTTGACAAAGATGGTGGATAAGTTGCCATTTATTTCTACTAAAGCACCGTCGAGCATTACTTTCTCTGGAGAGTTTGCGCAGTTGATCCCCGGGCATCCCAGCGCAATTAATGCAGATGGAAGTAAGGGCGGTACAAGTTATCTGGATGATTTTGAAGCTTCCCGTTCGGTCATTGAGTTAAAAGGTGCCATATCCTGGCAGCTATCGGGAACACCGCAGTTGTTTCCGGAAGCGGCGCTTATTGATAACCTGGCTTATGGATACAACAGGGCAAAGATTGCATTTTATAATATAGACCCCAGCTTTTATAATAAGATTTCTTCCAACATTCCTGATTATCTTAGAAATGATAAAACGGAATTGTCGAATCATTATGTAAGGGAGATCCTGGAACAGGAGGTTTTTCCTTTTAAAGAGATTCCTACAGGGCAACCTACAACCTTACCTACACTTGATGTGGCCTTTTATCCTATGCTTCGTGGTCCTTACAACTATACCCCGACAGGTTTTAATTCGGATGGAACTTTAAAAAATCCTAAAACCAGATGGGGGGGGCTTTTCAGGCCTATTTCTACCAATGATTTTGAAGCGCTTAATATTGAGTATATAGAGCTTTGGGTAATGGATCCTTATATCTATAAACCTGGTTCTGCTGGTGGGGACCTTTATTTTAATCTTGGGAACATCTCTGAAGATATTTTGAAGGATGGGCGTAAGTCTTTGGAGAATGGCTTGCCTGCCGATGGAGACCCCAGTAAATACGATGAAACCAATTGGGGCAGGGTACCCAAGCTTCAGCCGGTGGTGCAGGCTTTTGATAACGATCCTGATGCAAGAAAGGCACAGGATGTAGGACTTGATGGTCTGTCCGACAATGATGAAAGAAAGAAATTCAATGCGCAGATCAATCAGATCAGAGGACAGCTGAATCCGGATGCAGCGGCTAAATTTGAAAATGATCCATCTTCCGATGACTATGCTTATTTCAGAGGCACGGCACTGGATCAGGCGCGTGCAAAGATTTTAAGAAGGTACCAGGACTATAACGGACCAGAGGGGAATTCCAAGACCTCAAAACAATCTCAGGATGATTTTGGAGTTGATAACTCTGCTTCAACTTCTTTGCCGGATGGGGAAGACATCAACAGGGACAACAACATGACCCAGTCTGACGAATACTTCCAATACAAGATATCGATGCGCCCGGCAGATCTGATGGTGGGTAAGAAATACATTACGGACAAGGTGACTTCGCAGGTTAAACTGGCCAACGGGCAAACACAGGCCGTCAACTGGTATCAGATTAGGATCCCTATTGCTGATTTTGATCAGAAGATAGGTGGTATACAGGATTTTAAGTCTATACGTTTCATCCGGATGTTCATGACAGATTTTGCAGATACGACGATATTGAGGTTTGCGAAAATTCAACTGGTGAGGGGAGAGTGGAGACAGTACAATTCGAACAATGATCCTTCTCAGATTATTGTCGATCCATCGGTGGGTGCCGTAGGTCCTGACAACTCTACTATAGAGATTGCGACGATTAATATCGAGGAGAATGGCAAACGTTCGCCGATTCCTTACGTGGTTCCTCCTGGTATTCAACGTCAAAAAGACTATACCAATTATCAGAACAATACGCAGTTGAATGAACAGTCATTGACCCTTACAGTAAAGAATTTAAGGGATGGCTATGGTCGGGCGACATTCAAAACGGCTTACAGTGATTTCCGTTCATATAAAAGGCTGGAGATGTTTATCCACCTGGAGGCGGTGGGTAATTCGGTGGTTAATGACCGGGACTTGAGCGCGTTTTTAAGAATAGGTACAGATAACCAGGACAACTATTACGAGTACAATCAGCCTTTGGTGGTTACACAACCTGGAACCAGTAATCCTTACTCCATATGGCCGGACCAGAATAAAATGGACATCCAGCTGGAGCTGTTCCAAAAGGCCAAGCTGGCCAGGAACAATGCCCGTACATCGGCTGGACAGTTATGGCCGCCAAATATTCCTTTTGTGTATATGGATGGTGAGCGTTCGGTTATCATTAAAGGGCAGCCTGATATGAGTAAGGTCAGGGTATATATGCTTGGGGTTAAAAATCCGCATAAAAACCTGGCCAATCCGGGATCTGATGATGGTCAGGATAAAAGTGCTCAGTTGTGGTTTAATGAATTGCGGTTAACCGAGTTTGATGAGAGAGGGGGCTGGGCAGCAACTGCGCGTGTCAATGCCAAGCTGGCGGATTTTGCTGATGTGAACATTTCAGGTAGCAAATCTACAGTGGGTTTTGGTGCGCTGGAGGATCGTGTAAGTGAGCGTAACCGGGCCGATAATATCTTTTTTGATATTTCTTCGAGTATGGAGCTTGGTAAGTTTTTTCCAAAGAAAACGGCCCTGAGAGTGCCTATGTTTATCAGCTATTCCAAGCAGGTGAGTACGCCTCAGTATGATCCGATGAAACCGGATATAGAACTAAAAAATTCCCTGGATGCTGCGACTAAAGAAGAGAAGAAAGCCATCCTGAACTATGCCCAGGATTACACCACGCGGAACAGTATCAATTTCACCAATGTGAGAAAAGAACGTACAGATGCAAGTAAAAAGGTGCATCTGTGGGATGTGGAAAATCTAAGTGCGAGCTATGCTTATACCAGTTATTCGCACAGAGATTTTATTAATGAGAATTCCATACAGCGTACTTACAGGGCGTCGCTTGCCTATAATTATGCGGGTCAGTCCAATTCGATTACCCCATTTGATAAGATTATCAAGTCGAATACCATGGCCTTGCTGAGGGATATTAATTTTAGCTTATTGCCAAGTTCCATCAATTTCAGGATTGATGTAGACCGCTATTACGCGGAGAATAAACTTAGGGACAATAGCCCGGTGAACGGAATACCGATCAATACCACCTATAATAAGAATTTCCTGATCACCAGGGTGTATGGGATTTCCTGGAACCTGACCCGTTCATTAACATTGGATTTTGATGCGACTAATTATTCCATCATCGATGAACCTGATGGTAAAATTGATGGGATGAAAAGGGATACTGTATGGCAGAATTTGAAACGGCTTGGGCGTACAACGGATTATAGTCATAACCTGAATATAACCTATAACTTGCCAATGAATAAAATTCCGGGTATGGATTGGGTGAATGTGGCCACCCGGTACGGAACGAACTTTAACTGGCAAACCGAGCCGCTGGCTACTTTGAATGATCCAAATATCAATTTAGGGAATACCATTCAGAATTCCAGAACAATTCAAATTAATCCTACACTGAATTTAACCAGCCTTTATAATAAATTTGGTTTCATCAGACGGAACTCCGGACCTGATAAAAGTGGGGCTTCAGCATTCTTCGTTAATCTTTTAACCAGTATCAAGACCATCAATGCTGCTTATACGCAGACTAAAGGTATCTTTCTTCCGGGTTATCTTCCCAGAACGAAGTTCTTTGGTATTGACGGGGCTACAGGTGCTCCTGGATTGGGCTTTGTATTTGGTAGTCAAAGGGATATTAGTCAGATGGCTATTAACAATGGCTGGATTACGACGGATACGCTGCAATCGCAATTGTACATCAATACACTTCGCGAGGATTTGAGTTTAACGAGTACGGTGGAGCCTATTCGTGATCTGCGGATTACCTTAACCGCAAATAAGAACCAGACACTGAATTATTCTACCAATTTCAGATACAGGGAAAGTACACATAGCTTTGACGAGCTCAGTCCAACTACGACGGGTGATTACAGTGTGAGTTTTATTTCTCTTGGAACTGCTTTTTCTGATAAGAATGGCAGTATTGTTTCCAAGTTGTTTGATAAATTCATGGCCAACAGGCAGGTTATTTCTCAAAGGCTGGGTGGTCAGAACCTACATTCAAGTGGCAGTGTAGATGGATTTGCAGATGGGTATGGGAAGGAAGCTCAGGATGTAGTGGTTTCTGCATTTATTGCGGCCTATACAGGGAAGGATGCTTCTTCAGTGAGCCTGAATTCCTTTCCTAAAATACCGTTGCCTAACTGGAGGATCAATTACAGTGGACTGACGAGAATTCCTTTCCTGGAGGAGTATTTTAAATCTATTGACCTGAGACATTCTTATCGTTCTATATACAGTGTAACAGGGTTTAATTCTCTTTTGAAGTATGCGGAACGGGATGGTTCGGTAACCAGCAGAGATGACAATCAGAATTTCCTTCCGCGTTATCAATATTCGCAGGTCACTATTGCAGAGCAGTTTGCTCCGCTTATTGGAATAGATACCCGTTTAAAGAGCAATATCACGGCTAATTTTGAAATTGGAAGGACCCGCTTACTTGGATTGAGCCTGGCCAATAGCCAGCTGGCCCAAATGTCAGAGAACAATATGATCTTTGGTCTGGGCTACAGGACTTCAAAGTTCAGGTTCCCTTTTGGTTTATTCAAACAGCTCAAGATGAACAACAATATGGATTTTAAACTGGATGTAGCGGTAAGGGATAACAAGACCGTGATCTACAGGGCGGATGTAACGGAGGCAGAGGTTTCTTCAGGTGCCAAAAATATTACATTCAGGCCAAGCGTGGATTATATCTTGAACCAGCGTTTTAACGTTAAATTGTTTTATGACTCCAATGTTACTAAACCCTACACGTCACAAACATTTAATACGTCCTTTAGTAATTTTGGTTTTAGTTTAAGGATTACACTGAATTAAGGTTGGTATAAGAGCACAAGATTAATTAACTTTGACATAAAAATAAATAAGAATGAATTTTCCATCAGAATTAAAATACACTAAAGACCACGAATGGGTTAGAGTGGAAGGCGCTGAAGCTTATGTAGGTATAACTGATTTTGCGCAGCGTGAGCTGGGTGATATTGTTTATATTGATATCAACACCGTTGGCGATGAAGTTAAAAAAGATGATGTTTTTGGAACTGTAGAAGCTGTAAAAACAGTGTCTGATTTGTTTATGCCGGTAACTGGAACTGTTACTGAAGTAAATGCGGCGCTGAATGATAATCCTGAACTGGTAAATTCTGATCCTTATGGAGAAGGATGGATGGTAAAGGTAAGTTTAACAGATGTTGAAGCTGTAAATGAATTGTTAGATGCAGATGCTTACAAAACTTTAGTAGGAGCTTAGAATGAATTATTTAAAAGGGTTAAAATACCAGGTCTGGGCAATTCTCTGGACTATATTTATTTTAATACTTTGTTGCATTAAGATGCCAGACTCTAAAGAGACTGGCATTTTTTTTACAGGGTTTGATAAGTTGGTGCATCTTGGTTTTTTTTATGTGCTTACAGTCCTGTTGCTGTATGGCAAGATCAACCATCAACATAGTTATAGTTTCCGCTCGCTTACTATATTTAAAATCATTTTAATCACTGCTTTAGTTGGGGGTGGAATAGAGATGATCCAATATGCGTTTTTTCCTTACCGCTCTGCAGAATGGTGGGATTTTGGCTGTGATATGATTGGTGTTGCGATGGGAATTTTTAGTTATATTTTATTGCATAAATCAGATTATCATGAAAAGAAAGCTTAGTATTGCTGCACTGCTCTGTATGGTTTTGCTGAGCAGTTGTAGTGTGTTTAAACCAGGTTGTGGCTGCCCTAAAGTGAGTGCTTTAAATAGCCGTCAAAAGAAAACGGGGAACTCTTAAGGGAGGACCATCATCCGTGTATTTAAATTGTTACCAGGATTTTCTGACCTTCAACTAATCCATTGCCGTCCTTAAAGGTCTATAAGGATAAATTGTATATATTTAATTTATGACTAAAATTTTTACGCCCGGACTGGTATTCGTTATACTGGTGTTTTTAAGCTCACTTTTATCAGCTCAAACCAAAAATGGATCTGTCGCCGGAAGAGTAATTACAGCCAAGGACAAACAGCCTGTTGATTATGCGACAGTTGCTATAAAAAGTTTAAAAGACTCTAGTGTTGTTGGAACGATCAATACGGAAAAAGATGGTCGTTTTGAAGTAAAAGGACTTGCTCCAGGTGCATATCGTCTGTATGTGGCTTATCTGGGGCTTCAAAATGTAACCAAAGATTTTACAGTCACAGCTGATGCTGCTGCGGTTAGTCTGGGTGATCTTGCGATGCAAAATACAGGTCTTGATTTAAAGACGGTAGAGATTAAAGGCCAGGCGCCACCTATAGTAGTTAAAAAGGATACAATTGAATTTAATGCGAGCACGGTAAAAGTAAGGGAGAATGCAGTTGTAGAAGATGTTTTAAAGAAGTTGCCGGGTGTTGAAGTTGCTAAAGATGGAAGCATTAAAGCACAGGGAGAGACGGTTACCAAAATCAAGGTAGATGGCAAAGAGTTTTTTGGGAGTGATCCCTTGCTGGCCACAAAAAATTTACCGGCAGATATGGTGGATAAAATACAGGTGATTGATCAGATGTCTGATCAGGCCCAGTTTACAGGTGTGGATGATGGTAACAGGGAAAAAATCATCAACATCACGACCAAAAAAGATAAGAAGAACGGAATCTTTGGAAACAGTTCTGCCGGGTATGGAACTGACGGTAGATATGATGTTAACCTGAATGTCAATAAATTTAAGGGTGATGAGCAGATGTCTGTTGTTGGCCAGTTTAATAATGTGAATAAACAAAACTTTGGCGGCGGCGGCGGAACAGGTGGCGGAGGTGGAAGAATGGCACAACTGGTTAGTGGCAGTGCTGCTCCGCCTCAGGGTATTACAACAACTAATGCTGCCGGTTTTAACTTTGCGACCATTACGAAGAATAAGACGGAGATCAACGCCAGTTACTTCTTCAATAAGACATCATTGTTCAATGAACAGAACAGTTTAACGCAAAATTTGCTGGGCAATACCAAAACGACTTTTGGAAATGACCTGAACAGCACGACTGACCGTCTTAATCACAGATTGAATTTTCTTATAGATACTAAAATTGATTCGGCCACCTCGATCAAAATACAGCCAAACCTGAGCTATACGGATACAAAACTGAATCAGAAGAGTACCTATACCAATCAATATGCTCAGTCTTCGACAAATGGTACTCAGGGCTATAATACAGAATCTACTTCTCCTACATTGTCCAATAATTTGTTGTTGCGCCATAAATTTCTTCGTAGGGGACGTACAATTTCCCTGAACGTGGGTACAAATATTAACGACAATACTTCAGATAATTATAATAATATTGTTGCCAATACCATTGATGCTACAGGAACATCACAATCGCTGACAAACCAGTTTAATGACGTAAAAACGAATTCTATTGGTAATACAGCCAGAGTGGTTTATACAGAGCCATTGTCAAAAACGCTGAACCTGGAGTTGAATTACCAGAACGGTTATAATCACGACAGATCGGAACGATTTACCTACAATTTTAATCCGCTTACTTCTCAGTATGATCTGATAGATAATACCTATTCTAACACCTATGAGAATACGACCCTGACGAATTCCCTTGGTTTCAGCTTTACAAAAACCGGGAAGAAATACAATCTGAATGCGGGTGTTGCTGTGCAGAATACAGATCGGAAAAATGACAACATCACGACTGGAAATGTGTTCAATCAGAATTTTTATAATATTACGCCAAGTGCGCAGTTTAGATATACTTTTAGTAACAGCAAACGTTTAAGGATCAATTACCGTGGTTCTACCACACAACCCACAATTTCCCAGATCCAACCAGTCCCGGATAATTCCAGTACACAAAGTATTGCATTGGGAAATCCTCAGCTTAAACCTTCATTTACCAATAACCTGAGTATTTTCTATAACAATTTTGATTTCGCCCATTTCAGGTCATTGTTTGTTTTTGCGAATATCTCGCAGACCTTTAATGCTATAGGGAACAGCAGTACATTGATCGTTAATGATCCGGATACGACAAAGAATGGAAAGATTGCGGTACTTCCTGTTAACGTTAAGGGTGTTTATCAGTTTAATGCAGGTTCTTTTGTTGGGCTCCCTATCATTCCGGAAAACAAATTAAATGTGAATATTAATTTAAGTACATCGTTTTCAAAAGGAGTGAACATTACCAATTCCATCAATAACGTTTCCACGAATTTCAGTGTGACAAATGGCTATAAACTGGTTTCCAATTTTGAGAAGTTTGATCTTACAGCAGGTATTAACGGAACTTTAAACAGAAGTATTTACTCGGCACAGCCCAATGCAAATACAACTTATTATACTTTAAATCCGACCATGGATATCAGTTATGTATTTCCCGGCGATATTCGTTTAGCGGCCAATGTGGATTATTTTCAAAATACTGGAAGGGGTGAAGGCTATGATAGCAAATACACACTGCTTAATTCTTACATCAGCAGACAATTCTTTAAAAACAGAGGAACATTTAAATTTGAGGTATACGACCTGCTGAACCAAAACCGTGGTGTGAGCCGTACTTCTACCAGTAACACGATTACTGATTTAAATTACAATGTGCTTAAGCGCTATTGCTTATTGTCATTTACCTACTCGTTGAACCGGATGGGCGGCAAAAATATGCAAGGAGATATGAAAATGCCAGGCAGAGGTGGCGATAGAGGTGGTATGCGGATGAGAATGTAACATAAGTCGGCCTTTATTTGGAATTATTATCAATAAAGGCTAACTTGCCGACCTAATTTAGGACAATGAAACTTTCGCAGTTAAACGTAGGAGAAACAGGAACTATAGTCGCATTTACAGATTTGGAGATGTCAGTGAAGTTAATGGAAATGGGATGTTTGCCTGGAGAACTCGTTGAAGTGGAACGTTTTGCACCTCTTGGTGATCCTATGGCTATACGTGTAGCCGGCTATCAGCTTTGTTTACGTAAAAATGAAGCATCCGTTATCATAATACAATAAAGATTTGGCTTCTGTTTTTAAAATTGCCCTGGTTGGTAATCCTAATACAGGAAAATCGACTCTGTTTAATCTGTTAACTGGTTTAAACCAGAAAATCGGGAACTTCCCGGGGATTACTGTTGATAAAAAGGTAGGTTATTGTAAGCTTTCTAGTCAGCAGCAGGCCGAGATTATAGATCTTCCCGGAACGTATAGTTTGTATCCGAAGAGCAGGGATGAGAGCATTGTTTTCCAGGTGCTTGCCGATAAAAGTAATTCCAGCCATCCGGACTTGGTTATTTTGGTTGCTGATACCACCAATCTCCGCAGGAACCTGTTGTTGTATTCGCAGGTTGCAGATTTAGGCTTGCCGGTAATTTTGGTGCTGAACATGACAGACATGGCTAAAAAGGAAGGCTTGACTGTAAATATTGATCTGTTGTCCAAAAGACTCGGTATCCAGGTTGTGGCCATATCCGCCAGAAGCAATATCGGTTTAGAGGAACTTAAGCAGGCCATTGTCAACAGTACAAGTATTCCGACTCAGCTGGATGGAACAGATGTACACGTGCTTGCGCCTGAGGCCGTTGATAAGGCTAAGGCTTTATTAAATACAGAAAACGATTATTTTGCCTTACAGCTGCTTCATCAGCATCAACACCTCGATTTTTTATCTGCAGAGCAACATAAAACCCTTGATGAGATAAAAGCAGGAGCTGATTTCGAATCTTCGAAACAGCAGGGAGCAGAAACGATTGCCCGTTACAGGTATCTGAGTACCGTTCTTTCTGGTGTGATAGAGGATACTGGTGCCAAACGTAAATTTATCTTTAGCGATAAACTGGATGCCATATTAACCAACCGTTTCTGGGGATTTATTATTTTTATAGCGATCCTGTTCTTCATTTTTAACTCTATTTTTTCCTGGTCATCCTATCCGATGGAACTGATTGAAGGAAGTTTTGCCTGGTTAACAAATTATGGGCATCAGCACCTTCCGGATGGTATTTTGACCAATCTTTTTCTGGATGGAATTCTTGCTGGTTTGGGAGGGGTAATGATCTTTATTCCTCAGATTGCTATTTTATTTGCTTTTATCTCTGTATTGGAAGATACAGGTTATATGGCAAGGGTGACTTTTATGATGGATAAAGTGATGCGTAAATTTGGGCTGAGCGGAAAATCGGTTGTACCGATGATCGGCAGTCTGGCCTGCGCTGTGCCTTCTATCATGAGTGCCCGGAATATTGAAAGCTGGAAAGACCGGATCATTACGATTATGGTGTCTCCATTGGTGAGTTGTTCTGCCCGTTTACCTGTTTATACCTTGCTGATCTCCCTGATCATTCCTAATAAACATGTTTTTGGATTTATCAATCTGCAGGGCCTGACATTAATGGGCATGTATGTGATCAGCATCCTTGCCGCTGTATTGGTGGCCTTTGTCATGAAGTTTCTGATCAAAGCGAAAGAAAAATCGTATTTCATTATGGAGCTGCCGGTATACCGGATGCCAAGGTGGAAGAACGTGATCTTTACGATGTATGAGAAATCAAAAACCTTTGTTTTTGAGGCAGGTAAAGTGATTATCGCGATTTCTATTATTCTGTGGGTGCTGGCAACCTATGGGCCGCCAAAGCGTATGGAGCAGATTGAAAAAAAATATGCGCAAATTGAGGCTTCAAAAGATAGCGTACAGGTGAGTACACTGGAAAGGGATAAAGCTGCAGAACGTCTTGAAAATTCTTATGCGGGGATATTGGGACAGACCGTCGAGCCTGTGATCAGACCTCTTGGTTTTGACTGGAAGATTGGTATAGCTCTAATTACCTCTTTTGCTGCCAGGGAAGCATTTGTGGGTACAATGGCTACAATCTATAGTGTAGAAGGCGGTGATGCGCAGACGGGTACGATCAGGGCTAAAATGCTGGCGGCAAAAGATGCCAATACCGGATTACAGATTTTTACATTTGCGACTGGTTTTTCTTTGATGTTGTTCTATGCTTTTGCCATGCAATGTATGAGTACTGTTGCTGTTGTATTCAGGGAAACGAAATCCTGGAAATGGCCGCTGATCCAGATTGTATATATGACAGGGATGGCCTATATAGCCAGTCTGATTGCCTATCAGTTATTAAAGTAATTTTCTATCTTAGCCTCTGTGGAAAAGGTACAGGTTCTTACGCAATATATGCCGCCGGCTGCTGCGCCGCTGATCGCGAAATGGATAGATTATTTCCAGTGTGAGTTTAAAATATCCAGAAACAGGGCAACTAAGCTTGGGGATTACCGGCATCCATTTAAAGATGCGGGGCATAAGATTTCTGTCAACAATGATTTGAACCGCTACGCTTTTCTGGTCACTACAGTTCATGAATTTGCACATTTGCTGACCTGGAATGAATATAAGAATAAGGTAAAACCTCATGGACAGGAGTGGAAGAACAATTTCAAAAGGATGATGAGTCCTTTTTTGGAGCAGTCCGTTTTTCCGGAAGATATTCACCGGGCGATTTTAACTTATCTGAGTAATCCTTCAGCATCCAGCTGTACTGATCTACAGCTCTCCAGGGCGCTTAAAAGGTATGATCAGGCATACAACTCCTCAAGACTTGAAGAAATCCCTTTAAACACTGTATTCACCATTAAGGACGGCCGGAAGTTTCGCAAAGGAGAAAGACTCCGAAAAAGGTACCGGTGCCTTTGCCTGGACAATGGAAACATTTATTTGTTCAATCCTTTGGCCGAAGTAACTTTGCTGGCCACTGGAACATAGATGGCCTGTTTGTCTTTGATGATCCAGTTGAACCGGATCTTTTCACCTTTGTATTTTAGCGGGTCTGCGATAAGACTGTCGATGAGTGCGTCCTTTTCTTCTATAAGAAGGGTGGCCTGATAAGCGCTGTTGGTTTTACTTTTTAAACTCATATAGCTTTCCTCGGGGAGAATGTGGATGGCCTCAAATACCATCTCAAATTGATTTTGCTGCGCCAGGGCGTCTTGTAAAAATTTGATTTGTTGCTGGTAGGCCTCTGGATTTCCTGTATTGGAAGTGCTGATTATTTTATAGGAAGGTTTTTTTTGCTGATTTTCATTGGAGCTTTCCCTTTGCGTCATTTTAAAAATGGTGTTGTTTCTTAAATAGGTTAGTGTGTCTTTTAACATAGTTCCCTGAATGTTGCTGGTTTTTACCAAAATAAGGCTGTCATTTTTAAAATAGAATGCTTTTCTTGTGTTCTTTAGGGCGCCATTGTCTCCATTGGAGAGGAGTAATATGGTGTTTCCGTTGTCCTGGTATTGTTCAACGTAGAGAGAATGGTCTCTGATGGTATAAAGAAGGCTGCTTTTCTTTTCTGTCTTGTCTATATTTTTGTCGATAGAATCAGTATAGCTGTTGATGATCTTTTCGTTTATTGCAGTTGCAACCGAGTCTTGTGCAAGTTCAGCCTGCGGATGATTGGATTTAAGGTTACAACTGTAGAGTACACACAAGAGGTAAACGGAAGCTGAGGCAGTAAAGAATTTCATAACAGGAAATTTATGTAGATATGGATTCTGAATTACAGACCATTATCGTGCCAATGCCGCTAATAGGTCCGTAGCTTCTCTACATTCTCGTGAAGTCTGCTTTTTGCAAGAAAACTGTCTTCCAGTACTTTATTCATTGGGATTGCAGTGTCCAGGCTTCCGCACCTGATCACTGGAGCATCGAGGTATTCAAAGCAATATTCGGAGATCCAGGCGGAAATTTCTGCACCAAATCCAGAACCCAGTGTATCTTCATGAAGAATTAATACTTTTCCGGTGGTTTGAACAGCGGTTTTTACTGTTTCTTTATCCCAGGGCTGTAAACTGCACAAATCTATCAGCATAATGGAATATTCTGGGTATTGGTTGAGATAGGAGAGTGCCCAGTGTACCCCCAAGCCATAAGTGATGATTACCATGTCTTTTCCTTCCTTCAGGATATTGGCTTTTCCAATTTCAACAGTATAATGGCCCTCGGGTACTTGTCCGGATAGACTTCTGTAAAGGTATTTATGTTCAAAATAGATCACTGGATTGGGATCTTCAACTGCGGCGAGCAGCAGACCTTTGGCGTCATAGGGGAATGCAGGGTAAACGACTTTAAGTCCCGGAGTTTTGGTAAACCAGGCTTCATTGCTCTGAGAATGGAAGGGACCTGCGCCGGTGCCTGCTCCGGTTGGCATGCGAACGACCACATCTGCCTTTTCGCCCCAGCGGTAGTGTGTTTTGGCCAGATTGTTTACGATTTGGTTAAAGCCACAACTTACAAAATCGGCAAACTGCATTTCTACAACGGCTTTATATCCATTAATGGAAAGGCCGAGTCCTGCGCCAACAATTGCAGATTCACAAATTGGGGTGTTGCGAACCCGAGCTTTGCCGAAGGTTGTACTGAACCCATCAGTTATTTTAAATGCGCCCCCGTAATCGGCAATGTCTTGTCCCATTAACACCAGATTAGGGTATTGCTGCATGGAAATTTTCAGTGCATCGCTGATGGCGTCCAGGTATCTCATTTCTGAACTAACTTCTCCTGGAGGAGCTACTTTTTGCTGATAGGGAAAGTACATATCCCGAAGTTCATTCTCTGGATTTGCAACAGGCTCGGCTTCCTGAAAAGCACTTTCTACTTCCTGTTCTATTTCTTGTTTTAGACTGGACTTTAAGGCATCAGCCAATTGGTCGTTGAGTATACCCTGTTCATAGAGGTAGGTTTCAAAAGTTTTTACAGGATCTTTTTTTTCCCATTCTTTAAACAATTCTTCAGGCACATATTTTGTTCCGGAGGCTTCTTCGTGCCCCCGCATTCTAAAAGTAAGGCATTCCACGAGCACTGGTCTGGGGTTTTTCCTGATGCTTCCGGCAACCTCGTGTATGGTATCGTATACCTCCAGCACATTGTTGCCGTCCACCTGGATGCCTTCAATGCCGTATCCTATGGCTTTGTCTACCAGATTTTTACAGTGGTATTGTTCTGCAACAGGGGTCGATAAGCCATATCCGTTGTTTTCAATCAGGAAGATGACCGGAAGGTTCCATACTGCAGCAACATTTACGGCTTCGTGAAAATCACCTTCACTGGTTGCACCTTCGCCTGTAAAAACTAAGGTAGCCTGTGGTTTTCCTTCAATCAGATCCGCCAGGGCAATTCCATCTGCTAAAGCCATTTGTGGCCCAAGATGAGAAATCATTCCTATGATTTTGTAATCCCGCGTACCGAAATGAAAGGAGCGGTCTCTTCCTTTGGTAAATCCGGTTAATTTGCCCTGCCATTGGGCCATTAATTTTTTAAGGGGAACTTCCCTTGCTGTGAAAACCCCCAGGTTGCGGTGCATAGGAAGGATATATTCAGTTTCCTTCATAGCCAGTGTACTGCCAATGGCAATGGCTTCCTGTCCAATTCCTGAGAACCATTTGCCTATGCGGCCCTGACGAAGTAAGATGAGCATTTTTTCCTCTATCATTCTGGGATAGAGCAGTTGTTCATATAAGTTTAATAAAGTTGCATCATCCTTACTTTTTCTGTCAAAACGCATCATACTATTTGGTTTTTAGCAATCGGTTTAGGTTTTTTATTTCTGCTCCTTATTCCTTTCTTCCCATTGTTTAGAGAAAGATTTCGGGGCAATTTCCGGCATGGAACGATATTTACCCCACACTTTTTTGAACAGAAATTTAAGGAAAAAATTCTTCAGTTTTCCACCGATCATGTCCATTCTGGATCTTTTCTGCATACCTGCCTTCCAAACCTTCCAGCCCATATCTTCCGATTTGGTGTTGTCGTGTTGAGCTGCAGCATCTCTTCGGTTCAGCAGGAGCATTTTGTGAATGTCGATTTTAACCGGGCAAACTTCAGAGCATTTTCCACATAAGCTGGAGGCATAGCTCAGGTGTTTAAAGTCTTTCATTCCCTTTAAATGAGGGGTAATGATGGAGCCTATAGGCCCGCTGTAAGTGGTGTTATAAGTATGGCCTCCTATATTTTTATAGACAGGGCAAGCATTTAAACAAGCACCGCATCTGATACAATACAAACCTTGGCGTTGTTCCTTCTGCGCCAATAGATTGGTTCTGCCATTGTCGAGCAGGATGACATACATTTCTTCCGGCCCATCAGTTTCGCCGGCTTGTCTGGGGCCACTTAATATGGTATTATAAACGGTGAGGTTCTGTCCGGTTCCATGGCTTGCGAGTAATGGCCAGAAGAGGTCCAGGTCTGCCATAGAAGGAATGATCTTTTCAATGCCCACAATGGCAATATGTATTTTTGGAAAAGTAGTACATAACCTTGCATTACCTTCATTTTCTGTCAATGCAATACTTCCGGTATCGGCAATCAGGAAATTACCGCCACTAATTCCAATATCTGCTTTCAGGTATTTTTCGCGAAGTAATTCCCGTGCCTTTTGTGTCAGTTGCTCTGGTGTAGCATCTAAAGGGGTTCCGAATTTTTCGTTGAAAAGTTTGGCGATGTCTTCCTTGCTCAAGTGCATTGCAGGGGTAACAATATGGTAAGGTGGTTGCCCCAATAATTGAACGATATATTCTCCAAGGTCACTTTCCAGTGATTCTATGCCTTGTTCTTCCAAAAAATCATTTAAATGGATTTCTTCTGTCGTCATCGATTTTGACTTGATGACCGATTTGCCTCCACTTTTGCTAATGATGTTCAGAATCTCTTTCTGTGCTTCATTTGCATCATTGGCCCAGATCACTTTGCCCCCTCTTCGCTGAAAATTGGACTCGAATTCCGGTAAGAATTTATCCAGGTTCTCCATCACACGCCATTTGATTACATGGGCTTTTTTCTTGGAATTGTCCAGGTTTTCAAATTTAGACAATCCTCTTTCCACAGCAATATTGTATTTGCCAATATTGTGGTTGATCGTTTTACGATGTTCCAGATCAAACGCCTTCTCGTCAGCCTTTACCAAAAAATCCTCAGCAGTTTTCATCGTTATATTTTTTTATAGGTTATGAATCTCTCCTGGTAGCAGGCTTATGCAGGCCACTTATGGAGATTTCATTAGAATATATTTGTTTTTCCTTAGCAGGTGATGATTTCATCACGTTCAAATATAAATAATTAGGGTATAGCTAAAAGAATTAAATCTTTGAAATGGTTTTAAAATAGAAAAACCTGCTTGGACGGCAGGTTTTTCTATTCATAAATTTATTTAGTGCTTTGGCGTTCCATCTTCATTCTTGTCTACAACGGGTCTTTTCAGGCCGTTGGCGAGTTCCCATGCAGTATAGTAAACCAGCTGTGCTCTTCTGGCCAGTAAAGGGAAATTAATCTTGCTCACTTCGTCTCCGGGTTGGTGATAGTCTGCATGTACCCCATTAAAATAGAAGATCACCGGAATATTATGTTTTGCAAAATTATAGTGGTCTGAACGATAATAGAATTGGTTAGGATCTGTTCTGTTGTTGTATTTCATGTCCAGATTCATTTTGACATAATCTGCATTTGTCTTTTTACCAATCCGGTCCAGGTCAGAACTCAACATGTCAGAACCAATGATATAGATGTAATCGGGTTGTTTTTCGTGTTCAGGATCTACGCGGCCGATCATGTCAATGTTCAAATTGGTAATTGTTTTCTCCAATGGGAAAACCGGATGTTCTGAATACCATTCCGAACCTAGCAAACCTTTTTCTTCCCCAACTACAGTCATAAAAAGAATACTTCTTTTTGGGCCTTTTCCTGCTTTCTTTGCCTTAGAAAAAGCCTCTGCAATCATAAGAACTCCGGTTGTTCCTGAGCCGTCATCGTCCGCGCCGTTGTTTACTTTATCCGGGCCTGAAGAAGTCAGACCGATATGATCGTAATGTCCTGTAACAACCAGGATTTCTTTTTTAAGCTTTGGATCTGAACCTTCCAGAAAACCAAGGACATTTTCTGCCCTTACTTTAACTTCCTTTTTTACGGCTGTAGCACATAAGGAAACCTCTACTTCTTTAGAAGCGGGTTTTTTGGTTTCGGCAATCTGCTTCTGTAAAGATTCGATTGTTACGCCACCTGATTTTAACAAATCATTGGCCAGGGCGGGAGAAATGGAAATAACGGGAAGTGTCTTCTGGCTCTTTATTCTGGCTTCCAGTTCAGGTGTTTTTAACATGGGCTGCCCTTCACCGTTGTTATAACTCCCCTTTATTTGATCCCGGTTTTTTTCCCATGAAGCATCGATCAGTAAAACGGCACTTGCCTGAAGATCCAGAAGGTTTTTTAATCTGGCCTGTTTGGCTACCATGGCTTTGCGCATAGCGGCCCGGTCTGCAGGCTTTTCTTCGTTTTTGAAAGGATCTCCATCGGCGAAAATCATCACAACTTTGCCCTTGAGATTTAAGCCTTCCAAGTCATTGTATCCCTCTCTGTTTAAACCATATCCGGCAAACAGAACGGAATTTTTATTGAATGTAAACCCATTCAGGCTAACATTATTTGGATAGATGATGAAATCTTTAAGGACTTGCCTGGGTTCACCGTTAACAGTTACAATGCTCTGGGTGAGGTTATAAGTAACCATGTCGATCGGCTGAAAATAATCGCCATTTACCGGCCCCTTTAGTCCGAATGATTTAAAGTGATTTCTGATATAGTCTGCAGCCATCCATGCTCCCTTTTTACCAGTTTCTCTTCCTTCATATTCATCAGATGCCAGAACTGACAGGTGCTTGTAAGCGTTATCTTTAGTTATGCTTTGACTAAATCTAACTGCAGTTTTGTTTTGTGCATATGTACTTATACCAAGGAAAAGTACGAAGCTGGTGTAGAGGAAGTGTTTCTTCATGAGCGGGTGAATTTACAGAACTTAGTTTTAACAGGATATTTTATCTACGCGGTTGGCATGTCTGCCACCTTCAAATGCTGTGCTTAGAAAAGTAGTTACCATTTCTTTCGCCAGATCTTCGGAAACAAACCTTGCGGGGATACAAATGATATTGGCGTTATTGTGCTGCCTGGCCAATGAAGCAATTTCATTTTCCCAGCATATTGCTGCACGAATGTGCTGATGTTTATTGGCAGTGATAGCTACGCCGTTTGCGCTTCCGCAAACGAGTACGCCAAAATTAAATTCACCGCTTTCTACTGCATTTGCAACAGGGTGTGCAAAATCAGGATAGTCAACAGATGCCGGGGAGTGGGTACCAAAGTCTTTTACTTCATATTCAGCTAAATAGGCTTTTATGATTTCTTTGTACTCATACCCGGCATGATCGGCCCCGATTGCAATTTTAAGTTTAACAGACATATTTAGTTTTAAATGGTTTTAATTTGGACGTTTTGAAGTTCCGTATAATTCTTTATTTCTTTTTCTTTCAATGTGAGCGGAGATAAAGATACTCAGTTCGTATAAGATGAATAATGGAAAAGCAACCACCAGCATCGTAATGATATCGGGAGTAGGGGTAACCACTGCTGCTATAATTAAAATAACCACTGTAGCATATCTTCTGCTGGCACGCATAAATTTGGGCGTCATGATACCAAATTTAGAGAGAATGTAAATCACCACAGGTAATTCAAATATAATCCCTGTTCCAATGGTTAGCGTTGCAACAGACGATAAATAGGAATCGATAGTAAATGTATTTTCAATTTCAGCACTCACTGAAAAGTTGGTCAGAAAGTTAATGGATAGCGGGCAAATGACAAAGTACCCAAACAGGATACCAATGATGAACAAGCTGGAGGCAAAAAATACAAATCCACTTGTCGACTTTCTCTCATTTTCATGCAGGGCTGGTTTGACGAACAACCAGAGTTCAAACAGAAGATAAGGAATTCCAAAGATGATCCCGGTCATTACACAGGAGTTGATCTGTAAGGTAAACTGACCTGCCATTTCGGTATTGATAATTTTCCCCTTGATGGTTTTAATGCAGAAGTCGGAACCCAAAGAAGGGAAATAATCAACCATTCTACACATCATTCTATATGTCCAGAAATCGGGCTTTTTAGGGCCCATGATAACGGTATTGAAAATGAAATCATAGAACCAGAAAGCTAGCCCTGTAAAGATCACAATCACCAGCAAAGCCCTTAATAAATGTTTTCTCAATACATCAATGTGGTCAAAGAAAGACATTTCTGATTCCAGATTTTTACCCTTGTTTTTTATGGAATCAATTAGATCCTGTGTTTTATTATCGCTCATGTAAATTACTAGTTAAACAAAAATACCATTCTGTTTTATATAGAATGGTATTTACGTTTTAAATATTACAAATAGATTTTTTCTTACTCAGAAAAAACAAAAGTTTCCATAAACTTCGTAGTAAAGTTACCCGCTCTGAAGTTTGGATCTTTCATTAATTTCAAATGAAAAGGAATCGTTGTTTTAACACCTTCGATCACAAATTCACTTAATGCTCTTTCCATCGTACTGATGGCCTCTTCCCTGGTTTGTGCAACACAGATGAGCTTGGCGATCATTGAATCGTAGTTAGAAGGGATTTGATAACCTGCATAAACATGCGTATCCACCCGTACACCATGACCACCTGGTGAGTGGAAATTAGTGATTTTTCCAGGACAAGGTCTGAAATTATTAAACGGGTCTTCTGCATTAATCCTGCACTCAATAGCATGCATATCCGGCAGGTAATTTCTTCCCGAAATTGGTACACCTGAAGCCACTTTAATTTGTTCTTTGATCAAATCATAGTTAATGACTTCTTCGGTTACAGGATGTTCTACCTGAATCCGGGTATTCATCTCCATGAAATAGAAATTACGGTGTTTATCTACCAAAAATTCTATGGTTCCTGCACCTTCGTATTGAACTGCAATAGCACCTTTGATGGCTGCTTCTCCCATTTTCTCCCTTAATTCCGGGGTCATGAAAGGAGATGGTGATTCCTCTACCAATTTTTGGTGCCTGCGCTGAATAGAACAGTCTCGCTCAGATAAATGGCAGGCTTTACCGTATTGATCTCCGATGATCTGGATTTCGATGTGGCGGGGATCTTCAATGTATTTTTCTAAATAAAGGCCATCATTGCCAAAAGCAGCACCAGACTCTTGTCTCGCACTGTCCCATGCATTTTCAAAGTCCTCATCTTTCCAAACTACACGCATTCCACGGCCACCACCACCAGCAGTTGCTTTCAGAATAACCGGATAGCCCATTTCATTGGCAATTTGAATTCCTTCTTTTACGCTTTCCAGCAAACCGTCTGAGCCAGGAATGGTTGGAACACCAGCCTTTTTCATCGTCTCTTTTGCTGAAGCTTTATCACCCATAGAGTTGATCTGCTCCGGTGTTGCTCCAATGAATTTAATTCCATAATCGCGGCATACAGATGAAAATTTTGCATTTTCTGATAAAAATCCATAGCCTGGATGTATAGCGTCTGCATTGGTCAGCTCCGCGGCAGAGATAATATTTGGAATGCTTAAATAAGAATCCTTACTTGGTGGCGGACCTATACAAACGGCTTCGTCTGCAAAGCGAACATGTAAGCTTTCCCTGTCAGCCGTAGAGTATACAGCTACAGTCTTAATGCCCATTTCCTTACAGGTCCGTATGATACGTAAGGCAATTTCGCCCCTGTTGGCAATTAGTATTTTTTTAAACATATAATTGATTGGATAATGATCTGCCCAAGGCAAATATTACATAGGTTCTACTAAAAATAATGGTTGGTCATATTCTACCGGAGATGCATTATCAACCAGTACTTTAACAATTCTTCCTGATACTTCACTTTCAATTTCATTGAATAATTTCATGGCCTCAATAATACAGATGACCTTGCCAATACCGATTTCATCTCCCACATTTGCGAAAGAAGGCTTATCCGGACTTGAAGAACGGTAAAATGTTCCTATCATTGGCGACTTTATAGTGATGTATTTTGAAGTATCCTCTGCAGGAGCTGCCGGTTTACCATCTGTTGCAGATACAGGCTGAGGTGCTACTGCAGCAGGCAATACCTGGGCTGGAGCCGCTGCCGGAGCAGGAACTGTAGCTGTGATAACTGTAGGAGTCTGATTAGTTTTAATCGTGATCTTGAAGTCTTTTTGCTCAATAGCTACTTCATTTACGCCTGAACGAGAAACAAATTTAATAAGTTCCTGAATTTGCTTAATATCCATTTTTAAGTGATTTTAAAAAGATTTATGCCTTAGATTAAACTAAGTTAAGATTAATTATTGTATAAAATTAATATGCCCATTTCAAGTAAACAGATCCCCAGGTGAAACCGCCGCCAAAAGCAGCCAATATCAGATTGTCACCTTTCTTTAACTTACTCTCCCATTCCCATAAACAGAGAGGGATAGTTCCATTGGTTGTATTACCGTATCTTTCTATGTTGATCATGACCTTATCTGCGCCCAAGCCCATTCTGGAAGCGGTGGCATCAATGATCCTTTTATTTGCCTGGTGTGGCACAAGCCAGGTCACCTGCTCAGAAGTGAGCTCATTACGTTCCATGATTTTTGCTGCTACATCAGCCATGTTGGTTACTGCAAATTTAAATACAGCCTGACCTTCCTGGTGTACAAAGTGCTCATGATTATCAATTGTTTCATGGGATGCCGGTCTGGCAGAACCACCAGCTTTCTGATGCAGGTATTGTCTGCCCGAACCATCAGAATGAAGTACAGAGTCTATGATTCCGTTACCTTCCTCATTGGGTTCCAAAAGAACTGCACCACAGCCATCTCCAAAAATAATGCAGGTAGTGCGGTCCTGGTAATTAATAATAGACGACATTTTATCTCCGCCTACGACCAGTACTTTTTTATGCTTGCCAGATTCAATGAATTGAGAGCCCGTAGATAATCCGAATATAAAACCCGAACATGCGGCCTGTAAATCATATCCCCAGGCATTTTTTGCCCCAATTTTATCTGCAAGAATATTTGCAGAAGCCGGAAAAGGCATATCAGGTGTAGTCGTACAGAAAATGATCAGTTCAATTTCTTCCGCAGAGATCCCCCTTTTTTTAAGTAAACCATTTACGGCATGAACAGCCATATCTGATGTGCCCAATCCTTCACCTTTTAATATTCTGCGTTCCTTGATACCCGTTCTGGAAGTGATCCATTCATCAGTGGTTTCAACAATGGATTCAAGTTCCTTATTGGTTAGAATATATTCAGGAACATAACCATGAACCGCAGTAATAGCGGCGTGGATTTTACTCATTTTTTCAAAATTTATTTAAAAGCAGCTTGTATCTTTCCTACCAAGCCAGTAGTTATCATATCTCTTGATTGCAGGATCATATTTTTTACCGCAGTAGGAGTAGAGATCCCATGGCCAATAATTACTGGAGCATTGACGCCCAAAACAGGACTTCCGCCATAGTTCTCGTAATTAAACCGGTCAAAGAATTCATCCTTCAGGCCCTTTTTAATGGTCATAATATAAAAGGACTCTGCAAGTTTAAGCATAATATTTCCGGTAAAACCATCACATACAATGACGTCGGCCTTTTGGTTGAAGAGATCACGACCCTCAATGTTTCCGATGAAATTAAACAGATTAGATTCCTTCATTAAGGGAAATGTGGCCAAACTGAGCATATTTCCTTTTTCGTCCTCTTCTCCAATATTAATTAAACCGACTTTTGGGTTTTTGATCTGCATCACGTTTTCAGCGTATAAACTGCCTACGGCTCCAAATTGAACCAGAACATCAGGCTTACAATCCGCATTTGCACCTACATCAAGCATTAAGCCTCTGCCGCCGTCCAATTTTGGTACAATAGTACACAGACAAGGTCTGATGATACCGGGTACCGTTTTTACACTAAATACAGCACCGACCATCATGGCTCCTGAGTTACCTGCACTGGCAAAGGAATCCAGTTTACCTTCTTTGAGTAAATTGAATCCAACAGAAATACTTGAGTTTGGTTTTTGGGCTAATGCCCTTGTGGGATGTTCCCCCATACCAATCACTTCTTCGGTATGAACGAATTCGAAATGGTCAGGGTTAAAGCCTTTTTCTGAGAGCAGGGGCTTAATCTGGTTGGTATCACCAATGAGCACAATGTGCTCTCCGGGCGATAGAAGTTGATGAGCAGCTATTGCTCCCGAAACATTTGATTCGGGAGCATAGTCTCCGCCCATTATATCGAGACCTATTTTCATAGTAAAAAATCAGTTTGTGTAAACAGCATTATTGTGCTTCTTTCAAGTGTCTAAGATAAACTTAAACCCTGGCAAAACACAAACTATTTTTCAAGAAAAATTACCCTATAGAGGTGTTTTCAATAACTAATTTTCCGTTGTAGTATAAGTTACCATCAACGTTATACGCACGGTGAGGTACGTGGATAGCGCCAGTTGTTTGGCAAGTAGCCAGAGAAGGAGCTTCTGCTTTATAGTGTGTTCTTCTTTTGTCTCTTCTACTTTTAGAAACCTTGCGTTTTGGATGTGCCATTACTAATTTATTTAATTATTATTTTAATTTCTTTAATGCCGCCCACCTTGGGTCATCACTCGTTAATTCTTCTTTTTTATCTGCTCCGTGAGAGAGGCTTTCCAGTCTTGCAATCATTTCCTGGTCGCACTCCTGGCCATCGCCATTCTGTCCGCAGATCTTAATGAATGGTACTGATACGTTAATGAACTCGTAAATGATTTCAGAAATATCAATAGCACTCTCCTTTTTATTCAGTACAATGATCTCCAGATCATCGCTTTCTAATTCATCCTCAGCAAATTTCACAATCTGCCTTTCTTTAATATCCAGAGGCGAATTAAATTCTGCCAAACATTTGTCACATTCTAGTTTTACAGTTCCTTTTACATGGATTTGTAAAATTAGCATTGTTTCCTGTTTATCCAGCTCTACCGTTGCATTTAAACTGCCCTTTTTGACTAAAGAGTACTCAAATGCCTCAAAAAAGCTGTTATCAATTTCAAACTCAAATTGATGTTTGCCAATTTTTAAGCCTGTAAAGGGGATTGAAAATTGTTTTAACGGTTTCAATTGTAACAAAATTTTAGCCCGCAAATGTATGAATTATTTTGATAGATGTAAAGTGTTTTTTGTATATTTTTAAAAAAGCTTTCCAGAAGGGTTAATTTGCATCATCTTTTATATCCAGCGCAGTCTCAATGATTTTGCCTCCGGTTTTAAGCTGATTGCTTAATAAACTTTCCTGCTCACGCCTGTTCTTTACAATATGGGTAGCTGCAAAAATGGCTTCAATAAAAGAAGTCGGATCTGCCAGATTCTTACCTGCAATATCATAACCGGTTCCGTGGTCTGGAGAGGTACGTACAAATTTTAATCCGGCTGTATAATTTACACCTGTGCTGAAAGCGATGGTTTTGAAAGGAATTAGTCCCTGATCATGATACATCGCCAGAACAGCGTCAAACTGTTTGAAAGTACCGTTGCCAAAAAAGCCATCGGCCGGGTAAGGTCCAAAACAGATTACCCCCTTATCGAAGGCTTCATGAATGGCAGGGGTAATGATGTCTTCTTCTTCTTTGCCCAGTAAACCGTTGTCTCCGGCATGAGGATTAAGACCCAGAACAGCAATTTTAGGTTTTTCAATCCAGAAATCTTTTTTCAAACTGTCGTTGATCATCTTTAATTTCTGAACAATCTTTTCTTTTGTAATGCTTCCGGAAATCTCTTTAACCGGAATATGACCGGTAACTACACCAATTCTCAGTTCTTCGCTGATCAGGAACATGAGTACGTCTGAACTCTTGCTGCGTTCCTGAAGATATTCTGTATGACCTGGGAATTTAAAGGTCTCCGATTGTATGTTAAACTTATTGATGGGTGCAGTAACGAGGGCGTCAATTTCCCCATTAATCAGATCTTCGGTTGCTTTCTCCAGGGAAAGAAGGGCATATTTTCCGCCAATCTCGTTAGAGACACCAAGGTCAATCTTGACATCTTCTTCCCAACAATTGATCATATTGGCCTTCTTAGGATTGGCCAGCCCAGCATTCGTAACCACATTGAAACTGAAATCAGATAAACCCAGTGCCTTCCTGTGGTAGGAAGCTACTTTGGTATGCCCATACACAATAGGTGTACAATAATCAAAAATGCTGGTGTGCGATAAGGCTTTCAGGATCACTTCCAAACCTATTCCGTTCACATCACCAACGCTAATACCTATTTTTACTTTATTGCTCATGCTCAACTTTAGAATTTAGCGCAAATTACAGATTTTAACAGTAATCTTACGCCGATACTGGTAAAACTTTGCTTATTTTGCATCTTTAGATCAGGAGCATATGAGTTTGGTAAAGGCAAAGAAACATTTAGGACAACATTTTTTAACCGATAAAAATATTGCAGCAAAGATTGTAAACGGCCTTATTCATACGGATCAGTACCATCAGGTTCTTGAAGTTGGGCCAGGTATGGGTATTTTGTCGGATATTTTGCTGGAACGTACAGATCTCGAAACCCATTTGATAGATATAGATGTGGAATCCTATCATTTCCTGCAGGAAAAATATCCAAATCTGGGAAGTAGGCTCATCAATGGGGATTTCTTAAAACTTGACCTGGGTACTGTGTTTCCCGGAAAGTTTGCCATCATTGGAAATTTCCCTTATAATATTTCTTCTCAGATTCTTTTTAAAGTACTGGAGCATCGGGATCATGTTGTTGAAATGGTTGGGATGTTCCAAAAGGAGGTTGCAGAACGCTGTGCTTCTAAATCAGGGACAAAAGAGTACGGAATTCTAAGCGTACTGATTCAGGCCTATTATGATATTGAATATCTTTTTACTGTAAAACCAGGAACATTTAACCCGCCGCCTAAAGTTAATTCCGGTGTGATCCGGTTAAGCCGCAACAAAACAGAACAATTGCCCTGCGATGAAAAGCTGTTCTGGCGAACGGTTAAGGGTGGCTTCAACCAAAGGAGGAAAACTTTGAGAAATGCACTTTCCGGAACTATTCCTAAAGATAAAATGGACAATCATCCGTTTTTCGATAAACGTGCTGAGCAACTCAGTGTGGAAGATTTTATCCATCTGACACAACATCTTACCGCTTTAATGACCACAACAGCTTAGTTTAATTTGTAATGAATCCTAAAATATTAATTGTTGACGACCTTCATCCTGTGTTTAAACAAAAAGCAATGGAGCTGGGTTATGACGTTGATGACCAACCCTTGATCAGCCGGGCTGAAACCCTGTCTGTGATCTCCCAATATACCGGTATCGCGGTGCGTACCAAGTTCAGGATAGACCAGGAATTGATGGATGCGGCACCAAATCTTAGATTTGTTGCCAGAGCAGGTGCTGGTCTGGATAATATTGATGAAGCATACGCCAGTGCGAAAGATATACTATTGATCAATGCTCCCGAAGGCAACAGAGATGCTGTGGGTGAACATGCTATAGGGATGCTGCTGTCCCTGATGAATAATTTTCAAAAAGCTGATGCCGAAATTCGTCAGGGCACCTGGGACAGAGAAGGTAACCGCGGCTGGGAATTAAAAGGAAAAACCGTTGGGATTATTGGCTATGGTTTTATGGGGCAGAGCTTTGCTAAAAAGCTTTCTGGCTTTGAAGTCAATGTTATTGCTTATGATAAGTACAAAACCGGGTTTTCTGATGCTTATGCGAGGGAAGTAAGTATGGAGGAGATTGTAAGGCAAAGCGATGTGCTGAGTCTGCATATTCCTTTAACCTCAGAAACACGGCAAATGGTCAATGATGAATATTTTTTCCATTTCAAAAAACCTTTCTTTTTCCTCAATACGGCAAGAGGTGAAATTGTCAGCACTGCTTCAGTACTGAAAGCTATAGAGAACAAAAAAATTATAGCTGCGGGACTTGATGTATTGGAAACAGAAAAATTTCCTGTACTGGCTCAACAAGACTGGTATCGGGACCTGGTCACTTCGGGAAAGATACTTTTGACGCCTCATGTAGGTGGATGGACCTTTGATTCCTACAGGAAGATATCAGAGGTGCTGGCGCAGAAGCTGGAAGAATTAAGATTAGGGCATTAAGCCCTAATCTCTCTAACAGGAAGTTATTTCCATTTGTTGTCGGCTGGCCTGGCATCCATAAAAATGCCTCCATCGACTACAATAGACTGAATTTTAGCTGTTGCATTGATCTGTACCAATGCCATTTTTTGGTTGCTTTTCCAGATGGCGGGTGATTGATGTAATACAGATTCTTTGCCATCTGCGTAAGTAATTTTGACATCAAATGGGATTGCAAACCCTCCAATGTTTTTTATGGAGACGCTATAATTATTGCCTTTTATTGCCACCTTTTCAATCGCAAGATCAATATAGTTATTGCTAAAAAACCAATTGTTCCAATACCAGTTTAAATCTTGTTTGGTCGCATCATTTATCGAATAAAAGAAATCCCAGGGAATAGGGTGTTTGCCATTCCAGCGTTCCATATATACATGGAGTGCTTTTTTGAAAGTTTCATCACCAAGCATATCTTTTAAACCCAGGTAAGCAAGTGACGGTTTTACATACGAGTTGTTGCCATATCCCAGGCCGGAAACTTGTGTGGATTGAGAGATTACAGGCTGGTCCTCTTCGCCCGAAGGGTCAAAGATCCAGCGTTTCACTCTGAAATCCTGATAGGCCTGGTCAGCGGCCTCTTTTCCGATCTGGTCTATTCCGATCAGATATTCAAGTGTAGTTGCCCATCCCTCGTCCATAAAAGCATAACGGGTTTCATTAATTCCCATATAGAACGGAAAATAGGTGTGAGCAACTTCATGATTCAATACAAATTGAGAGAAGCCGGGGTCGGGTGTGCTTGAATCGTTTACCATCATCGGGTATTCCATGTCGGCAAAACCTTGAAAGGCGGTCATTTTTGAAAATGGGTAGGGAATTCCTGGCCAATTCCTGGAAAACCAATGCAAGGCTTTTTTTCCGAAGTCTACCATGAATGTGAAATCTTTTGCAGTTTCACTGTAGGCAGACTGAACACTTGCCCTTCTGCCTGTCTTTTCATCAACCACCACACTACCTGCATCCCACACATAATGGTTGCTTAAAGAAAAAGTAACATCACTGATGTTTTTGGCTTCAAATTTCCAGGTGTTCCAGGTGTTTTGTTTCGTTACCAGTCCTTTTCTCATTTCCTCCGCAGTAGCCATATGCGTCACTTCATCAGACAGATAGGATTTCCTGAGCTTTTCAGCAAAGGCCGGTTGTAGCACTTCATCCGGATTCAGCAGATCTCCTGTGGCCCATACTACGTAGTTCTTTGGCGCCTTAACAGATAAAGTATAGTCGTTGAAATCATTATAAAATTCGCCTCTGTCAGAATGCGGGAGCCTGTCCCAACCGTTATAATCGTCATATACAGATACCCTCGGATAGGCGTAAGCTGCAAAATAAGTAGTGCTGTCAATCTGACCTTCCCGTCCGCTTTGCTTGGAAAGCGGGTAATTCCAGTTTATATTCAGACTGGCTGTTTGGCCGGGGGCAAGTGGAGTCTTTAATTTGACATCTTCAACTGTGCCCCAGTCCTTGGTATCAAGCTGGTATTTTTGTCCGTTTACCTCAAAGGAGTTGATGACCAGTCCAGTACTCAAAAAGTCTGTGCTTACATAGCCTGATCTTGGGGCTTCAGGTTTATGAATATTGTTTACAAAACGAATGGCCAGTACTTTTAAAGTATCCTTGCTGTTGTTGGTGTATTCTATTTTTTCTGTTCCGCTAACGGTTTTTGTTTGTGGGGTCACTGTTACATTAATAGCGTACTTACCACGGTTTTGCCAGTATTGTTTACCAGGTCTGCCATCGATGGAGCGGGTTTCTTTGTCATAAGCATTCCTGATGTTGCGGGGCATGTATAAATCCTGGGCACTTAAAGAATAAGTTCCCAGCACGATGAAGACCAGCGTGTTGAATAGTTTTTTGTGCATAATAATGGGTTAACGTATTTTAAAATTAGGTAAAAAATGCGGTAATGGAGAGGTGAGTGGGCTTTATATCCTATTTTTTACCTCAGCGTCATATTTCGCTGAAAAGATTTGCTTTTATAAGAATTGGCTGTTATCTTCGTTTTAATTGAAGCAAGACTATGTAGGCTTAGTGCCGATGTAGTCTTGTTTGTATTTTAAAGGAACCCCGTTCAGGTATAAATGATCAGTGCGGACTGGCTCCTTTAACGAGCTAAACAGTATAGTATAATAAAATATAAATTAATCGAGCTATGACAGATGTTACATATTATACCAATGATGGTCTGGAAAAATTAAAACAGGAAATACACTATTTAAAGACTACAGGAAGGCAAATGATATCCAAGCAAATTGCTGAAGCAAGAGATAAAGGAGATCTTTCTGAAAATGCAGAATATGATGCAGCTAAAGAAGCACAGGGCTTGCATGAGGCGAAAATAGCGAAACTGGAAACCACATTATCTACCGCAAGACTGATTGATGAATCTAAACTAGACACAACAAAGGTTTTGGCCTTGTCTATCGTGAAGATCAAGAATGTGAAAAATGGAGCAACCATGACTTACCAGCTGGTTGCAGAATCAGAGGCTGATCTTAAAACGGGAAAGATTTCTGTGAAATCACCTATTGCACAGGGATTATTGGGTAAATCTGTAGGTGATAAAACAGAAATACAGGTTCCTGCTGGTAAAATTGAGTTTGAAATCCTCGAGATCAGCAGATAATTAATAAACCTATGGCAAGTATATTTTCAAAAATTGTTAATCGTGAAATTCCGGCGCATATTGTGGCGGAGACAACAGAGTTTCTGGCCTTTCTTGATGTGAGTCCGCTCACAATGGGGCATGTGCTCGTGATCCCAAAAAAAGAGATTGACTATATTTTCGATATGGACGAGGAGAGCTATTTTGGACTAACATTGTTTGCTAAAATTGTGGCGCAAGGTTTAAAAAAAGCATTTCCGTGTGTGAAAATTGGCATGGCGGTGATTGGGTTGGAAGTACCTCATGTACATATTCATTTGATTCCCATGAATAATGTGAGTGATATGAATTTCAGCAGAGAGAAGTTAAAACCAAGCCAGGAAGAGCTGGAAGCAGCAGCGGCAAGGATTAAAGCAGAATTATAAACTGTTATTTTTCATAAAAAAAAGGCATTCAATTATTATTGAGTGCCTTTTTTTTATGAAATTAGGGTGATGATTTACATGTGGGGTATTTGGTTTTTAAGCGAATACAAATAGAGCCTCGAAAAAGTTTTAAAATATTTCAAAATTAATTCATCTTTATGTAAAACTTTACATTGCAATGTTATATTTGTAACGGGTTTGTTTCAATTCGCTACACCTCATCCCGGGGGCAAAACTGATAACGCTACCGGCTTAACTATCTAATTTTTCTCTTTAAATGAAGGCAACCAGGGCGATTTTATACAGGTTCACAAATATATATACAGGCCTTTTGCTGCTAATGATGCTTTGCATGGAGAACAGTTTAAAAGCCCAGGAGCTCAGAACGCTGACCGGAAAGGTTACGGATGCGCAAACCGGAGAGGCGATTCCTTATGCAACGATTTATGTAAAACTCACAGATGGAAAGAAGAAGGCTGCTGCCTCTGACTTCGATGGCCTGTACCGCTTGACTATTCCTCAGAACCTAGCCACCGATTCTGTTTACACTGCATACGTTAGTTACACCACAACAAGGAAATTGTTACCCCATGGTAATCATCCCATATTGGATTTCCAGCTTTCAGAGGGTGGCCGTTTATTAAACACGGTAACCATAACTCCAAAATCCTATGTAAACCCTGCCTGGGAGATCATGGAGAACCTGGTGAAAAACAAGCCTCAGAATGACCAGCGCTACTTAAAAAGTTATGGCTACCAAAGCTACAACAGGATAGAGATTTCTGTGGTCAATATTGGGGAGAAGATGAAGAAAAACAAAGTCATCAGGCAGGTACTTCCACTAATGGACGATTTACAGAAAATTGCGGGAGAAGAAGGATCGCCAAGCCTGCCTATATTTATGTCCGAGACCATTTCAGATTACCGGTATATGACCAGCCCGGAACAGAAAACAGAACATGTGCTGCGGACAAAAGTAAGTGGCGTCGGAATAGAAGATGAAACCCTGATCTCTCAGCTGGCGGGTTCCACTTTTTTACAATATAATTTTTATAGCAACTTTCTTAAACTGGCCAATAAAGAATTCATTTCACCTACGAGCAATAGCTGGAAAACTTATTATAATTATGAACTTACCGATGCTCATGATAAGATAGAAGGAAAAGAATACTATAAAATTGAATTTAAGCCCAAAAGATCCCATGATCTTGCTTTTGACGGGGTTATGTGGATCACTAAAGACAGTTATGCCTTATATAGAATAGACTGTACCGTTTCTAAAGATGCCAATCTGAATTTTCTAAATAAAATCAGGATACAGCAAGCCATGGTACAGCCTTCAGGTACAACAGCCTGGATACCCAAACAAACCCGTATTGTGATTAACGTGGGCACAACCTCTAAAAAGCTATCTGGCTTTATTGCTAAGTTCTATTTATCTAATAAAGATATCGAGGTGAACAAAGATTATCCTGCATCTTTATTTAAAGAGCCCATGGTGATGGATAAGGATGTGAATAAAATAGATGAAAAATACTGGGTTAAAAATCGTGCAGATTCACTTACTGCAGCCGATAAAGCTGTCTATAAGATGATAGATACCGTTAAAAACCTGCCCCTGGTTAAAACTTATGCAGACATCGCAGGGATGTTGATCAATGGCTATTATAAGGTTGGAAAGATCAGTTTTGGCCCTTATCCTTATACCTACAGCTACAATGATCTGGAAGGATCTGTATTAAGGATAGGCGCTACAACCAATACCCGATTTAGCGAAAAGCTGATCCTCAGCGGGTTTTTGAGTTATGGTTTCCGAGATGAGAGATTTAAATACAATGGTGCCGTTGACTATATTTTCTCCCGAAAGCCCTGGGTGCAGGCCGGTATTTCTTATCAGCATGATATCGGGCAAACGGGTTATCAGTTTGAAAACTTTGTTCTTGCACAGAATAACGTTTTCAGTGCCTCTATAAGGAACGGTAAAGTGAGTAAAAGAGGACCTTTTACACAAAATATATGGAATACATATGTGCAAACAGATCTTTTCTCCAATGTAAGAGGTAAGCTTAGTTTAGCGCACCGGACCTTTGATCCTTTGTTTAACTTTATGTACCGGGACAATGAGGATAAAATTACATACAACAATTACGAAGTTTCAGAAGCAATTGGTGAAATACAATGGACGCCCGGACGGCGTTTGCTGGAATCCTCCAAAATCAATAAAAGAATCATGATTGGAAACGGCAATGGCAGTCCCATCTTTACCTTTCGCTATACCCATGGCATAAAAGCCGCCGGAGGAGATTTCAATTACAATAAATTTGCACTTAATATTTATCAAAGACCACTGTTGGGTATTTTTGGACGGGGTGAATACTCCCTTACCGCAGGATATATTCCTGATGCATTACCTTATCCCTTACTGGAGAACCACCGGTTTAACTTCAATACCATGCGCTTTCTGGAATTTACGAGCGATAGGTATGTTTCTTTGAATTATACGCAACATATGGACGGATTGATCACCAACAGTATCCCTCTGCTTAAAAAGTTAAATGTACGCACCGTAGCTGTATTGAATGTACTGGAAGGAAGTCTGAGTGATCAGAACAATGAGGCCTTTATAAGAGGCAGAGGCAAGTTGAATCGGAGCCTTGGAGGTATTCCTTATGTGGAAGCCGGTTATGGTGTTGAGAACATTTTCAAAATCTTAAGGGTAGATTTTCTACACCGTCTTACCCATAAACAACATTTAAACGATGCCGGGCTGGAACCCTCCAATTTCGCCATACGGACAACCTTGCAATTCAGGCTATAAATTACTTTAATTTTTCGTTATTCTGATGACGGTCTGCATCCCGGATACTCTTTTTGACGAGGTTTTTTTCCAGCGCAGCAGTGAGGTCTATCCCGGTTTGGTTGGCAAGGCAAATCAGTACGAAAAGTACATCAGCCATTTCATCACCCAAATCTACGGCTTCGTCGCTTTTCTTAAAAGACTGTTCTCCATATTTTCTGGACATGATACGAGCCACCTCGCCAACTTCTTCCATAAGAATAGCGGTGTTGGTCAGTTCATTAAAATAGCGTATTCCGGTGGTGGTGATCCATTGATCAACCGTTTTCTGTGCTTCTTCTATCGTCATTATTCTTTGTTCTTTGTATCAATGATGAGGGTTACAGGTCCATCATTCAATAAGCTGATTTTCATATCTGCACCAAAAATACCGGTCTGAATTTTTTTATTTAAAAGTGCCGTAAGCTTTGAAATCATACTTTCATAAAGGGGAATTGCCTTATCCGGTCTTGCGGCCCTGGTAAAGCCGGGTCTGTTGCCTTTTTTTGTTGAGGCAAACAAGGTAAACTGGCTGATCATCAGAATATTTCCGCCGGTATCAGACAAAGACTTATTCATCAGTCCCTGCTCATCGCTAAAAATCCTTATCCCTGCAATTTTTTGAGCCAGCCAGTCCAGATCCTCCATCGTATCGCTATCTTCTATGCCCAGTAACACCAGTAAACCGCCTTCAATGGTGCCGGTAAGCTCTGTATCAACCCTGCAGCTGGCCTCGGAAACTCTTTGAATTACCGCCCTCATGCCCTGGTCTCGTTTCCGTGGTAAATACTTAAATAACTCTCATATCTGCTCAGTGCGATCTCCTCGTTTTCCACGGCACGGATAACCGCACAACCTGGTTCATTGATATGCCTGCAGTTATTGAATTTACATTCATTCATCAGATCACGCATTTCCCTGAAATAATGACCCAGTTCTTCAGGTCTGATGTCAAAGATCCCCAGTTCCCGAATTCCGGGTGTATCGATCAGGTAGCCTCCGAAAGGTAGTGTATGCATTTCTGCAAAAGTCGTCGTATGCTGTCCTTTGTCACTCCATTCCGAAACTTCACCGGTTTTGATATCTCTTCCAGGCAATAAAACATTGATCAGGCTGGACTTTCCTACCCCAGAGTGACCGGAAAATAAAGTGGTCTTGTCTTTTAATAATTGCTCCACCTGATCAATATTGGTTCCTTCAAGGGCAGAAACCTCATAGCAGGGGTAACCGATATGTTCATAGATGTTTTTATACGCTCCTAGAATCTCCAGGCCTTCCTCGCTAAAAAGATCCAATTTGTTAAAGATCAGCGTTGTAGGGATGCTATAGGCTTCAGCAGTAGCAAGAAAACGGTCTATAAATCCCAGAGATGTTCTTGGAGAGGCAAGCGTCACAATCAGAAAAGCCTGATCCAGGTTAGCCGCGATGATCTGTGCCTGTTTAGACAAGTTAATAGATTTGCGGATGATGTAGTTTTTGCGGTCCAGCAGTTTATGGATTACTCCGGTTTCTGCATTGGGTTCCAGTTCAAATTCTACCTGATCACCAACAGCAATAGGATTGGTGGTTTGAATCCCTTTGATACGGAATTTACCTTTAATTCTGCAGTCATAGTTCCGGCCATCTTCTGCATGTATCAGGTACCAGCTCCCTGTTGATTTAATTACGAGTCCTTGCATATAAGGAGGTAAAGGTAGAAAATATTTTTTTGGCCAATCATTTGGTATTTAGAAAAATATAACTTTACTTTACTCCGCAGCACAGTAAGTGTAAAAAGTACAATAATGTTTAATAGTCAATTATCAATTACAACCATTACCACCACCACCGGGGAATCTCGGAGGAAGGAAAGCTAATGGTGTAAAATTAAAATACATAGAAACCACGAAAAGCGCCTTCCTCTAAACAGGAAGGCGCTTTTTTTTAACCTAAAACCATGAATATTTTAAAATTCGGAGGCACTTCAGTTGGATCAGCAGACAGCATCAAGGCGCTGCTGGGCATCGTTGAACAGGCCCGGCAGAAAGAAGATGTGATCATCGTCCTTTCGGCAATGAGTGGCGTAACCAACCTCTTATTGGAAATGGCAGAGAAAGCTCAGGTCGCAGAAGATTATGCATCACAGCTAAAAGCAATTGAAGAAAAACATTTTGAAGTGATCAGGACCTTGCTGCCCGCTTCGGCACAAAATCCGGTCTTTACCAAATTAAAGATTTATTTTAATGAATTGGAGGATATACTTCAATCGGTTTTTAACCTCCGTGAATTAAGCGCACAAACTAAAGACCTTATTTTGAGCTATGGAGAGCGTTGCTCTGTTTTTATGGTTGCACATATTGCCAGACAAAAATTCGGCAATGCAGTAGCTGTGGATGGCTCGGAGCTCATTAAAACCGACAGTAATTTTGGGCAAGCCAAGGTAAACACTGCGTTGACCGAATTGTTGATCAATGATTATTATCAGTCCAATTCGGATCAGCTGTTGTTTGTTACCGGATTTATTTCCAGTAATGAAGAAGGACGCGTTACTACCTTGGGTAGAGGAGGAAGTGATTTCACGGCTGCCATTTGGGGTTCTGCCTTAAATGTAAAGGAGATCCAGATCTGGACAGATGTCAATGGTATGCTTACTGCCGATCCAAGGATTGTAGAAAAGGCCTTTTCTCTGTCAGAATTAAGTTATACAGAAGCTATGGAACTGAGTTATTTCGGGGCGAAAGTGATCTATCCCCCAACCATGATCCCGGCTTTTCTGAAGAAAATTCCGATTGTGATCAAAAATACATTTGATGTTGAATTCCCGGGAACCTATATCCGTCACAATGTAAAGACCTGTGAATTGCCTATTAAAGGTATTTCTTCTATCGATGAGATCAGTGTATTGAACCTGTCTGGTAGCGGGATGGTAGGGAAAGCAGGCTTTAGTGGTCGCTTGTTCTCTCTATTGTCACGGGAGCAGATCAATGTGGTCCTTATCACCCAGTCGTCTTCCGAACACAGCATTACTTTTGCGGTAAAACCGGCAGATGCCATTAAAGCACTGAACCTGATCAGTAAGGAATTCGAACTGGAGTTACAGGCAAAGAAACTAGAATATCCAGAAGTGGAGAGCGGTCTTTCTGTACTGGCCATTGTTGGAGAGAATATGAAACATACACCGGGCATGTCGGCGAGGCTCTTTAATGCCCTTGGCCGCAACGGAGTTAATGTAAGAGCCATTGCACAGGGTTCTTCCGAATATAATATCTCTGTTATCCTTTCCAAGGCCGATCTGTCCAAAGCAGTCAATGCAGTACATGATTCTTTTTATTCAGACCTTAAAAAGACACTGAATATCTTTTGTCTGGGCACCGGAAATATCGGAAAGACCTTGTTTAAGCAATTGCAAAGCCAAATGCCTTTTCTGGCAAAGAACAATGACCTGCAGGTTAAAGTGATGGGCATCAGTAATTCCCGTCAAATGTACCTCAGTAAAGAAGGTGTAGATCTTTGCAGGTGGGAGCAAACACTGCAAGAGCAAGCTGAACCAGCCGACCTGAAACTTTTTGTGCAGGAGATGAAGGCTATGAACTTGCCTAATTGTGTTTTCGTAGACAACACAGCCAGTGCCAATCCGGTCAATTTTTACCAGGAAATCCTGGAAAGCAGTATTTCTGTTGTAACTTGTAACAAGATTGGTAATTCTGCAGATTACGAACAGTATGCTGCATTTAAAAAAGCAGCAAGAAAATATGGGGTAGACTTTTACTATGAAACCAATGTAGGAGCAGGGCTTCCGATCATTCGCACCTTAAAAGACCTGATGATGAGCGGAGATAAAGTGGCTCGCATTGAAGCCATTCTCTCCGGTACAATTTCTTATATTTTTAATAATTTTAAGGGTGATGCTCCTTTCCATGAAGTGGTTAAAGAAGCTCAAGATCTGGGTTATACTGAACCGGATCCCCGTGATGACCTCAATGGAAAAGACTTTATGCGTAAAATGCTCATCCTGGCCAGGGATGCCGGTTATGCCATGGAAGAGAAAGAGGTGGTTATTGAAAGCATGCTGCCACCAGCCTGTCTGGCTGCGGCCTCAGTGGAGGATTTTTATAAAGAACTGAAAAACAATGCAGCGTATTTCGAGCAATTAAAAAACGAAGCTGAATCTACAGGACGTGTGCTGCGCTATATCGGTAAGCTGGAAGATGGAAAAGTGAACATTACTCTTCAAATGGTAGACGACACACATCCTTTTTATATGTTGTCTGGTAGTGATAATATTATTTCCTTCACAACAGACAGGTATAAAAGCAGACCGTTGGTTGTTAAGGGGCCTGGTGCAGGAGCAGAGGTAACAGCGGCAGGTGTATTTGCAGATATTATAAACGTAGGTAAGAAATGAGGAATTCAGTAAAAGTTTTTGCTCCGGCTACAGTAGCCAATGTAGTTTGCGGATTTGATGTACTTGGTTTTGCAGTTAATGCCCCGGGCGATGAAGTGATCATGAGAATGACCAGCAAACCTGGCGTGCAACTCCTCAAGATTACAGGAGATGAGGGACGGTTGCCTCTGGATCCGAACAAGAATACGGTAAGCGCCAGCGTACAGCATTATCTGGAGCATATCGGACGCACAGACGTTGGTGTAGAAATTGAACTTCATAAAAAAATGCCCATCGGAAGTGGCCTCGGTTCTAGTTCTGCCAGTACAGTAGCGGGCCTGTTTGCTATCAACACCTTGATGAATAATCTACTGAGCAACAAAGAACTCATTCCCTTTGCAATGAAAGGGGAGGAACTGGCCTGTGGATATGGACATGCCGATAATGTTGCACCTGCATTAATGGGTGGTTTTGTACTCATCAGAAGTTACGAGCCCCTGGATGTAATCAGCCTTCCTTTTCCAGAAGATATGTATGCGGCCATTGTTTACCCGGAAGTAGATGTACCAACCAAAGATGCGAGACAAATGATCCGTTCTAAAATCCTGCTCAAAAATGCTGTAACCCAATGGGGCAATGTAGCAGGTCTGGTGAGCGGTCTCTTCATGAAAGATTATGACCTGATTGGAAGGAGTATGATCGATGTGCTTGTAGAACCCACAAGATCAATTCTCATCCCCGACTTCTATAAGATGCGCACACTTGCCCTGGATCAGGGGGCGGTAGGTTTTGGAATCTCAGGATCAGGTCCATCTGTTTTCGCATTAACTAAAAATGAAGAGACGGCCAGAACGATAACCCTTTCTTTGCAGAACCAGCTGAAGGGCTTAAACATAAATAGTCTCAGTTTTGTTTCTCCTGTAAATAAAATGGGCCCGGTGGTCCTTGATTAAACATCTTCAACCTTTAAAAACCAATTATGAAATTATACAGCACCAACAACCACCATTTAAGTGTCGAATTTCCCGAAGCCGTTTTCAACAGCATGCCCCAGGATAAAGGTTTGTATATGCCTGGAAATATCCCCCAGCTGGCTCCGGATTTTATAGAAAACCTGGGTAATTATACTTTGCCTGAAATCGCATTTACAGTTGCTTCTACTTTATTGAAAGACGCGATTCCTTCAGAAGATCTCAAACGTATCGTAGAAGATGCCATTAATTTTGACTCGCCTGCAAATCGTTTGGATAAGAATACTTATGTTCTGGAGCTGTTTCATGGTCCTTCTCTCGCTTTCAAAGACTTCGGCGCACGCTTTATGAGCCGTATAATGGCTTATTTTCTGAAAGATGGAGAAGAGGTGTTAGATGTACTTGTAGCCACCTCCGGAGATACCGGTGGTGCAGTCGCTTTAGGCTTTCTTGGAGTGCCTAATACCCGTGTAACGATACTGTATCCGAAAGGAAAAGTGAGTGATATTCAGGAGCTGCAGCTTTGTACCAATGGACAAAACATCCATGCTATAGAGATCGATGGCACATTTGACGATTGCCAGAAACTGGTGAAACAGGCTTTTGCAGATGATCAGCTGAATGAAAAGATGCGGTTAACCTCGGCCAATTCCATTAACATCTCCAGGCTGATCCCTCAAACATTTTATTATTTCCATGCCTATGCCCAATTGGCCCGACAGGGGAAAACCAATGTGGTGTTCTCGGTTCCAAGTGGAAACTTTGGAAATATAGCAGCTGGATTGCTGGCCTATAAAATGGGCTTACCGGTTAAACAGTTTATCGCAGCAACGAATGCGAATGACACTGTTCCACGTTTCCTGGAAAGCGGTGTTTACGAAACCAGGCCTTCTGTTCAGACCTATGCCAATGCTATGGATGTAGGAGCGCCAAGCAACTGGGTTCGGATTATGGATCTGTTCAACAATGACAGGACGGAAATTCTGAATAAGGTTAAAGGATACACCTACAGCGATGAGCAAACCCTTCAGGCCATTAACGATATCTATAATAAGTATGAATATATTGCCTGTCCACATACAGCTATTGCCTGGCTGGCCTTGGAGGATTATACAAAAACACATGCAAAAGACCAATTTGCAGGCGTATTCCTGTCTACCGCCCATCCATGTAAATTTCCAGATGTTTTTCCTTTAGAGATTTCTACAAAAATAGAAGTACCTGAACAGGTTAAAGAAATCATGGGCCGTGCCAAACACGCAACTGCAATGGATGCCGACTTTGAATCATTTAAAGCCTATCTGTTAAACCTCTAAGGGGCTAGCAGATAGGCTTTTCTAAATGTCTATTTTTTCTTAGTGAACCGCATCACAGCAATATCTCCTGAAATCAGATTGAGCGTGGTGTCGTTCACTATATCATAAGAAGTTACCTGCTCTAATGTTTTGAAGTAAACACCTTCTCCGTTGCCATCCAGACAAGCCATCTTGGTAGAGGCAATTGGTCCTTTAAAACTGATCTTATGGTCGTCTGCTACCAAAACACCACTGTAATTATTGCAGCTGCTGTTTCCGCTTATCTTTTTTTCTTTCGTGTTGACCACTAAGGTGGGCTTCCTGTTCGGGTAAAGCCCGTTAAATGCAATTCTTGGACCGGTAATATAGTTGAGTTCCCAGGTGCCATCCAATTTGGTCAGACCTGAAGATTTAGATCCATGTTTCATGCTGCTGCAGGCAAATAAAATGCTTGTTAAACAAAGAGCGATAACAGATAATTTTTTCATAACTTCATCATTATTTACCCCAATAAGAGCAAATAACGTTCCATAAAGAAATTATAAAGTTTTAAAAGATAGCCTGGGCAATCCTGCGGGTTGGGCCGCTCTTTCCCATGGTGTAAAAATGCAACACAGGAGCCCCCAGTTCTTTCAGGCCTTTACATTGTTCAATCATCCATTCGATACCTACCTCCTTAACCTCATTTTCCGATTTGCAAGAAGTAATGGCTTCGCTTAAGGCCATCGGAATATCCAGGTGAAAGGTTTTTGGAAGGCTGATCAGTTGCTTACTACTGGTGATTGGTTTCAGACCAGGAATAATAGGGACATTTATACCATTCTCCCGGCATTTCTCCACAAACAACCTGTATTTTTCGTTGTCAAAAAACATTTGGGTCACAATAAACTCTGCGCCCAGATCTACTTTCAGTTTCAGGTATTTGAAATCTGTATCCAGGTTTGGCGCCTCAAAATGTTTTTCCGGGTAACCTGCAACGCCTATACAGAAATTCGTTTTCTCCGGATCATCCATATCTTCATGCAGATATTTTCCATTGTTCATATCTGCCACATGCTGTACCAGATCGGAGGCAAAAGCGTGGCCTTCGGGAGTTGGGATAAAAGAACTATCGCTTTTTCGGGCATCGCCCCGTAAAACAAGTACGTTGTCAATCCCCAGAAACTGCAAGTCAATTAACGCATTTTCTGTTTCATCTTTGGTAAAACCTCCACAGATCAAGTGCGGCACGGCATCTACCCGGTATTTGTTCATGATCGCCGCGCAGGTGGCCACAGTACTTGGACGTTTGCGGTAGGCAACCTTTTCCAGCAAACCGCTGGGGTGTTGTTTGTAGATATAATCTTCACGAAGGTAAGTCACATCAATAAAAGGCGGATTAAATTCCATTAAAGGATCTATCGCATCAAAAATACCCTGGATGCTTTGCCCTTTAACAGGCGGTAAAAGCTCAAAAGAAAATAAGGTTTTACCCTTCGCGTTACTAATGTGGTCTATAATCTTCATTGTGATGTTTCCGTATGGTTGGTTCGGTTATTTGTCTAAATTTCTAAGGTCTCTTGTTCTAATACGCTAAATTCGGGCTCAGCCATCTTTCTACTTCCTCTACAGGCATATTTTTTCTAATGGCATAATCTTCTATCTGATCTTTTGTGATCTTGCCCAGGCCAAAATAGCGGGATTGAGGATGTGCGAAATAAAACCCACTTACCGCTGCGGTAGGATGCATAGCGTAACTCTCTGTCAAATGCAGTCCAATCTTCGCTTCTGCATCAAGCAATTCAAATAATACACCTTTTTCCGTATGTTCCGGGCAGGCTGGATATCCAGGTGCAGGGCGAATCCCTGCATATTCCTCTTTAATGAGTTCTTCGTTGCTCAGGTTCTCATCACTGGCATATCCCCAATATTCCTTACGCACCAGTTCATGCATCTTTTCCGCAAAAGCCTCAGCAAGCCTGTCTGCCAGTGCTTTAGCCATGATGCTGTTGTAATCGTCATAATTGGCTTCAAATTCAGCCACCATTTCATCACAACCTATACCCGTGGTTAAGGCAAATCCTCCAAAATAATCCGGTACTCCGGTCTCTTTCTGTGCCACAAAATCAGACAAGGCATAGTAAGGTTGACCAGCTACTTTTTCTGCCTGCTGCCTTAAGGTATGAATCACCACTTCCTTGCCTTCTACATCCAGAACAATATCATCTCCAACGGCATTTGCAGGCCAGAAACCTATAACTGCCTTGGCTTTAAGTAACTTTTCATCTACGATTTTCTTCAGCAGAACTTTCGCGTCATGAAAAAGTTTCCGGGCCTCATCACCCACTTGTTTATCTTCCAGGATCCGGGGATAACTTCCCCGCAGTTCCCAGGTTTGGAAAAAAGGTGTCCAGTCAATATAAGGTACCAGTTCTTCCAAAGGATAATCTTCAAATACCCGGGTTCCTGTAAAAGAAGGAGCAGGGGCAACCAGAGCTGTATCGATCTTGAAATTGTCTGTTCTGGCTTCTTCTATTGTTTTGAAGCGCTTATCAGAACGTTTGTTCAAATGGGCTTCACGCGCCTTGTCGTATTCTTCCCGGATGCCCTGAATATAACTATCGCGGGTATCTTTATTCATTAAGGTGCTGCATACCGTCACACTTCTGGAAGCATCCAGTACATGTATGGCTGGTCCGGAATAATTTGGCGCTACTTTTACGGCAGCGTGGATTCTGGAAGTCGTCGCGCCTCCGATAATCAGTGGAATGGTAAAACCTTCCCGCTCCATTTCTTTGGCAAAGTGTACCATCTCATCCAGTGAAGGGGTAATCAAACCGCTCAGGCCAATAATGTCTGCATTGATTTCTCTGGCTTTTTTAATGATCTCCTGTGCGGGAACCATAACGCCCATGTCGACAATTTCAAAGTTGTTACAAGCCAGTACGACGCCAACTATGTTTTTTCCAATATCGTGTACATCTCCTTTAACCGTGGCCATCAATACCTTTCCAGCTGAAGAACTTTGGTCACCGCCCGGGTTATCCAGCTTCTCTTGTTCAATAAAAGGCAATAGATAAGCTACTGCTTTCTTCATCACACGGGCAGATTTAACCACCTGTGGCAAAAACATTTTTCCTGCTCCAAAAAGATCCCCAACAATATTCATCCCGTCCATCAGCGGGCCTTCGATCACCTGGATCGGACGAGCATACTTTTGTCTGGCTTCTTCCACGTCTGCATCCAGGTATTCAATAATCCCTTTCACCAAGGCATGTGATAACCTTTCCTCAACCGAGGTTTTACGCCATTCTTCGTCACGAACAATCTCTTTGCCCTTAGATTTTATGGTGTCTGCAAATTCTACCAGCCGTTCCGTTGCATCTTCCCTGCGGTTTAGCAACACGTCTTCTACCCGTTCCAGCAGTTCCGGCGGAATCTCCTGGTAAACTTCCAGCATCCCTGCATTTACGATCCCCATATCTAAACCTGCGCGGATGGCGTGGTAAAGAAAGGCAGAGTGCATCGCTTCCCTAACGGTGTTATTCCCCCTGAAAGAGAAGGAGATATTAGATACCCCTCCACTTACTTTGGCATGAGGCAGATTTTCCTTGATCCAGCGTGTTGCGTTGATAAAATCTACAGCATAATTATTATGCTCTTCCAAACCCGTTGCTACAGTTAAGATATTGGGGTCAAAAATGATGTCTTCGGCCGGAAAACCAATTTCATTCACCAATATGTCATAAGATCTTTTACAGATCTCTTTTCTTCTTTCAAAATTATCGGCCTGTCCCTTTTCATCAAAAGCCATCACCACTACGGCAGCGCCATAGGTCATGATCTTCAGCGCGCTTTCCCTGAATTTTTCTTCCCCTTCTTTCAAGGAGATAGAGTTGACAATACCCTTTCCCTGAAGGCATTTTAAACCTGCTTCGATCACTGTCCATTTGGAAGAATCGACCATGATTGGCAATTTGGAAATGTCTGGTTCAGAAGCAATCAGGTTCAGGAATTTGGTCATGGCTGCTTCAGAATCCAGCATCCCTTCGTCCATATTCACGTCAATGATCTGCGCCCCGCCTTCTACCTGCTGACGGGCTACAGTTAAAGCAGCCTCGTAATCCCCGCTTAAAATCAGCTTGGAGAATTTAGGTGATCCGGTAATATTTGTTCTTTCCCCAATGTTTACAAAAATACTTTCAGGGGTAATGGTTACAGGTTCCAGTCCGCTTAAACGCAGGTAAGGTTCCCTTGCCGGAATTTTTCTTGGCTGTATATTTTTAGCCTTTTCGGCGATGCAGGAAATGTGTTCAGGTGTTGTCCCACAGCATCCACCCACAATATTCACAAAACCATGTTCTATAAAATCTTCAACATAATGTGCCGTTTCATGCGGCATTTCATCATAAGCTCCGAATTCATTCGGCAAGCCTGCATTGGGGTAGGCCGATACATAACAGGGTGCTTTCGCAGAAAGTTCTTCAATATGCGGGCGCATTTCCTGTGCACCAAGGGCGCAGTTAAATCCAATGCTTAATGGATTAGAATGTATCACGGAGTTTAAAAACGCCTCTACTGTCTGTCCGGATAATGTTCTTCCGGAAGCGTCAGTAATGGTACCGGAAATCATGATCTCTATTTTACGGCCAATCACTTCCTCATATTTTTTAATAGAGAAAATAGCGGCTTTGGCATTTAAGGTGTCGAAAATGGTTTCGATCAGCAACAGGTCAGAACCACCGTCAACCAGACCGCGAACCTGAGCATCATAGGCATCTACCAGTTCATCAAAGGTCAGCGCCCTGAAGCCAGGGTCATTCACATCAGGAGAGATAGATAGCGTCCGGTTGGTTGGACCAACAGCACCTGCGACAAAGCATTTTCTGTCCGGATGTGTAGCTATAAATTCATTTACAGCTTCTTTTGCAATTCTGGCACCTTCAAAACTCATTTCATAATCCAGTTCTTCCATCTGATAATCGGCCAGTGAAATACGCTGGGTACTGAAGGTATTGGTTTCAATGATATCTGCACCGGCTTTCAAATACTCCAGGTGTATGGATTTGATGATATCCGGACGTGTCAGATTCAGCAAATCATTATTGCCTTTGACATCGCAAGGGTGATTTTTAAAACGCTCTCCCCTGAAATCCTCTTCGGTAAGTACATGGCGCTGTATCATGGTACCCATGGCACCATCTATAATTAATATTCTCTTTTCTAATTCTTTTCTGATACTCATTCTTCGTCTTTCTTCTGTCGTAGAATATTCTCCATAAGAGGCGGTTGATGGCCTGAACATGGAAATACAATACTAAAGGGCTTATTCGAAATTCCGGCTAGGGGTCGACTTTAACTTATCTTTCGGGAACGTTTAGTACACGGTCCAGTAGAATGTAGCACCTTGTAAGCACAGGTTGCTAAGACTTCGCAGGGTCTAATCCCTCCGTCTTTCTCTATAAGCAGTGCAAAAGTGCAACAAAGAAAAATCAATTCCAAAAAATAGAGACTTAAAGCCAATAAAATTGCAAAACAAAGAGTTTTCTGTGTAGGCTTCGGAATTAAATTTTGACTGATGCTTGTTGTCGATTAAAAAGTCAGAGCCGTCACTGTACAAGGAATGTTTGCATGATCAAACCGGGTATAAAAAAGCGGCCTGCAGAATTGCATCTGCAGGCCGCTTTTTTATAAAGAAACAGGATTATTTTCTGCTTCCGAAGATCCTTAACAGGAAAAGGAATATGTTGATAAAGTCCAGGTAGAGCGATAATGCGCCCATAATGGCCAATTTTTTAGCGTCTGTTGCAGCAACCTGATCACCATTTGCTTCAATCCCTGCACCAATCCTTTTTAGTTTCTGAACATCATAAGCAGTAAGAGCAGTAAAAATAGCTACGCCAAAAAAGCTCATGATATAGTCAAAGCCAGAACTTTTAAGAAACATATTGATCACACTGGCAATCACCAGGCCGATTACACCTACCATCAGGATAGATCCGAACTTGGTAAGGTCTGTATTGGTTGTATAACCAAGAAAAGCCATGATTCCAAATATACCTGCTGCACCTGCAAAACAAGCAACAACAGACCCGGAGGTATAAATTAAGAGGATGAAACTTAAGCTGATACCGGTAAGTACAGAATATAAAACAAATATACCTAATAAGGCCCCATAAGAAAGACGACTTAATCCGGCACTCATTAACATTACAAGCGCCAGTGGTGCGAACATAGCAACATATCCAAGGATGGATAAGCCTCCTCTGCTGGTTTCTGAGGGCTGGTTAACCAGGTAACTCAAAGCTGCAGGGCTGTTTGCCATAAATAACGCCGCTAAAGATGATACACCTAAAGCAACAAACATCCATAAGAAAACATTAGCAAAGAAATTCTTTGCAACTGCTCCGCTTTGCTGTTCTACAAAAACGGACTTTTGTGCCCATTCATAATTATTGTTGTTATCCATTGTATTCTAATTTTAGTTAAAGATATGAATTGTTTGATTCATACAAAAGCTATGCCCCGAGTCTTTTTGTCAGGATTTCTTCAACTTTTTTGAAAATTTGCAAAGGTTTTAAGGTTCTCCATGCCAAATCGTCAAGTTCACCACCAAAGTTGATATAGTAATCTATATTACTATTGCGGAACTCATCAATCACATGAGGTGTAAAATTGATACCCGAAATCCAGCCATCTTCAACCTCCTGAAACCATTCTTCATAATAGCTGTCTTCGGAAGAATGAAAATTAAGTATGTTTTCTCCGATTAAAATAAATTTGTTGATGCCTTCATCCATCATGAGCTCTAGTATCTCACGTTTCAGCAGCATGATATCGTTGTTAATGGCATCATTCCACTCTCCGATAAATTCTATAATGGCATACTGCCGGTCGTAATCGGCAAACAGAACTTTCAGGTAGAGGGTATTTGAACCAAAATCGTCCCACTGCGGGTGAATCAGGAAATTATACAGCTGTTTGTCAAAATAGAATTCTGAATATTCAGTGTTGAAAAAGGGTGAACGCTCATCTTCTGCCGCAATGTAATCATCGCGCCACTGATAGTAGGGTTCAATTTCGTGCATGATCTATTTATTATGACTGGCTTCTACTGCTTTGCGCACACTTCCATAACGGTTCAGAAGGTCGGCAGCATGATCATAGTCTATGTTTAATTCATCCATGACCATTTGGGTACCGCGGTCAACCAGTTTATGATTGGTCAGTTGCATATCTACCATTTTATTGCCTTTGACTCTGCCCAACTTAATCATTACTGTTGTGCTGAGCATATTCAGTACCAACTTTTGCGCTGTACCTGATTTCATGCGTGTAGAACCGGTCAGAAACTCCGGACCTACAATAACCTCTACAGGAAAGTCACTTTCCTGGGCAATTGGCCCGCCTTCATTACATACAATACAGCCAGTCAGAATACCGTTTTTACGGGCAGTATTTAGTCCGCCAACAACATACGGTGTAGTGCCCGACGCGGCCAGTCCGATAAGACAATCCTTCTCGTTAATGTGGTATTCCTGCAAATCAATCCAGGCCTGTTCCGTGTCGTCTTCTGCATTTTCTACCGCTCTGCGGATAGCTGTATCGCCGCCAGCAATAATGCCAACTACGTAATCGAATGGAACACCAAATGTAGGAGGACATTCTGAAGCATCCACTACTCCCAAACGCCCGCTGGTACCAGCGCCGATATAGAATAAACGACCGCCGTTCTGCATCTTTTCTGATACCGCAGAAGCCAGTTTTTCTATTTGTGGGATGGCATTTTCCACGGCTGAGGGTACACTTTTGTCTTCATGGTTAATCCCTTTCAAAATTTCAAGAACGGACATTTTATCAATATCATTGTACCTGGACTCTTGCTCGGTTACTCTTATCATATACTATATTTTTGCTAAAATTCGTCAATTTCTTTCTAAACCGGAAATCCTGAGGCTGGTTTCAACGGATATCAGCAAAAAAATTAAATTCCCTGTTGTGTAAAGTAGCCATTACTTAAATCATAAAGTTGAATCAGGCTTTGATTTTATTCAGATGATCTTTCCCTAAAAAGAAGATCAAAAACAATTCTGTCGTTCAGGGAGTTATTTAATTATGGAATTTTAGGCAGTGCTGAAATGATCTAAGTCTTGGTACAACCAGATTTACAAATTTATTAAAAATGTACCTGCCTTATTTGTGTTATTAACAGGGTTATTTCCTAACTTTGTACAACATCTGCTGCATGAATAAAATTACCCGTCAAAATCTGATTATAGCACTCACTTATTCTGTAACTTTAATAGGTGGGATGTATCTTGGATTTAAGTTTTTGAAAGACCAAGGGTATAATTTACAAAAGCAAACACTCAAAGCAGACAACAATAAGGAAAAAGTAGCAGAAATTATTCACTTGATTGATAGAAACTATGTCGATGAGGTCAATACGGATACTTTAAACCACCTGCCAATAGACAGTATTCTGCATCAGCTGGATCCCCATAGCATGTATCTTCCACCAGAAAAAGCGGCTGAACAATCTGATGCACTTGAAGGGAATTTTCAGGGGATTGGTATTGAATATTACATCTTGAATGATACACTCATGGTCACCAATGTGATTAAAGATGGGCCGGCTTATGGTTCAGGAATGCGTCCCGGTGATAAAATTCTGAAAGTAGACAGTGCTTTTGTAAGCGGGAAGCAGTTGCCAAGAGACCAGATGATCGGAAGAATAAGGGGTAGGAGTGGCACCCCGGTACAATTGCTGGTGATGCGTGCCGGTACCAGTCAGTCTGTTTTACTGAATGTTAAAAGGGGACGGGTACAAGTGAGCAGTATTGATGCAGCCTATATGGTAAACCCTTCTACGGCTTATGTCCGGATCAGTAAATTTGGTGCAAATACTGATGTCGATTTTACAGAAGCGCTCCGGGGTCTGAAAACAAAAGGGATGTCTAAACTGATCCTTGACCTCAGAGACAATGGAGGAGGTTACCTTACTGCAGCTACTGGATTAGCCAACCAGATCCTTCCTGAAAATAAACTAATTGTATATACTGAAGGAAAGCATGAACCAAGAACGGATTATATTGCTACCGGAGGCGGGGAATTTGAACATGGCAAACTGGCCATACTGATCAATGAAAATACAGCATCGGCAAGTGAGATTCTTGCAGGCGCTGTTCAGGATCTGGATCGTGGGTTAATTATTGGGCGTCGTTCTTTTGGAAAAGGCCTTGTTCAGGAACAGTTTCCATTTGGAGACGGTTCAGCATTGAATTTGACCATTGCCAGGTATTATACTCCTTTGGGCCGTAGTATACAAAAATCCTATAAAAAAGGCTATGCAGCTTATCAGAACGAACTGGAAGAAAGATTTAACGATGGTGAGCTGACGGATAAAGGATTGGGACCAAAAGACACCTTAAAGAAGCATCCTTCTTTTATAACCGGGGCCGGAAAAGTTGTTTTTGGGGGAGGAGGCATACAACCGGATATTTACGTGAAGATGGATACGGTTGGTGTTAATAAATTCTATAACAGCTTGATTTCAAAAAAAATACTGTTTGATTTTGTATTTGATGTGCTGGCCAACCGCTACAACAGCCACTATCTCGAACAGAATATGAGTACGTTCAGCATCAGTCATGAAGATTTTAATGCATTGGTAAAATATATCCAAAATAGGAAGATCATTATAGATCAGCATCAGCTGATGGCAGCCAAACCTGTGATCTGTAATGATCTTAGAGTTTTATTGTATAAATATCATCTCGGCGATGCAGGCTATTACAAAGCGCTGAATCTGAATGATAGTATGGTAAAGCAGGCCTTAAACAGCCTGCAGTAGTCGTTTCTATTTCTGTCTGAAGTAAATCTGAATCGGCACCCCACTGAAATCAAAATTTTCCCTGAGTTTGTTTTCAATGAAACGTTTGTAAGGTTCTTTAATGTACTGTGGCAGGTTACAAAAGAAGGCAAACATTGGCGAACTCGCATTGATCTGGGTAGCGTATTTCACCTTGATGTACTTTCCTTTCATGGAAGGTGGAGGATAGTTCTCGATAATCGGAAGCATCACGTCATTCAATTTAGAGGTCGGGATTTTCTTGCTTCTGTTTTTATACACATCCAGGGCAGTTTCAATAGCCTGGAAGATCCTCTGCTTGTTCAGTACAGAGATAAAGATGATCGGAACATCTGTAAAGGGCTGTAATTTCTGACGAATCTGCTCTTCGAACACCTTAGCCGTCTTGTTATTTTTCTCTACAAGGTCCCATTTGTTCACCAGGATCACAATACCTTTCTTGTTTTTTTCTGCCAGGTGGAAAATATTAACATCCTGCGACTCCAGGCCTTCCATAGCGTCAATCATCAGGATCACCACATCAGCTTCCTCCAATGCTTTAATTGTCCGCATCACGGAATAGAACTCGATGTTTTCCTTTACTTTGGTCTTCTTACGTAAACCGGCAGTATCAATAAACATGAATTCATGTCCAAACTGGTTGTAGTGGATATGAATCGAATCGCGTGTTGTTCCTGCAATCGGGGTGACAATATTTCTTTCTCTTCCAATCAGTGCATTGATCAGGGATGATTTTCCAACATTCGGACGCCCTACGATCGTAATCTTAGGTAAGGCATTCTCTTCTTCAACTACATCTTCGAAATGGGTGATCACGTCATCCAGCAAATCTCCTGTGCCCGAACCGGTCATAGAAGAAATGGAATAGATCTCGCCCAGACCAAAACCATAGAATACAGAAGCTTCATTTTCCAGGGAAGTATTGTCTACCTTATTGACTACGGTAAAAACAGGTTTATTACTTCTTCTTAATAAAGAAGCGATCTCGTCGTCCAGGTCTGTAATTCCTGTGGTTACATCGACCATAAACAGCAGTACGGTAGCTTCTTCAATAGCGATGATCACCTGTTCGCGGATAGCTGCTTCAAAAACATCTTCTGAATTGGCTACATAACCGCCTGTATCGATAACTGTAAAATTCTTGTCGGTCCACTCTGCAACACCGTAGTGGCGGTCACGTGTAACGCCGCTAAAATCATCTACAATAGCTTTACGACTTTCAGTTAAGCGATTAAAAAGGGTAGATTTGCCTACGTTTGGTCTTCCGACGATTGCGATAATGTTACTCATATGGGGTGTGAATTGTATTAATTATGGTATTAATTATTAAGGGGTTGCAAAGGTAGGTTTAATTTTCGTACCCGAAACTTTTTAAATAATTCTTTTTGCTGCGCCAATCTGGCAATACTTTTACAAAGGTTTCAAGAAAAACCTTCTGATCCAAAAATTTCTCAATATCCTTGCGGGCCTCTGTACCAACCTTTTTAAGCATAGAACCACCTTTTCCAATCAGGATGTTTTTCTGAGAATCCCGCTCTACAATAATCTCTGCGCTGATTCTGGTGATTTTTTCCTCTTCTTTAAAGGAGGTAACCACCACTTCTGTACTATATGGAATTTCTTTTTGATAATTGTTAAAGATCTTTTCCCGGATGATTTCCGAAACAAAAAACCTTTGATTACGGTCAGTCAGATCTTCTTTGTCATAGTAAGCCGGGTGTTCAGGAAGAAAGTTTAAAACGGTATCCATAATGCCACTCAGGTTGTATTCGTGCAAAGCAGAAATGGCAAAAACATGTTTAGGATTTAATTTTTCTGTCCAGTAAGCGGTTTTTTCTTCCACATCTTCCTGCGTGGCGGTATCAATTTTATTGATCAGCACAATAATCGGAATAGTAGTTTTCTCAATTTTTTCGAGTACATCGTTCTCGTCGTGTCCCTCATGAATGTCTGTAACAAACAAAATAAGGTCTGCATCAGAGAGCGCTCCATTAACGGAACTCATCATAGAATCCTGCAACTGATACTTGGGTTTTATGATGCCCGGCGTATCAGAAAAAACAATTTGATAGTTTTCTTCGTTCACTATCCCCAGAATACGGTGACGGGTGGTCTGGGCTTTCGGAGTAATGATAGAAAGCTTTTCACCGATCAGGGCATTCATTAACGTTGATTTACCCACATTGGGCTTACCTATTATACTTACAAAACCTGCTTTGTGCGACATCGAAATATTTTTTAAAATAAATTTGCACTACAAAGAAACGAATTATATCTTTGCATTCCAATTCGGAAGAAGAGTTAAGGATTTAATATTCACTTTTGAAATTGTATAAAGTGCGGGGTGGAGCAGTTGGTAGCTCGTCGGGCTCATAACCCGAAGGTCATCAGTTCGAGTCTGGTCCCCGCTACCTAAGAAGTCGTAATCTTTCGGGGTTATGGCACTTCTTAATGGCCCGTTCGTCTAGGGGTGAGGACGCCAGATTTTCATTCTGGAAACAGGGGTTCGATTCCCCTACGGGCTACAGTATCGCTTATGGTAAATGAGCGGTTTATTTGAAAAGATATAGTGCGGGGTGGAGCAGTTGGTAGCTCGTCGGGCTCATAACCCGAAGGTCATCAGTTCGAGTCTGGTCCCCGCTACCTGGGAAGTATGGATAATACTTCATTTTAATGGCCCGTTCGTCTAGGGGTGAGGACGCCAGATTTTCATTCTGGAAACAGGGGTTCGATTCCCCTACGGGCTACAATCCCGCTTTACGATAAGTAGAGCGGGATTTTTGCTTTTATATAGGTTTAAATAATATGACAAGCGGCTGGACATGAATAAAATTGATGTCCTCGTAGAACTTCATTGCGGGCATAAATTTATGAGTCATTAAAGTAATGGTTGTTAGTTTCTGTTCTAAGGCGTATTTTTCCATATGTTCGATCAGTATCCGGCCAAATCCTTTCTTTTGCAGATGAGGGGCAATGAACAATTCGTCAACATAGAGCTGATTTCCTGTCCACCAGGTTTTGATATGTGCAAAAACAGCTCCGGCTAGCTCCTGCTCGTGGTATAGCGCAAAGCCTGTAAATTGAGCCTGAGACATATACTCACTCAGATAGCTGACTGCATCTTCTGATCTCCAGTGGTAATTCCAGGGCGCCTGATTATAGGCCTTTTTCAAGACCTCAGCACAGCTTTCAATATCATTGCGGGTAATGGGTTCGATGGTCATATAACTTGTTTCTTGGATTGGACTTCATCTAAAGCTTTTTGTAATACCTGGGCAAGCTCTTCTACATTTGGTGCCCTGAACATGGTATCGTGGTCTCCCGTAACTTCAAAAACTTTAACACCTTTTCTGGCATATTTTCGCCAGCCCAGGTATTTAAAATCATCTACAAAATACGGTCGGGTCTTCGCTTTGAAAAGATAAATATAGTTGTCAATTGGGCTGATCTCATAATTCCGCAGTGCAGCTGCGTTTCTTTTACTGATCAATTTTATCTGTCCAGTAATGCCGCTTTCGGCTTCTGTTTCTTTTTGCAGACCGAGCCAATTCAATAATTCTTCTATTTTTTTGGAAAATATATGGCGTTGATACTTTAAGACAGAGGAAGGGGCTTTGATCAATAACTTGAGTTCCCAATAGAATTTTGGGAATTGTCGGATGATCTTCTTAGGAAGTTTAACAGACCAGGATTTGTTGTAGAAAATATTCTCTGCATTTGTATCAAAAATGCCCAGAAGTTTTACTTCCTTGCCGGCAAGCCTAAGTTGCTTTTCCATTTCAATAGCAATGTATCCACCAAATGAATAACCCGCGATCGCATAGGGACCGTCTGGATGATGTTCGGAAATCTCTACAATATAATTCCTGGCGATATCAGCAATCGTCTCTATCTTTTCATCGATTTGATCCAGATCTTTAGGCTGTAAGGCATAAACCGGTTGTTCGGCATCTACATATTTTGCCAGGGCTTTAAAGTTCAGTACATGAAGGCCATCACCATGTATAAGATACAAAGGAGTTTTATTTCCAGTTGATTTTAAGGCAACTAAACTTTCGCTTTTTTTCGTTTTATGCTCCTCTAACGAAGACAGCAGGGACAGGATGGTCGGATATTTAAACAGGGCCGCGACAGGAATCTTGTCTCCGGTTTTTTTCTCGTAAAGAGACATGATTTGCAAAGCCATAAGGGAATGGCCTCCTAATTCAAAAAAATTATCATGAATACCTATATTTTCTATGCCAAATACTTCTTTCCAAATCGTACAGAGAAGCGCTTCATTTTCCCGCAATGGAACTGATGGTTTGGAAATCGGGTCTTCAACCTGACTTATGTTGAGGTCCAGGAGTGCTTTCCTGTCAATTTTGCCATTGATGTTTAATGGAAGTTCGCTGAGTTCTATCCAAATGGAAGGCACCATGTAGCCAGGTAAAATCTCTTTTAAGTGATGGATTACCCCATCTCTGGTAAATGTAGGGGCGGGGACTAAAAAGCAAACCAGGTATTTCTGGCCGGAATTATCCTCTTTTGCCACAACTGTTGCATGTTCTATACCCGGATAGCGGCTAAGCGCATTTTCGATTTCGCCCAGTTCAACCCTGAAACCTCTTATTTTTACCTGATTGTCTTTTCTGCCTAGAAATTCCATGTTCATATCCGGAAGCATGCGGCCCAGGTCACCGGTTCGGTACATCATTTCTCCGAATTTGGGGTCAAAAGGGTCTTTTAAAAAGGCATAAGCGGTTTTTTCGGCTGAATTCGCATAACCCCTCGCTATGCCTGTTCCACCAATATAGAGCTCCCCAATATTCCCTATTGGTACAGGCTTTTGCTGTTCGTCGAGAATATAGAAACAGGTATTGCTGATGGGTTTTCCATAAGGAATACTTTTCCAGTTTGTTTGTATTTGATCAATAATGAAATAATTTGACCAGACTGTGGCCTCAGTTGCGCCTCCAAGTGAAACCACCTGCGCTGCGGGAAAGAAGTTTTTGATCCGCTCTGGCAGCTTTACGGGAATCCAGTCGCCACTTAAAAAAACAATCCTTAAAGTATTTTGCGTATAGCTTCGGTGGTTTAACTCGAGGTCTTTGACCAGATAATCTAAAGTTGAAGGAACCGAATCCCAGAAGGTGATGCGGTGGTCTTGAAGCATAAGTTGTAAGGCTGTAATATCATTTATTTGTGTCTGTCCGGCGATGACCAATGTGCCGCCCGCTGCTAAAATTCCAAAAATGTCATAAACAGAGAGGTCGAAACACATAGAAGTCACAAATAGCAGGCGGTCCGTATAGTCGATATTGAAACGGGTGTTTACCCAGGTAATGAGGTTTACTGCAGAGCAATGCTCAACCATTACACCTTTAGGTCTACCGGTTGACCCGGATGTATAAATCGTATAGGCCATTTGATGGCCATCTGCAGGCAAATTCAAATTACCTGTATCATAAGGAAGTAACAATTCATTTTGTAAATGAACAACTTGTATCTCTGGCAGGTGTGTCTGAGCCGTACAGATTTCATCTGCGACAAGTAATTTTACGGCGGAATTTGAAAGGATATATTGTTGTCTTTCTGCTGGATATTCAGGATCTACCGGCACATAGGATCCTCCGGCTTTCAATATCGCATACATAGCAATAATCATCTCAAAACCGCGGGCAGCTAAAATGCCTGCATTTTCTCCTTGTTTTAACCCCAATTGGATCAAGTGTCTGGCCAGCTGGTTGGCACTTTCATTAAGTTCTTTATAACTCAGAGATGTTTCCTTAAATTCCAGTGCCGTATGCTCAGGATGTTGTAGTGCCTGTTCCTCCAATAACATATGTAGCATTTTTTCTTTTGGATAAGGTGCTGCAGTATCATTGAATCTTTTTATTAACTGAATATCATCCTGCGACAGGCCATTCGTATCCTGCTCATTTTTGTGGTCTGATGGGACGAGATGATTAAGCATAGACAAATTAGTTTAACTCACTAGTTGCCAGAGAAAACTGGTATTGCTTTGTTTAGTGAAAGATAACGAAATTTTCACTTATGTGGAATTTTTTTCATTGATTTTCAAGAGAAAGTATAAACGCTCTTCTTGTTATATCCAGTTATGGAACAAGTCGTTTTATATTGGGAGATGGAAAGCTGTTCCACGTGTCTGCTAAAAATGTTTCAGAAAAGAATGTCTATGTCAATCTGTAAAGCTGAATGGTAAAACGTACAATAAGACTTATATTACCCAGGACAATATTGTAAAGGGGGGTGAACTTGAGTTTGTAATGGGGAGTGAACCCAACTATAAATGGGGTATTGACAAAAAGGACGTTCCCCCAGGTTAGTATGTCCAACTCTGGAAACTGAATATTCTGGACGATGCTGACCCCACTACAATGTGCATAAAGAATAAGTTGATTATCCCACTGGGAGGCAGTATCCAGAATCGGGTCAGCATCACCCAGAAATATTCAGTTAGACACCCTTCTTCGATAATAATAGCTAACGGAGCTTTTAAGAGTGTTTAATGTATTTCCTGATTTTATTTGCTTTTCATATAAATTCATAGTAGATTCAATAATTATGAAGGCATTGCCTTCCGACAAACCCAATATCATTGGGTTATCAGTTAAGGAATCCTGGCTGGGTTCTTAAGGTTCTCTTAGTGGGCTGATGTTATCGGTAGTTTCTTGTTTGAGATGTAGTTTGCTACATACAGGTAAACCAAATGATAAATTCTGTTCACATTAATTATCAAAACGCTATGAAAACACTACAATTTAATGTGCCAACTATTGAGGGTCAAAGCCTGACTGTACAAGAAGATGTAATGGACTCTTTCTATCCGCATTTTCACAGTCATCAAGAAGCGCAATTAATGTGGATCGTAAAAGGCAATGGAGTTTTGGTGGTTGAGAATACGTTGCATCCTTTTAAAGAGAATGATATTTTCTTTTTGGCAGCTAATCAGCCCCATGTATTTAAGTCGGTATCGCAAGATCGTCTTTCAAATGAATCACGTTCCATTTCTGTTTTTTTTGACCCGAATGGAAAATTGAAACCCTTGTTTTCTTTAGGTGAGTTTGATTCCTTAAATCAATTTATCTATAATAATTCCCGAGGGTTTAAAATTCCGGAGTCCCACTTTAAGTCGGTTTCTGAACGTTTGTTGCAGGTTAAGTCGGCGGTTAAGATGGATAAGTTGATGCATTTTTTCTATTTGTTAAGATCTTTGGCCAATATTTCCAAAGAAACTGATCCCCTTTGTGCAGAAAGGATTGAAGATGTGAGCCTCGAAGCAGGGATTGGCGGCAGTCGAATCACCCTAATATTTAACTATATTAAAGAGAATTTCAAAAATGAACTTAGCCTGGCGGATGTTGCTGAGTATGCAAACCTAACCCCACAAGCTTTTTGCAGGTATTTTAAAAAGCATTGCGGAATTACTTTTGTCCATTATTTAAATCGAATTCGGGTAAAGGAAGTCTGCAATCAATTAAATGAAGACCATCTGGATAGTGTGTCTTTTATCGCCTATAACTGTGGTTTTAATAGCATAACCAATTTTAACCGCGTCTTTAAACAAATCACAGGCTGCAACCCGAAGGAATATGTGCAACAATATAAGCAAACTCTTTACTCACTAATCTAAATTGAATTCTATTGAAATGGAGTTATGGCATAAACTGTTTATTTAACATTTGAGGTTAATAATTAAGTAATGATGGTCAAGATACGGTTAGCATTCAAAGTATGGTATGAATAGCTTAGTTTTTGCAAAAACATTAAAGCTATCAACTTAACTAATACTATTGAAAACAACTTTACTAACTTTTATGAACAGAAAAAGTATTCTACTACTAGCTGCGAGCATACTCGTAAGTTCTGTAGTTTATGCACAAACGATTTTGCGGGGAAAGGTGGTTGACGAAGAGGGAAAGCCGATTCCCGGAGTTACAATTAAACTGAAGGGTGGTACAGGTGGTACTCAAACCAGTGCAAATGGCGAATTTACAATTAGTTATAATCAGGCAGGAGTGTTAAGTGTTTCTGCAATCGGCTATGAACACAAGGAGGTAAATATCACCAGTCAAACCTCGGTTCAAGTGACTTTATTGCCGGATAATAAAATTTTAAATGAAGTCGTTGTTACCGCAATGGGTATTAGCCGGGAAAAGAAGTCTTTGGGTTATGCCATCCAGGAAGTAAAGGCTAAAGAACTGACAAGCGCGGGACAGCAATCTTTGACAGGATCACTGACCGGGAAGGTTGCTGGCGTACAGGTCAATCAATTTGGGGGAGCCATAGGTTCTTCTGCGCGAATTTCAATCAGAGGAAATACTTCCTTGTCATCCGATCAACAGCCGCTTATCGTTGTTGATGGTGTGCCTATTACAAATACCAGCCAAAGAAGCGGAGACAATACGTACACGGGAGTCGATTATGGGTCAGGATTAAATGACATCAATCCCGAAGATATCGAAAGTGTAACGGTGTTAAAAGGAGGATCTGCTGCTTTATATGGTATGCGCGGAGGCAAGGGCGTCATTATGATTACGACCAAATCCGGGAAACGTGCAAAGAATGGTGTGCAGATTTCTTATGATGCCAATTTTACCATGGACAAAGCGGCAACGATACCCAAATATCAAAATCTATATGGACAAGGCTCCCGCGGGGATGAATTTAGCTTTAAAGATTCTGGTAATGGATTAACTTACCAGCAATATGCTCAGGAAAAGTCTTTTTCTTATGTGGATGGAGCAGGTGGAGGAGTAAATGATGGATATGATGAATCCTGGGGACCCCGCTTAGATAAGGGGCTGAACCTTCCGCAGTTTAACAGTCCTGTAGTCAACGGAGTTAGACAGGCCACACCCTGGATCTCACACCCTTCCAATGTAAAAGACTTCTTTCAGACTGGCTATTCCCAAAATCATAACCTTTCGCTATTGTCCAAAAGTGATCGTTCGTCGACCAGAGCATCCATATCTTTCCGGGATCAAAAAGGAACAGTACCCAATACCGATCAAAAGAAATACACTGCCCAGTTAAACAACGACTATAAAATAAGTGATAAAGTATCTTATGACATCATGTCAAGCTTCACCAGAACAGAAAGCGACAATTTGATTATGCAGGGATATGACGGTGCCAATCCTATGAATGATTTGATTTGGTTTGGCCGCCAGGTGGATATGAAAGACTTGAAGAGTAAGTGGGATCAACGGGATGCACAGGGTAAATACACCTATTACAATTGGAATTCAAACTACCACATGAATCCCTATTATACCATGAACGAATCTATCAATTCATTGCAAATGAATCGTGTGTTTGGAAAGTCCTCCCTCTATTATCAGCCATTTAATTTCTTGAAATTTGAAGGGCGTTTAGGTTTGGATTATAGCAATGTCAATCGGTTCGAGAGAAACTATTTTAATTTTGATCATCTAAACGGTAGTTTTAGTGAAAATAAAAATAGTCGTACAGAACTTAACCTTGACTTTTTGGCCAATTTTAATAAACAATTTGGTGATTTCAACGTGTTGGGTACTGTTGGTGCAAACTATCGTGACTTTCAACTGACCTCGAATACTCTGGGAGCGAGTGGTCTGAATGTACTGGGGGTTTACACTATAGCCAATAAAATCGGACCTGCGGACGCGTTAATGGATCATCAACATAACCGTTCAAATTCCACTTACGGACAGGCATCGGTTGGCTGGCGAGATCAATTGTATTTGGATTTGACTGCCCGGAACGATTGGTCTTCTACACTGACTAAATCCTTCTTTTACCCATCAGCCAGCTTAAGCTGGATTCCTACGAGTTCTTTTGCAAGTATAAAAGGGGATGTTTTATCTTTTCTGAAATTGAGGCTCAATATTACGAAGGTAGGAAATGCAACAGAACCTTATGCTAATGGAAATTATTATTATGCACAAACTGATGCTTTTGACAATATGGCGCAAATGTATAAAAGCATGACTTATGCGTTGAGGGATTTAAATCCCGAAGCCCTGTACACCTGGGAGACGGGTGCCGAAATAGGGTTATTTAAAGATCGCTTACACGCGGATTTTACCTATTACTATAAAAACGCAAAAAATCAGTTGCTTTCAGTGAGCACCTCCAACACGGTAGGTTTCACCAAATTGTTTTTAAATGCAGGTAATATCGAAAGCAAAGGTGTCGAGCTTCAATTGAGGGGCGATATCCTTAAAAAGGAAAAGGGGTTAAACTGGACCACTACGGTGAACTTTTCTAAAGATAATAGTAAAGTGTTAGAACTAGATCCGCAATTAGGCCTGACAGCCTATCAAATAGGTTGGACCTGGGGAATTGCGAATATGGCGAGAGCAGGTGAACCCTGGGGAACCTTGGTTGGACCAGGATATGACCGGGTAGAAGACGGGCCAATGAAAGGTGCAATTAAAGTGACAAGTGCAGGACTTGTTCAAAGTAAAGATGCGCAAAATATTGGTAATGTAGTGCCAGATTTCTTGTCCAGTATGCGCAATGATTTTACTTATGGAGACTTTAGTTTTGGCTTTATGCTGGATTTTCGTAAAGGCGGTGATATTTGGTCGCAAACCATGTCGCATAGTTATGCAACAGGTGTTGCGGAGATTACAGCGGAAAATGGCGTACGTGAGCGGGCAATTGTTGCGGGCAGAGATGTTATGAAAGGTGAAAGATTTGCGATGTCTGATGGCAAAGGGGGCTGGGTACAAAATACCATAGAAACCAATGCCCAGGATTGGTATGAAGGTGGTGGTATTGCTGCCATGTCTGTTTTTGATGGATCATTTCTGAAATTAAGAGAGGCATATTTAACCTACAATTTGCCTCAACGTCTCTATAGTAAAATTAAGGGGATTAAACGTGCCAATATATCTTTAATTGGATCTAATCTGGCTTTACTCTGGGTGCATAAGTCCAATACCATGCGTCTCGATCCCGAGTCGGGTGGCGTATCAAGTGATTCCAGGGGAGTTGGGTTTGAACAGGCAACGGTTCCAAATTCACGTAGCATTGGTTTGAAACTTGGAGTTACGTTTTAATCTTTTGCACTGTTTGACAAGATTATTTTTCAATGAAATAAAAAATCAGAAAGATGAAGAATTTATTATATAAAATTAGATATACATTCCTACTTGCCTTTGTTTTTATGGCGGGTTGTACAAAGAATTTTGAAAAGATCAATACGGATCCGGATGCATTGCCGGATGTTCCGCCTCAAAATATGTTGATCAATGTGCTTCGAAATGCAGGTGAACAGTTTGGAGGAGACATAGACGGCTACGGGACCTTTGCAGGTTATATTGTTAAAATTCAGTATCCGGATAATATGAGCGGGCTGACTCCTACGAACAATACCTATGGAAATCGTTGGTATGCTTGTTACTACAATAATACCCAAATGAATGATCTGTTAAAGAAGACTGAAGATAAGGCAGCTGGTTTCAAGAATATTAGAACCATTGCGCGCATTTGGCAAAATTATATGTGGTCCTATCTTTTGGATGGTTGGGGAGATGTACCCTATACGGAAGCATTTAAGGGAATGCCTGGGGAGGGGAATCTTCTAAAACCGAAATATGACAAACAAGAAGATATTTTTCCAGCAGTGTTGGCGGATCTAAAAAAGATAGCGGATGAAATGGCCGCAGGATTGGGAACAGATAATGTGGGTGATTATGATATCGTTTATAAAGGGGATATGGTGAAATGGCAGAAGTTCTGTAACTCTTTGCGGCTTCGAATGGCAATGCGTATTTCAGCGGTTGCCCCGGCACTCGCAAAATCAACGATTGAGGAAATTGCCGGAAATATGAATAAATATCCAGTTTTAGAAACAAATGCAGAGAATTGCTACTTATATTGGCCTGGAAATTTGCCTTATATGGAACCCTGGTACAAATCAGGAATTAATGGTAAACGAATTGACAACTGGGGAATGTTCGATATTTTTATTGATCACTTAAATGATGTAAAAGATCCGAGAATTGCCGCTGTAGCACAAAAAGCGAATACAGGAACGTATGTTGGTTATCAAAATGGTCTGCCGTCGGGTCCGGCTGTGTTAAGATCTGTTTCCTGGATAGGGGAATATTATATTAATAATCCGTCAGGATATACACCATTCTACAAATCATGCGAGACCTATTATATTTTTGCCGAAGCGGCAATGCTAGGATATAATGTAGGAATGACTGCCGAAAGCGCTTATAATAAAGCTGTAATGATTTCAATGAAAGACAATGGAGTTTCTGATGCCGACGCCCAAACCTATCTCGCTGGCAAAGGTAAGTTTGACAATACTAAGGAAAGAATATGGTGGGATATGTGGACCGCATTGTTTAAGGAAAATTATGAAGCATGGAGCTTATACCGAAGGACAGGAATACCGTCTACAAATTATCCTGCTATAAATTCGGCTTTTAAAGGTAAACATAATGATCAGCCATGGCGATTGCCTTACCCAAATAATGAATATTTATATAATAAAGCGAATACGGAAGCTGCGGCAGTAGGAGTAGTTGACCAGGTGTGGGGAAAAAGACTATGGTGGGCTAAAGATAATGGTAAACAATAGTTTCGTATGTTTAGTCATGCCCCGAAATTTTATTTTTCGGGGCATGACTATATTTAGTTATAGCTAAAATCTATAATGTGTCCTTCAATATTAAGCTGATGGTTGATCACCTTTTCTTTTTTGCCCGCAGGTATGCTGATCAGTACGGCAGACTGCATAGGCGAAATTGACAATTCAACGCCGGAGCCCATATTTCTGGCGATAAACTTTTTGGTAATTAGATTATAGATGTCAACTTTCCCTTTGGACGCAGGGATATATTTGATCTTCTTCTTTACAGGATAAGGATTGTAAAGTAAGTCTGTTGGAAAGATATTGTCCCCATAAAAATCCGTTGCATTTAAGTCCAGCTGTAAAATTCCTTCTACACTGGTTTTTTTAACGATACCACCAAAGATTCCCACGTGTCCGCTTCCATAAACACTAAACTGGGAAACCTCAGGATTTTTTCCGGGCACCCATTTGGGGCCGTCTCCCTGGGCAACTGGTGCTTTTAAATGGGTATAGAGGGTATCAAAGGTAGAGGCTTTGGCCATACCTTCATAGGCGATCACACCCTTGGTTACATCAGCAAATCCGGGTAGGGTTTGGTGCTCGGCTGGCATATACTGCGGATAGAACAGCCGGGAAGCATTTACCGCATTGAGCATCCATTTACCAATAGCATTGGCATACTGTGGTTGATATTTGACCAAAGGAACAAGGGGCCAGGCAGCATCAAAGGTATTCATCAGGAAACTATAGCCACCATGATCAACCGTACTGCCTACGGTTCCGGAAATGTCAAATCCGTTCCAGTTCCCGGCGAGAAAACCCCAGCCTTCCCTGCATATGGCCGTGCCCGCAAAAGTCCAGTCGAGCATTTTGGCCAGATCGAAATGAGTACCTTGTTCGGCATTCATGCTGGCCGCCAGGTAGGCTCCAAAAGGCATCAGTAGTTCATACGTTGGGTTGATCGTTTGACTTTCCAGGGCATTCATGGCACTTATTGCGCCTTGCAGATATCTTTTGTCTCCAAATTTTTTATAAGCGGCATACAATACATAGGCATGGCCTGCTGCAGCGTCGGGTTGTGCACAAATGGTATTGGTCATCGGTTTCATCTGACCATAGTCAAAATAAGAATAGTGGTAATTGCCGTTCAGTATAGAGTCTGCTTTAAAAAACTTTTCTGCAATACTTCGGGCCATTTCTTTAAATCCGGATTCCTGTGGATATTTTTCCCAGATGGCATAGAAAAGTACATTTGGATAAACGTCATACCACCAGTCTCTTCCATACCCTCCGCCCAGCAGGGCTACTTCGGGTGCGGTGTTGTTCATCATGATGTCCCAGCCGGTGTCTTTATTGAAATAATTTTTCAGCATGGCTACGTAGTTCTGACCATGCTGATTGCTTTTATTGATATTGACTAGGGAAGCACCAAGGACAGCTCCCATATTGGCCAGGGCTTCGTGGAACATACCTTTGTTGTGCGAAGGTCCCTGACGAACATCACCAATGGCCGTATATATGCCCATTACAGGCTGTTTGAAATTCTTTCCGGTACTGTCCATCCAAACCAGGGGCCAGTATTTACCCTTGGCCTGGAAATCATAAACGGTCCGGTCAAAATTAAGGGCCATCTTTTTCCAGTCGATGATTTGCAGAGGACGAGGAAGATCGGCCATTTGCTGTACACGGGAGATTGGGACTTGGCGGATTTGTGCCTGAGTGGTCGCAGGTAATAAAAAAAGGAACAGGAGCTTAAAACTAAATTTCATAATCGGAGTTTTACAAGGTGGATTGGGCAACAGTGGCTTCAATTAAGGGTTCGGTTAGATTTGCAGGGTCGGACATCAGTTTTCCTTGTTTAATAATACCCTTGGCCACCCAGTAAGAGCTGAGCTGGATAATGGCTACGATAATGATGGCATACCGTAAGGCGATTTCATTGGAAAAACAATAAGCTAAAATTAAGAATGTTCCTGCACCGGTTAGCCTGCCGATATACAATCCGGCTTCATGGTTCAGAATATAAGCAAATTCGCTTCTTTTTTCTTTCTTACTGAGTAAATCGATCACACTGAACTGAATAGGGAAGTAAGCCAGATCCAGCAGAGGTTTGGCCAGCAGGAGGAACAGCATAAACAGGATGACGCCAGTTTCATTAAATAGAATGCCGTTGATCAGTGCGGCGATGGTAAAGAGCACAAGGCCTGCACCAAAAACATAGACGCGGTGCTGCGGGCCGGTATTGCGCCCGATGATGTACATCAGGACTGCGGCAAATACAGCACCCAGGGACTGTGCAGTTCCCAGAGCGCCCTCTTTTCCCAGCAACAACATGATCAACATAGCGGGGGCGGTCACCAGGAAGCCCTGTACGAGCCCTTTTAGTACGGCCAGGAAGAGCAGTCTGTACCAATACGAATCGAATTTGAAATAAATGAATTTTTTATGCACGGGGTTCTGGAATTTGCCTGTAAAACACATAGCCGAGGCGCCTATGGTGATGAGGAAGACCAATCCTGTGACGATCTTATAAGCCAGTTTTGCATCTCCTGCATTGCCGGAAAGCTCTATGAACCAGCCGATGAGTACAGGTATGATGACCGCAATGATGGTGTAAAAGAACGTTTCCAGACCGTAGTAATAATTCCGGTTGCTGTCATCGGTTGTAGCCAGGGCAAGAAAGTCGCGGTTAGCCCAGTAGAAGCCAAAAGACATCCCCATAACGATTCCTGCGATGCCTATTCCGGTAATATCAAGTGTTTTCAAAGACATCATGATCATCATGGAAATACCGCTGAGCACCATCCCGAAAGAGTAGAGGACTTTGATAGGAAAACGGTTCAGCAACCAGCCGTTGATCAGAAAAGTAAGGGGAATACCCGTATAGATGGTGAGTTGGTAGACCACCACTTTGGTGGGGTCATTGGAGCTTCGCATCACATAGGCGGCCACAAAGATGTCGATCACGGGCAGCACTATACTGTAAATCAGATTGGTGAGCGTAAGTGTTTTGAAATTATGCGACTGGCTTTTAAAATGAAGCAGTTCTTTTTTGAGTTTAAGTAACATCAGCGTAGATTAGGGAGGATAAGATTTCCTCGATGGAAAATTGTGCGGCGCAGACAAATTCATCTGCGGCGCCATAATAAATTGTCAGCTCATCGCCTTTAACCACATGGCCGTTGGTGAATACAACTTTTCCAAAAAAGCCGCTGAGTTCATAATCTTCAGTAGGCACCATAATGGGATCGTCTGTTCTGGCCAGTACTTTTGAAGGGTTGTTCAGGTCCATTAGAAAAGCACCGAGGCAATAACGGTGTTCTGCATTGGCGCCGTGATAAATCTCCAGCCATCCTTTGGAGGTTTTGATAGGAGCTGCGCCCGCACCTACTCTTTTGCTGTCCCATTTGTCTTTCCTGGTTTTGATGATGCATTGGTGTTTTCCCCAGTGCAAGCCATCGGGTGATTCGGCAATCCAGATGAAGTTTCCGCCCAGGTCTACACTGCTCGGCCGGTGAAGGGCATAGAATTTTCCGTTCACTTTTTCTTCAAAAATAGCGCAGTCTTTATTATGCGGCGGGATGATGATACCCTCAGACTGGAAATTTTTCCAGTCTTTTGTGGTCCGCATGCCTACGGCAACACCATTCTCCGATACCGAGGTATAAGTCAAGTAGTAAAGGCCATCGATCAGGGCGACCCTGCAGTCTTCTATGCCGAAGCTCTCCTGGTTGTTTTCTCCCTGTAAAAGAGGGTAACCTTCGGGTTCATAAAAATGGATGCCGTCGTCGCTGCGCAGGAGTCTTAAATGGGAAAGCGTAGTCAGATAATCCAATCCTTTATAATTGATGACACGGGGATCGATCGCGATCAGTTCTGGATGATTGACTTCAATTTCCATGATCTGGATTCCGGTACTGTTGAGCACCGGGAAGGAGATATGGGTTTCTTGCTGGGCAGGCCGTTCGGCTACCCGTACCAGCAGCCAGGTTCTTCCTTCGAAAGTGAACACACCTGGATTAAGGAGGCAGGTAATTTCTAATCCAGCTAAACTAGGTTTAAGGTCTGCGGGACGTAGGAGCGGGTTTTGTGTCAATCTTTTTGCAAGGTCTTTCATAGAATGGGGTGATAAGCTGAAAAAATTATTTTAAATTAATAACCTGGATTTTGGGTAATTGTTCCTCCCGATTTGTCTACCTCGCCTTGCGGAATGGGGTATACATAATTGCGGTCCTGGAAATTGACCCCGACAGATTTCAGGAAATCTTTGGCCAGGCCCCATCTTTTCAGATCGTTAAATCTCTGGGATTCAAAGCCTAACTCTACCCGTCGTTCCTGTACAAGCCAGTTTTTGACCTGGGTTTTGTTCGTTACCGTAACATCCCTGTCTGGCAAGGTACCTGCAGGTGTGGCCGTACCACTTGCTGTTACACTATTCCTTGCCCTGGCCCGGATGCTGTTGATCAGGACGATGGCTCCGGAATAATTGCCGGTTTCCAGAAGCGCTTCCGATTTCCAAAGCAGCACATCCGCCCAGCGGATATATATTTTATTACTGGCTGCGTCTTCATTGCCCTTGTTATGGTCGGTGAGCTCGCCGAAAATCTTATAAACATTCTGTTTGCTCACATCAACAGTATAGCCAAGTCTTGGGTCATTAGGTTCGAAGGCACTGATAAAATTGCTGGTTGGAGCGATAAATCCCCATCCGGCAAGTGCGCAAATACCATTTCCCATGGCGGGTGTTTGTGCCGACTGGTGGTTATAGGCGAATATAACTTCGTTGTCGCTGAATTTTTTGGCCAGGTTGAAGCTGTCAAAATAGTTGCTGTTTAAGCTGTAGAAATTTGATGCTTCAAGCTCTGCAATATTGGTTAATACTTCCTGCCATTTCTGGTTATAGAGCGCTACCTTAGCCTGCAATGCCAGTACGGCACCTTTGGATACCCGCCATTTGTCTGTATCGTCCGAATATTTACTGTTGGGCAGAAGCGGTTTTGCTGCAGCAAGGTCTGCACTGATTTGTGCCCAGATCTGCGCCTTCGGAACTCTTTTTGCCGCTTCATAAGCATCATTGAAGTCTTTTAAAGGTTTGAGTAAAAGAGGGGTGTCTCCAAAATTATTCACCAGATCAAAATAATAGAAAGCCCTGAGGAAATAGACTTCTCCAAGCATCCTGTTCCTTAATGTTGGAGCTATTCCGATTTTCGAAACGACCGCATCGTCGGTCAGATAGCTGATGGCTTTGTTACATCTGGAAATTCCTTCGAAGTCATAGCTCCACTGGCCGTTAAAGCCGCCGTTACTGGCCGTGAAGTTGAATTTGGAAAATTCATCCATCCAGGCCTGGTCGCCATCCGGGTTCCATTTTTTCTGCATATCACCGGAAGCTATATCCTGTAGTATAAAGTCATTCCTCAATACAGTGCCGTCATCCCATCCCCACTGGCCGATGATGTTCAATGTACTGGCGAGGAGTTTATAGGAGGAGGTCACCGAGGAGCTCACCGTTCCGAGTTTTGGATCTGTACTGATCTGATCTGGGGTAATTAAGCCTATAGGGGCTTTATTGAGTTCTTTTTTACATCCTGCCCCAAGAATAATGACCAGCAATGCAATAAATTTATATGTTGATTTCATCTCTTTTTAGTTTAGCGTGTAAGCATTAAAATTTAACATTTATACCAAACAGGAATGCTCTGGATTGTGGGTAAGTTCCCATGTCTATGATATCTGTAGACTCCGGGTCGAGGCCAGTATATTTGGTAATGGTAAACAGGTTTTGACCGGAAACATACAAGCGTACATTCTGAACACCAAGCTTTGAGCGGGAAAGCAAAGATTTAAGAGAATAACCAATCTCAACGTTCTTTAAACGCATATAAGATGCATTTTCCACAAAGATGCTGGAGGTTTTGCTGCTGCCATTGTCATTGAATGTAGAGCGTGGAATGGTATTGCTGGTGCCTTCGCCATGCCAGGCATCCAGGGTTCTTACAGAGTGATTGAAGGGTCTGGAATCGTAATCGATAATCTTTTTGAGGTCGTTATATTTTTCAACGCCCTGTACGCCCTGGAATAAAGCAGTAAAATCGAAACCTTTATAACTTGCAGACAAGTTTAATCCATAAGAGAACCTAGGATTAGGGTTGCCGATATAATCTCTGTCCTGATCATTGATCACGCCGTCTCCATTGAGGTCTTTGAATTTAATATCACCTGGTTTTTCGGTAGGATTAGGAGTGCCGTGCAGATAGTTGGTGATTTCTGCCTGGTTCTGATAGATTCCATCCATTACATAACCGTATAAGGCATTAAGCGGATGGCCAACTTCAGTTTTGGTGACTTGTCCAATGATATAAGGCAGGTTTGGGTGTAGTTTTTCTACACGATTGGTCAGCGTTCCAATGTTTCCGTTAATACTGTATTTAAAAGCCTTGTCGTTGTTCCGATAGCTTAAAGCAATCTCGATACCTTTGTTGCTTACTTCGCCAGCATTGACAATGGTGGGCTGAAGATCACCAACAAATGCCGGCAAGGACAATGGGAGAAGGATACCACTGGTTTTTTTCTTGAAATAATCTACAGATAGGTAGACCTTGTTTTTGAGTAAACCCAGGTCCAGACCGATGTTCTGTTGTGAGGTGCTTTCCCATTTCAAATCAGGATTACCGAAACGTAAAGGTTTGTACTCTTCCCCAACTTTTTGTAGCAGGGTAAGGAAGGTATAATTTCCAATTTCCTGGTTGCCTAGTTTTCCTGTGCTTAACCTGAGTTTTAGATCAGATATCCAGCGGATATCTTTCATAAAAGCTTCTTCGGAGATTCTCCAGCCGGCGGATACGGAAGGGAAATAACCCCATTGGTTGTTAGGGCCAAACCTGGACGAGGCATCTGCTCTGAAATTCCCCGTAATCAAGTATTTAGAATTAAAGGTATAGGTAGCAGAACCAAACAGAGAGAATAAAGTCCATTCTGCACCTGATCCTGAATTCCAGAGGTTGGTGAGGGAGTTTCCATAATCAAGGTATTGGAATTCTGGCTGGGTATACTCAAAACGATTCCTTGTGCCACCTATAGAGGAGGAATGATTGGTAATATATTCACTTCCAACCATGGCGCTGAATGCATGTTTGTCGATGGTTTTGCTGTAATTTAGGGTATTGTTCCAGGTGATGGTGCTTTCCTGTCCGCGGTCTTCATTTAATGAATTTGGGCGGTTCTTTCTTCCAAGACCTTTGTCTGGGGTATCCCCACCACCGTCATCATCCCCAAAGTTTTGGTTGAAGGCTTTGTTGTGGGTGAAATTTAAATCTACGCCTACATTGGTTCTGAATTTTAGTTCTTTATTTCCCAGAAAAGCATATTCTCCGTAAATGTTTCCAAAGGTTTTAAAAATATATCTTTTGTCGTTGGTGAAATAAGCCAGTGCGATGGGGTTACTGCTGTATTCGTACCTGCTTTGATAGCCACCACTGGCCAGATCGCTGTTTTTGTAAAAAGGAAGATCTGTAAAGGGGTCTGCTGCAGACCAGGTCGGGTCATCCGGGCTTTTGTAAACCGGTATCACAGGTGGCCTGATGAAGGCATGGCGAATGATTCCGGGCTCATCTCCCTTTGAAGAAAGTTTATCTTGTTTAGCATAGGAAAGCTGCAGGTTGCTTCCAACTGTCAGTCGGTCAGTTAAATTGGCGGTAATGTTACTTCTAAAAGTTAAACGTTGATATTGATCATTTTTATAGACTACAATACCGTCCTGTCCATAGTAAGCACCTGATAATAAATACCTGACTTTATCACTGCCTCCACTGGCACTGAGCTGTAAGTTCTGGGATTGTCCGGTCTCAAACAATTCCTTCAGCCAGTCTGTATTGGCCAGGTCAGTCCGGCTTTTGTCTGTGGTGTAGGGGTTTGTTCCAGTATATCCGGAGTTGTTCCAGGATTCTTCCATTTTGTTCATATACTGCGTTGTATTGAGCATCTTAGGGAGATGGCTGACCCGCTGAATCCCTCTGAAATAGTTGATGTCCAGGCTTGTTTTTCCGGCACTACCCATTTTTGTTGTGATCACAATGACACCGGCAGATGCCCTGGAACCATATATAGCTGCGGCAGACGCATCTTTAAGTACAGTAACGGATTGCATATCTGATGGGTTGAGAAAAGAAATATCCCGGGTTGGCGTTCCGTCAACAATAAATAAAGGACTGTTGTCTCCAAATGTACCCTCTCCACGGATACGGATGTTGATGGGTTCTCCTGGTGCACCTGTACTTTGAGTAATCTGTACGCCAGCCACCTGTCCCTGCAGGACTTGTGCAACATCTGCAACTCTTCTTTGCTCGAGGTCTGGCATGTTCACTGAACTCACTGCACCCGTGAGGTTAGATTTTTTTTGCGAGGTATAACCCAGGACCACAACTTCATTCAGGGATTCCTGATTTTCTTTTAGCGTGATGTTCATTATCGAATTGCCGTTAACAGCCAGGGTTTGTTTCAGGTAACCCACGTAATTGAAGGTGAGAGATGGGTTTGATCCTTCCTTGAGGACAATGGTGAACCGCCCCTGTGTGTCTGTCATCGTACCATTCTGCGTGTTTTCCTGCGTCACACTTACGCCGGGCAGCCCGGCGCCGGTGATGTCTTTTACAGTCCCGGATATTTTGGTCTGGGCATAAAGACTTTGGCTTGCTCCGAACAGGCAGAGCAGCAGGAGCCATAGTGAATTGATCTTTAATTTCATTTGGTTTTTTTGTAAAGGTTTAAATCATTAGTTTTTATTTAACTTTTGCGTTTTGTGATAATCTGGGTCCATTTCGGGCGTTCTGAGCCCTGCAACTTCATTTGCCATCAGGATAAAGATGTTCCAGCAAAGGCCTTTTGTGGAGGGCCACCAGCTTTCTGTCGTGGTCCATTTGGTTGGAATGAATTCTTTACTGAAAGGCCATTTTGGATTGAGGTTGATTTCGGCCCATGCCCGGTTTTCCATAAGTGCCGGAGCTTTTTTCCAGCCATGTTTCAACCCGGTCACATAGGCACAGTATTCTGCCCGTAACCAGCTTCCGCCATTGTAATAAAACCCATCATTCTTTCCGTCCGCATAGTTGGATGCGCCAAATGCTTCAAAAGGCTGGTAGTCTGCACTGAGATAGGCATAGCCAGGTTGGTTTTGAGTTAACCGGATACAAATAGGGGCAGTGGTTCCATATTCAGGATGAGGTGCATCTGGTACTTTATTGAGCAGGGGGAACTGATCAAGATGGTTGGTCACCATTTCGTCCTGGAGTATCGGTCTGTCGAACAGCCACAGGGAGAAGAATTCCGGTTCCAGGTCTGTCAGCGAGATGATATCAGGATAGTTCCTGTCAAAAAGCAGGTGTTTTCTTTGTGGATCATAGAAGTTTCTGTATTCCTGCTCGGTCTTTTCAATATAGCTTTCTTCTATGGGATAGCCGAGCTCTTTGATGGTTCTTAAAGCAATGGCCAGCATGCCCTGGTTCACAGCCAGGCGATCTGTTTTAGGTTCATAATCTATGATGTCGACCTGGCTCATGGGGAAATGGGACCGGCATTTGCCGTCTTTTCCTGCATCGAATTCGTTCAGAACATAGTCAACCGCTTTTTTAATCTTTTCTTCGGGTAATTTGACACCGAACCTCCTTTTGTTGAGCATGGCCCAAATGAGCCATTCAATAGTCGCTTCATTGTCTTTAGCTTCAGTAGAGCCCATGGAGGGTGTAATAATGGTGCCAATCCCACCTTTAGGTGTTTGTGTCTTTGCCCATTGTTCCCAAATACCAAGATTTAAGTCTTTATTGTAGGTCGCCACGTTAGAGAAAAAGGAATCCCGGTTGTACATGTCCGGAGAATAATTCATATTCGGGACATTGAAGGCGTTAAAGTCGTTAACTGCTGTGATCCAGGTTAGCGCATTCATATTTCCATAGAGCATTTTTTCCAGAGTTGTTCCACGGAATCCGAGGCCTTCTGCAAGTTTGCTCTGCGAAGAGATCATGAATTCTTTGTGGTTTTTCCAGGGTTCAAAAAAGAGGTAGCTGGTTTTTTCTGTACTTTCTCCCATTGGCAGTACATTATAAGCTTCCCGGAGGGGATCATGTTCTTCTATTTTAAAGTCTTTGAGTTGTAAGGTTCCTGCTTTACCGGATAGGGTTCCGATAAACAGAGAAACACTGTCTTTTTCTATATAGGGAACCAAAATGCTGCCTTTAAATAGTGTCCATTTGTCTTTTTTAACACCGAAGTTGTCAATGTATTTCAAACCCTCTTCGAGTTCAATGGTCTTTTTTCCATTTTTAACCCGGAATAATTTAAGCGCAAGAGGAACTTCCCCTTTGCATTGAAAAGAAATGGTATACACCTGCTGGTCCCGGAAGGGAACAATCGTTTCCATGCCTTTTTCACCTGGCTTTCCAGATTTGAAATCCATACCGAAGTTTTGCGCCTGTTGTTGTACATGGGAAATTCCGACAGGATGAAAGGTTTTATTAAGGCTAAGAACCTTTGTGGTTCCGGCATCCAGGTTATACATCTCGCCAAAGGTCATTTGTATATAGTCTTTTCCTGAAGCCTGCTCTTTTTGGCTTGCTACAGCCATTAATTCGGGATCAGGTAATTTACGCAAGCCTACCATGCCGCCGCCTCTTCCATTAAACCGGCGACGGGTGGTCCTGGTGTATTGGTTTTTGTAGCCGGCATCGGTTAAAAAGGAGAGCAGCATCTGCTGGGAGGTAATGAACCCAACCGAAGGAAACATTTCATGTACAAAGCCTCCCGGAAAATGTTCATGTTCAAAACTGACATAATTCAGGGGTTTTTGTGCCGGAACGAAACGTTCTCTTAAAGTATATGAAAGAGAAGGCATACCGGGCTGAAAGAGGCGGATTGTTTTTTTGACCATGTTTTTATGGAGCACCTGGTAGGTTACCTTTACGCTAAGATTCAGGTCAAGTTCAGGAATATAGCTTTCTCTGGTCAGGACAAGGGTACTGTCATTACCGGTCCAGCTTTTTCCGGTCCAGGAAGCGAGCAGCGATTCTGCACTATGATCCGTATTGGTCAGCCTTAACGAAAATTCTTCTGTATTGTTTAACAGGGCTTCGCTTCCGTTCAGGATAACTGCTTTGTAGCCTTTTAAGGTATCTCCGGCGACACGGAGACGGAGCTGGGCTGATGTGGTCTGATGGAACAAGGCCAAAGCAACAAAGTAGAAAAAAAACAGCTGCGGAAATTTCCGGCGGAATGAGATTAGGTTCATCAGCTACATATTTGGTTGAAACAAATGTAGAGCGGAAGTCTTTTGAATTGGTGTACTATAGTTGCAAACTAGTTCACTATGATTGCACAGGTGGTATATTTGTTTCGTATTGCCGCTGTCTGAATTCATTCGGAGCACAGTGATAGGTCTTTTTAAACTCCCTGAAAAAATAAGACTTGTTGTTAAATCCTGTTCTGTAAAAGATCTCAGAAACGGTATACTGAGAAGCAAGCAACATATCAGCTGCATGTTTTAATCTTATTCTTCTGATAAACTCTGCGGGTGTCATTCCTGTTAAGGATTTAAGACGACGATACAACTGCATTTTGCTAATGGAAAGTGCAGTTTCAATGGAAGCGGCATTCAGCTCTGGCTCATCCAGTTGTTCTTCTATAACTTTTAACAATCTTTCCAGAAATCTTTTATCGGTTTCTGCAAGGTCTGCATCTGTAAACTGACTGCTGATGTGCTGGTCTTTCAACAACTGCTGCATTTTTGACCGGTTGTCCAGGAGTTTTTTAATTCGTACCAGGAGGTGGCTGATGTGAAATGGCTTGGGGATATAGGCATCTGCGCCGACTTCAAATCCCTCTGTCTGATGTTCTATGGTGGCTCTGGCTGAAAGGATAATAAATGGGATTTGTGCAGTAACAGGCGTGTTTTTGACCTCCTGGCATAATTGTATCCCATCCATGTCTGGCATCATCACATCGCTGATGATTAAATCCGGCGTGATTTTTCGCAAAGTATTCAGCGCCTCTGTTCCGCTGCCAGCTTCATAAACCAGATATTGATCCTTCAGGATATTACGAAGCAGATAACGAAGCTCAGGTTCATCTTCAACAACAAGAATGCTGGGTCCTGTTTTCTGATGCAGCTCATCAATCAGGCTGGTTTTATTTTCTTCTTCTGCTGAGGGCTGCTGATGCTGTTTGATCAAAGAGCTGAACACCATAGAAGGGGCCGAACTGATCACCTCTTCTTCTTTTCCATTAAAAGGCAAAGGATCCAATTGGAGATTCAGGCTGAAATGGATCCAGCCATCCTGCAGTTCTGCCTTAATTTCCGCGCGAAGCAGTTGCACGAGTTCTTTGGTAAATGCTAAGCCAATTCCTGTGCTGAATTTATGCTGAGGCTGCTGATTGCCTACAAAAAACTGATCAAATAATCTTTCCAGATCTTTTGGCTGCAGATGGCAACCTGAATTGGAGACTGTAATGCAAAGCTTGTGGTTTTCTTCCTGGTAATTGGCAGTGAAACGTACGGTGTCCTCCTGACCAGAATGTTTGAAAGCATTGGATAGTAAATTGAAAAGTATTTTTTCAAGTTTGTCTTTGTCCACGAATCCGGTTATGCCTTCCTGAATTTCTATGAAGTATTTCCGGCCACCTTTGGCACTCTCTGTCAGGAAAAGCTGAGCAAGACTGGAAAACATTTTGCTCAGATCTACATAATCATCATTCCTGGTCAGGTAACCTGCTTCTGCTTTTCTGAATTCCATGAGTTGCTGCACAAGATAGCTGAGCCGAACGGTATGCTGATGTATGATAGAAAGGAAATAGTTATTTCCAGTGTCCTTTCTGTTGTTTTCTTTGTTTTTAGAATGAAGGTAATGTTCTATGGAACCCATGATCAGCGTGAGCGGTGTTTGTATTTCATGGGCAATATTGGTAAAAAAATTGAGGCGTTGCTGGTGTACAGTTTCATCTTTTTGACGGAGCAAATGCTCCATTTCCAGCTGATATTTCATTCGTAGTTTATTTTTACGGTAGATGTGAAAAATATAAGCGGAAATGGCAAGAACAAGAAAATATAAAAGTAGAGCCGGATAGGTGATCCAAAAATATTGGTTCACTTTAAATTTAAAGATCCTGATGTCGCCCGTCCAGCCACCTTCCCCGTTAGACCATTTCAGCATCATGGTATAGGTTCCGGGTGGGATGTTGTTGTAACTGATATTGCCCATGGCCCCTGAATAATTCCAGTTTTTATCCAGGCCTTCGAGTTTATAGGAAAATTCATTCTTGGCCGGATTCAGGTAACTCATGGATTTAAGAGACATGCGGAAAAAGTTATTTTTGCGGTCTAATGTATACTCTGTCGTTTCACCTTGTGCGGTGCTCAGCACCTGGATCATATTTTCATTGATTGGTGTACTGCCCATTTGAAGGTCTTTGACCATGACATTAGGCTGTTGGCTGGTCCCTGTCACCTCCAGAGGCTGAAAGTAATTGAATCCATAGATTCCTCCATAAAACAGGTGCCCATTCGCCGATTTCCATACAGCCCCATCACTGAATTCGTTGCTTTGAAGTCCGTCGCTTTCCATAAAACTGGCAATAGCATTTCCTGGCTGGCTCAATCTGGCCAATCCTTTATTTGTACTGATCCAAATGTCGCCGGTATTGGACTCCTCAATAGCATGGATGGTGTTGTTGGGTAGGCCCTGGTCCATGGTGAATTTGAGGAATGCAGGGCTTTGTTTTTTAGATTCGGAATAAGTAAGGCAGTTAAGTCCGTAGCTGGTACCAATCCATAATCTTTTTTTCTTATCCATATACAGGGAGAGTACATCATTATTGGACAAACTGTTTTTATAGGAAAAGGCTTTATAGGTCTTAAATTCGCCGGTTCTCTTATCCAGGACGGTCAGTCCGCCATAACGGCAGGCAATCCACAGCTTATGGTTATCTCCATCGGCCAGGGCATAAATGATGTCGTTGGCTGGACCTGTAGTTCCGCTGGATAGGTATTGTTTAAAGCCGTCCAGCTTTAATTTTCCAGAGGCTTGTCGTTTCAGACGCAAATGAATTAATCCACTGCCGCTGGTGCCCAGCCATAATGAACTGTCCTGGTCTTCCAGAATAGCGTATACTGAACTGAAAGATGGAATATTTTTTACCCCTTCAATCTCCTGCCATTTGATCATTCTCCTGGTTTTTAGGTCGTAAACATTGATTCCTCTTCCGTCGGTTCCTATATACATATAAGTAGAAGACCTGTTTTTGTGAATAGAGAAAACGGCATCATTATCCAGGCCATTACTGGTGTTGAGCAGTTCAACAGCGCTTTGCTTTTCAGGGGTTTGCCAGAATTTTGGGATCTTTATAATCCCGTTACCTTTGGTACCGACCCACAAATTGCCGTTTTCTTCAGAAAAGCTTCTTACAGGCTTGTCCAGATCGGGAACAGCGCTCTTACTGACCAGACTGAAATAGTTGGCCCGGGGAAAGATCTTAATCAGGCCATTACCATCTGTTCCCAGCCACAGGATCTCATTCCTGGTGGTGTTTAACGACATGACCCTGGTTCCAGACAGTTGCCCGGCTTCCTTGTTCATGAACAGAGATGGACTGAAATTCTGATCAAAAACGGAAATTCCCTGTGCTTCCCAGGCCACAACATAATGATGACGATAGTAGATCAGCGCTTTCATTTTTTGCTGGTTACTCCTCTTTTTCACCAGGTGATATTGCTTGTCCAGAAGGTATATGTATTGTGGGCTGGTCAGCACAATTTGCTCGTTGCTGGTGAACATATTGGTTAAGCCAGAAAATCCTTCCAGTTGTTGCACCCTGTGTATGTTATTTCCGGTAATTGTACAGACATAAAGGATACTGTTATTGTCCAGCAGCCAGAGTTTTCCATCAGGTCCGGTTTCCATTTTAATCACCCTGTTTGCCAAAGGAAGCTTAATCGGCCTGAATTGAAGGGTAGCTGTATCAAAAATACTCAGACCCTTTGCTTTACTATAGCAAAATACACGGCCCTTAAGGTCTATCGTTAAGATAAATTCCTTCTCAGCAACGCGGCTGTCCTTGCCTTGGTTATAGAAATATTTAAAGAACTTACCACTTGTTTTGTTAAAACGCGTAATTCCCCCAATGGTACTGATCCAGATGTTTCTGTGTTGGTCTTCTTTAATATCCTGGATGACATTATTTCCAATGCTGCCATAGGGACTTTCATTATTGTAATTGAATACCCTGAAGCTGTTTCCATCATACATATTGAGTCCATCCCATGTACCGGCCCATAGCAATTGATCACGATCCTGGAAAACAACATTGACGGCGCTATTTGACAGTCCGTTCCCGTTGTCCATTTGCTGAAAGTAAAACTGTCTGGGCTCATTTATCTGATCGGAAAATGCAGTAGCCGTTTCGCAAATAACAAGGACAAAAAGAATGATAAACAATTTACTGCGGATTTGCATGGTCTGTTTTAAAAGCAATAACAATAAAATAATCAGGCGTATACCAATAAATGTAAACAATTATTGTGTTGAATCGTTTATGGTGTGAATAATCTAATTTTTCAGACCATGACCTATAAAGAACTTCTTCAAACGCTGGCAGATAAGTCTTCGGCCAATTATAAAGATTACCTGCAATCAAAAATACATATCCTGCTAAGACCTGAGGATGAATTGCTGACAGATAAAGTACAGCAGTATAAAGATGCTTCCACGCATTATGAAAAGAAATTTAGTGCTGTACTGGCGATGGCCAGAAACGAAGAAGAGCTGGACCGGACCGTTCCGGAAGAGGAAATAAATGCAGCGTTGAAATAATTGCGTTGTTATTATCGCTAAATCTTTGTTAGCTTTGTTAGACTATGTTATCAAAGAAAACTAAGTATGCAATAAAGGCTTTAGTGGCCCTGGGGAAGAATATCGAAAATCCTCCTATGCAGATCGTTAGGCTGGCTGAGCAGGAAATGATCCCAAGAAAGTTTCTGGAGCAGATTCTGCTTGATTTAAGAAATGCAGGTTATCTGTACAGTAAAAAAGGTGCCGGCGGCGGATATAGCCTGAATAAGGATGCGAAAGATATCTACCTGGTGGATATTTTAAGGATTACTGACGGACCTATTGCCATGGTGCCTTGTGCTAGTTTGAAGTTCTACAGAAAGTGCGATGAGTGCCATGATGAGGTAACCTGTGGTATCAGGAAAACTTTTATTGATGTGAGGGATGCAACATTGAAGATCCTGACACATACGTCTATAGCAGATGTTATCGCCCGGGAAACATCTGATCCTCTGCAATTTTAAAATATTTCAATAAATAACTACTACTTATATAGACTTTATATATATTTGTATTCCAATACAGATATTATTTAGTCATTTATTGTAGGAGTATGATTTTAAGTAAAGTTAAAAATGGCCTTAAAGAGCCTAAAATAACCTTAGTAGGTGCAGGTCCCGGTGATCCGGACCTGATCAGTTTGAAAGGCGTCAAAGCACTTAATGATGCGGATGTTGTCCTTTATGATGCCCTGGTTAATGAAGCCTTGTTAAATCATGCACCTGAAAATGCCATTAAAATATTTGTTGGAAAGAACTCGGGTGATGAATCTTTTTCTCAGGATGCAGTTAACCGGCTCATGATAGATTATGCTTTGAATTATGGCCATGTGGTTAGACTTAAAAGCGGCGATCCGTTTGTTTTTGCAAGGGGATTTGAAGAAGTAGATTTTGCAGAATCGTATAATATTCAGACCGAAATCGTTCCTGGTATTTCCAGCGCAACGGGTGTTCCCGGTTTACATAAAATCCCGATGATCTATAGTAATTTAAGTGAAAGCTTTTGGGTACTGACGGGAACAAATGCTTCGGGCGAGATTTCTCCGGATTTGGTAGGTGCAGCCAAATCAACGGCAACTGTTGTGGTGCTGATGGGTGTGGAAAGAATTCGGGAAATTGCAGCGATATTTCAGTCTGAGGGCAAAAACCGGTTGCCTGTAGCAGTTATAGAGAATGGGTCGACCGTACATGAGAATGTAGTTGTTGGGATTGTAGATACCATAGAAGAGTTGATTGAAGAAAAAGGTATTGCTTCACCTGCTTTGCTTGTATTTGGCAATGTGGTGTCTCTGCATCCTTTATTTTCGCCGATACGGAACTTTTATCATTTACTTGCAGGAGAAGAGTAGAAGCCAAGGAAACTTATTGATTGTTTAATTTATATTTATTGTGAAGAGGCCAGAATTTATTTCTGGCTTCTTCGTTATAGAGCAGATAAGCTTAAATATGAATAACCATGTACTCTCATATTTTAATTAGATTTGCTCAAATTTAAACGTTATGAATATTATAAAAACTGAATTTTTATCTAAAAAAATATTTGGAATCGCTTTGTTGGCGGCAGTTCCTTTTTTCTCTTTTGCTCAAAAGCCGAACTGGCAGAATCTGGATCTTAAAACAGATTCAACTTTTGGTATCAGTACAGAGAAAGCCTATACTGAATTGCTGAAAGGTAAAAAATCAAAACCGGTAGTGGTTGGTGTACTGGATGGTGGGGTAGATTACAACCATGAAGACCTGAAAAGGATCATGTGGGTAAATAAAAAGGAGACGCCTGGAAATGGAAAAGATGATGATAAAAATGGTTATATAGATGATATCCATGGCTGGAATTTTTTGGGCTCAGCTAAAGGTTCTATTGATCATGAAGCGCTTGAACTTACCCGTATTTTAAGAAGAGATGAACCAAAATTTGGCCATGCAGATGCTACTTCTGTAGCTGCAGCAGATTTGCCTGCTTTTGAGGCTTACCAGAAGATGAAGGCGGAATTTGAGCAGAAACTGGAAGAAGCTAAGTCAGGTCTCGAAAATATTACAGGTTTTAAGAATGCCGTTGATGCCGTGGTGAAGAAAATAGGCAAAGACAATCCGGCAGCTGCAGATTTTCAAAGTTACCAGCCACAAAATGAGTTAGAGGGGCGCATAAAAAGTATTATGCTGAACCAGTTGCAAACGCAGAGCTATGAAGAGTTTTATAATGCTCAGCTGGTTGAAGGCTTAAAATATTATAAGGGACAGGTAGACTACAATCTGAACATGTCTTATGATCCAAGACCCGAATTGGTTGGAGACAACTATGCGGACAGCAAAGAACGCTTCTACGGTAATAACGATATTACTGGTCCGGACGCTAAACACGGAAGCCACGTTGCTGGTATCATTGCTGCCGACAGGACCAATAATATTGGTATCAAAGGAGTCGCTGACAATGTACTGATTATGGGGGTAAGGGCAGTTCCGGACGGTGATGAAAGAGATAAGGACGTGGCCAATGCTATTCGGTATGCGGTAGACAATGGAGCTAAAGTATTAAATATGAGCTTTGGAAAGCCCTATTCATGGGACAAGAAAGCAGTCGATGAGGCGGTAAAATATGCGATGTCTAAAGATGTACTGCTCATTCAGGCGGCTGGAAACGATAACAAGAACCTGGACGTTGAAAAGAGTTTTCCAGACCGCAGATATGAAGGTGGCGGTGAAGCTGGTGCTTATATTACAGTAGGTGCTTCGGGTTGGGTAAATGATTCCACTTTAAAAGCAAGTTTCTCTAACTACGGAAAAACAACTGTAGATGTATTTGCTCCGGGAGAGCGTATTTATTCTACGGTTCCAGGTTCTAAATATGAAAATCTGGATGGAACAAGCATGGCTTCTCCGGTTGTGGCGGGACTGGCAGCTTTGATCCGCTCTTATTATCCGAAATTATCTGCTTTACAGGTAAAAGATATCATCTTGAAATCTGTTGTAAAAGTAGATCATAATGTAAATGTAAAGATTGGCGAAGAGACCAAATCTGTTCCGTTTTCAGATCTTTGTGTTACTGGTGGTATTGTTAATACTTATAATGCGTTAAAACTTGCTTCAGAAACAAAATAAGTCCTGAGTAAGACATTGAGTCCTACAACCCTTTCGTGAATTTTCGAAAGGGTTGTTTGTTATAACACTTTTTTTTATAAATGTATTTTTTGTATCATTACGGTGATCTTAAATCACATATCGCATACGTTAAGAATGACATCTACTATCGACCTATTTCAGCTGTCTCCATTGCCAATGTGGATATTTGACATCAATACGAGGTTTTTTTTAGATGTGAACGAGGCTGCAACGCACCTCTTCGGATATAGCCGTAAAGAATTTCTGGGCCTGACTGTAGATGATCTTAAAGTCAGGGAAGGACAGCCGAGAGATAAAACTATCGAGCACCTGATCCTGAACGGACTTGATAAGGAAACGCAATTGCTGAAAAAGAAAAACGGTGAACGTGTTTACACACATGTTGTCAGTAATCCGGTAGAATTTCAGGAACAGAAAGGGGAACTTGAACTCGTGACTGATCTGACAGAGCGAATTGAAAGTGAAAGAAAGATGCTGGAAAGTTCAGAGCGGTTTAATATCGTTTCCAAAGCGACAAGTGATACCATATGGGATTGGAACTTAACCTCGGGAAGCATTATCTGGAACCGTGGAATTAAGGGAATATTCGGTCATAATGATATTATTAATCATACGACAACAATGTCCTGGAGATACGATCATATTCATCCTGAAGACAGGGAAAGGGTGGTGCTTAAAATCCAGGAGCATATCGATCAGAAAATAGAACGCTGGCAGGATGAATACCGTTTCATGTGTGGCAACGGGAGTTACAGATATGTATTTGACCGGGGTTTTGTGCTCTTTGACGAAAATGGTAGTCCTATCCGGGCTATAGGCGCCATGGAAGACATTACCAGAAGAAAAGAATATATCAAGGCGATAGAAGATCAGAATAAAAAATTTAAAGAAATTGCCTGGATACAATCTCATATGGTTAGGGCACCATTAGCCAGGATTATGGCACTGGTAGACCTGATCAAAGACTATGGCCCGGATAGTGATTATGATGTAATGCTTCAGCACTTAGCCAGTTCAGCTAAAGAACTGGATGCAATTATAGTCAATATTGCAGACAGAACCCCCTGATTTAATTTTCTTCGGGCTCATAACCTTTCCAATTCCATTCTGAATTATTTTTTCTTTCAAAAAAGACTTTGAAAGACTGACCTGGAGGCACCGTAAAATGAAAGGTAAGTTCTTTTGCATCCTGATTCTTAGGGATAAAGCCAGGCAGAAGGGTTTCAGCAATCATTTTAATTTGTTCTTCTTTAATCATATTCTCAAAATTACGGTGCAAGTATAGAGTTTTTTTTCGGGCTGGCATTAATGTTGTAGAAATGCATAATTCATATGACACGAATCCTTATTGTTGAAGATGATCCTGATGTACTGGATGTTTTTCAAGCCGTATTAGAAGCCCATCACTATAAAGTTTTTCCTTTAATGACAGGAAGACCTATATTCAAAATTATAGAAGAGTTTAAACCCGACCTAATTCTGATGGACATCCGCCTGGATGGCATGGACGGAAGGGCGATCTTTAAAGAAATACGATCGAGAAGTTCTACAGCACATATTCCTGTTCTGCTCACCTCAGGAGGCTTTAAAGAAGATTATATCCTGCGGGAAAATCTAAATAATGCTGATTATCTGGAAAAACCTTTTGATATGCAGGTTTTACTGACAAAAACGAAAAATTTACTCGAAGGAAGTTATATTTTTTAGAAATATATTTTTTTGAGGATACAACTTGCTAACTTTAGCAGGATGAAAATATTTAATGCCCTCCTGTTTCTGTTGCTTGCAACTCTATGTTCTTATGCACAGGAGATGCCAAGGTCTTCCCAATACATTTTCAATACCTATCTGATCAATCCGGCAATTACCGGTATAGACAACTATATAGATGTAAAAATGGGGTACAGGAAACAATGGACAGGTCTGGAAGGCGCTCCGGTAACCAGTTATATTTCTGTTCATTCTCCTATAGGGGACGATTTTGTAAGAAGTTCTGTGAATTCCTTTTCAGGCTATGGAGAAAATCCCTTAAGCAGAAGCTATGTGAATACCTATACCTCTGCAGAGCCTCATCACGGTATTGGTTTTTACGCATTGACAGATCGCGCGGGGCGATTGAGACAGACGAATGTGAGCGCAAGCTATGCCTACCATCTTGGGCTGAGCACGGAAGTGAATCTGGCACTTGGGGTTTCAGGTGGCTTTTCTTCCTTAAATATAGACGTTGACCATGTGCTGGTTGATCAACCTTCTGACCCGCTGTTGTCTGCCGATTACAACAACCGGATCCGTCCGGATGTAGGTGTAGGATTCTGGTTGTACAGTCCCAAATTTTTCCTGGGTGGATCAGCAAAGCAATTATTAGGCTACCAACATAAAATGGTGAATAAGGAAATTAATTACTCTGCTTACCAGCAGCCCGTGATATATGGAACCGCCGGTTATAAATTTTTTGTAGACGAAGATATTGCAGCCATTCCCTCAGTACTGCTTACTTACTGGTTAAATGCGCCTTCGGCAATAGATGGAAATTTAAAGCTGGCCTATCAGGATAAATTCTGGATAGGTGGCAGTTATAGAAACAACGATTCTTTTTCCTTTTTAGCAGGGGTCAATTTTGCTTCCCTTATCAACCTGAGCTATTCATATGATGTGTCTACTTCAGCACTCCGGTCTGTAAACAACGGGACCCACGAAATCGTCATTGGCCTGCTGCTGAATAACCGATACCAGGTTAAATGTTCTACCAGGCAGTTTTAGTTACCTTAACAAGGTTAAACTGCCGCCAAGCGGATTACAATCGGCTCTGAGATCTATTTTAAAATAGTACACACCAGCGGGTAGTTCCTTACCTCTGAAATTCCCATCAAAAGGTTTAGTATATTTTCCTATGGATTCATAAACCAGCTGCCCGCTGCGCGTGTACAGTTTAATATTGTAGTCACTATGTTCGGGTAAGCCTTTGATTACCCAGGTATCGTTTAGCCCATCTCCGTTGGGTGTCATGGTATTCATTACTTCCAGGTTATCATTGGTGACTTCCACATGGACTTTGGTGAAATTACTCACACAGCTCCCTAATTTACGTCTGATAAAATAATCTGCAGTTTTCGCAATTTTAAAAATGAACTTTCCGTTCTTCGTTTCGAGCGTTGGCATATCATCATCCAGATTGGAGAAGAGCTGATAAGTGCCTTCTTCCGGTGCGACTACAGGAAGCATGATCTCCGTGGCATAACAAGTTCTCAAGTCTTTAACTACAGGTGCGGGGATGATAAAAGAAGGATTTTCTATGGTAAACCATTGACTGGTTGCCAGGCCACAACTGGTGTTGTCTTTTAGGGTGAGCTGGTATTTTCCGCCAGGTACATTAATCAGCTGCTGGGTGGTCTGAACAAGCTCACCGGCCTCGTTTTTCCAGCTGAAACTATAGGGTTCAATACCACCATGTACAACGATACCAGTTACTGATCCCCTGGATAAACTGCAACCGTCATTTATTGCTTTGCCACTTGAAGGCTCAACAACCAGCAAAGGAATTTTATTGATCACGTAAGGGCCAAAAGTAGTCTCGCAGCCATTGATGTCGTAAGTAAACAAGGTGTAGCTGCCTGGTTTCAGATCTCTTAACTCACTGTTCGTTCCGCTGACCTCTGTAAATAGAATGGATTCTACCCACTTATATCCGGTTGGTCTCTGAGAGCCAGGGTTATAGCTTAATATGATGCTGCCATTGTTCTGATCGCAGGTGGCCGGTTGAATAGAGGGATTAAAATTAAATTCGGTTTTGGGGATTTGGTTGACAACGAAGAAATTGAAATTTGTGCAAGGGGTATTGCTGTTGCTGGCCACCAGCTTGTAGGTTCCGGGGCTCAGGTTTTTCAATGAAGGAGGAGTTGCCGGATCATAATTCTTCATCCCGCCTATACTTTGTCCGGATGGATCAAACCATTCGTACCGGTTGGCTTCTCCGATAAGGACTTGCTCTATCGCACCATTATTACCACTGCAGGTTACATGGGTAATCTGTCCGGCACTAATGGTGACAGAATTGTAGACCGGAATATAAAGAGGCTGAGTTCTTGCCGGAGAGCAGGTTCCCTGATCTGATACCTCAAGGACGTAGTAAAGGTCGCCAGCTACATTTTCCAGATTCAGACTGGTCTGCCCCGAAATCGCAGGACCCATAAGGCCTTTTTTCTGATCGTAAGTATACCATTGATAGCTTGCCGTACCAGTAAGATCTGTAACCTTGATGTTTTTTACCGAACCGTTCTGCTTGCCACATGCCGCATAGGTAATATCCATGGTGTTGAAATCGAAAAGTGGTGCAGGTTTTCTCTTTACCATCAGGAAGACGGACTCCTGTTTGCATCCCGCTTCATCCGTCACCACTACTTTATAAGAGCCCTCCGGAAGATTTACGGATTGCCCTTCTGCAACTTTACCCTGGGCGTCATACCATTCATACTGGATAAATCCTTTTCCTCTGAATACGTTGGCCTTAAATGTAAAGCTGCGCTGGCCACATTGAGGATTCACAGGTTCTATTTCCGGAATTGTAAGTTTCTGGTCTTTGACTTCAAATACCTGTGCTGTGGATTTACAGCCATCGTCAATGATCACTTCATAAGAACCCACCTCGAGGTTCGTGATCTTCTGATCATGCCCCAATGGGGTTCTGATATTGTTAATGATCTTGTTCCAGGTAAAAGTAATCCCTTCCCGTGGCTCAGGAATTGTAATGGAACCATTGGCTTTGCAGGTCACAGGTTCTATTACAGCCTCATTTTCCAGTAATGCTGTTGTGGAGAAAGGAGAGGTGGTGGCATTGAGTAAACTCGCTGTCGCCGTTACACTTCCATTGATCGTACCTGTATATTGCCATCTGCCATCACTTCCAGCAGGTACTGTTCCAATATAAGTTCTACCTTCACAAAAGCCCTGGCAGTTTTGAGTATAGAAAAGTTCTATGGTAGAATTTGGGGTTGCACGCCCTGAAACAGAAGCAGATAATTTTTTAAGAATTTGGACATAGGGCTGAAAGTTGTTCAGAGCTTTACCAATTCCAAAAATTCTGTTGCAGAACATACTGTTCCGTGTAATTTTAACTGGTTTGAAGGAGATACTCTCTATTCCGTAGCCGTTGTACCCGATGCGGTTGGTTTCCGCTGGCGTTGCCCCCCCGATATTGCCGGTAGCACCATCTTCTATGCGAACCCCTCCACCGTTTCCAAGTTCTTCTGTACCTGAAACACCCGTACCAATGGAATTACCTGTGAGGGTAAAGTCTGCATTTGCAATGGCTACCCCCCAGGTCCGATTACCAGAAATGATGTTATTTCTGATAAATAAATTGGTAGACTGAGCGTTGAGCTTTATCCCATAAATTTCGAGAGAAGAAGAGGAGAGAAATAGGGGAAGTTCATGATAGTCTTTTGTTCCGGTATAATCTGTACCGATCTTGTTGCCAATAATATTAATGTTAAAACGGCCGGTGCTGGTGTAATAATTGTACCTGTTGATGTTCAGGTTATATTGATTGGCAGAAATCACATTTCCTTCGCCTGTATTATCCCCCCCAACGGTTAAAGCACAGTCGTATAAACTGGCTGAGATTCCGGTCATATTGGGGTTCGCCGTATACCCATCATACATCACTCCAATCAGGTTAGACTGAATAGAAATATCGGTCAGGGGATTTACCTCGTAATATGTGGAGTTTTGAATAAGTATGCCATTGATATTCCCACAAATTACATTGCCTTTTCCCGGCGCACCTATTTTGATGTTGTTCGCACGGTAGTCGACTACAATTCCGGAACCCTGATTGGTATTTAAATTCTGGAGGCTGGTAATGGTGGCAAAATTCCTCAGGTACAGCCCGTAGATTTCCACGCCTTTAGTTTGAAGGTTATTTGTTTGATATTGGCCAATCCGGAGACCTGAAAAACTGGAGCCTGGAAATTCTGGTTCCAGGATGATCTTTGCACCAGATACACCAAGCGAGGGCCAGTTCTGTGAACTTCCGTCAATTACGACATTGGATGGTATAACGGGTAAGGCCGATCTGAGCCGGATGGTTCGGTTGGCATCTGTCGCAGATCCCGGCAAGTTGAACTGGATCACATAGTTGTTGGCTGTATTGGCTGATGGGATGCTTTCAAGAGCTGCTCTTAAGGTTCCCGGGCCACTGTCGGCATTAGAGCTTACGGTTAAAGTCTGGGAAAAAGCTTTACTGAAACTGAATACCAGCAGCAGCAAGAGAATGAATTTAGAACAGCGCATAACTTAGATTAAAGGACCAAAATACAATTTAAATATAAAGATACTTTACCGGGCTGAAAATTTGATTTCTAGTCTGGAAATATAACTGGGTAGAGTTGGGTAATTTAGTGCTCAAATTACCCTGAACTAATGCTTGATTTCTCTTATTCCATAAAAAACCCCTTAGGTGAAATGGGCTCTGAAGCAGCACTTTGACCCTTTTTTGTACAAGCAATTCGATATGGTTTTATGAGGTATGGTAATTGTTTTCAGTTAGTTAACTGATCATTAAACTAAAGGAGATGGAGAATATATTCAATACAGCTATACTTCCGCCAAATGAGGAACAAAGATTAGAAAACCTGAAAAAGTATAAAATATTCGGAACCCAGTCTGAAGTCATATTCAATCAGCTTGCAGCGGTGACGGCAACCTTGTTAAAGGTTCCGGTGGCGATGATCAATTTTGTGGATAAAGATAACGTATGGACAAAAGCAGATCAGAAAGGGGGGAGCGGGCAGATCACTGCCCGGGGTATGAGTTTATGCTCACTGGCAATTTTGAACGACAGTATTACTGTTTTTGAGGATGCAGTAAAAGATCCTTTCTTAATGATGAACCCTTGGATTGCCGATTATACGGATCTTCGTTTTTATGCAGCAGCACCAATAACGACCAGTGAAGGTTTTAATATTGGTGCAGTATGTATTGTGGATAAGACCAAAAGGACTTTTACTTCCAAGGAACAAAAAAAACTGGAGTGGATTGCCGCGGTAGTCAGAGCTGAACTGGAAAAACGAACAGATCCTGATTAGCAGATAGCAAAGTTATTTGCCACTCATCGCTTCAGCAAGCAAGCCATAAGATCTGAGCCTTGCCTGGTGGTCAAAGATATGGGCGGTGGCCATAATCTCATCTACCTGGGTTTGATCCAGAAATTGCTGCAGATCATTTGTTATCGTTTCTTTACTACCGGTGAAGGTGCAAGCGAGCATTTGACTGGCCTGTTCTTCTTCATAATCTGTCCAGATGTCATCCATACTTTCTACCGGTGGTTGCAAAAGTCTTCGTTTTCCGGTCACAATCCCTCTGAATAATTGGTAAAGAGAAGTAGCCAGTTTGTTGGCCTCTGCATCTGTATCTGCTGCGATCACATTTACACAAGCCAGAACATAAGGTTCTTTAAGATGTTCGGAAGGTTTGAAGTTCTGACGGTATAAGTTAATCGCAGTCAGGAATTGTGCCGGAGCAAAATGACTGGCAAAAGCATAAGGCAAACCTAATGCAGCGGCAAGTCGTGCACTGTCGGTGCTGGATCCAAGAATCCAAATTGGAATGTCCAGACCTTCTCCCGGGATTGCCCTCACACTGCTCGTACTGTTCTCAGAAGAGAAATAAGCCTGCAACTTTAATACATCCTGAGGAAAGCTGTTTGCGGCATTAAAGCGCTCGCCCCGGATGGCCATGGCGGTCAGCTGATCCGTACCAGGTGCACGGCCCAAGCCAAGGTCAATCCTGCCAGGATACAAGGACTCCAGTGTTCCAAACTGTTCCGCAATAATGAGGGGAGAGTGGTTAGGCAGCATGATTCCTCCTGAACCCACACGGATAGAAGTTGTTCCACCCGCAATATGTCCAATAACAACAGAAGTAGCAGAACTGGCTACACTGATCATATTGTGATGTTCTGCGAGCCAATACCGATGGTAACCCCAGCTTTCTGCATGCTGGGCGAGATCAAGACTATTTTTAAAAGTATCTGCTGGTGTTTTTCCCTCAATGACGGTAGCCAGGTCGAGTACGGAAAAAGGAATAGAGGTCAGTGATTTTTTCATATCGTTTAACGTCGATACAAAACTACAGTCTATTTATCTTAAAACTGCCCAATTCTGGGGATATGACTTTAAATCCACATGGGAAAACAAAAAAGCCTTTCCTGGAGGAGGAAAGGCTTAGGAGCGGGCATTTAGTTTTTATTGTTTAGTGACTTTGAATTCGGTTCTTCTGTTCAGCTGGCGACCGGCAGGGTTATCTTTTCCATCAGGGAATTGATTCGGTGCAATCGGCCGGCTGAAACCATATCCTTTGCTGGTCATCCTGCTTGCAGGTATTCCTTTGCTCACCAGGTAATCTACACAAGATTTAGCCCTTCTGTTGGAAAGATCCAGGTTATAGGCTGCGGTTCCAATGTTATCTGTATGGGCACTCAATTCTATCTCTATCGTTTCATTATCTACCATAATGGTATACAGCTGATCCAGTACGGCTTTGGAAGCATCAGTCAACTGATCACTATCAAAAGCATAATATACATCTTTAAGAATAATTGGAACATCTTTCTTAAAAGGTGTAAGACAAAGCTCCGGGCTAAAAAGGGTATCTGCCCTGGATAAACTATCATATGTATACACGACACTTTTTGCAAAGTAGTTTGGCTTTTCTGCCAGAAGTTTTATTTTTCGGTTAGAGCTGATTTTGAACCTGTACTTTCCTTCGCTGTCTGTCGTATACTTAAGTTTGGTCAAGGAATCGGTTAAAGTAACCACAGCTCCTGGAAGAGGCTTCATGGTTTTACAGTCCAGTAAAGTGCCTTGTATCGTCAGGTAATTGGTTTTAAGGTGGAAAATTTCCAGGCAGCAAAGAGATTCCCTGTCTGAACTGATGTAACCCTCGGTGTCATCATCATTAGAAGGTGTGAAGTAAAGATCATCTTTGGACGAGTTAAATGGAAAACCAAGGTTGCGGGGTTCTGTCCAGCTTACAAAATTACCTTCGCTTTCATAAAAATCCAGTCCGCCTATTCCTACCTTTCCGTTACTGCTGTATAAAAGTTTCTTCGTGTTGGAATTATAGTATGGGGCTTCGTCATCTTCAGCAGTATTGATAGCAGATCCCATATTGATGGCCTGACCCAAACTGCCGTCTGTTCTGATGGGTGAATACCAAAGATCATATTTACCACGGCCACCTGGTTTATCTGAGGCAAATATCAGGAACTGCCCATCTTTGGTTACAAAAGGCTGCATGGAATTGTAGCCATCTGCATTGACTTGTGTGCCCAGTTCTGCCGGTTCAGACCAGCTTCCGTTCACCAGGTTGAGACGACTTATTTTCCGGATGCCTTTAACATCCCAAACCGTAATATACATCGTCTTTCCATCTGGGTTCAAAGCGGGTGAAGCCAGTTCCTTGAATTTATTACCGGGAATGTTCAGTTTCTTTACTGAAACCTTTTCAGCCACAGGACTACCAGATACTTCATAGATGGCATTGAGGAAAGGCGTTTCTTTTTTGATGATTTTTGCACTGCTTTTGTTGTCCTGAAGCACCACGTTTTTACTGTTTCCCTGAGCCGGTCTGGAAGAAGTAAAGTAGAAGTTATTGGTGGTTAGATAAGGTGTATAGTTGGAGCCTAACTGATTGATTTCGTTGCTTAATCTTTTCAATCCATACAATCTTGGATGTTTGATTTCAAAGAGGGCAAAATTGCAGGCATCAATTTCCAGTTTTGCTTTTGCTGTATAGGCATCATTGCCTTTATACTTACCCAAAAATTCCTGAAAAGAAACAATAGCATCTGCAAAACGCTGGTTGGCTCTAAGCGTTTCCCCATACCAGAAACTGCTCAGTACATATTTAGGATTTGTAAATCCTTTAGCTATTGCATACCAGGATTCCGCATCAGTATAGTTCTTGTACAAGCGAAGTGATGTGGCCAGTTGATAGACTGCATACTCATAGTCTTCTTTTTTAGGACTTTCTTCTTTCACCTTTTTTTCAAAGCCATAAGGAACCACAAAGCCAGAACTATCTGAAGAAATCTGAAGTGCCTTTTTATAATAGGCTGCAGCAGCATAGTATTCTTTGTTGTCAAAATATACGTCAGCAACACGCCTGCTATTGGTCACAAACTGAGCTGATGCTGCGGTAGCAAAGAGGCTGAACAATAAAAATAATTTAAGGGATTTCATCTGTATATAGATTATGAAAATATTCTGTTATAACCGTGGGCAAAAGAAATTAGGTCCTGATATGCCTTTCTTACTGGTGAAAGAAACAGAGATCTCCAATCCGCCCTTACTTCCTGTGGCCCGGTTTAAACTGGAAGTATTGAAGTCATAACTCAGGCCGAAGGTCATATTTTTAATGTGCAGTCCAAAAAATGCAATTGCAGCATCATCAACCCGGTAGTTAGAACCAAACATCAGGTCTGCCTCATTGTTCAGCATCATTTGCGCATAGGCACCAGCTGATATTTCACGGGCATTGCCCTGCTTCATATATAAGCCATTTGGAGTGATGTCAAGGATGTCACTTACTTTGATCCTTGCACCTCCATGCGCAGTGTAGCGAATAGGCATTTTGACATCTGGTCCGAGAAACTTATCTACTGGTCTGGTCAGGTGATTGGCGGCTACCCCTAAAAACGTATTTAAAGGCTTGTCAGGATTGGCATCAAAGAACATGGCGCCGAAATTGACATCCGGAACAAGGGTGTTCGTGGAAGCAAAAGATTCGTTAAGTGCTAAACTTCCATCATAGCCCGTAACGGGGTTGAACTGGCTGCCCGTGGTGATCTTTGACGCATCAAAACTTTTGTTCAGGATACCTGCCTGCAAACCAAAATTGATAATGCTTAAGCCTTCCTGGCCAAACCGGATCCGGTAGGCTCCGGAAACCAGGGCATTTAGGTTATTATAACTGATGTCACCTGCATTTTGATTCAGGATCATGGCACCAAAGGCGAAATTCTTAACCGGGGCCATGTCAAAGGAGGCCCCGCCGGTTAAGTAGCCATTTGAAAGTGATCCCCATTGCTGCTTGGCATTTAAAGAAAGCCTGTACTCACCATCTATTACTCCTGTAAGGGCTGGGTTCAGCCATAGGGGATTAGCATAATACTGTGAAAAGTGCGGATCGATCTGCGCGGAGACTTTGGAAACCGATAGGATTAAAACTAATCCTATCGCTATTATTTTTCCTATTTTTTCCATCTTATTTTGTTCTTCAGGTTAGTAGTTGGGTTAACGTAATAGGGTTATGGTGCCTTTTTTGTTGTCGGTAGTTCCATCGGTAAACACAAGCTCGATCTGATAAACATATACACCATTTGGCTGTAGCTGACCTTTGTAAGTACCATCCCATCCATTTTGAATGTTCAGAGACTCATAGATAAACTGACCCCACTGATTGTATATCCTCATTTTTACCTGTGCAATTGTATTTCCGTACACATAGAATATATCATTCTTACCATCTCCATTTGGAGTAAAGGTATTCGGAATGAATACACCATTTTTAAGCGGGTTGTCGGCTGTTCCGTCTGCACTTCCAAAAGCGCTGGTCTGACAGTCAGACTGACCTTTTGCTCTTACCCTGATGTGAACTACATCTGTAGGTTTAAGGCCGCTGATCACATGCGTTGTACCACTTGCACCTGAACTCGGAGCCATCCAGGTAATGCCCCCGTCAATGGAAACTTCATAGGTCAGCGCATTAGGAACCGCGTTCCATCCAAAGGTTACACTGGTTGGTGTAGCAGATTGAACAGTAACCACCGGAGTTGTAAGCGCTGGCAGCACATTGACCACAACAGCTGTTCTTGTTGTACTTATACAGCCAGTTGCAGAAAGGCTTTCCACATAATATGTTGTGGTAGCGTTGAGTACCGGAGTTGTGAACGTATTTCCGGTAGCAAGCGCTGTTCCGCCAGTCGCAGTGCTGTACCAGCGGTAAGTCAATGCCGGATCAGGATTGTTAACCGTGAGGGTAGTTCCTGTCGCAGGGCATAAAGGTGCGCCTGCAACACTTACTGAAGCTGGGGCATCTGGCGCTATAGACACATTTACATTCACTGCGGTGCGGGTAGCACTGATACAGGTTGCAGAAGTAGCCTCAACATAGAACGTCGTGTTGGCTGTAATAACTGGTGTTGTAAAATTAGTGCCTGATCCCAGGATTGTTCCTCCTGTTGCAGCGTTATACCAGTTATAAGTAATTCCGTTTTGTGGATTCTCTACAGACAGGACAGCAGCACTTCCAGCGCAGGTATTTACTGAAGAAGCGGATACTGTTGGTGCAACAGGTTTTGGTGATACGGTTACCGTGACTTTAACTCTTCCTGTAGCATTTCCACAGCCGGTCATACTGATGGCTTCTACGTAGTAGTCAGTTGTTGACTGAAGTGCAGGTGTCGTAAACTCACTTCCTGTAAACAGTATTGAACCACCGGTTGCATTTGCATACCAGTTGTAGGTTACGCCACTTATTGGATTTTGAACAGTTATAACGGTATTGTCACCCGCACAAATGTTTAGTCCTGCACCTGCAATCACTGGTGTCTCAGGTAACTGATTCACCGTTACAGTAACTACTTTTGCGTTGCCTGCCGCGTTTGCACATTTATTATCACCTCTTACGGTCACATAGTACGTGGTGTTTGCGGTTAGTACAGGCGTAGTAAACTGACTTCCTGTAAACACTGCATTTGTCAAAGCCGCATCACTATACCAGGTAAACACTGGATTGGTGACTGTTGTGCTGCTGGCAGTCAGTTGTGTTGTTGTGCTTGCACAGATAGAAGTGCCATTGGCTGTGATGTCAGCTGCGGTTGCAGGCGGATTAACGGAGATGCTTATCGCTTTCGCTGTAGCCGCTGTATTTTCACATTTGTTGTCTCCTCTAACTGTAACGTAATAAGTGGTGTTTCCGTTAAGTGCCGGAGTATTGAATACCGCTCCGGTAAATACAGCGTTGCTTAGAGCGGCGTCAGTGTACCAGGTAAATACCGGGTTGGTTACAGTAATACTTGTGGCAGTAAGCTGAGTTGAACTTCCTGCACACAGGCCGTTTGTCGTTCCGCTTACGCTTACGTCAGCACTGGTTGCCGGAGGATTAACATTTAAGGTAACCACTTTAGCACTTGCCGCTGTGTTCTCACATCTGTTGTCACCTCTTACGGTTACATAATAGATGGTTGTTGCGGTCAGTGCCGGAGTATTAAATACTGCTCCGGTAAATACGGCGTTTGTTAAAGCTGCATCGCTGTACCAGGTAAACACTGGGTTGGTCACAGACACACTGTTTGCTGTTAATTTCGCAGAAGTATTTGCACAGAATGGTGTTTCTGCACCAGTTACATTAATGTCTGAGGCCAATGCCGGTGGATTTACAGTAACAGTTACTGCTTTAGCAGTTGCAGCGGTGTTTTCACATTTATTCGAACCTCTTACCGTTACATAATAAGTTGTGGTGGCGGTAAGGGAAGGAGTGGTAAACGTAGCGCCAGTAAACACGGCGTTGGTTAATGCGGCATCACTGTACCAGGTAAATACCGGGCTGGTCACTGTGGTTGTTGTAGCGATCAGTTTAGCGGTGTTGCCTGAACATACAGGCGCATCGGCACCAGTTACGGCGATATCTGCTGCTGTTGCCGGAGGATTAACATTTAAGGTAACCACTCTTGCATTTGCAGCCGTATTCTCACATTTGTTGTCACCTCTTACGGTTACATAGTAGGTGGTGGTTGCAGTTAATACCGGTGTATCAAATATGGCACCTGTAAAGACTGCATTTGTTAAAGCTGCGTCGGTGTACCAGGTGAATACTGGGTTGGTTACCGTTGTGCTGCTGGCGGTCAGTTTTGCAGAAGTACCAGCACAGAACGGTGTATTTGCTCCGGATACGACAACATCTGCGGCCACAGCAGGAGGATTTACTTTAAGCGTGATAATCTTCGCATTTGCAGCTGTATTCTCGCATTTGTTCGAACCTCTTACGGTCACATAGTAGGTTGTTGTTGCAGTAAGGGCAGGGGTATTGAACACAGGGCCAGTGAATACTGCAGTTGTAAGCGCTGCGTCACTGTACCAGGTAAATACCGGATTGGTTACCGTTGTACTGCTTGCGGTTAGTCTGGCCGTATTACCTGAACAGAAAGGCGCATCGGCACCGCTTACACTCAGGTCAGAAGCCAGTGCTGGTGGATTAACCGTTACTGTTACTGCTTTTCCGTTTGCGGCCAGGTTAGCGCATCTGTTGCTTCCTGTAACACTTACATAGTAAGTTGTAGTTGCACTAATTGCAGGGATATTAAATACCGGGCCTGTAAATACAGCATTGGTTAATGCCGCATCACTGTACCAGGTAAATACCGGATTGGTTACAGTTACGCTGCTTGCGGTTAATTTCACCGCTGTGCCTGCGCAGAATGGGTTTTCTGCACCCGCAACATTAATGTCAGCGGCTGTGGCAGGCGGGTTAACAGTTAATGTAACAGCTTTCGCAGTCGTAGCTGTATTCTCACATTTATTCGAACCTCTTACCGTCACGTAGTAAGTTGTGGTTGCTGTAAGTGCTGGTGTAATAAATTTAGCACCCGTGAATACAGCCTGAGTTAAGGCCGCATCGCTGTACCAGGTGAATACAGGATTTGTTACCGTTGTTGAGCTCGCGGTAAGGGTAGCTGTGTTATTCGTACAGAATGGAAGTTCAGCACCCGCTACACTAATATCGGAAGCTGTAGCCGGCGGGTTCACAATTAAAGTAACCACTTCTGGACTGGCAGCCACATTCTCGCATCTGTTATCGCCTTTTACAGTTACATAATAAGTTGTGGTTGCTGTAAGGGCAGGCGTAACAAATTTAGGACCTGTAAATACAGCATTGCTTAATGCTGCATCAGTATACCAGGTGAATACCGGGTTAGTTACCGTGGTGGTCTTGGCAGTCAGTGTTGCGATTGCATTTGCACAGAAAGGCAGTTCATTACCTGTAACGTCAAGGTCAGCAGCTGTTGCCGGCGGATTGACATTTAAGGTTACCGTTTTTGCATCAGCGGCAGTATTGGCGCATTTGTTTGCTCCCGATACGGTTACATAATAAGTTGTTGTAGCGGTAAGGGCAGGCGTAACAAATTTAGAACCAGTGAATACAGCCTGAGTTAATGCTGCGTCACTATACCAGGTAAATATTGGATTGGTTACGGTGGTACTTGTTGCAGTTAAAGTAGCCACCGTTCCTGTACAGAAAGGGGTGCCATCACCTGTTACCGTTATATCTGAAGCCAGTGATGTCGGATTCACTGTAATACTGATCAGCGTTCTTGCTGCTGTACTTGCACATGAATTTCCATTTACGGCTTCTACATAGAAGTTGTGTAAACCAACTGCCAGATTAGCTGGTGTGGTATAGGTGTTAGTATTGGCTGCAATTAGGTTTCCAGCTACAGGCGCATCGTACCAGTTAAAGGAAACTCCTGCTACTGGTATTACACCAAGTGTGGCTGGTGTATTTGGACATGTAGCCACTGGATTTCCAGTTGCTGGGATTGGTGCTGCAGGAGCTGGTAAAACGGTTACCGTAACTTTAGTTTTAGCACTTTCACAATTGTTCCTTAATGCAGTTACAAAGTAGTCATATGTTCCTGCTGCCAAGGTAGCGTCTGTAGTTAAGGATACGCCGTCTTTACCTGTCAGGTAAGTCGTGCCTTTATACCATCTGTAGGTGGTACCAGCAACCGCGTTTTTAACATTTAGCGTAGCAGAGTTGCCCTGGCAAACGCTTGTTGCTGCAACTTCTACAGAAGGGGCAATTGCAACACGTTGCGCATAATTAAAATCAAGTGTCGTCAATACTGCAGCAAGACCAGATCTTAAACGCAGTTCTACACCATCAAATTGTTTTTGCGGAACGAAACTGAAAATCGCTCCGCTGTTATCGCTCAGTAATTCCAGGTGTAAAATTGGATTGCTGGCGGTGATCATATCGTTGTTGCTGGTTGATCCGTTAAAAGTGGTCAGTTCGATAGAAGGTAATACCGCTAAAGAAAGCAGTTTGCCAGGTGAACTTACACGTACCCTTACGGTATCTCCAATGTTAGACAGACCCTGGAAGCCTACTTGTTGATAAACAGAAGCTCCAAGCGCACCAACAGGCATTACAAATGAAGAAGCTGTTTCTGCTTTGTTATCTACAGCCAGTGCCGGATTGAATACAGCGGTAAGTAAGGCTACGCCGTCTACACCATGTTTAATATCCACCGTTGCACCTTCACAAGGTACATCTGTTGTATTGCCTTGTGGGTTAATGGTCACATCAACCGAGGCACGGGCAGAAGCTGCACATGCACCACCAGCTACTTCTGCAGTAACATAGTAGGTTTTTGTTATCGGAGCTGCGGTAGTGTTCAATAACGGATCGGTAACATAACGTGCACCTGTGAAAAGTACCGTATTGGATACCGGTGAGTCATACCATTTAAATATAGCTCCGGCGGTACTTGATGTTGCTGTCAAAACAGCAGGGGAGCCAGAGGCAATCGTTACAGAAGCAGGTGTAACAACCGGTTTGTCTAAAGTACCGGTTGTGATAGATGCAGTTGCTCTGTCAGAAGTACCACAGCTGCTCACTGCTTCTACAGTATAGGTTGTATTTGTTGTAAAATTCAGAATGGTAAAAGTTGCACCATCTTTTCCAGCCTGGTAAACACCGCCCGCATTATACCACTTGTAAGTAACTCCGGTAACCGGATTGCTCACTTCAAGTGTTACGGTATTGCCTGAACAAGTGTTGATGGTTGGCGATACCAATACTGGTACAGCAGGAGCAGGGGTTACGGTTACTGTAACCGGAGTCCGGTAGCTTGTACAGCCGGAAGCGGTATTGGCCTCAACATAATACTTAGTGTTTGCTGTTAAAGCAGGTGTGGTAAACGAAGTACCATCTTTACCTGCCTGATAGGTACCTGTAGCGTTATACCATTTATAGGTAATGCCCGATACAGGTGTTTTAACAGTTAAGGTTGCAGTTTGGTTGATACAGGTAGTCACATTGGAAGCAGTCACTTCCGGCGCTACTGCAATACGTTGTGCGTAATTTACATCCACTGTATTCAGTACCCCGGCTAGTCCGGAATTCAGGTTAACCTCTACTTTGTCAAACTGTTTTGTTGGTACAAAAGAGATCAGGGCCTCCGTGTTACCACTTAAGAGTTCCAGGTGGATGAGTGGGTTATTGATGGCTAATGCATCATTATTGTTTGTATTTCCATTATAGGTACCAATCTGAATACTGGACAGCAGACCAACTGATAATAGTTTTCCTGGAGAAGTTAGGGATATACGTACGGTATCACCAATGCTTGAAAGGTTGTTGAATCCAAGACGCTGGTAAACAGAAGCATTCAGAGCCCCAACAGGCATTACAAGAGATGAACCCGTTTTGGTATCGTTATCAATAGCCAGTGCAGGGTTAAATACACCAGCCAGTAGTGCGACCCCGGTTACACCATTGGTCTGAGTTGAAGCCGCTTCGCAAGGAACTGGATTAGGGCTTCCACCACCATTAACGGTAATGGTTACCGGTACTCGGCTTGGTGCAGAACAGGTTGTTGTGGTAGATTTCGCTTCCAGGTAATAGGTTGTTGTAACTGTAAGCGGAGGGGTTACATACGTCGGCCCTGTATATATTGGTGTTGTTGAAACTGCAGAAGTATACCAGTTAAAGGTAACATTGGTATCTGTAGAAGTTGCTGTTAAGATGGCTGTCTGACCTGCGTTGATGGTGCTTGCAGAAGCCTGAGCAACCGGTAAAGCAGGAAGAGGGTTTACAGTAACCAATACCGGAGTACGGGTTGTACTGGCGCAAGTACCACTTGCAGCCTCTACATAATAGGTTGTGTTTGCTGTTAAAGCAGGTGTTGTATAAGCTGTACCGGTAAATACAGGAATACCGCCGGTTGCGGTAGTGTACCATTGATAGTTCACGCCAGCTACCGGATTAGTTACCGGAATCACTGCCGAAGAACCAGAACAAATAGCTGGAACAGCCGCAACTACAGGAGCTGTAGGTGTAGAGGTTACGGTTACTTGTACCGGTACACGTGTGATGTTTGCACAGCTGCCTTTACTTACTTCTATATAATAAGTGGTATTGGCCGTCAATACAGGTGTGGTAAAGTTTTCACCTGTTTGTAATACAGTGCCGCCGGTAGGGGTACTGTACCACCTTAGAGTGGTTCCTCCATTTGCAGCTGCAGATAGTGTAGTTGCACTTCCTGCACAGATTGTTCTGCCGGTTGCAGCCACAGTAGGATTTGGATAAATGACCTCAGCACCGTAGATATTCAGGTTAATCAGTGCAGAAACAAGTCCTTGAGCTCTGACTTCTACTCTGTCAAATGCTCCGGTTGCCGGTAGGGTTGCTGCAAATTTGTTGCCATTCAGCAATTGCAGGTACAGTAATGATGAGCTCAGGTTATACGTTTTTACAACCGAAGTCCCGTTCATGATTTTTACCTGGATGCCACCGAGAACAGTAAGATCGGCAAGACCGGTTGGGGTTTCAAGATTTAAACGTATGCTGTCAGTTGCAGAACCTGTATTGTTAAAGATCAGTCTTTGATAGCCTGAACCTCCTACACCTACAGGTAAAGAAATTGTAGTGAAATTGGTGAAGTTATTATCGGTTGAATTGCCAGGGTTCTGAACTGCGCAGAGCAGGCAGATGCCTTCAATTCCACTTTCCTGTTTGCTTGCAGCATTACAGTTCGGATTTACAGGTCCGCCAATTACAGTCACTGTAACTGGTATCCGTGCCAGACTTGTACATCCGGTAGCATTTGTAGTTTCTACATAATAAGTTGTTGTAGAGGTTAGCGAAGGCGTTGTAAATGTCGCCCCGGTAGCTAAAGCAATGCCACCAGTAGGAGCAGCATACCAGTTGATAGTCACTCCAGCAGGTGCTGTTGCGGCTAAAGTCGCCGTTTGTCCGCTGCTGATGCTTGGGTTGTTTGTCGTTACTACTGCATCTGCAGGAAGTGAATTCACGTTTACAGTAACAGCTGCGCGGGTGCTGCTGGTGCAGGTACCAGAAGCTGCTTCTGCATAGTAAGTTGCACTGGCTGTCAAAGCAGGTGTAGTAAATGTGGTGCCTGTTCCCAGGATCGTACCACCAGTTGAGGCGGCATACCAGTTATAAGTCACACCGGTTACGGGGCTGGTAACTGTAAGTACCGCCGTTGAACCAACGCAAACTGCAGAAGGTGCAGCGACAACAGGTACCGATGGTGTGGTCGTTACGGTCACGGTTACCGGTACACGTTGTGCATTGGCACAAGTACCACTGATCACCTCGATATAATAAGTTGTATTTGCGGTTAAAGCCGGAGTAGTAAAGGTAGATCCTGTAGCTAAAGCTGTACCACCTGTTGCTGCAGCATACCATTTCAAAGTGGTTCCGCCATTGGCTGTAGCAGATAAAGCAGCAGTACTTCCCGAACAGATGTTCCTGCCGGTTGTTGCAACCGTAGGATTTGGATAGATCACTTGAGCACCATAGATGTCCAGGCTGCTTAAGGCTGCAACCAGGGCTCCAAAACTGATCTCCACACGGTCATACACACCACCAGCAGGCAGGGTAGCTTTGAACCTGTTTCCTGAAAGCAGTTGCAGGTTGAGCAGGGAAGAATTTAACGGATAGGTTTTAACCAGGGTCGTTCCGTTGTATACTTTCACGGTGATTCCGCCCAGTACACTCAGGTCTGCCAGTCCAACCGGTGTAGCCAGGTCCAGACGGATG
>NZ_JAVTSQ010000016.1:0-148637 GCF_032678445.1 Pedobacter nutrimenti
TAGAATTCTTTTGGCAACTTCAACTCCTGCGCAGCAGCAGCCATTTTGCCGGTGTATATTTTATTGAGTACGTCATTAAGACCATCTTTCAGGTCAAACTGCAAATCTTCATGCAGTTTAGTGTATTTGTTAACAGCTGATAAAGTTGTCCTTACAAAATAAGTAATCAGTTTTTCCTGGAATTTATACAAGGAAGAAAACACCGACTCCTTACACAACACCGGTATACAGTTCAACAGGTAAATCCGGAGTTCTACTTCAGAACTGATATCCTTAGTCACCTTAAAGTGGTGGTTAATCCTTCCATTCAGTTTCCTAAAGGTAGTCAGCACATCTTTGGAAGAAAGCTTCGGATCCTGTGTAAATATAACTCCGGCCTCATCAATCTCTGCCTTCAGCTGTTCCGATCTCTGTTCCAGATCCGATTCATCTTCCAGCAATTTAAAATGCAAATGCTCCGTTAAAACTTTATCCTTCGCAATTAAACGGAGCAAAAGCTTGTCCTTTTCCTTTTCAGGAAGTTCAACAATAGCTGTTTTCAGCACTTTATGCTCCTTTAATAACATCCTTAAAAAGGGTTATCCTTTAAATATTTTTCCCAGTTCCAGGCCGACTTCATCATTTCATCGATGTCCAGCTCGGCTTTCCATCCTAAATCCCTTGCTGATTTTTCTACATTTCCCCATACCTGCTCAATATCTCCTTCTCTTCTGGCACCAATAGTATAGTTCAGTTTTTCTCCTGTAGACTTTTCAAAAGCATGGATGATCTCCAGGACAGAAGAGCCCTTACCTGTTCCCAGGTTAAACACCTCATAATTGGAACTTGCTTTTTCACTTTCCAACCTTTGAATCGCAGCCACATGAGCTTTGGCCAGATCAACTACATGAATATAATCACGGATAGCACTGCCGTCCGGAGTACTGTAATCGTCTCCGTATACGGTAATCGGACCACGTTTTCCAATAGCGCTTTGGGTAATAAACGGAACAAGGTTTTGAGGCACCCCAATTGGCAATTCACCAATCAATGCAGTATGATGCGCACCTACAGGGTTAAAATACCGTAGCGAAGTGATCTTTAATGAAGGTGTTACGGCACAGGTTTCCTGCAGGATCTCTTCTGCAATCTGTTTGGTATTTCCGTATGGAGATTCCGCCTTTTTCACCGGTGCATCTTCAGTGACCGGCAATACATCAGGCTGTCCGTAAACGGTACAGGAAGATGAAAATACCAGGTTAACCTTTTGGTTGAAGGCGGTGATCAAATTGATCAGGGAATAAAAATTATTTCTGTAATATTTTAAAGGCTGCTGAACCGATTCACCCACGGCTTTAAATGCTGCAAAATGAATAACACCGCTGATATCTGCGTGTTTTTTGACAAACTCATTCACTTTTGCCTCATCACAAAGATCCAGTTCATGAAACTCAGGTTTCTTTCCTGTGATCTTTTCCAGCTGTGTTAAGATTTTTGGATTGGAATTGGAGAAATCGTCTACAATGACCACATCGTATCCTGCATTATGCAATTCAACAACAGTGTGTGATCCAATAAATCCGGTTCCCCCGGTTACTAAAATTTTAGCCATTTTTATACTTCTTTTTATCGGTTATAGGTTGTAAAATCTTTATGGTCTTTATTAAATAAGGCCTCTTTAGGCAGCGACTTAAAATACTCGTAGGTAATCTTTAATCCTTCTGCCCTATTTACCTTTGGCTCCCAGCCCAGGATCTCTATGGCCTTGGTAATATCCGGACGGCGCTGTTTAGGGTCGTCTACCGGAAGATCCCTTAAAACCAGTTTCTGACTGGTTCCCGTTAACTTAATAATCTCTTCTCCAAATTGTTTAATCGTGATCTCATCCGGGTTACCGATATTCACCGGCAAGGCATAATCACTCATCAGTAAACGGTAAATTCCTTCGATCAAATCGTCAACATAGCAGAATGACCGGGTTTGAGAACCATCGCCAAAAACAGTTAAGTCTTCTCCGCGTAAAGCCTGTCCGATAAAAGCCGGCAATACCCGTCCGTCATTTAGCCGCATTCTGGGACCATACGTATTGAAGATCCTTACAATACGGGTTTCTACACCATGAAAGGTATGGTAAGCCATAGTCATAGCTTCCTGGAACCTTTTAGCCTCGTCATATACACCTCTTGGGCCTACAGGATTCACATTACCCCAATATTCTTCAGGCTGAGGATTAACACTTGGATCACCATACACCTCAGAAGTAGAAGCAATGATCATCCTGGCACCTTTATTTCTTGCCAGACCCAGTAAATTATGTGTACCCAACGACCCTACTTTTAAAGTCTGGATAGGGATTTTCAAATAATCTATCGGGCTGGCCGGAGAGGCAAAATGCAGGATATAATCCAGTTTACCCGGTACATGAACGAATTTGGAAACATCATGGTGGTAAAACTCAAAGTTCTCCAGTTTAAAAAGATGTTCAATATTCTGAAGGTCTCCGGTAATCAGATTGTCCATCCCGATTACATGGTAACCTTCTTTGATGAACCGGTCACAAAGGTGTGATCCCAGAAAACCGGCCGCACCGGTAATTAAAACTCTTTTGCGTTCCATTAGTCTACAAGCTTACGTCCAATACTGTTATAATAATAACCCAGATCTATCATTTTCTGAAGGTCATATAGATTCCTGCCATCAAAGATCACTTTATTGGTTAAGGAAGATTCCATTCTTTCAAAATCAGGGTTTCTGAACACAGACCATTCTGTTGCAATCAGTAAAGCATCGGCACCGCTCAGCGCGTCATACTGATCTTTGGCAAATTTAATCTTGTCGCCAAGAATACCCTGTACATTTTTCATCCCTTCCGGATCAAAAGCAGTTACTGTAGCGCCGTTTTTAACCAGATGATCAATGATGTATAATGCTGGAGCTTCACGGATATCATCTGTTTCAGGTTTGAAGGCTAATCCCCAAAGCGCAAAATGCTTCCCTTTCAGATCTCCTTTGTAATATTTCAACACTTTATCTACAAGAACAATTTTCTGCTTCTCATTCACATCCATTACCGCTTTCAGGATCTGAAAATCATAGGCATGCTCATCTGCAGATTTGGCCAGGGCCTGTACATCTTTAGGAAAACAGCTTCCTCCGTAACCAATACCAGGAAACAAAAATCTTTTACCAATCCGGTCATCAGAACCGATCCCTTTACGTACGGCATCTACATCTGCGCCAACAATCTCGCAAAGGTTAGCAATCTCATTCATAAAGGTAATCTTGGTAGCCAAAAAGGAATTCGCAGCATATTTTGTTAGTTCAGAAGAACGCTCGTCCATAAACAATACCGGGTTTCCCTGACGTACATATGGTCCATACAATTCCGCCATTAGTTTTTTTGCCTTTTCACTTCCCGTACCGATCACTACACGGTCTGGTTTCATGAAATCCTCAACAGCCACTCCTTCACGTAAAAACTCCGGGTTGGAAACCACATCGATCTCTACATCTGTATGTGCTGTAAAAACAGCCTGCACTTTATCTGCTGTACCTACGGGTACCGTAGATTTATTAACAATGACCTTATATTCAGTCACCAGTTTTGAAATATCCTTTGCTGCACCTAAAATGTAGGAAAGATCAGCTGCTCCGTCACCTCCGGGAGGCGTAGGGAGCGCCATAAAAATGATCTGTGCTTCCTGAACAGCTATAGCCAGATCGGTGGTAAAAGTTAACCTTTGCTGGGCGATATTTCTATGAAACAACACATCCAGGCCAGGTTCATAGATTGGAATAATGCCATGCTGCATCTTCTTTACTTTAGCTTCATCAATGTCAACACAAATAACATTGTTACCTGTTTCTGCAAGACATGTTCCGGTTACTAAACCGACATATCCTGTTCCAATTACGGCAATTTTCATATAATGCTGGGGTGTTTAAAATATGTGGAGAAATCAGGATCAGACGTACTTAACAGTAGTATTCCGGAAGCTTGGTTTCTCATATATTACTCTATTTTTAATTTTTAAAAGTATCTTCGGCTAAGATAACAAATAAACACTCAAAATGCTTTGGCTTTATAATTTTGGTATTTTTCTCTATAACCTTGTTGTTAAATCAATTGCCCCTTACAATTCTAAGGCCAAATTATTTATTCAAGGCAGAAAGCATCTATTTTCTATTTTAGAGGAAAAAATAACAAAAGGACAAAAACACGTCTGGTTTCATTTTGCTTCTCTTGGCGAATTCGAACAAGGCCGCCCAGTTCTGGAGAAGATCAAAATACTTTATCCACATAAAAAGATCATCATTACCTTCTTTTCCCCTTCGGGGTATGAAGTGCGTAAAAATTATGCCCTGGCCGAAGGCATCTTTTATCTTCCGCTAGACACCGCCTCCAACGCCAGAAAATTTATAGAAATTGTGAACCCGGAGATCGCCATTTTCACCAAATATGAATTCTGGCATCATTATTTTAAAGTATTAAAAGAAAAGAATATCCCGCTCTTCCTGATATCCGGAATTTTCAGGTCCAATCAAATGTTCTTTAAATGGTATGGAGGTTTCTACCGCAACATGCTCAGCTGTATAACCTGGTTCTTTGTCCAAAATGAAGAAAGCGTAAACCTGCTTCAGCAAATCGGCTTACAAAATGTAGAATTGAGCGGAGACACCCGTTTTGACCGGGTTTATGAAAATGCGGAAGCTGTTAAATCCTTGCCCCTCATCGAGGAATTTATTTCCCGTGCCCCCGTCTTTCTGGCTGGCAGCACCTGGCCTGCCGATGAAAACCTGCTGACTCAGCTTACGCTGAAACACCCTGGATGGAAGTTCATACTGGCACCACATGAGATAGGAGCTGACCATATCCGGCAAATAGAAAAACAATTTCCTTCAGCTGTCCGGTATTCTACCTTACAGAGCTCATCAGCAGACAAACAAGTACTGATTATAGACAATATTGGCCTTTTATCCTCCCTTTATCAATATGGTACTGTCGCTTATATTGGCGGTGGCTTTGGGGCTGGGATACACAATACACTGGAAGCTGCCGCTTTTGGTTTACCGGTTATCTTTGGTCCCAGATATGAGAAATTTCAGGAAGCCAAAGACCTGGTCCTAAGAAAAGCAGCCATCAGCATCCATAACGAACAGGAACTGGAAAATGCATTCGAACATTTCTCCAGCCAGCCAGCCTTCGGGCAAATGGCCAAAGATTACGTGAAAGAGAGAAAAGGCGCTACCGAAGGCATCCTGAAAAAAATCAGCAAATACCTGAATTAGTTTTTGGCCAGTTCTACCAGAGCTTTTATAAATTTGGGATGATCGTTCAGGCTTTCTACCAACTGAACATGTTCTCCGCCGAGTGCCTTAAACTCTTCATGATACTCCACTGTAATTTCATACAAAGTTTCCAGGCAGTCCGCAACAAAAGCAGGGCTAAAAACCAGCAGACGTTTCTTACCTTCAGCAGCCAGTTTCTTTAACACATCAGTAGTGTAAGGCTGTACCCATGGTTCTTTCCCTAAGCGGGACTGAAAACAAACCGTATAGTTTTCTCTGGCTATATTTAGTTTTTGAGCGATTAACCTTGCGGTATCGTGCCCTTGTGCAGAATAGCAGTATTTATTGGTATCGTTCAATGTCTCACAGCAATTGTCCTTTTTCAAACAATAACTTCCAGTATGGTCACATTTCAACAGCTGCCGCTCCGGAAGTCCGTGAAAGCTGAACAAAACATGATCATAAGTTTCCGGCTGATATTTCTTCGCATTTTCAGCAAAAGCCTCCAGCACGAGTTCATTGTTATGAAAGGAACTGACAAAAGATACCGGGGGCACGGTAGGCCATTTACTCAGGATTTCCATCACACTTTGTATCACAGATCCGGTACTGGCCGATGCATATTGCGGAAACATCGGGATGACCCGGATGTCTTCCACCAGATTGGCCTTCATTTTTTCAAGTGCTGTGGCAATAGAAGGGTTCTGGTAACGCATAGCCAGTTCCACTTGATAATCTGGTCCAAGCTGGTCCTGCAACAGGGCTGCCTGGATCTTACTGAAATACAGTAAAGGAGATCCATTCTCGTCCCAGATTTCTTTATAGAGTTTGGATGTTTTTGGGCTTCGGAAAGGAACAATAACCCCTTTAACCAAAAGTGTTCTATTGAAAGCAGGAATATCAATCACCCGTTCATCCATTAGAAACTGATCAAGATATTTACGAACATCTTTAACTTCCGGACTATCAGGAGTCCCTAAATTCACTAATAATATACCCTTTTTTCCCATAAATTGCCCAAAAATAACGAATCAACGCGTTATAATGCTTAATCTGTTTTCTGAAAACCAATAATTACTTTTTAATGATGAAGAAGAAATGCTTTCACCTGTTCCATCAGCCACATTGGTGTAGAGGTTGCACCGCAAATCCCCACCCTGTCATTCGGATTAAACCAGGAGAAATCTATTTCCTCTACATTGGAGATAAAGTAAGCGTTGTCATTGTATTTTTTGCAAACATCGTACAATACCTTACCATTGGATGATTTCTTTCCCGAAACAAAGATGATCTTATCAAAATTAACCACAAACTTCTCCAAATCACCGTAACGATTGGATACTTGCCTGCAAATGGTATCATTGGCTTTTACCTCATACCCTCTGCTCAGCAACTGGTCTTTGATATGATAAAATTTATCTGTGCTTTTGGTGGTCTGGCTATACAGGGTAAATGACGATGGTAAGTCCACATTGTCGAGCTCTGACAGGTCTTGAAACACAATTGCCTGTCCATCCGTTTGCCCTTGTAAACCGATGACCTCTGCGTGGCCATGCTTTCCGAAAATAAGAATAGGCTCGCCTTCATCATGAGAGTTCTTGATCCGGTTTTGTAATTTTAAAACCACCGGGCAGGACGCATCGATCAGGATCAGTTCATTTTTCAGGGCCAGTTCATAGGTGGAAGGCGCCTCGCCATGTGCACGAACCAACACTTTCTCGTTTCTAAGCGATTTGAGTTGTTCGTGGTCAATGATCCGCAAGCCCTTATCGGTTAATCTCCTGACCTCTTCATCGTTATGAACAATATCTCCAAGGCAATACAGATAATCTTCATGGTCTAGTATATCCTCTGCCATTTCAATAGCATAGACTACACCGAAACAGAATCCAGAATCTTTATCTATAGTAACCGTTAAATTATAGGACATATTTTCTCTTTCTTTCTGCAAAAATACGTAAAAACCAGGAGCCTTTATAGTGCAATTTTTGACTGCTGTTTCAGCGCATGGTCATAATGCTTATTATATTCGCTTTTAAGCAATTGCAGACTCACGTATTCTTCGGCTTCCCATTCTTTAAGGTAAGTTCTCATCTGAGGCTTACGCTGGTTAAAGTAGTCACACAAAGTTGCTGAAAAAACGACTTGAAATTTCTTTTTGGAAGCATTGAGTACCTGCATAATCCCTTTTTCAAAAGTGACGCTGCCCACATGCCCGGAATGCAGTTTGCCTTGTGGAAACAACAGGACCAGGTTCAAAGGATCATCCAGCAATCGTCCGGCATAAAGCAGCGTCTCCACCACATCCTTACCTTTTTGTTCCGGGGCAAAGCCACCAAAATACTTTAAGAACCATTGCTTTTTATAATCCTCGCCTGTTACCAGTACATGAAACTGCTTCTTAAATACCTTCTTATTTAGATACACCATAACAAAACCATCCCACCAGCTAAAATGATTAGACAGCAAAAGAATAGCTTCATCTTCTTTTACATTAAGGTCTGTGGTGTAACTGTAAGAAGAGAAATCCCTTTTAAAGAGATAATCGATATACCAGGAAAAGACCTGCTGAACAATTGAATTCTTACGCGGCTGGTGCATCCTCTAAAGTGCAAAAAAACAGCCAGAAAAACAAATGCCTAACTCAGGTACACACAGTCTTCCTGTCCGTCTACATCCAGAACCACATCTACATGCTCCTTGAGTACTGTAGCCATTTGTAAACCCACAAAATCGGTGGCAATCGGAAAAATCTTATGGCTTCTGTCTACCAATACAACGGTACGGATCTTTTTATGGGGAGTGTTTAAAAACACACCCAATCCGTAAGCAAGGGTTTTACCGCTATTCAGCACATCATCCACCAGTATGATTACCTTGTTTTTCCACTTGGTTTCATCCAGATCTGTGCTGGCCACCAGTTTACTGTTGTTCTTTTCCAGATCAATCCTAAGGATAAGGACCTTCAGATCGGAAATCTTCAACAGAACGTCCTTAAGCCTCAAAGCCAGCTTATAGCCTCTGTCCCATATACCAGCCAGTACAATCTCCTTTTCATTAAGATTGTCTTCCAGGATCTGGTAGGCGATCCGGTTGATCTTTTGCTGTATTTGTATTTTATCCAGAACTACTAATTGAGAATCGGCCATTTGTTCATTGTTTGTCCTACAAAAAGAACTATTTTAACGATCATAATCAAATATTTAAAAAATATTTTCTAAAGTTTGCAACGTTTCAATACTTTGTGCGTCTAAATTAAGTAAAACCTAATCGCATGAGAACCTTATACCCTATTAAATCAATGTTCGCCCTGGCGCTGGTCTATTGCTTAAGCACGCTGACCCTTTACGCACAACCGAGTAAAAATTTTTCTGTAAATAATTTCAGTGAAATCACTGTGGCCAGTGGTATCGACCTTTATCTGACACAGAACGGTGCTGAAGCCGTTAAAGTTATTGCACACGAAGATTTACTGAAAAATGTAATCGTTGAGAAAAACGGCAATGCCCTGACCATCCGGTATAAAGACAATTCGGGATGGGGCAGGTTTTTTAAAGGGCAAAGTATCAAGGCCTATGTAAACTTTAAAACATTAACTGCCCTCACTGCAAGCGGAGGCAGCGACGTTTTTAGTCAGGTGCCTATAAAAACAGACCGTCTGAACGTAAGGGCTTCGGGTGGTTCTGATCTTAAACTAGACCTGACCGCGAGGGATTTCCAGCTGCAGGCCAGTGGTGGTTCTGATGTAAGCCTCAAAGGCAGTGCAACCAATATGGAAATTCAATCGAGCGGAGGAAGCGATATTAAAGCTTATGAATTTAAAGTAGAGAATGCGAAGGTAAGTTCCAGTGGCGGATCAGATGCCAATGTATATGTGACACGTGCACTTGAAGCGAGTGCCAGCGGAGGCAGTGATATCCATTATAAAGGAGATGCCGCTCTAAAAAATAACTCCTCTAAAAGCGGAGATGTAACGAAAGTAAATTAAGTTTAGTTTTTAGTTTGTAATCCCTGCCCTGGAATCCCCTCCCTGGCAGGGATTTTTTTTTAGTGCCTCTTTTTATAAGGATAGTAAATGAAATTTGCCCCTTCCGGTACAATCACAAATACACACATATAATCTTCTGGCTTTTTATAGCTCTTCAAAAACAGTTCTTTTCTGTCCGGCTGAATAATTCCTTTTTGAACAAATTCTTCCAGTGTAGAGGCCTGAATGGTCCAGTTGGTATTCAACTCTTCCCTGTTCAGGATCAACTCTCCTATACTTACAGTATGCTGATGGGCAATAAAGATCGGGCGGGCTGAAATTCCTTCTACCATAATTTCTACAGCCACTTCTTTAATGGAGTCTGCATAAAATTCCAGGTCTTTCTCCAGACTCACCAGCGGGCTTTGTTTCTTTTCACTTTTCCCGTCACCTGCAGGCTGTTGCGGCATTAACTCTTCTACATCCATTTCAATTATTTTTGGAGTTTTAACAAAACTACGTTTTCCACATGTTGAGTATGCGGAAACATATCTACTGGTTTGATGCGAACAACCTCATATTTCTCTTTCAATAAGGCAAGGTCTCTGGCTTGTGTCGCCGCATTACAGCTCACATATACAATCTTTTCCGCTTCCATCTCCAATAGGCGTTCTACCACATCAGTATGCATACCTGCCCTTGGCGGATCTGTGATCACCACATCCGGCTTGCCATGTTCCGTTACAAATTCAGCAGTCAGGATGTCTTTCATATCACCAGCATAAAAAATGGTATTGTCTATACCGTTCAATGCAGAGTTAAACTTCGCATCCTCAATCGCCGTGGGTACATATTCTACCCCAACGACCTGTTTTACCTGACGGGCCACAAAATTGGCTATGGTTCCTGCCCCGGTATATAAATCGTACACCAGTTCATTCCCGGTAAAACCTGCAAATTCCCTGGTGATTTTATACAGCTCATGGGCCTGATCAGAATTGGTCTGATAGAAAGATTTAACCCCGATCTTAAATTTAAGACCGTCCATTTCCTCAAAGATATGGTCCCTGCCAGCGTACACGATAACATCCTGATCAAAAATGGTGTCATTTTTCTTCTGATTAACGATATAAAGCAAAGAAGTGATTTCTTTGAAATTGACTTTCAGGTATTCCATCAACCCGTTAATCTGATCCTGCTCTGCATAAGCAAAAATCACGGCAACCATCACTTCTCCAGTGGAGGAGGTTCTGATGATCAGGTTCCGTAAATTCCCTTCATGGTTGCGAAGATCATAAAAAGTCAGGCCATTTTTAATGGCATAACTCCTCACTTCATTTCTTAGTGTATTGGAAGGTTCGGCCTGCAGATAACAATGCTGAACGTCAAGGATCTTATCGAAACGTCCGGGTACGTGAAAACCAAGCGCATTCAGTTCCAGATCTTCCCGGTCTGTCATGTCTTCTTTTTCCAGCCAGCGTTTGTTCGAAAAAGTATACTCAAGTTTATTTCTGTAGTATTTATTCTCTGCTGATCCCAGAATGGGTTCCATAGCAGTGGTATCTACTTTCGCCAGGCGCTGTAAAGCGGCTTCTACATTTTTGTGCTTAAACTTTAGCTGGGCATCGTATTGCATGTGCTGCCATTTACAACCACCACAGGTTCCAAAGTGCTGACAGAAAGGGTCTGTCCTGTACTCAGAAGCGGTGTGCAGTTCTTCAATTACAGCTTCTGCAAAGTTCTTCTTTTTCTTGGTCAGACGTACATCAACAACGTCACCAGGCACTGCTTTATCTACAAAAACGACAAGCTCATCGGCTTTTCCTACGCCTTTACCTTCTTCAGCGATATCAATAATATGCAAATTAGGAAGGATAGTAACCGTCCCTGATTTTCTCTTTCTACTCATTATCCGGCAAATTTACAGGTTTCGTTTGAATTATATACGGTTTTTTTTGGCGCAGAAGTCTTCTCCAGACATTTTAAATGCCTGCAAAGAGAAGAAAGCCGGATGTTACTTCTTACTTGCCAAATACTTTAAGGATTATTCCAAGAATACCTTCCACCAGGTCAAAGCTTACATCAAACTTTTCATCTACCAGTATCGAAATTTCTAAAACTTCTTTGCTCATTGTAAATGATTGTTATATGCCAAATGTAGGTGTTTATAGACCAAAAACCAAATCAGTTTTGTGGGGGATTAAGGTTGTCGTAAAAAATAAATGTACTCTTCGGAGACTACGCTTTCTGCGCGCCGCTGCGCGGCCTGCTGCGAAAGCTGAGGTCTCCTCAGAGTAACATTGATTTTTTCTGGGCGCTTAATTGGGGGGATATCCAGGCAGGATGCAGAAAATAGAAAGCATTAAAAGAATTAGAGTGCAGGGAGATTATTGATTTTTCTAAACGCTTAACAGGGAGGATATCCGGGCAGGGCGCAGAAAATAGAAAGCATTAAAAGAATTAGAATGCGGGGAAATTATTGATTTCTCTAAACGCTTAACAGGGAGGATATCCGGGCAGGGTGCAAAAATAGAAGGTACTGAAAAGAATTAGAATGCGGGGAAATTATTGATTTCTCTAAACGCTTAACAGGGAGGATATCCGGGCAGGGCGCAGAAAATAGAAAGCGCTGAAAAGATTTAGAGTGCGGGGAAATTATTGATTTTTTCTAAACGCTTAACTGGGAAGAAATCCAGACAGGGTGCAAAAATAGAAGGTGCTGAATTATAAAATGCTGAATGGAATTAAAACGTCATTGATTTTCTAAGTGCTTAACTAGATGAGAGATCCCACAAGGTGCAAAAATAGAAAGCATTAAAAGAATTAGAATGCGGCGAAATTATTGATTTTTCTCGGTATCTAATGGGAAAGATATCCATGCAGGAAGCGAAAACTAAACCGATATCTCAAATAATTATCAATCAGCAATCTGTTCAAAAAAACAGAACAAACAACATCCATAAACCCTTACACGCCATACCTGGATGCGCCATCTAGTTAAGCGCTCAGGAAAAATCAATGTTACTCAGAGGAGACCTCAGCTTTCGCAGCAGGCCGCGCAGCGGCGCGTAGAAAGCGTAGTCTCCGAAGAGTACATTTATTTTTCAACAACAAGCTTAACCCTCCTTACAACGCAGCTTTGACAAGAAACGGCAACAGTTCCTTTTGAAAACTCACAAAATTCTTCCTGACATCAGAATCGCTCACAGAAGTAAAAGCGAAAGAAAAAACGATGCTCTTACTCGCCTTAAGCAAGAAAGCCAATCCCTCCTTACGCGAAGGATTATTTTTAAAATGATCCAGCTCCAGATAAGCCGCGAGTAACAACGACTCCAGCTGATCCGAAAGATGCTTCAAAAACTCCTGAGAATTGGCATTCTCACGAACAAAATCCCATCCGATAAACTCATTACAAACCGTAAAAGTAAGCCTGCAAGTCTTCATCACCAAAGCCTTGAGGTGCTCCTCTTCATCGGCAAACTGGGCTTTATTCTTCAGGATCTCCCGTAAGTTCAAATCCAGATAATCCATCAAAATAGCATCCAGCACATGCTCTTTACTATCAAAATACTTATAAATCGTTGCTTTAGCAATACGCGCTTTCTTGGCAATCTCATTTACACTGGTCTTATGATAACCGTATTTCCTGAACAACTCCTTAGCTGCTCTCAGTATACTCTCTTTTATTTTTTCCGGTTCCATTAGTTAGATATATGTAAAAGCTGTCCGCCCTGAAGGGAAACATTATAAGATTTTAAATTTCGAACAGCGGGGGCTTTTGAAGGACTTCCGTCAAGCAGGGAGAACTTAGCTCCCGTACAAGGATCTGTAGCACTCAATCCTCCATCGTCCGGATTCACCTTACACATGGCCTCCGGATTCACAGAACTGCAACGGTCGTAAGCCATATAAGCACTGTTAAATGGATTATAAACAACCAGTATACCTGCCACACCAACCCCCTGAACGGTTAGAACATTATTCACAGCCTTGATTTTAAACTCTTGTATGGTTACATTATAATTCACCGCCACATTGGCAATATAATTACTTTCCTTTCCACACCTGGTAAAAAGGCCGAGCATTAAAAATAGAACTGTGATCTTTTTTATCATTAAATCAAGGTTGTTTTATATTGTTTAAGGAAACGCACATCGTTCTCAGAGAACAAACGCAGGTCCTTAATCTCAAATTTCAGATTGGTGATCCTTTCAATACCCATTCCGAAAGCAAAGCCACTATATTTTTTGGCATCTATACCACAGTTTTCCAAAACATTCGGATCTACCATACCACAGCCAAGAATCTCTACCCAGCCACTGTACTTGCAAAACTGACAACCAGCGCCTTTACAAATGGTACAGGAAATATCCATTTCCGCAGAAGGCTCTGTAAATGGAAAATAAGACGGACGGAAACGCACCTTAGTACCTTCGCCATACATTTCCTGGACAAAATAAAACAAGGTTTGCTTCAGGTCTGCAAAAGAAACATTTTCATCTACATAAAGACCTTCTACCTGATGAAAGAAACAATGAGCCCTTGCGGAAATTGCTTCATTACGGTATACCCTTCCTGGCATAATAGCCCTGAATGGCGGTTGACCAGACTCCATCATACGCACCTGCACAGAAGAAGTATGCGTACGCAACGCGATATCCCCTTTTTCTCCACCCTTCTTGATAAAGAAAGTATCCTGCATATCTCTTGCCGGGTGTTCTTCCGGGAAATTTAATGCAGAGAAATTGTGCCAGTCGTCTTCAATTTCAGGTCCTTCAGCTACGATAAAGCCAAGTTTATTAAAGATTTCTACAATTTCTTTTCTCACTAAAGCCAGGGGATGACGCGCTCCGATTTCAAAACCCTCACCAGGCAGCGTCAGGTCTAATCCTTCTTCTTTTCCTGCAGAGGTTTCTGTACTTTGCTCTTTTAAAGCCAGGTACTTGGATTCTGCCAATTGCTTAAATACATTCAATACCTTCCCCAGCGTTCTCTTTTCCTCTGGTGAAACGGCTTTAAATTCATCAAAAATATCCTTAATAATACCTTTAGTACCCAGAAATTTAATTCTGAATTGCTCCAGCTCTGCGGCTTTAGCGGTAGAAAAAGCATTAATTTCTTCAGTGTATTGTGTTATCTTATCTTGTAACATGGGGCAAATATACAGCTATTTCGGTAATAATTTTCATAGAGCAGGGTTCAAAAACAAGGTCAAAGCCCGTGTCATTAATGAAAATGAACCCGGGCTTTGAAAATTTCAGGGGAGGGAAGATCTTAAATAACCCCCAGTGCTTTCCCTACCTTTGTAAATGCGGCAATAGCCTTATCTAAATGGTGCTTCTCATGGCCAGCAGAGAGTTGTACCCTAATCCTTGCTTTACCCTGAGGCACAACCGGATAATAAAAACCGATCACATAAATTCCTTCTTCCAGCATTTTAGCGGCAAATTCCTGTGCAAGCTTTGCATCGTACAGCATCACCGGTACAATCGGGTGAACACCTTCCTTAATATCAAAACCTGCTTCTGTCATTTTTTGACGGAAATATTGCGTATTGCTTTCCAGCTTATCTCTTAATTCTGTGGTTTCGCTCAGCATATCCAGTACCGCCACAGATGCACCAGCAATGGCCGGAGCTAAAGTATTGGAAAACAAATATGGACGGGAACGCTGACGAAGCATCTCAATAATTTCTTTTTTTCCGGAAGTAAATCCGCCTGAAGCGCCTCCCAAAGCTTTACCCAGTGTACCTGTAATAATATCCACACGATCCATGACATTGAAATGCTCATGTGTACCTCTGCCTGTTTTTCCTATAAAACCAGTACAGTGCGACTCGTCAATCATCACCAACGCACCGTATTTATCGGCCAGGTCACAGATTTTATCCAAAGGTGCCACTACCCCATCCATAGAAAAAGCACCGTCTGTAACAATGATGCGATGTCTGGCATCCTTTGCGGCAATCAATTGTGCTTCCAGATCTTCCATGTCTGCATTTTTATAACGGAAGCGCTTGGCTTTACACAAACGCACCCCATCAATAATGGAAGCATGGTTCAGTTCATCAGAGATAATGGCATCCTGATCATTAAAAAGAGGTTCAAAAACACCACCATTGGCGTCAAAAGCTGCAGCATACAGGATCGTATCTTCTGTACCAAGGAACTGGGACAGTTTCGCTTCCAGTTCTTTGTGTACATCCTGTGTACCGCAAATAAACCGAACTGAAGACATCCCGTAACCATACTGATCAATTGCTTTTTTGGCAGCTTCCAGTACTGCAGGATGAGAAGATAGACCCAGGTAGTTGTTCGCACAGAAATTAACAACATCCTGTCCTGTACTTACCTTAATATCAGCACCCTGTGGAGTAACGATAATTCTTTCACGTTTATATAATCCGTCTTTTTCTATTTGTTCAAGTTCCTGTTTCAGAACGGGCTGTAGTGTTTTGTACATTTTATAATGAATTGATGCAACCAAAGTTAGGAAAATATCATCTTCCAGTGGTAATCTAAATTATTCTGCCCCGGCAAATCAATGATATTTATATCTTAGGGTTTTTATGAACAGAATCTGCCTTGTCCTTCTTTTATCTCTAGCCCAAATCCTTGTGTCGCACGCGCAACAATTCAAACTCAGCGGCCATATTAAAGATCCAAACGGTGAAGCGGTATCTTTTGCCTCTGTATACCTGAAAAATACCACCAGGGGTACTTCTGCCAATATCGACGGCCAATACAGTTTAAATCTGGAAAAAGGCAGTTACACCGTAGTGTACAAAGCGATTGGCTTTAAAAGCATAGAAAAAGAGCTCAAGATAGACACCAATATCACACAGAATGTGACCCTCAGCCCGGAATCCTATACCTTGCGGAACGTCACCATTAGTGCTTCAGCGGAGGACCCCGCCTACCAGATCATTCGAAATGCGATAAAGAACAGGAAACATCATTTAACCGAAGTTAAAGAATTCAGTTGCAGTGTCTACATTAAGGGCCTTCAAAAATTGATGGCTGCTCCGAAACGCTTTTTCGGAAGAGATATTCAAAAGACCCTGGAACTGGATACCAACCGGAGAGGTATCCTTTATCAATCTGAATCACAATCCAATTATCACTATAAAAGAACAAATCATATCCGGGAGGAGATGATTGCATCGAAAGTTGCCGGACGCAACAATGCCTTTAGTTTTAATAAAGCGTCGGATCTGGAAATCAATTTTTACAATAATTTCCTTCTTGAAAATGTACTCAGCTCCAGGGGTTTCGTATCCCCGATTGCCGACATGGCCTTATTCTACTACCGGTATAAATTATTAGGTACATCCGTAGAAAATGGAGAAAGCGTTCATAAGATAGAGGTTATTCCGCGTCGGCAGCATGATCCTGTCTTCAGGGGGATCATTTATATTGCCGATGACAGCTGGCGGATCATGGGAACGGAATTGTACCTCACTAAAAATACCGGCATCAACCTGATTGACACGCTGAACATTACCCAGCAATTTATGAAGGTGGAACAGCACTATATGCCTTTCAATATCAATTTCACCTTTAACGGCAATGTTATGGGTTTTAAATTTGAAGGCTATTACCTCGGGGTCTACAACAATTATAACCTCCATCCGGATTTTCCTAAGAACTATTTCAGCGGCGAAATCCTGAAAGTGACAAAAATGGTCAATAAAAAAGATTCTGCTTATTGGAACACCAATCGGCCAATCCCCTTAACCCGGGAAGAAAGGTTGAATTATTTCAAAAAGGACAGCATTGAAAAGAGAAAGGAGTCTAAATATTACCTCGACTCACTGGAGCGGATCAATAATAATTTTACGGCCAGCAAATTCCTGTTCACCGGCTATACCATCAATAACCGTTATGATCAGCAATATTTAAGACTGGATCCTATTCTCCGGGGTTTATTTTACAATACAGTTGAAGGTTTTGGACTTCGTTATGGTGTTACCTATACCAAGCGTTTCGAATACAACCGCTATTACAGCATCCGCCCCGAATTAAGGTATGGACTGGCCAATCATACCTTAACAGGTAACCTGACTGTGAATTATTTATATGATCCTTTAAAGAAGGCTGATGTGGAATTTTCTGCCGGATCGGGAATTTATGACCTGAACCGGTATAAAACCATGAGTACTTTATCCAACTCCTTAAATGGTTTGCTTTTCGAAAAGAACTTTTCAAAGTTCTATGAGAAGAATTTTCTGGAAGCAAGTACCTCCCGTGAACTGGCCACAGGGCTGCAGGCACATGTTTCTGTAGAATTTGCCAAAAACCAGACCCTGGTTAACCATACAGATTTCACCTTTTTTAACAGGAAAGGTCGGGAGTTCACTTCAAACAACCCCTTCACACCAGACTCAGAAACACCTCTTTTTCCGGATTATAAAGCCTTGACTGTAGATGCCACCCTAACTTATACCATAGGACAGAAATACATCAGCCGCCCGGATGGCAAATTCTATACGGCCTCTGTTTACCCGCAGATCCAGATGAATTACAGAAAGGGAATAAAAAACTTTTTTGGCAGTACTGCAGATTATGATTTGCTGGCTTTTGAAGTTTATCAGGACAGAATTGGTACGGGTTTATGGGGTTATTTTTCCTTTGTTGCGGGAGCTGGCAAATTCCTGAACAATAAAACGGTGTATTATCCGGACAGCAAACATTTCCGGGGAAACAATTCTTTAACCGCACTTCCGGACCTGAGAAGGTTCTCTTTCCTGGATTTCTATGAATACAATACAGATAAGCATTATATTGAGGCGCACCTGGAACATAATTTTGCGGGTTTGATCACCAATAAGATTCCCTTGATCCGTAAACTGAAGCTCGAAGAGGTACTTGGTGCCAATTATCTGACTCAGCCTTTGAAGAAAAACTATAAGGAGTTTTATTTTGGTTTGCAGAGATTGATTTTCAGAGCGACCTATGGCTTTGCATACGACGGGGACAAGAGGGTGATGCAGGGATTCAGGATTTCCTACGGATTTTAACCCCGGTTTTCTTTGTGAAAAATCAATGTTACTCTTCGAGGACCTCAGGGCGCCTTGCCACAAGAGCGAAGCGGGGCAAGGAGTCCAGTCCTCGAAGAGTAACATTGATTTTTCATAAAAAGCTCACCTACTTTACCTCTCTTCACAATTGTTTGTTAAACAAATTTCGTATTTTTGCAGAAAACTACATTAAACGCCGTATGCAACGGTATCAATGACTTATGACAAAATTTCAAACACTACTTTACTATTGCTATAGTACAATAGCAGATGCGGAGCAATTTGCTGCTGATCACCTTACTTTTTGCAAATCACTTGGTCTTGTGGGCCGGATCATTGTGGCGGACGAAGGATTAAACGGTACCGTTTCTGGTACAGCTGAAGCCTGCGAAGCCTATATGGCCGCCATTAAAGAAGATGAACGCTTTGCAAAAACCGACTTCAAAATTGACACGGTAGAAGAACCTTCCTTCATCAAAATGCATTGCCGATATAAATCGGAAATTGTACATTCCGGCCTTCGCGACCCCAATATCATTGATCCCAACAGACAGACAGGTAAACACCTGGAGCCTGCAGAATTTCAAAAAATGATTGATCAGGAAGACGTCGTGATTCTCGATGTACGTTCCAACTATGAACACAATCTGGGCAGATTTAAGAACGCAGTAACCCTGGATATAGAGAACTTTCGCGATTTCCCAGACAAGATCAATGAGCTGGCTCAGTATAAAGACAAAAAAGTACTGACCTATTGCACCGGAGGAATCAAATGCGAAAAAGCATCAGCTTTACTCCTGCACCACGGCTTTAGTGATGTTTATCAGCTTCACGGAGGGATTATTAAATATGGAAAAGAAGCCGGAGGAGAAGACTTTGAAGGCAAATGCTATGTTTTTGACAACCGCATTGCTGTAGATGTGAACTCTGTAAACCCAACCATAGTGTCAAAATGCTACAACTGTGGAAAGGTAACACCAAAAATGATCAATTGTGCCAATCCGGAATGCAATGAGCACATCACCCAATGCGATGATTGCGGAACAGAGCTGCAGGGTTGCTGCTCAGCGGCCTGCATGACCAATCCACGCAGGCGCCCATATGACGGCACTGGCTATTATGTAAAAGTTCCGCAGCCCGTTAACAAGGTTTCATGATTAAAGGAACCCTGAAATTTCTTTTATACGGCCTGCTCACCTTATTCAGCCTTCGGGTTGCTGCAGGAGATATTAAAAGTGTCGGGGTCCCTTATATTCAAAACTATCCAAAGTCTGTTTATCTCTCCGGTAATCAAAACTGGTCTGTCGCAAAAGATAAGAACGGTGTAATGTACTTTGGAAACGCCCAGGGCCTGCTGAGCTTTGACGGCAAATACTGGCAGCAGTACAAAATGCCCAACCGGCAAATTGTAAGGTCTGTAGTCGCAGATACCAATGGCAGGATTTACACAGGCAGTTTTGGTGAGTTCGGTTACTGGAGAATTGAAAACAAGCACCTGAAGTATACTTCGCTTATCCCGCTTATTCCCAAAAAAAATAAGATCACAGATGAAATCTGGAAGATTTACATTGATGGAAAAAGGATTATATTTCAGTCTTTTACCAGCATCTATATTTATGAGGACAATAAGATCAGCGTTATTAAAGGCCCTGCTTTCTTCCTGTTCCTATATAAAGTAGACAAGCGTTTCATCATCGAAGCACTCGGCAAGGGGCTGTACGAACTGAAGGGCAATCAACTGGTTCCATTAAAAAATGACGGACCGCCACTCCCGCAAAGCATACTCTCCATCCTCCCTTATAAAAATGGAAATTTGCTGATCGGCACCAGTAAAAATGGACTCTTCCTCTATGATGGCCAGCGGTATACACCTTTCAGCACGCCTGCTAATGCATTTTTGCAAACCTATCAGCTCAATAACGGAGTAAAAGTGTTGGGTAAGTATTATGCCTATGGTACCATTCTGAATGGATTAATCATTATTGATGAAGATGGCCGTATTATACAGCAAATCAACAAATCAAGTGGCTTACAGAACAACACTGTATTAAGTATATATGCAGACGACGAGCAAAACCTCTGGACTGGTCTGGACAATGGTATTGACCGGATTGAACTGAACTCACCGCTTTATTTCTATTTTGATAAGAGCGGATTGTTTGGAACGGTGTACTCCAGCCTGATCTACAAGAACAATATCTATCTGGGGACCAATCAGGGCTTATTTTACAGCCCCTGGACCGGAGACAAAGGCCAGTCCTTTAATATGTTTAACTTTAAGCTCATTCCAGGCTCCCAGGGGCAGGTTTGGGACCTCAGCCAGATTGATGGACAATTACTTTGTGGCCATAATGATGGTACATTTAATGTAACCGGCGGCTCTATTGAAAAGATATCCAACATCAGCGGGGGCTGGACCATAAAGAAATTAAATGACGACTACCTGATACAGGGGGCTTACAACGGGCTGGTGCTCTATAAGAAAGATCCATCGGGGCAATGGAAATACTTCTATAAGATTGAGAACTTTGGTGAACCTTCCAGATATGTGGAAAGGGACTCCAAAGGGGACATATGGGTGAGTCATGCTTACAAAGGCCTGTATAAACTCACGCTTAGCCCCGACTTCAAAAGAGTAGTCACTACAAAATATTATGATGAGCGGAACGGCTTGCCCAGCAGTTACAACATCAACCTTTTTACGCTGGAAAACAAATTGCTGTATTCTTCAGATGAGGGTTTTCTCACTTTTGATGAGATCAGCAACCGCTTCAGCAAATACGAGACCTTAAATAAAGCCTTAGGCTCTTTTTCTACATCGAATAAGATCATTAGCGCAGACAATAAGAAATACTGGTTTATCAATCATGGCAAAATGGCCCTGATCAATTTTGGCCAGCCAGGTAAAATTGAGATCGATTCTAACCGTTTCAGTGTTCTTGACGGAAGAATGGTGCAGTATTATGAAAACATCAGCAAGATCAGCAACCAGATCTATCTGATCAGCGTAGACGACGGATTTGTGATCTACAATGCCCAGGATACACAAGACCGGAAAAAGACCATTTTACCTGCAGTACTCATCAGAAAAGTAGACGACATTACCGACACCTATTCAACCATCAGCGAAGTGGGCAACAGTGAGTCGGAAATCGAAATTCCATTTAGCAGGAACAATATCCGGATTTCCTACACCCTCCCCTATTACAGACAAGCGAAGATTAAATTCCAGTATTACCTGGAAGGCTATTCCAAAATCTGGTCAGACTGGAGCACAGCCTCCCAAAAAGACTTCACCAACCTTGGACGGGGAACCTATAAATTCCTGGTAAGAGCCAAGATCAATGATCAAACCGTTACGGAGGTCACCTCTTTCGAATTTACTATTCAGCCCCCATTCTATGCCAGCAACTGGGCTCTTCTGCTTTATGTGATCCTGATCGTAGTTGTGCTCCTGCTGGGTAAAAAGCTATATGAAAAGAAACTGCTTAAAGACCAGTTATCCATCACGGCTAAACTCCAGGCGGAAAAAGAAGCCTTCTTAAAAAAGGAAGCAGAAACCACAGAAAAACAGATCATCAAACTTCAGACGGAAAAACTACATGCTGAACTGGCGGGTAAAAACAGGGAACTGGCCAATTCGGCAATGAGCCTGGTCTATAAGAATGAGCTCTTGCAAAAGATCAGTGAAGAAATGCTGAAGCTGAAAGATGAAAACGGCAAGAAGCTTTCAGAAGATCAGTTGAGAAAAATACAGAAAGTGATTGATGAAGGTATGAATGATGAACGCGATTGGAACCTGTTTGAAAGCAGTTTCAATGAGGCGCATGAAAGCTTCTTCAAAAAATTAAAAGCCAACCATCCGGACCTGGTTCCAAATGACCTGAAACTTTGCGCTTACCTGCACATGAACATGAGCAGTAAAGAGATGGCTTCTTTATTAAACATCTCGCTCCGGGGTGTGGAAATCAGAAGGTACAGATTGAGAAAAAAGCTCAATGTACCTCATGATAAAAACCTTGTAGAGTTCCTCATGGAGCTGTAAGCACTACTACATTACCTCTCATAACTCAAAAATATCCATCCGGATAAAAATTTTCAAAAGCCCTGCTGATGTAGTACTTAAATTTGGGTTTCATCCATAAAAACAGTGTTTTTGTACTAAAAACAACGATTGCACATCCGTTTGAGATAGTGCCAGATTCGCCGTTGATGTATTAATGTTGAGGTACACAAGCTTGTAATAGCAAATTAACTAATCGAGATTTAACAAACAATTAAACAAAACATAATACGAGCATGAAAAGAATCTTTACAAAATTTTCTGTTTTAACTTTTCTTTGTTTGCTTTTTATCAATGCCGCCTTTGCACAGAATATTACTGTGAAAGGTGTGGTTACTGATGGTTCGGACAAATTAACGATCCCTTCCGTAAGTGTAATGGTAAAAGGTACAACAACCGGAGCACAGACAGACGCTGCCGGCCGCTATAGCATTAGCGCACCGGCCAACAGTACGCTGGTGTTTACCTACATCGGCTACGTTACTCAAGAGGTTGCCGTTGCCGGTCAAACCACCATCAACGTTACCCTGGCTTCTGCTTCACAGCAACTGGATCAGGTTGTGGTTGTGGGATACGGAACTCAACGTAAAATTGATGTAACAGGAGCTGTGGCAAGCTTAAAAGGAGACGAAATCTCTAAACAAGCTTCCACTAACCCCGTAGCTGCATTACAAGGTAAAATTGCCGGTGTATCCATTACCAATTCAGGAACACCTGGTACTACACCGCAAATTCGGATCAGAGGTCTGGGTACCATTTTTGGTAATCAGGCACCTTTGTATGTTGTAGATGGTGTTTGGTACAGCGATATTAACTTTTTAAATCCTGGTGACATTGAAAATATGAGTGTTTTAAAAGATGCTTCTGCTCAGTCCATCTATGGTATCCGTGCTGCAAATGGTGTTGTTTTGATTACCACTAAAAAAGGTAAGCTCGGCGCCCCAACTACAGTAAACTATGATGCTTATGCAGGTTTTCAAAAAGTAACCAATCAGGTTAAAATGGCTAATGCAACCGAATATGCTACATTTACCAATGAATTGGCTAGTTTAAATGGCGGAGATCCTGTATTTGCAAACACGTCAAATTTAGGTGCAGGAACCAACTGGTACAATCAGATCCTTCGTGATGCTTTTGTAACCAATCACAATGTATCAGTTAGTGGCGGTTCTGAAAAATCAACTTATAACATTTCATTGGGTTATCTGGATCAGGATGGTATTGTAAAAACCAATAACTACAAGAGATATACAGCGAGGGTTTCAAATGATATTCAGATTTTCAAAAATCTAAAAGTTGGTTATAATATTACCGGTGTTTCAGGTAAGTCGAATGATGTTCCTTTAACCATCTATCACCAATTGTACTCAGCAGCACCAACTGTCTCTGTATTTAATGCAGATGGAAGTTATGGAGATCCAAACGACCAGCACTTGGGTGATGGAGCAAATTTCAATCCCCAGGCAACGATTGACTTCTTCAATCAGCAAACTAAACAATACAGTGTAACTGGTAATATGTTTGCTGAATTAAAGTTTGCAAAACACTTTACTTTCAAAACTAGTTTTGGTGGTGAATTTGGTCAAATGGAGGTTAGAAAATACAGTCCTAAATATTATGCGACCTATGCACAGAAAAGTGACGGAAGCGTGCTTGATCTAAAACGTGTGGAAACCAGGAACTGGATCGTAGAAAACACATTGACCTATCAGAACACGTTCAATGAAGACCATAACCTGACCGTATTATTAGGACAATCTGCTCAAAGCAATAAGGCCTATACATTAAACGGCTCTGCTCAAAATGTTCCATTTAACAGTGAGGCAGATTTATATCTGACATTAGGTGATCCGACAGGAAGAAATGTTAATGACAGTGGCTCACTCATTAAATTTGCATCCTATTTTGCAAGAGCCAATTACTCTTTCAAAAACAAATACATGCTGAATGCTTCTATACGTGCTGATGGTGCCTCACAGTTTTTCGGAAGTCAAACCTGGGGTTATTTTCCTTCAGTAGGTGCAGGATGGGTGATTACCAACGAAGATTTCATGAAAGATCAGACCTTATTCAGTTCACTGAAATTAAGAGGAAGCTGGGGTAAAATTGGTAATGCAAGCGTTCCGATCAATCCAACACAGCGCCTTGTTTCACAAACGGGCGACCTTGCCGCTAACCTTGGTGGAATTATCGTCCCTGGTGCAAGTGTAAACACATTTGTTCCACCGGCTATTGTTTGGGAAAAAGGAATTGGTACAGATATAGGTTTAGAGGCTGCATTCCTAAGAAACAGACTAACAGTTGAAGCTGATTTTTATAACAGAAAAACTTCGGCAGCAATATTTGGTATTCCATTACCTGGTGACTTAGGTGGCAAGGACAACCAAATTATTGGTAATCAGGCCGACATACAAAACAGAGGTGTAGAGTTATCTGCAGCATGGAGTGATGTAACTGGCGGCGGACTTACCTATTCAATAGGTGGTAACATTGGTTATAATGCAAATAAGGTACTATCTGTACTTTCTGGTTTAACTCCGATATATAGCGGAAGCACTGGTATAACAAATGGTTCATTAGCAACCAGGACAATTGCGGGCGACCCAATTGGAATGTTCTATGGTTATAAAACCGCTGGCATTTTTCAAAATGCCGCAGATGTAGCAAATTCCCCAACACAAGCGAGTGCAGCTCCAGGCGGGTTCAAATATCAGGATCTAAATGGTGATGGCAGAATTACTTCTGCAGATAGAACTGTAATTGGGAATCCCAATCCTAAATATACTTATGGGGTCAATACCAGTTTTGCTTATAAAAACTTCGACTTGGCTTTAGATTTCCAAGGAGTTGCAGGCGTAGACATTTATAACGCGAATCTTGCCTATCGTTATGGAAATGAGAACATCACTAAAGATTTCTTTGACCATAGATGGCACGGTGAGGGTACTTCTAATACCTATCCTTCTGCTAATATTGGTGCATCAGCCAACTCTGCTCCAAACAACTTCTATGTATCCAGCGGATCATATTTCAGAGTTAGAAATGCACAGTTAGGCTACACCTTACCGTCAAGCATCCTAAGCAAATGGAAGATCAAAAAAATCAGATTCTATGCTAATGCACAGAATGCGATTAATATTTTCGGATACAAAGGTTTCAGCCCTGAAGTTGGCCCAATACCGACTGACAACGCAGAAAAGATTCAAACAACTTTGAAAAACACAACTTTAAATGGTGGCTTAGATGCTGATGTATATCCTTTGTTTGCTACTTACAACTTCGGTATTAACCTTACTTTTTAATCTGCAAAATCATGAAATTAGATAATTATATATATAAAAAAGCAGCATTAGGTATAGGTTTAGCCCTTACTATTGCAATTACACCTTCTTGTAAAAAGAGCTTTTTAGATGTCCCTCAACAAGGTCAACAGCAAAGTGCTGTATTCTGGAAAACGGCAGATGATGCCTTCAAAGGCGTAAATGCCATTTATGGAAACCTGCGCTCCTGGGAGAACACTGCATTTCCAGCTATTGCTATCGAAAACATGGGTTCTGATGATGCTGATAAAGGAAGTACAGCATCAGATGCCAGCTTCTTCCTCCAGTTTGATCAGTTCACAATAGATCCTGATCAGGGAAATATTTCAGGTTTTTGGAGTGGTCAGTATCGCAATATCAACTATACAAATCAGGTATTGGACAATGTACCGGCTATAAAAATGGATGAGTCGTTAAAAGCCAGATATCTTGCAGAAGCCAAATTTGTCAGGGCACTCTCTTATTTCAGATTGGTACGTGCGTTTGGTGCTGTGCCATTACGGACTACTGTACCAACAGATGTATCACAATACAAAATCCCCAGAAGTTCGGTTGCAGAAGTCTATGCTCAAATTGAGAAGGACCTTAATGAAGCCGCCGCTGTACTACCTGCCACCTATGGTTCAGCAGATGTTGGCAGGGCGACAAAAGGTGCTGCTTTAACTTTACATGCCAAAGTAGCCATGTATCTAAAAAAATGGAGCGATGTATTATCCTACACCAATACAGTAATGGGCCTGGGTTATTCTTTATTGCCTAATTATGAGCAAGTATTCAGACTTGCAAATGAAAACAGTTCAGAGTCCATCTTTGAAATCCAATGTGCACTGGTTCCGGGGAATGCAGATGTATCAAATTCTCAATATTCTCAAGTACAAGGTGTAAGGGGAATCACAGGCGGTGGCTGGGGATTCAACGTTCCTTCTGCTGATCTCGCAGCTTCTTATGAAACCGGAGATCCAAGAAGAGACGCTACCATTATTTTCAGAGGAGAAACAACTCCTGAAGGCGATAAGATTCCCGAAATTGGGGATAACCCGATGTACAACCAGAAGTCTTATGTGCCTTTTGCCTTGTTTGTACCAAATTACAATGAAGGGGCTCAGCAAAATGTACGTATATTCCGTTATTCAGATGTATTGCTAATGAATGCAGAGGCAGCTAATGAATTAGGTAATACCTCACAAGCCTTGTCATCATTAGAACAAGTGAGGTTCAGGGCCCGTCAGGGAAATACGTCTATCCTACCTAAAGTGACTACAACAGACAAAACGGCTCTGCGCTTAGCGATCTGGAAAGAAAGACGTTCAGAACTGGCTATGGAAAATGATCGTTATTTCGATGTGATCCGTCAGGGTAGAGGAACTGAAGTTTTTGGCCCTAAAGGCTGGAAAGCAGGAAGAAATGAAGTTTGGCCTGTTCCTCAAACTGAAATTGATATCTCAGGGGGCTTAATTACCCAAAACCCTGGTTACTAAACACACATAAATCCGAAGGCTGCTGATCTAAGTCAGCAGCCTTTTTTCATCCCTTGAGCATATGATTAAACTTAGACTCTTTCCTTTACTGTTCTTAGCCCTCACTTCCTGTTCCTCGATGGTTCCTCAGCCTGCTGAGGCACAAAACGATACGAACCAGACGACTTCACCTGTGCAGATCAAAAAGAACCTGACAGACGAGCAATTACTAGATCTGGTGCAGAAACAAACATTCCAGTATTTCTGGAAGGGTGCAGAGCCTGTTTCAGGGGCTGCAAGAGAACGCTTCCATTCGGATAATATTTATCCCGATAACGATAAAAATATTGTAGCCACCGGAGCAACAGGATTTGGTCTTATGGCCATTTTAAGTGGAATCGACAGAGGTTATGTAAGTAAAGAGGAGGGTTTAAAACGCCTGGATAAGATCCTGAATTTCCTATCCACAGCAGACCGTTTCCATGGGGCCTGGTCGCATTGGATTATTGGTGAAACAGGTAAAGTAAAACCATTTGGGCAGAAAGACAATGGAGGTGACCTCGTGGAAAGCTCTTTTGTGGCTCAGGCCTTAATTTGTATCAACGAATATTATAAGAATGGAAATACCGAAGAAAAACTGTTGGCCAAAAAAGCAGACGGTTTATGGAAAGGTATAGACTATAACTGGTATAGAAACGGACAAAATGTACTGTACTGGCATTGGTCGCCCCAATACCAATGGGAAATGAATTTTCCGGTAAAGGGTTATAATGAATGTTTAATTATGTATGTTGTAGGGGCCTCCTCACCCGATCATACCATTCCAGCCGCTGCTTATCATGAAGGATGGGCTAGAAACGGGGCAATTAAAACCGACATAAAAGTAGAGGGGCATCTGATCTCTTTGGACTATCAGGGTGCTAAGGGTTCTGTAGGACCACTTTTCTGGGCACACTACTCTTATTTAGGCTTAAATCCTAAGGGCCTGAAAGACCAGTACGCAGATTACTGGCAAAACAATGTCAATCAAACTCTGGCCATTCGCGATTATTGCGTGGCCAACCCAAAGAAATTTAAAGGTTATGCAGCAAACTGCTGGGGCCTTACCGCCAGCTATTCGGTAAATGGCTATGCGGCACACAGCATCAATGAGGACCTTGGTGTTATCTCTCCTACGGCTGCATTATCTTCAATTCCATATACACCAAAAGAATCTATGCAGGTGATCAGGCATTTATATGAAGATCTGGGTGATAAAATCTGGGGCGAATATGGCTTTTACGATGCTTTTTCTGAAACGGATAACTGGTATCCAAAAAGATATTTAGGTATAGATCAGGGGCCTATCGTGGTCATGATCGAAAATTACAGAACGGGCTTGCTCTGGAAATTGTTTATGAATAGCCCGGAAGTACAAAAAGGATTAAATCATTTGGGTTTCACCAGCCCTTCTTTAAAGCCCTAATATGGATGTAAAGAAACATATCGCGGTTCTGATTTGCTTGCTTGGTGTTTGTACAACTGTCATGGCTCAGCATCTGCAGAAAACCTATTGTAATCCAATTAACCTGGATTATGGCTATACCCCAATTCCCAATTTTGCGGAGCAGGGGAAGCACCGCGCCACTGCAGATCCGGTGATTGTAAATTACAAAGGCGATTATTATTTGTTTTCTACTAACCAGTGGGGCTACTGGTGGAGCAGTGACCTTTATAACTGGAAATTTGTCTCCAAATCATTTTTAAGACCGGAACATAAGGTATATGATGATCTCTGTGCCCCTTCTGTCTGGATACAGGGAGATACCATGCTGGTGTTCGGTTCTACTTACTCCCGTAATTTCCCGATTTGGATGAGTACCAATCCTAAGGCCAATGAATGGAAAGAAGCCGTTCGCGAATTTGAAATTGGCGGCTGGGATCCTGCACATTTTGTAGATGAGGACGGGAAACTATATATGTATAACGGGAGCAGCAATGTGTATCCTTTATACGGTGTAGAACTGAACCGAAAGACTTTCCAGCCGGTTGGCACCAGGAAAGAGCTTTTGCTTTTAAACCCAGAGCGCTTTGGCTGGCAGCGATTTGGTGAACACCTGGACAACACTTTCCTGGATCCTTTTATGGAGGGTGCCTGGATGACCAAATACCATGGCAAATACTATTTGCAATATGGTGCCCCTGCAACCGAATTCAGTGGATATGCCGATGGTGTAGCTGTTGGAACAACCCCACTTGGCCCCTTTGAGCATCAGTCTCTTCCTTTTTCTTACAAACCGGGTGGCTTTGCGCGTGGTGCAGGACACGGGGCTACTTTTCAAGATAAATGGAACAATTACTGGCATGTATCTACTATGGTCATCGCCGTTAAAAATAATTTTGAACGCCGCATAGGAATCTGGCCCGCAGGCTTTGATAAAGATGATGTACTGTATATGGATGCTGCTTTTGGCGATTACCCACATTACCTTCCAACTAAAGGAGCAGATCATCTAACCAGTGGTTTCACAGGCTGGATGCTGCTGAATTACAATAAACCTGTACAGGTGTCTTCCACTTATGGCGCCTATGCAGCCAACAATGCTGTTGACGAAAGTATCCAGAGCTATTGGAGTGCAGCGACGGCAAACAAAGGAGAATGGATTCAGTCTGACCTGGGCAGACTTTCTACCCTGCGTGCCATCCAGATCAATTATGCAGATCAGGATGCGGAATTCTTAGGAAAACAACAGGGCATTTATCATCAGTATACACTCTGGTATTCCGAGGACGGCAGAAAATGGAAAGTTCTGGCCGATAAAAGCAAGAACAAAACGGATGTTCCTCATGATTATATAGAGCTGGAGCAACCGGTTAAGGCACGCTTTGTTAAGCTTGAAAACATCCATATGCCTACGGGAAAATTTGCCATTAGCGGATTACGTGTTTTCGGCAATAGTGATGTTCCAAAACCAGCAGTTGTCAAAGACCTGGTGGTGCTGAGAACAGAAAAAGACAAACGCAGTGCCTGGATCAAATGGACAGCCAATAAAGATGCTTATGCCTACAACCTCTATCTGGGCACATCGCCGGATAAACTCTACAACAGTATTATGGTATACAACACCAACGAATACTGGTACAAGGGAATGGATAAGGAAAAGGCTTATTATTTTAGCATTGAGGCCATAAATGAAAATGGTGTTTCTGAACGAAGCCCTGTAATGAAAGTGAATTAAACATATGAGGAGACGATTTTATCTTTTTGTAATGACCTTGCTGATCTTTGCCGGACAGCAATCGACCGCACAACAAAAACCGGCATTCTGGAAAGAGATCCAGGATTTTAAACATAGGGACAGTGTGGCCATGCCTTCCAAAAATGGCATCTTGTTCGTTGGCAGCTCCTCCTTTACCAAATGGACAGATCTGGAAACTGTTTTTAAAAACTATGGTGCCATAAACCGTGGTTTTGGAGGCTCTACATTGGCACAGGCTGATTTTTATATTGCAGATCTGGTTTATCCATATCAGCCAAGACTGGTTGTGATTTACAGTGGAGAAAATGATATTGCAACTGATGGTGTAAGCGCACAGGAAACTTTAAGCCGTTTTGCCACTTTTTTCACCCATATCCGCAATAAATTTGCTGATGTTCCGGTATTGTATATCTCCATAAAAAACAGTCCGTCGAGGGTTCAGTATGCCGAAACGATGATACATACCAATGCCCTCATCAAGGAATACCTTGGTCATTATAAAAATACCCGTTTTGTAGATGTAAACAGCAAAATGCTGAAGAATGGCCAGCTGAGACCAGAATTATTCCTGGAGGACATGCTGCATATGAAACCGGAGGGCTATGCCATCTGGATTAAAGAAATTACGCCCTTACTGATTAAATAAAAAAGAACACACATATAAAAACAATTATATACTAATGAAAAAAGCGACCTCCTTATTCTTAGTGGCTGCGCTCTTTAGCTCAAGTGCTGTATTTGCACAGAAGAAAAAAACCGCAGCCAGTGCAGATCAGAAGATGAATTCCTATATCAGTAATCTGATGTCTAAAATGACACTGGATGAAAAGATCGGCCAGTTGAACCTGCCTTCGGTAGGCTTTGACGTTACAGGTCCTATACTCAGTCAGGGTGTAGATGAGAAAATCGAAAAGGGGCTTGTTGGTGGAGTTTTCAATACTTATACACCGGCAGCTGTTAAAAAACTACAGGATCTGGCACTCCAGAAATCGCGTCTGAAGATTCCTTTGCTGTTTGGTTATGATGTGGTGCATGGCCATAAAACCATTTTCCCTATTCCATTGGGTTTAAGTGCAACATGGGACATGAGTCTGATTGAAAAGAGTGCCCGAATTGCAGCAAGAGAAGCCAGCGCCGATGGATTAAACTGGACCTTCTCTCCTATGGTGGATATTGCAAGAGATCCTCGCTGGGGACGTATGTCTGAAGGTTCGGGAGAAGATCCTTATTTGGGTTCCCTGATTGCAAAGGCTATGGTGAAAGGTTATCAAACCAATGACCTGTCTAACAGGGATGCCATACTGGCCTGTGTAAAGCATTTTGCTTTATATGGTGCTGCAGAAGCTGGAAGGGATTACAACTCTACAGACATGAGTCTGAACAAAATGTACAATGATTATTTTCCTCCTTATAAAGCAGCAGTAGATGCTGGTGCAGCCTCTGTGATGGCCTCTTTCAATGACATTAACGGAACACCGGCTACAGCCAATAAATGGTTAATGACGGATGTACTGCGTAAGCAATGGGGGTTTAACGGCTTCGTGGTGACAGATTATACGGGAATCCCGGAACTGATTGCTCATGGTCTGGGTGATTTGAAAACCGTTAGTGCTTTGGCCCTGAATGCAGGTGTAGACATGGATATGGTTGGCGAAGGTTTTTTAGGTACGTTAAAAGAATCTCTGAAAGAGAAAAAGATCAGCATGGCAACGATTGATCAGGCTTGCCGCAGAATCCTGGAAGCTAAGTATAAATTAGGTCTGTTTGAAAATCCTTACAGGTACATCAGTGAAGAACGTGCGCAGAAAGAGATTTTAAGCGACAACAACAGACTAGATGCGAAAGCCATTACCCGTGCTTCACTGGTTCTGTTAAAAAACAACAATCATGTTTTACCTTTAAAAGGTAATGCAAAAATTGCGCTGATTGGTCCTTTGGCAGATAACAAACGGGATATGATTGGCAACTGGAGTGCTGCCGGAGATTGGAAAAAAGCGGTTGGTATTCTGGAAGGTTTGAGAAAATATGCGCCACAAATGGACATTACTTATGCTAAAGGTGCTAACCTGGTTGATGATCCTTCTATCTTAAAACAAATCAATAATAATGGTGCTGATATTGTAGCTGATGAGAAATCTCCGGAACGCTTGATTGAAGAGGCCGTTTCTGCAGCTAAAAAATCAGATGTTGCTGTGGTGGTATTGGGTGAAAGTGCAATTATGGGTGGAGAAGCCACCAGCCGTACCAACCTGGACTTGCTGCCTAACCAGAAATCCTTGTTAAAGGCCATTACCGCAACAGGAAAACCGGTTATACTCTTGTTAATGAACAGCCGCCCGCTAACTCTGGAATGGGAAGATGCCAATGTAACTGCTATTCTGGAAACCTGGTTTGGTGGTACAGAAGCGGGAAATGCCATTGCTGAGGTGCTGGTTGGAAATTATAATCCGGCTGGAAAACTGACAGCTACTTTTCCGAGAAGCGTAGGACAGATCCCATTGTACTATAACCACAAAAGTACTGGTCGTCCGTATGTTGGAGATCCGCTGGATAAATTCAAATCCCGTTATATTGACAGTCCTAATGACCCGCTGTATCCTTTTGGTTATGGTTTAAGTTACACCACTTTCAGCTACTCGCCTGTTTCTTTGAATGCTAAAGTGATGAGTCCGGCAGGTAAGTTACAAGCCTCTGTACAGGTAACCAACAGTGGTGATTATGATGGCGAAGAAGTGGTACAAATGTATATCCAGGACATTTATGGTTCTATTACCCGCCCGGTTAAGGAGCTGAAAGGTTTTCAAAAGATATTTCTTAAAAAGGAAGAAAGCAAAACCGTTACTTTCTCTATCGGTATAAATGATCTGAAGTTCTATAATGCAGAATTAAAATATGCAGCCGAACCTGGTGATTTTAAAGTTTTTATTGGCACAAACTCGAGGGATGTTGCAGAAGCTTCATTCACCTTGGTTAAATAAAAGTCAATATTTTATTAAATTGGTTAAAACCCGGCGAAATATCTGCCGGGTTTTTTTATTTTTATTGGAAATTGATTAAATACATTTATGAAACCATCTCATCTTATATTAACTGTTCTATTTGCTGTTGCAGGATTGCAGGCTGGAGCGCAGGATTTTAGTAAATACGACAAAGGTCTGTATCTGAATAAAAAAGATACACTGGCGTATCGGATCCTTTTTCCGGAAAACTTTAATCCTCAGCAAAAATATCCGGTGGTTTTCTTTTTGCATGGCAGTGGAGAACGTGGAAGTGATAACCAAAAACAACTGGTTCACGGAGGTAAGCTGTTTCTGAATAAAGACCTGCGTAAAAAATTCCCGGCTATTGTGGTTTTCCCACAGTGCCCGGAAAAGGATTTCTGGTCAAATGTTCAGTTTAGTCAGGACAAGACAGGTAAAGAGCGGTTTAATTTCCAAAAAGGTGGAAAGCCGACAAAGGCTATGCATGCTTTATTGGGAATGATTAAAAATATGCTGGATAAGCCTTACGCTGACCGCAATCAGGTCTATATCGGGGGATTGTCTATGGGCGGTATGGGAACTTTTGAGGTTCTGAGAAGGGAACCAAAGATGTTCGCTGCTGCCATTTCAATTTGTGGCGGGGATAATATTGCAAATGTGAACAGGTATAAAAAAGTTCCTTTGTGGATTTTTCATGGTGGAAAGGATGATGTCGTGAGCCCGGAATTGTCGAAAGAGATTGCAGACCAGATGAAGATTATTGGAAAGGAAGTGAAATATACTTTGTATGCGGATGACAATCACAACAGCTGGGATTCTGCTTTTGCTGAACCGCAATTGTTGCCGTGGTTGTTTTCTCATAAGAAGAAATAGGTTTAAGAAATAAATATACTCTTCAGAGGCTGGAATATTCGCGCTGAAAAAGCGCAAACAGTCCTAGGCCTCTTCTGAGTAATATTGATTTCTTTTAGGCGCTTTAACCGGAAGGTGAACATCCGTACATATTTCAAAGGGGGTGATATAAAAAAAGGTGTCCATATTTTTTGGACACCTTTTTTGCATTTTATATATACTGGAATTTTATTCTTCCATGTTGTGATATACAGCTTGTACATCATCATCTTCTTCTAATTTGTCAATCAGCTTGAATACATCTGCTGCCAGTTCTTCAGTTACTGCAGTATGAGATAGGGCGATGCGCTCCAGTTTTGCACTTTTCATTTCCAGTCCAAGGTCTTCCAGGGCCTTTTGCATTTTACCGAAATCTTCAAAGGCAGTTTGTACTACTGCGATGTCATTTCCTTCTTCATCTGCTTCCAGATACAATTCTTCCAAACCTGCATCAATCAATTCGAATTCCAATTCTTCCAGGTCTTTTTCTCCTGGTAAAAATCTGAAGATGGATTTGCGGTTAAAGATAAAGTCCAGGGAACCTGTTTTGCCTAAAGTACCACCGGTTTTGTTAAAATAACTGCGCACATTGGCTACAGTTCTGTTGGTATTGTCTGTTGCTGTTTCTATTAAAATGGCAACACCGTGCTGTGCATATCCTTCGTAAACGTATTCTTCGTATCCGTTTTCATCCTTGTTGGATGCTCTTTTAATTGCTGCATCTACCCTGTCTTTAGGCATATTTACAGCCTTGGCATTTTGGATAGCGGTACGTAGACGTGAGTTGGTGTCTGGACTAGGACCACCATCTTTGACAGCCATCACGATCTCTTTACCGATACGGGTAAATTGAACGGCCATTTTTGCCCAGCGTTTAAACTTTCTTTCTTTTCTAAACTCGAATGCTCTTCCCATTGTTATCTACAAGCTATAATTACTTACTACTTTTTAAGTTATCCAACATATCTATGGTCATTTTGGCCAGATCAAATTCCGGCTTCCATGCCCAGTCTTTCGCAGCAAAGCTGTCGTCTATAGAACGCGGCCAGCTGTTGGCAATTTGCTGGCGCGGATCATTTTCGGTGTAAGTTAATTTAAATTCCGGAATATGTTTCCTGATTTCAGCGGCAAGTACTTCGGGTGTAAAACTTACGCCGGCAAAATTATAGCTGGAACGGATAGAGATTTTGCTGGCTTCAGCATCCATTAACTCAATCGTTCCGCGAATGGCATCGTCCATATACATCATCGGAAGTTCCGTTTCTGCAGAAAGAAAAGAAGAATACCCTCCTTTTTTTAGCGCATCGTGGAAAATATGGATCGCATAATCTGTTGTTCCTCCTCCTGGAGCGGCCTTCCAGCTGATCAGCCCCGGGTAGCGGATACTGCGGACATCCAAACCATATTTCTGATGGTAATATTCACACCAGCGTTCACCGGCAAGCTTACTGATACCATATACCGTATTCGGATCCATTACACAAAACTGCGGAGTCTGGTCTTTTGGTGAATTAGGGCCAAAAACGGCAATAGAACTTGGCCAGTAAACCTTAGCCGTCTTATAAACCAGGGCCAAATCCAATATATTCAGTAAGCCATTCATGTTCAGATCCCAGGCCAGTTTTGGATTTTGTTCTCCGGTTGCAGACAATAATGCAGCAAGGAGATAGACCTGAGTCGGTTTGTATTTCTGAAAGATGCTGTTTAAAGTTTCTTTCTCCAAAACATTCACGAACTCAAAGGGTCCGGCATTCTTTATATCATAATCTGGTCTGCGGATGTCACAGGCCACAACATTACTTTCTCCATAGGTCTTTCTCAAAGCGGTTACCAGCTCGGTACCGATCTGTCCGTTTGAACCTAGTACTACTATTTTTTCAGTCATGTAAAATACGGTTTTGGCAAAGGTAAAAAAATGAGGGATATTTTGTTAGCACCGCATTTATGAAAAAATCTAAAAAAGGTGTTATTAATCTGAACAATTTGTTCTTCCGCATCCGAAAAAAATGATCCTATCTAAAGTGTTTAGCCGCAAGCCTATTGCGGCCTAATTCGCTCTGAGGGCTGGTCTTTATTTAGAAAGAATCTATTTAGTAACAAAATCAATATAAACAAAACTGATTTGGTGTAAATATTACACTTTCTGTTTGGAAATTCCTATTTTAGAAGAACTAACACACTTAGGACCTAATTATTTAAAACCAAATTTAAATCACTATGGATAGAAGAGACGCAGTTAAAAGTGTAGCTTTTTTACTCGGAGGCGCACTTTCTGCTACTACGATCGGTGTTTTTCTAGAGGGCTGCAACCCATCAGGGAACAAAGACAACTCCAAATTATTTTCTCCTGACCAGGAAAAAATAATTACAGAAATTGCCGATATCATTATTCCAACCACCTCCTCACCAGGGGCAAAAGCTGCGGGTGTTGGACCGTTTATTTCCATGATGCTTAAAGAATGTTATCCGGAAGAAGCCCAAAAAGCTTTTGTAAAGGGTTTAGACGATCTGGAGGCCCGTTCTAAAAAAGAATTCAGCAAATCCTTCCTGGAGCTTGATGTTAAACAAAGACAACAGCTGCTGGGCAAACTGAGGGAGGAAACCATTGCTGCCCAAAAGGCAGAGAGTGACAAAACTGAAGCGGAAAGAAAGGCAAAAGAAAACACTGTGATTCAAAAACCAGAGAAAGAACAAGCAGGTAAACCTATGGCGGCTAAAGAAAAGAAGCAAGGTACGCCTTATTTCTTTGCCATTGCTCGTGACCTGACTTTGCTGGGGTATTTCACTTCTGAAATTGGTGCAACGCAAGCTTGTGCTTATCTGGACATTCCTGGCCATTATGATGGAAACGTACCTCTGAAACCTGGTCAGAAAACTTGGGCAACATAATTTAACAGAAAAACAATGAGTAATTTAAATACAAAAGCAACCGCACAAAATACATATGATGCCATTGTAGTTGGATCTGGAATAAGTGGTGGATGGGCAGCTAAAGAATTAACAGAAAAGGGTTTAAAAGTTCTCTTATTGGAAAGAGGAAGGAACATTGAGCATATAAAAGATTATACCACGGCGATGAAAAAGCCCTGGGAATTTGAACACCGCGGCCGTTTAACGGAAGAACAGAAAAAAACACACCCGGTACAGATCAGGGATTATCCTTACCAGGAATTTAACGAGAGTTTTTGGGTAAATGACCTGGATTGTCCTTATACGGAAGTAAAACGTTTTGACTGGTACAGAGGTTTCCATGTAGGTGGAAAATCGCTGATGTGGGGACGTCAGAGTTATCGTTTGAGTGACCTGAATTTCGAGGATAACCTGAAAGATGGTCATGGTGTAGACTGGCCTATCCGTTATAAAGACCTGGCCCCATGGTATGACTATGTGGAACGTTTTGCAGGCATTAGCGGAAGCAATGAAAACTGGCCGGCTCTGCCAGACGGGCAATTCCTTCCTCCTATGGAAATGAACTGTGTGGAGAAAGAAGTGAAAAAACGCATAGAGTCAAAATGGAATAAATCCAGGATCATGACCATTGGCCGTACAGCCAATTTAACGGTAGAACATAAAGGAAGAGGAAAGTGCCAGTACCGCAATTTATGCAGCAGGGGCTGTCCTTTCGGGGCTTATTTCAGCACGCAATCCTCTACCCTTCCGGCGGCAGTTGCAACAGGTAATCTGACACTTCGTCCATATTCGCTGGTGAACCAGATCTTGTACGATAAGGAAACTCAAAAAGCAAAAGGTGTATTGGTGATCGATTCAGAAACCAATGAACATATAGAATACTTTGCCAAAATCGTTTTCGTAAACGGTTCTACTTTAGGTTCTACTTTCCTGCTGTTGAATTCTACATCTGCAGAATTTCCCGATGGTTTGGGTAATGGTAGCGGACAACTGGGACATAACCTAATGGACCACCATTTCCGTTGCGGTGCATCTGGAAGAGCAGAAGGTTTTGATGATAAATATACCTATGGAAGACGGGCCAATGGAATTTACATTCCACGATACCAGAACATGGGTGGTGACAAGCGTGATTATGTAAGAGGTTTTGGTTACCAGGGTGGTGCAGGCCGTGGCAACTGGCATAAAGAAATTGCAGAAATGGCTTTTGGTTCAGAGTTTAAAGATCTGATGACCACTCCAGGCGAATGGAGTATGGGGCTTGGAGGTTTTGGTGAATCTCTGCCTTATTTTGAAAACCGCGTATATATTGACAAAACCAAGAAAGACAAATGGGGGCAACCCGTTCTGGCTATTGATTGTGAGTTCAAAGAGAATGAGCAGAAAATGCGTGTTGATATGATGAACGATGCAGCAGAAATGCTGGAAGCGGCAGGCATAAAGGATGTACATACTTATGATAATGGTTCTTCTCCGGGCATGGCCATTCATGAAATGGGAACAGCCCGTATGGGACATGATCCTAAAACTTCGGTACTCAATAAATGGAACCAGATGCACGAAGTGAAAAACGTATTTGTGACCGATGGTTCCTGTATGACTTCTGCAGCTTGCCAAAATCCATCATTAACTTATATGGCCTTAACCGCCAGGGCCTGTGATTATGCGGTAAGTGAATTAAAGAAAAATAATATTTAATGGCTTCAGGAAAGATAAGAATGGGCATGATTGGCGGTGGAAAGAATGCCTTCATTGGAGCAGTTCACCGCATAGCAGCTCATATCGACGGGCTCATAGAGTTGAGTTGTGGAGCATTGAGCTCCAATCCGGAAACAGCAAAGGCATCTGGCAGGGATTTATTCCTGCCGGAAAGCCGTAATTATGGAAGTTATAAAGAAATGATCGAAACAGAAGCCCGGCTTCCGGAAGATCAGCGCATGCATTTTGTGAGCATTGTAACCCCCAATTTTGCACATTTCGAACCGGCCATGATGGCCCTGGAACATGGTTTTCATGTGGTGATCGACAAACCCATTACCTTAAGCCTGGAAGAGGCCAAGAAACTCGAAGCGAAGGTACAGGAAACCGGACTTTTGCTTTGCTTAACTCATACCTATTCGGGCTATCCTATGGTCAAACAGGCCAGACAGATGGTGAAAGAAGGGAAATTTGGCAAGATCAGAAAAGTATGTGTAGAATATCCGCAGGGTTGGTTAAGCCTGCCTTCAGAAAAAGAAGGAAATCAACAAGCTGCCTGGCGGACAGACCCGGCCAAAAGTGGTAAAGCAGGTTGTATGGGCGACATTGGGACACATGCTGCCCAACTTGCTGAATACATTTCCGGACTGGAAATCACGCAGCTTTGTGCCGATCTGAACCGGGTAGTGGAAGGTCGTAGGTTAGACGATGACGGGAATATCTTACTGAAGTTTAATAATGGAGCCAACGGCCTGCTCATGGCTTCACAAATTGCAGCAGGAGAAGAAAATGCCCTTTTTATTCGGGTTTACGGAGAAAAAGGTGGCCTGGAATGGCATCAGGAAGAGCCCAATACCCTCAAAGTAAAATGGCTGGATGCTCCTTCACAACTCTACCGTGCCGGACAGGGGTACCTTTCTTCTTTTGCAAAGCACAATTGCAGAACACCGGCCGGTCATCCGGAAGGTTACCTGGAAGCTTTTGCCAATATTTACAGAAATTTTGCTTTAACCTTAAACAGCCGCTTAAATGGCACAGCGCCTACAGCGGAGATGCTCGATTTTCCGGGCGCTGCTGACGGAGTAAGAGGGATGGCATTTATAGAAAACGCAGTGGCCTCTGGCCAATCAGATCAGAAATGGTTTGACTTTAAAATTTAATCGCATGACAACAATTAAAGGACCCGGAGTTTTTTTAGCACAGTTTATAGGAGATGAAGCTCCTTTTAATTCACTGGACGGAATTTGTGCCTGGGCGGCTGATTTAGGTTTTAAAGGCCTGCAGATCCCTACCCTCGACAGCCGCTTCATCGATCTTCAGCTGGCTGCAGAAAGTAAGACCTATGCAGACGAACTGAAAGGCAGGATCGCCGCTTATGGACTGGAGATTACGGAATTGTCCACGCATCTGCAGGGCCAGCTGGTGGCGGTAAACCCCGCCTATGACCTCGCTTTTGATGCATTTGCACCCGAACAATACAGGAATAATCCTAAAGCAAGGACCGAATGGGCGGTTCAACAGTTAAAATATGCAGCCAAAGCATCCGGCAATCTGGGCTTGAACGCACATGCTACTTTTAGTGGTGCATTGTTGTGGCATATGTTCCACCCATGGCCTCAAAGACCGGAAGGATTGGTAGAAGCGGGTTTCACAGAACTGGCAAAGCGCTGGATGCCTATATTAAATGAATTTGATCAGTATGGCGTGGATGTATGTTACGAGATCCATCCGGGTGAAGATCTTTTTGACGGAATCACTTATGAGATGTTCCTGGAGAAAGTAAACAACCATCCCCGTGCCTGTCTGCTGTATGACCCCTCTCACTTCGTGCTTCAGCAACTGGATTACATTCAGTATATAGATTTTTATCATGAAAGGATCAAGGCTTTTCATGTTAAGGATGCGGAGTTTAACCCGACTGGAAAACAAGGTGCTTTTGGTGGCTATCAAAGCTGGGCCAACCGGGCAGGACGTTACCGTTCGCCTGGTGATGGACAAGTTGATTATAAAACCATTTTCAGTAAACTAAGCCAGTATGATTATAAAGGCTGGGCTGTAATGGAATGGGAATGCTGCATTAAAGATTCAAATGTAGGTGCAAGAGAAGGTGCAGAATTTATTAAAAATCACATTATCCCGGTTACCGGCCGTGCATTTGATGATTTCGCTTCCTCAGGTGGGAATGAAGATTTTAACAAAAAAATACTGGGTCTAAGTTAAAGAACTTGGCATCCATTAAAGTTTTATCAGGCAATAAAAACAACACACAATGAAACGAACACTTTTTATTTTAGGCTGTATCAGTCTTGCACTGGCTTCATGCGGAGGACATGACACATCCAAATCAACTGAGGATACCACGACAACAACCAGCAGCACAGAAAGTACAGCAACAGCCCCTGCTGCAGCTTCGGGGACAGCGCTGGCGGGAGAAAAATTAGTTGCAAAAGCAGACTGTATTGGCTGTCATAACAAAACCCAGAAAGTTATTGGCCCGTCTTATGTGGATATTGCAGCTAAATATCCTTCAAATGAGGAGAACATTAACCATTTAGCAGATAAGATCATTAATGGTGGTAAAGGCGTTTGGGGAGAAATTCCAATGACACCTCATGCCAATTTGAGTAAAGACGATGCCAAAGAAATGGTCAAATATATCCTATCCTTAAAAAATTAATCCCAATTCATTTCATCATGAAAGAAGAGATCCAAAACAAAGATGCAGGAAGAAGGGCCTTTATTAAATCTGCAGCGGTCGCGACCGCTGCGTTTATGATTGTGCCGAGACATGTACTTGGTGGAAAAGGCTTTCTTGCGCCAAGTGACAGGTTGTTAATCGCCGGTGTTGGTGCGGGTGGAAAAGGTGAATCTGATATTGCCAACTTCTATAATAGCGGAAAGGCTGATATTGCCTTTTTGTGTGATGTGGATACCAGAAGGGCGGCAAACTCGGTGAAGAAATTTCCCAAAGCAAAGTTCTATAAGGACTGGAGGGAAATGTATGATAAAGAACACAAGAATTTTGACGCGGTGTCTATCTCGACACCAGACCACAACCATGCTATTCAAACCCTTGCAGCGATGCAATTGGGTAAACATGTATATGTTCAAAAGCCTTTGACGCATGATATTTATGAGGCCCGGGCATTAACTGCTGCGGCTAAGAAATATAAAGTGGTTACCCAGATGGGCAACCAGGGCGCATCAAATGATGGCCCAAGGCAAATGAGAGAATGGTATGATGCCGGCCTGATCGGAGATGTGCATACGGTATATGCCTGGACAGACAGACCGGTATGGCCGCAAGGGATTGCCTGGTCTGAAAATAAAGCGGAAGTACCTGCTGAACTAGACTGGGATCTTTGGCTGGGTACAGCGCCTTATAAAGATTATGTAAATAAACTGGTGCCTTTTAACTGGAGGGGCTGGTGGGATTACGGAACCGGTGCGCTGGGCGATATGGGTTGTCATCTATTGGAGGCACCTTTCAGTGTCCTGAACCTTAAATATGCAAGTGAGGTGCAGGCCAGTGTGGGTTCTGTCTATGTTGATGAATTTAAGAGGGGTTATTTCCCGGACAGTTGTCCGCCATCAAGCCATGTTACTTTAAAATTCCCTAAAACGGATAAAACAAAGGGAGACATTACCGTACATTGGATGGACGGCGGAATCCAGCCGGAGAGACCGGAAGAACTGGAAGCCAATGAAACCTTTGGCGACGGAGGAAATGGAACTCTGTTTATTGGAACTAAAGGAAAGATGATGAGCAGCACCTACAGTGCTAATCCAAGACTACTTCCATTAAGCAAGAATAAAGACATTAAAGTACCGGAAAAATTTGCACGCGTAAAAGGTGGTGCAGATGGCCATTATGGCCAATGGGTAGAAGCCAGTATTGCTGGTTACGGGAAACAGCCGGTAAGTTCTCCTTTTGAAATAGCAGGACCACTTACGGAAGCGCTGCTCATGGCCAATCTTGCCATCAGAGGTGCTGATATTCAACGGAAAAATTCAGAAGGCAGAGCTTACTTTCCGGGCAGAAACATCAAATTGCTTTGGGACAATGCCAATATGAGAGTGACCAATTTTGACGATGTTAATCAATATGTAAAACGTGAATACCGTAAAGGCTGGTCTTTAGGGGTATAATTAAAGCTGAACAAGATGAAGAAAAAGATAATATCTGCATTGCTGCTCACCACCATCATTGGTGGTGGCGCTGCTTTTGCGCAGAAAAAAAATACAGGTTGGGTAAAACTCTTTGACGGAAAAACCACTCAGGGCTGGCATAGTTATGGAAAAACGAGTGTTGGCCAGGGCTGGAAAGCGGAAAATGGTGCATTACACCTGGACCCTAAAGCAAAACAAAATGATGGTGGTGATCTGGTAACGGATAAGGAATACAGTAATTTCCACTTAAAACTGGAATGGAAAGTAGCCCCGAAAAGCAATAGCGGAATTTTGTTCTATGTGCATGAAGATCCTGCCAAATACCAGCAAACCTATAGCACAGGTCCTGAAATGCAGGTACTGGACAATGAAGGTCATCCGGATGGAAAGATTACAAAACACCGGGCCGGAGACCTGTATGATCTGGTTAAAAGCAGCTCTGAACCTGTTAAACCCGTTGGTGAGTGGAACAAAGTGGAAATCATCAGCAACCAGGGTAAACTGGAGTTTATACTCAATGGGGTGAAAATTGTATCTGCCACGTTATGGGATGAACACTGGAAACAGCTGATCGCAGGAAGCAAATTTGCAACATGGCAAGGTTTTGGCACTTATAAAGCAGGAAGGATTGCTTTACAGGATCATGGTGACGAGGTTTGGTACCGCAATATTTCCGTCAAAGAACTATAAATTTAAAGATCAAGACCTAACCAAATATGAATTTAACCAACCGAATTAAACTGTCCGGGATGATGTTCCTGGAATTTTTCATCTGGGGATCCTGGTTTGTAACCCTTGGTACCTTTCTGGGCAGTAATTTGAATGCATCAGGCGCACAAAGTGCTTCTGTGTTCTCCACACAATCCTGGGGTGCGATCATTGCTCCTTTTATTATAGGTTTAATTGCAGACCGATATTTCAATGCAGAGAAGATTCTTGGTGTGCTCCATCTTATCGGTGCTGTACTCATGTATCAAATGTACACTGCAACAGACATTTCTGTATTTTATCCCTATGTCCTTTCTTATATGATCTTGTTTATGCCTACGCTGGCGCTGGTCAATTCTGTTTCCTTTAACCAGATGAAAGATCCTGAAAAGGAGTTTTCTGTCATCAGGGTATTTGGAACGCTCGGCTGGATTGCAGCTGGTTTACTGATCAGTTTCATTTTTCACTGGGATACCGAAGCAGGGACTAAGGATGGATTGCTTAAAAACACTTTCCTGATGGCTGGGATTGCTTCTTTGGTACTGGGTCTGTACAGCTTCACCCTACCTAAAACTCCACCTAAGGGGGCTTCAGGTGGTAAAGTGAAAATTTCAGAAATCCTGGGTTTTGATGCCTTAAAATTATTGAAGGATAAGAATTTTGCTATATTCTTTATCTCTTCTATTCTGATCTGCATCCCTCTGGCCTTTTATTATCAAAATGCTCACCCCTTTCTGTCAAATGTAGGTATGGACAATCCTACGGGAAAAATGACCATCGGACAAATTTCTGAGGTGCTTTTCCTATTGCTGCTTCCTGTATTTTTTAGCCGTTTTGGTTTTAAAAAAACCATTTTGGTGGGCATGCTTGCCTGGGCAGTCAGATATGCCTTGTTTGCTTATGGAAATGCCAACGACCTCAGTTTTATGTTGATTATAGGTATTGCGCTGCACGGGATCTGTTATGACTTTTTCTTTGTCTCGGGACAGATCTACACCAATTCCAAAGCAGGCGATCAATATAAAAGTGCTGCGCAGGGATTAATCACCCTGGCCACTTATGGCGTTGGTATGCTCATCGGTTTTGAAGTAGCGGGAATGATTACAGACACCTATAAAGCAGCGAATGGGGCATTTGACTGGAAAATGATCTGGATCATTCCTTCAGGCATTGCAGCTGTCGTATTCTTATTGTTTGCAGTCTTCTTTAACGATAAGGACAAAATTAATGAACCAAGCGTCTAAAGATTTATTTATGAAACCAGAAAACAGCAGGAGAACTGCATTAAAAAATATAGTGGTAGGAACGGTAGCCTTAGGTGCCTCTGGTGCCTTGCAAAGCTTTGCTTCAGAAAAAGAATCTGTTTCAGATTCGTTAAAAGGAAATATCAACCATGCGGTTTGCCGCTGGTGTTTTAGTGGTATTGACCTGGATACCTTATGTATAGAGGCCAAGAAAATCGGCATCAAAGGAATAGACCTGGTAGGCCCCGCAGATTGGCCAACATTAAAAAAACATGGTCTGTATTCGTCTATGTGTAATGGTGCTGAGATCAACCTGGTCGACGGGTTTAATGATCCGCAGTTCCATGACACCCTGGTTAAAAATTACTCGGAAATGATTCCTAAAGTAGCAGAAGCGGGCTATAAGAACCTGATTTGCTTTAGCGGGAGCCGCCGGGGTAAGGATGATGAAACTGGCTGGAACAATTGCGTAACAGGTTTAAAAAAGATCATTGGCCTTGCTGAAAAACACAACGTGGTTTTGGTGATGGAATTGCTGAACAGTAAAGTGGACCACAAAGACTATCAGTGTGACCATACGGAATGGGGTGTGGAACTGGCCAAAAGATTAGGATCTGAAAACTTCAAATTACTGTACGACATCTACCACATGCAGATTGACGAGGGAAATGTCATCAGTACGATTAAAAAGTACCATCCTTATATTGCACACTATCATACTGCCGGCGTTCCCGGAAGACACGAAATCGACGATAGCCAGGAGTTATTTTATCCTGCAATTATGAAGGCCATTAAAGATACGGGTTTCAAAGACTATGTGGCCCAGGAATTCATCCCCGTACAGAAAAACAAAATAGAATCTTTAAAAACTGCCGTAAAAATTTGCGACGTCTAATCCTTGTAGATATGAACTCAAGAAGAACTTTTATTAAACAAACGGGGCTTGCTGCTGCTGGTGTTTTACTTATGCCCTCCCTGGCCTTTAAACCCTCTAACAAGAAAGTGGGTATACAACTTTATTCTTTAAGGGATCAATTACCAAAAGATGTTAAGGGAGTGATCCGAAAAGTGGCCGAAGCTGGTTACAAAGAAGTAGAAACTTATGGATACTCTGTAAAAGATAAATTCTGGGGATTGGATCCAAAGGCTTTTAGAAGTCTGCTCAATGAAACCGGATTGAAAGCACCAAGTGGTCATTACGGTATGGACAATTTTATTCAGACCGGAAATGCAGAAGAGTTAAAAACATATATTGAGGCAGCAAATATTGTTGGCGGAAGCTATATCACCGTACCATGGCTGGGAGAAGAGCTCCGGAAAGATCTTGATGGATTTAAAAATGTGGCGGCAAAGCTCAATCAGGCTGCGGAAATTTGCAAAGCATCGGGATTGAAACTGGCCTATCACAATCATGATTTTGAATTTAAATCTCACGATGGTAAAACCGGCTATGATGTGCTGCTGAAAGAAACAGACCCTAAGCTGGTCCAGTTTGAAATGGACTTGTATTGGGTGGTAAGGTCTGGTAATGATCCGGTCAAGCTATTTGAAGAACATTCCGGACGGTTCCCTATGTGGCATGTAAAGGATATGGATAAAGCAGACCCCTCGCACAATACAGAAGTTGGAAACGGAAGTATAGATTTTAAAGAAATCTTTAAACATTCCAAGCTTGCAGGTTTAAAGCATGCCTTTCTGGAACAAGAAAACAATTACGTTCCGGATCCATTTGAGAGCATCAAAAAAAGTTATAGCTATATCAGTTCTCAATTAATGCCTTAAGAATGAAGTTTTTTCCTCATATTTGAGGCATAGAATTTATTAAATCAATTATTTAAAACCAAGAACAGATTATTCAATGAAAGTCGCAGTTGTAGGTGCCACAGGCTTAGTAGGCACTGTTATGTTAAAAGTGTTAGAAGAACGTAATTTCCCGTTAACCGAATTAATTCCGGTTGCATCAGAGAAGAGTGTAGGTAAGGAAATCACTTTTAAGGGTAAGAAGTACGCTGTGGTGAATATGGATACTGCGATTGGAATGAAACCGGATATCGCTTTATTTTCTGCTGGCGGCGATACTTCGTTAAAACATGCTCCCCGCTTTGCTGAAGCTGGAACAACCGTTATTGACAACTCTTCTGCATGGAGAATGGATCCTTCTAAAAAATTAGTGGTTCCTGAAGTGAATGCAGATACCTTATCTATAGATGATAAGATCATTGCCAATCCAAATTGTTCTACCATTCAAATGGTTGTGGCTTTAAAACCTTTACACGATAAGTATAAAATTAAGCGTGTAGTTGTTTCCACTTACCAAAGTGTAACCGGTACCGGTGTTAAAGCGGTAGAGCAGTTGATGAACGAACGTAAAGGTATTACCGACGGCCCGATGGCTTATGCGTATCCGATCGACCTGAATGTGATCCCTCAGATTGATGTGTTCCAGGAAAATGGCTACACTAAAGAAGAGATGAAAATGATTCTGGAAACCCGTAAAATCATGGGTGATGACAGCATCCGTGTAACCGCAACAACAGTAAGGATTCCGGTAATGGGTGGTCACTCTGAATCGGTAAACATTGAATTCGAGAATGATTTTGATGTGAACGAAGTAAGGGAATTACTCGCTAAAACGGAAGGAATTATAGTGGTAGATGATATCGCTAACCTGAAATACCCTATGCCAAAAGATGCACATGAAAAAGATGAAGTATTTGTTGGCCGTATCAGACGTGATGAATCTCTTCCGAATACTTTAAACCTATGGATCGTTGCAGATAACCTTCGTAAGGGTGCCGCAACGAATGCAGTTCAGATTGCAGAATATTTGTTAAGATCAGAACTTATTTAATTATACCTTTTTGAAATGTGATGCCAGACAGCTTGCTGTTTAGCATCACATTTTTTTTATGGATAACCTGTTCAATATGAAGTTTAAGCACTTCGCTCTCCTGATTTTTCTTCCTTTATTACCTGTTAAGGGATTTACCCAAAGTCCTGTTCAAAAGCTGGAGGCAGCTTATCAGGAATTTACAGCTGATCCGCAAACCAGGTACGCCATGAGCTCTCTTTGTGTACTGGATGCGGGAACTGGTAAAGTATTGTTCGCACGAAATGAAAATGTAGGTCTGGCTACGGCTTCTACCCTGAAGACCATCACTTCGGCAACAGCTTTTAGTGTACTGGGCAAAGATTTCAGGTACCAGACCATGCTGTCTTACAGCGGTAATATCAGCAATGGGGTACTGAAAGGAGATCTGATCATTACCGGCAGTGGTGACCCTACCCTGGCTTCTTCCCGGTATCCGCAAAGCAAAGAGAACACTATTCTGAATCAATGGGTTGCCGCAGTTAAGGCTGCGGGGATCACCCGTATAGAAGGCCGCGTGATTGGTGATGATACGGCCTGGGGTACCTCTTCTACGCCTGAAGGCTGGATCTGGCAGGATATTGGCAACTATTATGGAGCAGCGCCGTCTGCATTGACCTGGAGAGAGAACCAGTTTGACATTCACTTAAGGGCAAACCGTTCTGAAGATCCGGCTGTATCGATACTGAACATCGTACCGTCCATGCCTTATCTTAAAATTGTAAATGAGCTCAAAGCCGGAGCAGAAGGCAGTGGAGATAACGCTTATGCCTATTTACCTCCTTTGTCTTCTATTGCCTATTTGAGAGGAAGCTGGGCATTGGGCATCCGGAAAACAGGGATTTCTGTGGCGCTTCCGGATCCTGCTTATGATGCTGCTTATCGTTTACAAGACACGCTGAAACGTCTGGGCATTTCCAGCACACAAGAAGCAGTCAGTGGCCGCAAAATCCTGGCTGATAACGAAAAAATACCTGCCGTTACCGAGAAGATCAGCACCATTTCTTCCCCATCTCTGAGTGAGATCATCTATTGGTTCAATAAAAAAAGTATTAACCTTTATGGGGAAAATTTGTTGAGAACCCTTGCCTGGAAAGCAGGAAAAACAGCAACCACCAAAAACGGGGCCGCTGTTGAAACCAGCTACTGGGCCAATAAAGGAGTGGATAAAAATGCATTGAATATCATCGATGGCAGCGGGCTTTCGCCTGCAACGCGGGTCACCACCAGTGCCATGGCGAGTGTATTGTTCCAGGCCCAGAAAGAAGACTGGTTTCCGGATTATTACAAGTCCCTTCCGGAAAATAATGGAATGCAGCTGAAAAGCGGGACGATCAGTGATGTATCCGCTTTTGCTGGTTATTATACCGACCCGGCGGGCAGAAAATATATTATTGTAATCAATGTCAATAATTACTCTGGCTCAGGGATCAACAAAAAATTGTTCCGGGTACTGGATGCCTTAAAATAGCAGGAACAGACATTATCATTTTTATTAATAAATTGCATCTTTTAATGCCAATCATCAATTTCATAAAATATACATCCATGAACAGATTTTTCCAGGTTGCCTGTTTTATATGCTTTTGCACACCACTTTATAGCCAGAATATGCCGGCACCAGGCAATAACTCTTTTCCGGCAGAAACTGTAAACACAAGTATCCTACCTGAAATCGCTATTATTCCGGAGCCCGTTCTGATGACCAAAAGTTCAGGGCATTTCATTTTACCGGAAAATGTAATGGTACAAGCGATGGCCACCCCGGAAATGAAGTTTGTAACCGATCATTTGCAGGAAAGAATCTCTACAGCTACCGGCAGCTTCATATCCACCAGTAATAATGCAGCTTCAGCTATCATTAAGCTGGTCCTGAATGAAAGAGCCAATGCACAACTGGGGAAAGAGGGTTATCAGTTATCGGTAACACCAACACAAATTACCATGCGGGCAAACACAGAAACAGGGCTGTTTTATGCAGTACAAACCTTGCTGCAATTGTTTCCAAAAGAAATTGAATCTAAAGACCTGGCCAAAGATGTACAATGGAAAGTGCCCTGTGTAGAAATTACAGATTATCCAAGGGTAGGCTGGAGAGGCCTTATGTTTGATGTGGCTCGTCATTTTTTCACTAAAAATGAGGTAAAACAATACATCGATGCCATGTCAAAATATAAATACAATGTTCTGCATTTGCATTTAACTGACGACGAAGGTTGGCGGCTGGAGATTAAAGGCTTACCTAAACTGACTGAAGTTGGGGCCTGGAACGTTAAAAAAATAGGATCCTTTGGCGAATTTACACCTCCGGCAGCAGATGAACCCAGAAACTACGGGGGCTTTTATACACAGGACGATATCAAAGAAATTATACAATATGCCAAAGAAAGATTTGTGAATATCCTTCCGGAAATAGATGTTCCGGGGCACAGTCTGTCTGTAATTGCTTCTTACCCTGAGTTGTCCTGTACACCGGGTGCAGAGAACTATAAAGTTCGATCTGGTGAAAGGATCATGGATTGGTCGCGGGGCGCACCTCCAATTGCCTTGGTAGACAATACACTTTGCCCGGCCAACGAAAAGGTTTACCAGTTCCTGGATAGTGTAATTACACAAGTAGCAGCCTTATTCCCTTTTGAATACATCCATATGGGTGGCGATGAGGCGCCAAAGAATTACTGGGAAAAAACGCCGGCGATTTTGGACCTGATGAAAAAAGAGGGCCTGAAAAACATGCAGCAGGTTCAGGGTTATTTTGAAAAAAGAGTTCAAAAAATCGTAGAATCCAAAGGAAAGAAATTTATGGGCTGGGACGAGATCATGGAAGACGACCTCTCTCCCGGAGCCGCGGTAATGAGCTGGAGAAGTGTGAATGCTGGTATTGATGCTTCGCTTAAAAAGCATGAAGTCGTGATGAGCCCTACCGCCTATGCCTACCTGGACTATATGCAAAGCGATGTAATTGCTGAACCTAAAGTTTACGCAAGCTTGCGCCTGAGTAAATCTTATGAATTTGACCCTATCCCTGCCGGAGCCAATCCTCAGTATATTAAAGGCGGTCAGGCCAATTTATGGACGGAACAGGTCTACAACATCAGACAGGCAGAATACATGACCTGGCCAAGAGCATTTGCGATTGCAGAATCCGTTTGGTCTCCAAAAGAGAAAAAAAACTGGCCGGTGTTCTTCGCGAAAGTAGAACAACATTTTAAGCGTTTCGACATCGCTGAAACGAAATATGCACCAAGTGTTTATGACCCTATATTTAAGGTCAGCAGATCAGCGGATAAACAGTTACTCATTGATCTAAGTACTGAAGTTGATGGTTTGGATATCTATTACAGCTTTGACAACTCCTATCCGGACAGGTTTTATCCTAAATACACAGAAAAAATAACGGCCCCTAAAGATGCGACTTTACTTAGGGTCATCACTTACAAAGGAAAAGAACCTGTAGGCCGGATGTTAAATATGCCAATTGACGAGTTAAACAAAAGAGTAGGAAAGAGATAAGGTTTTGAGGTATTTTATTCATATAGGCTATCATGGGCTGCGGTATGGCGGCTGGCAAAAGCAACCAGGCGTTGCGAATGTGCAGGGGGTTATTGAAACCGCACTCACCCAGATCTTAAAAACACCCACGTTTATCAATGGATGTGGCCGCACGGATGCACAGGTACATGCCAGCCAGTTCTTTTTCCACATGGATGTGGAAAAAGAATGGGATTTCGACCTGCAGTTCCGGCTCAATAAGCTCTTGCCACATAGTATTGCCGTATTTGATATTTTTCCGGTAGACGATCAACGGCATGCCCGTTTTGATGCGGTGATGAGGTCTTATGATTATTTTATCCATACCTACAAAAATCCTTTTCTGCATGGGCTGAGTTCCTTTTACCTGCTTAAAGACCTGGACCTGGACAAAATGAAGCAGGCCGCAGCATTGCTCCCTCAATACAAAGACTACCGGGCCTTTTGTACCAGCCCCGACAAATATGAACATACCATCTGTAACGTGATGTCGGCACGTTTAATGGCAGATGAAAATGCAGACCGGATCAGGTTTCAGATTTCCTCAAACCGCTTTCTGGGTAAAATGATCCGGATCATTATGGGCCAATTGTTAAAAATTGGCCGTGGTGTAGTAAGCCTCGATGAATTTGAACACCATCTGATCAGCAGGGAAACGCCTGAGCTGATCACTCCTGCTCATCCCCAGGGGCTTTATTTGTCCCGCGTGGTTTATCCCTACCTCAATATTCCACCCAGAACTGCCTTTTCTGCGATACTCCAGAATCAGGATGATACCCTATGGAAAACGATTTAAACTTCTTATTTTAAGCAGATTAACTTTTTGATAATATCAAAATATTTGTTTAACTTTAATAGAGGACTTCGCTAAAATGAAGAAAATCCATGAACGTTATTCATAAAATCGAACACTGGGGCGATATGCACAGAGCTAAATGGCTCGACATTGTCAGGATTGCTCTGGGCTTACTGATCTTTTTCAAAGGGATTGCGTTGATCAGCAATAATGCTGCTTCGCAGGAATTACTTCTTCAAAATAATGTTTACGGATTTTCCGGACTGATGGCCAGCCTTGCCATCCATATCGTGGCTTTTGTCCATCTTGTTGGCGGTTTATTGATTACCATTGGGCTGGTTACCCGTTTTGCCGCTGTAATCCAGATCCCCATCTTATTGTGCGCTATATTTTTTGTCAATATTTCCAGGGGCTTTTCTATGCTGAATTCAGAATTGTGGCTTTCCGTGATTGTACTTTTATTACTTATTTTATTTTGGGTGGTCGGTTCGGGACCCTTTTCAACCGATACTTCTATGAAAAGAAGGGCAAGGGTTAAAGACTAGGGATCAGGGATCCCAGAGACTCTGCTGTAAGACTGATGCCATTAACCACCAGGGAAGCTTTTCTATAAAAAGGATTTCTTTCTTCGAGTTTTTGCGTAATAAAATCTACAATCCCCTGTTCATCAAGGTCTCTCAACAGCGGCCGCTTCGCTTTTCCATTTTCCAGACGTTTTGCCAGGGCCTCCGGCGACATTTCAATATAGACGGTAAGACCATTTAGGTTCATCCAGTCGATGTTATCGAAATAGCAAGGTGTACCTCCGCCTGTAGCTATAACAGAATTTTCCTGATAAGGAAAGGTTTTCAGCGTTTGGCTTTCGAGTTCCCGAAAGGCTGATTCTCCATGTAGAGCAAAATAATCGCCCACGGTTGTACCTGCTTGCTTTTCGATTTCGTGATCCAGATCTACCAGTTCATACCCCAGCCGGGCAGATAATTTTTTGGCCAGTGTGGTTTTTCCACAACCCATAAATCCTGTTAAGAATATCTTCATTTTTTATACAAGCTTAACCCTTGGATCAACCAGGGCATATAACACATCTACTAAAATATTGATCACTACAAATATAAAAGCTATAAATAATATAGAGCCCATCACTACCGGAAAATCAGACATTTCCAATGCATTCACTGTTGCCCTCCCTAGTCCGTTATATCCAAAAATATATTCTACGAAAAAGGACCCGGCCAATAAGGAGGCAAACCAGCCTGAAACAGCTGTGATAACCGGATTAAGTGCATTTCTAAGGGCATGTTTATAGATAATGGTATAACGGGACAAACCTTTGGCTCTCGCGGTTCGGATATAGTCCTGTGAGAGCACGTCCAGCATGGTGCTTCTGGTGAGCTGAACAATAATGGCCAGCGGACGCAGGGCGAGTGTAAACATAGGCAGGATTAAATTCTTCCAGGTCATCACCTCTCCCTTAAAAGGATCGTAACTGTACAGACTGCCCGACATGTTTAATCCGGTGTAATCACTTAACACAAAACCAAACAACCAAGCAATAATAATACCGGCAAAAAAAGCTGGCGCAGAGATACCCAGGACGGCCAGGGCATTTGCAGTTTTATCCACCCAGGTATCTTTATAGAGTGCAGATACCACCCCAAGCAGGATACCAGCTATGGTGGCTACAATCATGGCGGTGAGGGCAAGAATAAAAGTATTGGGTACCGTTTCTTTGAGTATAGCGGTTACGTCCCGTTTGGTTTGATAGGAACGGCGCAAATAAGGCCATTTCAGTACCGCGACGCCCGCACCTATCCGAAAGAGCTTTACATAATGGTACTTTTGTTGATTTTCTGCCGTGTGTTCATGAAAAGAGAGTGGGGAAAGGTCATTGAGGTACAGCAGAAATTGTTCTGGTTTGGACTTGTCCAGACCGAATTCCTTTCTTACGGCTTCCAGCGACTGTACATCAGACCGCTGCCCCATAGTCATCCGTGCTGGATCACCGGGTAAAATGTTAAACAATATGAAAACCACTACAACTACCCCTGCAATGACTGCAAGCCCGTAAAGGAGCTTTTTAAGGGCATATTGAAACATGGTTATTTGCTGAAATATTGATCTGCCAGTGTATTAAATGAAGGGACAGTATTGTAATGCCATTTGTTGATCACCACACCATTTTTTAGCAGCAGAACTCCCGGATTGGCCCGCACCATACTTTTTAAAGGTACCGCATCACCATAAAAAACCTCCGTAAACAATTTCATTCTTTTACTCAGGGCATCTGCATCTTGTGCAGAATTGGAGGTAAGCAATACGGTTCTGATGTTAAATTGTTCAGTCGCATTGAGTGCAAGCGCATTTAATTTAGCCAGCGCTTTTTCATTAACATCATCCAGGTTATAAGCGACAATGATCAGGTTATAGTAAGGGTTTTCTATCAGTTCTTTGGTATAATTTGTTCCGGAAGCATCACTGATCACCAGATCTTTGATCTTGGGTTCATATCCCTTTTTGAGCAGTTTTTTATCTGGCTCTCCAACAATCTCCCAGGTTGTATCTTTCCAGATCTCTGTTTTCAGGTAATCTTTGTCTGAAATATCTTTCTTCTCTCCTGTTTTCTTATTCTTCATGTGGTACATCAGCTGATACTCATCCGGTGCAGCGCCTTTAGGAATCTTCATCAGTTCCGGCAGGTTTGCTCCTACTTTGTAAGGCAGGAAATCCAGAACCGGCAAACAGCTATAAGTATAAACCGGAAAGATCAATGCGGCCAGTATGATGACCGCAGAAACAGTTTTCTGTTGTGTTGCTTTTGTTAAAACTGGTTGTATACTTTTTCTGTGTTTATAAATAAAAACAATCAGGATCAGTAAAATGATGTCTTTACTGAAAGACTGCCATGGTGTTAAAGGAATCGCATCGCCGAAGCACCCGCAAGAGGTAACCACCTTAAATGCCGCCGAAACAAAGGTAAGGAAGGTGAAAAATATAATAATGCCGAGCAAACCGGTACCTACCTTTTTTCCCCAGAAACCGAGCAGCAGCAAGGCACCCAAAACAACCTCCAGAACACACAGCAGAATAGCAATTCCAGTTGCAATACCACTTAAAAACGGAATGTGGAAAACTTCGAAGTATTCCTGGAGTTTATAACCAAATCCAAGTGGATCATTAGCCTTGATTAAACCAGAGAAAATAAACAGGATACCAACAAATATTCTTGAGAAGTTTAAAAAAATTTTGCTCATGGCTATTTAACGTCTAATTTGATCAACGCAAAAACTGCATAGTTTAACATGTCCTGATAATTGGCATTGATGCCCTCAGAAGCCAGGGTTTGCCCTTTATTGTCTTCTATTTGTTTAACCCTTAAGATCTTCATCAGGATAAGATCTGTCAGGGAACTGATCCGCATATCTCTCCAGGCCTCGCCATAGTCATGATTCTTGGCAAACATGAGCTCTTTGGTTGCCTGAACATACAGGTCATACAACTTTTCTACTTCACTGAATTCCAATTCATAGGGATCCTCTTCTGTAAGCTCCAGCTGCATGAGTGCAATGGCACAATAATTTACAATGCCAATATATTCTGAGGTGATGTCTTCCCCGACCTTCGAAATTTTCTTCTCTTCCAGTGTCCGGATGCGCTGGGCTTTGATAAAGATCTGGTCTGTAATAGATGCCGGTCTTAGGATGCGCCAGGCTGTACCATAATCTTTTGTTTTTTTTAAAAAAAGCGATTTACAAACCGCAATTACTGAATCGTATTCCTGTGAAGTGTTTGCTGCCAAAACAATTAAAATATTTAGTTTAAAGCTGTTTAATACTGTATTTTTGTATCAAACAATGGCTAAAGATACATTTTTAAACCGAAAGCACACATTAAACCTGCAAGGGCAACTGCTAGATCTGACCAGTCCTTGCGTGATGGGAATATTGAATATTACTCCGGATTCCTTCTACGGGGAAAGCAGAAATTTCAACATAGATGATGCCTTACTCAGGACAGAAAAGTACCTTCAGGAAGGCGCTTCTTTTATTGACATCGGTGGGTATTCTTCCAGGCCGGGTGCCAAAGATGTCAGTACACAGGAAGAGGTAGACCGGGTAGTACCCGTAGTTGAAGCCATTTGCAAACAATTTCCCCAGGCATTTTTGTCCATAGATACTTTTCGTGCAGAAGTGGCTAAAAAAAGTATTGAAGCCGGCGCCCATATCATTAATGATATCTCGGCAGGTGAACTGGATCCTGATATGTTTGATACAGTGGCGACGTTAAATGTGCCATATATCCTGATGCATATGAAAGGCACACCACAAAATATGCAGTTATCCCCAAGTTATCAACATGTAACCCTCGAGGTTGTGGATTACTTTGTGGATAAGGTGGAAAAGTTAAAAAAACTGGGGGTAAAAGATCTGATCCTGGATCCGGGTTTTGGTTTTGCTAAAAGCCCGCAGCACAATTATCAGCTGCTCCGGGAAATGGAAGATCTTCATCTTTTCGGATTACCGCTCCTGGTAGGCTTCTCCAGGAAATCTATGGTCTATAAGGCACTGGATACCACTCCTGCTGAGGCACTGAATGGAACCACAGTACTTCATACCCTCTCCTTGCTTAAAGGTGCAAAGATACTCCGTGCGCACGATGTACGTGAGGCCCGGGAATGCATTATCCTTATTGAAAAAATGCAACAGGCCTGATGCTTGTTTAAAAATTCACTAACTTGTCAACAATGAAAGGTTTTGACTTCGATTTTTTAAAAATAACCCCTACAGATGTTATCGACATCATTTTTGTCGCGCTGCTGATCTATTATGTCTATAGTCTGATCAAAAATACGCTTGCGGTGAACTTGCTGCTGGGAATGCTGATCATTTTGTTGCTGTATTATGTAGTGGATGCACTTCACATGAGACTGCTTTCGACCATCATCAACAAATTCATGAGTGTGGGGATCATTGCATTGATTGTGATCTTCCAACCGGAGATCAGGCGCTTTTTATTGCTGATTGGGAAGAACACTTTTCTACAGAAAAACAAAGCCTGGTGGGGTTATTTGTTTGGTAATAAAGAAATTGAAAGGGATAATCTGGCAAGGATTAAACCGATTATTGATGCTTGTAAGAGTATGAAGAAGTCGAGGACAGGTGCATTGATTGTGTTTGTGAAGTTCTATGATGACCAGCTTTTTGCCAACAGCTGCGAAATTATAGATTCTAAGATTTCCAAACGTTTACTGGAAAGTATATTTCAAAAGAATAGCCCGCTTCATGACGGCGCAGTAGTGATTGCTGAAAATAAAATAAAGAGTGCAAGCTGTATTCTTCCGTTAACAGATAATGATAACCTCCCTCCTCAGTTTGGCTTGCGCCACAGAGCGGGGATTGGTATTTCGGAAAACACGGATGCTGTAGCGGTTATTGTTTCTGAAGAAACCGGTGAGATTGCCTACGCAAAACAAGGACGGGTAAGAATGAATGTTTCTTTTGGAGAACTGGAAAAACTCCTGAATAAGGATTTTTAGCTACTCACACTGTCTGAAATCTTTATTATATTGCTATAACCAAATCAAAATCCAATGAAGATCTTAAAAGGAATTCTATTCACAGTGCTGGGCCTGGTGGTTCTGGCACTTGTTGTTGCCATCTTTGTAAAAAAAGAGTATACCGTAGAACGGGATATCGTAATTAACAAACCACGGCAACAAGTCTACGACTACATCAAGTACCTGAAAAACCAAAACAACTTTAGTAAGTGGGCAAAAATGGATCCCGCAATGAAAACGGAGTTTCGGGGAACAGACGGAACTGTAGGCTTTGTGTCTGCCTGGGACAGTAATCAAAAAGATGTTGGAAAAGGTGAACAGGAGATCAAAGGCCTGCAGGATGGGAAAAGGCTGGATACAGAAATCCGGTTCATTAAACCCTTTGAGTCTACGTGTTCTGCCTATATGACCACAGAAGATGCAAGTACAAATGCGACTAAAGTAACCTGGGTATTTAATGGAAAAATGAATTACCCAATGAATTTAATGTCACTTTGCATGAACATGGATAAAATGATTGGGGGCGATCTTCAGATTGGCTTAAACAATCTGAAAGGGATATTGGAACAATAGGAAGATTTTTATTCTGGGTTTTTATGTGCTATAACGCGACCACTGGTATTAGATTCCGGTATAAGAGAGCTATAATTGTCTTGAGATAGAATAATGGTTAATAAACATATGACAGGGGGTTGATAAAGGTAATGTCCCTATCAACCCCCTGTCAACCCCCTATCAAATCCCTACAAAATCTTTGTAGATTATAGAACATAAGTAACGAATTCCTGTTTTAAAAAACCGGATCTCTTCAATTGATTTTATCAGTTAACTTATTCTATTGGGATAAATTCATTTGCAACTCTCTGTTGTAAATCAACCATGCTGCCTGAAAAAGCTTCTGCAAAAATTTGTAGGTAACAGCCAGGTCCTGGTAATTAAAGGACGGTCCTTCCTTGCTAAAGCTCTCCTCTAGCCAATCTCTTAATTCTTCGCGGTAAGCTTCCAGGCCGGTGCTTTGAAAAAGTGAGCGGAAAATGAGGTAAGGATTTAGGAGTTCTTCCTCATTCAGCTGGCAGAAACAGCCAGACAGCTCTCCTTTCTGCCTTTCCAGCAACAACTCCTTAACCTCTGGAAAGATCAACGGACTAACCTTTCCTGCTTTTCGAAGCAGCCAGGCAGCCTCCAGGAGCTTAAGGATGTGCCGGTGTTCATGCAATAGGTTTGCCGGGCAGTTTTCCGCGGTGTAAACCTGATCTGTAAGTACATGCTCTTTCCATTTGTCCAAAAACTCAAGATGGTCCGAGAGATCGCTGATGTCAAAGAATTGTGCAATCAATAAGTAAGGGTTGCTGATTTCTTCAGCAGTTAAATGGTACGTTAAGCTTTGCCTAACTTCTTTTTTAGTATGCATAAGATATTGATTATGTTTCGAATACCACTATGCACAGTAAGGTTATTGCCAGGGAAGCACGATACTGCGCGTTAACTATTTCAAAGTACCCGAATTAAATTATTCTATCCTATTCCGAAAAGTTCTATCTCAGAACGATTTGAGGATATTTTAGAATTGATTATCTTCAAGGTTCGGATATCTTTCTGTACTTATTAAACTTTACAGACTTGAATATGAACCTAATCCCAAAACACACAGAAAATCATCATGGAAAAAATTTGAAACGACTGCGTTTAGTCATTGGATGGAAACAGGAAGCTCTGGCCATTCAACTTGGAACAGAATGGAGTCAAAAAAGAATTTCCCTGCTGGAAGCAAAAGAAAAACTAGATCCGGATACACTTACCCTGGTCGCAGCAGCATTAAATATACCGGAAGATGCCATCAAAGATTTTGATGAAGAAGAGGCACTTGTCTATATGCACACTTTCAAAGATAAAAACCGAAGGAAAGAATTCATTTCTGAGGAGGCCCCCCAGGCATTCCATTCACGATATAATTATATGGAAATGCTTAAGAGTATTAAAAACCTCTGTGAAATGTTATTGAAAAGCGAGCATGAAAAAATTGAAATGCTGAAAAAAAAGCCCGGATAAAGGAAAAATATCCAATAGCTAGTGTCTTGTATCAAAGTAATTTGAAGGTAAAAACTAAGGCGCTTTAAGCTCAGAACTTTGATGCTATAAAGCAGTGCCGTACCTTTGTACCAGTTAAGATTTAAAATAACCAAAAAATATAAAGATATGTATCCTGAATATTTAGTTGAACCGATGCGTGCAGAACTGACCAAAGTTGGTTTTGAAGAGTTAAAAAACGCAGAAGAAGTTGACAGCGCCATCAAAACTGAAGGAACTGTATTTGTCGTTGTAAACTCAGTATGTGGTTGTGCAGCTGCCAATGCGCGCCCTGCAGCAAGAATTGCAGCCGCAAATGAAAAACACCCGGATAAACTGGTTACCGTATTCGCAGGAATGGAAAAAGAAGCCGTAGACAGAGCAAGAGGATACATGATGCCTTTTCCGCCGTCTTCACCATCAATGGCATTATTCAAAGATGGCAAACTGGTGCATATGATCGAACGTCATCAAATTGAAGGTCGTCCTGCACAAATGATTGCAGACAGCCTGATCGGCGCGTTCGAGCAATACTGCTAAAACGCATAGTAACAAAGTAAAGGCTAGCCAAATTGGTTAGCCTTTCTTTTTAGCAGGGCGCTGTTTTTTGTTACCTTAAATAAACATAAATGTTTGTAAATAGTAGTAAATTTGCAGCAAGGTTCCAGAATGTTCACACCAAAGTGCAGGACAATCAAATGAACTATTAAATAATAGTATTAGTAAATTAATAAATATCATATGTCATCAGTAGAGACAACTTACGTTCCTTACAAAGTTAAGGACATTTCACTGGCAGAATGGGGCCGCAAAGAAATTGAACTTGCAGAGGCAGAAATGCCAGGTTTAATGTCATTGCGTGCAGAATTTGGCCCATCTAAACCTTTAAAAGGTGCCCGCATAGCAGGTTGCCTTCACATGACAATCCAAACTGCAGTTCTAATTGAAACTCTGGTAGAACTAGGTGCTGAAGTGACCTGGTCTTCCTGCAATATTTTCTCTACCCAGGACCATGCTGCTGCTGCAATTGCCGCTGCCGGCATCCAGGTTTACGCATGGAAAGGTTTAAACGAAGTAGATTTTGACTGGTGTATTGAACAAACTTTGCATTTCGGACCAGAGCGCCAGCCGTTAAATATGATTTTAGACGACGGTGGTGACTTAACCAATATGGTATTTGATAAATATCCTGAGCTGATTGCAGCGATCAAGGGTCTTTCTGAAGAAACCACTACTGGTGTTCACCGTTTATATGAGCGCATGAAAAACGGAACATTGCATTTACCTGCAATTAACGTAAATGACTCTGTTACCAAATCTAAATTTGACAATAAATACGGTTGTCGTGAATCTCTTGTAGATGCGATCCGCAGAGCTACAGATGTTATGATGGCTGGTAAAGTAGCTGTTGTTGCGGGTTACGGTGATGTGGGTAAAGGTTCTGCAGAGTCTTTGAGCTCTCAGGGTGTTCGTGTTATTGTTTCAGAAATTGATCCGATCTGTGCCCTTCAGGCTGCAATGGAAGGTTATGAAGTAAAGAAATTTGCGACCGCGGTTAAAGAAGCAGATATCGTTGTAACCACTACAGGTAACTGTGACATCGTTCGTGCAGAGCACTTCAAAGTTATGAAAGACAAAACCATCGTTTGTAACATCGGTCACTTTGACAATGAAATTGATGTAGCCTGGTTAAATAAAAACTATGGTGATACTAAAGTAGAGATCAAACCTCAGGTAGATAAATATACTATTGATGGTAAAGATATTATTTTACTTGCCGAAGGCCGTTTAGTGAATTTAGGATGCGCTACAGGGCACCCAAGTTTCGTGATGTCCAACTCTTTCACCAACCAGACTTTAGCTCAGCTGGAACTTTGGACCAATACAGATCAGTATGAAAACAAAGTTTACGTTCTTCCTAAACACCTGGATGAAAAAGTAGCTCGTTTACACCTGGCTAAAATTGGTGTAGAGCTTGATGTTTTAGATCAGCATCAGGCAGATTATATCGGTGTTCCTGTTGAAGGTCCTTTCAAACCGGATACTTACAGATACTAAGTATATAAAAAAGGAGCTGCAGATGCAGCTCCTTTTTTATTTTCCTCCAAATTCATCCTCCACACTTTCCCGGAGATCATACATCATCCATTGTTTGTCCTTTACTGACTTCTGTTCGCTTTGCAGGAGTTTAATAAAATCGTTAACGCCAACTGGTTCATTTCCGTTTCCATGGATCAGAACGATGCTTCCGGAGTTGGCCGTTTGACCTTTAGCCAGCCAGGCATCACTTCCTACTGGAATTAATCCATAGGACAGCACCTTGCTGATCAACTTAGGATCAGAAACCAGTCCTGGAAAACGAAAAAATACAGAAGGCACGATGCCATGCTGCAGCATCGCCAGTTCAGTCCCCATGACCTCAAAGTTCATATCGGTACCCGGCTCCAGTAAAAAATTAACTTTTAAAGGTGCGGTTGCGCTAACCCGATGATTGTAGGAATGATTTACCCAGGTGATGGAAATATCTCCTGATTTCACGAGGTTTTTCAGCCAGTCAAGATCATCATTGTGGGTCAGCATCCACCTTCCCGTAATCGAAAGGGCCAGGGGTACCGGTTTTTCAGTTTTCTGAAACTCCTTCAGGAGAGAAGTAAATATAATCCGGTCCAGAGGTTTATGTGACGGGCAAAGATCAATGGTTAAAGTAATTCCTTTTTCTTTAGGAAAGCCATGAATTATTCCGGCATCCTGTAAAGGAGTTTCCTTCATCTGTGCAGCTTCCATTGCTTTTATGTACGGAGTTTCCTTAAAAATATCCATGGTCTGAGCCCAGGTTAGAGGTTTTACAGCTTCAGTAGCGGCAGACAGAATCCTGGTCTCCAGCTCCTGAGGATCGGTAACCAGGTATTGTGTTCTTCCCCCCTGCTCAAATTTCCTTAGTACCAGCAAATCTTTATTCTGGTCGCGAAGCAACCCATAAAATCGCTTGTAATCTTTGATGCCTTGCTGCCCGAGGCAAGAAATTACAAAGAGCATACAAAAAACACAGCCTAAAAAAGTGGTTAAGAAAAATGGATATCTCTTCATTTAATGATTAAGTTTATCTTTGTATATGGCAAAACTATCTGTAAATATCAATAAAATAGCTACCCTTCGCAACAGTCGCGGTGGTAATAACCCGGATCTGATTAAAGTAGCCCTGGATTGTGAACGTTTTGGGGCGGAAGGTATCACGGTGCATCCCAGACCAGATGAAAGACATATTCGCTATCAGGATGTTTTTGACCTGAAAGCTGTGATTGCAACAGAGTTTAATATTGAAGGAAACTGCAGGGAACAAAAATTTATTGATCTGGTGCTGGCGAATAAACCCGCACAAGTTACCCTGGTACCTGATGCCGAAGGTCAGATTACCTCCAATCATGGATGGGATACCATAAAACATCAGGCCTATTTGCAGGAAATGGTCGGCCTCTTTAAAAAAGAAGACATCCGTGTCTCTATATTTGTTGACCCTGTTCTAGACATGGTGGAAGCTGCAGCCGAAACGGGTACTGACCGGATAGAATTGTATACTGAAGCTTATGCCAGGGAGTATCCTAAAGATAAGGCTAAAGCAGTTGCACCTTATGTGACAGCAGCAGAAAAAGCAGTGGCACTCGGTTTGGGCATCAATGCCGGCCATGATCTGGATCTGCACAATCTAAAATATTTTTCACAGCAGGTTCCGGCTTTGCTCGAAGTGAGTATTGGCCATGCCCTGATCAGTGATGCTTTATACCTGGGTTTGGAGAATACCGTCCAAATGTACTTGAGACAATTAAAAGATTAAACTAAATTCCTATGAAAACGCTATCTGCATTTTTCTTTGCTTCGGCATTCCTGTTCCTGATCTCTGGTTGTAAAAAAGGTGGAAGTATAGATGAGGGCACCGCCGCAGGAGTCATCTCGAATTACCTTCAGACCAATCCGGAATATGAGGGTATAAAACTAGACATAGGTGAGGTAAAATTCAGAGGCAGGAAGGATGCAGTAGCACTCGGCCGGTATAAAGGGCTGGAAGAAAAAGGTTTGATTGTACTAAAACTTGATCAGCAGAAGAAAAGATTTTTATCTAAAGACAGCTTATACGTTTATATCGTCTCATTAACAGACAAATCCAAACCATATGTGCTCAAACAGGACGCGAACAAAGCAACAATACGAGCTCTGGACTATATTTTGGATGACGAAAAACCAGTAAAACTGATTAAAGGGGATGCGAGAATTGCCAGAGTAACTGTTACCCTTAAAAAGAAAACCAACGATTTTGCTGTCTTTTTAAGCGCTAAAGGTTCCCCTGCGAACTTCGTGACCAAAACCTATAAATTAAAGTTTAGAAAAGAAGAAGGCTGGATCTTGGTTGGCGAATCGTAAAATATACATTTATAATCGTTTTGGGCAACCAGGGCTAAGGGTATTTTTATTACCTTTGCGCAACTTTTTATTCAAAGATTCATGAGCTTAGATATTCATTACAAAGAAGACTTTAAAGATCGTCACATTGCACCCAATACAGAAGATACCAAAGCGATGCTTCATACGCTTGGATTGGATTCTATTGACGAATTAATAGAACAAACTGTTCCTCAGAAAATCAGGTTAAAACAACCTTTGAATTTACCAAAGGCAAAATCTGAAAAGGATTATCTGAGCAGTCTAAAACAAACAGCTTCTTTAAACAAAGTTTTTAAATCCTATATCGGACAGGGTTATTATAACACAACCACACCCGGGGTTATCTTACGTAATGTAATGGAAAATCCAGGATGGTATACGCAATATACCCCTTACCAGGCAGAAATTGCTCAAGGCCGCCTTCAGGCTTTACTGAATTTCCAGACCATGGTGATTGACCTGACCGGAATGGAAATTGCAAATGCTTCTTTACTGGATGAAGGAACAGCTGCTGCTGAGGCGATGTTCATGCAATACAGCCTTCGTAAAAACCAGCAAGCTAAAAAGTTCTTCGTATCTGAATTACTTTTCCCACAAACCATCGATATCCTGGTTACCCGTGCCAATCCTTTTGGTATAGAACTGGTGGTCGGAAACCATGAGGAAATTGATTTAAATGAAGAGTTCTTTGGTGCCATTGTTCAATATCCTGCCGGAAACGGACAAGTGTTTGACTATACTGGTTTTGCTAAAACAGCTCATGAAAAAAATGTAAAGGTTACAGTTGTTGCCGACCTGCTAAGTTTAACGCTGTTAACGCCTCCAGGTGAATGGGGTGCTGATGTTGTGGTTGGAACAACCCAACGCTTCGGTGTACCAATGGGCTTCGGTGGACCTCACGCTGCTTTCTTTGCTACAAAAGATGAATACAAAAGATCTATCCCAGGTCGTATTATTGGTGTAACTATAGACAGCAATAATAATTATGCATTGCGTATGGCACTGCAAACAAGAGAACAACACATCCGCAGGGATAAAGCGACCTCCAATATATGTACTGCACAAGCTTTACTGGCTATTATGGCTGGTTTTTATGCCGTTTACCATGGTCCTAAAGGATTAAAACTAATTGCTGAACGCACCCATGGTTTAGCCGTTACTTTGGCTAAATCTTTAGAGAAGATTGGTTATAAGCAGATGAACAGTGCTTACTTTGATACCATTCAGCTTGATCTCGGAGACCTGGCGGATTCTATTCACAGGGAATGCATAGACAATGAGATCAATTTAAATTATAAAGGTGGTATTGTAACCATTGCTTTAGATGAAACAACTTCTGCTGAAGATATCCAGTTATTGAACAAAATCTTTTCTAAGGTAAAAGGAATTCCTGCTGATCAGGCTGAATTGACAGAGGGTAATGTTGAAACTGTCATTCCTTCAGCATTACAACGCAGTTCATCTTATCTGACCCACCCTGTTTTCAACAAGCATCACTCTGAACACGAGATGCTTCGTTATATTAAATCTTTGGAAACCAAAGATCTTTCTCTTTGCCATTCTATGATTGCTTTGGGCTCATGTACAATGAAACTGAATGCAACCACTGAAATGATCCCGGTAACCTGGCCTGAGTTTGGACAAATTCATCCTTTTGCGCCTGCTGATCAGGTGGCTGGATATTATACTGTTTTCAATGAACTTGATAAATGGTTAAGTGAAATCACTGGTTTTGCAGCAATGAGCTTGCAGCCAAATGCCGGTGCACAAGGCGAATATGCCGGTTTAATGGTGATCAGAGCTTATCATCAGGACCGTGGAGATCACCAGAGAAATATCGCCTTAATTCCTGCTTCTGCACATGGAACCAATCCTGCTTCTGCTGCAATGGCAGGCATGAAGATCATTATTGTGAAATCTCTGGAGAATGGAAACATTGATGTAGAAGATCTGAAAGCCAAAGCAGAAGAAAATAAAGATAATCTTTCCTGCCTGATGGTTACTTACCCTTCTACACATGGTGTTTTTGAGGAAAGTATCATCGATATCTGTAACATTATACATGAGAATGGTGGTCAGGTTTATATGGATGGCGCCAATATGAATGCTCAAGTTGGACTGACCAGCCCTGGTACTATAGGTGCTGATGTTTGCCACCTGAATCTGCATAAAACTTTCTGTATCCCTCACGGTGGTGGTGGCCCAGGCATGGGACCAATTGGCGTAGCCAAACACCTGGTTCCTTACTTACCTGGTCACGCTGTTGTAGATATTGACAAAGGTAAATCTATCCATGCTGTTTCTGCTGCTCCATGGGGTTCTGCATCTATCCTGGTGATCTCACATGCCTATATTGCTATGATGGGTGGTGAAGGATTAAAGAATGCTACACAATATGCAATTCTGAATGCGAACTACATGAAAGCACGCCTGGAGCAACACTATCCAGTTTTATATACAGGTAGTAATGGTCGTTGTGCGCATGAGATGATCCTGGACTGCAGATCTTTCAAAAACTTTGGTATTGAGGTCGTAGATATTGCTAAACGATTAATGGATTATGGCTTCCATGCACCAACGGTATCTTTCCCGGTTGCAGGAACCTTAATGGTGGAACCTACAGAGAGTGAGCCTAAACACGAATTAGATAGATTCTGCGATGCCTTGATTGCCATCAGAGCAGAGATTACGGCTATTGAAAACGGCAACAGTGATAAAATTGATAATGCATTAAAGAATGCACCACACACAGCAGCTGTTGTTACAGGCGATGAATGGTCGCACAGTTACAGCAGAAAAACTGCAGCATTCCCGCTGCCATATGTCGCTGAATATAAGTTCTGGCCATCCGTTGGAAGAGTAAACGACTCTTTTGGAGATCGTTCCCTGGTCTGCGCTTGTCCTCCGATTGAAAGCTATATGGAAGAAACGCTAGTCTAAATGCATCAAAATAAAAAAAGGCCATTTAAGTTTAAATGGCCTTTTTTTATTTTTTAACAATTCAATCTATTTTATATCTTTATACTATGGCTCTCTTTACTAAATCAAGATGGATTCTAAAATTAATTTACTTGTTATTGACGATGATGACATCAATATTTTCATCATAAAAAAAATTGTAGAGAAGACTGGATTTGCCGTGAATATGGTATCCAAATCAAATGGCCAACTGGCCATTGACTATCTCGTACAAGTCCTTAAAGATGATGAACCCTTTCCTCAGCTCATGCTGATTGATATTAATATGCCCGTTTTGAACGGGTGGGAATTTATCGAGGCTTATGAAAGAATGGATGTCAGTAAACGATCTGATCTCTACATGCTTTCCTCATCCGTATATGAAAACGACATAGAAAAAGCCAAAACCTATAAGATTGTGAAGGGTTTTATTTCAAAACCCTTGTCTATAGATCGCTTAATAGAGCTCCTAAAAGCAATTAATGAATAACCTCAGCTCTAAATAATATTAAAAACGCCATCTTGATAGGTTACATGTCCGGTAGCCTTAGTCTTTGCATGGTAAAACAGGCAATTCCAATTTTCCAAGGCCGCTTTTTTTCCATACTCTTCTCTAAGTTCCATTGCTTTCCGTCCGTCAAAATCATATTTAGCAATAAACCTTCTTAACAACTCTTCCGGTTCAGGTAAGACGTCTCCACCGAAGAAAACTCGATCGGTACCATCATTCAAAAGAAAAGTCTGGTGAAAAGGGGTGTGTGCACCAGTCAGTTCATAACTGATTCCTTCTGCGAACTGACCACTACCTTCTACAAAATGCAATTGTGCATTTCTCTGTAAAAAGTCAAAGATCTCTGTTTTATAAGAAGATGAAGTATTGGTAAATGCACTTTCCCATTCCCCTCTTTGAATGACATACGTCGCGTTTGGAAAACTAAGCTCTGTTTTTCCGTTGTATTCGTGAATCATCCCGCCAGAATGATCAAAATGCAGATGGGACATCAATACATAGTCTACGTCTTCAGGATCAAAACCCGCCTTCCGAATATTTTCGTGTAAGATCAGCGCTCCCGATTCGTTGCTATATCCCAGGCCGGTATCGAACAACAGTAATAAATCATTCATTTTCACTAAAAACGGCTGAACATGGATAAACAGGGATGCAGGCCGGTCTTTAGGGTTTTGGATTTCCGGGTTAAAGGGAATAAATTTTTTACTGGCATCTACGGAGTAAGAACCTTCGTATAAAGTGAAAACTTGCAAGGGCATAGGTATTAGTAAGACGAAGAAATTAATGATATCTTTACGAATCGATACAAAGATAGGGAACCTGTATGAATTTACCACTAACAAAACCATAAGGCACATCCATTTAAACGCTCTAATGAAAGAACAACAGCTTAATGATCAATAAAGAACAATAAAGGCTTAATGGAAAAGAGATGGGTGCAAGCTGCACAGAATGATCAAGAAACAACCGAATCGCTTGCACAGCAATTAAATATAGATAATAGTTTAGCCCGGATCCTGGTACAAAGAGGAATCAGTTCTTTTGATGAAGCCAGGAACTATTTCAGGCCGCAGCTAGACGACCTTCATGATCCTTTTTTAATAAAAGACATGGAAAAAGCAATTGCACGTGTTGATCATGCCCTGGCTTCAGACGAAAGCATCATGATCTATGGTGATTATGATGTGGATGGTACAACATCTGTGGCCCTGGCTTACAGCTTTTTCAGTCAATTTACAGATCGGATCACGTATTATATACCCGATAGACACAAAGAAGGCTATGGTGTCTCTACTGCAGGAATAGACTATGCAAGTGCCAATAATTTCAGCCTGATCATTGCCTTGGATTGTGGGATCAAATCAAATGATAAAGTAAGTTATGCAAAGAAATTAGGGATAGATTTTATTATATGCGACCACCATTTACCTGGTGAAGAATTGCCCGAAGCAGTTGCTGTGCTTGATCCTAAACGTTCGGACTGTACTTACCCATTTAAAGAACTTGCCGGATGCGGAATTGGGTTTAAACTGGCGCAGGCCTATGCCCTAACGCATGACCTTCCTAAAGATAGCTATGAGCAATATATGGATCTGGTTATGGTCAGCATTGCCGCAGATATTGTACCTGTAACCGGAGAAAACCGGATTCTTGCTCACCACGGCCTGATTAAACTCAACACCAGGCCCTGCCTCGGTCTAAAAGCATTGATGCAAAGTACCGGACGGGATAAAGATTTCACACTAACAGACATTGTCTTTTCAATTGCTCCAAGAATCAACGCCGCCGGCAGAATGGACCATGCAAATGAAGCCGTTAAAATGTTATTGTGCAACGAAGACGACCTTGCCCGCGAGCAAAGCCTGTTTATCAACCTGCAAAATTCCGAGCGCAAAACTTCTGACCAGAATACAACTGCCGAAGCACTGGCCATTATTGAAGACTGCGAGATACAGATCAACCGGAAAACCACCGTGGTCTATAACCAGAACTGGAATAAAGGTGTAATTGGTATTGTCGCGTCCAGACTAACAGAAAAATACTATCGGCCAACAGTTGTATTGACAGCATCAAATGGTCTGCTCACAGGTTCTGCGCGTTCTGTAGCAGGGTTTGATCTGTACGAAGCTCTTTCCGGCTGTGCAGACCTGTTGGTGCAGTTTGGCGGACATAAATTTGCGGCAGGTCTGACAATGAAACCTGAAAATATAGATCATTTTTCAGATCGGTTTGAACGCGTGGTGGCTGAAAGCATAACAGAAGATCTGCTTTGTCCGGAACTGATCATTGATACAGAGATCAACTTTTCACAAATTGACGGAAAATTCCAACGCATTATTGCCCAAATGGCTCCTTTTGGCCCCGACAATCCCACCCCTGTTTTTGTAACCCATAATGTGTTTTGCGCGGGAAATCCATATATTGTTGGAGCAAAACACCTTAAGCTAAATGTAAAACAACAAAATTCAGTTACTTTTGACAGTATTGGCTTCGGACTTGCAGAGTTGCAAAATGAGATACAGCCTAACCGGCCTTTTTCTATTTGCTATACCATAGAGGAAAATGTATGGAAAGAACAAAAACGTTTGCAATTAAACCTCAAAGCCATCAAATTTGAACAGTGATATTAGCCCTCTTAAGAGCTATTAAAAAACATTAATATACTTAAATGATATTAAGAGCAGAAAATTTAATCAAAAAATATAAACAGCGTACGGTTGTTAATGACGTTTCCTTTAATGTAAGTCAGGGAGAGATCGTCGGCTTATTAGGGCCAAACGGAGCTGGAAAAACAACCTCATTTTATATGATTGTTGGATTGATCAAACCAAATGAAGGGACCATTTTCCTGGATGACCAGGACATCACCAGTGATCCGATGTATAAAAGGGCTCAAAAAGGGATTGGTTATCTTGCTCAGGAAGCTTCTGTATTCAGGAAGCTGACCGTAGAAGACAATATCATGTCCATTCTGGAGATGACGAAAATGAAAAAGGAAGAAAGGCACGAAAAACTGGAAGAACTGATCAATGAGTTCAGCTTGCACAAAGTTCGTAAAAACAGAGGTGACCTTCTATCCGGAGGTGAAAGAAGAAGAACAGAGATTGCCCGGGCTCTGGCCGCAAGCCCTAATTTTATTTTATTGGATGAGCCTTTTGCCGGTGTGGATCCCATTGCAGTTGAAGAAATCCAGACCATCGTAGCCAAGCTTAAAAATAAGAATATTGGTATCCTGATTACGGATCATAACGTACAGGAAACGCTTTCTATTACGGACCGGGCTTACCTTCTTTTTGAAGGAAAGATTCTGGAATCCGGAACACCTGAGGTACTTGCTGCAAATGAAATGGTAAGAAAAGTATATTTGGGGTCGAATTTTGTACTGCGCAGCAAAAATTTATAATTCATATAGAGGAACATGGCAATTGTAAATTCAATTTTTACCTGGTATATGAAGAAAAGAGTCCATCAAATTGAACTCTTTATAAAATATCCCCTCGACGTACAGGACGAATGGTTTCATACCTTAATTTCCAGTGCCGAGAACACCGAATGGGGAAAAAAATACGATTATAGAACTATAGAAACCCAGGAACAGTTTAAGGAAAGAGTTCCCTTACAAAACTACGATACCTTAAAACCTTATATTGAAAGAATGCTGAAAGGTGAACAGAACATCCTGTGGCCTTCAGAGATTAAATGGTTTGCAAAGTCTTCCGGTACGACAAGTGACAGGAGTAAATTTATACCTGTATCAGAAGAGTCTCTTCAGGAATGCCATTTTAAAGGTGGAAAGGACATGTTGTCTATTTTCTGCAACAACAGACCTGGCAATCAGATCTTAACAGGAAAAGGACTTGTTTTAGGTGGAAGTCATCAGATCAACCAGCTCAATGAAGACTCTTTTTATGGTGATCTCTCTGCGGTATTGATCAAGAATTTACCGATGTGGGCAGAATATTACCGGACACCGGCCATTTCCATTGCGTTAATGGATGATTATGAGCAAAAAATGGAGAAAATGGCAGAAGCCACCATCCGTGAAAATGTGACCAATATTTCTGGTGTCCCCACATGGACCATTGTACTTGCCAAAAAGGTTCTGGAAATGACGGGTAAGAAAAACCTGCTGGAGGTCTGGCCAAATCTCGAACTCTATTTTCACGGGGCAGTAAACTTCAAGCCCTATAAAGAACAGTTCAGAGAGTTGATTCCATGCGATGAAATGTATTATCTGGAAACCTATAATGCCTCAGAAGGATTCTTTGGTATCCAGGACCAGGTCAATTCAGAAGAACTTCTGCTGATGCTGGATTATGGCATCTATTACGAATTTCTTCCTCTGGAACATCTGGAGCAGGAGCATCCTGCAACCTTATCTCTTGATGAAGTAGAATTACATAAAAATTACGCCATCATTATCTCTACAAACGGAGGTTTATGGCGATATATGATTGGCGACACGGTGCAATTTACTTCATTGCATCCCTTCCGCATTAAAATTACCGGAAGGACCAAGCATTTTATCAATGCATTTGGTGAAGAGGTGATTATTGATAATGCAGAACAAGCCATAAGCAAGGCCAGTAAAATGACCGGTGCCGTGTTTACGGATTATACTGCGTGTCCTATCTATTTTAAAGGAACAAAAGCGGGTGGGCACGAATGGATCATAGAATTTGATCAACAGCCCGATGATTTCGAAAAATTTGTTGATATCCTGGACCAGACCTTAAGAGAAATTAATTCAGACTATGATGCCAAGCGCTTTAACGACATGGCTCTTTGCCGTCCTAAAGTACATAATGCACCAAAAGGTACTTTTTACGAATGGCTGAAATCTAAAGGAAAACTGGGCGGTCAGCACAAAGTTCCCCGTTTGGCCAACGACAGGAAATATGTAGAGGAAATTCTTAAATATATTTAAAACATTAAAGCCGGTACTCAATGAGCACCGGCTTTTTTATAACCTCCAGCCAGTATCTGGCCTATCTTTTCAGCAACTTCCTTGATATCAAAGGGCTTGGCAATATAATCATCTGCCCCGGCCTGAATACTCATTTGCTTACTGCGTGCATTTGCAGACATCATAATTACAGGAATATCTTTTGTAATTTCCTTTTGTTTAAGGTCTTTACATATATCTATTCCATTTGCATCAGGCAGCATGACATCCAGAATAAACAAGTCTGGGAGTTGCCTTTTCAAAAGCCCCTTTAGCTCACTGAATGATGATGAAGATTCGATTATATAACCTTCATTTTTTAGAAGAATATCAAAAACGGCACTAATATCATGATCATCTTCGAGTACGAATATTGTCTTTGTCATAAGAAACAGCGCAAGAGTTAAGCTTTAATTTAAACGAGCAAATAGCATTCCATAATGAGTAAAAAAAAACAACATGACAAGAAACAGATGATTTTGCAGATTTGATCATCTTATCTTAAGGATTATATAACTTTCATCTGCTGAATCCGCACTGCATTTAATATTGCAAGAAGTGCAACGCCTACATCTGCAATCACTGCCTCCCATAAAGTAGCCACCCCACCGGCGCCAAGAATTAAAACCACAATTTTAACTCCCATAGCCAATGCAATATTCTGCCATACCACATTTCTGGTGAGCTTACCAATCTTAATGGCAGTTACAATTTTCCTGGGCTGATCATTCTGAATCACGATATCTGCTGTTTCAATTGTGGCGTCACTCCCTAAACCTCCCATAGCAATTCCCGCGTCAGCGAGCGCAATCACAGGTGCATCGTTCACCCCGTCACCTACAAATGCAATACGCCGGTTCTGGTTTTTGAGTTCTTCTACTTTCTCGACCTTATTTTCAGGCAGCAAAGCACCAAAAGCCTTATCAATACCCAGCAGCTTAGCCACCTTATCCACTACACTCTGCTTGTCACCGCTCAGCATTACAGTTTCTATATTCAGCTGATGTAATTCGCTAATGGCCTGTTGAGCGTCTTCTTTAATCTCATCTGCAATCGTAAAATAACCTGCATACTTATTTTCAACGGAAACCATAACCATCGTATCCTGTTCATTTTCAACCGCAGCATCGTATGGTATACCTAATTTTTTAAACAGAGCTGTATTTCCAGCGATAACCTCTCTTCCTTCAATATTTCCCTTTAAGCCATGCCCTGCAACTTCTTCAACAGATTCTATTCTCGTTCCATTAATTGCATGGCCTGAATATTGGGTAATGGCGATGGCGATCGGGTGCGTAGATTTACTTTCCAATGCAGCGGTCAGTTTAACCAGTTCCTTCTCTTCAAAATTGCTGGTCACTACTTTCTGGACATTAAATACTCCCTTGGTCAAGGTCCCTGTCTTATCCATAACAACGGTATCTATTTTTGTCATTACGTCGAGAAAATTAGATCCCTTGAATAAAATACCATTTTTGGAGGCCAAACCAATTCCTCCAAAATAACCCAGCGGTATAGAAACCACCAGTGCGCAAGGACAACTGATCACCAAAAAAACCAAACCTCTATAAAACCAGTCCTGGAACACATAATTTGAAACAACAAAATAGGGCAACACCACAACCAGTAAGGCCAGAAGAAAAACAATAGGTGTATAGACCTTTGCGAATCTGGAAATAAACAGTTGGGTCTGCGATTTTCTGGCTGTCGCATCCTGTACCATTTCCAGGATTTTACTCAGCTTGCTGTCTTTGAAAAGAGATTTTACTTTAATTTCGGTAACTGTATTCAGGTTAATCATCCCTGCAAGTACTTGCTCTCCTTTTTGTTTTGTGTCCGGCTTGCTCTCTCCTGTCATCGCAGCTGTATTATAGGTTCCCTTATCAGAGATCAACACGCCATCCAGTGCGACCTTTTCGCCGGGTTTAACCTGGATAATCTCCTCTATCTTTACTTCATCAGGTTTAATAGTAAGTGCAATTCCTTCTCTTAATACGGTTACCGTATCTGGTCTGATGTCCAGCAAAGCTTTAATATTTCGTTTAGCTTTATCCACCGCTGCATCCTGAAACCATTCGCCTATGGAATAAAATACCATAACGGCTACACCTTCACTATAAGATCCAATGGCAAAAGCACCAAGAGTGGCTACGCTCATCAGGAAAAATTCATTGAAAAAGTCAAAACGGAGTACTTTCCTGAAAGCAAGTTCAAGCACATTGTAACCCGCCAGCAAATAAGCCGCTCCAAAGATGACCAGATTGGTTATATTCCCAGGATTCACTTTAAAACCGTAATCCAGTATCAGCATCACGGCCAGGATAACCAGAGCAAGGAGCAAAGGCCAATGCCCTGTCCATGTACCCTGCTCTCCACCACCATGATCATGTCCATGGTCATTGCTGTGGTCATCGTGACCACAGCAATGCGTATGTCTATCATTTATATTTTCTGCTTTCATCTTAGACAAAGATAAGCCCTGTTGCAATGCAATGCCATTGCAAAGTTTAACCGGAACATTGATCACAGACACCCTTAGCTACAATATTAATCTCCTCTGAATGAAAATTAACAGGAAGGATCACTTCTGGTATCTGTGTTTTGGGCAAACAAAAAGTTTCTCCGCATTTCTTGCAGAAGAAATGTACATGTACATCATTATGTTCACCGGGATGACAATGCTCTTTACAAAGTGCATACTTGGTAATCCCCGTTCCGTCCTCAACACTGTGTACCAGCCCATTTTCTTCAAAGGTTTTCAAGGTCCTGTATAAAGTGACCCTATCTGCAGGTGCAAGCCCTTTTTCCAGATCGGTCAGACTAACGGCATGAGATTGGGTCTGCAGGAAATTCAGAACCAATAATCGCATTGCAGTTGGATTGATCTGTTTTGCTTTAAGTGTATTTTCCAGTTGTCCGTTCATCACTCACAGGGATTAATGTTCATCCGATCCACCTGTCGCTTTTGACTGCAGATAAAATGCTCCTTTGGTTACAATCTTTGCATCCTCTGCAAGTTGCTCCAGCGGGATAATTTGTACATAGCCAAGTTCCGCAATACCTGTGGTAACTTCAAATTTTTTGAAATGAATAGTGTCATTTTTTCCAGCTTCTGCCAGGTAAATGTATTTTTTCCCTTCAAACTGAACAATTGCTTCCACTGGGACAGCTGGAACCAACTCCGAACCTACACTGATTAAGCCGGTCACATACATTCCGGGAATTAAATTGCTTTCCGGCTTTTTAATCACAGCATGTACAACTACCCCTTTACTGTCATTTTCAAAAGACTTATTGATCCCATAGATTTGCCCCTCTATATGCTGATCCTTCTGATTGGTCAATTGAAAATTAACTTGCTGTCCTATTTTAATCCTGGACAGGTCTTTCTCAAAAACAACAAGATCTGCATGTATCTTTGAATTATCTACAATATCCATCAGTGAAGTTCCCGGTTGCGCAAAAGAGCCTGTCATCGCTGCTATACGTCCAATCGTACCGCTTATAGGTGCTTTTACCGGAATATTGGAAACCAAATTCCCCCGGGAAACATTTTTAGCAGAAATGCCCATTTGTGCCAGCTGTTTTTCTATTGCTTTAATTTTAGCCAGTTCTGCATTATAATTAGCTTCTGCCAGTTCCTGTGATTTGCCTGTTCCAGCCCCCGCAGCTTTTAAGAGTTGCTGCCGATGATTTTCCGCATCTACAAAGCTAAAGCCCCCCTTTACTGCAAGGTATTCTTGCTGCAGTTTAATCATATCCTGATTTTCCAGTACGGCCAGTAGTGTTCCTTTATTTACCTGCTGCCCCTCCATGACATTAATTTTCCGGATAATTCCACCATAAAGTACATTGACCTGAGCCTCATTCTGAGGCGGAACAGCCAATTGACCACTGGATTTAACTACTGCGGTCAGGTTTTTCTGTTCTATTGGCCCTATGGTGATGCCCACCGCTTGCAATTGTTTGGTGTTCAGCTCCAGCAGATCTTCATGTTTCTCTTCTTTATCCGATGGACTTTCGTTTTCTTTAGCAGAATTATTACCTGTTGTACAAGACACCAGGATACAGATCGCCAGAATTCCTGTTCGTAACAGATTCTTTATATTTAATATATTCATCCTAATCATTCCCTTTTAAAAATTGTAATTGAATAACCGATTCATTCAGTTGCTGAACGGATTGCAGATAGTTCAGTTTACTTTGTACAGCCAAAGACATATTCTGAATGAACTCCATATAACCAATTTCTCCCAGATCAAAAGAAACCTGAGCAATCCGCATTTGTTCACCGGACAACCTGAGTCCATCTTTAACATAGTAATCCACCATCTGTCTATTATTTTTATAGGCTTGCAATTCTTGCTCATAAGCCGTTTTCAGCTGGTCCTGAACCCTTACATAGTCGGTTTGTGCCATCTGCACGCCTATCTTTTCACTATTGACCCGTGCCCTTCCAGCTCCTGTAAATATGGGAACAGAGAGTCCAAGCTGGATTCCTGCTATTCTGGTACCCGGAAAATAAGACCGGTCAATATTTGCAGGATTAAAGGGTTTGACCAGTACTTGCTGTGCATAGCCCAAGGTCAGATCAGGCCAGGCTTTTGACCGTTCTGTCTTAATTTTGGCCTGGGCAATTTTAATCTGCTGCTGATAGACCTGCAAGAGTGGGCTGGTCTTCTCTTCATCAATTTTCAGGTTCAGCACAGGCAATCCCTGCTCTGAAAATAAGATCGGTCCTTCCATACAAAGTAACTGAGCCAGATTCAATTCCTGATTTTTCAACGCTCCTTCAGCTGCACGCTGAAGCATCTGCAGTTCTTGATATTTGTTCTTTGCAGAAATCACCTCCAGGTTAGATGTCTCTCCAACTTTATAACGCAGGCTGGCCTTTGCGATAAAATTCTTATAGATGCTGTCCTGAAAGTTGAGGATTTTAAGATATTCCCGCCCGAAAAGACAGTTATAAAAAGCCATTTTGACCGCTTTGATAACCTCTAGTTGAGTATAAGCACCTGTTTTAGATAACAAGGTGGTCTGTGCATTGTACAGCGCTTTTTGGTTCTTATAGAATCCCGGCCAGGCAAAGGTTTGACTGACTGTTAATGAATTGTCATTACCTCCGCCCGCAGTAGGGTCCTGGGAAAGTGAAAAAGAAGTTTTTCCAAGATCAACTGCAGATTTACCAAAAGCCAATGATTGTTTAACGGCCAGATCCGCGGTTTTAATCTGCAGATTGTTTTTTAATGCAAGGGAAATCGCATGATCCAGCGTCAAGGGCTGCGACTGTGCCTTCGCACTGTTCCCAGCACCCGGACTCCATAGTAAAACAACAAAAACACCTATTGATACCACTTTTACAGGTAACTTTTTCAAAGGCTTGGTAAACAGCATGTATAAACAAGGCAGAACAAACAAGGTTAAAAAAGTTGCGGATAACAGTCCACCAATCACAACGGTAGCAAGAGGTTTTTGTACTTCAGCACCTGCGCCACCAGACAAGGCCATTGGTAAAAAACCAAGAGAAGCTACCGCGGCTGTCATCAGAACAGGTCTTAACCTTACTTTCGTTCCTTCTATAACCCTCTGGTAAACGTCTGCTATCCCTTCTTCCTTCAACTGATTGAAATAAGAAATCATCACTATTCCATTCAGTACAGCCACTCCGAATAGCGCAATAAACCCAACTCCTGCAGAAATACTAAATGGCATTCCCCTGATCAGCAAGGCAAATATTCCCCCGATTGCAGACAATGGAACAGCACTAAAAATCAAAAAGGTTTGCGTCACAGATTTGAAAGTGACATACAACAAGATCAGGATCAACACCATGACCAAGGGAACTGCAATAGAAAGTCTTCCTTTTGCCTCTTTGAGATTTTGAAACTGGCCTCCATAACTCAAATAATATCCGGAAGTAAGTTTCAGTTTAGCATCAAGTATCTTTTTGATTTCCGCAACGGTACTTTCTACATCTCTTCCCTTTGCATTAAAACCAACATAGATCCTTCTTTTACCCTCCTCTCTGGAAATCTGTGCCGGTGCATTTACAAAAGAGATACTGGCCAGCTGATTTAACGGAACTTTATTTCCTGAAGGCAAGGGAATATACAAGTTTTCAATATTAGATATATTATTCCGGAGCTCTCTTTTAAGCCGGATCACCAAATCAAACCTCTTTTCTCCTTCAAAAACAACGCCCGCAACGTTTCCTGCAAAGGCAGTCCGCAAAATCGTATTCACATCTCCTATACTCAATCCATATTGTGCTATTCTGTCCCTGTCATAGGCCACAACAATCTGTGGCAAGCCAGATATCTGTTCAATAAACAAATCCCCGACACCTTTTACGGGTGTGATCAGGCGCGCAATTTCTTTGGCATGCTTACTGAGGACGTCCAGGTCCTCCCCATACACTTTTATAGCTACGTCTTGCCTCACTCCTGTCATGAGTTCATTAAAACGCATTTGCATCGGTTGGGTAATCTCTATATTTACTCCAGGAAGAACTGACAAGGCCTCTTCCATCTTTTCTGTCATCTCTTCCTTGGTCTTTGCCGTTTTCCATTCCTTTTTTGGAATCATGGCCACCATCATATCTCCTCTTTCTATTGGCATCGGATCTGTCGGAATTTCCGCACTTCCAATTCTGGTTACGGCTTGCTTTACCTCTGGAAATTGTTCCTTCAATATCTTCTCGGCCTTTCCAAAAGTCTCAATCACCTGAGAAAGAGAGGTTCCCTGCATCATAGAAATTTCTACAGTTAGATCTCCTTCTTCCAGTTGAGGTAAAAATTCTCCCCCCATATTCGAAAACAGCACTATACTAAAGGCAAAAAGCCCCAGGGAAAGACCAACGGTAAGCTTCTTAAATTTCAAAACACGTTCCAGTGCGGGTGCATACCAGGCTTTCAGCCGGTTCATGATTTTATCAGATATCGTTTCTTTATGCAGCGTTTCTTTACTTAAGAATAAAGCACTGACCATCGGAACATAGGTTAGCGAAAGAATAAAAGCCCCAATAATAGCAAAGGCCACCGTTTGGGCCATAGGTTTAAACATTTTTCCTTCTATCCCAACCAAAGTCAGTAAGGGCAAGTACACAATCAGGATGATGATCTCGCCAAAAGTAGCACTTGCCCGGATCTTAGAGGCAGCCTGATATACCTGTTCGTCCATTTGCTGCTGGTTTAGCCTGGGTACATCTTTAAAGAGCTTACTTTCCGTAAGCCTGTATAGAATGGCTTCTACGATAATCACAGCTCCATCCACAATCAAACCAAAATCTACCGCCCCCAGACTCATCAGGTTACCTGAAACTCCGAAAAGCCGCATCATTGCAAAAGCAAAAAGCATTGCAAAGGGAATTACCGAAGCGACAATCAATCCGGCCCGCCAGTTACCAAGCAATAGCAACAATACAAAGATGACAATCAATGCGCCCTCAATAAGATTTTTTTGTACAGTACCTATTGCTCTTCCCACCAGTTCGGTCCTGTCTATAAAAGGTTCAATGACTACACCTTCCGGTAAGGATTTCTGAATCTGGGCAACCCGTTCCTTCACATTCTCTATCACTTCATTAAAGTTTTCCCCTTTCAGCATGAGTGTAACACCGGCAACCACTTCTCCTGTACCATTTCTGGTTACGGCTCCATACCTGGTGGCGCTCCCAATTTGTACAGTGGCTACATCACGGATTAGAACAGGTATTCCCTTTTCATTTTTGACTACGATCTTTTCTATATCTGCCAGCGATTTTACCTGGCCAATGCCACGTATGGCATAAGCATTACTGTGCTGTTCAATGTAAGCCCCTCCCGTATTTTCATTGTTCTCTTTCAGGGCATTAAAGATTTGGGCAATGGTCACATTGTTTGCATTTAGTCTTTCATTATCTAATGCAACTTCATATTGTTTTACATAACCACCCCATCCGCTAACTTCAGCAACGCCCTTTGTTCCGGCAAGCTGGGTACGTACGATCCAATCCTGCATGGTACGTAGATCTGTGGCGCTGTACTTAGCCTCGTATCCTTTTTTCGGATGAAGTACATACTGATATATTTCCCCCAATCCTGTTGTAACAGGTGCTAAAGAGGGTTTTGCAAGATTTTCTGGGATTAAGCTTTCAGCTTCTTTAAGCTGTGCACTGACCTGCTGCCTGGCCCAGTAAATATCTGCATCATCTTCAAAAACGATTGTAATTACTGAAATGCCCGATCTGGATATAGACCTCTTCTCCACAACATGTGGTATATTGGCCATAGCCAGTTCTATAGGTGCGGTTATAAACTGTTCGACCTCCTGTGCACCAAGATCTGGCGCCTGAGAAATAATCTGGACCTGATTATTGGTAATGTCCGGTACCGCATCAATCGGTAACCTCGCCAATGAGTAACCTCCCCAAATAATTAGGGCAATCATCATCACACCAATAGCCAGTTTATTTTTTATGGAAAATAAAATGATCTTATTAAACATCTTAAATTTAAATTAATGTTAGCCTTCAGGACCAGCAATACTGACCTGAATTTTTATCCTGTAAAATTTTGAATGTGCTTGGTTAAACAAGCAATAAGGCTTTTAATTAAAAAAGATTTAAGAAAGTTTTGGCGGTTGCCAGACGGGCAGACTGATATCAATAAATCCCGCCACATCTTCCAGTGGATAATCAGAACAAATACTGGAAAAAGATACAGCAATTATGGGCTGAGTCTGTTGCATTGATGGTGTAGAGCAACAGATACAGACACAAAAAGGAGAACAGTCATCCTTTTGCTGTGATGGTGTTTGACTGTCCTTTTTTTGATAAGAAGCAGATGCCGGTTTTGAAGACACGATATCATCCCTGCAAGGCAAACCGCTTTGCATCAGGACCATCAGACTAAAAAAAAGACACAATATTCTCATTTCAACTTTAATTCCCTTTTTGACCGGAAAGCTCCAAAGTTAATTATTCTCGCTAATTTTGCAAGAATAACAGTAAATGATCCCATCATTCAAAACTGACAGGTAACCCGCTTAAAATTTGATCAGCAATTTTTCGGAAATCAACTTGGCGTCTTTATAATATTCAAAGAACCACTCTTCATTCTTTTTAAATGCAACGCCATTAGAGATTCCATTGTCAGCAATAAAGTAATCCTGCTGCGAAGTTTTAAATAAGGTAAGTACCTTTTTAGGAGTAGTATCGATCAACTGATACCCTGTACTTGTCGACTGTGCATACAACGTGCCTTCCGCTTGTTTGACCACTGGTATAGCAGCAGAAACAGAAACTTCTTTAACAGGGGTTGCAACTACTGCTGCTGGTACTGCCACAGCTACGGTAGCTGGCTGGGTGGTTGCAACTGCCTGCTGAATATTTCCATTATAAGCATACTGAACATCATTTAGAGAAGTAAAAGCATCTCTCAAAGCCATATTATAAGACGTATTATATTCCTTTTCCCTGCTTTTTCCTTCTTTACTTTTAAAGACTACATTACCTTTACAATCCTTTAATAATACGGTAAGGTTTGTCGTAAACATTCCATTCTTTTCCTGTACATCCAGATTTAGTGCATTGCAACGATTTCCTGCAATCTCAGCTGGCAAATCAGCATTATCAAAATAAGCAGTAAAACCTTTTTCTTCCATAAACATTTTTGCCAGTGTATTTAACTTATACTGATCCTTCTGTTTAAGAAAGTTAAATTTTTCTGGCACAACCACATATTTGTAGTTATTGATGGAATTTTGAGCATATCCCGAAATGGCTGTAAATACAAGAAATAATAAGATATATCTTTTCATATTGGATAATAGACTTTGTAAGTAAATAGGTTCATCGCTCATTTCTTTAATGAGGACCAAAATAATTGATATAAATATAGTTTTTATTGTCTCAAACAATAAAAATTTTGATTAAAATCAACTCTTGTTATATAAGTTTAACTACTCCTTTCTTCTATTTCTCCAACGATCAAACTCTATCCTTAAAGCTTTCACTGCATTTGTAGTTTCATCTTTCTGATTCACGATAAGATTAATAGAAGGATGTTGTACATCATCCCCTGGCTTCGCTACAGTTAGAAACGCACTTGCTGCCTTACGATCACCGCAGCGTTTATCACCTCCATATTCTGCGCCAGCCTCTAAAGCGAGCATCAATACTTCCTGGATGGGCAGAGATGCCTTTTGAGCTTTGATTGCAACTTGAAGGATTTTATGAAGCATCTCTTTATTGCTTAAAGTATTACCTTGAACCGATATACCGTCTGAAGTTACAGTTCCTTTATCAGATGTTGTCTCCAAGCCGGTATACGTTTCCGGTGCATCTATATTTTTGACACAAACTATTCCATATTGCTGTTGCTCGGGATCGAATTCTGGATTCTTTATGGCTTCGAGAATTTCTTTCGGCGATGCATCCGCAAGGATCATTTGAAGCCCTTTGTTTCTGGCTAATTTATTACTCATTGCCTGCACTACAATCGCGCCTTTTCCAGGAATAATTCCACCAATTCCATAGACACTAAAGGTACACGAGGCACCCGCAATACCAATTTCTTTTGTCTTTGGATCGATTACAATTATGGACCATGTTGCCTTCGCATGAACAGTTAAAATGACCAGGACACTTAAGGTAAGAAAAAGCGGTTTTAATTTTCCCATAGAAATAAAGATACCTGTTTTTTCACCAAATTAAATTAAGCCAGATTTAATATAATTTTCAGCCAAGTTTTTTTCGCAACCATTTTCTAACAGGCTCATCGTACCATTTCAAACTGACATAGGCCAGGAAAATTGCACCGATCAAAATCGCTACGGCATAAGGCCAGGCCTGCGCAATGGTTACACCTTTATGATTGCTGATCCATGCCACATAGAAATAAACCAGCGGATAATGCACCAGGTATAGCGGATAGGATATGTCGCCGAGAAAGGTACATATCCTTCGCTCCGTTTGGCTATGAACCTCACCACTGGCACCAAGGTAAACGATAAGCGGAAAAACGACAATGATGCAAACAGTCTCGTATATTCCATTCATCCAAAGATGATCAGCACCGCCAATACGCGGCATATACAATACCATCGCTACTAAAACGCTGCACCATAAAAATGCATGTCTGATGCGGGTGGGTTTAGCAATACGCGAAAGCAACAGCCCGGCAAAAAACGGGTACATCGTGCGGGTAAAGCCCACACGAACCTGCTCCACGTTCAATGTCCAGCCGCCACTGACATCCCCATTGGTGATCGCCAGATGTGCAAGTGCTACAGCTGCAACCAATACCAATACAGACAATGCAGTTTTTGAAAACTTCCTTATCCAAACCGCATAAAGAATATTGGCGATGTATTCAAAGAATAAAGACCATCCTACGCTGTTAAGCGGATGCATTTCCTGCCAGCCACGTATATCCATAGACATCGGCACAGGAAGAATAGTATAACCGATCAGCAAAACCAGCAGCATTTTCCAAATTGGTACAGTATGGATGAGCGGCCAAAGCGTCGAATCTGTGAAGTAGAATCCTATAGCACCCAATGTCATGCCCAGGATCACCAGGGGCTGAAGACGCTCTATACGGCGTTTAAAGAAACTGCCAATGGTTATTTTTTTATCCCAGCGGTCATCATAAGCATAGCCAATCACAAAACCTGATAGTAGGAAAAAGAAATCGACAGCCAGGTATCCGTGATTAACAATAATATCCAGATGACCAGTCCCTAACGGTTCAGTGAGGTGAAAAGTAACGACGATGATGGCCGCAACACCGCGTAAACCATCCAGTATCGGATAATGCGGCTTAGTGATCAGTGCATTATTGTCCATTATTTGATTTCAATTGATCAGCCAGTATTTTCATATAAAAACCCCCTACTACGCTTCTCGCTTTGAAATTTTCCCTGATGCCCGTTTTTGAATCGTAAAAATCATTCAGAGGCACGCGCGATGGAGTCTCCAGGGCGTGTACATAAAGCGGTCTGATCAATGCCTCAAACTGATCCCTTTGAGGAGCAAAAGTTGCCGTCCAAACGATCCAGTCATTCTTGGTGTAGAATTTACGGCTGTCTAGCGGAATACCAAACTTATTTATTTTAGTAAGATAATAACGGGTTTCGGTATCATACACTTTCTGAGGAAACAAATGTAAGCCCAGCACCTTGTCCCAAACCAGGTTATATTTCTGGCTCCAGGTATCTTTATTATCAAAAGTGAGTGCATAATGATCGCCGGCGTCAGCCATTTTTATCCACTCAGGCACCATGCCTTCAGCTATAGCCCTATATTTTTTAGCGGTTTCAGCTTCACCCAATGTCTCGGCCATTTGTGCATAGCAAGCTATCGCAACGATAGCTTTTACGGATAAGTTGGCATTTCGGGCCAGATGTCCGGCAAAATCATCGGTACATAATTGAGTTTTCGGATCCAAACCTTCTTTGGCAAGATAATCAACCCAAGTGGTCAGCGTCTGCCAGTGTTTTTTTGCATAGCCGGCATTACCCTCCACTTTAGCAATCGCAGCACAAAGGATGATCATATTGCCGGATTCCTCCACCGGCATTGGCTCACCGTAAGTCTGCCCGTTCGCCTTCGGATAAGTACCCAGGTCATGCGCAGCCCATGGATGCGGATATTTACCTGTTTCAGTAAAGTGGAAAATACCAGTCAGCATGCCTTGCATCAATTCCGGATTATAAAGCAGGTAAAGCGGCGCTGAGGGATAAGTCACATCTACCGTATTGATGAAACCGCCACTATTGTTTTCCTTAGACAACCACAGGGTTTCGCCTGCAGGGCTTTTAACCAATGTATGCGCTGCAATACTTTGGCGATAAGCCAAAGCACACAAGTGTGCATATGCTGCTCCTCCAGAACGTAAGGCATCCGCGTAAACCTCTTTATCGAAGGTCCTGCATTTTTGCATAACGGACTGGTATTCATTAAAGGCCTTTGTGAGTTCTCCTTCGATTGTTGCTTTGCCTGAGTTATTCCACCAGGGCCTCAAATCAGTATGAAAATACTGTATGGAAAACCCCTCGTCATAACCTAACTCAACAAAACGCTCAACAGCGGTTTCACCAACAGTTCCAAAAGGAATGATCGTATTTAAGGAAAGCGAATGGCCCTTAGATGCGGTTGATGAAACAGATCCCTTTCTGAATGCATTCGCCGCTTCGCTGCCTTTGGTCGTAAACTGAACCACTCCCGCAGTTTTTGGCGCAGCTACATAAAAATACCCCCAGTCGATACGCATATCGTCGGCCCCTTTTTGAAGAACAGGCTGCTCAACGGTACCTGTTTTTAAAACAGACAGTTTCTCCGTCTCATATTTTTGTGCGCTAACGGCCTGTGAAGGTTGATAGACAGCAATGTCAGATGATGCGCCCAGGAAAACTTTTACGGCGTGCTTTTTTCCATCATTTGCATTCACTTTATACGTAATGTAGGAAACGGGGCGAGACAACAAACTCAGGTCATTTAACAGCAATGGTGAAGTGAAGGTAAGTTGAACATTCACTTTTCCGGCGGCAAAATTATATACAGTTTGCGTTGCATTCACTTCGACATTTTTTTGTTCAGCCAGCAATATTTGGCCGGCATTGTCTTTCAGCTTGTCTACAAGACCAAAATCCAAAAAACGGCTACCCGCTGTATTGGACAGATGAATAGCGATCACATTCTGACCCGCTTTAAGTGCCTTTTTATGGATTGGCAAATATTGGAAATTACTTGTCCAACCTTTCTTCTGGTAAACCTTGGTACCGTTCAGAAAAACCTCAACGTTGTCGTCGTGGTTGAGTTTTAAAAAAAGTTCATTAATGCCGGCGATCGTACTAAGGTTGAACGTCCGTCTTACCCAAATATCATCCGATTTCCATAATGTTTTCACATTCTTCTCCTCATCGCCAACCGGCGCCTGACCAGATTTCCAGCCGATAGTACTGTATTTTAGCAAAGTCCAGTCACCCTCTGGTTTGTCTTCCGTGTAAACAACAGGATAAGATGCTTCATCAGAGGCACTCAATACGGTTTTGTAGCTGGTCTTCTCTTCTCCAAGGAAACGATAAATCTTCCCATCCACATTAATCAGTCCCAGTAGTGAGTGCGCTGCACCTGTCCAATGCGTTGTGGTAGAATTGTTCAATTGATCGGTATTTGACCAGATGCTAAAGTTAGGGTTGTGGGTGATCAGCGGATAAGCAGGTGCCGTTCTTTCCTGTGCGTACACAGTCCCGGACAGACATGCGCAAGCCAGTAAGACCAAGGACTTAAGTCGGTTAGATTGGTTCATGGATAAGTATATATTTGATATTTTATTCAGATCGTAAAAGTAAAGTAAAAGTGCTGCCGGGATATCTTCATATTGTATCAAAGTCCACGCATATCGTCTCATTTTCGCATAAAGGGTAAGAAGCCTGCGTGAGTGCATCACCTAACCAGAAGATCAGATTGCTCAAACAATTTAGAATCATTTTCATAATGTTTATTTGTTAGTTTTGATGTAAGGAAACCACTACGCTTCTCAGACCTGCTTACCCTGAATACAGGTATATAGCTATGACGTTATGATACCTATATCAAGTGGCGGTATTTCCCAAACCGCTTACTTACTGAACATCCGACAGACAAAAGAATAAAATGACAACAAAATCAGGCTTAGACATTCATAGGAAATTATACGGACTTGACCACTTAAGAGCATTAGCGATTATAGTAGTTTTCTTTTATCATTATTTTATAGTTACCCGTGGACAACCGAAATGGTTGCCAGATGTAGCTTCGTTCGGTTGGACAGGCGTTGACTTGTTTTTTGTGTTGAGTGGATTTTTAATCTCTTCTCAAATCTTCTATCAAATCAAACAAGAACAACCCATTTCATTTAAAATCTTTTTTATTAAACGATTCTTTAGGATTGTTCCTGCGTTTTTGGTAACAGTTGGACTTTATTTTTGCTTTCCATTTTTCAGAGAAAGAGAAGCACTACCACCACTCTGGAAAGTTTTGACTTTTACTCAAAATCTTGGGCTTGATGTAAAGAATTTTGGAACCTTTTCTCACGCTTGGTCTCTATGTGTAGAGGAACATTTTTATTTGTTTTTTCCTATAGTTTTAATTTTCTTACAAAGATCCAAACTATTTGTTAAATCATATTGGCTATTAATAGTGCTGTTTTTATTTGGTTTTGTAATTAGACTTTATTGTTATAACTATCTGTATCTACCTAAAATTGAAGATGATTACAGTTGGATGTATTGGCACAAATACATTTATTACCCGACGTATAGTCGTCTAGACGGACTTTTAGTTGGCGTTTCACTTGCGGGCATTTATGTTTTCTTGCCAAAATTTTATACTAAAATTTCACAATATGGAAACCAGTTTATTCTGCTAAGTTTATGTATTTTGATAGGTGCCCATTTTTTATGTGAAGACCAACAAACCTTTATCGCTTCAATCTTTGGTTTTCCATTAATCGCACTTGGCTTTGGATTTATAGTTTTAGGTTCTATAAGTCCGACAAGCTTTTTGTACAGGTGGAATTCAAAAACTACCACGTTTATTGCAAACCTTTCGTTTGCAATCTATTTGACACATAAAGGTATAATTCACGTAACACACAAATTATTAGATCAATTTAAAATAGAAAGTAATATAATGCTCATAATTTGTATAATAACCTGCATACTGGCAGCATATCTACTACACTTGATAATAGAGAAACCATTTATGAAATTACGAAGTATAATCATAAAAGGGAAACTAAAACCTACCGCCAACATTGGTACATCATCCCGATGATACAACCTGATTTTAACATTCCATGTTCCGTCGTTTTTCTTGTGATGGACGAAAATTTTGGTTTCGACTGTTGCCATTTTTTGTAGTCTTATTAAAGGTTAATGATAACCGGAAGGCCTACACAACGAAGATTTTTTGTAACGGTTTCTGTAACGGTTTTGAGTTAAGTTGAGCAGAAAAAGCTGCTAAACTCACAAACACGACTGCATGACAAACATCTAGTTTTAACTCGGAGAACTTCCGCATAGAAGCAAAAAAGCCTGTTTCCTTGCAGAAACAGGCTTTTAAGTGATCTCGGACATGAGATCTTTTTGGCTCCCTCTGCTGGGCTCGAACCAGCGACCCTCTGATTAACAGTCAGATGCTCTAACCAGCTGAGCTAAGAAGGAGTGCTGGCTATTTAAAAAGCCTTTCAGACGAACTGAAAGGCTTTTGGTATTGCTCCCGAGACTGGGCTCGAACCAGTGACCCTCTGATTAACAGTCAGATGCTCTAACCAGCTGAGCTACTCGGGATGCTGGCTTATTCCCAAAACGCCTTTTTTGAACTATTAAAGAACATAAAGCCTTGTTCGTTTTGGGAATGCAATATTAGGGGTTTTAATTTATTTATGCAATATTTGCAGTGAAAAAAATTAAAAAAAAATAAAGATTTCATATATGAGCCTGATAATCATAGGAACTGTAGCATTCGATGCCATTGAGACCCCCTTTGGAAAAACAGACAAAATAGTAGGCGGAGCCGCAACTTATGCCGGATTGGCCGCTTCTTACTTTTATAATAAAGTTAAAATAGTTGCTGTAGTAGGTGATGATTTCCATAAAGAAGACATTGAGCGCTTTAATAGCCACGGAATAGATACCGAAGGTTTACAGGTGAAAGAGGGCGGCAAGTCATTTTTCTGGTCTGGAAGATACCACAATGATATGAACAGCAGAGATACACTGGTTACAGAACTCAATGTACTTGCTGACTTTGATCCTGTAATACCTGAAAGCTACCAGGACTGTGAATACCTGATGTTGGGCAACTTAACCCCTCAGGTACAACAAACAGTGATCAAACGTCTAAAAAACAGACCTAAGCTTATTGTAATGGATACTATGAACTTCTGGATGGACATTGCAATGGACGATTTGCTGGAAACAATTAAACTGGTCGATGTACTCACTATTAATGATGCTGAAGCCCGTCAGTTATCAGGAGAATATTCATTGGTTAAAGCAGCCAGAAAAATCTTAACCATGGGTCCGAAATACCTGATCATTAAAAAGGGAGAGCACGGTGCCTTGTTGTTCCATGAAGATCAGATCTTTTCTGCCCCTGCCCTTCCACTTGCAGAAGTTTTTGATCCAACAGGAGCCGGAGATACCTTTGCCGGTGGCTTTATCGGCTATATGGCAAAAGTAGGTACAATTAACTTCAATAACATGAAGAACGCAATCATTTATGGTTCAGCCCTGGCTTCCTTTTGTGTAGAAAAATTCGGAACAGAAAGAATCCTAAACTTGAAAGAAGAAGAAATTACAGGAAGAATCAAAGAATTTGTTAATCTAAGTTCTTTTACCATTTAAGTTTTTTCGAAGATTTAAACATCTATGTCTAGAAATACCCTAACCGGGGTTTCTAGACATTCAAACGGCCGACTGGACTAAATTTCTCAAAAACCGCATCCGTATGTGGAGCGTCCGGCAATTCTTCCGTTAAATCCTGACCTGCCCAATGTTCATAATGCTTGCCATTTCGCCATAAACGGCTTTCACTCACATCATAAATTACCCCCTTAAAGGCAACCCAGATCTGAGGTTTATCCTGCCCGTTCCGTAAAGCCAGTTGCTGTTTAGTATAAACCGGTAACTCCATGATAACTATAAATCCTTGCAACAATAAATGATCTCATCCGTACAAAAGTAAAGTTTTAGGACAGACAATGAGCTTCGGAATAAAATTAAACAAAAAAAGGTGCTCCAGTTTTATGGAACACCTCTTCTCAGATTTCACCGCTAATACTTAAACAATATCAGCGCCTAAAATATCTTTAGAATATGTTTTTAAATATTTTTTAAGAATTTGTCTTGCAACATGTATCCTCGTTTTAACTGTTCCGATAGGAATTTCCAGCATATCCGCAATCTCATGGTATTTATATCCTTCAAAATATTTAATGAAGGGCACATAATATTCAGGCTGCAGGGTAGATAGAGCTTTATTGATATCTCCAATTACAAATTTGCTGTCGATGGTATTTTTAGTTGCACTATAATGAAGGTTAGCAGAGGAAATATCTTCTGATTTGGTGATGAGTGCATTCGTTTTGACCAAACGTCTGTAGTTGTTAATGAATGTATTTTTCATTATGGTAAATAACCAACCTTTCAGGTTCGTACCCTCTTTAAACTTACTATAGTACGTCACTGCTTTCAGCATTGTATCTTGTACCAAGTCGTTTGCATCTTCAATATCTTTAGTAAAATTTAAAGCGAATGACTGTAAAGAAACTGAATGGTCGTGCAACTGTAGATTGAATTCATTTTTTGTCATAATGTTTTAATTTTTAAGTGTTTAAAAAAGCAAACAAACAAGATATCAGAATTAACACTATCGAATTTGTTTAATCTTGCCTATATAAACTTTACACAACATATGTACCAAAAATAGAACTTGCTATTATAATAACTTTTTATCCGCCTCTAAAGCGCAAACAACGCAATGTCACAGAATATTTACTTCTCTTTCCAATTTTACGCCAAACTTTTGGCACACTTCATTGATGATCTGTTCCGAAAAACTATACACTTCTTGTCCTGTAGCATGACCATGATTTACCAGTACAAGAGCCTGATTTTTCCATGTCCCTGTCTCCCCTACTACCTTCCCCTTAAACCCACATTGCTCAATCATCCACCCGGCAGCCAGCTTAACCCGCCCTTCTCCAAATGGATAGCTCACTATATCCGGATAAGATTGTTTAACCTCTTCATATTGTCTGGTCGATATCACCGGGTTCTTAAAAAAACTTCCTGCATTACCAATTGTTGAGGGATCGGGTAATTTACTTACCCTGATATCAGAGACCACAGCAGAAATATCACTTATCGTTGGATGTGAAATATTCCTGGAAGAGAGTTCAGTCTGAATGGCACCATAGGTTGTTTTAAGGTCTGCCGAGCCAGAAAGATGGAAACGAACGGACGAAATGATGTATTTACCCTTCAGTTCATTCTTAAAGATACTATCGCGATATCCAAATTCACACTCCTCATAACTAAAAACCCTCTTAGCCCCTGTTGCAATCTCAAATGCAGTGCAACTGTAAAAAACATCTTTTAATTCTACCCCATAAGCACCTATATTCTGAATCGGAGAGGCACCAACCGTACCCGGAATTAAACTCAGGTTCTCCACTCCGGCCAAACCATTGCTTACACAATATTGAACCAGGTCATTCCAAACCACCCCTGCACCCGCAGTGACCAGAAAACCTTCTTTTTCCTTTTTGCTGCTGATTCCCGGAATGCTGATCTTAATCACAAGTCCTGAGAAGTCCTTAGTTAATAAAATATTGCTCCCTCCACCCAAAACAAGCAGATCATTTTCTTTAACAATATTTAAGGACAAGAGTTGAACAAGTTCATCCTCACTAAAAATTTCAACGAAATATCTTGCAATCGCAGCTATAGCAAAAGTATTAAAGGGCTTTAAAGAAACGTTTTCCTGAATAAAAGACATGCTTAGATTTTTTTTAAACACTGCAAATGTAATCGTTAACATGTGTAATAAATATGTTAAAGTTAATATTTAAAAAAAATGCATAATTTAACGTCCCAAATATTTTATAAGGTTTATATCAGCATTCAGGCAAGGCAGGGTTCAGTTCAACATGGAAAATCAGGATAAGAAAAGAATTTTAATTATAAATGCAGCGTTGAAAAGATTTGCTCATTATGGATTGGCAAAAACCACAATGACAGAAATTGCAAAGGACATCTCGTTTTCAAAAGCCTTGCTTTATTATTATTTTCCAGACAAGCTGAGCCTTTACGTCAGTGTCATTGAACACTTAATGCATTCCATCAGTAAAGATCTGCTGAAATCTGTAGAAAAAACGGCCACAAGCACTGAGGGGATTATGATGCTCCTGCAGAAAAGACAAGGTTATATCCAGAAGTATTACAATTTAATGGAATTTTCCAAGATGATTGGCCCGGAACTACCGGCAGATTTGTTTGAAAAATTCAACAAAGCAAAGGATTTTGAACTAAAAATCATTACTTCTCTCCTGAACCGCGGAAGTGTCGCCGGAGAATTTATTATTGATGACGCAACTTACATTACGGAAATTTTTGTTGAAGCTCTCGCCGGAATACATTTCAATATCTTAAACAAAGACCGAAAGATCTTCCCAAGTAAAGAACAATTCAAACAAATCTTCGTAAAAGAAAAAAGATTCGCAGACATCTTTCTATCTGGATTAAAACGAAATATTTAGTCACAAAAAAGTCATTTCTCTTAATTTTTTAACTTAAGTTTTAATATACCATTATTCGGCTGTATTTTTGACCTTATTAATAAAAAAGTCAGAAAGTAAAAGAGTAGAATGTTAGAGACAGACAAAAAACGAGAGTTAATTATAGAAGGAGCAATTAAACGCTTTACCCATTTCGGAATCAATAAAACCACAATGAATGAAATCGCAGACGATCTGTCTGTATCAAAGCCTTCCTTGTATTATTATTTTCCAGACAAAAGCAGCTTGATCCTTGGAGTAATCAACAAAATCTTTGATGACTATTTCGAGGCTATACACAAGGAAAAACCTGCAATTAATTCGCTGGAGGCAACCCTGGCCAATTTTATTGAAGTCAAACACCGCTTTTTCCAAAAGTATTATATGCTACACCTCTCTTCGGGCAGTAACGATGCTTCATTCAATTCAGATGAATTAAAGAATCACGTTACAAAAATGAAAGAGAGAGATGTAGAAATCCATGCGCATATCTTTCAGGCTGCGGTGGCACAAGGTGATATTGAGGTTTCCGATCTTAACAAAATCACAGAACTCTATCTGGAAAGCCTCGCGGGCATTACCTCGTTATGCGTAATGCATGGCTACAAAGAACTCATACCTAGCAAAAAAGATTTTAAGATCATTTTGGAAAAACAGCTCAGCCTGTCGAAGATATTTATTAAAGGACTAAGGAAATAAAACACACAACCGTTATAAGAATGAATCATATTATTAAACAACTAAAATTAATCCCGCTGTTGCTTTTGGGCTTACTTATAGCGGATGCTGCAAATGCACAGCAGACGCTGACGTTAAAAGATGCGTTGAACTATGCGATACAAAACAGTGTGAAGGTGCGTAAAGCAAAACTTGACATTGATGGCGGAAGGTACAAAACACAAGAAGTGAGAGCACAGGCCTTACCACAAATTACAGGTAATGCTGGCTTAACTTACAATCCGATCATAGGTCAGCTGGTTGCCAATTTTGGAGGCACTACACAGGCCATCAAACTGGGCCAGAACTGGAATTCATCTGCCGGGGTTCAACTTTCACAGCAATTGTTTAACCAAACGGTATTTACAGGCCTGCAAGCAGCCAAATCCAGCGAAGAATATTACAACCTGACTTCTCAGTTAACAGAAGAGCAAATCATTGAATTGGTTGCCAATAACTATTATCAGGTATTGGTCAACAGACAACAGCTGAATGTACTGGACAACAACATCAAAAATGTAAAGGTTACAGAAAAGGCTATATCTAATCAATATGAAAATGGTTTAGCAAAAAAAATTGATGTAGATCGGATCAAAGTAAAGCTCACCAATTTGGTAACACAGCGTGAACAAACCTTAAATCAGATTACACAATTAGAAATCCAGCTCAAGTTTGCCATGGGCATGCCGGTCAATACGGATATTATTTTACCCAAAACCGAACTTACAGAAGTGACGCAACTGCCTCAGTTTACAGACTCTCTTGCTTTAGATAACAGAACAGAAGTTAAGCTTTTGAACACCCAGGACAAACTACTGGCACTGCAACGCAAGGCTTATGTTTCAGAATACTATCCAAGTTTGGCCCTAACCGGGAACTACACCTATTCTAGCCAGAGCGGTGGCTTTGATTTCTTAAGCTCCGGCAGCGCGGCCATCGGCTACGGTGCTTCAGCTGTAGGTCTGACGTTGAAAGTACCCATTTTTAATGGTTTCTTAACCCGTTCGAAAATCCGCCAGGCCGATGTGGATATCAGAAAGGCAAAAGAAGACAGGCGGGAATCCGTAAACTCTTTGAATATGGCCTATGAGAATGCAAAAATTCAACTCAGAAACAGCATTACTACGATTAATTCCCAAAAACAAAACACTGAACTGGCGAATGAAATCTATAAAAGCACCCAAAACAATTACAACAACGGCTTAGCGACCTTAACCGACCTGCTGGATACAGAAACTGCGTTAACTGAAGCTCAGAACAGCTATAACCAGGCATTACTAAATTATAAGATTGCCGAAATACAATTAATAAAATCAAACGGAAATATAAAATCACTATTAAAATGAAAAGAGGAATTATTGTAGCTATTGTACTTATAATTGCTATTGGGGCAATAGCCTACGTATTGAAAAACAATAAGCAAAAAAATGAAGCAGTAACCACTTTTATTGCTCAGGGTAGTGGTGCCGTCAGTGTTCGTGTGGCCACTGTAAAAAAAGACACGGTGAACCTGGACTTTACCGCAAACGGTACTTTCGTTCCTTTTGCAGAATTGAACCTGTTGAATGAAAATGCAGGCCGGGTAACCAGGATCAATGTTCAGGAAGGTGACCATGTTACCAAAGGCCAGGTATTGGCCCGGATTGATGCAGAAATTCTGAATACCGATAAAGAAACCGCAGAAGCAACGTTGCAGAATGCTTTAAAAGACGAAGCACGCTACAGCAGCTCATTTAAAACCGGCGGTGTTACACAGCAGCAGCTGGACCAGGCAAAACTTGCTGTAGAAAATGCAAGATTAAGATTACAGGCCTCACAAAGAAAGGTGAGCGACGCCAATATCAAATCTCCGATCAATGGTGTTGTAAACAAAAAATATATTGAAGTAGGTGCTTTTGTAAATGCACAAGGCACTCAATTGTTTGAGTTGGTTGATGTGTCTAAGCTTAAATTAAAAGTAAACGCAAATGAAAGCCAGGTTGCTAATCTGAAACTTGGAAACCTGGTGAAAATCAAATCCAATGTTTTCCCTACAGATACGTACACTGGAAAGATCACCTTTATTGCTGCCAAAGCAGACAATTCATTGAACTTCCCGGTAGAAATCCTGGTAGAAAATAACAAAACCAACACCATCAAAGCCGGAATGTACGGAACCGCAATCTTTCAGTTCCCTAAACAAGCGCCCACCATCACCATCCCAAGAACTGCTTTTGTTGGCAGTGTAAGCAGTAACCAGATTTTTGTTCTGGAGGACGGAAAAGCCAAATTGCGCAAAGTCATTGCCGGAAGAATCCTGGGTGACAATGTTGAAATACTTGACGGATTAAAAGAAGGAGAAATTGCCATCACCAGCGGACAGATCAATCTGTCAGACGGCACTCCAGTGACCACTGTAAAATAACTATAAGATGAAGATTACTGAAATTTCAATAAAGCGTCCTACCCTCGTTATTGTGGTCTTTACCGCATTAACGCTGATGGGCTTGCTGAGCTACTTTTCTTTGGGATATGAGTTATTGCCTAAGTTTTCGAACAACACGATCTCTATCTCTACCATATATCCTGGTGCCTCTCCAAATGAGGTGGAAAATACGGTGACCAAAAAAATTGAGGATGCGGTTTCTTCTTTAGAGAACATTAAAAAGCTAAATGCAGTCTCTTTTGAAGGCCTTTCCACGGTTACCATTACGCTTACAGATAAAGCAAATATCGATTTGTCTTTAAATGATGCACAACGTAAAGTAAATGCCATCCTGGCAAATTTACCCACAGATGTAAAACCACCCTCTTTAAACAAGTTCTCTCTTGACGACTTGCCCGTAATTACCATGTCGGCATCAGCCAGTATGGATGATGCTACTTTCTACGATCTGATGGACAAACGTATTGCTCCTATCCTTTCCAGGGTAAACGGCGTTGCGCAGGTCAATCTGGTTGGTGGTCAGGAACGTGAAATTCAAGTAGGACTGGACGCTGATAAAATTCAGGGATATGGTTTATCCGTACCTCAAATACAACAGGCCATCCTGACTTCAAATCTGGATTTCCCTACGGGAAGCGTAAAAACTACTAAACAGGAAATACTGATCCGTTTATCTGGTAAATACAAAAATGTTGATGAGCTTAGAAATCTGGTTGTTGCCACCAGCAAAGCCGGTGCACAAATCAGGTTGAAAGATGTTGGTGATGTCCAGGATTCACAAAAAGACGTTAAAAAGATTGCCCGTATCGACAGAAAAGGTGCAATCGCAGTGCAGATCATCAAACAAACCGACGCCAATGCGGTAGAGGTAAGTAAGCAAATGCACAAAGTGATCCAGACCTTACAAAAGGACTATGCCAATAATAAACTCAACATTAAAATTGTAAACGACAGTTCTATTTTCACACTGGAGTCTGCCGATGCCGTTATTCACGATTTAATACTTGCGATTATTCTTGTGGCATTTGTAATGCTTTTCTTCCTGCATAGCATCAGAAACGCACTGATCGTTATGGTATCTATTCCTGTTTCCTTAATTGCAACCTTTATTGGGATCAGTTTATTTGGCTATACCCTCAACCTGATGTCCTTACTGGGACTTTCCCTTGTGGTTGGTATCCTGGTGGATGATGCGATCGTGGTACTGGAGAATATCTACAGGCATATGGAGATGGGTAAAAACAAAGTCCGCGCGGCTTTCGATGCAACCAAAGAGATTGGTTTCACCGTAGTTTCCATCACCTTTGTAATTGTCGTGGTATTCTTCCCGATCACCGTAAGTACTGGCTTGGTATCTAATATCCTGCGCCAATTCTGCGTGGTGGTTATTATTGCGACCTTGTTGTCTCTTGTTGCGTCCTTTACAATTGTACCTTTGCTCTCATCTAGATTCGGTAAACTCGAAAAAATAGAGGGAAAAAATATTTTCGGCCGCTTCATTTTATGGTTCGAAAAACAACTAAATACGTTCACACACTGGATAACCGGCATCCTGACCTGGACTTTAAAGCATAAAGCCATCACCATCATTGGTGTATTTGTATTGCTCTTCAGCTCCTGCGGTTTAACAATAGGTGGTTTTATTGGAACAGAGTTTTTCCCTAAAAGTGATAAAGGGGAATTCCTTGTTCAGATAGAACTTCCAAAAGATGCCTCTATTGAAGCAACCAACCGGATTACTCAAAAAGCAGAAGAATTTCTATCGAAAAAGCCTGAAATTGTGCAAACCATCACCACCGTAGGCCAGGCCAGCGGAGACTTTGGAAGCGCTCAGGCAACTGCGTATAAATCAGAGATTGATGTGATGCTGGTAGACCGCTCAAAACGTAAAGATCCATCCAATATATATGCGACCAAAATCAGCCGGGAGCTGTCTCATTACCTGGTTGGCGCGAAAGTAAAAACTGTTCCGATCAGTATTCTTGGTATTGCCGAAAATGCACCAATCCAGCTTGTGGTCATGGGTCCGGATCTGGAAAGTGCCATGAAATATGCAGAAGGCGCTAAAGAGGTCCTTGCAGGAATCAAAGGATCTGCCGAATTGAAACTATCCGTAGAGAAAGGAAGTCCGGAGATCAATGTTCAGGTAGACCGTGATAAAATGGCCGCTTTGGGATTAACTCTGCAAACGGTAGGTTCTACCATGCAAACCGCATTTAGTGGAAACACAGACGGCAAGTTCCGTCAGGGAGAATATGAGTATGATATTAATATTCGTTACCAGACTTTCAACCGTAAAAATATAGATGATGTAAGGAACCTGATCTTTATCAACAGCGCAGGAGAACAGATTAAACTTTCTCAATTTGCAGATATTAGGGAAGGATCGGGTCCAAGTCAGCTGGAACGAAGAGACAAGAGTACTTCTGTTACCGTACAGGCACAGTCTATCGGAAGACCAACAGGAACTATTGTTACTGATTTTCAAAATAAACTGGATGAACTGGAGAAAAACGGAAAACTTAAAAAACCACTGGGTGTAAGTTACAAATGGGGTGGTGATCAGGAAAATCAAAGCGAAGGTTTCGGTACCTTAGGTATTGCCTTGCTGGCCTCCATCATCCTGGTATACCTCATCATGGTTGCCTTATATGACAGTTTTATCTATCCGCTGGTGGTTATGTTCTCTATACCGCTTTCGGTTATCGGAGCCCTGCTGGCACTGGCATTGGCCAATCAGTCCTTGGGTATTTTCACCATCCTCGGTCTGATCATGCTGATTGGTTTGGTTGCCAAGAATGCGATCATCCTGGTCGATTTCACCAACCAAATGAAAGCAGAAGGAAAATCTACCCATGAAGCCCTGATCCTGGCCAACCATGCCCGTTTAAGACCAATCCTGATGACCACCATTGCGATGGTAATCGGTATGCTTCCAATTGCCCTGGCCAGTGGTGCCGGTGCCGAATGGAAAAATGGTTTGGCCTGGGTAATCATTGGTGGTCTAACCAGTTCATTATTCCTGACACTCATTGTAGTACCAGTAATGTACCAGGTATTTGACAACCTGCTGGAGCGTTTGGGGATGAACAAGAAAGGCAAGACCATGGAAGAACTCATGATTGAACCTTACACCCATAAAGATGTAAAAGAATACGACCTGGAACATTAAAATCCAGGTCATAAAAAATCCCCCGTAATTGAATTTGCGGGGGATTTTTTATGTATAAGTAAGTGTCAGAACTAAATATGGATTGCTCTGTTATCAGTAGCCGCCATAGCCGCTTCTTTAAGCGCTTCTGTATAGGTAGGGTGTGCATGGCAAATCCTCGCAATATCTTCTGCAGACGCGCGGAATTCCATCGCAACAACTGCCTCGGCAATCATATCAGCAGCACGTGGCCCGATCATATGAACGCCTAAGATCTCATCAGTTTTCGCATCAGCCAGCACTTTAACAAAACCATCTGTATCCATGCTTGCTTTGGCACGTCCGCTCGCTTTGAAAGGGAAAGAACCCGCTTTATACTGAATGCCTTTTTCCTTAAGTTGCTCCTCGGTATAACCTACCGAAGCTACTTCCGGCCAGGTATAAACCACACCAGGGATCAGGTTATAATTAATGTGTGGTTTCTGTCCGGCTAAGCGCTCAGCCACATACACCCCTTCATCTTCAGCTTTATGAGCAAGCATTGCCCCCTTGATCACATCACCAATCGCATACACACCAGGCACACTAGTTTCCAAATGCTCATTTACCGGAATCTTATTTCCACGTTCTTCCGTTTGAATTCCAATATTTTCCAAACCTAGACCAGCAGTATAAGCCACACGGCCTACAGCAACAATACAATAATCTGCTTCCAGTTTAACCTGCTCCCCTTTAGCATTATCTGCAGTTACCGTAACGGTTTTTCCTTTAGCGGTTGCACCAGTCACTTTATGATTGGTATAAAACTCCATACCCAACGATTTTTTAAGCACTCGCTGCAGTTCTTTTCCAAGCCCGGCATCCATGGTGCCAATAATAGAAGGCATAAATTCCACTACAGAAACTTTTGTACCCAAACGTGCATATACAGAACCCAGCTCCAAGCCAATCACACCGCCACCAATCACGACCATTGTTTTTGGAACTTCGGTAAGGTTCAGCGCTTCAGTTGAAGTAATGATTCTCTTTTTATCTATCTTAATAAACGGTAAAGCAGTTGGTTTAGAACCGGAAGCGATGATCACATTTTTAGCTGTAATATTCTCCGAAGAACCATCAGCCTTAGTTATTTTAATGGTGTTTTTATCCACAAAAGAACCCACACCTTCAAAAGCATCAATTTTATTTTTTTTGAACAAGTAAGTTATACCTGCTGTATTTTGTGCAACAACATCATTCTTACGGGCAATCATCTGTGGCATGTTTACCTTCAGATCTTTCAGGTCAATTCCGTGGGTACCAAAGGTATGTGCCGCATTATGAAAGTGCTCCGAAGAATCCAGCAATGCTTTTGAAGGAATACAGCCCACATTAAGACAAGTTCCACCAAAAGTCTTATACTTTTCTATAACTGCGGTTTTTAAGCCAAGCTGGGCACATCTGATGGCCCCAACATAACCACCAGGACCAGAACCAATAACAACTACATCGTATTGCATATAATCTAAAGTTTTTTTATGAAGCAAAGGTAATCATTCGATCACAAATCCCACACCAGAGCAAACTTATTCTCTATTTTATGAGCAACAGCTGACTCTCTCCAAGTACCTCATCCCTGGTATGGTAATTTAAAAATTTTCCTTTCAGTTTGGTAATATGGTAGCCCTTAAAACTTTTCAACACCTGCCCTTTAATGCCAGCACTCTCCAATGCAGACAGCATTTCTGTATCTGCGTACAGCAAATAAGGCTTTGGAGGCAGCTTATTGTCTTCTCCTACGCGATAATGAAAGATCTCCTGATGGGTATAAAAATCAATCGAATAAGCCAGCCCGTTCAACACCCGGACAACCGGCAAATGGCCATTGTTATTTGTATTGATCCAAAACGCAGCCTCACTATCCGGCTGATATTTCAGCAGTTGCGGGTAAAATGCCAGATTGAAATAGAACTGAACAAAAAAGGCTACTGCCGCTGCCTGAAACCAAATCTTATGATAGACCTCCTTTTTATTGAAAGTCACTATACAAAGCACGGCAATGGCAAACAGCATACCTAAGGCAAAGAAAACGGAAAGATTCTCAGGATGAAAATAAAATTGCAGGACTGCTATAGTGACCATCATGAGCACAAGAATAGCCTGCTGCATCACTTTTATCCGTTTATATACCTTTCCCGGTTCGAGCTTCAATATATACACTGCCGTGATGATGGAGAAAAAAGGGAAAATAATGGTGATATAAAAAGGAAGTTGAAATTTGGAAGCCGAAAAGATCAGGAAAGTAAGTCCCGCCCCACAAAGGTTAAACCACTCCGTTTCACGTACTTTTTTCGCTCCTCTTCTGATGTATTGAACAACGGCAATATAAAACAGAAAAGACCAGGGCAAATAGGCCCATAAGGTGGTATGCAGGAAAAAAGTAGGGTCTCCCGCCGATTTCTTTATAGGACCATTATTAAAGAAACGCCCAAACTGACTGTCCCAGAAGAAAAACCGGAGTCCTGAGACGCCATGTTTTCCGAAAACCAATTTTTCCGGATGCAGGTCAAACTGCCTGTACAAGCACCACAATTCGGGTGATATGAAAATCAGAACCAATACTCCGGCAAGCAGCCAGCGCCAGTTAAAAAGCAGCGTCCATTGTCTGGTCAGCAGCAGATGGCCCACTATGGCTCCCCCTACCGGTATCAAAGCAAAAATCCCCTTGGTCATCACCGCACAAGCGGCAAATAATGCTCCTAATGTGACTGGGAGTAACCATCCTTGACGCAGCCCTTTATAAAAATAGTAAACAGAAGCCATAATGAAACCCGTCAGATACGGCTCTGCACGCACATCCATATTAGAGATCACAGTATGCTGTGCTGTCAATAAAATCAATGCAGCCCAAAGTCCTGTCTCTTTATTATAAAGATCCTTTGCAAACTTATAGGTATACCATACCCCCATCAGCATGATCAAAACGCCCGGAAGTTTATAGGCCCAGGTCGTAAAACCAAACAGTTTAAATGATAATGCAGCCGCCCAAAACGGAAAATGAGGTTTATCCAACCAATCACGCCCTTCAGCAAACAGATCTGAAAAGTTATTATTTACTGCCATCGTCTTGGCAATGGAAGCGTACAATGCCCCATCCGGCCCCATAATGGTCACAAATAACCCACTCAAGTTCACTACAACAGCAATAGCAATAAATGCATACAACCATTTAATTCTTTGATCCGTTAAAGATGATTCTATCATATCCAATAATTATTGTTTTGAACTTCTAAATACAAAGAAATAATTTGCACTGAAATTCCAGAAAAAAACCAGTAGGATCGCCATCATCTTACTGATGTAAAAGTTAATCATGAACACATGATTAAACAGGTAAATAAAGCAGGAATTGAACATCAGACCGATGAGCGATACTGTAATAAAAGCAGCCATTTGTTTTCCTATTTCATCCTTATTTTTGAAGGTCCAAAGCCTGTTGATAAAATAATTGCAGATGACCGCCGTCGTAAATCCAATTGCATTGGCCAGAAACTTATTGATATGCACCACATCCTTAAAGAACCAGGTTAAAGAGAAGTCAATCACCAGCCCACACGCTCCCGTTATTCCGAATTTAATAAAGGATAAAAAACGAGGGGGTATTAAAGATAAAATGTAAGAGAAACTGAATTTTTGTTCCGACATATGTTCCCGTTTGCCTATTATTGCCTAAAGGTACAATCATTTTTTAAGTACAGGAACCAAAATTCACCACCTTTACTGCTCAGCAACATTTTTACACAGGCTCCTATGCTTTAAAACCTATTTTTTGTAGGTTTATATCCTTAATCCTAATTCTTATCATGGCCAGATTAAAATTCCTCTACTTCGCTGTGTTCCTTATTTTTACAGCCACCACACTCTTCGCACAACAAACAGACTCTGCTTATGTGCGCGAAAACTACACCAAAATAGAACGTCTCATTCCAATGCGTGACGGGGTAAAACTATTTACAGCAATTTACATCCCAAAAGAAAAAGGAAGAAAGTTTCCATTTTTAATCAACAGGACACCTTATACAGTTTCACCTTATGGTGAAGACAAATACAAAACCTCACTGGGCCCAACCTCCCTCTTTCTTAAAGAAGGATTTATATTTGTTTACCAGGACGTCCGCGGAAAATGGATGAGTGAAGGTGAATATGTCGATATCCGGCCCCAGATTGCCAATAAAAAAAGTAAAAAAGATATCGATGAAAGTTCCGACACCTACGATACCATCGACTGGCTGCTCAAGAATATCCCAAACAACAATGGAAAGGCTGGAATTTACGGAATCTCCTATCCAGGCTTTTATTCGACCACATCCCTTCCAAACGCACACCCTGCCTTGAAAGCCGTATCCCCTCAGGCCCCGGTTACAGACTGGTTCCGTGGAGATGACTTTCACCATAATGGCGTTTTATTTCTCGCCGATGCTTTCAGCTTCTATTCAGGCTTTGGTGTACCCCGTCCAAAACCAATTACACCAGATAAAGGCCCAAAAGGATTTGAATTCCCCATTAAAGACAACTATCGTTTCTACCTGAGCATAGGTGCGCTTAAAAACGTAAAAGAAAAATATTTTGGTGATACCATTAAATTTTGGAACGACCTGATGGCCCATGGCACCTACGACAACTTCTGGAAAGAAAGAAATATCCTGCCTCATCTCACCAACGTCAAACCTGCTGTTCTAGTCGTAGGAGGCTTTTTTGACGCTGAAGATGCATTTGGCGCGATCCATACTTACCAGGCCATTGAAAAGCAAAACCCTTCTGCGAAAAACAATCTGGTTATGGGCCCATGGTTCCATGGCGGCTGGGTAAGAAGTTCCGGCCAAAGCTTCGGAGACATTCCTTTTGGACAACCCACAAGCATCTGGTACCAGCAAAACGTAGAATTTCCTTTCTTCATGCAATATCTGAAAGATACTGCCCCAGCTCAACTGGCTGAAGCAACCATTTTTGTAACCGGAAGCAATGAATGGAAAAAATTCAACACCTGGCCTCCGAAAGATGTTGAAAACAAAACACTTTATTTTCAGGCGAATGGACAATTAAGTTTCACAAAGCCAGGCGCATCCAACAATTTTGACGAATACGAGAGCGATCCAAATAACCCTGTGCCCTACCAGGCCGGCATACAGGAACACAGAACCAGGGAATATATGATCGACGATCAAAGATTTGCAGCACGCAGACCAGACGTAAAAGTGTATCAGACTGATGTACTTCAGGAAGACATCACCTTAGCTGGCCCTTTAACTGCAGATTTGCAGGTATCCACTACAGGAACTGATGCAGATTATGTTGTAAAATTAGTTGATGTATACCCTGAAGACGCACAAAACCCAAGCCCAAATCCAAAAGGACTGATTATGGGTGGCTACCAGATGCTGGTGAGAGGTGAAATTATGCGTGGCAAATTCCGCAACAGTTTTGAAAAACCAGAAGCCTTCCAGCCCGGTAAAGTTACCGAAGTAAAATACAGCCTTGTCGATGTGGCCCATACCTTTAAAAAAGGACATCGCATTATGATACAAGTGCAAAATTCCTGGTTTCCAATCGCTGACCGTAACCCACAGAAATTTTTAGACATCTATACCGCAGATGACAAGGATTTTCAAAAAGCAACACACCGTATTTACCACGATGCGGACCATGCATCAGGTCTTAATGTAACTGTTTTAAAACCATAACAGCTGTGAAAATGAGAAATGCTTCGTTAAGTCTGTTTATACTTTTATTCCTGGGGCTGAGCTTAAAAGCACAACCTCTCCATCAAAAAGCAGCTTTTAGCCGCGCAGATACCCTAAGGGGAACATTAACCCCGCTCAGAACATGCTATGACCTTACTTACTATCATCTGGATGTGAGCATAGACATCGATCAGAAAAGTATCTCAGGAAGCAACGAGTTTGTTTTCACTGCTACGCAGGATTTCAAACGCCTGCAATTTGACCTGTTTGCCAATCTGAAAGTAGAAAAAGTCGTCTATCAGAACCAGGAACTCCCTTTTACGCGGGAGTTCAATGCCGTATTCGTCACTTTCCCCAAAACCATCCGGAAAGGGAGTAAAGATCGTTTTACCGTATTTTATTCAGGCCATCCAATTATAGCTAAAAATGCCCCATGGGATGGTGGATTCATATTCTCTAAAGACAAATCCGGTACTCCATGGGTATCAGTAGCCTGCCAGGGGCTTGGTGCAAGCTGTTGGTGGCCCAACAAGGACCATCAAAGCGATGAAGTAGACAGTATGCTAGTGAGCATCCGGGTTCCAAAAGGATTAAAAGAAGTCTCCAACGGCCGCTTAAGAAGCATCCAGAAACAAGCCGATGGAACCACCAAATTCAACTGGTTCATCAGCAACCCCATCAATAACTACAACGTGACTTTCTATATCGGAGATTATGCCCACTGGACAGATGAATACCAGGGAGAAAACGGAAAATTAACTTTGGATTACTGGGCCTTAAGTCAGGACAGTGTACAAGCAAAACCCCATTGGGACCAGGATGTTAAGCCTATGCTTCAATGTTTTGAACACTGGTTTGGGCCATACCCTTTTTATAGCGATGGTTATAAACTGGTAGAAGCTCCGCATCTTGGCATGGAGCACCAGAGCGCTGTAGCCTATGGAAATCAGTTTAAAATGGGCTACCTCGGCAAAGATCTTTCCGGTACAGGCTGGGGATTAAAATTCGATTTTATTACCGTTCATGAAAGCGGACACGAATGGTTTGGCAACAACATAACCTCCAAAGATATTGCCGATATGTGGATCCATGAAAGCTTTACAAATTATTCGGAAACGCTGTTCACAGAATGTAAAAACGGGAAAGCCGCCGGCGAAGATTATGTCATCGGAATACGGCACAATATTGCCAATGATATTCCCATTATTGGCAGCTATGGAGTCAATAAGGAAGGATCAGGTGACATGTACTATAAAGGCGCCAACATGATCCATATGATCCGCCAGCTGATTGGGAATGATGAAAAATTCAGGAACATCCTCCGGGGCCTCAACAAAACATTTTATCATAAAACCGTAACTACAGCAGAGGTAGAAAACTATATAACTGAACAAAGCGGGCTTAAACTACAAAAAGTCTTCGACCAGTACCTCAGACATCCATCCATTCCTGAATTGGAATATAAAATTAATGGAAAGCAATTATCCTACAGATGGAAAGCTGAGGTAAAAGACTTTGATATGCCTGTAAAAGTTAGTCTAATACCAGATAATTATAGCTATATCTATCCAACCAGCACCTGGAAAACAGCAGAAATTGACCCCTCCATAAAGGACGAGACCTTTAAAGCTGATCCAAACTTTTATATTACCATTAAATTTTTCAAATAATTTAAAATTGATGCAACATTCTGAAGAAAATATGGTCTTATTAAAAAACCTTGCATATGAACACATCAGCTAAACTTATTTTACTTGCATTGCTTTCTGTATCTACCCTTGCAGATGCCACTGAAAGCCATCATAACAAACCTTTCCATGCAGTTAGACAGGACCAACAAGTCCGCAACTTCAACGGTGTGGCTATCGGTGGTTCTATTAAAGCCATCATCAAAATCGGTTCTGAAGAAAGTATCCGCTTTGAAGGTGACCAGGAGGCCATATCTAAACTTAAAGTCGAAGTAAAGGACGGGGTTCTCAGTGTAAAGCCCGACAACAAATGGAATGACTGGGGCAAAAAATTTGGTAACACAAAAATCATCGCCTACATCACAGCAAAACGAATCAACTCTTTAGCTATGGGTGGCTCGGGAAGCATTGAAATGGAAAGTCCGCTAAACACAACGGAACTGAGTACCACGATAGGTGGCTCAGGCTCTATCACAGCTAAAGTCTCTCTGAAAAAACTGACTTCCGTCATCGGAGGATCAGGCAACATACAGATTGAAGGCAAAACCGACGAATTCAATGTGACCATTGGAGGCTCAGGTTCTGTCAAAGGAAAAGAACTTTCTGCCGAAAAAGTTTCAGCCAGGATCAGTGGATCGGGAACAGTTTATGTTACAGCCAATAAAAACATCAACGCTGTAATCTCTGGTTCGGGCACCGTACACTATAGTGGAAATGCTTCTGTAGAAAAAACAGTGGTTGGATCTGGTGGTGTTAGAAAAGACTAAAATACAGGCATAAAAAAATCCCCTTCTTTGCAAAGAAGGGGATTTTTTTATGCCTGATCAGGATTAGAACTGATATCCGAGAACAAGGTAATTTTCTACATATTTTATCTTTTGACTCGCACTGTCGTACTCATTTCTTCCTGTTGTATGGATCTTCGTTAAATTGATCCATCCCACCTTGGTACTGTTTTGCAGAAACAATCCTTTGGTCAGAAAGAATTTAAATCCCAGCTTAGCAGAAACACCGTAACCAGCAAGGTTCCAATAGTTGTTTTCTCCGACATTAAACAGGTAAACCTCACTTCTAGGAATTACAGCACCTACACCAAGTCCCGTCTCCATCGTTAGAGAGGTCTGCTGAGAACGGGGAACCCAAATATCATCGTGTCTTTCTACTTCAACACTGGCATAATTCAATCCGTCTGTATGCTCAAATCTTAGCATATCAGGTCCCACATTAATTACCTCTCCGTTATACTTTCCTGCATAATGACCTGTAGGAATTCCAGGATTCGAAATTGTTGGATCAATATGACCTTCAATTTGAACCGACTGCGGAATATCCATTACATATTTCATATGGTCCCAACCCAGGGAAATGCTATAATTATCCTTAATAAAATAACCAAAGTGAAAATTGAATTGTGGAATACTGATCAGACTCGGTTTAAGATAGTCCCAGGTTAAGGGCGTTTGTCTATCATGGGCAACCACATTTTTCAATGTGAAATCGTATCCGGGCCCCTTAAAATTGATATCACTCTTGTCATACCAGGAATGGTTGTATCCCCAGATTACAAAGAAATCGCCCTTTCTGGAGAAATTCCTTTTAACTTCATTTGAGAAAATGCTTTTACCGATTTTCGGACCATCAGCATTTGCGTCAGAAACTTGCTGCGCACTTAATTTTTTAGAAAAAATTAACAAAAAAAAGAGTAAGTATTGTTTTTTCACGGACAAAAATAATTGAATTACAAACAACTCTGTATGAGCAATGTAATATTATGACTTATAAATGGTTTATCTCAGAACTAAAAAAGACCCGTCAGATTGACGGGTCTTTTTTGGTATCATGTTTTATTAAACACCCAGCAGCAAACGTGCAGGATCTTCTAACAATTGTTTAACCCTTACTAAAAACCCTACCGACTCGCGGCCATCAATGATCCTATGATCGTAAGATAAAGCCAGGTACATCATCGGACGTACAACCACCTCACCTTTTTCAGCAATAGGCCGCTCAATAATATTGTGCATTCCTAAAATAGCAGACTGAGGAGAATTGATAATTGGAGTAGACATCATCGATCCGAATACACCACCATTAGTGATTGTAAAAGTTCCACCTGTCATTTCTTCAATAGACAACTTACTGTCACGGGCTTTAGTCGCCAGCTCAATCACAGTTTTCTCAATCTGGGCAAGGCTCATACTTTCCGCATTACGGATAATAGGAACAACCAAACCTTTAGGTGCAGAAACCGCAATAGAAACATCAACAAAATCGTTATACACAAGCTCTTCACCTTCAATCCTTGCATTTACAGCAGGGAAATCTTTTACAGCTTCACAAACCGCTTTGGTAAAGAAACTCATGAAACCAAGTCCTACACCAAATTTTTCTTTAAACTGGTCTTTGTACTTACTGCGCAAATCCATGATCGGCTTCATGTTTACCTCATTAAAGGTGGTCAACATCGCCGTCTCATTTTTTACAGCAACCAAACGTTTAGCTACAGTTTTACGAAGCGGAGTCATTTTCTGTCTGCGCTCATTTCTTGATCCCGCAACGGCAGCAACAACAGGTGCAGCACTTACTGCTGGAGCAGCAGGTTTAGATGCCGGTTTTTGAGCGCCTAATGCATCTTCTTTTGTAATGCGTCCATCTACTCCGGAACCTTTAACTGAAGCCGGGTCAACGCCTTTCTCTGCTAAAATCTTACCCGCAGCAGGAGAAGGCGTACCTGTAGCATAACTTTCTCCATTTTTTTCAGCAACAGGAGAAACCGCCTTTTCTTCGATCACGACTTTTTCAGCAGCCGGTGCTTCTTCTTTTGCTTTAGGTGCCGCAGCCCCTCCATCTTCAATTTTGCAAACAACTGCACCAATTGGTAAGGTATCACCTTCACTGGCCACAGTTCTTAAAGTTCCCGCTTGTTCTGCAGTTAATTCAAAAGTTGCTTTATCTGATTCCAGTTCAGCAATAACTTCATCCATTTCAACTGCTTCACCATCATTCTTTACCCAACGGGATAAAACAACTTCAGTAATTGATTCACCTACCGGCGGAACTTTTATTTCTATACTCATAACTGATGTATTATAATTATCTAATCTACATTAAACACTTTATTCACAGATTTTTTAGCAATCTTCTTTTCTGTCTCCGTTACCGGAACCTCAAAAGCTTTAGCCAAAATGTAAGCCTGCTGATCTGCATGCTGTCTTGCAAAACCAGATGCCGTACTGCTGCTTTCTTTTCTGGAAATCACTTCAATTTCACTAAAGATCGTCCTTCTCATTTTGCGAAGCAGATAAGGCCATGCACCCATGTTTTCAGGCTCTTCCTGAACCCAAATGGCTTCGTTTGCATTTTTATATCCGTTATAAACAGCCTCCATTTGCGCTAAAGGCAATGGATACAATTGTTCCAGACGTACAATCGCTACATTTTTGATTTTATCCGTCTGTTGTTTCTCCAGCAGCTCGTAATAAATTTTACCACTGCAGAACAATACACGTGTTACCTCTGCCGGTTTCACATTCACATCGTCAATTACCTCATGGAACTTACCATTGGTAAACTCTTCCAGCTTGGAAACGCATAAAGGATGACGAAGCAAACTTTTCGGTGTGAATACCACCAAAGGTTTTCTGAAATCTCTTTTAAATTGTCTGCGCAGTGCATGGAAGAAGTTCGCAGGCGTTGTACAATTCGTTACCTGCATGTTATAATCCGCACACAGCTCCATAAAACGCTCAATCCTTGCAGAAGAGTGCTCCGGTCCCTGACCTTCATAACCATGAGGCAACAGCATCACCAAACCATTTTCTCTCTGCCATTTTGTTTCCGCACTGGCAATATATTGATCCACTACAATTTGAGCACCGTTAAAGAAATCTCCAAACTGTGCTTCCCAAATGGTTAACGCATTTGGATTCGCCATGGCATAACCATATTCAAAACCCAAAACACCATATTCAGACAAATGCGAGTTATAGATATCAAATGGTGCCTGCTGATCAGAAACATTGGCTAAAGGGATATACTCCTCTTCAGAATCTTCAAGTGTCAATACTGCATGACGGTGAGAGAATGTTCCACGCTCCACATCCTGACCACTTAAACGAACGCGTTTACCTTCTGCCAGTAGCGTACCATAAGCCAGTTGTTCACCCATTGCCCAATCAAATACATGCGTTGTATTTGCCATTTTGCTCCGTTCATCAAACAGCTTCTCAATTTTCTTAAAGAAACGTTTATCAGAAGGCAGCGTACTTATTTTTTTCGCAATTTCCAGCAAAGTAGATTTCTTCACTGAAGTATTCGGCGAAGTTTCAAAATCCTTTTCGGTAGCAATACGCATATCTGCCCATGCACCTCCAAACTTCACATCCTGATAAGTAGACGTAATTTCTTTAGCCTCATTCAGTCTCTCCTGTAAAATTCCACGGAATTCCTTTTCCATTTCCTTTGCCAGACTCGCCTCCATTTTACCTTCGCTGATCAGTTGTTTGATATAGATGTCACGCGGGTTGGCATGTTTCTCTATCGCTTTATACAACAGTGGCTGTGTGAATTTAGGCTCATCTGACTCATTGTGTCCAAACCTGCGGTAGCATAAAATATCAATAAAAACATCGTTTCTATATCTCTGACGATATTCCATGGCCAGATTAATCGCATACACAAGCGCCTCTACATCATCCCCATTTACATGGAAAACCGGTGAAAGCGTTACTTTTGCAATATCAGTACAGTAGGTACTGGTACGGCCATCTTTATAGTTCGTAGTAAAACCAATCTGGTTGTTGATTATCAGGTGGATGGTTCCTCCGGTTTTATAACCATCTAAACCTGCCATTTGGATCACTTCATAAACAATCCCCTGACCGGCCACAGAAGCATCACCATGAATTAATATAGGTGCTATTCTGGCATTATCACCAGCATATTTAAAATCGATTTTAGAACGGGTCATCCCTTCTACCACACCATTCACTGTTTCCAGGTGTGACGGGTTAGGGCAAAGGCTTAAATGTACACTCTTTCCATCATTCGTCGTTACATCGGTTGAATAACCCAAATGATATTTCACATCACCTCCAAACGGAGAAGCGGCGCTATATCCTTTACCTTCAAATTCAGCAAAAATATCCTTATAGGTTTTCTGCATGATATTGGCCAAAACATTGAGACGGCCACGATGTGCCATACCAATTACAAACTCTTCAATACCAAGCTCAGACCCTTTTTCAATCACAGAATCCAGTGCAGGGATCAAAGCCTCAGCACCTTCCAGTGAGAAACGCTTCTGACCAAGGAATTTGGTTCCTAAAAAGTTCTCAAAACTAACGGCCTCGTTTAATTTCTTTAAAATTCTTCTTTTCTCATCAATAGAGAAATTCGCCGTGTTACGGGCACTCTCCATTTTATTCTCAATCCAGCTTAATACTTCAGGCGTCCGGACAAATTTATATTCCGCACCAATTGACCGGCAATAGGTTTGCTCCAGAAAAGCAACAATATCGCTCAACTTAGCTGCACCAATACCAATTTCTATCCCTGAATTAAAAACCGTATCCAGGTCATCCTTGCTTAAGCCAAAATTTTCCAGATCCAGAGTGGGTATATGTTTGCGTCTCTCCCGGACAGGATTGGTTTTGGTAAACAAGTGGCCACGGTTTCTGTAACCATTAATGAGATTGAGTACGTTAACTTCTTTAAAGAAATGCTCCGGGGTCTCTGTTGTTACCGAGGCCCCTGCTGAACCTCTTCCGAAGTCAAAACCTTCAAAAAATTTTTGCCATCCAAACTCTACAGCATCAGGATCTTCTTTATAAGCTTGATATAAGGAATCTATGTATTCGGCATTTTCGCCGCTGAGATAAGATAAATTATCCATCATTTATGAATTTACTATAAGTGTAGCAAAATTAGGATTTTACCTTATAAAACAGGCAAACTTCTTTATATTTCTTCCAGAAATTCGACCATATCACAAACATTCCTCAACGGGACAAGATGGTCCTTTACCAGAATGTCAAATTCAGCGATTAAACTTCCCCCAACCAGCAGCGGGACGTTCAAATGATTCATTACTTTTTCAATGATTTTATTAAGATCCTTTCCAAGATTAAGCGAAGTCATTACAATAAAAGCGTAGTCAGGCTGATAAGATTCTACTACTTTTTTAACATCAGCATATGGAATTTCAGAACCCAGATACAGGGTATCATGTCCACATTTTTTCAACAGATATCTGGCAAAGAGCAAACCCGTTTCATGCATTTCAGCCTCAGGCAGAAACAGCAAAAATCGTTTTGGCTCCTCTTTATGTGGCTTCTTTATTTTGTCGATACAAACAATGATCTGATCGCGGATCAGGTTAGAGGCAAAATGTTCATGGGAAGGATCTATTGTTCCAGTCTGCCAGAGCATACCTACCCTTTTCATAAAGGGGAACAACACTTCATCCATGGTTTTGATCAGGCCCATTTCCTTGATGCATCCGGAGAGAATATTAGAAAAGGCGACTTCATCATATTTAAGGGTGGCGTCAGAAAGATTAAGCACCTGGACCACATCATTATTCCAGTCTCTTTTGAGTTGTGTAACCAGATCTGCGATCTGTTTTTTACTCATTTTTGCAATCTTACTGATCTTATAGCCATTTTCATTCAGCGCAACAATGTTTAGAAGCATCTTTAGATCCTCCTCATCATAATACCGGATATTCGTAGCAGTTCTCTTCGGCGGCACAAAATTATACCTGCTTTCCCATGCACGAATGGTATGAGCCTTGATACCAATCAGACCCTCGATGTCACTTATTGAAAATTTTCTCACAATATATTTACAACAAATGTTAAACAACTTTATCTAAAATGCAATTTTTGTTTAACATTTATTGGAATATCGTTCTTCAGTGCATTTAAAAGCCGATAAAAATTTTAAAGTGCTGCCGGAAGATCTGAAATTTGGACATTCAGCAATTTAAATTGCTTGTCCAGATCGAAAGTATTTTTTTTAGAACCCTGATCTTTACCACCTCCGGCCACAATAGCCCAGTTGCACCAGTTACTTGCAGGAGAATAGTCAATTAATCTCTCTTCAAAATAGGTGGCACCTCTTACCCAATTGATCTTCAGGACATGAATCAGAAAAGTAGCGGTCAGCAAACGGGCTGAATGCGGAATGAAACCTGTCTGATTCAATTCTCCTATATATTTATCGATAAGCGGATTCCCTGTTTGACCTTTCATCCACTGCAGCCACCTTTCCCTTTCCTCTTCTGTCAGCGGGGCCTGATCAAATTCCAGTACGGCATCATTAAAGAAATCCATCCCATGCTTTTTAAACATAAACCTGAAATAATCTCTCCATAAAAGGCCCAGTAAAATCTGGTTAAAGTTAGGATTTGCACCATATTTATCTTCTGCATCTTTCACCAGCCAATACACCATACGGGGAGACAAACAGCCGAAAGACAGCCATGCAGAAAGCTTGGAGGAAAACCCTTGTTTACCCGCACTCAGTTTCGCCGGCACTTTCTGATATACCTCAGATCCTTCTTCCAGCAATTGTTTTAAATGCTTTAACCCTTCCGGTTCACCGCCGCATATGGATGGGAAAAGTTCTGTTTCATCTATAGACATCTCCTGCAGTAGTTCCTCCAGAGCGGGAACTTGTCCCCAGTCTTCTGCTTCTTCAAAAGAAATCACCTCAGGCGCCAGGAAACATGCTTTTACAATGGCATCACGTTCTGTTTTCTTTTTAAACTGTGTAAAAGCATCCGGGATATCCTTAATCGGAAAAGGCAGGTCTTCTTTATTGTATAAAGTATGCCCTATAAAGTGTCTCAGGTTAATTCTTAATTTCCATAAGCGGTCTTCTGCATAAGCAGATATCTTCGTTTCCTCAGGACCGACCTCCCGGTGATGGTACACCTCGGCGATATCATATTGCTCCACCAGTTCAGGCAACAGCTCTTCTGGTTTCCCCTTTAAAATTAAAATATTACCACCAAGATTTTGAAAAGATATCCTTAAGGCCTCTACACTTTCGATTAGAAATTTTGTTCTCAGCGCACCAGATTTAAATGTACCCTGCGGAGTAGATTCAAAATAACGCGGATCAAAAAAGTAAACAGGCAAAATACTATCCGACTTAGCAATGGCTTCTACGAGCATTTCATTATCATGCAACCGGAGATCATTCCTAAACCAAACTAATATTTTTTTGGATTTCATCAATACAGAACTAGATATGTTAGATAACTCACAAAAATATAGGATTTTGCTTCTTAAAACTAGCATCCTACGTAATATTTACACTAACAAAACAAAAGGATGTACGCTTTTCGTAAAAAATAAATGTACTCTTCGGAGACTACGCTTTCTGCGCGCCGCTTTGCGGCATGCTTCGAAAGCTGAGGTCTCCTCAGAGTAACATTGATTTTTTTCGAAGTGTTTATGTTTTTATTTGTTCTCAAGAGCTCGCAGGCTCGGTTTTCTAGGCGCTTACTGGGGGACAATCCATGCATGGTGCATAGCAAACCCTACTAATCAACGCTGCCTGGCTCACCTCCCTTATTAAGTGCCTTATAAAAATGTAAAACTATTCAATAAACTCATCTGCACCCTGCCCAGACTCGCCCCCTCCCTAAGCGCCATATAAAAATCGATATTACTCTTAGAGGACCTTAGGGCGCCTTGCCACAGGAGCGCAGCGGGGCAAGGAGTCCAGTCCTCTAAGAGTAATATCGATTTTTCCCATAAGCTTATTTTTCTAAAACTTATTTGGGTGGTGAAAGGTTATTACCTTTAGCTGCTCTAAAACGCTAAAATCAGATCGCGATGAAAAAGCACATCCTAATTACTGGAGCCACAGGAATGATTGGCAAAGAATTGATCAAAACACTCTTAACATCAGGGCACAACGTTTCCATATTGTCCAGAAAGCCGGTAAAAACAAAAAAAATACAAGTTTACCTCTGGGATGTATACAAACAAACAATAGACCAATCCTGTCTGGATGGGATCGACACCATAGTACACCTGGCAGGAGAGAACATAGCCGAAAAAAAATGGACTAAAGAACGAAAACAGCAAATCATAGACAGCCGGGTCTTGTCTACCAACCTGCTCTATAAAACACTGAAAGAAACCCCCAATCAGGTAAAAGATTTTATCTCCGCTTCCGCCGTAGGCTATTATGGAGACTGCGGCGATGAAATACTAACCGAGCAAAGCGAAAAAGGCTATGGTTTCCTTGCAGAATGCTGCGCGCAATGGGAAGCCGCAGTAGACAAAGGAAAGTCCCTTAGCCTGCGAACTGTTAAACTCAGAACCGGATTTATCTTAAAAAAGGGCGAAGGCGGACTCGCATCCATGGAAAAACCCATTCGCTTTTTTGTTGGCGCCCCGCTGGGCACAGGAAAACAATGGGTACCCTGGATCCATATAAAAGACATGATCAACATCTATCTGTTTGCCATTGAACATCCGGTAATGATAGGTGCTTTCAATGCCTGCGCCCCCTATCCGGTCACCAATCAAACCCTCACCAAGTCCATTGCAAAATCATTACACAGGCCAGTCTGGCCTATCCATGTTCCCGAAAGCGTATTACAGTCCATTTTGGGAGAGATGAGCACCGTCGCATTGATCAGCAACAATACATCCGCACAGAAATTACTCGATTACGGATTTACTTTTAACTTTACCCAGCTGGATGATGCGTTGAACAATATCTATCACGCCCAGCGCTATGCAGCATTCCAATAAATAGAAGCCGATACACCTACAGAATGACAACACAAGAAATATGCATTTGCTGGTTGCGCAGAGACTTGCGCCTTGAAGATAACGCCGCATTGTACTACGCTTTAAAAACCGGCCTGCCCGTATTGCCCCTCTTCATTTTCGACACCCATATTTTAGACAAACTACAGGACAAAACAGATGCCCGTGTTTCCTTCATTCATCAAACTTTAAGCAAACTCTCTACAGAACTTGCCCAACTGGGATCTTCCATCCTGATCAAACACGGGCAACCAGAAGAAGTATGGCCGGAACTGCTCCGCTCCTATACGGTTAAATGTGTAATTGCCAATCATGACTATGAGCCCTATGCCCTGGAAAGAGACAATGCTCTTGCAGAATATCTAAGTTCAGAGGAAATCAGTTTCAATACCTATAAAGACCAGGTCATCTTTGAAAAAGGTGAAGTCGTTAAAGATGATAAAAAACCCTATACGGTTTTTACGCCTTACTTTCGGCAATGGCTCAAAAAACTAGACGATTTTTACCTGAAAGCTTACCCTACGCACCAGTATTCTTCTCATTTGCTAAGAACAGAACCACTCCCGCTCCCAACATTGGAAGAACTTGGTTTTTTCCCCACTACGATCCCATTTCCATCAAAAGATTTCAGTTCGAAACTACAGGAATATGAACAGCGCAGGGATTTTCCGGCAGATGATGCGACTACACATATTGGCCTCCATCTACGTTTTGGAACCATCAGCATCCGCCATGCCGTGTCGCAGGCCCTAGCACATAAAGCAGACAAATGGCTTTCAGAACTGGCCTGGAGAGAATTTTACATGATGATCCTATGGCATTTCCCACATACAGTTCAGTCGGCATTTAAACCTGCTTATGATCAGATTCAATGGCGAAACAACGAAAAGGAATTTGAAGCCTGGTGCCAGGGTGAAACCGGATACCCCATTGTAGATGCCGGGATGAAACAGCTCAATCAAACAGGCTATATGCACAACCGGGTCAGAATGGTCGCAGCCAGTTTTCTAACCAAACACCTCCTGATCGACTGGAGATGGGGAGAAGCCTATTTCGCAGAAAAACTGCTCGATTATGAAATGGCCAGTAACATCGGCGGATGGCAGTGGGCTTGTGGATGCGGTAATGATGCAGCCCCGTATTTCCGGGTATTCAACCCAGAACTGCAGGCTAAAAAATTTGACCCGGATCAAACCTATATCTACCGTTGGGCACCCGCATACAAAACAAAAAAGCATGTCCAACCTATTGTTGAACATGCTTTTGCCAGAGAACGTGTCCTTAGCGTGTTTAAGGATGCCCTGGATAAAACACTTAATTAGTTATTCGCTACATCTGTAACTTCAATATCAAAATCCAGAACTGCATTTCTCGGAATGGTTAAAAGACCTGTGGAGGAATTCACGGATCCCGCAGTTCCATATGCCCAGCGTGATGGTGTGATGATCCTTATTTTACCACCTTTTCTAATCCGCGGAATGTTTCTGCCCCAAGCCTGGATCACACTGGTTAATGTAGTTGAAAAAGTACCATCGGTACTGGAGTCAAATGTTGTTCCATCCAGATATCTTCCGGTATATTTTGCTGTAACGGTTGTTCCCAAATTAATGATGTCTGTTCCGGTTCCAGGATCTGTAATCACATAATAGATTCCCACTGGATCTTTTACAGCACCAGTAATGCCTTTTGCAGCTATAAAATCAGTAATCTTTTTATCATCAAAATCACTCTGCTTCTTATAAGGAAAAGTGGTCACTGTGACATCCAGCACCTCATTGGACGGCACGCCCAATGTAGGAGAACCATTCTTCCCAAAAGCAAGATAAGAAGGCACCAAAAGTCTTAAGGTGCCACCCGGAATAACTTTCAGCAATGATCTTCTAATGCCCTCAATAGCAATTCCTGTTGAAGTAGTAGCGGTATAAATAGACACACTATTGGTGTAACCAACCAATGTTCCGTAATTTCCATTTGCAGCATCCGCATAATATACTGTTCCACTTTGCATAGATTTCAGACTAACGTGGTACAATACAGAATCCGTACTTTTCAACAAATCACCTGCAACAGGATTGGTAACCGATGAATAGAACCCAGTAGAATCCTTAACCATTGTCAGGTTATTTGACGATATAAATTGCTGAATTTTCGAATCATCCGTATCCTGAATAGATTCGTATTCTTTTTTACAGGAAGCAAATAGGACCAACAGGCCTGTAATAGCCACTATATATGATGCTGATAATTTTTTAAGCATTCTTAATTATTTATGGGGTTATGGTTTTCGTTTTTGTAACTTGGTTTATATTAATGTTAAAATCAAGAATTGAATTCGCAGGGATTAAACCAATTGGCCTGTTAATGTAAGCCAGTGTTGAGGGAATGATCAAACGGATCCTTCCTCCATTTTTAACTAATGGAACACCAATCTGCCAGCCCAAAATGACATTTTTTAAAACAAAACTGCGGGGTGTCACTGTTGCCACAGAATCGAAGGCTTTTACAGCCCCCAATACCCGTCCATCGTAAAATAAAGCAAGTGTATCCGTTAAAGCAATTTGATCTGTGCCGGTTCCCTGGTTAACAATCTTGTAAAATACGCCCTTTTCTTTTTTAACATCTTTAATTCCATTGTTCACAATATACTTCTCAATCAACGCTGAATCTATCTTAAATTGAGCGCTCTTGTCATAAGGGGTATCCTTACTACAGGAAGATATTATGCCTGCAAAAGCAACTGCAACCAATAAAATCTTGTTTTTTAACATAATGCACAAAAATAGTCTTTTATTAGGGATAGAACAATTTTTAACCATTTTTAACAAATCAATAAAAAAAGGCGCCCCCAAGATATGGAGACGCCTGAATCATTCGAGACGGGAATAATTAATAACAATATTTATTTGCAGCAATCAATTCCTGCGCTACTTTCTGACGTAATTCCTTCACATTGAACGGCTCCATTTTTGTAAATCTGCGCAATCCAACCATCATCATTCTCAATTCATCGCCTTCAGCAAAAGACCATAAAGCTTCTTTCCCCGCCTTTTGAACCGCATCCACCGCTTCCACAAAATAGATCCGCATCATATTCAGTTGTCCGGCACAAGCTTCCTCTCCTTTCAGATTCACCAGCTTCTCTGTTCTCAACATTGCAGATTCCGCTACATATACATAACTCGCCATGTCTGCAATATTCATTAAGATCTCCTGTTCTTTAGACAGGCTCATCATGAGCTTCTGCACCGCAGATCCAGCCACCATTAAAGTCGCTTTCTTCAGGTTCTTAATGATCTTTTTCTCCGCGGCAAATAAAGTCGTATCCTCCTCACCAAAATCAGGGATAGACATCAGTTCTCCGGCCACCGCAGTTGCAGGTGTCATCAAATCCAGCTCCCCTTTCATCGCACGCTTCAGCATCATGTCTACCGTCAGTAAACGGTTGATCTCATTGGTACCTTCAAAAATCCTGTTGATCCTGGCATCCCTGTAAGCCCTGTCCATAGGTGCCTCAGCAGAAAATCCCATACCACCATAAATCTGAACACCTTCATCTACCACATAATCCAGGGCTTCAGACCCCCAGACCTTCAAAATCGCGCACTCTACAGCAAACTGCTCTGTTGATTTAAGTTTGGCTTTACTGGCATCCATTCCGCTGGCAACCAAAGCTTCATAAGCATCATCAATATTCTGACCTGCGCGATAATTTGCAGATTCAACAGCGTACACTTTGGTGGCCATTTCAGCAAGTTTATAGCGTATAGCCCCATATTTTGAAATCGGGCGTTCAAACTGTACCCGCTCATTGGCATAATTTACAGCAGTATCAATCACAGATTTTGAAGCTCCGATTGCCGCTGCAGCCAATTTAATACGACCTATGTTCAGAATATTTACAGCAATCTTAAATCCATTCTGGCGCTCAGACAGCATATTCTCCACAGGTACAGGGCAATCATTAAAGAACACCTGTCTGGTAGAAGAACCTTTAATTCCCATTTTATGTTCTTCAGGATTCATGGTCACACCGCCAAATTCCCGCTCTACAATAAATGCCGTTAAATTTGCATCATCATCTATCTTCGCGAAGACAATAAATACATCAGCAAAACCACCATTCGTGATCCACATTTTCTGTCCGTTGATGATATAATGTTTACCATCTGCAGTCAATTTCGCTTTTGTTTTTCCGGAATTGGCATCAGATCCCGAATTCGGCTCCGTTAAACAATAGGCTGCCTTCCACTCACCAGTTCCCAGTTTAGGAATATACTTCGCTTTCTGTTCTTCATTTCCATAATATAAGATCGGCAAAGTACCAATACCGGTATGTGCAGATAAAGCGACCGCAAAAGAATGTCCGGCACCAATCACATCTGCAACCAACATAGAGGTATTGAAATTTTTACCGAAGCCCCCGTATTCCTCCGGAATAGAAACCCCGAGGATACCCAGTTCACCTGCTTTAGTCAGTAAAGAAGGCATCAAACCCTCTTCCAGTTTGTCAATCCGGTCCAGGTTGGGGTAAACCTCTGCCGTCAGGAAATCACGGCAGGTCTGCGCAATCATTCGTTGTTCTTCATCAAATTCTTCAGGAATAAAAACCTCCTGATAAGTGGTGTCTTTAATTAGAAATTCGCCACCTTTTATCGTTTTTTTATCTGTAGTTTCCATAATACTTATTTCCTTGCGGATCGTTAAAAATGATCAGATCTGTTTTTTATAATAATTCAAAAATACCTGCAGCACCTTGTCCGCTGCCCACACACATGGTCACCATACCATATTTCTTATTTCTTCTTTTCAGCTCATTGAACAATTGCACAGATAACTTTGCTCCGGTACAACCCAATGGGTGCCCTAAAGCAATCGCCCCACCATTCACATTCAAAATATCGGTATTGATCCCCAATTCTCTCACCACAGCCAAAGACTGTGAAGCAAAAGCCTCATTCAGTTCAATCAGATCCAGTTCTTCCAGCTTCATACCTGCCTGTTTCAGGGCTTTTGGAATGGCATAAATCGGCCCTATCCCCATGATCCTTGGTGGTACACCCGCAATACCATAACTCACCAGCCTTGCAATCGGAGCCACCCCAAGCTCTTTCAGCTTACTTTCCGAAACCACCAGTACAAATGCAGCACCATCAGAGGTTTGCGAAGAATTTCCTGCTGTAATACAGCCATCTGCAGCAAAAACAGGCTTCAATTTTGCCAGTTTTTCTATAGACGTATCTGCTCTTGGCCCCTCATCTGTATCGACTACGTATTCCCTGCTTTGTTTTTTCAGGTTGGCATCCAGGTAGTTTTCATGCACCGTAATGGGTAAAAGACCGTCTTTCAAATGACCATTTTTAATCGCTTCTACAGCTTTTTGGTGGGAGTGATAAGAAAATTCGTCCTGGTCTTCCCGGCTCACTTTATATTCTTTAGCTACCGCCTCTGCAGTTAAACCCATTCCCCAGTACCAATCCGGATTGTTCTTTGCCACCTCAGGATTGGGCACTACTTTCCAGCCCCCAAAAGGCATACCCGACATCACTTCTACACCGCCTGCAATGATACAATCCGCCATACCGCTTCTGATTTTCGCCACTGCAGTTGCAATAGTCTCCAGTCCAGAAGCGCAATACCGGTTTACGGTAACACCTGGCACCTTATCCGTATCCAGGCCCATCAGGGAGATCATTCTTCCCACATTCAAACCTTGCTCTGCCTCGGGCGTCGCATTACCTACAATCACATCATCAATTTGCGCTTTATCCAGGTTGGGCACCGAAGCCACCAGATGTCTGATCACCTCAGCAGCCAGATCATCTGCCCTTGTAAAACGAAATACACCGCGAGGGGCCTTGCCCACAGCTGTACGATATCCTGCTATAATATATGCTTCCTGCATGTCTATGTCTTTTTAATGGTCTTAATTAGTTTCTTAGCGGTTTTCCCTTAGTTACGATACTCTGTATCCGTTCCAAAGTTTTGCGTTCTCCGCAAAGCGAAAGGAACACTTCCCTTTCCAGGTCCAGCAGATACTGCTCTGTAACCTCTGTTGGCGAAGACAAATCCCCACCGCACATGACCCAGCCTAATTTTTCTGAGATTTTTTTATCGTGTTCTGAAATATAATGTCCGGAATACATGGTATTTGCACCTGCATATACAATTCCCAGGCCTTGTTTTCCCAAAACTTTAATGTCTTTCCGTCTAACCGGCTGTGTATAACCCGCCTCAGCCAGTTCAATGGCCTTGGCTTTAGCATCAGCAATTAAACGACTCCTGTTCATACTGATAGAATATTTACCTTTTTGCAAATACCCCAGTTCAAAAGCTTCCACTGCAGAAGTAGATACTTTCGCCATTCCGATGGTCAGAAAACGATCTTTCAATACATTTTGCACAATCTGATCTTCCTTGTACTCATCAGAAGCACGAAGAGCAAATTCTTTAGTTCCTCCTCCGCCGGGAATTACCCCCACACCAAATTCTACCAGTCCCATATAAGTCTCTGCGTTGAGTTGCACATGATCCGCATGCAAACTGAATTCACAGCCACCACCCAGGGTTAAATTATGCGGAGCCACCACCACAGGGATAGAAGAATAACGAATACGCATAGACGTATTCTGGAAAGTCCTGATGGCGAGGTTCAACTCTTCCCATTCCTGCTCTACCGCCATCATAAAGATCATTCCAACATTGGCCCCCGCAGAGAAATTAGCCCCATCGTTCCCAATAACCAGTCCCCTGTATTCCTTCTCCGCCAAATCAATTGCTTTATTAATCGCCTGCAAGGTATCTCCTCCAATGGTATTCATTTTGGAATGGAATTCCACATTCAGAATCCCGTCGCCCAGATCAATAATTGAAGCACCAGAATTTTTCCATATGGTCTTGTTTGCACGCAAATTGTCCAGGATAATAAAGGCCTCAGCACCTGGAACAGCTTTATAAGATTTTGACGGAATATCATAATATTTCTTTACACCATCCTCCACTTTGTAGAAAGAGGTATGCCCCGCAGCCAGCATTTCCTGTACCCAGGCTGCAGCCTGATGTCCATAAGTTTTCATTCCTTCCAATGCAACTTGTACACCTACGGCATCCCAAATTTCAAAAGGCCCTAAATCCCATCCAAAACCCGCTCTCATAGCATCATCTATCCGGTATAATTCATCAGAAATTTCAGGAATCCGGTCAGACACATATTCAAACAAGCCAAAAGAAGAAGCCCGGAAGAGTTCTGCAGCCTTATCTTTACCCGCGGCAAAAATTTTCATCCGGTCTTTTACATTTTCAATCGGCTTGGTCAAATCCAGTGTTGCAGATTTAACCTTTTGCTGAGGACGGTATTCGAGTGTTTTGAGGTCCAGTGCCAGGATCTCTGTTTTGCCCTCCGCATTTTTAGTTTTTTTATAAAAACCCTGACCTGTTTTATCACCCAGCCATTTATTGGCATCCATTTTCTCCACATAAGCCGGCAATTTAAACAAGTCATGCGCCTTATCTTCAGGACAGTTGTCATACAAGCCTTTCGCCACCTTAACCATGGTATCCAGTCCAACTACATCGGTGGTCCGGAAAGTAGCCGATTTAGGTCTTCCCAGTGCGGGCCCGGTAAATTTATCCACTTCCTCTACCGTAAGATCCATTTTCTCTACCAGATGCAATAATGCCATAATAGAATACACGCCTACCCTATTGGCAATAAATGCAGGAGTGTCTTTACAAAGCACAGTGGTCTTCCCAAGAAACTTATCCCCGTAATACATCAGGAAATCCACAATTTCCGGTTTAGTCTGCGCTGTAGGAATAATCTCCAGCAAACGCAGATACCTTGGTGGATTAAAGAAATGGGAACCACAAAAATTAGCTTTAAAGTCATCAGACCTTCCTTCTGACATTAAATGAATTGGAATACCAGAAGTATTTGAAGTCACCAGGGTACCAGGCTTACGATGCTGTTCCACCTGGTCAAACACTTTTTTCTTAATATCAATATTTTCAACAACGACCTCTATAATCCAGTCGCAACCGGCTATCTTAGCCATATCGTCTTCAAAATTACCAGTAGTAATCCTGTTCAAAACCTTTTTAGAATAAACCGGAGAAGGATTGGTTTTTACCGCCGTTTGTAAAGCCGCATCCACAATACCATTTCGGGGTCCTTCTTTTGGTACAATATCCAACAACAATACCTCTACACCTATATTCGCAAAGTGACAGGCAATACGTGAACCCATGATACCTGAGCCCAAAACTGCTACCTTATTTATCTTTTTGTTTATCATCATCTGTAGTACTTGTATATGCTAAAGTTAGTTTATTCAATTTCTGCAGGGTAAGGAGCAAATTGCTTTTTTCCTGTACACTGAGGTTTTCATTCAGGTACTCATTAAACGCAATCACCACGCCCTTTGCCATCTGTCTCTTCTCCCTGCCAAGATCTGTTAAAAACACCTTTACAGATCTTTTATCGCCAGCAGAAGTTTCCCTGTAAATTAACCCCAGATCTTCCATATTGTTTAACATTCTGGACAAACTGGTTGCTTTTACACCAAGAAGGCCGGCCAGTTTGGAAACTGCAGTACCTTCTCTCTCGATATTAATCAACACATAACCAATGGCCTGCGTTATACCAAATCCCGAAGCAATCTGGTTATAGCTGTTGGACACATTCTGCCAAACCACTTTTAAAAAATAATCTATTGTTTCCTGCTGTTTCATTAATTATTATGCTTGCATAACAAAGCTAATGAATATTAAACTTTAAAGCAAGTATAATTTCATCAAAAAAAGCACAAAAAAAAGCCGCACCTTTTAAAGGTGCGGCTTTAAAAATCAACTGCTTACAGTCTTAGAACAAGGTAAATTCTACCCTTCTGTTTTTCTGACGTCCAGCTTTTGTTTTATTGGTTGCAATTGGTTGGTTTGGACCATAACCAGTTGCTTCGATCCTTGATGCATTAGCACCTTGAGAAACCAAATAAGCTTTGATAGACTCCGCTCTGTCTTTAGACAATCTCAGATTTAAAGCCATTGAACCGGTGTTATCTGTATGTCCGGCTAATTTCAGGCTAAAGTTTTTCTCTACCAATAAAGCCGCAACTCTATTTAAAGTAGGATAAGATTTAGGTCTGATGGTTGCTTTTCCAAGATCAAATTCAAGGTTTTTGATTGCTTCGTTCACCACTTTTCTATCTGCTTCAGTAACAATCACTTTTTCTTTGATCACCGGAGCAGGAACAACTAATGGACAACCTGAACCATCTACTACTGTACCAGAAGGCGTACCTGGGCATTTATCCAGTTTATCTGCTACACCGTCACCATCGCTGTCTTTCAACAGGTCATTCATTTCTGATCTTAAACGAGCGTTGTCTGCTTTTGCAGCATCCAGATCACCTTTTAAAGCATCAGCAGTTTGTTTAGCAGCTAAAGCCTCATCATAAGTTAAAGCAACCGGGTTGTGGAATGCCAATTGCTTGCCACCACCCAAAGAGAACTCTAAACCTGCATAAGCGTAGTTGTATTTATCATTACCTCTACCAGTTTTGTAACCATCAAAGTTATCTCCATCAACAAAATTCACTGTCCAGCCAAGGTCAAAGTTAACATTGTCAGACAATCTGAATTTTGCACCGGCACCTACCGGAATGATCAATTCTTTAATGTCTTTGTTCGAATAATCTGCAGTTCCGCTCGCTGTTGTGATTTTTGGTTTATAACCAGCCAAACCAGCACCACCGGAAACATACAATTGCAACACATCTTCTTTTTTAAACATATCGATATTGAACAAGTTCACTACCGCATTTAAACTTCCAGACCAGTTGAGTTTAGTTTCGTAAGCACTAGGGCCTCCTGTCGGTGTAAAACCGCTTTTGAAGGCTTTTGTGTTATCTCCTTTTACAGTACCTCTAACTCCGTCTAACCTCAAAGAGAAATAAGGGGTGAATTGCTTTTTGATATACAATCCATAACCTAAGCTGGCTTTTTCATTAGAAAAGTCATTTTCGCCGCCTAATGGAGAAAGACCGGTTAATAAACCTGCATTAACACCAATTGACCAGGTATTTAATTTAGCAGATGAGCTCGCTGGTGCCTGTGCATGCACTGCATTCCCAATGAGCAATGCGACAACCGCCGCGGGAAGAGTTTTAATTAGTGATATTTTCATAATTTGTTTTTCATTAACTATATAAAAATCGTACCAACTTCAAAAAACGAGACTTATTTGTGGAAATGTTTAAATCTTTACCACCCTATTGCCTTGTCGTCACCCCTCGGGTCTGCACCTCCCTGATAATAACCCCATTTAGTTTTTAGGACAGCGTCTACCCTTCCGATAGGTCCTCTTGGTTTTAGGAGATAACCTTTATCCTTTAATCTGGTTTCCGTTAAACTATCCAGCGCCCCTTCTTCCACCTGTACCTCATCTGGCAACCATTGGTGATGAAATCTTTTAGAAGTCACCGCTCCCTGCATGCCCTGGTCAAATTCAATGACATTGAGTATGGTTTGAAATACTGAAGTAATAATCGTGGATCCACCCGGCGTGCCCACCACCATAAACAGATCTTCGTTCTTTTCTATGATGGTTGGCGTCATGGAGCTCAGCATTCTTTTGTTAGGTGCTATAGCATTGGCCTCCCCACCTACAAGACCATACATATTTGGTGCGCCTGGTTTTACAGAAAAATCATCCATCTCGTTGTTCAGCAGGAAACCAGCACCTTTAACCACTACACAAGAACCGTAAGAACCATTTAAGGTCGTCGTTATAGACACTGCATTCCCTTCTTTATCCACAATCGAATAATGTGTGGTTTCCTCATGCTCTGGCGCAGCCACAACGCCAGCTTTTACCTCCGAACTTGGCGTGGCTTTATTCCAGTTGAAACTGCTCATCCTTTCTTTAATATAAGCATCCTTCATCAACTCCCGTCCTGGTACTTTGTAAAAATCAGGGTCTCCCAAATGGGTTGCGCGGTCAGCATAAGCTCTGCGTTCTGCCTCTACCACAACCTGAACGGTAGAATCGGCATTGAAACCCCACTTTTTCAGGGGATAAGGCTCTACAGATTTCAGCAGCTGCACCAAAGCAATTCCACCGCTTGACGGCGGAGGCATGGTAATGATCTTAAAACCTTTGTACTGACCTACAATCGGCTTACGCCAAATGGCCTTATAGTTTTTAAGATCACCAGAGGTAATGATCCCCCCGCTGCGTTTCATTTCGGCAACGATAGCATCGGCAACTTCTCCTTCGTAAAAACCACTTCTGCCTTTATCTCTGATAAGTTCCAAAGTATGGGCAAGCTCCTTTTGCACCAGTCTTTCACCTGGCGACCATTTCCCGTCCTTGATCAATACAGTTCCTTCCGGGTTCAGCTGGGCAAAACGGTCGTGCAGCTCATTTAGTTCTCTGGCTTGCCTTTCACTAATTTCAAAGCCCTTTTCTGCCAGATCAATCGCAGGCTGAACCAAATCAGCCCAAGCCAGTTTTCCATATTTCTCGTGGGCTTCAATCATTCCCGCTACAGAACCTGGCACACCGGCCGCAAGACTTCCATACAAGCTTTTATCTACTATAGGTGCACCTGCTGCATCCAGGTACATATCTCTTGATGCGCCCTCAGCAGCTTTTTCCCTATAGTCCAGGGTATTGGTCTCTCCCTTTGCAGAGCGGTAGACCATAAAGCCACCTCCACCAATATTACCCGCATTGGGATAAACCACGGCAAGCGCAAACTGAACCGCAACAGCAGCATCGATCGCATTCCCGCCTTTCTTCAAAATATAGATACCTACCTTCGACGCTTGATCTTTAGCGGAAACCACCATACCATTCCTGTATTCCAGACTGTTCTTTTGACCAAGCTGCCCGCTCACACATCCACCCAGCATTACCGGTATTAAAAACAAAGCCGTAACTACGGCAACCGGACTACGCTTTATAGTTCTCAGCATCTTTATATATCTTTTCAATAACGGCGTTATTCTTTTCCAGAATTACCTTTCTTTTCAAACTCAACTTTGGTGTCAGCTCTCCGCCATCAATGCTCCATGCTTTAGAAAGCAGGGCAAAACGCTTCACTTGCTCCCATTTTCCAAATTCCTTAGAACTGAACTGTACAATCTGCTCAAATTTTTCCAGTACCTGCGGATGTTTGATCATTTCCTCGTCTGTGGTATAGCTGATCCCCTTTTTACCGGCCCAGGTTTTCAAAGCAGGAAAATTCGGCACAATCAACGCCGATGGAAACTTCCGGTTTTCTCCAAGTACCATGACCTGCTCTACCAGCGGGGTTTCCTTAAATTTATTTTCCAGCATCTGTGGAGCCACATATTTGCCTCCTGCGGTTTTAAAGATTTCTTTCTTGCGGTCTGTAATTTTCAGGAAGCGTCCGCCCACAATTTCCCCGATATCACCGGTATGGAACCAGCCGTCTTTATCTATTGTTTCTGCAGTCAAATCATCGCGACGGTAATATCCTTTCATAATATCATGTCCCCGGGCCAGTACTTCTCCGTCTTCGGCAATTTTAATTTCCACGCCATTAATAGCCGGCCCAACAGTTCCAAACATGGTATTATCAAAATGGTTCACTGTGATCACGGGAGAAGTTTCGGTCAGACCATAGCCTTCAAATACCGGCATATCGGCTGCCCAAAATATCCTGGCCAGTCTTGGATTTAGTGCCGCACCTCCGGAAACAATAACAATGATATTCCCACCAAGAGCTTCCTGCCATTTTTTAAAAACCAGTTTCCTGGCAATATCAAGCTTAAAGTTGTAAAACCAGGTTCTTTCCGTCTCAAATTTCTCTGCCAGGGCAACGGACCAGAAAAAGATCCCTCTTTTGATCCCAGTCAGTTCTTTTCCTTTTTCCATGATCTTTTCATAGACTTTTTCCAGCAGTCTTGGAACAGTAGAAAAGGCATTTGGCTTTACATGCTGGATGTCCGCAACGATGGTATCCATGCTCTCGGCATAATAAACGGACACATTGGTGTAGAAATACAGGTAAACAATCATGCGTTCAAAAATGTGGGAAAGCGGCAAAAAGCTCAGGCCTTTGTGGATACCCTCAGGCAATAACACCGCTGAATTTTCAAAATTCTTTACCAGGTTATCATGGGTGAGCATAACTCCTTTAGGTGTTCCTGTGGTACCTGAAGTATAGATCAGGGTCAGAATATCTTCAGAAGTAACGGCAGCCCGGTATTCGTCCAGGTTAATATCCTGTTTTGCACCTTCTTCAGTTAAAGCCTCCCAGTGATGTGCACCTTCAACTTTGTCCAGGGTATAGATTTCTATTTTCTGTTCCAGGCTGTCTGCAACACTTTTTACTTTTTTATAAAGGGCCTCATCTGCAACAAACATCAGGCTTACTTCCGCATCCTTCAGGATAAATTGTATATCATGTTCGGCCAGTGTAGGGTATAACGGAATCTGATAAGCCCCAATCTGCATAATGGCAAAATCGGTGATGTTCCATTCCGGTCTGTTGTGCGACATCACACCAATCCTGGATTCTTTTCCAAAACCTTTCCGGATCAACCCCTTGCTAAGGTTATTTACCACATCAACAAATTGCGCTGTACTGTGCGTTTTCCATTTCCCTTCTAATTTACCGCTGACAAACACTTCTTTAGGAAATTTTTCTAAATTATACTGGAGGAGATCAAATACTCTTTTTATCGTTACAGGCATAGATTTTATCTGATTAGAGTTTTACAGAAACTGTGTTTCTCAAATCTAACAATTTAAAATTTTAAAAAAACGGTCTCCATGTAAGAAAGTTGGTATTTAAAATAATAGTTAAGCTTTCGCAAAACGTCAATATACTCTTCGGAGACTAACGCTTTTCGCGCCGCTGCGCGTCTTGCTTCAAAGCTGAGGTCTCCTCTGAGTAATATTGACGTTTTCATGGTGCTTAAGCTGGGAGGAGAGTCCGGGAAGGGGCGCAGAAAATTGATGGAATTCTCCAAGGTTATACATGGCTCAGACCGGATCCAGCTCTGGCTTAAACTCACTCCGGATTTAGTGCCTGATTAGAGCAGAGTAAGTCCGGGTTTTTCTGCAAAAACCCGGACTTACTCCGGACTCACACCGGACTAACGCTGCTCTGAGTTTAAGCCAGGACAGAACCAAAACTGTACCTGGACCGGAAAAATCAGAGACAACACCAACCCCCTTTCCTGAACCTCTGCGCCCTGCCCGGTTACCTCCCTCCTCTGCAATTTGCTACGGAAAATTCTCGTACGCTGCGGAAAGACCTCAGAGATCTGCGGGCTCTTCAGCCCGCCTGATATCGTTAGTCTTGAAGCAGCTGTACAGAATTTTCCGACATAATTCCCTTCTCATTCAACTCCTCTTTACGTCCTTTTTTTGATCTGTTTCCCTTGAGCGGCACAATATTTGCACAGTGGGTAAACCGATTACCCACACAAATTCATATGATGAAAAAAACACTTACTATTCTATTTTTAACCGTAATGGCTTCAGTTGCCATGATTTCGACCTCTAAAGCACAGGATTATCAAAATGCAATTGGTGGTCGGTTTGGAACCGCAAACGGCGTAACCTTCAAAACCAGCCTTGGTTCTAACAAAATGCTAGACCTTATTGCCAATTTCAGATCCCATGACGATTACAAATACTTCCGTTTAACCGGTTTATATGAGATCAACAACAAAATTCAGGATGTTCAAGGTTTAGGCTGGTATTATGGTATCGGTGGTACAATAGGTTCCGCCAAATACAAACCAACCAACTCAAGAGACCTTTACCTGTCGGTTGACGGCGTTATAGGCTTGGATTACAAATTTGTAGATGCACCTATCAACCTTTCACTAGACTGGAAACCTGCCATTGCCCTGGCGCCAGACACAGAATTTGACGGATCAGGCTTAGGTCTGTCTATCCGCTTCACCTTTTAAAAAAACGATCATCTACCTATAAAAAGGGGCGGTAACTTCTCAGTTACCGCCCTTTTTTCATGCCATCCCAATTCAACTAACCATCTCAACCACAAGCATCTGAAAATCCTAAATTCCCATCCAGCCTTTTCTCACCTGCAATTGTTCCGTACTCGCCTCAGCAGCTACCGGGACCAGCTTTAGATTAGGATTCGCCTTCAGCGTCACTTTAAAAACCCTTTGAATCCCATCCCTGCCCACATTAATCTGCACTACATCACCAACATTCTTACCCGTGATGGCCGGCATACGCTCAACAGATGATTCAACCGCGTTACCATCAATACTCAGGATCTCGTCATTCACATTCAACCCGTCTGTCCAGGCAGCAGAATTACGGGAAACTGCAGTAATGAAGATACGGCCTTCTTTCTTAACAGAAGTAACCCCCAGGTAAGGAATACTTTTGCCTTCATTTTCATTTTTCACTTTAATACCTACATAACCAAAATACTTATCGTATTCAACTGGTGTTGTTCCATTGACATATTTGGCCCAGAAATCTGTAAAGCTCTGTCCACTGATCTTCTCTACCATGGCCTTAAATTCAGCGTCGGTATAACCTCTTTTTAAGGTTTTGCATTGCAGGTACATCGCCTTCATGACATCATCCAGGCTTTTGGCTCCTTTTGTTGCCTTCGCGATCTCCAAATCCATAATCAGACCAATCACTTCGCCTTTACTATAGTAGGAAACTCCCGTATTATTCGAGTTTTCGTTCGGTCTGTAATACTTGATCCAGGCATCATAGCTGGAAGCAGCAGCAGACTGGACTTTTGCACCCGGAGTATTTTCAACAGCAGCGACCGCACTGGCCAGATTGGCTGTAAACTCCTCAGGAGTTACAAAACCTGAACGCAACATGAACTTATTTTCGTAATAAGCCGTAAATCCTTCCGCCACCCAAAGATTGGTCGTATAGTTTTCATTGTCATAATCAAAGGGGCCTAAGGCCACCGGACGAAGACGTTTCACATTCCATAAATGGTGATATTCATGAGCAACAAGACCTAAAAAGCCTTTATATCCTTCTTCTGATGCATACTGGTTACGCGAAGCCCCCAATACCGTAGAGTTCAGATGTTCCAGACCACCTCCGGCCTGCGCATAATTATGTACAATAAATGTATAATGCTTATTCGGGTTTTCTCCATATACAGCCGTTGCACTTTCTACAATTTTTGCCATATCTGTTTTTAGACGGGAAGCATCGTAATTTCCACCACCATACATCGCTACTTCGTGCTTTACCCCCGCTGCCATGAACTCAAAAACATCCTGGTTACCTACTTCAATCGGGCTGTCAAACAGGATATCAAAATCTGCTGCACGATAGGTAAATTGCTCCCCTGCAACAGGCTCCAGTCCGGTAGACACTTTGCTCCATTCCTTGAACGGAATGATCTTTACTGTACTCGGCTGTTTCAGCATCCCCTCAGGATACATGAAAATCCCTGTTGAAGACAGAAAAGCATGTGTATCATCAATAAAAGGTGTACGAACTGAGATTTCAAAACCATAAACCCGGTAATTGATTTTTAAAGCGCTGGCCTTGGAAGTATAGACCCTCCAGGTATTTTTTCTTACTTTCTCAAACTTTGCCTGTTTTCCACCGGCAGTTGCACTAAAACCTTCAACTTGCTTGGCAAATTCCCGCACCAGATAGGAACCCGGCGCCCATACCGGCATTTTCACATCTATATAATCCTTGTTTATCCCCGAGATGTTCATCTCTACCTCCGCATAATGTGCCTGCGGCTCTTTGAAGCTAACTTCAAAACCAATTTTAACCTGTGAACTTGCTGTCATTCCTAATGCTAGTAATATTACTAATCCTGCTAACGATTTCTTCATTTCCATCTGTTTCTTAAAAGCCCCTGTGTGTGCAATGACCTTCTTTTGAATGTAATTGTTTCCTTATAATAAGTTGTTTTGTAGGGAAGCAAATTTATAATTTATCTCTTCTTTTTGGATTTAAATCTCAAAAGAGGCTGTAACATACTTAATACAACAGATACACAGTGACATATTTGAATATTTTTGTATTTAAATCGCACACCACACAAATAATATGAAGGTTAAATATCTTATTTATGCAGGGATTGTTCTTGGCATAAGCTATCTGGTTTATTACCGCATCTCTGCCAACAAGAAACTTGCAGCAGAGGGTGCTTCAATGGGAAAAGGCTCGGATAAAGGCAAAAAAGGTGCCGGGCAACACCTCAATGTGAATGGATATGTTGTAAAAACCATTTCTTTCAACAACGATCTGGAGATCACAGGAGCTATAGATGCCAACGAATCTGTAGCACTTCAAAGTGAGGTTTCCGGATTGGTGACCGGTATCTATTTCAAAGAGGGCACCAATGTAACGAAAGGGACTTTACTGGTGAAGATCAACGACAGGGATATCCAGGCCCAGCTACAACAGGCACTTACCAAAGAAAAACTTTCTGCCACCGTGGAAGGCCGGGCAAAACAGTTACTGCAAAAAGGAGCCATCAGCCAGGAGGAATATGATACGGCACTTGCAGACTTGCTTTCGCTGAGGGCCCAAACTCAACTGATAAGGGCACAACTGGCCAAAACTTCTATTCTCGCCCCCTTCAGCGGCAAAATCGGCCTTAGATCTATTTCCGTTGGAGATTACCTTGCACCAACCCGGGTTATTGCCAATCTACTCAGCATTAACCCCGTTAAGATTAGTTTCTCCGTACCAGAAAAATATTCAGGACAAATCAAAGTGAACTCTGACATAAAGTTTAAAACAGAAGGTTCACCGAAAACCTATACCGCAAAAGTATTTGCCCTGGAACCAGGAATCAATACCCAAACCAGGACCCTGCAAATCAAAGCTCTGGCGCCCAATCCAAACAATGAGCTGCTTCCAGGCGCATTTGCGAAGGTCCAATTGTCTTTATCTACACTGGAAAATGCCATCTTGGTCCCTAATGAGGCCATTATTCCGGTACTCAAGGGAAAGACAGTTTATATTGTCAAAAACGGGAAGGCAAAACAGGTTCCTGTTGAAGCAGGTACACGGACCGCTGAATCTATTGTGATCACCTCTGGATTAAATGTTGGCGATACGGTATTGACAACAGGTGCGATGGCCCTGAAACCAGATGCTCCGGTAAAAGTAACGCTTACTAAAAATTAAGGTTAGCAAAATGAGTATATCAACCACGAGTATAAAAAGGCCCGTTCTGGCGATTGTGATGAACCTGATGATCCTGCTTTTTGGGGTGATCGGCTACAATTTCCTTGGCGTCAGAGAGTACCCCAATATCGACCCTACCATTGTAAACGTAAGAACTTCTTATCCGGGTGCCAATGCAGACATTATTGAATCCCAGATCACCGAACCACTGGAAAAATCCATCAACGGTATAGATGGGATCAGAAATATTTCTTCTTCAAGTAACCAGGGAAGCAGTAACATTACGATTGAATTTAACCTGGATAAAAACATTGATGATGCCGCAAATGATGTGCGGGATAAAGTTTCACAGGCCGCCAGGAGTTTACCAAAGGATATTGACGGTAACCCGGTCGTTTCCAAAGCAGATGCGAATTCAGATGCAGTGATCACGATGACCATTCAGAGTGATAAACGAAATGTAATGCAATTGAGCGATTACGCGGAAAATGTTATTGCAGACCGTCTTCAAACCATTACAGGTGTAAGTACAGTACAGATCCAGGGGCAAAGAAAATATGCCATGCGCATCCGGATCAACCCGAATAAGCTGGCTTCCTACGGCTTAACCCCACAAGACATTGTATCGGCACTGGACAAGGAAAATGTGGAATTGCCTTCCGGAAAGATTACCGGTGCCAGTACTGAACTTGTCATCAAAACCCTTGGAAAACTAACCAATGAAGAGGAATTCAACAATCTGATCTTAAAGAACGACCTGGATCAAGTCGTAAAACTGAAAGATGTAGGTTATGCCGAACTGGGTTCTGAAAATGAAGAAACCATTTTAAGGGAGTCGGGCAAACCGATGGTTGCTGTAGGATTGGTTCCACAGCCAGGCGCGAATTACCTTGACATCTCTAAAGAATTTTACAAACGTTTTGAACAGCTCAAAAAAGATGTCCCACAGGACATTAAGCTGAACATTTCCCTCGACACCACCAAATTCATCAAGAGTTCGGTAACCGAAGTCGCGGAAACAATCATCCTTTCCCTTGTTCTGGTGATCCTGATCATTTACCTGTTCTTCAGGGATTGGGCCATCGCCTTCAGGCCCCTCATTGACATCCCGGTTTCCCTGGTGTTTACCTTTTTTGTGATGTACATTTTTGGTTTCTCCATTAATGTTTTGTCCTTGCTGGCTATCGTACTGGCCACAGGTTTGGTGGTAGATGATGGTATTGTGGTGACCGAAAACATCTTTAAAAAGGTGGAGGAAGGTTATTCTCCTTTCGAGGCGGCTATAAAAGGTTCCAATGAGATTTTCTTTGCGGTAATTTCCATTTCCATCACCCTCGCTGCTGTGTTTTTGCCGGTGATCTTTCTGCAGGGTTTTGTGGGACGCCTGTTCCGGGAATTTGGAATCGTGATCGGTGCCGCGGTATTGATTTCGGCCTTTGTTTCGCTGACTTTAACCCCTATGCTGAACGCCTACCTGATGAAAAAGACAGGGCACAAAAAATCAAGGTTCTACAATTTTACAGAACCTTATTTTGTAAAGCTTAATGATACTTATGCAGATAAACTGAATAAATTCCTGAACAAAAGATGGCTGGCCGCCCCAATCATTATCATTTGTATGGGCCTCATTGTCCTGTTCTGGAAAATCCTGCCTAAAGAAACTGCACCATACGATGACAGAAGCGCTATCAACCTGAATGTAACTACGCCAGAAGGTGCTTCCTTTGCCTATACGGACCAGTTCATGATGAAGATTTCACAAATGGTGGCGGACTCTGTTCCGGAAAAGAAAGTGAATATTACCATCACTTCACCAGGCTTTGGCGGAACAGCTTCAACCAATAGTGGTTTTGTCAGAATGGGCTTAACTGATCCTGATGAACGCAACAGAAGTCAGGCTGAAATTGCAACAAAACTGACCAAGATCACCAGAAAATATACGGAAGGCAAAGTGGTCGTAACCCAGCAACCGACCATTTCTGTGGGACGCCGGGGGGGCTTGCCCATCAACTATATCATCCAGGCCCAGAACTTCGACAAGCTTCGGGAAAAGGTGCCTTTGTTTATGGATGAGGTTTCCAAGGACCCTACTTTTACCACTTCAGATGTGAACCTGAAATTCAATAAACCAGAAATCGACCTGACCATCGACCGGGCTAAGGCGAAAAACCTGGGGGTATCTGTACAGGATATTGGACTTGCCTTGCAACTTGGCCTGAGCGGCCAGCGTTTTTCCTACTTTTTCATGAACGGGAAACAGTACCAGGTGATTGGTCAATTTGAGGTGGCGGACCGTAAGGACCCTCTGGACCTGAGCTCGGTATATGTCAGAAACGACAAGAATGAACTGATCCAGATTGACAACCTGGTAACAGCTAAAGAAGAAAGCAGTCCACCTCAGTTGTACCGGAACAACCGTTTTACTGCGGCTACTGTATCTGCCGGTCTGGCACCCGGAAAAAGTATAGGAGAAGGAATAGATGCTATGGACAGGATTTCGGCGAAAGTACTCGATGAGAGTTTTTCTACAGACCTGGGTGGTGAATCCCGCGATTTCAGGGAAAGTGCCTCCAATACCAGCTTTGCCTTTGGACTTGCTTTATTATTGGTTTACTTGATCCTGGCGGCCCAGTTTGAAAGTTTCAAAGACCCCATCATCATCATCCTGACGGTTCCAATGGCTGTTGCAGGGGCTTTTTTATCCCTCTGGTTATTTGGACAGAGCTGGAACATCTTTAGCCAGATCGGAACCATCATGCTGATTGGACTAGTGACTAAAAACGGTATCCTGATCGTGGAATTTGCCAACCAGCTGAAAGAACAAGGCAAAAGTGTTCATGATGCGATCAGAGAGGCTGCGGTTTCCAGGTTAAGGCCCATTTTAATGACCAGTTTAGCCATTGCCATTGGGGCTTTACCGATTGCGATGGCCCTTGGTGCCGCTGCAAAAAGCAGGATCGGTATGGGGGTGGTCATTGTAGGCGGAACGGTATTTTCCCTGGTCCTTACTCTTTTTGTGATTCCGGCAATTTATTCTTACTGGTCTAAAGAACATAAAGAAAATACAGATCTTCAAAACTCTTTAAAGGCTGCACTAGAAAATGAATCCAATGAAACCATCATGAGTTTACATTCACAAAACACAATGAAAACAGACTCATGATAGCTTCATCACCGATAAAAAACCTATATATATTGATGAAAAAATTTAATTTCGTCCTTTGCCTGTTGGTGCTCCTGTACTTTAAGCCCGCACAGGCACAGACTAAACTCAGTTTGCAGGAAGCCATTTCTATAGCCCTGCAAAACAATTACGACATCAAGCTGATCCACAATAACCTGCAGATTGCAAAAAACAATGTCAACCCGGGGAATGCAGGTTTCCTGCCAGGTTTACAAGGGAGTTTTGGCACCACTGGCAGTAAGCAAAATACCGTACAGACCAGTTCTACCGGCGTAGAAAAAGTGGCAGACGGGGTACGTAATACGAGTACCAATTATGGTGTTGCCCTGGACTGGACCATATTTGATGGCTTCAAAATGTTTGCTACTTATGATAAACTGAAAGAGTTGCAAAAGCAAGGTGAGGTCAATGCCAAAGCGACGATATTGACTACAATAGCCAATGTGATCAGTACCTATTATAATGTGGCACGCCAGCAACGCCTGGTCGCTGCTACAGACAGTACGCTGGACATTTCAAGGTTCCGTTTAAAGATCGCCAATAATAAGCTCCAGTTGGGAAAAGGGTCTAAACTTGACGTACTGGCTGCTACGGTAGACTACAATGCGGATACATCAGCCTATTTGCAACAGAAGAATCAATTACAGAACGTCATTGTTACGCTAAACCAGATCATGGCCAGAGACTTGAATACACCTGTTAGTGTACATGAAGATATCGACATCCATAAAACCTTTGTTTTCTCTGAACTGCAAGAACAAACACTCCAGCTTAACCCCGAACTTCAGAATGCAATGATCAGCAAGAAAATTGCAGAGCTCAGCTTGAAAGAAGTAAAGGGACAGCGGTATCCTGTAGTGGGTGTGAACAGTGGTTACGAATTTTCAAGAAGTGCCAACCCTACAGGTTTTAACCAAAAATTCAGAGGTCAGGGGATTACCTATGGGCTGACCGCCAGTATGAATATTTTCAATGGATTTTTACAGCGTCAGAATGAACGGAATGCTAAAGTTCAGGTAACTTCTTCGCAACTGAGCATCGAGAAAACCAAACAGGATGTTCAAGCCCAATTGCTCACCGCCTTTCAAAATCATCAGGCCAACCTTGATCTGCTGAAAGTAGAAACAAACAATGTCGAAATCGCCCGGCAAAACCTGGGCATCACCCTGGACAAATACAGACTGGGTAGTATTGCTCCTTTGGAGCTGAGGGAGGCACAAAGAAATTCTATTCAAGCCATTATTAGATTTTTAGATGCTCAGTATCAGGCTAAACTGACTGAAATATCATTAAAAGAAATCAGTGGTACTTTGAATCTTCAATAAGATGTTTAAATTTATCAAATGATTTTAGTTGCAGATAGTGGTTCGTCCAAAACAGACTGGATGGGATACAGTTCGGGAGAACCGGTTCGGTTCCATACCCAGGGAATCAACCCTTATTTTTTAAATGCCCAGGACATCTTCAAACTCTTTTCCAGGAAGAAAGACCTGGGGTTTAATCCGGAAGATGTTAAAGAAATCTATTTCTTTGGGGCGGGCTGTTCTTCCCCGGATAAACATGAAGTCATTTCAAATGGCTTATCTTTGTTTTTCACCAAGGCTTTCATTAGTGTAGAGCATGACCTGATGGGTTCTGCCTATGCCACTTGCGGAGAGAAAGAAGGTTTGACCTGCATTTTGGGAACAGGCTCCAATATTTCTTACTATGATGGTGTTACCGTACACAGCAGCAAGCATGGCCTGGGTTATGTACTTGGGGATGAAGGTGCCGGCACCCATCTGGGAAAGAAATTAGTGACCAGCTATCTCTATGGACATATGCCACAAGAGCTTGGTGTTTTGTTTGCAAAAGAGTATAACATTGACAAGGAAACGGTGATTACAAATGTCTACCAAAATCCATTTCCAAATACTTATCTGGCTTCTTTAAGCCGTTTCATGGTGAACCATACCGATCACCCTTTCATCACTCAGATCCTGAATGAGGTTTTTCAGGAATTTGTAGATACCAATATAAAAGACTACAGCAATTACAGATCCCTGGATTGCCATTTCGTTGGTTCTATTGCCTATTACTATCAGGATATCCTCCGTAAAGTTTGTGAAGACAGTGAAGTACGTGTAGGAAAGATATTACAGAAACCAATTGAAGGAATTTATAATTTCATTTTAAAAAAAGAGGGCCTTCTTGCTTAAGAGCCCTCTTTTTTTTGCTCATTCCTTTTCTTTAGCGACCTGACACCATAGGCTATACCTGCAGCCAGCAGCACCACGGTACCTCCGTCTATTGGTACATCAGGATCCCCTCCGGGAAGTCCAGGATCCTCAGCAAACGCAGGATAGACAACAGAGACTAAGCATACCATCAGTAGTAATCTTTTCATTCGTGTATAAGTTTTATGGTTTCGGAAACCGGGTGTTGAAAGGCATCCAGAACTTGTAAAAAATAAATGCCCTGACTTTGCTTGCCACAGTCCAGTATGAATTCGTTCCGGTCAGGCGCATAATTAAAATACCTGCTCCACACCAGGCCTCCTGACAGGTCTCTGATCAAAACATCAAAGTCTCTTTTTGGACTTTCTTTAAACCTGATCGTGAGTTTTTCTTTCCAGGGATTGGGGTAAACCGTTAAAACTTTATCTTGGTTTATGATAGGCATTTCCCGCTTTTCAGAGGGTTCAAAATGTAAAGTAAAACGACTTCTTTCCGGATTGGAATACACAGGTATATCCATACTGAAATGGTAGGCCGCGCCACTGGAAGGTACAGTCAGGAGATGCTTTTCTACCTTATCCTGGAGTAGCACATCCATCCCTTCTATGCGAAGCTGATAATGTTCTGACGGAAAACCTTTCACAAACAAGCCATAGTCCGTATCCCCCTTTAAAACCGGCTTTTCCTGTATACTGAAATGTTGCTGATTCAGGCCAAGTATAGCAACGGATATATAGCCTTCTCCTATCTTCAGTGCATCCCGGTCTGTAGCCCCCTCCTCTCCAACTTTCTTAAAAACCAAAATACATTGATCGGAAAAATCTCCGCAACTGAGGGTGATTTTTAACCGCCCTTCCCTGGTTTGGGCCAGACATAACGGACCAGTAAAACTCAGCCAAAGCCACACATAAAAGACACCTTTAAATATCATTTCAAAACTCATAGCTATTATCTATAATCTATTTTACAATCTTCATCAAAAACTATACTCCCACTTTTAAAGCCATGGAGAACTTTAATAAAAAAACCAGAACCAACGGGAATCACTTCATCCGGATCATCACTCACCTTATATGCACCATTCAAGGGATCATATAACCAGACATAGGGGCCTATATTTTCTTTATAAATGCTGCCCCACCTGATGGCGGCGGCATAGGGGTTTCCCAACAGGTTAAACCCATCCCCTTCCTGCCCGCTGTCTTCATTATAAACCGTTATGGCAAGCCTGCCTGTAAACAATCTGCCGGAGTAAGTCGCCACATAAGAAGATGCATTGGAAAAGGGTGGATTTTGGACCTGATGGCTGTAGGCATCGGGCGCAGTCCGGTCTCCCCGGGAAAACATAAAAAACCCTTTACCTAACGGAAGCAGGGTCTGCATATTTGGAATTGGCAGGTATTTCTGGGAAAGGGTTCCCGGCAAGTGCTGATCATGATTATAGAGGGTCGCTGCATTATTGGAGGAAGGATCGAAACCGTTTAATGCGCCACCCGGACCTGTGATAAAAACACGATTTTTCAAAGCGTAAAAACTGTACTGAAGGCCGGAGGTACAAACAGGCGAACTTAAAAGCCTCCAACCTCTTCCACTCGAAGGCGCCGGAAATCCACCTGCAATAAAACATTGTATTTGTACATCTCCCAAAATTTCAGCTTCCCTGGTCCTAAGCGCGGCTAATGCGGCTGTTCTTTCTGCAGATGACAAGAAGACCAACCAGCCGTTTGCATATAACCTTCCCCTGATCAGATCTACAAAATCAAGGATATAAAAACTTCCTTCCAGACTCACCTCGTCAGCCGGGAATAAGCGGTCTAATTCCAGTATGGCTGTACTCGTCTTACCTGTTCCTGAAACTATGATTTTTGAAGAACCACCGGAAAAAACGATTTTGTTGCCTCTGCTCACCAACGAGATCTCTCCGTTATTTTCGAGGCTCCCTTTCAATCTGAATACGATAGCTCCGGCGGCCCCGGAAAAGAGACCTGAATTTACCTGAAGTTCAGCGTAATGCTCCAGTTCCAGTCCGGCGTAGAAATATAGGGCCGAGCTTTTCTCCAGCAACAATTTATTCAAAACAACATTCCTGTGCAGTTCCACTGTCTTCCCTTCTTTGATCCTGACACTGCTGTGATCGGAAGGCGTTATTCCTTTATCCCAATTGGCCGGTTCGTCCCAAAAGGTGTTCTTTCCCCCAACAAAGGTAAATATCGAAGATGTAATTAACGGACTGAATTCAGTTGTCCCTATATTATAAAAACCTGCAGGATTATTCTGGTTCTCATACTCGGTTTTTATCCATTCTAAAGTCTGCACGGTTTTTCCGATTCGAACCTCGTCCAGCCTGCCTGACAGATGCAGGTTACTTTGTTTTGAAGCCCCCAGAAACACTTGTCCTCCTATGCCCAGCCTGATGTTTACAGAAGACTTAGAGGCCACAGTAGCCCCGTCTATATAGAGCCGGGCTTCTCCGTTGATTACCTTAGCTGCAATATAATGCCACATCCCAGAAGATAAAGCTGCAGAACTGGTCAGAGACCAGGATGGAAGGGAACCATAGAAGCCTTCGAGAACCAGATTTCCAGAGATACTTAATTTCAGCTGATAACCGCCTTTGCCTGTACTGTCATTGGTCATGATCATTTGCTCAGGTCCAATCTTGTCTGTCCATACCCAGGCGGATAAAAAAAACTCTGTCCCCGTATTTCCGGTAAGCCGTTTTTCTGTTAAATTCTCCTTCAGGAACAAGCCTTGTCCAATTTTCCCTTCATTACCTTCATTAAGATGTGTAATCGTTCTGTAATCAGCCCGCCAGAGCTCCTGTGCAGCAGAACCATCGGGATCATGGAGCAGAGCAGCCCCGTAATAGAAATAAACCGCTGAGGGAGATGTAATGCTTTCTTTCGAAACCAGAAAAGGAAGTTGTACCCAACAGGTTAGTTTTCCAGCCACCGGATCATAATGATCAAGCTGAATATTCAAGGGGATGGCCGGATCTGCAGCATCTGCAAATGCAATATCCAATCCATTCACATTGGATATTTTCGGATCAAAACTATCTCCATCAAATTTAAACTCCGGGCCTTCCAGGCTAATAAGCACAGGAAAATTCAGTAGTCCTGAATTCACTTCCCCACTGGGTAGCTTTACAGATTTTCCTTCTATTTTATTTTTATTGAAGGTAATTTTCTTTCTGCAGGAAAAACCTGCCATCCAGGTCTGGGCAGTACACTGAAATCCCCATGATAGAAATATCAATACACAAAACCAGGAGACTCTGGTTAATACAATCCGGTTAAACTTCATAAAGGGTATAATGAAAAAATACCCTTCAAGTGTAGATAATACTTATTAAAAGAAAAATTATTTACCAATAAAATCCATAAAAATAACCTAAAAGAAATTAAATCTAATATTCTCTCTTGGCAGATTCTAATCCCAGCGGAAATAATTCTTTCGAGATTTCTTTTTCATGAAGAAAGCAAAGCCGCTCATACCTGTACTCATTCAGTTTTGCCAGGTCATTTAATTTCGAATACATTTCAATAATTAAATTATAAACCTGAACACAATGAATGTTCAAGTCATTTCTTTTAAAAATAACAAGTGCTTCTTCCGCGTGGCTAATCGCTCTCACATAGTCTCCTCCCTGCTTACTCAATTCTGCATTCAGCATCAGAAACAGCAATTCCGAATATTTCGTAAATGCATGACTGTTTCTGTCTTTTGAGATCTTAAGAATGAAATGCCTGATCCGTTCTGCCTTTTTACACTGATCAGATTTAACACCATTTAAAGCTAGTAATAACAACAGATGGCTGGCAAATGGAGCTCTTTTATAGAACAAGCGTGGATGTAAACGTTGAATAGAATGTATGATCCGCACGGTTTTCTCTGGCGTTCCGTACAGTGTATTTACGGAAAGCATCAGAATATACTGCACACCTGCCCAGGTATCTGCCATCTCATTGACCAAGGGTCTGAGTTCATCTTCGGTAACAATAAAACTTTCAATCTTATCCAGTAGCGGGCTGGAATGCACCGGAATATTCTGACTCTTGTTATAGGCAATACGCAAGGCCTCCAGCGGATCAAAATAGGAAGAAGCACATAAGTCCTGGCGGCTTTCAAGCTGGATAATTCTTTGTTCGAGTTTTTCCTTATTCAAGCTTAAAATATCCAATGCAGAAAGGATAGATTGATACAACAGCCAATGTTCATCTTTGTCACAGATATCAATCAACACCATAATAGATTGCTTATAGCACGAGTCTACAAAATCAAAGTTGATGAGTTCTTTGATAATGGCATCATGAAGCTGGTGCTCTTTTAGGGTATCTTTTATTTCAGGGTGGAGATTAATGGCATATTTCAAGTTTTCAGCAATAAACAGAATTAAATAATTTCTCTCATAATTATTCAAATCCAACTTAAAAATATGACTCAGTGTTACAAAATCTGCAGTTTTTACCATATATCTGACTGTCCATTGCAACAAAATAAATCGGACATGGTTACTACTATAGGTTTTGTCTATATATTCCAAAAAACAAACATCAACATTTAAATTAAACTTCTCTAAAAGTTCAATAAAGAGAAAATATTCAAAAATATGAGGATATAAAAAGCGGACAAATTCTCTTGGATGAAGATTCTGGTAACGCCTTTCTTCCATCAGGATACCATCCGACAAGAGCTCCATATAGGCATTTTTAAATGCAGACAACTCGGCTATCAGTAAGTCTTTGGCTACAAAATTCTGAGACTTCCCATAATCTGTAAGCTGTATGATCTTTTTTAAGAAAAGAATCTTCTCTGTATAATAATTAGATTTATAGATCTTCTCCTTGATAAATCTGGAAACCAATTCATAAAATGCAATATTGGTATAATAATTTATAAAAGGATCTTCCTCTTTAAGTTGGTAGTAGAGATGAATATGAAATGGGAACTTTAATTGGGTTTTGAGTTTTGGATTAATATTTTCAAGATCAAAATGTCCGGTATTGGAAATAATCTGCTCAACTTCCCGCTCTGTAAGCGGAGGCACATTAGACACATCATTGACATCAAAATAATTTCCCTGAAACCAATTTGCCCTCAGGTAAGCAGAATGCCGCATTCTTTCATAAAAACGGATCCATGACGTGGAACGCATACTCAGCACCACTTTAACCAGGTTCGTACTGTCCAATGCACAGATAAAATTCAAAATACTATCGAACAACTGATTTTTAATGTCCTTTTTCAAAGCGAGATCCGCAAAACCATCTATAATCAGGACAAATTTGCCGCCCCGGGCCTGATGCTGTTCATGCAGATAACCAAACAGGTCCTTTTTTGCAGATATTCCAAGCTCGGCCCGAATTTGCGCCTCAAGATCATAATAATCTCCATCTTTCTTAAAAAAGCTATAGGCCTTCACAAAAAGGACATTGGAATCTTTATAGGGTGCATTTTCTTTATAAAAGTAATCTTCTACCAGATGGCTCAGCAAAGTCGTTTTTCCGTAACCCGGCTGGGAGATAAAGCACATGAAACTGAAGTTGCTGTTGTAAAATTCCTCGAAGTCATGTTCAGCAAACTTTCGGCTGATGGTCATTTCATAAGGCAGGCCTGACCTGTTCCGAATACCTTTCAAGGTAAAATCAGTCGTTTTACCAGCGTAATGTCTCAAACTTTCCCAGTCATCCTTATCCTTGTCCTGAGTGTTTTTCTCCCGGGGGATCAGCCTGATTAATTTCTCATTATCCACATATTCAAATAATGTTGTTAATGTAAACTGAGAAAAATTATGCTTCACCACAGCAAAACCAAAAAGTCTTTTTATGGTCGTTTCGCTAACGCTTTTATTCAGAGCTTTACTGATTTCTATTGATATTCTTTTGCAGTCTCCAGGGGTAACAGAGCGGATTCCAGCCTTTGACAATATCAGAGATTTTAATTCATTTAGTACAGATGTTTCATCCATAATAACGTAATAGGGGCGTTAATAATAAGATTTAACTAATATATATGAAAGAAATTAAATATTGGTTTTATAAAAAAAATGAAAAAAAATACAGAACAATAGCTAAAAAGCTAAATATCAGTTTATTACGTCAAAATTTAGACATTTTAACTTCAAAAATGAACAAAATGAATGGCGAATAGCCTAAGGAATCTTAAATGAACAATTCGAACGGGGGTTACGAAGTAATCTATATTTAAACTTGTACGAGTAAAATTAGAATTATTCCAATCCCTATCCCTATGAAATGGACTTCTACTCTACGTAAAAGCTTAAAAAATGCACTATTTATTTTTTTAAGTCTAGTAGTAATAACGCTGACAAATTCAAAATCGTATGCGCAGACCAGAAATTATGCAACCACTGCTCCGTCAAACGGATTGGTTGCGTATTACACGGTTTTAGGTAATCCAACTGTTGATACCAACCCTGGTTCAGCAGCCGGATCAGTTGTTGACCTTGGTAACACGAGCAACAACAATGCACCCAACTATGCCCTGACGTCAAAGTGCCTCAATGTACTTGGCCTTATAAAAGCAGAGGGTGAAGCATGGGTACAATTAAAGTACCCTTCAAATGCGACTGGTAAGACCACCTATATACGTTTTGATAATCTAACTTCACAAGGGCTGAACTTGGATCTTCTTGCTATAGTTGGGGACCTTACCGGACTACTGAAAAAGAATTTTGTTAAGCTTGATGTTTATTCAGGTGCTTCCGCAGGTAGTGACGGAACCCTGGTAGATGCTGCAAATGTAAGTACCGACATCGTAAAGGATGCTGCGGGCAACAATTACTTCGCAGTTACTTCAACGCAGCCGTATAATTCTGTACGTGTTAGGTTAAGATTTGAAGGAAACCTGCTTGGCCTTGCCGTAGGTTCCTCGATCAGCATGAACATCTACAAGGCTTTTACGGTGGACAGTCAAAATTGCGCACCATCTATTTTTACTAACATAGGAGAATCTACAGGATTAAATGTTTCTTTAACCAATCTGTTACTCAATCCTGAAAAAGCTATTGACGGAGATATGAATACTTCGTCAACCATACAAACCGGCTTGGTTGGTCTGGGTTCTACGGCTTCCCAAACTATTTACCTGAATGGTCTGTCTGGCGCAAATGATTATGCTAAGGTAGTTTTATCCATTCCAGCCAGCGTACTTAACGTTGATGTATTCAAAACCATAACGGTTCAAGGCTATAATGGCAACACCGCGGTGGGCTCAGAAGTATCGGTGAGCAGTCTGCTCTCCCTGGATTTACTCGGACTGCTTTCCAATAAACAAAAAGTACCCATCTTCTTTAAACCTGGCGCAGCCTTTGACCGGGTGAAGATCAAAATCAATACCGCACTTGCTGTGGGTGGCAACCTCCTTTCGGGAGGATTAAATGTTTATGAGGTTCAGCAGACTGTAGCCAAACCAGCTTTCGGAGGTCTGACAAATGGAACAGCCAGCGTTTGCGGAAACCAGGTTTCTCTTTCTGTAAGTAACCCGGACGCAAACTTCACCTACAACTGGTACAGATCAACAGGAAATATCCTCAATAAAGTTTCCCTGGCTTCTGCTTCAGGATCAACTTATGTAGATAACAATCTGGCACCAGGTACTTACACTTATTATTTATCCGCGCAAAAATCGGGTTGTGCTGGAGAATCTGACTTAGACAGTGCCAAGATTACGGTTACGGCTATACCTGCTTCTCCAACTGTTGCAACAGTTGCACCAGTTTGTATTGGTTCAACAGCTACCGCAACCATCAGCAATCCGGTAACGGGGGTAACTTACAGTTGGTACGCCGCTTCAACAGGCGGAACAGCACTTGCAACTGGAAATACATTTACAACTCCAGCTTTAGCTTCTACAACAACTTACTATGTTGAAGCTTCACAAGGCAGTTGCATTAGTCCGGCAAGAACGGCCATTATAGTAACTGTAAATCCTGCCACAAATTTACCTGTGGTTACGACCAATAGTACAACTATCAGCCCAGGACAAACTGCAACCTTACAGGCTACTGCCGATGCAGGCAATACCATTAACTGGTACACTGCTCCAACAGGTGGTGCAGCCATTGCAAACGGTACAAGTTTCACTACGCCTGCCCTCTCGGCAACCACAACTTATTATGTGGAAGCTCAAAGCGCGGCCGGTTGTGTAAGTGCAACAAGGGTACCGGTAACGGTAACCGTGACTTCAGGTCCGGTGAACCCGAACTGTAACGCGGCGACAAAACAGGAAAGTGGCATCGACGGCTTACTTTGCTTGTTATGCGGTGTTACGAATCCAGGAAATTCCATAGACGCAGATGCCAACAACTTTACCCACATCAACCTTGCTGTTGGTGTTGCTGCGACAGGCTACCAACGTCTGATCTTCGCTAATCCGGGTGCAAGTACAGACAGCATCCGTCTGGACCTGGCTACACCGGTTGGACTGGCAGACCTGAGTGTGCTGGGCGGAATTACCGTGAAAGTATACAACGGAACTACCCTGGTTAGTACTTATCCACTGAACTCTTCTCTGCTTAACCTGCAACTGCTTTCAGGAAACAGGTTCAAAGCTACCCTGCCTGCTGGTGGTGTGTATGATAGAGTAGAAATTCGCTTTGGTGCAGTTGTTGCTGCTTTAAGCAGCCTGGACATCTATGGTGCTCAAGTGATCTATCCAAAT
>NZ_JAVTSQ010000017.1:0-122323 GCF_032678445.1 Pedobacter nutrimenti
GCCACCAATGAGCTGCACGATATTGCTCTGGTTTTCTGAGGAAATATCAAAACGCTTGAAATCGAGTTCACGCCGTTTCTTCAAAAAAAACACCACCCATAAACTATAAAGCACGCTGCTCACCAGGAAAATAATAAAGATATTGACATTATAATAAGCCAGGACAAATGAGAACACCACTAAATTGAAAAGAGAAAAGATCGTATTTAACGATGAACCTGTTAGAAAACTCTGAATCCTGCCCTGATCACTCATTCGCTGCATGATATCCCCCGTCATCTTAGTCTCGAAGAAGCTCATCGGAAGTTTCATCAACTTGATCAAAAAATCAGTAAGAATAGAAATGTTTATTCTTGTGGTCATGTGTAGCAATATCCAGGAACGAATGAAATCTACACTCATACGACCCAGAAACAGCATGGTTTGCGCAATCAAAACAATGTAAACAAAGTTTAAGTTGCGTGTATTGATCCCAATATCTACAACTGATTGTGTTAAGAAGGGTAAGATCAGTTGTAGTAGACTTCCTACTCCCAGCCCCACAAACAATTGAACGATCAATTGCTTATACTTAAAAAGGTAACCTAACATGTAAGTTAGGTTCAGTCCTTTTTCAGGGTCCCCACCTTGTTTGTAGAAATCCGGACTAGGAGAAATCATCAAGGCAATCCCCTCAGAATGACCATTATTTTGGGTACTTAACCAATGCTTTAAAAATTCTGATTCGGTGTATTCCACTAATCCCTTAGCTGGATCAGAAATATAAAAAACCCATCCTTTTGATCTTTTGGAGACTATCTTATATAAAACAACAAAATGCTTCTGATTCCAGTGTAAAACACAAGGCAATTCAATTTCAAGAAGCTTATCCAGGGTGATTCTAATCCCTGTGGTACGAAAACCAATTCTTTCTGCTGCTTCGCTGATACCAAGTAAGGATACGCCTTCCCGGTTGATACCAGAGATTTCACGTAGTCGCTGAAGAGTATAATTTCGTCCGTAGTGCTTGGCGACCATGCGCAAACAAGTAGGCCCGCAATCCATTTGATCCGGCTGCTTAAAATGGGGGAATTTTTTCAAGTAATCTGCAATTTATTATGTAAATAAAATGACATTGATGTTCATTTTGATCAAGTCTCTTATGAATTCTGTGTTAAATACTAACTAGTGCTTCCTTAAGTTTATTTAAACGCGCGGAAGTATCTCGAAATGTATCGTCACTCCTGTAAGAGTCCCTTAAACAGATATCAGAATATCCAAAATCCTGTTGGACAGATATGAATGGATAAATAACCATTTTACGGCTTGTCATTTCTGAAAACTTTCCATCTGCAGTTACTGTTTCTGAAAAAGGCTCGTCCAAAATTTGCTGAAAAAATTGTTTAAAAACTACAACAAACTGTGTACTCCAGTGTGTATCTATCCACCATAGTTCATCGACTACTGGAACAGCTGTTCCGTAATTACCTATTCCCCCGGAAACAACATATGCACCCAGATCATTGGCCTTGATAATATTTTCTATTAATTTTTCTTTAGTATAGTCTTCCGTAAAGACATGATCGTCTTCGCATATGATAATAACATCGTCATCATTTTCTATTGCTATCTGAATAATTTTCCGAAAACTTTGCCATAAACCAACTGCCCCAATTTCGTGTCTACAGGCTTCAACTACCTTAATATCAAATTCTTTTCTCCCTGAAAATTGTAACTTTGTATGTTCAAGTCTTTCTGTTCTTTCGGGCAGATTGACAATATAAGTTGGTATAGTGAAGTTGTCATCTGTAAAACCACTCACATCAATTTCTTTCACTAGGTTTTGATAGAATCTCTCTACTTTTAGAATCTTTTTCATCATTGCCGACGTATTTTTAAACAGGAGATTTATGTATCCCTTAGTGTTGTTCATATGGGTTACATCCGAGTATCCAAATTCCTTCTGGATAGATATAAATGGGTATATTATAAATTTATTGTTTGATAGTGAAGCAATTTTTTTGTCAGCTACGTCCAGATCTTCAAAATCTGCTTCCAATATTGTTTTAAAAAACTTTTTAAATACTATTGTAAACTGTAGTCCTGTAAATTGATCTACCCAAAATATATTTTTTGAAACTTGTAAGGCATCACGAAACCAACTCACACCTCCGAGCAATATATCTGCATTTCTTTGCTCGCCTTGTAAAATGTACTCATAGAGTAACCTAGGCCTATATTTATTTGTGAATATATGGTCATCTTCACAAATAATCACATAATCAAGATCCAATCCTTTCGCTTCAGTAATGATTTTAACTATATTATGCCATAAACCCAATGCACCTATATGGTGTTTATTGACTTCCAATAAGTTTAGATCAAATTCTGATTTATCTTCAAATTGGGCTTTTATATGTGCTAATCTATCCGTACGTTCTTTTAGGTTTATAGCATAGGTGGGTATAGAAATACCGCTGCCTATATTTTTTCTTTTCATTCTACAGTTTTACTTTAGGCAAGTTTGCTTCTATCAGCTTTTTATAACTATCCAGGTGATCCAAACTGAAGCCTCTGAATCTGGCTATTTCTTTTCCATTTCTATTGGTGAAAATCACTATTGGAATCGCTGTAAAAGCATATTGAGCCTCTATTTTATCCAATTCATTTTCACTAATAATAAACTGATCCCAGTTCAGCTGCTCTTGTATTAAAGCTGTATTCCAGTCTTTTTTATTTTTATCTATCGATATACTGGCCATATAAAAGCCTTGGTCTTTGACCAACTCATTGAGTTTCTTTAACTGTGGGATCTCCATTCGGCAAGGCCCACACCAACTAGCCCAAAAAATCAGCATATTCAGATCTGCTGTTTTATTGATATTTTCTTTTCTAATTCCTAGGTCTGACATTAAAGATAAAGGCCTTGTGTTTTCTCCGACATTCAAAGAGTTAGATATATATTCTTTCATGCGGTTTCCTACCCTGGATTTTTGCACTTCCTCATCAAAATAATTTAAAATCTCTTTGAGCTCATCTTTCGAATAATTTTGACGGTATTCTAATATGCAGCTTAGGAGATAAAAAGAATATGGATTACCCTTAATCAAATTAACTACTTCTTTTAATCGTTGTTCACGTGCTTCACTTCGTGCCTTAGGTATATATCCAAAATTTTGATAGTCATACCGCTGGAATAAATCTGACTCCCTCCCTCCCTTTATATTTACTTGGATAGATCCATCAACTTTATTGAAATACGTAAGATTAGTTACTCCATAATCTAGCATAAAACTATCATTAGAGTGGTTTTTACCATCTTTTTTAATCTCGATTTCACTTCTGACAGCAAAATTATTTCTTTTAAAATCGTTATCAACATACTTCAAACTGGCTTTAAATGGTTCAAAGGAGACAGGTGGACGATATTTAAGCTTAAATCTTCCGTCTATGCAATCGGCAGAATCAAGAAGGACTTTCCATTTACCAGCCTCAATTAAATAAACCTTCTTTATTTTCTTACCAAAGCCGTCACCTTCAATAAGAATTTGTGATTTATCTATCTTCTTACACGAATAGTTTAAATAGCACAAGCACAGCATGATCATACCTAACACGTTTTTTATCGTTATCTTATTTAGCATGTTAATAAGATTGGTTTAGAGCCAATGTTAGCCGACAAGTGATTCCACTATTTTCAGCTAACATTGACAAAATTTGTTTTGCAATCATACTTCCGTCAACAACAGCTAGACGTTGCAGTTCGAGGAACTAGTAATTGTGGCAGGTGTTGAATGATTGTCTGTCTGGCAGAAACACTCAACAATTGGTCTATCACCATCCATAAATCCATACGAAGAACAAAATCCACTTTCCTTAACGTTACCACTAGTAATGAGCTGGCATGCTACATCTTTACAAACAGGTGAGCCACCGCCAAGACTACCACCAACACCTCCCATCACTTTTTTCAATTGCGCCCTTGTTAACACCTCTCCTTTGTTAAAGGCAGTCATACTTAGTTTTAATTTTTTCATAAAGATTTTAGACTTTTTGTTTAATATTTAGTAGCTGTTCAAGCTTGCTATCTATCGCTTCATGCATTTTTAAACGGCATGATCGTTATTTGAGTAAACCATACGTTAACCTATCAAATACTCAATATCCTCTAGCCTATAAGGCTCTGATAGTTTGTAGCCATTTATAAATATGGTAGGCGTAAAGGTAATTTCTGCCATTTCACACCATTGTTTTTGTTTTTTTGTTAGATCCTCCATTTCCCCATTAAAAGTGACGGGGTACTTTTTAGCCCATATATCATATTTACCTGTGCTATGGAGGTACCAATCGTTCAAAGCATTTTCTAATAATTTAGAGTTGTTTAAAGACGCTAGCGCACCAATATGTCGCGCCACCTTAGTTCGTTCATCTTTTTCATCATTACCTGTTGAAAAAATAACCTTTAGTTGTAAATCATCCCTGTACTGTAACCAATCGTGAATAGTTTGGTGCGCTTTGGCGCAAGGTCCACAAAAAGGATTACTAACCATAGTAATAACAGTGTTGGCTTGACGATTTCCCAAGGTAATAGGTGTTATGTCATCAGAAATAACATATCTATCCTGACTTGTAAGTAACTGACTAAAAAGATCACTGTTGTATTTAAACTTTCTAAGTTGTTGTTTTAAAGAATCGGTTTGCTCAGATTTGGTTAGCAATGGTTTTAAAACTGCCCATATGGCTATTGGGAACAAAAAAGAAAATACAATGCTAAATATTTCCCCAGTAGGTAAGAGCAGGCTGGAAAATGGATAGTTCAACATAAAAACTAATCCCTCAAGCCATAGAAGAACTTGTATAGTACAACACAATATGCACCAATTCTTTTGCTTAAACTGATAGCCAATAGAATAAATAGTATAAGGCAAGCAGACAATATTTAACCAAGCCAATAGCACAGCACTCGAAGGAGTAAATAATAGGCAAACAAAAGAACCTGTAAAATAAAACATACCTACTTCACTCCAACTTAACCAACTGGTTACCTTTGCAGCTTCGGATTTTAGGATTGCGTTACAATTATTTTTTCTACCTAATGAACATAAATTTTGGATAAATGGATTACTTGCATTTATACTGTGTGTGATCAATAAAACACTTACTACCACTCCTACCGACTTTAAAGCCAATAGAGATAAATATGGTAAATTGATACTAATGGAGCCCATTGCCATAATTAAGAAAGCTAAAAGAACAGCAACTAAAAAAGGTAATCTAAGCATATCCAACCACTCGCTAATCAAAGCTTGTATGTAGTTACTTTCTCCACTTTCCTCTTCCCTCTGAGCGTACAATATAATACCACTCCACCTGTTCAAAAAATTTTCTTTAGTTAAAATCTGATTTGCACCTCCTTCATCGCTATATTTTATGGTGTCGCCTTTAATACTCTCCACCAAAATGAATCTACCAGCGTCTTCAGGGAAATGAGCAATAAAAGGATAAGATAATTCTTCAGCTTTAAAATGTTGCAGATCTATTCTGTAAGACTCATGAGGCACTTTCCAACTGGTCAAACAATCACTTGAAGCTAATAAGCTGGGGTATTCTGGATGATCTGCCAAACATTCCCCGGAGGTTTTGGCCGTTACTTTAATATTTAGTTTCCTTAAAAGTTTATTTAATACCACGTTGGCATTTCCGCCTGATGATTTAGACAACTTCCAGTTTTGTAGAGTGTCAGATAGATTTCCAGTTGTTGTAAAAAAGGATTGATTCCTTTTAAAGATTAATTTGAGAGCGCCCATATTGTTATTATTAATTGTCCGAAGATGGACCAACAATTTAAACTCAACGTTAACCATTTATTACCTTTAGATTACCCGTCCATTTCAAAGACTTCTAGCAAACTCGATCTCCATACCAGCAAAGTCGACAAAAAAATCTACACGGCCTTTTGAAAAATCAAAACTTAACTTTGTTATAATATTCTGGCAACATAAGCCAACTAGCTTTGTGAGAAACCAATATATAAAGGCCAAATCTAACACGCTATTCATAAGCGTGAATATATCCAACTCTTATATACTGGATATTATATCTGTTTAGGCATCAACTTGCGACTAAAATGTTGTTTTGCTTGATAGTATAATAAAAGTAAAAAACTATATGCGAACGTACTCTCATCAAAGGAATAGTCAAATATTGATCTATCCATTTTTTTCCCTACAAAGAGATTTTAATTATTCAGAAAACTACAAGTCTCAAAACACATTCCAACAAAACTCTGAAAAGAATAAGGAACGCAAAAACCTTAGCAGTTCTTATATATCAGATGTATGGGATAATTATCAATTAAACGAGCTTGAAGGTCACTACAATTAACTATGACGATAATTAATTTAATTGGATGGTTCGGTGCCGTGGTATACATTGTCGCTTTCTTTTTGTTGACAATTCATGTTATTTCATCATCATCCTTCCTATATAATTTTTTGAATATTCTAGGAGCAATCGGTCTTATAATCAATGCTTATTACTTACGGGACTCGCCAAATATTATCGTCAATCTCGCATGGCTATTAATTGCTACAATTGGAATCAACAATCTATATAGAAAAAAGTCGAGACAAAAACCATAAAATCCAGTACTGATCGAAAATCTGAACTATGATCCAAATAACAAAAAATATCAGGGAGGTGTTAGATAATGCTAAATTGTTGGAAAAAGGAAATAGAAGTCCCATAAAAATCCGGAAAACCATTACAGGAATGACAAATGACAATTATATATGTGCCCTTTCAACCGGCGAACAATTTATAGTAAGATTCCCGGGTAAAGGAACAAGCGATATGATCAATAGAAAGGATGAACATCAAAACCAGAATTCAATTGCTCGCCTTGATCTAAATACAGAAGTTCTATTTTTTGATGACGATTCAGGAATAAAAGTCACCAGATATATTGAGAATACATTTGTACACAATCCATCGATCTACCATAAAATCCCCTATGTGTGTGAAGGTTTAAAGAAACTTCATAACTCTAACACTCATTTCAATAATAAGTTCTGTTTTTTTGACAAGATCCAATTGTATGAGACAATATCTTATGACCTTGGACTTATTTTATGCAACGATTATTTGGAAATAAAAACCGAAATACTGAAACACCAAGAAAGTCTCCATAGCAAAATGAACTGGCAACCGTGCCACAATGATCCCGTGCTTGAAAATTTTTTGATGGATGATAATGCTCATATCTATTTAATTGACTGGGAATATTCTGGCATGAACGATCCATTGTGGGACATTTCTTCTTTTGCGCTTGAGAACAGTTTAAGTGAAGATGAAGAAATCTATTTATGGAGTTGTTATTTGGACGATAAATACCCAACTCCCAACATGCTTGAGAAAATAAAACTGTTTAAAATTTGTCAAGACCTCCTTTGGTATGTATGGGCAAAAATCAAGCAATCACAAGGTGCCGATTTGTTGGATTATGCTGAAATGAGGCTAAAAAGGGCCATGCTGAATTACGATACTATCCAGTTAATAACAACAACACTATGAATGCGATTATACTTGCAGCCGGAACAGGATCCAGACTTATGCCATACACAAAGATGTGTCCAAAACCACTTATACAGGTTAAGGGAGTTCGGATTATTGAACGACAAATAGAGTTTATAAGAGAAATTGGCGTACATGACATTTATGTAATTACTGGGCATTTACATGAACAATTCGAGTATTTAAAAGAAAAATACAATGTTCAATTAATCTATAATCCGGAATACTACCGATATAATAATATTTATTCGTTTTATTTATGCCAAGAGTATTTTGGAGACACTTGGGTATTTGATGGAGATGTATTTTTAAACAAGAATTTCCTTCAACCAAATATTTCATGTTCTACCTATTTTACAGGAAAAAAGCAGATTCTGCATTCTGAATGGGAACTTATATTTAGCAAAAATAATATCTTGGAGAATATTGTTATTCATGAAAATCCCCAGGAGTTTAAAAAAAATGAAATCCCGGTTTATGTAATGTCTGGTGTTTCATACTGGACTCAAGCATCCGCAAAAATCATTCTCAAGGCGTTAAACGACAAAATTCCTTTATTGCTCAGGGATAATAGCAGCAACTTAGGCACCCAATATTGGGATCAGATCATAGTAGAAAATCTTGATAGATTAGATATTAAAATAGAATCCATCGAACCAGATGACTGGGCAGAAATAGATTGTGAGTATGATCTCTCACGATTATAATTCTACAAAAATTTAACTCATATTAACACAATCTTCTCTATGTTAACTTATATCATTAATTCCAATTTTAAAGAATCAAAACACTTAAAAATGGAAACCATATTGGAAAAGGCCTGGATAGACAAAGTGCCTTACGATAAAAATTCATCGCTCCAATTAGACAGGGACTATATGTTAACCAGGTATGGTTTTCCCCTTTCTAATTATGAACGTGACCATTTCAACACCCACTTCGAAATTTGGAAAATATTTAAGAATTCTGATGCTCCATTCTGCTTGATTATCAACGAAAACGTCAATTTTAAATCTCCTCTAAGCAACTGTATATTGGAATTGGTTAGTCTTTTAAGTGATGATCAAAAATGGGACGTATATTTCCCCTTTGAGAAAGAGGAAGTAAAAGATGTGGATAAATTTGACTTCGGTTATTTACTAGGCTGTTACTGGGGTATTGATGTATATTTTGTTAGTCGCAAAGGAGTTGATAAACTATTAAGCATAAATACAATAAAACAGCCGTTAGATGAAGAAATTTTAACAAGATCTATATTATGTGAATTGGAGGTATACTATGAAAACACCGATTATTTCGATTTCAAAGAAAATATTACTCAGAAAAAAGAGCGAAAATTAGCGATAAGGAACGCCATCTTTCAATCCAAAGCCTGGTCTTCTGAAAACAAACAACGAGTTCGAAATCTAATTCAAACAATAGGCGATCTGGCCGCTAAAAACAATGTTGATCTGATTCTTAGTGATGGGTCCCTTCTTGGACAGGTAAGACATGGATCTATTATGCCATGGGACGACGATGTAGATCTAGCCATCAACAACATCCAATACGAATTTTTTAGCTCTCTTATAACAAATCACACAACATTAAAACATTGTATTTGTCATTGGGGCAGCAGCAAAACGCCATACTGTAAAATCTGGAATGAAAATGGCAGTCCAATAAAAGGATATCCATATACTTTTCCTTTTGTTGATATCTGGTTCTTTTCTGAAACTGGAAATAGTATAATTTTTGATACAGGAACTGTATATACCACAGAAATATACTATCCTTTCTCGGAAATATGTTTTGAAGGATCCGTTTTCAAATTGCCTGCCCAACCTCTGAGATGTTTGGATATACTGTACACAAACTGGAGAAACAAAATACAGGTATTCTCATGGTCCCATCAGCTTGAGCAAGATTCGGTAATTCCACTAGGTTATGACATAATGGTTGACCGCGCCGGGAGAATTATCGATGAAACCTGAGCAGGCACAACAATTAGTCATCGAGAGAATTAACATATTTTATTAGAGATGTTAGATTTTTAGGTAATTTACCCTTAAACCCGGCTAATCTAATTTCAGTTCTACTTTTAACATCAAAATCGATCAATAAGACGCATGCTTTCTTTAAAATTAGTTCGTTTTCTGTGATATCACTGATCCCCCACTTTTCCAGGAAATAAAAAAATTCAAATAGATTTACAGTTTTGTTATGTTCACATTGCTTCGTAACCTGGATAGCACTCGATCCGATACTAACTGCTTCTATGGGATTGAATGCCAATTTCGATTTTTTACTCAGTAAGTAGACATAAGCATCAATATCGACAAACCATTTTAAATTTGGATCATAATATTGATCAAACTCAAGTTTCCTAAAAATCATTGAACTTGGTGGCCCCAACCAATTACCATAAAGCAAGATTTCTGGTGTTTTCTCAATATGTTCTATCCGGGAACTATCGGGAGTATTAATTCTAGTCGTTTCAAAATTATCTGAATTTACAATTCTTGAACTTACAAAACCCATCGAGGCCTCTACATCATTATCTAGTAAGTCAACAAAAATCTGCAAACTACAAGAATAATTAAACCAATCATCATGATGCATAATTTTAATGTACTTACCTGACGATTTTCTAATTGCCTCATTCCAATTTTCAGGGCTACCCAATTGCATATTATTTTTATAATATTTCATTTTCGCTTTAAATGCTGGCGGGTAGGATGCAATAAAATCCTTAACTATATCATCTGAACTGTCATCTGTTATAATTATTTCATAATCATGATATTCTTGCATTAAAATAGAATCTAGATTTTTTTTAAGCAAATGAATCTGGTTATAGGTAGGAATACATATAGAAACCTTAGGAATTTCCATGATTTTCTTTTTTACTCTCATTTAGTACAAAAATAATTTGATCTTAAATTTATATTCTGCGTTTCATCTTATTCTTACCGCCAAAAAAATGACTTCCTTCCTAAAGAAAGTTGGAAAAATTAAGTCTCTTCGGATAATATTTTAGCCTGTTTTTTTTCTAATTGCACTAAAAAATACGCTGATCATGCCAATAATTAATAAAGTCTTTCTTCCGCATAGAATTTTCAACTTACATTTTTTTCACTCCATTCTTTCTACTATAAAGTACATTCTTTAATAAGATCCATATCATTTACGGCCATCCAAATGATATTTAATGGATTTAAGTGTGTCGTTATTCTTTCCTTTTGTTTACGTATGTAAGGAATCCTCTTTCTCCACTCATTAGAATTAATGGATCTTACAATTGTTTCAATTGAAGCCTCAATATTGTTCACATCTAATTTCACATAAGCTCTATCATCGATAAATGACGATATATTAGTACAACCATCATAAAAACATAAGCTTTCTGCCAGAATCGGGTCCAACAATTTTTCTGTATAATAATTTTCATTAAATGAATTCTCACAGTTGAAGTGGTATTTATACTTCAATAATGCATCATATTTATCTTCAATTGGACCTTTATAAGAACTGATCATTTGAAAAAAATTTCCATTAATATTTTTACCCCACAGGTCAAATCCATCTTGAACAATCTGGTCCAAGGCATGGATAAACTTAAGTCGAGCTAGATGTCCATCCAGATAACAAAGATCACTTGTAACAGAGGACAAGAGTCCTGTTTTTCTAATTGCCATTCCTTTATTAGCGAATATTTCTCTCGATATATTTGTTGAACTCCAACCAACTAAAGATAAAGGCGCAATAAACGAAGTTTTATGTAGTCTATTATTCCTTGATGCTATGGGTTCAGTCCGAAATGTAATGGCCTTTCTGTCATCGTAATCTGCATCATCACTATATGGTCTTGTCAGAATGATTAACCTATCATAAGAACCCACCGTAAATTCAATATTTTTCCAAATAGTATTTCCTAAACTATAATCTTTTACCATTTCCAACATTTTTAAATCTGACTGCCAGAATCCCGTAATTTTAACACGAATCTTTTTCATTATATGAGAGAATTTAACCTATAAAATTGTCCTATTTATTCTCAGAAACTTATCTGTGTTATTTTTCAAAAACCCTTTAAATTTGAGTTGGCATCAATGTCCCTTAAAGGGGAAGTGACTTAAAGGAGATGTTTTATGGATTGTGAGCATAATTTATTAAGAGTTAATTCATCTCTAAGCTAGAAAGTAAAATCAGGATAACACCAATAATATTCGTTAATTTTTCATTAAATAAATGTTAATACATTTCTAATAATTCAGAGAGTGTATAGTACGCTGTAAATTTCATACTTCGATTACAAAAACAAAGCCTATGAAATTTTAGGTTTACTACTTCAATCCACTTCAGAAGCACCTTTGGTTCTCCACCGCCTTGTTAAGGCATAAAAACCAATAGAAGCCCATAATAAATTGGCTACAGCATTTGGTATGTCATTACTCATAATAGCTGTAGCTAATAAACATAATCCACCAACAATATTAAATGCTTGGAAGCCCCATGACTCTGGGGTTAACTTTTTTGTACTTAACAGTAAATAGCCCAGTGTACATAAGCACACACCCAGCCAGCCAATACTTGTTGATATCATATCTATCATAATAGGGGTCTAATATAGAGGAAATTTAATTCTGTCTGTTAATCTGATATCTTCAGAAGAAGATCCAATCATGATCTTAAACCAACCAGGTTCTACTATTCTTTCCATCTTCTGGTTAAGAAGAGAAAGATCGTGGGAAGTTAAAACCATAGATACCTTTTTACTCTCTCCTGGCTCGAGACTTATGCGTTCAAAGCCCCTTAAATTCATTACATAAGTAGTAACAGAACTAACCTCATCATGAAAGTAGAGTTGAGCAACTTCATCTCCCCTGATCTTTCCAGTGTTAGTGATCTTAAAATCTACTTTTATCTTCCCTGATTTTTGATAGGTACCCGCGTCTATTTTTAAATCACTGTAATTAAAAGTTGTGTAACTTAAGCCGTAACCAAAAGGATAAATAAAGCCGTTAACATTGGCATCAGATGAACTATGTGCATCAGCAGAAGGCTTCATTGGAAAAGAAAGAGGAATTTGTCCAACAGATTTTGGAAAGGGTACGGATAGTTTTCCACCAGGATTATATCTACCAAAAACAACATCTGCAATGGCGTTCCCCATATATTCCCCCAAATACCAGGTTTCCAGAATTGCAGGAATATGTTTGCTGGCAAAATTAATGGTCGCTGGCCTGCCGCCAACCAATAACAATATTGTAGGTTTATTCAGAGCAGCTACCCGCTCCAGCAATTCTTCCTGATGGCCGGGAAGTTTAAGGTCTAATCTGGATTTAGTTTCCCCAATCGTGTTCTCATTGTCACCCAGCACCAAAAATACAACATCTGCTTTGGAGGCTATCTCCATCGCCTGATCTATTCCTTTCTTTTCTTGTTCCGATAGAGGAAATGATTCTACATCACTTTCCGGAAAATGATCATCCGTATGGTTGCAACCTTTCGCATATAAAACATTTACCGAAGCGGGGAGCATTTTTGTAATTCCTTCAAAAACCGTAGTAACCCTAACCCTTGATGGTCCATATCTGGAAAGTAAACTCTCATGCTCTTTAGCATTAGGACCAATAATGGCAATATTTTTCAACTTTTCGGGGTTTAAAGGCAAGAGGTTGTCCTTGTTTTTGAGTAATACAATCCCTTCCCTTGCGGCTTGCAAAGCTATATTACGAGCATCTTTTGTATGAACAATTTGATCCGCAGCTTTAACATTTTCAACAAAAGGATGATCAAATAACCCAATTTCAAATTTCACCTTTAACACCTCTTTTACTCGTAAATCCACAACAGACATTGCGATACTTCCATTTTTAATGCCCCTTCTCAAGCCCCTTAAATAATCGGCTGGATTATGAAATTCTGTTCTAACATTTAAACCCGCTGTTAAGGCCAAGCGGGCGGCATCTGCTGTATCTACAGCGACATGATATTTGTCAAACAAATCTTCAAGGGCATGACTGTCACTAACCACATAACCATTAAAGCCAAATTGCTTTCGCAGGATATCCGTTAAAAAATATGTACTGGCAATAATTGGTACCCCATCATAATCATTATAAGAAGCCATCACGCCTTTCGCTTTTGCTTCCTGAATTCCAACCCTGAACGGCTCCAGGTATAAGTTCCACATTTCCCTTGGTGCCACATGCGGATCCGTACGGACGCCGCCATCACGCCCACCAACAGGGATACTGTAAACAGCGAAATGTTTAACTGTCGAAATCACTCCATTTTCTTGTATACCAAGTATATTTTGTTTCCCCAGCTGGCCAACAAGGTAAGGGTCACAACCATAAGTTTCTTCAATACGCCCCCAACGCGGATCGGAAGCCACATCCAATATTGGTGAATAAACATTGGTATAGCCTAACGCCTTTGCCTCTTTGCCGGTAACATTTCCAATTTGCCGAACCAGATTTTTGTTAAAGCTGCTTGCCTGTGCCAGCTGAGATGGAAAATAAGTCGCTTTCATATGATTCAGTCCGCGGATTCCCTCTGTTGTAAAATCAACAGGTATGCCAAGTCTGGTTTCTTCAATAAACCATTTCTGAATGGTATTGATGGCCTGCGCATGTGAAGAATATGGAAACGCATACAGCGTATCTCTTCTATAACCGGTTAATTGCTCATCAATATTTGCAATCCCATCCTTCCATACACTGTCCTTCCAGGAAGAAGCGGGTAAACGATCTTTCAAAAAAGCACCATAACCATAAAGAGTTGCCAACTGACAGGTCTTTTCATCCACCGTCATTTGTTGCAGTAAGTCATTAACCCGTTCATCAATGGGCTTTGAAATATCTTCGTACACATCTTTTTTACCATTTTTATTAAAATCAATCCAATGGTCTTTATAAACGGTGCCTTCCTGTTTAAAGGAACACAACAACAAAAAAACAATAACGATGGTAAATCTGTATTTGTATATCATATCTAATGATGCAATAAATGTGTTAAATCAAAATTAACATCTTGCTGGCGTTTGAGCGAAAAAAATATTACCATTGGCATCCGCTTACCCGGACAAGATAAATACCAAATATGGAAAGCCTCTCAGTAATGTCCTCAAAGCATAGAAGCTATTAAATCTGTTATCCTTATTTATTCAATATCTGTATCTGTTATGCCTTTATTTATACCCGTAACTTTATGGAGTTAATTTAATTAAAACATGGAAATACAAAACTCAGTAAATAAAGACATTCAAGAAATTTTCAGACTGTACAAAATAGCCACAGATTTCCAAAAATCGAAGTTTATTGTTCACTGGCCAGAATTTGAACTAAACCTGGTACAGACAGAAATCAATGAAAACAGACAATGGAAAATTCTTATTGACGGCAAAATAGCTTGTGTTTGGGCAACAACCTTTAATGATCCTCAAATTTGGGAAGAACGCAATGATGATCCTGCAGTCTATATCCACAGGATTGCAGTAAACCCTGAATTCAGAGGCCAAAATCTTGTACAACAGATCGCGGAATGGGCAAAGCTATATGCTCTAAGCAATGAAAAACGATTTGTGCGTATGGACACTGTCGGTGAAAACACCGGGCTTATTAATTATTATACAAAATGCGGCTTTGACTTTTTAGGATTGCTGAAACTTCAAAATACAGAAGGATTACCAGCCCACTATAACAACGCAATAGTAAGTTTGTTCCAGATTGAAGTTTAGGAGAACCATTCTGTCTAATCCTTTTTCCTTTCTCCTCCCTCCCCGGTCTGCACCCAAGAAAAATATGTTTTACTGATCAAGCCTCAGAACCTGGAAGGTTCAGCGAGATCAAAAAACATATTTTTCAAACAAAATTCTTATTGTAAAAATGAAATCAGGTTATTAACTTATATTCGTATTTTATGTAGATTACCTCAATTTTACATTACTTTATGAAATCAATTCCGCTGGTTATTTTAGGGCTATTACCCCTAACCATGTTCGCTCAGAAACAACAAACAGCCCCCTACCAGTTAAAAGGCGAAGTTAATTTTCCAAAAGGCGACGAAACCGGGCGCAAAATATACCTTGTTTACCAGCAAAATGGACAGCTAAAAACAGACAGCGCTCTAATTAACAACAACAAATTTAGCTTTAACGGAACAGCAGATATCGCTATTAAAACCATTCTGCAGTTTACAAAACCCAATACTACGCCCGAGCCAGACACCGACCCAAACACCCTGATACTGTACTTAAACAAGGGCCTGACAGATGTTAAAGCCACTGGTTTTTTAAGCCGGGCACAAGTAACCGGATCTCCGGTACAAGAAGAATATATAGCCTTTACACGAAAATACAGTAAGTGGGACAGATTGCTGAGATCAACGGATCGGCGCAGGAGAAATCTGGATAAAAAGGACTTATTAAAATTGCAATCCCTTAATAAGAGCATCGATTCCCTTCAAAATTTAAAGATGAATGACCTTTCTGCCTATTTAAACGAAAGCACCGCTAAACCCTTTGCTATTGAATCGATTTTGATGTACCTAAAAGCCAAAGGATCATCATTAGATGAGCACAAGATCGAGCAATATTTTGACCAGTTACCCGAAGATCAAAAACGATCAGTTTACGGGCAGGAAGCTCAAAAAATGATTGCCGATTTAAAGAAACATAATTAAGAACCATTAGAGCAAAAGCCATTCATGAAGATATTTTTTTCTATACTCCTTTTACTTTCCCTGAATTTTAAATTCACCCACGCACAATCAAAACACGAAACCACTATTTCCGTCATAAAAGATGTGAATTTTTATGATGGTTACGCCAAACCCGTTAATGAACCCGTTAAACCAGGAATAGTACGCATCAGCAACACCAAATATATCCGCAAGCTGAGTAACCAGGAAAAACAAAGCATTGGCGATTCCATAACCCTTAAAGTAGTAGTTAAAGCAGGTTGCGATAATTATGACAGGATAGGCAGAGTTACACTTTTCTATGTACCAAAGGATAAAAATTACGATAGCCCCGAGGCAAAGCAATTTGAATTGCTTAGAATTATGACCCCCTTTAACTATAAAACCCGCGAACCAGATAATACCCCTTATACAACAACCATCAATCAATTAGCAGGTTTATTTAAAAACAAACAAGCAGATGTATGGATAATGACCGAAATCTTTGGCACCACAAGCGCCGGCCAAAAAGAAACCATGGGCTGTGACGGATCATTATTAACCTATACAGCTTCGGTAAACCTAACCAGCTCTAAAACAAAAAAGAATAGCCTTGTACAACCAATTGCCTTATTGAGCTATTTCCCTTTAAACGGAGAAGACAGCACGGCCGGACACAATACCAAGGAAGTTGCATTTCATGTAGACAATAACATCAAAACAGCCGTATTGTATTTAATCACCTCCGGACATGGCGCAGGAGAAGGCGGAGAAGAATACAACTGGCGCGAGCATGTCATTTATGTAGATGGAAAAGAATACACACGCATAGCGGTAAACCAAAACTGTGCACCTTACGAAATTTATAACACCCGCAGCAATGGAATTTATGGTCTTAATATTGCACAAGAACGCCGCAGCTGGTGCCCGGGTGCGCCCGTACCCACCAGAGCTATAAATTTAGGCAGATTGGCCCCAGGTGATCACCGTATAAAAATTGCAGTCCCGGAAGCCAGATTGTTAAACAATCAAAGCACCTATTACCTATCGGCCTATATTGCTGCAGAATAAGCGTTATAACAGAAAACATATTTTTCCTCCATAAGTCACAAATGTAATATTACATTTGTTTAGTGTTTAATGAGATAACAATTTAATAATCAAATTGATATGTACACATCCTTACGGAAACTTGTTCAGAGCAATAAAATTGACATTAAGACTTTCGAACTACTTGCCGGGCATATCACTCCAGTAACATTGTCTAAAGGTACCTTTCTTATCAGGCAGGGACAGCGGTGCGACCATATCTACATTATTGAAAATGGGTTTGCCCGGATTTTCTCGGTTATCAACGAGAAAGAGACAACAATCCTTTTTGCTAAGGAAAACGAAATCATTACCTCAACCTATTCGTTGTTTACCGATAGTCCCAGTAACGAAAACATTGAAATACTGGAGGATTCATTGCTATTAAAAATACATTACGGGGAGTTTTCAGATCTTTGTAAGCAACATGCCGAATTGTTCGTTCTGTATCGCCTGTTAATGGAAAAATACTACCTGTCGCTCGAAGAACGAACCCTCTCCCTACAATTTGATAGTGCGCTCGAACGTTATCAAAAACTGCTTACCCAATTTCCCTATATTCTCCAAAGAGCTCCACTCGGCCAGATCGCTTCCTTTCTGGGTATGTCACCTGTTACCCTAAGCCGTATGAGGGCTAAAATCTAAGCATGTTCGTTTTTAGCAAATGCTAAAAAATCGTCTTCCTTCTTTGCTGAAATTTGTGTTGTAGATCAAAATAAGATGACCGCAAGTTTTAGATTATAAATAGTGTTCTGGTCAAATGTTTTGCTAAATCAAACACAATGGAAAGAACAAGTTTCAGCAGCAAATTTTATAGGGTGGCAATCCGGTTGAAAGGGATAAAGGGCAGTCTTGAAAAGGAATTTCAAAGGGGGGAGTGGAACGGGAGCCAAAAAGCAGCCGCAATGCCTCAAAAGGTTATTATGGGATGCGATATCTTCTATCGAGACAATACAACAAAGAGAACTGTTTGGCAACTGCAAAAAAAAGGCAGAAAACCAGAAAAATATCTTTTATACCTGCATGGCGGGGCTTTTGTCCATAATATCAGCACCTATGATTGGCCGTTTCTAAACAGGATAGTCCAGCATACCGATTACGGAATAATCGTGCCGGACTATCCACTGGCACCTGAATACGGTTATCAGGATGTTTATGATATGCTTGTCCCTTTGTATAAAGAATTGCTCCATGATATTGGAAGTAAAAATCTGGTTTTAATAGGCTTTTCAGCGGGAGGTGGGCTCACACTTTCATTTGCACAATACCTTAAAAATATGGGACAGGAGCAGCCTGCACAAATTATTCTGCTGTCACCCTGGCTTGATGCCACATTGCAAAATCCCGAAATTACTGCGCTTGATGGAAAAGATCCCTATTTGAGTGTTAAAGGTTTGAAATTGTCGGCTAAGGCATATGCAAAAGGTGACGATCTGAACAATTACATGATAAGTCCGATAAATGGTACTTTGGAGGGTTTGGCTCCCATGCATTTGTTGATCGGTACAAATGAAATCCTGCTTGCCGATGCGCGGAAACTGGTGGCTTTAGCAGAATCTAAAAACGTCCATATTGATTACCATGAATACTACAAAATGTACCATGCCTGGATTTTTCTGAACATGCCCGAAGCGCGAGATGTTTTTGACCAACTAATCAATATTTTAAAGTGACGCTTAGTTAAATTGGTTGTCATCCTGCCTTACAAATATTTTTTTATTTCGTGTGACCCCGACTATCTAAAACTCCAGCTTAAGCCTGATCCCTCCGGAAGTCAAATTGGTCTTTAGATTCGAATAGGACCTCATCGGAATCTTAATAAAAGGCTCGATAACCAAATGTTGCTTTTTACTGATCTTTTGGCTAAAGCCGTAAGACAGATTATAAAAACCAAGATAGTTTTGTTGCGGAAGCTCATCTGACGCAACGGGAACCGTTTCTGTTGAAGACATCAGTTTACTTTCGAAACCTGGCCCATCCTCTCCGGATACCAATACATCAACAAATTTTTTCTCCTCATAAGCCAGGACCTGAGATTTTCTCAGCACACCTGTAACAGATACACCAATACTCACATAGGTATGAGAACTCAAGCTGTATTTGAAATCTATGGGTACATCTAGTCCAGAAATGGAAGTTTGCACAGAAGTAAGCGTCTTTCCCGGAACATCCGGCGGATCCTTTTCCAGCTTATTTAAAGCAGAAAGCTGACTCAGGGAAAGTCCGGACGTGATAGAAAATCTGGCATTCAAAGCATACTCCAATCCTCCGCCAACACCCAGTCTCATCTTTCCTGAATTACTGTAACTATTGGATACCAACGCGTTGTATTTCCATTTTTGTATATCATGATGTTCTGCAGGGCTATCCTCTTTCAAAGCAACAAATGGATTATTTTTTTCTGCGGGTTTTGAATATCGGCGAGTAGCCGCAGGAGGAGTCCTGAAAGCATTTCTACAGGAATCTTTGGATGGCCAGGAATCCCTGGAATCTCGTTGAGGAGAAATCATTTCACTGGAAGTCATTTGAACATCTTCTGTTCTTTGTTGCACTATTTTCGTCTGAACTGGCAGCATTTTACTTCTACTCACCTCCAAATGCTCAGGCAATAGCTTTTTTTCCACTTTTATTGCAGCTACAGATGGAGATTGCGCGTGTTTTTTCTTCAAATACGGAGGTTCTTTCCAATAAAAAAGAGCAAAAAAGAATAAGATAAAAATTGCGGCCTGCGTTGTCCACCCTATCCATGCCGCATTTTTCTTTTTACGATGCTGCTGTTGAAAATTTTCCCAGGCACCGGGCTGATAAGGAAATTCCTCCTGCTGGAAAATTTCTTTAACATGTGTCAAAAATTCTTCTTCAGTATGTGCCATTGGGTTCCATATTAATTTGGTACAAGGTTCTTAATTTGAGTTTTGCCCTGTTCAGATAGACCCGGCAAATGTTCTCTTTGATGTTCAGCATTTTTGAAATCTCCTGGTGCGAAAACCCCTCTATTTCATAAAGATTAAAGATGAGTCTTTGTATTTCGGGCAAATGGTTCAGCAGATTCATCAGATCGGTCACATTCAATTTTAACATCTCTTCTGGAAAAGTCAGAGGATGGTGCAAGTCACTAAATTCATTTTCCAAAATATCAATTCTGGGCTTTTTTATAAAATCAATCGCGATTCTTGAGGCAATTTTGGCCATCCAGCCTTTAAAAGCCTTTTCCAGTTCTTCTGGTCTTTCTGGTGGTTTGAAAGACTCTATATATCTGAATATCTTGATGAAACTGTCATTCACAAGTTCTTCGGAATCATGGATGTTTGAAGTATACCTTACAATTACAGCCATTATATATCCATAAAACATCTTGTAAATCTTCTCTTTGGATGAATTACTATTTTTGCTGAATCCAGACAGGATTTCTGCAAGTCCGAAATTGCTTTTCATCGGCCTCAGCATAGTGCAGATTTTAGTGTCATCTTTTTAAAGGGATCAGATCATCAAAGAGAATAGAACAGGACTTGCTGTTTGAGACACAGCAGGCCCTGCCCCATTCTTAATAGCTTACTTGTTTGTCATCACTTCGATCCCCAGTTTGGTGGCATCAGTAGCATCTTTTAAGCCTCTTACCCAAACAGTATAGATTTTTCCTTTTTCAACCTTAAATTTGTCCAGGGTGGCCAGAACATCCGTCTTTCCGTTTTCTTTAATCTCAAATTTAAGTTCCGCTGCAGGATCTATATTAACATAAGATGAAGCTTCTTTGAATGCTTTTTTGTTCAATGCAGCCTCCGTCTTTCCTGCAACGTATAGGTCAAGCACCGTAGCTTCAGGAGATAAATTCACGAAACGCACCTTTGCTTTATCTGTCGCAGGAGCAGAAAGATCATCTTCAACCAAGACAACAGCTGCCTTAGGAGATTTATCTCCAACCAGAAGTGTATACGAAACTCCGGTTTTTGCAGTATAGTTGATTTTTGCAAGTACATCTGTGGCATCTTTCTTTTTAAAACTGAATTCCCCTGTTCCTGGTTTCAGGTCCATATAGTCAATGACAGTATTATAATTTAGTGCCTTTGATGTGGTTACTTTAGTACCATTTGCAAAAAAAGAAAGTTCAGGGGCGCCAGGTGAAGAAACCACCAAAGCAATTTTTGCAGGTTTTACTGCAGGGGGATCTGTAGCTTTGTCTTTTTTACATGCCGCCAATAGAAGCGCAGAGCATAATAGTATCGTTCCTTTTTTTGCTAAAGCTACCGCGTAATTTTTACTTTTCATTTTTAAAAGTTTAAGTGAATAGATTAAATGATTTTAATTTCTATACACTTAAACTTGCATTTGATCAGGAACGCAACAGGTGCTTCCAGATTTATTCTTAGACCGTATGCGGATTGATTACAGCATAATATTTCAGATCTATAATGTTATTTGGCAAAGGTCTGGAGTTCCATGACTTATGGATAGCCAATGCCGCACCTACGGCAGTAGCCTGGGCCATGTGTGCCGCAAAAACTTCCATATCCGGAAGTGCTCTGGCCAGTAAATTCATAAATAATGTATTTTTACTAAAGCCTCCGTCTACAAAAATCCGCTTTACCTGGGTATCCGTAAGCACCCTGCGGGTAGAAATAACCTGTTCATGAACCAGATCTGACATCAGCTGATGATAAGCAACTGCAGCCGATTCATAATCATTAAGATTTCGTTTGCCAAATGCGGAAACTTTAAGGCCGGAGGTCTTTTCTTCTGGCAAAGTATCCACCTTCTGCTCCATCAGTAACAATCTTTCCATGACCTGTGGATCATAACTCATCGACCTGAAAGAAATACTATCTGCTCCAAAATGAGCTGCAATTCGTTTAAGTTGCTGCTCGTGTTCATAGCCCGCAAATAGCCTGGAAGCCTTCACCGGCTTACCTTCATACTGCAAATAACACAAACAGTCATTTTCCAATTCCTCTGCAGTTAGCGGCGCTGCATTAAAGGGATTAAAACTAATGCACCAGGTACCTGTTGACAATAAAATAAAAGGTTCGTGGAAATTAACCAGGTAAGGTACCAGGGCAGCTGAACTGTCATGTAGCCCAGTCCCTACGGCACAACTGCTCCCGGGAAAAGCAGCAGGCATTACACTGCTCGAAGGCACAATAGGCGCCAGTTTATCTGCTATATGCTCTTTTCTAACCCATTCATGGTATTCATTTTTTGTAAAATCCCATAAATTGGTGTGGCAACCGATACTCGTAATATCAGAATAAGCCTTACCGGAAATCAGGTAGCTTAAGTATTGGGGCAAATGAAGGGCATATTTAATCTGCTCAAACACTTCCGGTTTTTGATACTTCATGCGGTAAAGTTGCATTCCTGAGTTTAAACTTCCCAAAACCGGAGAGGCTGTTCGATTGGAAAAAGCTTCCATCCCACCGTAGGTATTGTAAAACTGTGTCTTCAAATCCTCCGGATACCTCTTAAGATAGTTGTACAATGGTGCCAATGGCTTACCATTGGCATCAATATAAACGAAACTCGCCCCGTAAGTTGCAAAATTAATGGCTTTGATCTCAAATGCTGGATTTCTAAAAACCTCCGTCAGGGAATCAAAAACAGAAAGTCTTAGACTTTCCAGGTTCTCACAGGGATCCCCGTCCTCATCAGAAGTCTCTATAAATCTCGCTGTTCTCTCAAAAACAATCTTATAGTGCTCATCAAAGAGAAACAGCTTTTTGTTTGTTTTCCCAACATCAAAGACCGCTATAACAGGTACTTTTTTGATTTCCGACCCCATACCTAAAGTCCCGTTGCTACCGTTTTAGTTCCACGGTTTTTAATCAGTTCCTGTCTGACATTCAATTTTCTGAATACTTCTAATGGTGCCAAAGCAGCCCCTGAGCGTAACCTTGCCTCAGCAACCAGTGAACGAACATCAGTTCTGAAAGCATGTTGCAGGATTTCCTGGCAGCGGACCACGTCATTAACAGCTTGTGCCTCCTGCAATGCTTTGCGATCTACAGATAAGGCTTGTGCGTAGGCAATCATAATGGCCTCTACAGATTGCAGGAGATCTTCAAGCGGATCCTTAACGTTATGAGATGCATCAATCATCCAGCCCAGATCATCCTCATGGTCCATTCCTCTGGCATCCATTCCTTCTACCAGCTCATTAAAGATCAGGAACAACTGGTAAGGCTTCATACTGCCCGCAGTTAAGTCATCATCTCCATATTTGGAATCGTTGAAATGGAAACCACCCAGTTTTCCTTCCATAAGTAATAAAGCAACAATCTGTTCGATGTTGGCATTAGGCAAATGATGTCCAAGATCAACCAACGTAAAGGCCTTTGAACCCAGCTTATTTGCAAACAATAAAGACTGCCCCCAATCGCCAACGGTAGTAGAATAAAAATTAGGTTCAAAAGCTTTATACTCTATAAATACCTTCCAGTCGCTTGGCAAAGCCGCATAAATTTCCTGCAAACTTTCAAGTGTATTTTGAAATGCTTTTCTGAAATTAAGCTGTCCGGGAAAGCATGAACCATCGGCTAACCAAATGGTTAAGGCTTTTGAACCTAATTCAACACCCTGTCGGATCACTTCTATATTATGCTCAATCGCCGTTTTTCTCACCGCAGGGTCAACATGCTGTAAAGAGCCAAATTTATAACTGTTCTGCTGTCCGGGCTGATCCTGAAAAGTATTCGAGTTCATGGCGTCAAAACGCAAACCCTGCTGTGCTGCAAGATTTTTGATCGCGCTTACGTTATCTGTAGTATCCCAGGGAATATGCAAAGAGATCGCGCCACTTGAAGCGTTTAGTTGATGAAGCAGACCTATGTCTTCTATTTTTTCTTCAATATTCCTGGGCTCACCCCCCGAAGAAAAACGACCAAAACGGGTACCACCCGTTCCTAAAGCCCAGCTCGGAATTCCAATTTGAAAAGAGATCAGCTTTTCTATGATCGCTTCGACATTTGGAATATCTGAGCCAACAGACTCTAGTTTTCTCTTATGAGCAGATAAACTTTCCTGGTTATATTCCTCTATATGATAGTTTTCTAAATTCATCAGTTTATATTTTGGTTACTATTTATCTGTTTATTAACGAACAAAAGCATTGGCAACGCCTCCATCTACATTTAACACATTACCTGTTGATTTATTCATTAAGCCACTTACAAATGCAAAACAAGCATTAGAAATATCTTCAGGCAAAATCACTTCATTTAATAGCGTCCGTTTTGCATAAAAAGCAGGCAGTTCAGCTACAGAAATGCCATAAGCTTTGGCTCTTCCCTCTGCCCAGGCACCTTCCCAAATCTTGCTGTCAGAGATCACTGCGTCTGGATTAACGGTATTGACCCGAATATGATCAGCGCCTAATTCAGCCGCATTTAACCGGCTTAAATGCAGTTGAGCAGCCTTTGCAGAACCATAGCCGGCATTATTTGGCCCGGAAACCAGGGCATTTTTACTCACTATATTCAGTACATCACCACCAATATCCTGCTTGCGCATCACTTCTACTCCAAATTTGGTGACTAAAAACTGCCCCTTAACCAAAATATCATATAGAAGATCCCAATCTTGTTCCGTATGCTCTTCAATAGGTTTCGAAATAGATATTCCTGCACAATTTACAACAATATCCACCCCGCCAAATTCCAGGCAGGCCCTTTTGAAAGCATTATTGATACTATCTGCTTTCGTTACATCCAAAATTACTGAAGTAAATGCATCCCTCCCAAATTCCTGATGAAAACTTTCATTGGCTTTTTCTAACCTGCTGGCATCATTGTCATTAATCACTACGCAAGCGCCTTCTTCAATAAACTTATGCGCTATCGCCTTACCAATTCCCCCGGCACTGCCTGTAATTAAAGCAATTTTTCCAGATAAGGCTTTAGGTTTAGGCATCCGCTGCAATTTAGCTTCTTCCAGGAGCCAATATTCTATATTGAAAGCTTCCTGTCTGGGCAGTGAAGTGTACTCAGAAACGGCCTCTGCCCCCTTCATTACATTGATGGCATTGATGTAAAATTCTGCAGCTACCCTGGCCGTTTGCTTATCTTTAGAGAAGGAGAACAGACCTATTCCAGGATATAAGATAATCACCGGATTGGCATCCCGTATGGCTGGACTGTTGTCATGTTTGCAAGATTCATAATAGGCCTTGTACATTTCCCTGTAAGCTTTAAACTCTGGTGCCAGCTTTTCTTTTAAAGCTTTAACATCACTTAAATCAGCTGCAGCGTCCAGCTTAAGAACCAGGGGACTGATCTTGGTCCGTAAAAAGTGGTCAGGACAACTCGTACCCAAGGGTGCCAGTCTGTCCAGATCATTGGAATTGATAAACTCCAGCACCCTGGCGTCGTCTGTAAAATGGCCGGCCATATGCTTTTCACTAGAGCAAAAACCTCTTAAAACTGGTGCAATAGCAGCAGCTTGCTGTAATCTGAGCTCAGGATCTGCAGCCGGAATCTTTTGCCCACCAAATACCGGTCCTTTTTTACCATAGTTCTGTTCCAGATACTCAGCACATTTCTCTACGACCTCCAATGTATTGATATAACTTTCATATGCGGTATCTCCCCAGGTAAACAAACCATGAGAACCGAGCATAATGCCACGAATCCCTGGATTTTCGTCCAAACACTGACGCAGCATCAAGCCCAGTTCAAAACCGGGTTTTTGCCATGGTACCCATCCTATTTTACCTCCAAACAATTCTTTGGTAATTTGTTCCCCATCCTTTGCCGCTGCTATCGCTATGGCTGCATCCGGATGCAAGTGATCAATATGTTTGAAAGGCAGAAAACCATGTAAAGGTGTATCTATAGAGGGTGCTTTAGAATTCAGGTCATAAATACAATGGTTAAACAATTCTACCATTTCATCTTCATGCTGAAGCCCTCTGTAAATGTTCTTTAAATTCCTTAAACGGTCTACATACAGCGCCGCAAGCCCATTTTTTTTCAATGTCCCAATATCTCCTCCTGAGCCTTTAACCCACATCACCTCTGTTTCTTGTCTGGTAAGGGGATCAACAGCCATTGCTTTGCAGGAGGTATTCCCTCCGCCGTAATTTGTTAAGCGCAAATCTGCGCCCAATAAGTTAGAACGGTAGATTAACAATGCAACCTCATCGCCAACCATTTCAGCGGCCTTCGCATCGTCCCACAAATAGCTTACATGTTTAAATTCAGTTGCTTTAGCAGTCATAATAATTATTATTCATTGATTTTGGTGATTTCATTTATTTGATAGAGTTGCCGTATCCTACAATAAAAACAGATAAGATCAGGATGGTTACTCCAGCCAATACAGTTACAAAAGTCTTTCTTTTTACCCCGCTCCATTCTTTAAGAACCAGCCCCCAGCCATTGGCCACCAAAATGATACAGGCCATATGCAAAATCCAGCCGCTGGCCCCATTACCTAATTTACTTTCTCCCATTCCGTAGAAAAAGAACTGTAAAAACCAGGTGGTACCTGCAAGCGCGGAAAAAATATAGTTTTTAAGTAGTGGTGCCTTTTTATTGGTGTAATCACCAAAGGTTTTATTGCGCTTATTGAGCACCATACACCAGAACAGATTGGTGGTTAGCCCGCCCCATAAAATGACCACATAGGTTACATTGTTCTGGAACAGGAATTCTCCTTGTCCGGGATTTAATGCCTTCCAGGCCTCATTGGCATGGCCAGCCATGTCCTTACCGGCATCAATACCAAATGCGAAACAGGCACTCAGGATACCTGATATTATAGAAACGATCAACCCTATTCCGATTTTATAGTCCTTGTTCGATGGATCTCCTTTGCCTGAGGCCACCAGATCTTTTTCTTTCATACTTCCGGCCAGACCACAAACAACAATCCCAATTACACAGATCACCAGGCCTGTCAATACCATTTGCCCCCATGGGCTGCTTGCCATATCTGATAAGCTGTTTTTACCCGGAGTTGGATTAAAGTCATAGTATAAAGAGGGTACCAACGCGCCAAATACTGAACACAAGCCCAAAATAATGGTACTTCCAAGAGATATACCGAGATAACGTACGCCAAGTCCATAAGTCAGCCCTCCTATTCCCCATAATAGACCAAAGAAATAAGTCAGTAATAAAATTTTGCCGTTGGTTTGAACAATAATGTCCATAAAACCAGGAATGGTTAACCAGGCAGCCAGTGGCGGCACAATCAGCCAGGAACACAGACCTCCAACAATCCAGTAACTTTCCCACGCCCATCCTTTTACTTTTTTATAGGGTATATAGAAACTACCGGAAGCAAAGCCTCCTATAAAATGGAAAATAACGCCGAAAATTACCTGCATAAAGGATTTATAAATGGTTAATAGTATAAAGTCCTAATTTATGCAAGTTGTTTTATTCAACTGTCATGTACCATCATGCTAATGCATAAACCGGCATTGGATCGGCTAAATAGAAGCCCGTTTAGTAAATTTAAAAGGCACTTCAACATGGGCCCTGGATTTGTCCAGTATCATTCGTGCAGCGGCAGATCCCATGAATCTGAAATCGGTAGATATGGTGGTAATCCCATTAAGCAGTATTTTCTTCAGAGGCGTTTCATTGTAAGAAATAACACCCACATCAGAACCGATCTGATACCCCATCTCAAGAATACGTTCCAGCAACTGCACAAGATCATTTTCCATCAAATTGATGAACACTTCTCCTTCATTGATAGGTTCCTGCTCAATATTGCTGACTACGTAATGAGAAAATGCGTATTGCTGACAAAAACGATGAAATCCATCCAGAATTTCTTTTGGAAAATAACTTTTTGCAGGAAATATGATTTTTAAGGTGTGGTATTTACTCAAATCGGTTAAAGCCTGTTCCAGTGCGTCATAGATATTCTGTTCAAAATTCTCATAAACTGCACCAAAGGTCCCATCAACCCCTGGAATAAACTTATCCATCAAGATCAGTTTTTCTTTTGGGATCGTATTGATAACCTCCTTTGCATATTCGCCACCCTCTATGAAATGAGGAATGATCACATAATGAGAATACTCGCCCATTTTCTTCTGAGAAAGAAACTTCTTAAAAAGCATAAAGTCATTATTGTAGATATAAAAATCCACAGACACATCATCGCCTAATGCAGCAATAAAAGCATCGTAAACAATTTTTTTATGTGCACTCAGTTTATTAAACAATAGAAATATCTTAATCTTCAGTTTAAAATCTACGTTGGAAATATAATATCCCTTACCTGGAACAGAATTAATAACGCCTATTTTTTTCAGGTACCTGTATCCTTTTTCTGCTGTATCTCTCGAGATCTCGAGTTTATAACTTAGTTCATTGATAGATGGAAGCAAATTGTCCTTTTTAATATTGCCCAGCTCAATCGCATTGATGATCGCGTCAGAAAGCTGCAAGTATTTTGGTGTAGCAGAATACTCATCAATATGTACAAAATCAAAAAAAGGTTCAGCCATCATTTCTTAAACAATTTAGTTATTTAATTTGGAACTGATACTTACCTGCTGTAATTTCCAGCTGATCGGCCACTATCTGATCATTTCTATAGGCCTTTTTACCGCCAGCTAATGGAAAAATAACGGTAGCGCTGGAATTGGCTGGAATGTTAACGGTATAGATAACCGATTGGCCTGATCTTTTCCAGGAAGAAACAATCTTACCGAAAGGTCCGTCATGTTCAGACTCAAAATGTTCCAGTCCTGAAACAAAATTGGGCCGCAGCAATACATTCTTAAACCCAGGATGTTGCTCATCCGGATGGATACCGCCCAGGCCTTTAAAAAACCAGCCCCCTATTTCTCCAAACATCATATGGTTTAAAGAAATATCCCTTGCTGCTTTAATATCCCAGTTTTCATAAAGGGTAGTAGCTCCATTTACAATCCACCAACCCCAGGAAGGATAAGTATCCTGAGCAGCAAGCTTGTAGGCAGTTTCTGCCTGTCCATTGTCACTCAATGCATTTAAAATGGCTTTAGCCCCGAGCACGCCAACATCCAGGTGCATCCCATCAGCAGCCACCTTCTTTGCAAGCTGTTCGGCCAGTTTAGTTTTAAATTCGTCAGGAACAATACCCCATTGAAGTGCCATGCTCAGTTCAGTTTGCACGCCTGAGGCATAGGTACATTTTTCCCGGTTGAAATATTTATCGTTAATGGCCTTTTTAATTTTCTCGGCAAGGTTAGTATAAGCACTGTAATCAGCCTGTTTACCAAACATTTTTGCTGCCTTCGCTAAAATAACAGCATCTACATAATAATAAACAGAGGAAGTGTACTCCAATGAAGAAGGTGATTTAACCGGTACCCAGTCTCCTCTTCCAAAAGTGGTTAATCCTGATGGGCTGATCTTTTCAATATAATCAACATACTTTTTAATACTCGCATAAGAATCTTCGAGCAATTTACTATCGCCATAAAAAAGATAAATATTCCATGGAATAATGGCAATGGTACTGGTCCAGTCTGTACCGTTGGCTGTACCATAGCCCCAGCCTCCGGTTGGAATAATATCAGGAAGTACGCCATCCGGGCGCTGCTCGTCGCGGTGGTCTGCCAGCCATTTCTCATAAACCGTAATCCCGTCGAAATTAAATAAACCAGTCTCCACGGCAAAATGCCCATCACCTGTCCAGCCATTCTTCTCTCTTTGCGGACAGTCTGTTGGATAGCCCATCAGGTTAGACAAATAAGAATTATTCGTTGCCCACCATAAACGATCTATCAAGGGGTTAGAAGAACTGATTTTTCCTGTAGCTGCAACATCACTGTGCATAAAATAACCGGTAATACTCTCCTTAGTTAAGTTTATTGGTTTACTACTGGTTACTTCTACGTATTGAAAGCCTTTGTAATTAAATTTAGGCATGAACTCAAGTGGCCCTTTGCCAGATAAAGTAACAATATCTGTTTGAAAAGGATCTGTATTGTCTTTAGGCCTGTAATATACATCGATATTAGAAAGGTCTACCCTTCCGTTTTCATATAAACGTTCCCCATGTTTTATCCGGATTATAGTTCCGGCTTCGCCATTAACCTTAATCTTACTTACCCCCGATATATTTCTGCCCAGATCAAAAACATAGGTGGTATCATTGAATTTTTTCACCGATCTGGCCGGAATTTCTTCCACATTACGGATAGGCTGCATAGCCTGACTCACCACCTGACCTGAAGGTGCTTTGCGTAAAAATACCTTTGTCCATTTCGCATCATCAAAATTTACAGTATTCCAATTGGGCTGTTCAAGCCGCGCATCATAATGCTCTGCAGTATAAATATTGTTCAGTACAATTGGACCAGAGCTGGTTTTCCAGTCTTTTCCTGAAGTAATCACTTCTGAGGTTCCATCGGCATATGTAATTCTTAAATCCATGCAAAAAGCAGGTCTTGCCCGCCATGGTGCCTTATCAAAATTCCATACGGCTATAGATTGATGGTTGTACCAGCCATTGCCCAGCAACACACCAATTGCGTTCTTTCCCTCTTGAACTTGAGCGGTTACGTCGTAAGAAACATACAGGTTCCGCTTATCAAAGCGAGTATACATTGGATCCAGTCTATGGTCTCCAACCTTTTTTCCATTTAAATACAGTTCATATAATCCAGCTATCGCGATATAAGCCCTGGCAGATTTGATCTTTTTCGAAGATTGGAATATAGTTCTGAAATAAGGCGCTTCACGCTTATTGATGTCGTCTCCGTCACTGATCCAGCTCCCCTTCCAGTTTTCCATCTTCATCATACCGGTTTCGAAACTCGATACCTTGGAGAAATTTCCAGGCTTACCATCCTGGTCCCATACCTCAATCCCCCAAAAGTATTTGGTAAAAGGTTTTAATACAGCTCCACGATAAGAAATTAATGAAGCACTTGTCGTACTTTTTCCGGAATCCCAGGAAGCACCTCTTTTTTTTACCACATCCAGGGAATCTTCGCTCACCAAAATACGGTAAGCCGTTTGTTTTGCACCTTGTCTGCCATCAGAAATCATCCAGGAAAGTCGCGGATGCAGTACATCTATACCCAACGGACTGGTTAAATGTTCGCATTGAAGGCGTATAGCCGAGGTTCTGTTTGGAACGGTATCTGCCTGTGCACTTAAACCAAGTGTTAAAAAACAAGAAAGCAGAACATTCTGGAAAACAGGCTTCATATCTAGCTTAGAAAGGTTCATATTGGTTTTAAGAGGTAAATTGCAATAATAAACCTCTATTCCGAGATTAGCAACCTGTACTGTCCTGTTATTCCTGTTCCTGCCACTCTGCGTATGAATTTTGCAGGGTTTCCAGAAATACCGGGGTTTCCTGTGCCCCTGAGACAGCATATTTTCTATTGAATACAAAAAATGGCACACCACGTACACCAACTTGCTGTGCTTCATAAATATCAATCCTCACCTCATCTGCATAACTCCCATTCTCTAATGCTGCCTTTAGTGCGACCGGATCAAGTCCAATTTCAGATCCCAATTGAATAAGAGTGGGATAATCATCGATATTTTTTCCATCGGTAAAATAAGACCGGAACAGAGATTCTTCCGCTTCATTCTGCTTACCATATTGTTTTGCAAAATGAGTAAACCGATGCGCATTAAATGAATTTGCCACAATTGAAGCGTCAAAATTATAAACTAGTCCTACCTGTTTAGCCAACTGGCTGACATGATCATTCATACCCTTTGCCTGCTCAAGACTAATTCCTTTATGTTCCGACAAAAACTGATGCAAACTTTTATCCGGTTGTGTAACCAGTTCTGGCGCAAGCTGGAAACTTTTCCAAATCAATTGTACTTTATCTTTATCTGGGAACTGTTCCAATGCTGCTTCGAACTTCCTTTTGCCTATATAGCAGAATGGGCACATTACATCGCTCCATATTTCTACTTTCATTGTATTTTCCATGTGTGTATATTACAAATTCAGCATAAAATTAGCAATTACAATTTGAATAGGTCACTCTCTCTATTTTAACTGAAAGAGACAGACCTTCCAAAGTCAAATCAATACCTTTGTTAATTCACACGGAGGAAGTTCGACTATAGTAAGTCCAGAGATTTTAAGACCTAAATGGGATGAGGTGCAGGATGTACTTTCAGGTAGAAAACCACTAAGTTATTTATCAAAAAATTGTCCAGATTAATTGTTTTACGAAATGAAAAGAAGGTCAATGCAGACTCCCCACACCTTGCCACAATTTCACAAGCTACAGGTGGTTGGTTTTTGATACTTGTAGGTGTAATGTCCTTCTTTTTTTCATTGTTTGGGTCATCTGCAAAACGCATGCCTTCTGCATTAGCGTATCTTGGACGCATATCTTATGGAATGTATGTTGTTCATATAACAATATATTGGATAGTATATAAAATTTTCAAGGATGAATTATCAACTTTTAGCGATAAAATAGGTTTGCATGAATGGAAAAATGAAATAGGGCTTGTTATTGCATTTCTTATAACGGTAACCATAGCTATGCTATCGTACAATTATTTTGAGAAGCAATTTTTAAAATTGAAAACCCGATATACGTTTATTCCCTCAAGAGATTGATTTGTAAAAATTAGCTGTTCGTATTTCTCTCAATTACATCCATGAAAAAAAACCAATGGGATTGCCCTCGGTATCAAGACATAAACTGCAATAGCCCGGCGCATCCACTGGAAATTTGGATTTTAAAATTTTGCCACCAGCTGCTGCGACTTTTTTCTCACTCGCAATACAATCATCGGTAGGAAAATATACAATGGTGTTTACTACTTTTTCGTCTCCGGCTTTCGTGCCTTCCATTTCTATCAACGCACCGCTAACAATACTGCTGTCTTTGCCTGTAGCAAAGGAAGCCATTTTTAATGCTGGAATGCCAGCTCCTCCCGGGGTTTCCACCACTTCATTGATTTTTTCACTCAAGACACTTGCATAAAAGTCTCTGGCTCTATGAATGTCTTTTACATAAATTTCAAACCAGCAAATGATATTTTTTTTCATAACAGAATATTTTTAATTAGGAATGGATATGTAATTGATTTGCAATGAGTATTGCGATTATTTCCATGATTGAAAAACCCGACAATAGATAAGAAGTATAGGGGATAGTGAAAAAAACAAATTAACCTTGTGGCAAACCAATAAGCTATTTTCTTCCTCTTTTCCACCTGGACTTCTATTTAAGTTGGTTAAACATTTCTTGTATGCGGTCATGCGCCATATTAATGCCCTGGGCAAATGGCATTTTAAGCAGTTGATTCCTGATTTCAACAGATTTAAATATCATTTGCATCTTAAGCCTACTTGTGCTGTACGTAAGTTTTTCGAATTCGATAAATTCCAGTTGAACAGGAAAAGGTGCATTTTCCATTTCAAATGTCCTTGTAATTTTCTCGTTGAGAATAAATTCAAGCGTTACTCCGCTGGCGCCAAAAACTTTATTACCGTTAGGGTCAATTGTTTCAAGTTGCCAGATACCGAATTTCTTATTTTCCTGTTTCAGCACTTTCGTCGCTCCGTTTTTGTGCGACATCCATTGCTCAATAATTTCAGGCTCCGCGTGCGCTTTAAAAAGCAATTCCAACGGCAAATCAAATTCTCTTGTAATGATCAAGTCCTGCTTGCCTTCTTCGGCAATGATTTTTGTTTTTTGTTCCATGTTATTCGTTTTTATAGTTTTTCATAACTGTTTCCAATTTATTGCAACCAATAGCAGAATAGTCCTTCTAGTGGGGTCGGCAATGGCCTGGAAAACGTCTCGTCGCAGATTCATTATGTAGCTATTTGACTACAAATATAAGTGTAGTTATTTGACTACGAAATTTTTTTTAAAACTTTTGTTATATTACCTGGCTTGCTATTGATAAAGGACTATATAGTAATTAGAATAAATTTTATTTGATATCGCTTTTAAATCAACGACTCCTGGCGTATGCTTATTTAGCATACACCAGAAGAGTTATATTTTAATTTGTTAATGTTTTTTCAAGTAAAACTTTAAGTTCCGGTGTAGATGGCCTTGGTGAATCAACTGTTACGATCTTACCTGTTTTATCAAATACCATAAATCGCGGAATACCATCAATTTTATAATACTTAGCTAACTCTCCCCATCCGGAAGCAAATAACTGTACCCCACCAAGATTTTCGTCTTTAACCATCTTTAGCCATTTTTCTTTATCCTTAGCCTCATCTACAGAAATACTTACCACTTGTACGTCTGTACCTTTCAATTCTTCCTCCAGTTTCTTTAAATGAGGAATTTCCCCTTTACAAGGTCCGCACCAAGTTGCCCAGACATCCACCAACACTACTTTCCCTTTCAAATCAGCCATGGACACCATATTTCCATTTTTATCAGGATAAGAAAAATTGAATGCGGCCTCACCCGGTTTTAAGGTAGCTAAAGGAGCGAGGATTTCCCTTTGTTGTTTCTTCAGCTGTTCTGTCAAAAAGTACTTTCCGAAAACATTGGTATAAGCCATATATTCTGAATAGTTCTTCAACCTGCTCATCCTTTCCAATACAAAATCTCCCTTTAAAGTATCATTCGAGATTAAAGGCAACAGTGCCCCCAAACCTTCTACGCCATCCTTATAAGCAACTTTTTTCTGGCTGATATTGATCATCAACATAGAATTTAAAAGCCTTTTTCCCCAAGGATATCCGTAAATTTTAGCCGCTGTTTTACTCAGTTTAACGATACTTAAACCTTTGTAATAATTGCTAAACTCTTCGGACGAAGGATGCGCCGTGCGAGGCGTATTTATAAAATTCGATGCATAATTAGCCAGATCAAGCTCAATAATTTCTTTTATACGATGGTCGAATTTAGAATTCCCAGTGGTCCTTCCTTTCAAAAAGTTACTGGATTTTGCTACTACGTTTTCTAAGTCCGGAAAGAAATCTACGTAAGTACTAGATGCCCCACCCTTCATGAAATTTATGGACTTCTGATAAATTGGCTCCGACAATTTGAACCAGTCTCTTAAAACCACATTCTCCTTTGAATTGGATGAACCCGTCAATTCATAATTATTTTCTTTAAGCGTTAAAGAAAGTTTATCCCCCTGCTTAAAATAAAATGTATAATTGTCGCTTGGATTGTTTTGGCCGCCTGTACCGATAAGGTATAAACCTTCATATTCAGGATAAAAGACAAATCCGAATTTCCCCGCTAAATTGGGGGTTGTATCTGCAATTTCCTCTGGCTTGCCATCGCTCACTTTAAATAGCTTCACGTGACCTGGCTTTTCTCTGTTCATCGAACCTGTAACTTGTACGGGCGACTGCGCAAATACATACATTGACCCAAGTGTAAGGATAAATGTGCTGCCTATTTTATTCATATTCATAACTGGTTGTTATTGATTAATGTTCTATATTCTAAAAGTCTGTTTACTCTCTGTAAGCAACGTCGATGATCTTCCCCATTCCATCAAATGATTTGTAGACCGACAAATTTCCGTTAAGATTTGGCACGTTATACAAATCCATTTTCCCTGAAGAATCCGGGTTGGTCTCCTCATAAGTACAAACAATTAATTTTGTTGCATACCCGGCATATCTCGCATTGTCAGGTTTGTAAACCATTTTCTGGTATTTAATCAAACTGATTTTTCTGGATCCATAGTCCAGAACCATTGTATTAGATTTATCAAATACATTATACCTGTATATCTTAGAACCAACCGTGTATATTAAATACCCTTGCTGAGGGTCTATGGCAAATTGTGTTGCCCCTGCCATTTGAGATGCATTTGTAATTTCATCAAATGCCAGAGGCACGAAACTATATGCATCACAACTTATCCTCGCCAAAAACAATTTCCCTGCAGTATTCTTAAATAAAGCATAAGTCTGCGCACTAACTGCCGTAGTAGAGGCCATATATACGAGCTCCATATCGATATGACCAGGATCAAATAAAGAAGGCGCGGAAGGCGTAGCATCATCCACAACCGGAACAGATACTGAAGTGCCGTACTCTTTGTGCTCCATGAACCTCTTTTTATCCACATCATATAGTAGTGCGTAAGAATCAATTCCCTGCTGGTAGCCTTCTGCGTAAAACGGGGAGATATTTACGGTCTCACCAGTGATTGTTTTGTTGATTGGGCTGCTGTACACTATAGCAAATGTGGGGTTCTCAAAAAACAGTTGGCCTAAGTTATCGTACATATAGCTTAAATTACCCCCCTGGCATCTAACGGATCTAGCATAGTATACCGGAGGATAATAATTGGTCATTGTATTAACGATATCGGTGTACTTACTGAATGTGTTGTCGTCCGTATTGATCACAAAAGTATTCTGGTCTGTTCCTACGAGAACGGATCTTGGAGAGGTACTGGCGTAGAGGTCTCTTCTTTGATAAAAGTACACCATTTGAGGTTTACCTTTTAATTTCAATGTACTGAAAGAAGCGAGCACGTCTTTATAGTAGTTAAAATTGTCTGTTTTGGCATCGTAATTTAAGTAATCCAGCCTCGCCCCTTTATCAATTTCATTTAGTACTACCCATCCATCCGAAATATCCGTATTGATCTGCAACGCAAATTTCTTCCGCCAAATGACTCCGGTACTTTTTTCTGTTACAGTATAATAAATGGTATAAGGTTTATTTGTAGACGCGAGGCTGATTACCCAATCCAGATTACGGGTAGTAGCAAGGACCTTAGATACTGCAGGTATAGTTTGAGGATCCAGGGACAGCCATTGATAACTATACTTACTCGTGTCATTTGAATTATCTTTTGTAAAAGATAATTTTGGCATAATCGATAGCTTGCCGCCCCTCAAAACGGTATAAGCATTATCAATTCCATTAATTGCACTTTCATTAATATCATTATAACTATAATTACCTGTATCTTTTTTACAGGATATAATGACCACGGACAATAGCAAGAAAATCCCTGTTAACCCCGTTTTAAATTTATGTTTCATCACTTTTTTATGAGTTATATTTAAATTTCTTATTCGGCATACTGCCCCATTTTCATTAAGGTTACTCCGTCGGCTTCATACACCGGAGTGCCTTTCGCTTCCATTTGATCTAAATAGATCTTTAAGCCATTACTCCAGCCAATTAACCTGTAGTAATTTGAATTGGTCATAAACCAGTCTGGTTTAACGATTTCGTCTGTATTCAAATTAAATCTATTGATCAGCAACTGAAATTTAAGCGTACTAAAGGCCCCAAGATAGTCTTCTGTAAAACTACCGTAAGAGCTGCCAGACACCCAAAAGGGTGGAGCTCCAGCAATATCATCTACTTTGATCTTTAAACGGGTAACATATTGCTTACGGGTTCTACCACCGGAAACAACGTCATTATTTAAAAAAGCATTGGTAAAATTCTCATTCGGTTTTAAGTCCAGATACAAAAACAAACTATCTTTTCTTATATTTTCTGTTCGAAATAGTTTAAAAAAAAGGGTGTCGGCCACTTTTCCTGCTTTGATTACGGCCTTTTCGTTTAAGAGCTTATAATCCCTGTTCACCTTTAATGTGCTGCTATCGGAGATGGACAAATTGTATGGTCTGTCCATATTAGTTGCAGAACCTATAGATCTGACAACAATTTTGAGTAAAGAATCCTGAACATTGATTTTTGCATAACCAAAACTAATATTTACATTGTTTGTGGTTTCGGCGGCAGGAAAATAAATGCTATTCTTGCTAAGCTCATCATTGTAGGTTAGGATATCTTCTTTTTTACAAGCTGCAGTTATGATTACCAATAACATGCATACATAGATCAATTTCTTTTTCATCATGATTTGATTAACTAAGGTCTATCTTGGACCGGTCTCGGATAAAGGAATTGGCAATACATAATTATCTGCGCTCATCGGTAAATTGCCGTTAGATGACGCTGCAACAACAGAAATTGCATTGGTCCTTTTATAAAAGAAAAACAATTGGCCCTCTCCATAAAACTCCCTTCTGTATTCTTTAAGGATATTTGTGGTTAACTGCGATTGAGTTGTAGTAGAAGGAAGTGCACCAATGTTCCTATGTATGCGAAGTTGGTTCAAATCATCAATGGCGTTGATCAGATTAGGTTCACACTCTGCGGCAATTAAATACATCTCCCCCATCCTGATCAGTGGTACAGTTCTGTTCGCCGGCGATGCCGCGCTTGGAGCATCCTGATATTTAAAAAAAGTAGGATAAGCTTTACCGGCAACTTTCCAGATGTACTGGCTCCGGTAATCGGTCGGTAGATTTTCAAATATGGTTTTGTTTATAAATGTACCGCTCGTATTTCCTGCTAATATGCTTCCATCAGCCACACTTGGACTAAATACGTCATTGAATAAATCATTCAATTTCGGATTTTCGACCGCAAAGATGAGTTCCGTAGAGAAGATCTTATTGCTAATCGCGGGGACATTTAAATCTGATGCTGTAATCCATGGAAACTTGCTTTGATTAGAAATGAGAAATTTTGCTTCTTTTAATGCTGCAACTTTATCCCCTTTCCATAAATATGCCCGGGCTTTTAATGCTCTTACCGCATAATAGTTCATCTGATAGTTGCGGGAGGTACGGCCAGGTACACCTGTAGTAGGTCTGCTTACCATAGACTGTCCCACTGCCGGGTCACTTTCCAATAATAGCTGCTCTGCCGCAGCCAAATCGTCAAGTACCTTTTGCATAACGAAATTAGTGGGTTTATAATCCGAAATATCCTTTCCCAGTTTGTCATAATAAGGCAGAAACTTTGTCACAGAGTCTACGGTTGTATAGTTTTTGGTGAACATGCGCATGAGATCCAGATAGTAAAACGCACGTAACCCATAAGTTTCCCCCTGATAACGTTTTTTTGTTTTTACGTCCAGTATGCTGCCATAAGTTTCCAAACTTTGGAGATATTTATTGGCGTTTGCAATATTCAAGTACATATTGGTCCAGATCCTATCTATTTCTCCTTTAACATAGGTATCTCCAAAACTGTATTTTGATACAGGGAAATAGGTATTTGTGGAGCTTAATGCATATAATTGCGCCAGCACATCCATAGTAGTCATAGTAAGGGTGCCCCCGTACATACCATTATCTCCATTTTTAATATAAAAGCCGTTTAATGCATCGGCAAAACCTTGTGGTTTCGAATACAATTGCTCTTCGATAAACTTATCCTCAGGTTTCACGTCAAGCCATTTGTTACATCCGGCTAAAAGGAGTAAGCCAAATAGTAAGCTGTATATATATAGTTCTTTTTTCATTGTTATCGTTATTTATTTGAAGGTTGCCCTAATACTCATGGAAATTGAACGTGCAAAAGGATAAGCTGTTCCGCGTTCAGCTTTAACAGTAGAAGCATAGAAGAAATCATTGGAATATGCATTTATACTTAACGCAGACAAACAGGCGTTATCCAACCATTTTCTGTTTTTAAACTCATACCCCAGGTTCACAGATTCACCGCTAAAGGAGGTTTCATCTTGTATAAACCTGGATGATATAGGTGTGGTCTCTGTAGCTGAAATGGCTTTAAATTCTGTAACATCCCCAGGATTCTTCCAACGGTCGTACAAAGCCCTTTTATCCTGGTTCTGGCTTAGTCCAGTATAACTTATATTTTCTACTTTTTGATAAAGCGCATCGTTAAATGCTTTTCGGCCAAACACGTAGCGTACGTAGAGCCCAGCGTTAAACCCTTTATAAAAAAGGGTTGTATTGAATACCCCTTCTGCTTTTGGACGGGAACTCCCCACAACGACCTGATCGTTTGGATCATATGTAAAAGTTTGCTGGCCATTTTTCTTCAGGAAAACTTCTCTGCCAGTTGCCGGGTCTATCCCTAAGGAAGGTACTGCCCATAAATCATAGGCACTATAACCGTCTCGATACCGCGTTAATGCATTGCTGTTTCGCAACTCATTATTTAGACCTGACAATTTGTTGTCAAAATGATCGTATTTTTGGTTTAACATTGCTCCTGTTGCACCTAATGTCCAAACTACCGTGCCAGGTTCGTAAATTGGAGAAAAAGAAACTATACTTTCTATACCCTTTACTGTCGACGTCCCTGCATTGAACGGGTAATTACTTAAACCTGTTGATGTTGGAAGTGTAATGGCCACTACCAGCGGATCCGTCACCTTCTGATAGGCATTGAATTGGATATTAAGTCTGTTGTTTAACAAAGCTGCATCTATACCTACACTGGTTTGTTTGGTACTCTGCCATTCCAGATCAGGGGCACCCAGGGCACTTAAATAAACACCCTGACCAAGACTATTTATGGCTGCATTATAATTGTACACAGATTGGCTTACATTACCAAAGTTCTGGTTTCCGGTTAAACCATAGTTGCCTCTCAGGCGTAGGCTGTTAATCCAGCTCACATCCTTTAGAAAATGTTCTTTATGTAGGTTCCAGCTCAAACCAATAGCATAATAAGGTGCAAAGCGTCTGTTAGAACCAAATGCAGTGGAACCATCCAGGTTAAAGTTTACATCCATGTTATACCGCTGGTCATAGGAATAGTTAACAGAGCCGACCAATGAGGTACGGCGGGTTAATAAATTTGCAGCACTTGGTGTAGATCCGCTTGGAAATCCATATGCAAAGGCTGGGTTTCCATTACTTGCATTTGGAAAACCTATTGCCTGATATCCATTTAATGTGGAATTATTCTGACTAATCTCTCCCCTCAATAAAGAAGTTACCGCATGCAGCTTCCCGAATACTTTTGCATAGGTTATTCCTGCATTAACAGTATAACTCACCTGACCATTCTTTTGATTGGTAAAAGATCCTCTTAAGGCAGGATCCGTTTCCTCGGCATATTGTGTATCCAATGGACTGATAAACACCTTACCTTCTGTACTGTTTTTTATGATTTGGGCACCTGCCTGTAACCTGAATGAAGGTGTAAAATCAGCACTCAACTGAAAATTATTTTGCACATTGAAACTGGAAGTGGTATTAAAGCTTGCTAAGCTGGCGTTATAATATGGATTTGGAACGTTAAGTGAAGGCGTGCTTTCAAGGTACATCTGATCTGGTCCAAGCACCCGATAATAGGGGTTTGTATTTACCCAGTTGTCAAAACTTCCGTAAGGAGATTCTGCTGATTGCGACCCGCTAATGTAAATCCTGTTCCCAATGTTTAAGATTCCTGAACGATAGGTTAGATTGAGGTTCGCACCCCAGTCATCTCGTTTACTGCCTTTCATTGCGGCGTTATTTTGTCTGATATTCATTCCAATATCATACCGTATCTCATTCGAACCACCTGATGCGGCAACAGAGTGTCGATGAGAAAAACCGGTCTGTAATGGTTTATTCAGCCAGTACGTATTAACACCTTTCAATACTTCTTTAAGCCTGCTGTTATAGATACTATCTAATGCCAATTGATTTTCAGCAAAGTCCGCTTTACCTGTATAACGGCCGGCTAATTTTTCAAATGTGAGCTTTTCACTGGCATTCATCATGTTATAAGAGGAAAGATCTGGCATTTCAACAGCAAGATCTGCAGTATAACTTAACCTGATCTTACCAGGAAGTGGTTTTTTGGTTTCTACCACAACCACACCGTTAGAAGCCCTTGACCCATAGATTGCTGTTGATGCGGCATCTTTGAGAATAGTGACCGAAGCAATGGTATTCATGTCCAGATCAACGATGACTCTCAATGAAGTTTCAAAACCATCCAGGATAAACAAGGGCTGATTTGGATCAGTAGAAAATTTGTCGCGAAGGGCAGCCGTTGAGATACTCGTCTGACCACGGAGTTCAATGGTAGGCAAAGTATTGGGGTTTGAACCAAACGTGTTGTTTACAATCTGCACAAAAGAAGGATCAACCGTCTTTAAACTTTGAACAATATTCTGGTTTCCCAGCATTTTTAACTGATCACCTGTAAATGATGCCGTAGCACCTGTAAAACTTTCTTTCTTCCTTACAGTCATCCCGGTGATGACCACATCTTTCATCGCAGTTTCCAATACCTCCATTCTGATCTCTAAAGAAGTCTGATTGGGTTTAACTTTAATTTCTTGTGTTTTATAGCCAACATAAGAAACCATTAAAATATCTTTACCTGGTTCTATCGATATCTTAAACTTGCCTTCACTATTACTTGCGATGGCTTTTGATGAAAGTCCTTTAATCCGAATGGAAGCGCCGGCTATTGGCTTTCCATTTTCATCCAAAATAAGACCAACAAGGTCCATCTGGTTTCTTGTGAAAGTCTCAACTGGTTTATTTTTAATGATGATGGATTTATCTTCTATAGAATAAGTAAAGGGCTGGTTTTCAAAACAGGCCTTCAGAACAGTTGAAAGTGAAGCTCTGACCATTTGAATAGTTACAGGTTTTGAGCCTTTCATTTGTGGAGTAGTATATACAAAATCATATCCAGTCTGTTTCCTGATTTCTTTTATAACCTCCTGCAAGGGTGCATTCGTTTTGTCCAGACTAATGATCTGGGCGTAACCAGCTGCGCTCACCTGGAGCAAAAAGCTGGTCATTAAAATAATGGTTAGGTTGATTCGCATTATATATTTTCGTTTATCTGCTTCTTTGATCTGCCGAAGGATCAAGTTCACATATAGCAGTATTTTATTTGTCGTACAGACAAATTTCTCACGCTTAATTAGCGCATTAAATTTCATACATTTGAATTTAGCCCCCTTGCCTATGGTTTGTAGGTATTAGAGGGAATGGTTTGGAATTTAGTTGATTCATGTGTTTAGCATAGTAAAGCGTATTCCGGCCATCAGCCAGGAGTGGGTCCAATCACTCCTGGCTATTTAAGGATTACCATAAAGTATAATTACTCCATAACAATCACCCTCCTTTCTTCAATCTTAAAATGTACGCTTCCAGTTTTTTCCAGCATGCTCAAAACCTTAACCAGGGATTTGCTTCTGGAGATTTCTGCATTAAAATTTATATCGCTTATTTTCCCCTGGTAAACGACTTCGATATCATACCAGCGCTCTAATTGATGCATAATGTTCCTGATATTTTCATCTTTGAAAACAAAATCACCATTCATCCAGGCCATTACCTGATCCCTATCTGCGGTCAGAATTTTAACTTCACTTCCAATTTCTGTCTGCATACCCGGTTTGAGCATATAATCTTTTGCATTCCAAATTACTTTTACACTTCCTTCAAGTAAGGTTGTCCGGGTTCTTCCCTCGGAAGGATAGTTATTGATATTGAAATGGGTTCCCAGTACCTCTACAATTTGCTGCTCCGAACGCACCTTAAAAGGATGGTCTTTATTTTTGGCAACTTCAAAATACGCTTCTCCAGTGAGTTGTACTTCCCGGAAGGTACCAACAAAAGCAGTTGGATAAGTTAATGTGCTGGAAGAATTTAACCAAACTTTAGTTCCATCTGGTAAGCTAAGTTGGTATTTCCCCCCTTTTGGGGTAGTGAGTTTATTGATCAAAACGTTAAACGCACTTTTCTTATCAGAGTTATAGATGAGTTCTCCATTCGTTGTTTTATGGATACTTGTTTTTCCTTCATTTGCCAACAGGCCAGCTTTAGTATCCTCAAGCACCAATACTTGACCGTTAGCCAGAGTTAATACGGCTTTATTACCTCCTGGCTTCACATCATTCCTATATCTTTCTGCCTGGTTAACCTGCGATGCAGGTTTGTCTTCTTTAAACCGGAGCATATAATAGGCCCCAGATAACATTAAGATGATAGAGGCCGCAGCTGAATATTTTATCCATAACAACCTGGTCTTGCTTTTTTGATCTGTATGATGAACAGGAAGCGCTTCCCAAATGGCTTTGCCCGCATATTCAAGCTCTTCCTCATCTGGCATAAAATTGCTTTTATGAAGTTCTTTAATGTGCCAGCTTTCTATAATAGCTTTTTCTTGATCTGTACAAGTGCCAGCTTTATATTTCTTTAGTAAATCCTCTGCCTTATAGTTGTTTTTCATAGTTCGGGCAGCTCCATAGCACTGCTTTAACCATATGTAGGTTAACTAGGCACCTAGGAGTAGATTTTTTTTTAGTATTAGAAATTAATGCTGATAAAAATCGAAAACAGCTTCAATTTAGTTTTCAGGATTTTTACTGCATTACTCACTTGCTTCTTAACTGTTAAATCAGAAACACCTAATTTTTCAGCGATTTCTTTATGAGAGAGCCCTTGATTGCGACTGAGTTCAAACATCTCTCTCATTTTTGAAGGTAATTGCGAAACTTCATTTTCTATAACCGCTGTGAGTTCTTTTATGCGAAGTTCATCATCTGTAATATATTCACCCTCGTCAATGAATTGCTGTAAATACAATTTATAATCGGTCCTTACTTTTTTATGATCAAGTAAGTCGAATATCCTGTACCGCACTGCAGTGTATAAATAAGTAGAAAGAGAATTGATCATCAGCGTGGCCCCTTTGTGCCACAAATAAGTAAACACTTCCTGAACAATATCTTGTGCATCATCGGCATCAGACATTACCTTCCTGGCATAAACATACATAATTGCCCAATATCGGTTATAGATCTGTTCATACGCCGTCCGATCGCCCGCTTTAAACAGCGTCAATAGCTCGTCATCCGGAATATGTTTTAAATCTACTTCTTGCATTTATAGGGCCAAATATACAAATACTAAACATAAGTTAATAAAAACTAACTTCTGTTTAGTATTATATCTGTGCTCTTGATTTTATACCCTGATAATTAAATTGGGCGACTTTACAATTAAAGAGGTAGAAATGAATAAACGGGAAAATTGTAATAATTATTAGTACTGAAAAATGTTGTACCACAATTAACTGATAAAGAGGCTAGTCCAAAAAGCATAGACGAATAATCAATTCCCTGAACTTCAGCAGCTTTCCAGGATAAATTTGCAGTACTGTACCTCCATAATATTTTATAAGAAGTTCCAGGAAGTGTATAAATACCTTTGTTGGCATTATACAAACTCACCAGATCATCTTTTGCGGTTGAATTAATGGGGATGAAACCACTTATAATATGCGGAGAAACAACTTTATCGGCATTGTCATCAATTCGGTCGGCATGATAGCCCGAAGGTGCAGTACCAGCGCCTAATCCCCATTCATAAGATGACAGGCCACTCGTAAAGGTCCACCATTTTTTATCTGCCTGCATGGAGCTATTCATATAAGTCATGTACTGTGTATTTGCCGCATAAGGATGACATAAGTAATAGCAGAATTGTGGAATGAAATCAGAAAGAAAGGAAGTCGGATTGTCAGTCAAGACCTCATATCCCCAATAATTTGACTTGGGTAAATTTGTAGTATTGGCATAGAAGTTATTCCATAAAGTCGTAGCAGGTCCTCCATTTCCATTTTCAGCTTTATAGGCCAGATAGGCTACAATCATATATTCATTATAGGCGGCTGTCGTTCCTACTCCATTTCCGTTTGCATCAAGAGAAAGGTATATTTTTCCTGTTGATGAATTGGCTATAGCTTTTGACCAGTTGATGGATTTATATAACGAGTCAGCAAGATTGCCAATAATCGTATTTGTACTGAAATATTTCTTGCAAAATAATGCTCCTGAAACCATTATGGCAGCATCAATTGTACTGTATTCTGAACTCCAGGCTTGAACTCCTGTTTCCATATCAACAAAATGACGTGGGAAACCCGCTGTGTTTACATCCAAGTGAAAAGTACTGTTATAGCCCAGTACGGTCTTTAATGTTGTAATGACCTGTTGACTGCCATTGGAAATCCAACCCATTTTATCAGCAATACAAAGTGAGGTGAGTCCGATCCCAATATTGGCTACCGATGCTGGATGGTAGTCTGTTCCGCTAAAAAGTTTTGAATCTCTATAAATTCCCTTTGAATTGCGCTGCATTTCATAAACCCGATAGGAATTTCGAAACAAATCTGTCAGAATTGCTGCAGATGGACTTTTACTATCTGACACTACTTCTGGAAGTGGTGCAATAGTCAATTTGTCTTCTTTGGAACAAGATGCAATTCCCAGAAAGAACATTACTAAAATGAAAAGTGAGGTATTTTTAATTCTTTGTAATTTCATATCTTTAAATTTAAATGGTCTGTTTAATTCTGCCATAAACATTCTCTATTTTAACTGAAAGATAGCCTCTATTGCAGCATGATCTGAAGGAAACACGACCCTGTGATAATCGATCACTTTCGACTCTATTGGATTAAGCTTTCGTCCTTTGTAATAAATAAAGTCGATCCTATCTCTTACCCCATACAAACCGGTAGTTGTAGCCGCTCTCACTCCCCAGGTTAGGCCAGGATCCAGTAAAGGATTGATATGAAGTTCTCTGTAGCTGTCTGAAAACCCTGCTTTTAGCATTTCCTTACTTTCTGGCCATTCTACCTTTCGATTGTAATGGATTGCTTTGGTTTCCGATATCCAGTCCAAATGCGAGCCCATATTAAAATCTCCAGCCATAATTACAGGCAAATTATCAGCGTTTTTAAGATAGGGATCAATTTTTTCAAGTATTTGTTTTATTTCCGCATGGCGGGTAGCACCTTCATCAGCAACCAGCTGTTCCGGGCTTTCGTTTTTCTCTCTGATGCTTGCATCAACATCCGGCAGGTAATTAAGCCAGGTGTTAAAATAAACAAGCTTTCTGTTTGGACCTAATGTTAGTTTTACCCCACCAAAATTACTGGGATGAAATTCCCTGATGGTTTCTGCGATTGGATAACGGCTCATAATAGAAAGATTTGAGCTGATCAGATAAAAATAGTACCCTAATGAATCAGCAATGGTTTCTCCTGAACCATAGGTTTCTACAAGACCAACAATATCGGCCTTGCTGGATTTAATAATTTCAATCACACGTTCAAGTCCAACTGCTTGTCCGGTGCGATGTCCCCCGTGCCATATGTTCCAGGACAGAATTTTTAAATGGCTGGGATCAATTACTTCTTCCTTCTTGAGGGCATCCGGAAAAAACTGTAAATATTGTTTTTCTACCTCTGCGCTCGTAATGGCTCCATTCCATACTTTTACCTCATCAATGAAACCATTGAAAGCATTCCATTGGGAATTAGATCCATACTCCCACTTTTCATCAGATCCACCAACAATCGTTGAAAATGTGGTTTCTAAACTCCCAAGATCTGGAGTATTGTAAATCGCTGTATTTCTCCCATCCAGATACAACCAAACCTCGTGTCTGTTTCGATCGAGGGAAACAACGATCTGATGCCATTGGCCGTCATTTATGCGTTGTCGTTCTGCAGTAGGTTTATAATCATACCTATGTTTACCATCATTTAGTGTCAATGCCCAGGCTCCATTGTCTTGGGAATAAATCTGCCAGCCAATTTTTGTATAGTCATCAGCAATTTTATTTCCCATCACAGGAGTACCCATATGAGCATTGGGTAATGTCTTTACCCAAATCTGCACGGAAAAAGAAGCCTTTTCGGAAAATCCAGGTAAATCTTTTTTATCCAGCTGAACAGGTCTTCTCAAAATCGCATTTGCAGACAGATCCAATGCTCTACCGCTTAAACCTTTCGCATATTGAGATTGCTGAAGATCTGCAGTATAATATGCGCTGTCTTTCCTGGTTATTTTTTCCTTAACATTGAACTCATCAAAATTCAAGTACAACGAAGGTTTCTGGGCCTCTACCCTCAGAAGAGCTAGAAGTAAGATTAGACTTAGTGATATTTTTAATTTCATATTGTTTAACTCCCGTCTATTTTAGTTCAATTTGCATAATGGTATACAGACTATTTAGTTTGGATTCATTTAGCTTCAAAAATATTCTGCCCTTATTATTTCCATAATTAACAGGTTCTTTTCCATCAAAGTATAAGATTCATTTGACTTTCAGCAAGAAAAGTACTTGTAAAAAATCTTTTCGTCATTATTTATTTGTATTATCTTGATTTACAAATTTACAAACAGGTAGACTCCTCCCGAATGGAAGAAGTCTATTGTTAGCTAACTTATTGTATAACGATCATTGAAGGAGATGGTAAAAAATAAATTGATGATATATACAAAGAAGATACTCCGGTTTGCGTAACAGACTGAAATTTCAACGAAGAATCGCCATTACCACTGTAAAGGGTTACTTCCAATTGATCTCCAATTGCTAATTGTATGCCTGTATTAACAGGGAGTGTTCCTGTTGTTGGAGCAAGACTTGTTGAATAAGTTTGACCCGTAGTAATGTCATAAATAACCAGATATCCTGCATTTGCTTTTAGGTTTCTATAGGTTACAGGTGCTATGGTTACCAATGACTTTGATGATGTTTGCAAATTTGAACCGGGTACTACATTTATCATTTTTTCACTTGAAAATGCAGTTAGTGTACATACAACTAACAGACTAAAAATTAACTTTTTCATACTTCTGGATTTAAGGTTTATAATTAAAGGAATTAAAATTATCGGTTAATATTATGTTGGTCACATTTATAAGATCTATTCTAAAAGAAGCATATATTTTTTCTATACTACTGATCCCCCCGCATAGGACCGTATAATCAAAACTTTTTCGCGGCGATTATCGGCATAAATATTTTTTAAAAAACAGTTAGAAGCAATCCATCACAGCTTTGCCACGCCAACTTTGTGGTGTTTTCAATCCAAATATCCATGCTATCGTGGCGGCGGTATCATAAGTGATAATAACGTCTTTTATTTCATGATCTTTTTTGATCCCGGCACCGTTAATTATCCATGGTATCTGAATTTCGTCCAGAGACTTTCCACCATGTCCCTTGTTTATTCCACCGTGATCAGCCGTAACTATAATAATAGTTTCATCAGCGATCCCAGCTTCTTTTACGGCTTGTACAATTTTTCCGATCCTGACATCTACTTTTTGCAACGTATCGTAATAAGCAGCAGTTCGATGTCCTATCTCGTGACCTGCTCCATCTGGCTGGCTTAAATGGATGAATGTAAAAAATGGCTTCTCCTTTTTAATCACCGCAGCTGCAGTATCCGCACAGAACTCGTCGCCGGCCTTACCGCCTGGTATAACAATGTCAATAGCATCCTTTTCAATAAGTGGAGCAATACCTTGCCAGCTATATATTACTGCAGTCTTTGCAGAAGGTCTTTGATCTCTGATTACACTGAAAATAGTTGGAAATATCCCATACTTCGTTGTGGTAACTGATGGGATCTCGGGTACCTTGCTATTCCATTCTGTATAGCCATGTTCCGTTATTCCTGCCCCCATTAACATAGAGGCCCAGTTATCAGCACTGGAGGATGGCATTACACACCTTGCTTTTAACGACCATGAACCCTCCTCCATTATTTTTTTAAGATTAGGCATTTTTGCATCTGGCAAAGCATAGGCACCAAAGCCATCACAACCTATTAAAACAACATGTTTTACTTTTTTAACTTGAGCGCTCAGTTGCAAAGCAAAAGAGAAAAAACAAAAGACAACAATAATTTTTTTCATTTGATTGACCATTTTAGTAGTTTAAGATCATTTTGTGTTCCAACCATTTATTTAGCAACACTTTCAATAGCAGCCCCAATTGGGTTTACAGAAGTAATGATAGAACTCCTTTCCTGGGAAAGGAGTTCTATCTAATTAACTTTAAATGTTCTGGAAATTATTACCAACCCGGATTCTGTTTTAAATTTTTGTTGATTAATAACTCCGTAGTTGGTAAAGGAAAATAATAATTTTTAGGATCTGTAAACGTCTTTACAAGGGTTGGATTAACGACCACGTTCCCGCTATTACCATTAGATAAGTAAATATTTGATCCTATAACAAAATAAGAAACACCTGATACCGGGTTAGCTGGTTTGCTTGTTACCACAGCTACATCCGGTTGTCCATCGCCATTCAAATCATAGGTTCCTAATCCTGGAAAATACATCCCTAGAAATTGCTGCGCCAATAGCGCCCCCGCCTTCCATCTCATCAAATCATCATAACGGAAATTTTCACAAGCCAGCTCTACTCTCCGTTCACGCCGGATTTCAAGGATTACATTTTGTAGTGAACCCGTTACACCTGGATAATTTACAGCCAATGCGGGATCTAATGGTACATTCATCAGCAAGTGTGGCATACCTACCCTATCGCGAAGTAAATTAATCGACATATCCAAATCAGTCTGTGTAAAGCTTCCTGTTCCACCATTAGCTAACTCAGCTTTTGCCTCTGCATAAATGAGTAGGATCTCTCCATATCGAAAATCTATTGCGGCATTATAATTAGTATTGTAGGTAGGTGTAGTAGGATCATAGTATTTTATCTGCGCATAGCCCGTGGGCGCAAAACCCAATGTTTGTGTCCCTTTCAAATCACCATAGACTACCGTAGGTTGTAATGCAGTTTGCGCCATCCTTGGATCACGGTTATTAAATTCTTGTGTGATCATCTGGGTTGCGTATCCCGGTGTCGAAGTGAAAGGAATACCATTTGCCGTCAGATATGAATTCATCAGCCCTTTCGACAAACTCAAGCCGTAAGCTCTCATATTGCCATCAAGCGCGTTAGTAACATGCAGGGTATTACTGTAATAATAGCCTAATATTACTTCTGTATTTTGCGGATCAGTGGGTGAATAAAATAAAAATAAATTTAAGTAATCTTTGTTTGGGTTTCCGGTAGTGTATAATTTAAAAGTATTACTTTGTATCACTGCCTGCGCAGCGCTGCTGGCAGTTTGTAAAAGGGATTGCCAACCCGCTATTCCCCTATATTCCCGAAACGTTCCCTCATGCAATGCGGCTCTTGCCAGCAAAGCCTCTGCTGTCCATTTAGTGATGGTACCCGAAAGTCCCGTCGCATTAACATTATTAACCGCATAAGTAAGATCGGACATCACAGAATCCATTACCAGTTGCCTGGTATCCCTTGCTTTGTATAAATCTCCATCGTCATTTGGCAGTATGGTCGATCCGTACCATGGCACATCACCAAAGCGTTTTACCATATCAAAATAAAACCATGCCCTGAAAAAGCGGGCTACTCCCGCGTAGTGTTTTTTTACAGCATCCGAAGCATTTGCTTTTTGATAATTCTGTAAAAAATAATTTACCTGGCGTAAATAACTCCAGGTCCACCCTGCTTGACTAGCGCTTGTGGGCAGCGTGATCTGGCCAGCCACAACCTTATTAAAGGGGTTACTTTCATAATTATCGCTTTGCTGATCGCCCAATGCTATTGAATTACTGCCCGGCAGGTAAGAATACAATCCGTTGCAATAAGTATTCAAATCATTGGCATTTGCAAAAAAGTTTTGTGCTGTTAAGTTTGACACCGGATACCTGGTAAGAAAACTATCTTTTTTACAGGAGTATAAGGATAAGATACTTATCACCACACCTAATAACATATATATATCAATCTTTTTCATCGTAATAATTTCTAATTATACACTAAAACTTGGCATTAAGACCGAATGAATAGCCGCGTTGAAAAGGGTAGACTTTTCCTGCACCAAAGTTCCCCCCCAATGCTTCCGGATCAAATCCTTGTGGTAAATGGTCTGACTCCCAAAGATCCTCACCGCTGAAATAAACCCTTAAGCGGTCAATACCTATTCTCTTAAATAAAGGCAGATTAAAGGAATAACCTACAGTTAAATTCTTCAGACGGATATAGGCCGCGCTATATAAATATCTTGTTTGCGGAACAGCAAGGTCAACCCATGGTCCGTCATCACCCGCTCTCCAGCCTTTCAGACTGGGATAAAGTGCATCCGGGTTTTGCGGTGTCCAGGTATTCCCAACTATATTTTTGTATACATTATCCCACGGAGCAAAAAACATACTCCAGTAGTATCCGCTTGTACCCGGCCAGAAGGTTTCTTTTCCTACTCCCTGGAAGAAAATACTGAAATCTATATTGTTCCAGGTGAAATTTCCCCCTACACCAAAATTATACCGGGGGCTTGTATTACCGATCACATGGGCATCACCAGAGTTTCCAACTGTACCATCACCATAATCAATTTTTCCATCGTGATTCAGGTCGGCATACTGGATTTCGCCAGCTTTGTTCCAGGGATAATATCCCTGCAATTTAGATTGATCAGGGGCTCCCTGCGCTGCAGCATCCGACTGGAAGATTCCCATAGTTGTCATCCCCCATATATCACCAGGATGCGCCCCAACATAATAATCACCTCCGAACCAGAATTTATTAGGATTATTATATCGGGTAATTACAGTCTGCGAATCCCAAACATTTGCCCGTAAACCAAAGTTAAAAGGCTTTCCGGCCAACTGAAACTGACTGTTATAAGTGATGTTCAAATCCCAGCCCTGAGTTCTTAAATCAGCTGCGTTTTCCAAAGGCTGAGTTGCGCCTAATACAGCCGGGAGTTGGAACCCTTTAGTGATCATGTTTTTGGTATCGCGCTGATACCAATCAAAAGTGGCGTTTAATTTATTAAACAAAGTGATATCTATTCCAGCATCTTTATTGTACACTTTTTCCCAGGTAAGCGTTGGCGATACTAAATTGGGGGCATACACCGCTATTGGCTGGGCCCCATTTAAAATATTACTGATCTTGCCAGAGCTCAGTGTAGGAATAAAACTGTAATTACCCAGACTCTGGTCATTTCCTAGGGTGCCGTAAGAGGCCCGGAGTTTCAGATTATTTACAACCTTTGTCAGCCCTTTGAAAAATGGCTCCTCAGACACCCTCCATCCTGCAGAAGCAGAAGGCAAAAAAGTATAATGCTGATCTGCAGGAAAACGGGAAGATCCATCATAACGTGCATCTACTTCCAGCAGGTATTTATTGTCATATGAATAGTTCAGACGGGAGAATGCTCCTCTCACTGCCCATTCATAACCATTCCCCTTTACCGAAGGTGTGGCTCCTGTTGACTGATCAATATAACCTACACTACTGCTGATCAGGTCGTTATTAGAGGCTGAAAAATAGTTATACTTGTTTAATTCCTGGTTATAACCAACCATTCCTTTAAAATAATGTTTACCCATGGTTCTTTCATATTCCGTATAAATATTAATTGCCTGGTAAGAAGTATTATCGGCCCAGGCAGAGGCATCGCTATGCCCTGCATAGGATATTACCCTGTCAGGGCCGACCTCGTACGGAAGGGCGACCTGGTAAGCCTGGTTGTAATTATTGGTTGCCCTAAAAGTATAATCACCTTTAATTCTCCAGGTATCTTTAAAAAATGATGTCGTAAAACCTACAGTGTTTTGCGGTTGGTTAGTTGCTGTATTGCCACGGCCGCCGTCCTTTAAGTAACCAACTTGTACACCAGATGACGTATAAGAACCATCCGGATTTGTAAGAACACTATAAGACTCTGCACGTCCAATTTGATGGTAGAGATCTCCGGAAGTAAAATCGGAGGTCCATAGGGAAGGATAATTATAAACCGTGCGGTTATAGGCTGAATTGGTATAAAGATGCAACCAGTCTGTAACTTTAAAGTCTAATTTTCCACGAATGTTAAACCGGTTGTAATAATCAGGATTATAACGAAATACGCCTGTTTGCTTGTTGTAATCGGCAGAAAAGTAATAAGTGATTCTCTCGCTCCCCCCACTCACACTCACGTTATGGGTCTGGCTGTAATTAGTTGGGTTATATAATTCATCAAACCAATTTGTTGCACCAGCATATTCATATAAATTAGGATTTGTCGGATTTACAATTGTTGTTGGCAAGCTAGGATCTAGCGACCGTTGTTTAGCGTAAGCAACCAAAGCTGCATTCCAGTCTGGATTATTTACTCCATAATAACCGGAATAAGCCTGATTCTTAAGGTCAAACACCGTACCTGGGTCGGTTACCACATCTGGTAGGTTGGTGATCTTGCGAATTGCGTAGTTCATACTATAACTCACTTTGGGGTCTCCCTTTTGCCCCGCTTTTGTAGTGATCAGTATAACACCAAATGCCGCCCGAGAACCATAAACTGCTGCAGAAGCCGCATCTTTAAGCACAGTAGCACTAGCTACGTCGTCAGGATTAAGGTTGTTAATATCAGTTTGAACACCATCTACTAAAATCAACGGGCTTCCGCCGTTAATAGAAGTAAAACCCCGGATATTAAAGGTAGGTGCAGCCCCTGGTTGTCCACTGCTGGAAGTTATCGTTAGGCCAGGTAGCTCGCCTTGCAAACCTCTTCCAATATTAGGAATAGGCCTATCTTCCAACACCTTTCCACTAATGGTGCTCACTGCTCCTGTCAGATTAGCTTTCTTTTGGCTACCATAACCCACCACAACCAATTCACCAAGATCTGAAGCATTTTCTTCTAACTGAATATTTACGCGGGTCCTTCCATCAACTGGAACCTCTTTGAGCTTGTAACCGACAAAAGAGATCAATAAAACATCATTCTTTTCTGCTTTTATTGAAAACTTGCCTTCACTATCGGTCATGGCTGTTGCTCCCGACCCCTTAACCTTAATAGATGCACCTGGCAACGGGACATTATTTACATCTGTTACTTTTCCAACAATATCAACAGGAATAGTTGGGTTGATTGTCGTTTTTGGAAAGAAAGAAATTGGCTCCTCCTTTTTAAAAAGGATGACCGATTTGTCCTCTACTCTAAAATCAAAAGGCTGTCCGGCAAATATTTTCTCCAGAACATCGTTCAAACTTGCATCCTTAACATGAATGGTAACTTTATTGGCATCCTTTAGAATTGTAGCAGTAAACAAAAAATCATAACCTGTTTGCAGGCGAATTTTGTTAAATACGGAAACCATTTGCGAATTCCTTTCCGACAACGTGATCTTCTGAGCAAGTGAGCTTGCACTTACATGCAGAATAAATGCAGTTAAAAGGATGGCGATTAGATTTAGTCTCATAATCCATTTTCTTTTTTCAGCTATAACAAAATAATCTCTGATCAAAATCTGCTTTAGCAAAGTTCTAACTGTATAGCCTGCTGGCCATACAGCGATTTTACGGTAAAAGTTGTACATTTGTTTTGATTGGTTAATGCGAACACCTCCACATTTTGCGATGAATTAGGTGTTAGCGGTTCATAAATGGTTTATTCATTTTAGGCTCCAGTCTCAGTCATCCTGGCCCACCCGGGATGACTTTAAATTGAATAACCTGTGCGATATTTTATGGCGTTACAGTTATCCTCCTTCCTTGTATTTTAAAGTGAACACTTTTTGTTGTTTCCAGCATTTTTAAAACTTCACTGATATTTTTGGAGCGTGATATGGTACCATAGAATCCTATATCTGATACATTTCCGTCAAATGTTATTTCTATATTATACCAGCGTGCTAGCCTGGGCATAATCGTTTTTATGCTTTCATTGTTAAACCGAAAATATCCGTTCTTCCAGGCCAGAGCCTCTTCAAGATCTGCTTCACCAACATCTAAATGATTCTCTTTCAAAACAGATTGCTGGCCAGGCTTCAACATTTTAGTACCTGATTTTGTATAAACCTTAACCGACCCCTCTTCGAGCACGGTTTTTACCGTATTGTCATCTCCATAACTATTGATGTTAAAATGTGTACCCAAAACTTCAACAACCTGCTGATGGGTAATAACCTTAAAAGGTTTAGATTTATCATGGGAAACCTCGAAATAAGCTTCTCCGTTGAGTTCAACAACACGTTCACTCTTTGAAAAAGAAACTGGGTATTTCAAGGTAGAGGCCGAGTTCATAATAACATGAGTACCATCCGAAAGGGTAATGGTATACTGCCCGCCCTGGGGTATAGTCAAAGTATTGTAGACAACAGGCAAACTGCTGTCATCAGCTCCATTCGAATAAATAATCTGACCATCGTCTGTTTTTCTCACTAATGTTTTACTTTCCTTGGCCAGATTGCCATTTTTTGCATCCGTTAAAACAATATTTTTACCGTTGGATAGCGTGAGTACCGCATAATTACCTCCTGGTTTGATATCGGCTAGTTGCTGATCATTTTTTTGAAATGCGGGATGAACAAAACAGACAATTACTGCCCCAATTAGAAGCACAGCTATGGTTACAAGACTGATTTGTAAACTAAGTTTGGATTTGAAAATCCTGCTTTTTAAATTTTTAGGCTCTCCGGAAAGTTGTTCTTGAATTCTGGAATAGATTGCATCCTGAAGTTGGTTCTTCTCCCTTTTGCCCAGATTTTCTGCATAACCTGGTTTATCATCATACTGAGTATATAAAAAGTCTAATTCCTCAATTTCCGATTCGGATGCTTTATTTTGATAAACCTTTTCTATTAATTCTGTTATTCTTTTCTGATCCATAGCAACTCCAATTATCTATAAGTCGTGTTGAATCAGAAAAACCGCTATTGAAAAATGATTTATTTTTCCAGAATATATTAGAGATCAGAATTAGCTCGCATTGTAATTACGAAAATCGGCTTTCATAATACTCATGGCCTTTCCAATATGTTTCTCAACCGTACTCACCGAAATGCCCAATTTCTCTGCAATTGATTTATTCGACATCTGCTCTATTCTACTCAATAAAAATACCTCACGGCATTTTAAAGGCAGTCTATCTGTTGCTGAAGTAATTTCCTGAGATAATTCCTTGGCCTCCAAACTATTTTCTGGCGTAATATTATAAGACTGTGGTTGATTCAATATGTTGTTTACATGCCGGTTATGGCTAGCCATTGAACGAAAAACATCAAAGATTTTATATTTTAATGCATTTTTAAGATAACCTTCCAAAGAAGATTTGATTTCAAGTTTCTCTCTTCTCAAAAAAAGACTTACAAATATATCCTGGACGATCTCTTCTGCAATTTCTATATAGCCCACTCTCTTATAAGCCATATCCAATAACACCTCCCAATACCTGTTGTACAGCTCCTTAAAGGCTAAACTGTCGGCTACCCGTATCAAATCCAGGAGCTCTTTATCACTGCGACTATTTGGTTGATTTGAATCCATGAGAAAAATTTTAAAATAATTACTTTTTATCTCTTGTTGAATAGGTATTCATAAACCAAATATAGTAATACTAAACTGAGGTTTAGTATTACTATTATTTTATTTTTTCGTTAAATTGCTTCTTTTATCGTTTTGACAAGTCTTCAAAACGGATAAAACTAAGGCATCAGTTCCTTCAGTTTTTTGCTCAGTCCTTCTCCCCTCAGGTTCTTTTCGACAATCTTCCCCTCTCTGTCTACCACCACCATAAAAGGAATGCCACTAAACAAATAATCATTCATCACCTGCTTAGAATCTTGAGCATTAACCTGTGGCCAGGGCATATTTTCTTCTTTTAAGGCTTTTTTCCAATCATTGGGTTTGGCATCGATAGAAACACCAAGTATTTCCAAACCTTTATCATGATATTTAGCGTATAGTGCCTTGAGATTAGGAATTTCCTGCCTGCAAGGCCCGCACCAGGATGCCCAGAAATCGACCACCAGATATTTTCCTTTAAAATCAGCAGGGCTGTATTTCTTCCCGTTCACATCTGCATAGCTAAACGCTGGTACGAGATTTCCGTTTTCTATCCTTTTGGTTTGGGCCTTATTGGCCAGAATAGCTTCTTTTTCTTCCATTGCCTGTTTGAACCAAGGGTATTTCAAAGTTAACCCCTCTAAAGTGGACATCATGAGTTCTGAATCCTTTTTCCAGTTTAAAGCCTTAAGGGCATATAATACAGTTGGCCTGTCTTTGTACATTCTTACAATATTACGGATCCGCTCTTCCTGATCATCATACAATGCACCCATTTGATCCCCCGCAGCTCTCATCCATAAAGAATCCTTTGCTTGATTGGCTTTATATTGTTGTTTACCAATGGCAATCATGGTTTGATAATTTCTGTAAGAGATAAAATTAGCAAGATTGATTACATTATTATCCTCCGATCCCTCTATTAAGATATATGGTGGGTTTTTAACTTTTACCCTCGCTGTATCTATACCTCTGAATTTAATTTTCAGATCATCTTTGTCCGCCCAGAAATCAATCCTGTCCATATAATAAACCCTGATCTGATAAAAATCAGGCTTTGCAGTTTTAATGTGGAAGCTAAAAGTATTGTCAGCGTTTAACTGTACACTATCTATGGGGCTGAAGACTTTTTTAAAACCCTCTCCTTTCATTTGTCCAAGATAAATTTTGTATTTACCTGTAGGATCAGGGAATTTAACCTCTCCCTGTACCACGATCTCTTTCGCGATGGCCTTATTCCTTTTGGGAGTCTGTGCAAATAGGGTACTGGTCAACAATAGCAGACCAGCACACAATTTCATTTTATAATTCATGATTTCTTTTTAAAAAATTACAGCTTACAAGAACCCTTTTATTGACATTGGGAAACTTTCGCCTCTTTGTTCAGCCTCGGTTTTAAGTTTTTGCTGGAATACGATTTGCTTATCTACAGACTGAACATCATCTGCCTTACCTTGTTTACTTAAGATTGCCTTTTTAAAATACAGGAGATCAACAGCTACAGGCGGAGTAACATCCGTTTTCAACAACAGGTCTACCCAACTCACTCCATCTTTCAGATGATCCTCAGGAGCTGAAGCAGTAAATTTCCTGGTAAAATTCAATAACATAGAGGCTTTTGCACCAACATAAGAAATTGGTTTTGCCGAAGTGATCATTTCGACCATGACCTTATTGAAAGTATCCCAGTCTCCCTTATTTCGGCTGCTGATCAACTTCATTTTAAGAACTTCGGTTGCTGCTTTATCATTATGAATCGTCCCCAAGGTTTTGATCAGCCACTCTTCTTTTTCAGCATCAACCGGTTTCCTTCCATAATAAGCTAAACTTAAACCACCAACTTCTCTTCCAAGCACATTTAGGATATAGGTATTTACCTGTTCTTCGCCATGAGCTTTATTCAACTCCGTTCTGTGACCCAGAACATATTTAAATGATTTTGATTCCGTATTAAATAAATACTTACTCATTAATGCCCATACGTCTCCCTTTTTAAGATCGGTTGTTGGCAATGCATCAAAATAAGTAGTAGCCACAGCCTTAGATTTTTCGGCGTCATTTGAATTGCCAAGGGTTTTAAAATAAGCGGTAACTGTGCTCACTGAACGGTCTCCTGCTTCAAACTTCTGCGCCAAACCTTTCAAGGAAAGCGCAGGATTCAATGCAGGTCTTGACAATTCCATAAAATTCTTTGCCGAAGGAGCTCCTACGATTTTATGCACGATCTCTCCCTTATCGTTAATAAAAAGTAAGGTTGGATAGGCTGTTATATCAGATTCATAACGCTTTTTAAGTTCTAATCCCTCTCCTTTTTCCATATCATAATGCACATTAATAAAATTTGCATTAAAGAAATCTGCTATACTGTCTACGGTAAATACCTCTTTGGCCAAAACCTTACAAGGTACGCACCAGGAGGTATAAGCATCCAGGAAGATCAGTTTTTTTGATTTCCCAGCTTCCGCCAGACGATCGGAAAAGGTACCCTCATGTTTAAAATCTATGGATTTATTTTGCGCATTAGCGCCCAGCAATAAGCCTATGCTTATTGCACATGTTAACATTGTTCTTTTCATTTTATGTGTTCTTTATTCTCTTTTTTACTTTTTTTAGTATCCAGGATTTTGTGTCAGTACACCACTGGTAATGTTAATTTCTGATTGGGGTATTGGGAATGGAATCTTGTTTGCTGGAAAACCAGGATTGATGGCAAGTCCAGAACGCTGTCGATCGAATCTGTCATGCCCTTCGTAAGCCAATTCCCAGCGTCTTTCTTGTAAAATCCGGGTGATCAGTGCATCTTTACTGGCAAAAGATCCGGTCGTATACAACGCAGGTTTTTGTCCGGTTAGGAACGCACGCTGGTAAATGGTATTCAGCAGATCTACCGATGTTTGATTGATGCCATCCCTTCTGGCCAGGGCTTCTGCTTTGTTCAGCATTACTTCGGAAAGCCTGATCACCATTACATTATCGTATCGGTTTGGACTGGTATACTTATTGGTCCCAATTGCTCCAGCAGGAAGATTTAAACCACCAGGGCCGATCATTGTAGTGCCACGCAGATCATTCTTGGTATAAGACTGAATGAAAGCTGGCTCCACTACAAACGAAAATCCATGAGCTATAGGACTCGTACTCCAACTCAAGGGATATCCGTACACAATCTCTTTGTTAAAAGGAATATTAGCCGAAACGGTTTTAACAGAGCTGTTGTTTGGAAATACGACTGATGGGTCTGCAGCAAGCACATAATTATTGTCTGCCAATACCATATTGGCATTATTTACTGCACCATCATAATTTCCCAAATAAAGGTAAACCCTCGACAAAAATGCTTTGCCTACAGATTTAGCGGCCCTGGACCTCAATTTTACATCCATGAAATTTGCGGCTGCACCTGGATAGGCATCTGGAAGATCAGGAATGGCCTCTGTCAAATCCTTCACCACCTGATCAAATACCTGCTTATTGGTAGATCTTGGAATAATCTGGTTCACATCAGAGCGGTCAAACGCAGTTAACCTTAACGGCACACAAAGTCCACCTGGATTGGTCAAGGCCTGATCACCATACAAAACCCCAAGGTTCATATAGCTAAAAGCCCGCAAAAATTTCGCTTCTGCAATAAATTGCTTCTGCAAGCCCACATCAAATTTTGCGTTCTTCGCCAGATTATTGATGATCACATTTGCGATGTTAATCACATTATAATGCCCAGTCCATACCCCTAATGCAACCGCATCATTGGCATCGATAGTTCCCGTATAGTAGTTATTGGTTTGCAAATAAGCGATGCCCGTACTTTGATCTGCTATAGGTATTTCCTGCTTCTGTGCCTCAAACTGTGCTTCAAAACCACCTGCCAATAACCGTTCTGTTGTATTTTTATCTTCAAGCAACTGTGTTTCTACCAGGATGTTTTCTGGCTTAAGGTCCAATTGTTTATTACATCCTGCTGTGAGCAATACCATTGCCACCACCAGACCATAAAAAGGATTGATATGCATTTTCATTTTCTTCTTCAATTTATTCATTGTTAAAAACCCATTTTTATACCTAAGCGAAAACTCCGTGGATTTGGCAAAGTAAATTCATCCCGGCCAACCTGTATGGCGGACGAACCAAAAGCACTTACTTCCGGGTCAATCCCAGAATATTTTGTGAGCACAAAAACGTTATCTGCCTGAACGTATATTTTAAGAGATTGAACGCCTATTTTTTTCAATTTTAAAGGTTCGAAGTTATAGGCTAGAGTCGCTGTCCTTAACTTGATAAAAGAAGCATCTTCCAAAAATCTGGAAGTTGTTCTGCTTAAGGTATAGTCATTAGAAGAAGGTATAAGATTGCCAGCGAGGTTCAAACTGGAATTGGACGCATTCAACAATGCAGGAATATCAGTCTGCTGTCCTGGGCTTTTCCAATAATTCAACAAATCTGGTGAAAGGTTATTTCCGTCGTTGCTCGTATAAGCATACAGATAAGCTTTAGATCCGTTGATCATCTTATTTCCATAAGAGAAAGAGAAAAAAGCATTAAATTCAATCCCCTTATAGCTAAAGGTATTGTCTATTCCACCAAAGAATTTTGGTGCAGCATCGCCAAGTAGTTTCCTGTTTTTATCGGATCCGTTAGCGGGTAGCTGTACGTTCTTTTCAGTTACATTGCCTGCCTGGTCTATCCATTGCGGATTTCCATTGGCCGGATTTACCCCCGCCCATTGGTATAGATAGAAAGCTGTTGCAGACTGACCTTCCATCAAAAACCTGCCCACTGTTTTTTCCAGCGTTACCCCTAAAGCAACGGGATCTGTAAGACCATTCTTTTCATACAGTTTTTCCACCCGGTTTACATTATGAGTAATATTAAAGGAACTTGTCCATTTAAAACTCTTGTTGTTGATGTTGGTTGAATTAATGGTGATTTCTACCCCCTTATTGGTCAGTTCCCCAACATTTTGCTGCTGGTTAACAAAGCCTAGATAGGCAGGTATAGGAAAAGAAAGAATGGCATTTTTTGTTCTTTCATTATAGTAATCTACTGTAAAGCTAAGGGCAGATTGGAACATAGATATGTCCAGACCAGCATTATACTTGGTCCTGGTTTCCCATTTCAAATCCGGATTATTTGGGTTGACAGGAATGATGGCCACGTCTCCCGCCCAGCTTACATTACCCGGAATATTACCATATGTTCCTTTATTGCCATAATATCCTGTTCCACCGTCAGATCCGGAAAGGCCTAAACTTCCCCTCAGTTTTAACTGGTCTATAAAAGTAATACCTTTCATAAAATCTTCTCCTTTAATATCCCAGCCGGCAGAAAAAGAAGGAAAACCAACATAACGTCTGTCCGCACTAAATTTAGAAGAGCCATCCAAACGATAGGTTACTCCAGCCATATATTTTCCCTTATACAGATAATTCATCCGGCCGAAATAAGACGCCAGCGCCCATTGCTGCTGAAGGGCAGAACCAAAAGTTCTGGTACCTGCAGCATTCAAACTAAGAGCCTGATCGTTTGGAAAATTGCCAGCTGAAACACTGGTTGAATTTTCAGTTGATTTTTCAAAACTTTGTCCCACAACAGCATTCAGGCTGTGGTCCCCCAGTGTCTTGATCATCGTCAGCGTATTATTCACTACCCATTTACGCCTCCATCCATCTGTTTCCGAAGCCAGACCTCCAGAAGTATTCGGTTTGTTAGAAAACCGGCTAAAAGCCCTGCTGGTTTCCCAGTCTACACCAACCTCTGAGCGTAATTTTGCCCAGGGCGTAAGTTTTAATTCAGCAAACAAGTTACCGACCACACTGTTGTCACCCAGCGTATTGACCGTAGTAGCCGAATACCCCACAGGGTTTAGGTCGCGTGCAGCAGGGGCAATTACCGGATTATTCCAGGTATTCCATACATAATTTCCAAAAGCATCAAATATTGGTTTGTTTGGTGCTGTAATAGCGGCATCACCATACATCAAGTTTGCATCCAGGGCATTATTAGTAGTCGAAGAAATGTTTAGGTTTGTTCCCACACTTAATGTCCGGCTTAAGTTTTGGTTTAGGTTAATCCGACCCTGGTAGCGGGTGTAATCATTGCTGATAATATAGGGTTGGTCTTTAGTATAGCCTCCGCTGATGTAATAGTTTCCTTTCTCATTGCCATTAGAAATATTAAAGGCTCCATTATAAGCATGTCCAGTTCGCTCAATCTCCTTGATCCAATCTGTATTTACACCTTTAGGAAAAACACCCGCCTTATTCCTTGCCTTAAAATAGGCAGTATAAAAATCTGCATACTCATCGCCGGTCATCACTTCATGCGCTCCAAAAGGCTGATTTATAGAGGTAGATAACTGCACCCCTATTTTAGGATTGTTATAACGTCCTTGTTTGGTTTTGATTAAAATAACCCCAGAAGCACCTCTGGAACCATAAATTGCCGTTGCATAGGCATCTTTTAAGACCTCTATAGATTCCACATCTTCCGGATTGATCAAATCCAGCGGGTTACGTTCAAAAGTCTCCCTATTGTTTTGAGTTAAGGAATTCGGTACATTTCCAGTAAAACTGCTCCCATAGGTTCTTCCGCTAAAGTCGCTGGTATTGTTGTCCCGGTCTATTCCATACATCGGAATTCCATCTATCACGATCAATGGCGAATTTCCTTTTCCATTAATGCTGGTAATCCCTCTAACAGTGATCGCAGAAGCGGACCCCGGGACACCAGAAGGCATGACCTGAACGCCAGCTATCCTACCCACCAGTGCATTATCTAAACTATTTGGCAAAGAGCCTATTGCGTTTGGTTTTAGACTACCAATGGCCCCAGTCAGATTTCTCCGCTCGGTTACGCCATAGCCTGTTACCACAATCTCATTGAGTTTACTCATAGACGCGTCTAATTTCACTACACGCAATTCCATAGCCGCAGAGATTTCCTTCGTGGTATAACCTATACAGGTAAATGTGAGGATACTTTTTTTATCTGGTACAGCTATACGGAACTCCCCGTTTTTATCTGTTACAGTTTTTAATTTTGTTCCTTTTACGGTTACTGTTATTCCTGCAAGTTGTTCTCCGTGTTCATTCACTACCTTACCTGAAATAATTACGGGATCTGATAGCTTTTTTACCTCAGCTTTTTTGATCACCACTGTTTTCCCGGAAATGGTGTATACCAAAGGCTGGCCAGTTAAACACAGCCTGAGCACTTCTTCAATGGAGGCATCTTTAACCTCTACACTTACCAGTGTGGCATCTTTAAGCACCTGGTTACTGTAAAGAAAATTGTATCCGCTTTGCTTTCTGATCTGTTTAAAAGCTTCTTCGATACTTATATTTTTTTGTGAGAGCGAAATTTTCTGTCCAAATCCTGCTGCACTCACGTGGAGTAAGCCTACTATTAATAAAAAAATGGTTAGTTTCATTATTCTCAGGATTTTTTTAAGGGCATAAGACAATTGCTTATTGCCATTTACAGCTATAATTTCATACATTTGGTTGTTAGGTTAAGTTGGTTATTGGTTTCGAGCTAATGATTTTTTACAGACACCTTCATTTGCCGGGAGCGTCGCAACCGCTCCTGGCTTTTTCAGGACTGTTCTTTTTGAAGAGAACTATGGCATAATGATGATCCTCCTTCCTTCAATCTTAAAATGAACCATTCCTGTTAATTCTAATAAATTCAATACGTCTTTAACATTACCGAACCGTGATACCGTTCCGGTAAACTCATAATCCGATATGTTTTCTTTATATTCAATGTCGACATCATACCACCGGGAGATCTTTTGCATTACACTTCTCAGTTTCTCTTTATTAAAAGAAAAGTCGCCGTTCTTCCAGGCGATTGCAGATTCCACATCTGCAGGGACAATCACTAATTTGCTGCCAGGTGTATAGATAGCCTGTTCTCCAGGTTTAAGCGTTCCAATACCTTGCGACGATGAAACCCTAACAGATCCTTCCAGTAAGGTCGTTTTGATGACCGCCTCATCACTATAACCGCTGATGTTAAAATGCGTACCCAGTACTTCAACTTCCTGTCCCTGGCTCTTCACCTTAAAAGGATGCTTTTTATCCTTTGCAACCTCAAAATAAGCTTCTCCACTGAGCGTAACGATCCTTTCCTTCCGTGTTTCAAAAGAAACAGGATAGGTTAACCTTGAAGCTGCATTTAGCCAAACCCGGGTGCCATCCGGTAACTGGATCTGATACTGTCCTCCCCTTGGTATTTCAATTGTATTGTACGCAGAAAGACTTTCCGTTTTTTGTGTGTTTCCAGTACTGTATACAATTTGTCCTTCCTTCGATTTGGAGATCTCTACATCCCCTTCCGTGGCCAGTCTACCTTCTGCAGCATTGCTAAGTACAATATGGCTTCCATTGGCTAAAGTTAAATAAGCTTTATTTCCACCCGGCACAATAGTATTTTCAGCCACAAGTTTTTCTGGTCCATGACTTATCTTGCCATACCAGAATAGTCCAATGCCTAAGCAAATCATAATAGATGCTGCAATGGCCATACGTGGCCATATTCTAATTTTACGCGGCTTAACTGGCTCCACTTCCCGCCAAAACTTATGCAGGGACTCCGCTTTCAGAACCTCTGGATCCAGCCCCATTTCTTTCCAGCTTTGCTGGTCTTGCTGATAAGTTTCATAAGCCAGATTATACAGCGCAATTTCTGTAAGATTTGCTGTACCATCGGCTATTTTACCCGCCAGGTTGATGAATTCTTCATTACTCATTAGGATGCTTTATAAGAGTAAGTAACCTGAGACCTGTCTTTTACTTACAAGAAATTAAAATATTTTTATATTTTATTGTTTACATAAAGAAATACATCCAGAAATTCATTTTACCTAAGTCTTTCCGGAGCTTCTGCAAAGCCCTTGAAATCTGCACAGACACTGTTTTTTCAGAAATATTCAGTTTAACTGCAATTTCCTTATTGCTCAGATGCTGTTCTCTGCTCATTTGAAAAATTTCTTTGCATTTCTCAGGTAGATCGTTAGTGAACTTTTCGATCATAGATTTCAATTCCTGAAGTTCAAGGCTTTCTTCACTAAGTACAAACTCCTGTTCTATATGTGCAAGACGATAGTTTTCCCGCACTTTACCTCTTCTTATATAATTAGAAACCTGATATTTTACCGCCATTAACAAATAGCCTTTCAGGCTTGTAATACGATGGTGCTCTCTATGTTCCCAAAACCAAACCAAAACTTCCTGAACCACATCCATACAGGCATCCCGGTCCCGAATCACGTTGTAAGCAGAGCGAAATAAATCTGCAAAAAGCAATTCATGTATTTCGTTAAATGCATGATGGTCCCCTGCTGCTATTTTGTTTAACAGTTCTGTTTCATTTTGATGGGATTTAATGGTCATGCCTGCCTTGGATTCAAGTCGATAAACTTATTAAAAAAATTGCCAATTATATGCAATTTTTATTTGTTCCAATATGTTTCTACGAAATGTGTTAAAATCTGGTATAGAATGTTGATTAGAAACGCAAATTGAAGGCTAAAAATCTCTGAGGGCATTACCCCCTATATAGACGTGCGATCAATGTCTGGTTTTAAACTTTTCATTTCTTACTTTAATTTCCGCTCCAACCCTATCTACATCAAAATCTGGAAAGATAATTGTATAATCTTTCCAGAAGTCTCCAGGTACTCCGGTATCCTGAAATTCAATAAGCTTGTTGTTTCCCAATATCTCCTTATTTGTAAACGGCGTTTGATGAAGCGTATCCACATTGGTAGTTAAATAGTTTACACGGACATTCGCATCGAAATTGTATTTTTTCTTCTTACTGCTTAATCCCAAAGTATTGTTATAAATCGCGGTGGAAAGTATCCATTTACTACCAATTTCGCGATAGGTAGTCTGCAAACGTTCTCCTTTGTTAAAAATCCGGACGTCTGCTATATTCATCATCATCCGTTCCACCGCATTTCCAAAATGGGAAAACTGCAAATTTTCATTGCTGATTTTATAATCAAAAGCCATAAACGCATAGGTAGCCGAGTCGATCCATACCTTTCCTTCATACAATACATCTTTCAATTTTTCTTTCGGATAAAATGTAATCTTATAAGCTTTATGCCCTTGATAATATTCAATCCCTTCTAATTCAAAGTGGTGCTTTCTTAGTCCTTCTTTGTTAAATATGGGATTATGGCTAATTTTTTTTACAATATCCAGCTCAAAAACCTCTTTAGGCTTCATACCAATATCAAGTCCGTGCGTGGCCTGATCATCAATAACTGAACGCATTTTAATCAAACGAAGTTGGTTATTTTTCCTTTTTACATAACTATAATTATAAACATCAAATACAGCCTCTGAAACCTGTAAATATTCACTTTGTTTTCTAGTAAATGTCCTATAAAATCCATTTAACGTATGCGGTACGCTGAGATAACAATTCGGAATATTTTGGATGGCTTTCTGAATAATAAGAAGAGGGCTTCTGTGCGTAATAACCACTTCTTTTAAAAGTCCGGCACTTCTTGAAAGGAGAATCCGAATTTGTACGGAATCTTTCAAACTACTTAGAGGAATAGCCTGAGTTTTATAACCAAGACTTGAAATTTGCAACTCAATTTTTCCTGACCCATTGGCTTTTAGATCAAATTCTCCGTTGCGGTTGGTCGTGGTTCCTTGTCCCGAACCTATAATCAATATACTTGCAGATTCGAGGGGAACATGGCCAATAGAGTCTAACACCTTTCCAGTAATAACAACAGGTCTATTTTGAGCACAAGTGGGATAAGCCAGGACCAATAAAATGATCAAACCATAAAAGCGTTTAAAAATCATAAGGGAATGAGATGTTTATTCTGCCAAAATAGACGATCTCACCTGCAAAACACTCAAATTATGATTCTTTAACATATTTTAACTCATATCATGGAAGCTGATCACTAAGAAGGTGCACCGTTATCATTTTCTTTAATCTATGGAGATCCTCCTGATCAACCGGAATATTTTCATCTTTTCCAAGGTCGTCCCAAAACCTGATTTTGATACAATCATCTTTGTCCGGATCCTCTTCAAAAGCCGCTGCTTCCTCAGCATTCATAGGCCCACCCTGAAATCCCAGGGTTATCCTGCTTGCCTCCGATAACTCATCATAATAGGTTTTATCTTTAAAAGTCAGATACCTTTTTACCCTGACATGGCTAGACACCAATTTAACCATACGCTCAGAAAAGCCATGACTCAACAAATACTCACCACCCAGCCGGTCATGGTCTTGCCTGCCATATCCGTCCATACTCGTTTCATTTTCCAGAAAATGGCCAATGTCGTGGAGAAAAGCCGCAAGAACCATTTCGTCTGAAGCACCTTCTTCTATGGCAAGGTTTGCACATTGCGTCATATGCATCAACTGAGTTACGTTCTCTCCGTAATCTTCATTTCCATATTTTTCGTAAAGACCAAATATCTCCTCAACTGAATGCGAAATTTCTTCCTTTTTTAAATTCATCTATCAATTTTTAGCACACAGCAATACTAAACAATGTTTATAAAAAGACGATATAGAAGATATTATGATATCATTAAATTAAGAAGGCTATTTTTAATGTGGCCATGATCAGGATTCATCCTTAGTGTTTTTCACTAAACCGATACCCGAGATAAAAAAGATAAGGCCAATTATTCCCGCTACGACCAGTTCCCGGGTTTGAAGACTATGCTTTACAAAACCAAAACCAGCATATATTAGCCCTATAATTCCTAAGATGGTTAATATTGTCCCAAAAATTCGTTTTACATTCATAAGTCTTTTTGAATAAGACTACTACAATTCTTATGCCGCTAAATAGGTACAGAGATCAGAAGTCTGACTTTCTCATGCTGTTGATCCAATCCCGGATCAACTTCACCCCTTCTTTATGTACCACTGTCCGGGCAAGTTCTGGCATAGCAACTCCAGGTTCTGCACTATTCATTCTGTAAAGAAGTATAGACTGCGCCGCGTTACCTGGAATCACATCATAATCTAATCCACCAGCTCCACCACCAGCCGAAACCGGTGCTTTTTTTATGCCCAAATGATCTGGATTTGTCTGCTCATATTCCAAAAAGAGTCCGGTATTATACGCATCCCCGCCTTTAGTATGGCAATGTGCACAATTGACATCCAAATAAGCCCTGGCCCGTTGTTCCAACGTAAAATGCTTCGCATCTGCCCAATTTGGAAGTTGCTTAACCTCGCCAATGGGCGGCAATCCCTTTAATACACCTTTTGCAGCCCATTGTTGTAACTGGTTCTCCCCTTGCCCGGCAACTGTAAAATTCAGATTTCTGGCTTTAGGGCCTATTGGTGTCAAGACATCATTTTTAATATGGCACCTTTTGCAATCGTTGGTATTGGGCACCTGGTAATTCGTCAACAATTTGTTGTTATCGTTGTCCAGCAAGGTAATTGGAATTTTTGCTCCACTAATATGTTTTATAGCATCGGTCTGCTGTGCATTCCACAGATAATTCATCACTTTCCATTTTTTATCTTTTGGATCTTTAGCCAGTAACCGTGTCTCAATCATCACATTTTGATGTTCTGTATTGATGTAAGCAAAGTTTTTGATAAGGATTGTCGAATCCGGAAAGTCAAGTGCTCCATTGGCCGTATACTTCATCGCAGTTCCTTTAGGCAGTACAATGAACCGCTTTTTCACTGCATAATCCGTAAATAGTGGTGTGCTGAGTTCGTAACTTACAACACCTTCTTCTGGAATCAACTTCTGGAGTTCTCCCTTAAAGAATCCATATTCAGAAAGCTTTTCTTTAAATTGGAATTCAGTTTCTACCTTTTGACCAGACTTTCCCTTACAGCCATTTCCCGCCACAAGAGCTAAGGAGACTACAAAAAGAAAAAGAGCACTAAAAATATACGTTTTACGCATGAAATACATCTAATTAAAATCCTTATTTTATTGAGTTTTGATTGCCGGATTGCATTTAAAAGCCGCCATATTTGTTGTTGGCTTCCAATTCTGAACATGAGCTATATTTAAAAAATCAGCATTAACAAACACATTATCCCCGGCTTGATCTATACAAATCGAATCTGGATTCAATGCACTCCCCTTAGTTAAAATATTACTGGAAATGCCATCATACATAATAAAAGGTATGCGCTTGTTTTTTCGCGCTGGCTCAAGCTGGTTTAATTGCTGCTCCACCGCTACAAGTATTTTACCGATCCGATGTTCGTATACAGGTTTAGGAAAAACAGGCCCCATAGTAATGGTGTTGTTGTGAATATGTATATTCTTGGAGATCGGATAATAGTTCGGATTTATTTTTTTTCCTGCCTCGCTATCAACCGCAAAACCCGAGGCAATCATAACGGCCGAAGCATTGTTATTGAGGATTCGATTGTTATAGATCTCCACATCAGATGCCGCCAATACAATGATCCCCGACCCGGGGGAGGCATTCCCTACCCCCCATGTTGTTCCGAAACTACCTGACTTTGCAAAATTCCTAAAGTTATTATCATGGATGTGGTTGTTATAGGCCTTTACATGCCCCCCTCTTTTCGAAAGGTCAGGTAAATCAAAAACCAGAAATCCTGCCGTATTGTTGTAAAATTCGTTATCGTACACTTGCGCATGAGAAGTATTCTCGATTTCACAGCCAGCAACGTTCTTCGCAGCCTTACAATTCCTTACAATGGCGCTATCCGTTTGGCCAACATAGATTCCTGCATCAGAAGAACCTTCCGTATAGCAATTTTCAATCAATACATTTTTACACATCACCGGATAAATCGCATACCCTCCACTGGTAGAATCAGCCTTACTCCATACCGCATGTAGCTGGGAGATAGTTACGTCGCGGCTTTTGTTAATTTTCAGCAAATCTCCTTTAGAATCCCGGATGGTCATTCCTTCTATCTTAAAGTCCTTTACATCCGTTACCCTGATCGCTTCTCCCCCCTGGCTTTGCCGGGTAAAGTCCAGTATCGTTTTATCATGTCCCTCACCCAGTATCCTGATGTGGTTTACCTGAGCAATACTCAGGTTATCAAATTTATAAAGACCCTCTTTTAAAGTAATGGATGTACTGTCTTTTATCGCTAAAAATGCATCAATAATCTTAGCCTCTTCTCCTGGCTTAAAACTAAGATTGATTTTATAGTTGTCCTGGCGATCGGTTGAATGCGTACAGGAAAGCTGCAAGACAGCGCTAAAGAGGAAAAAACATACCGTAATTTGGACTAATCGTTTCATAGCTGAGATTTATCATTAATAATTATTAAAGAACATTGTAGGCGTAAGTCAAATAGTAAACAGCCCCAATGTTTGGATTTGCAATACCGGTAGAATAGTATTTATTGGTCAGGTTTGTTCCCCCCAGTTTGATCGTTGAATGCGCTTTGATCAGTTTGTAACTCACCTGCGCATCAATTACTGCTGAAGAAGGTACCTGTCCTTGGGCTAAACCTCCCGAAACCACGTAGAAATAGCCTGGTTTGTAACGCATAGCCGTTCCAAAGGACCAAACTTGTTTTTTACCGAAACCAGTATTTCCAAATTCTAAATTCACATGGTAATGAGGGGTATTGAAATTATTGATCTGACTGTTGTTCTTATTTTTCAAATAATCGGAGAAATAATTGACCTTAGCCAGAAAATTATGAGACAGATCAATACTTAAACTTGCTGCATAACCGTATGTATTTACAGTTTGACCACCATTAAAGGCAATGTTATACTGCACATAGGTACTATGATCCTTAAAAGCACTTACATCATCTGTACCAGGCGTATTGGCAACATTTGCATAGCCGATGAAATTTTTCCAGGTTGAAAAATAACCCAATACATCAAACAAAAACCTGTCGGCAATCAAGGCAGAATAGCCCAGCTCAAAAGCATTTACAGACTGCGGCTTAATGTCACTGTATTCGAATTTTTTCAATAAAGAAGCATTTCCTGATTGCTGATAAGCTGTTACACTTTCTAAAGTATAGGGTGCATATTGATCAAAATGGTACGTACCATTCAACAAATAAGAAGACCCACCCGAAGAATAACTGTTATAACCGCTAAGCGTATTTTGCAATGCCTGAATATTAGAAGGAAAACTATAAGCATTCTGGTAAGAAAACCGAAGATAATTCTCCTTGGCCAACTCATATACAGCCGAAGCCCTTGAGGTTACTTTAGGCGACGAAAACAGGGTATTCTTGTCATATCTGAAAGAAGTGCTCAGGTTTAATTTGTCTTCAGCCAATTTCTTACTCAATTGCACGTAAGCACTGTATTCTTTTACATTAATGGGTTGATCTTTATCTGGAAAAAGTGTGTTCCTGCTATCCAAACGGTAAAGACGCCAGTTCACCCCGGCTATAACACTCATAAATTTAACGAGTTCCGAAAAATTATATTGAGCCTCAGCATTATACAATTTACTTCGATCTAAGAACAAAGTTCCCCCTTCAGAAATAGGTGTATTTGAAATTTTATCTTTCAGCACATTAAACTCGGGAGTTCCCAACTCTACCCGGCCTTTATCTGCGAAAGCTCTCGCCGCAAGGTTGGCATCATTCAACGAAGCTCCCCCTGCAAGAGCGGTAAGTAAAGCAGAAGTATATTCAGGATACCAACCGCCCGTATTGCCATCGTAACTGGTTTTCCAGGCCTCATTAATATACTGGGCCGTTGGTCCTGCAATAATCGTATTTCCCGAATTTTCCTGTGTGGTGTAAGCGCGAACAAACCATTTATCACTTTTTAGCTCTACCCTGTACTGTGCAGCCTTAAAATTTTTAAGCTGGTAACGCGTATCATTGGTATAAACGATACTCCCTGTACCAAAAGTACCAGACATAATGGCTTCCAGCTTTGGATTAATCTTATATCGAAATTCGGCATTGGCCTTAAACATCCTGGCGGTATTGTCCAGGTATCCGTATTCAGGATAGCCTGTACGCGCCACGTAATTAGGTTTTGCCAGCAATGGATTTATAATTGGAGCCAGGTCAGGATTACCGGCCAGAGCCCCCTGTAAAAAAGGATTAATGTCTGTAGAAGTTGCGCTCCCATAATAATTTACACCATTATAATTCGGATCAGTAAATCTGGTGCCAGGCCCGTTTTTATTGGTCGTATCGGTAGCTACCCAATCTTTAGCCAGTGTATATTGAGCATTGATTTTAAACGCCATTTTCTCGTTGATCTTCTTCGCATAACGGATTGTCCAGTCATAATATGGAGAAGCCCCCTGAGGATCATTACTGCTGCTGTTTTTAATATGGTTTATCCCCTGGGTAACCAGCACACTTAAACCCTGATACTTAAACGGGTTTTTACCGGTCATAACCATAGTACCGTTTAAGCCTCTGGAACCATAGAGTGCAGACGAAGCCCCGGAAAGGACCTCTATATTATCTACATCCAGCTCTGTCAAACTGATCGCAGAACCCAGTGGAAAATTGAGCCCGGGGGCCTGATTATCCATTCCATCTACAATCTGTGTAAAATTGGTATTTCCGCTGGTATTAAAGCCCCTTGTCGTGACGCTTGTAAAACCAATGCTGGATACAGTTACATCTACCCCCTTTAACCCTTGTAGCATATCCATATAGCTCAACTGCGCAGAATTGGTAATGTCTTTACTGCTGATTTGTTCAATGGTAACAGGAGAAGATAGTTTTTTCTGTACCACCCTGCTTGCCGATACCACCACTTCCTGTCCAAGTATAGAGGTAGGCTTAAGAATGATTTCTATTGGTGTGAAATTCTGAACGGTGACCTTTTGAGTTTCAAAACCAATAGAAGAAATAATGAGGGTAAGCGGCAAGGCCTTCTTCACCGTCAACTGAAATTTTCCACGATCATCTGAATAGGTACCCTCATTTGAGTTTTCTACATGAATAGACACCGCGTAAACCGGTTCCAATGTAGCCTCATTTTTCAGTGTCCCCCTAATGGTTTGCGCCTGGAGGCTTGCCATCATAAAAACAGGAAATAGCAAAAAGCATAGTATGTTTTTTTTCATGCCCGATAGGTTTTAGTTGATTTGGTTAGTGCAATATAAATCGCACAAACCTCAATACGGTCTCTTAAAACCTATTTTGGGGTGAAATACCGCAATTATGGGGTGAATAGAAAACTCTTAAATTGATTTTGATAAGAGGCAGATACCGGAACCTGGACATCTGGAAAAACATTAAACTGCAGCAAATAGCCTTTAGCCGTTTTTCGGGAAGATGACACATGTTTTATATTAACCGCATAAGAACGGTGAACCCTCACAAATCCTAAATGGCTACACTTTCCCTCTATTTTCTTTAACGTAGTCCGAACCAGCTCTTTTTTAACTACACCCCCAAGCAGATAATATATTTCGACATAATTATCCTCCGATTTAAAGAACAACAAATGATCCGTATGCAGTGTAAACACTACTTTTCCATTTTCATCTTCAATGGGTAAATTATCCAGATGCATTTTCGATTCATTCATTTTGGAAAGAACACAGGCCAACTGATGTTTATGCGAGGCAAATAAAACGAGCAGAGAGATGATGTAAGGAATGATGGCGATCAGTAAAGTATATTTAAACGTATCAAGATAATAACTTATGGTGAGATCGGGGTGGTTATTGAACTGCCAGTCTACTGCAAGAACCACTGCAGATAAAATCATCATTTCACCAATCCCCCAGAGCACATACTGCACACAGGTCAACATTTCCAGATGAAACCATTTTCTTAAACCAAATTGAGTAAGTGCAAGGGTTGCTGCACCCAGGATCGAAAAAACACTTATAATCTCAAAAAAAGATAAATTGGTTACACTATACCATTTGTTAATATTAAAAGGAATAAAGATATAGGTAAAAGAAAGGCTAAAAACAAAAATGATCAGAATAAATATATTTTTGTCTCTCGTGCTATTCAGCAAGGAAAAACGGCTTTCCAGTGCCATTTTAATCATCGGACTAACCTTAAAAGATGTGATTCCTTGCATGAGGTTAAATTAAGAATTAAATACCCTTAATTTAATCATTTTTCAGATAATGGCTAATATTCTTTGAAAGAATTTAATAACTTACCATAAACTAATCATTCTAAGAATAATGATAGATTCCATTACCGAAGTTTTTGAGCTTCAGCAAAAAAACAAATACGCACTTAGGTACAGTACAGCCCAGCAGCGAATCAATAAGCTGCAGGCATTAAAATCAAGCATTCAGACGTTTGAAGAAGAGATCTATACTTCTTTACAAACCGATTTAAGAAAAAGCAGATTTGAATCTGCTGTTACTGAGCTCATTTTTATCTACAGTGAGATAGATTTCGCCATTAAGAAGCTTAAAAAGTGGATGAGACCAGCCTATGCAGGCAAAAATATTGCGAGTTTATTTGCTAAAAACAGAATCTATTATGAACCAAAAGGCGTTTGCCTGATCATTTCACCATGGAATTATCCATTTCAGCTCATGATGAGCCCCTTACTTTCTGCAATAGCAGCAGGCAATTGTGCAATTTTAAAGCCATCTGAATTCAGTTCTGCGACCAGCGCAGTCATTACAAAAATCATTAAAAAAACATTCAGCAAAGATGAAATCGCTTGTTTCGAAGGCGATCAATCCGTTTCGGAAGCCTTGCTTAAACTCCCCTTTGATCATATTTTCTTTACTGGAAGTACTGCCGTAGGAAAGGTGGTCATGAAGGCTGCAGCAGAAAACCTCAGTTCGGTAACCCTGGAACTGGGTGGAAAATCGCCAGTGGTGGTTGACGAAACAGCAAAAATAAAAAATGCGGCAACTAAAATTGCCTGGGGTAAACTGATCAATGCCGGACAAACCTGCATCGCACCAGATCATGTATTTGTACACAGATCTAAACTGGATGAGTTTATAACACACTATAAGTCTGCAGCCACAGCTATGTTTTTGAAAGAAAACGGACAGACCGATGAATTATCCTACGCAAAGATCATCAATAGAAGGCATGCAGACCGTTTAATGGATCTGATCAATGATGCAGTAAATAAAGGGGCCAATGTCGCCTGGGGAGGAGAAGCTGTTTTAGCCGAACTCAACATTCAACCCACCCTCCTCTGCAACCTGGCTGAGGATAGCAAAATTATGGGAGAAGAGATTTTTGGCCCTATACTTCCTGTTATACCTTATGATACTTTGGAGGATCCCATGGATAGGATCAACGAAAAAAACAAACCCCTGGCCCTTTATATCTTCAGCGAAAGCAAGACCAATATTAAACGTTTATTAACTGGTACCAGCTCAGGTGGTGCATGCGTCAATGATGTCTTGATTCACATATCAAATCCCAATTTGCCCTTTGGTGGCGTAAACGGAAGCGGAGTGGGTAGCTGCCATGGAATTTTTGGCTTTAAAACATTTTCACATGAGAGAGCCGTTGTCTTCCAATCCTCTTTAAATATGTCTGATATCATTTATCCTCCTTACACCAAGAAAGGATGGGTATTAAAAATGCTGACTAAATTCATGTGATGTGTAATAACCTAGACGAAGAGCATTGAATTGATATATAGTTTATCCTTGCCTTTGGTTAAACAGAGGCAAGGATAAAAAGTGGATCTACTTCAAACTTAATTCTATTACAGGAATTTCATAAGGCGGTTTTGATTTAGGAAGACTTAAAACCAAGCCATTTCCCTCAGGCTTAAACAAAATTTCCGAGTCGTCATTCAAAAATTGTGCATAGCTGATTTTACCATTATAGTTAGGTAAAGTGATTTTGCCATCGCTCGGATAATCAAAAAGATGCAGGTATAATTTCTTCTTAGACGGATTGTAAGTAACCCGTACATTCATTTCCTTTGGCAAATTGAATTCATCAGGAGGAAAAGTACAATCATATATCGCCTGATTATTGGCATGCATCCAATAGCCCAGGCTATCCAGTGCTTTGTTAGCCCGATAATCAAATTCACCACGGGCAGTAGGCCCTACGTTTAAAATCAGATTGCCACCATTTGCTACAGAGGTGGTCAGCAGATCGAGCAGTTGGTGCTGGCTTTTCCAGGTATTTTCATCTCTAAAATAGCCCCATGAGCCTGAAAAGGTTTGGCAGGTTTCCCAATATTTACCCTTATATTTCAGGAGCTCTGCAGGCTTCACCTGTTCTGGCGTCACAAAATCATAACCATCGCTATACTCTTTCAAATCTGCTCTATCATCCAGAATAATATTAGGTTGAAGTTTTCTTATGGTTTTCACAAGATCAACAGAACCCCAATCTTCATGCCCCTTACCAAATTTACCGGGATAGGAGAAATCTAGCCAAAGGATGTCAATTTTCCCATAGTTGGTCAATAGTTCTGTAATTTGATTTTTAAGGTAAGCTCTATAACGCCCCATATCCTTCCCTTTGTTTAATCGCGCATAAGCCGTTTCTTTACTCGCCTCATTTCCATCTACCCTAAGCGGATGCGTGTCATCAATTGTGAAATCAGGGTGGTGCCAGTCGATTAAAGAATAATAAAATCCAATTTTAATTCCCTCCGCACGAAACGCCTCTACAAACTCTTTCACCAAATCACGCTTAGCCTGCGTCTTGGTGGATTTATAATCCGTATACTTTGAGTCAAACAAACAAAAACCTTCGTGATGTTTGGTCGTAAGCACCGCATATTTCATACCGGCAGCCTTCGCTTTTTTTGCCCATTCCTTAGGATTAAATTCATCAGGATTGAAGTTATCGAAGTATTTTTGATATTGATCATTCGTAATTTTCTCATAGTTTCTCACCCATTCATGCCTTGCAGGTAATGAATATAATCCCCAGTGGATAAACATCCCGAAACGGGCATCCGTCCACCACTGCATGCGATGGGACTTTTGCGCCGGCGTTTCTCCCAACAATGATTTTGTTTGGGAAAAAACAGGAAATGAGAAAGCAAAAATGCAGAGAAACAGAGCCGTTCTTAAATTTTTCATAAAAGTGTTTAGTCTAGAATAAAACACGATCAAGATAGCAAAGCTATGAATAGCCAGGACACCCTTTTCTTACAATTCGTTCAGTCATTTTGGCATCCCAAAATCCAGGTTAAAACCTAATCGATCCTGGTTCCGTTTTCAATGGATACCTACGGGACATTAGGCATAGCGTATCACTTTAACAAATAGACAAATGGTATAGTGGATGATATAAACCATCCACTATAACTGTTTATTCAATCAGGCATCTGGTATCTCAGGCTCAACCAGCTTAGCCAACTTCTCCAGCGATTCCTGCCAGCCTAAGTAGCACATTTCCGCAGGGATAACTGAAGGAATATTTTCCTGTGTGATTTTAATTTCTGTACCCACCATTGTTTTCCGAAGCGAAACAGAAGTAATCATTTCTCCAGGAAGATTAGGGTCATCAAATTTATCAGTGTATTTCAGAAACTCGTTAGGTTTCAATTCAAGATATTGTCCACCGAATGAATGACCATGACCAGTTGAAAAATTCAGAAAAGACATTCTAAAAGAACCACCTTTCTCTACTTTCATTTCATGGACGGTACAAAGAAAGCCATATGGAGGCAACCATGAGGCAATTGCAAGGGCTTCAGTAAATGCGCGGTATACCTTTTCCGGAGCCGCTTTAAGAACCCTGTGTAAAGAAACACTATTGTCTGACATAAAATTCATTTTTCTATTTTCCTACTCGTATGGCTTTTCGGTTTCGCCCGTTTTAATTGGTTTCTGCTCCATTTTGCTGCTTAATTTTTTATGATTAACCTCAGCATTACAAAGATGTAAGGAAAATCCGATTTTGACAGAGGCCAAATAAGACAATTTAACGGGCTATTTGCGACCAAAAAGAAAAATACTACCTTTGGCTCATTTTAAAACAGATATAATATGTATAATCTATTAAAAGGGAAACGCGGTATCATTACCGGCGCATTAGATCAAAACTCCATTGCATGGAAAGTTGCTGAAAAAGCGCACGAAGAAGGTGCTTCATTTGTATTAACCAATGCTCCGATTGCCATGCGCATGGGAGAGATCAATGCTTTAGCAGAAAAAACCGGATCACAGATTATTCCTGCAGATGCAACCAGTGTTGATGAGCTAACCAACCTGTTTACCCAATCACAAGAAATCTTAGGCGGTAAAATAGATTTTGTACTGCACTCTATAGGCATGAGCGTAAACATCCGTAAAAAGATTCCTTATACAGAATCAAACTACGACTATTTTATGAAAGGAATTGATGTTTCAGCTTTATCTTTCCATAAAATGCTGGCTGTTGCTAAAAAACTAGACGCCATTAATGAAGGCGGTAGTGTTGTAGCCCTTACCTATATGGCTGCACAACGCACCTACCCTTTCTATACCGATATGGCTGATATCAAGGCTATGCTCGAGTCTATCGCACGTAGTTTTGGCTACCACTATGGTTTAGAGAAAAAAGTACGTATCAATACAGTTTCCCAGTCGCCAACAAAAACCTCGGCTGGTACAGGTATTAAAGGATTTGGTGATTTCTTTGATTATGCTGATGCTATAGCACCATTAGGCAATGCAGATGCAGAATCATGTGCAGATTACTGCATCACCCTGTTTTCAGATTTAACCCGTATGGTAACTATGCAGAACCTATTCCACGACGGCGGATATTCCTCAACCGGAGTAAGTGACATCGTGATGAAAAAAATGGGTCTGGAAGAATAAATTAGTTAAGCCTTTGCAACAGTCAACCTATTGCAAAGGCTTTTCCAAAACATTAAAAAGCAGATACCTAACATCATCACCACAATATAGCTCAACCATCCCCCTAACTCTACTAGCCTAAGAACCATTGTACAAAATTCCAGGCTGTATGAAGTCCAATAGGTAATGCGAGCCCCCTTGTTTTAAGTGCTGCCATTCCAAAAAACACAGAACTAAACTGGTGATAACTGTTTCATTGAAAACGGATAGCAACGCCATTAAATCTCATCCATAAAAATCCTTATTCGTACTTCAGCGCCTCAACCGGATTGGCTTTTGCAGCCTTGTAAGCCTGAAAACCAACCGTCAAAAATGCAACAACTGCAGTCCCTGCTATAGCGGCCAATATAATTGACAAAGACACAGTTGTCCTGAATTCAAAATTAGTGAGCCATTTATCCATTAGATAATAGGCCAAAGGCACACCAATACAGGCCGCAAAAAACACCATTTTCAGAAAAGAAAGAGAAAGGAGTTCCATGATATTGCCAACGGAAGCCCCCAATACACGGCGTACACCAAACTCTTTGGTACGCTGCTCTGCACTATAAGCCACCAAACCATAAAGCCCCATGCAAGAGATCAGGATCGCTATCCCACCAAACAGATTGGCCAATACACCCAGAATCTTTTCCGACTGCAGCTTTGCAGTATACAGATCATTCACAAACTTAATTTCAACAGGGTAGCTCGGATTTATACTTTTGGCAACAGCCGAGATCAGCTCCACGTTTTTACTCAAACTATTGGCTGGATTTAACCGCATATTGATAGTGCCGCCATTGTTTTTACTGAAATTAATAACCATAGGTCGTCCAGAGCGATAGGGCGAATCCCATAAAAAATCTTTGAACACACCAATTACCTTTAGTTTGTTGTCAAAAAGCGTTACCATCTTGCCAACAGGATCTTTCAGTTTCATCATTTTCACAGCAGTGCCACTCAGTAAAATAGCAGCCGTATCTGATGCAAAGTCCTTAGAAAAATCACGCCCGGCCAGCATTTGCACACCGTTTGTCTTCACAAGATCATACTGCGTTTCGAGTCGGTTAAATACAATCTCCTCGCCCTGTTTATCCATTCCCGGCCATTTAAATCCATAAAACCAATTGTTCACATGAGTCATACTACGCGATGCCTGGTTTACCGAAGTAACCGCACCTGTCTTTAATGCCAAGTCTTTAAACAATTCAAATTTTCCAAACAATTCTCCGTTTTGAGGCATCTCCGCAAGTAAATTGATGCTATAACCTACAGGCCTGTTCTTTATAAACTGTATTTGCTTATAAATAACCAGCGTAGAAATGATCAGCATAATGGCAAAACAAAACTGCGTTACCACAAGTACCTGTCTCAGGTTGATGGGAACAGCCTTTGCCCTTGCTGTTTTCTTTTTTAGAGTCTGAATGGGATTAAAGGAAGAAAGGAATACTGCAGGATAAATACCCGCCAAAATACCGGTCAGCAATGCTACCGACAATATGCCCAGCCAATAGCCTGCATTGGAGTATTGGATCATGATTTCCAGACCAAGCAGGTTATTGAACATTGGTAAAGTAGCCTCAACAATAGCTACAGCAATCAGCACAGCAACAGCAGTAAGCACCATGGCTTCGGTTAGAAACTGTGTAACTAGTGAACCTCTGGTTGCACCAATCGTTTTTTTAATTCCCACTTCTTTGGCCCTGCGTTCTGATTTAGCAGTAGCCATGTTCATAAAATTGATACAGGCGATCAGCAAAATACCAAAGGCAAGTGCAATAAACAGATAGATACGCTCAATCTCACCACCTACACTCTTCCCATTTAAAAATTCGCCGTGCAAATGTAAATCTGAAAAAGGGAATAAGAAGTTTTCATTTCTTTGGTCTGTATAGGTTTCATTAAATAGTTTTTTAACCTTGGAGTTAATCAGATCAAGCTTAGTCGCGTCGTTTACCTTAGCAATTGCCAGGAAACTGAAATTTCCCCAGCCAGGATGTCTAGCCTCATCATCTATATTTTCATAAAAGGACCATGGCATCAAATAATCAAATCTGAGTGAAGAGTTAGCGGGCTGGTCCTTAATCACGCCGGTTACCCTAAGATCAACATGGTTTGCATACGTTACAGTTCTGTTTAATATATCAGTAGTGCCAAATAATAGCTTCGCAGTACCCTCAGTAAGGATAATAGCATTTGGTGTATTTAGTGCAACATCCGGATTGCCAGTTATAAATTCATAGTTAAATATTTTCAGAATCTCCGGATCAGCAAAAAGATCAACTTTTTTAAAGCCGTTTTCCTTATTAGCAATTAGCGACTCATTGCCACCGGCAATGCGGGTAATCACATCCACTTCTGGTACTTTAGCTTTAATAGCCATTGCAATTCCATTTCCTGGTGATTCTCCCGTCCTGGTAATCTTTCCGGTCGCATCCTGGAAATTGGTCATCACCTGATAGATTTTGTCCGCCTCCTTAAATTGACGATCAAAATTCATTTCGTAATTGACATATAAAAGCAATAGCAAGCAGGCAGATAAACCAACTGCCAGACCAATAATATTAATAACCGAAGAAGTCTTATTTCTCCAGAGATTACGCAAGGCGATTTTTAAATTGAGTCTGAACATAGCAATAAGTGATTCACCAAGTTTGTGCCAAGAGCCACAAAAACCACAAAACACTAATATACAGAACTTTAAAATAAAACCATCAACAAAAACCGTTCATTATCGAACGGTCCCCGTACATTCCCGTACAATCCTGCAGTTACCAACCTTTTATGGCGCTTCCCTTAAAGGCTACCTTCGCAGCTTCTTCAACTTCGTTAGATTGATAAGCCTTAACAAAACGCTTCACCTTATCCTCATCTTTATTATCTTCCCGGGCAACAATTGCATTTACATAAGGCGATTTGCTGTCCTCTATAAAAAGACCATCTCTTGTAGATACCAGGCCAATAGGCGCAGCAAAAGTGTTATTAATAATCGCTATGGATACATTTGCATCATCCAGAGACCTTGGAAGCTGTGGTGCCTCGAGTTCAAGGATTTTTAAGTGTTTAGGATTATCTTCCACATCGTTAAGGGTTGGCAAAAGACCAACACCTGCTTTGAGCTTAATAAGACCGGCTGTTTGAAGCAGCAGTAATGATCGGCCACTATTGGTTGGGTCGTTCGGAATAATCACTGTACTCTCGTTTTCAAGCTCCTTAAGGCTTTTGATCTTTCTGGAATAACCGGCAATTGGATAAACAAAAGTATTTCCCACTATAGCAAATTTGTAGCCCCGTTGCTTTGCCTGTACATCCAGATAAGGTTTATTCTGAAAGGCATTAACATCAATATCGCCTTGATTAAGGGCCTCATTGGGCATTACATAATCATTAAACTGCACCAGTTCAACATTAAGATTATATTTTTCCTTGGCCACCTTCTGAGCAACCTGTGCAATAGTATATTCCGGACCAGATTCAACCCCGACTATAATATGGTTAGGATCATTTTTTTTAGCCCCGCCACTGCAGGCCCCAAGAAAAGCTATGGATAATATCAGCGCTGGCTTTAAGTATTTTTTGAAAGTGGAATTCATTTTATTAGATTTTATACTTTTATTTTCTGTGATCAAAATATTTTGAAAGGCGATCGCCACTAAACTGAATCAGGAATACAATAACAACCAGCAATACCAACACAGTATTCATTACCAGAACATTATAACCAATATAACCATATTGATAACCGATCTGCCCAAGTCCGCCGGCACCAACAGCACCACCCATAGCAGAATAACCAACAAGAGTGATCAGGGTAATCGATGCACTGTTGATAATCGCCGGTAAGGCTTCGGGAAGAAGCACCTTACGGATAATCTGCATCGGTCTCGCGCCCAGGGCCCTGGCAGCTTCGATAAGTCCATAGGGAATCTCCAGCAAGCTATTCTCTATCATCCTTGCAATAAAGGGTGCAGCCCCTATACTCAAAGGAACAAGTGCCGCTTTTACGCCAATTGAAGTTCCAACCAAAGCTCTGGTAAACGGAATCATCCAGACAATTAAAATAATAAACGGAATGGAACGGAAAATATTTACAAGAACCGCAAGAAGCCTGTTTAAAAAAGGATGTTCGAGAATCTGCCCCTTTCGGGTAATAAAAAGCAATATACCTGTCGGCAGGCCTATAACAAAACCAAAGAAGCCAGAAACAAAAGTCATCACAATGGTCTCGAGTGTACCGCTCATTAAGAGCCTGATCATAGATTCAGACATAGCCAAGCACCTCCACGCCAATATTTAAGGTTTTATAATAAGCGATCGCACGTTCATGATCTTCCTTCTTTCCATGAGCCTCTACAAGGATAGTTCCGAATTTGATTCCGGCAGCATGTTCTATCTGAGCGGTGATGATGTTGTTACTCACACCAAACAACGCTGCAGCCTCCGAAAGCACGGCGCTATCGGCAGAATCACCATTGAAACTGAGCTTGATAACCGGGTTACCAGATCCAGATGCATTGATTTGGATGCGTTCCGCATATGCGCTGGGCAGCGTTACTTTAATAGAAGAGGAAATGAATTTCTTTGCAAGATCGCTCTTGGGATGAGAAAACATCTCGCTTACCGTACCCTGTTCTACCAGCACTCCCTGACTGATGATCGCTACCTCATCACAGATCGCCTTTACCACCTGCATTTCATGCGTAATCAGTAATATCGTAATGCCAAATTTCTCATTGGTATCCTTCAAAAGCTTCAAAATGGAGGTGGTTGTCTCCGGATCAAGCGCGCTGGTTGCCTCATCACAGAGCAATACCTTTGGGCTCGCAGCAAGCGTCCTGGCAATAGCCACCCGCTGTTTTTGTCCACCTGAAAGACTTGCCGGATAATCCGCATGCTTATCCTCCAGCCCCACAAAGTTTAACAATTCGAAAACCCTCTCCTTGATTTTCGCTTTTGAGGCACCTTCCAGTTCAAGTGGAAAAGCAACATTTTGATAAACCGTTCTCGAGGAGAGCAGGTTAAAGTGTTGAAAAATCATCCCTATATGCCTGCGTTCATTTGCCAAAGCAGACCTGGAAAGTTCCATCAGGTTTTTTCCATCAATAAACACTTCTCCCGACGTAGGCTGTTCAAGCAGATTTGCGCACCTGATCAGCGTACTTTTACCAGCTCCAGACGCACCTATTACTCCGAATATTTTACCCCGGGGTACATGTATCGAAACTCCTGAAAGCGCTGTAACAGATCGGTCCCGAAGAACAAATGTCTTGGTTATATTATTTAGCCTTATCATTTAAAATTATACAAAACCATTGGCCAAAAAACATTGGCCAAAAAACATTGGCCCTGCAAATATATTTAAAATCTATAGATATTATAGTTTTTAAAAGACATGGAGTTACCACCCTGCAATGCATAACCTGTTTTTTATAAATATTCTCTATTTTTACTTTAAAGATGAAACTATTCCTCACTGATCCAAATTCTGGCGGCCACTTACTCCTCCTGAGTGAAGAGCAATATTTTGATCGTCTTTTCTATAGCAGGGATCGCGACAACAAATACTTCACCATCGTTTGGAACCGTGGCGGGCAGCAAGTCGTTACTATAGATGGAGAAGAAATTGACTTCCCTTCACAGACCATCTTGCCCCTGATGTTTAACCAGTCTTTCTTTTTTGAACAGACTTCAGATCTGGTGGCCTGGCAATTCAACCGCGAATTCTACTGTATCATCGATCATGATTCGGAAGTCAGCTGTGTTGGATTTCTATTTGGAATAGGCCGCAATTTCTTTATCAATGTAAATGAAGCTGCACATCAAAAAATGTTGTTGCTCCACAATATGTTTATTTCCGAAATGAACACCTCCGACAATGTACAAAATGATATGCTTGTCATGTTGTTAAAGAGATTGATTATAACCGTAACGCAATTGGCCAAATCCGAATACCTCCCGGATCCTAAATTACACAACGACAGATTCCATATCATCCGTAAATTCAACCTGCTGGTCGAAGGCAATTTTCACAATGAGCATTCCGTTAATTTTTATGCCCGGCAACTCAACAGGTCTCCCAAAACGCTGTCTAATCTCTTCGCCATCTTCAATCAGAAAACACCCATTCAAATCATTCAGGAACGTATCATTATCGAAGCAAAGCGGCTTTTGTATTATACCGATAAATCTGCAAAAGAAATCACCTACGAATTAGGATTTGAAGATCCCGCCTATTTCTGCAATTTCTTCAAAAAGCACACTTCCTATTCCCCAATTGGATTCAGAAACAGAAAAAGTATAGCATAAGGGAAAAAATTACAATCCATTGGGAATTCTCTCTATTACCTGAGCCTACATTTCATGCCACCTTTGTATCGTTGATATGAACAAAAAAATCGACGCCAAAAACATGAAAACTCAAAACGTAAAAAGAAACATCAAAAATGGTTTATTAGCTACAGCGCTAACAATAGCTTCTGTAACAGGTTCAGTTCATGGAGCAAATGCTCAGGAAATTAAAAACGTAGTATTGGTTCACGGAGCCTTTGCCGACGGTTCCGGATACAAAGCACTTTACACCGAATTAACTAAAAAAGGATACCATGTAACCGTAGTACAAAATCCCTTGACTTCCCTTGAGGATGATGTCAATGCAACCAAGGTTGTTCTGGATAAACAAGACGGCCCGGTCATCCTTGCCGGACATTCCTGGGGCGGAGCAGTGATTACAGAGGCAGGAAATCACCCCAAAGTAGCAGCCCTCGTTTATATTGCAGCTTTTCAGCCCGATAATGGAGAGTCCGCTTTGCAATGGCTTCAAACCGCTCCTCCTGCTCCAGAAAACGGCGTCCTTCCTCCAGATGAGAAAGGAATAGTTTACTACGATCAAGCAAAATTTCACAAAGGCTTTTGTGCCGATATCAGTAAAGAAGAAGCCGATTTCATGTATGCCTCTCAGGGAGCATTCTATGCAAAAGGATTTACAACCCCTATAACCCATGCAGCATGGAGAGATAAACCTGCATACGGTTTAATTGCTACAGAAGACAAAAGTATTGCACCAGAAATCCAGCACGCCATGTACAAACGTTCTCATACCAAAGTAACAGAGGTAAAAGGCAGCCACGTGATATTCATGTCGCAACCAGAAAAAGTTGCCAGTGTGATCATCGAAGCAGCAAAAGAAAATTCAGCAAAAAAATAGCCCAACCAACAAAAACCCTTCTGATTATACTTCAGAGGGGTTTACTATGATCAGCACTTACCGATCCAAAAATCTACACATAAAGCTTTTGCTCATCCGTATAATATATTCTGGTACCAGCTGCCGCTTTTACCCGAATATTTTGCCCCGTAGGACTCTTCTTTTTCTCTGCATGATGAATCATCAACAGATCAGGTTTCACGAAATGAACAGCACCAAAGTTTACTTTTTTGATTTGTTTAATTGCATCGAGCAAAACATATTTCATTGTTCTTCTGAGCACTTTTACTTCTTCCAGGGGGATGCTACCCGCAATTGAAAAAGGAGAGATTTCCGCGTACCAGAGAATTTCATCAGCATAGGCTTCATCTAATCCCCCAATCACATTTTGATCCAAAAGAACATCTCTGATTTGTCTGGTATTATTCAGGAATACATCTTTCAGATATTCTACAGTCATTTCCTTACTCAATACATCCGTACTACTGATCTGAACAGGATTTAAGAAAAAAGTACTTCGCTTCAAGGGATCTCTTACAGAAATAATCTGGCCTCCGCTGAAATGCAGATCTAATAACCCAGGAGAAGCCTCTTCTCCTTCTAAAACCAACAATTCTGCCCGTGATGTTACATGCATTTCCAAGACCGTATGGTTCTTAAATTGAAGGCATAAAGTCAAACCTCTGCGAAATACAATTTTTAACTCTTGGCCCTCCAGGCTTTCCTTCAATCCTGCTATAGAAACATTAATGCTTTTTTTAGAGCTGATCTCTACTTTTTGCAATATTTTGTTTCTAAATTTTTTATCAAAATTTTCAGCAAAAATCTCTAAATAAGGTAATTCTAACATAACTAAGGATCGGGCATTAGGTAATTATCCATTTAAAGGTACAGGTGTTTAACGCTTTTTTTCAATCTTTAGACAATTCAGTATTGATCTAAATCAACTTAAGACAAATCACTATAGTTCCAATCTGCCAAAAAACTTCAAAAAGTCTTCAGAATTTAATATCATATTTACGTATGAAATTACTGATAATAGAAGATGAAGAAAGTTTACGCAGAAGCATCCATCAGTATTTAACATCTGAAGGAAATATTTGCGACTCTGCCTCGAATTATGAACAAGGGTATCAAAAACTATCCATTTACGACTATGATTGCGTTCTGCTGGACTTAACTCTGCCAGACGGAGAAGGTCTTCTGCTCTTAAAGTACCTGAAAAAGATCAATAAAACAGACGGGGTATTGATTATCTCCGCCCGCAATTCTTTAGACCAGAAAATTGAAGGATTAAGCCTCGGTGCCGATGACTACCTCATCAAACCTTTCCATTTGTCAGAACTTTATGCCAGGATACAATCCATAGTAAGACGTCGGCACTTCAATGGCAACAGTATTTTTCATTTCAATGAAATAGAAATTGACACCACTGCAATGGAAATGAAGGTTCATGGCAAGCCCGTCTATTTGACAAAAAAGGAGTTCGATCTGCTATTGTATTTCGTTGCCAACAAAAATAAAGTGATTTCTAAAGCTGCAGCTATCGTACACATCTGGGGGGATGATGCCGATATGGCCGACAGTTTCGATTTTATTTATACCCACATCAAAAATGTAAGAAAAAAATTAACAGATTCAGGATGCAAAGACTATTTCCAATCTGTATATGGAATAGGCTATAAATTTACGGATAAATGAAATTATTCACCAGCTATAACAGGATCTTATCCGTCATTACCCTCACAGGATTGCTGGTTATTGGCTTTCTCTTTTACCAAATGCTGGGTCAGTACATCAATAAACAAATTGACGATCATTTGTACGAGGAACTTCTCGAAGTACAGGACTTTGCACACGTCAAGAATATTCTACCCTCACCTGATGGTTATGATGATGTCATTGTAGACTATAAAAAAATACACAAACTCGCTGATAAGCGCAAAATATTTGCAGATACAAATTTCTATAATCCCAAAAAAAGACATCATGAAACAGCAAGGTACCTGAAAACAGAACTGCTCTTAAACGGGCAACCCTACGAGATCATGATCATCGCATCAAAATTTGAACGTCAGGAAGAAATCAAAAGTATCATTCTCATCATCTTACTACCGGTAATTGTGTTGTTGTTGATCTTATGGCTGGTCAACAGAATCCTGATCAAAAGGATGTGGTTACCATTTCGCCAGTTGTTAGCCAATATTAAAGCATTTAATATTAACCAGGAAAAGGTATTTGAACCCATTCAAACCAATATTGAAGAATTCAAAGAATTGAATAAGGCCGTCCTTAATGTTTCGCTTAAGGTCAAATCAGATTACAAGGAGATCAAGCTGTTTACCGAAAATGCCTCTCATGAAATGATGACGCCACTTGCAGTAATCAACTCCAAACTCGACACGATGCTTCAATCCAATACTTTAGGTAAAGAAGAAAGTGAAATTCTGGATGATTTGTATAAAGCCACCTCAAAATTAACCAAGTTGAACCAATCCTTACTTCTCCTGGTTAAAATTGACAACAATCAACTTCAGGATAAAGAAGAAATTGACCTTAAGGCCTTAATTAATGAAAAGCTAAACTACTTCCTCGAACTCATTCAAAAGAGAAATCTAATCGTAAAAACAGAGCTTGTAGCATCAGTTATTTACGCAAACTATTATTTAACGGAAATATTAATTAATAACCTTTTTAGCAATGCCATACGGCACAATCACGACGGCGGCTCTATTCTGATTACATTAACGGAAGATAGTCTTGCATTTTCCAATACCGGTACCCAGAGTGCGCTACATCCTGTGAAAATTTTTGAAAGATTTTATAAAGACAACGCTTCTGAAGGCACTGGGCTTGGACTCGCCATTTTAAAACAGGTATGTCTAAGACAAAACCACAAACTAACTTACCGCTATCAACAAGACTACCACCAGTTTACAATCATCTTTAACAAAACCAAAAATAAACCTTAGATAGCTATATTTTAACCTTTTTTAACAAAGAACTTCATAATGTCTTCAGAATTGCCGTTGATATTAGATTCATCATTTAATATCCAGGAAGATGAAATCATTATTCATAACACTGCTTGGCCTCCTGCCAGCTTCTTTAATCTGGCACAGCAATTTCAAAGAGGCCCAACTAGAAGCACAAACCTCACATAAACAGATCCTGATCAATTTCTCCGGATCAGATTGGTGCGGTCCATGCATACGTCTAAGAAAAGAGATCCTGGGATCCGATGCTTTTGAAAGTTACGCAAAAGACCATCTGGTGTTGGTCCAGGCAGACTTTCCGCGTCAAAAGAAAAATCAATTATCTGCTGCCCAGGTTAAACTAAATGAAGCACTGGCAGAGCAATATAACCCTGATGGTAAATTTCCCTACACCCTATTGGTAGATGAAAAGGGCAAAGTCTTAAAATCCTGGGATGGTTACCCTAATGAAAGCCCCGAAAAATTTGTACAGGACCTGAATACCAATTAACGAAGCAACCATGGCACAGGCAACTTATAACCGTGTTTTAAAACTCATGGGAAACCGCTTTGAGTTTACCGTCATTGCAGACGATCAAACTGCAGGCGAAAAAGCCATTGATACAGCCATAGCCGAAGTACAACGGATCGAAGAATTATTGAGTACCTTCAAAAACACCAGTCAAACCAGCCTCATCAACCAGTATGCCGGTATAAAGCCAGTACAGGTTGATCAGGAAGTGATTGACCTTATCCAGCGTGCACAAAAAATATCAGACATTACCCAGGGTGCCTTCGACATCAGCTACGGTTCGATTGATAAAAGCCTTTGGAACTTTGATGTGAACATGACTTCCCTACCCGATTTTGAAACCGCCTTGCAATCGGTAAGCCTGATCAACTATCAGAATGTCATTATAGACACTCAAAACCGCACCGTAATGTTGAAACATGAGGGTATGCGCATTGGATTTGGTGGGATCGGAAAAGGTTATGCTGCCGATAAAGCCAAACAAGCCTTACAAAACATCGGGATTGAACATGGAATAGTAAATGCAGCCGGCGACCTGATCACCTGGGGAAACCAGCCGGATGGCAGACCATGGACCATAGGCATTGCCGATCCCGATCAGAGCGACCGCCCCTTCTCCGCACTGAACATCAGCAATATGGCCATTGCCACATCCGGTAATTATGAAAAATATGCCACCATTAATGGTCGCAGATATTCACATACCATTGATCCGAAAACGGGCTTACCCGTTAGTGGAATTAAAAGCGTCAGCATCCTATGCCCCAGTGCCGAACTGGCCGATGCACTGGCTACACCTGTAATCGTCATGGGTGCACAAGTCGGCCTGGATATGATCAATCAATTGCGGCAGGTAGCCTGCATCATTATCGATGACCAAGATCAACTCTATACCTCCAAGAATATTAATGTAAAACGATGATATGAAAATGTCCATTCCAATTTCAGTACGGCTACGCACAGGCTTCGTTGCCCTCTGCCTGCTCAGTGCATGTGCAACCGTAAAGCCTTATCAGAAAAATAAACTGAATGATGCCGAAATGACTTTATCTTCCCGAACGGCCCAAAAGTTTGAACAAAGTTTCCAGTTATACCGCGAAGGCGGTTCAGGTGCCAATGGTGGCAAAAGTGGTGGTGGTTGTGGTTGTAACTAAATAAAATCATGAGAAAGATTTATCTGCATGTACTCATGCTGTTCCTGGGGGTTCTGGGTGCCCAGGGACAAATTAAAATTAAACCCGCTCCTTCCGATACGAGCAATTACCAAAACCGGAAACTCAAAATTGATGAGGTCAACCTGGTATCGGCCTATTACCACCAGAATGGAAACAATTCTGCCGTTACAGGAGGGATAGGAACAGAAAAACTAACCGATTTTGCAAATACAATTGATTTGCAAATGTCTAATTACAATAAAGCAGGAAAGAAAAACACCTTTTTATTTGAACTGGGCGTAGATCATTATACCTCAGCTTCTTCCGATAAGATCGACCCAAGTACCATATCTTCTGCCTCCATGGCCGATACACGGATTTACCCATCCTTAAACTGGACACGCAGCAATGAAAAGACAGGAAATTCCTTTGGTTTCACCGGATCGCTTTCTACAGAATACGACTATAAATCTGTGGGTGCTGGTTTTAATCTAACCCGCCTGTCTAAAGACAAAAACACCCAGTTCGATTTCAAACTACAGGCCTTTTTAGACACCTGGAAGGTCATTTTACCGATAGAACTCAGACCTGCAGCCAGTCTTGGCAATGGCAGAGAATCCAGAAGCGAAGGCTCAAGTCCACGAAACTCGTTCAGTGCCTCTTTTTCACTATCGCAGGTCATCAATCAAAAACTACAAGCACTGATCATTCTTGAACCCGCCTATCAGCAAGGCCTGCTGGCCACCAGATATCAGCGGGACTATTTTACAGATGGATCACTTAGAGCAGAGACACTGCCAGATAAGCGTTATAAACTACCTATAGCCGCCAGACTAAATTACTTTGCCAGTGATCAGATCATCATCAGAACCTATTACCGATATTTCATGGACAACTGGGGCATAAGAGCACACACAGCCGAACTGGAAGTACCTGTAAAACTCACTCCATTTATTTCCGTAAGTCCCTTTTACCGTTACAATACACAGACCGGCACACGGTATTTTGCCCCTTATGGTCAGCATGATCCATCGGCCGCCTATTTCACCAGCGACTATGACCTGTCTACCCTAAACAGCGATTTTTATGGCGCAGGCATACGTCTTGCCCCACCTCATGGTGTATTTGGATGGCAACATCTCAATATGTTAGAATTAAGATACGGGCATTATAACAGATCTACCGGTTTGGTTTCTAACATTATAACGTTAAATTTAAAGGTAAAGTAAAATCAAAATGGCAACCATCGAACCTCAAAGAAGAAATATAGACAGCCCGGCTGCAATCAAAAAATACAGCAGATCTGTTAGGCTTTGGCATTGGTTAAACCTGATCATCATTTGCGGATCCCTGCTCACTGTAGCATTAAATTCAACCATTTTCGATGTAAAGAGCAACACCACCTATGTGCAAACACAATTGCAGCAATCAGGCGCAACAGTTACCGCGCAGCAAGCTAAAAATGTAGCCCATGGAATGGAAGATAAAATCTGGGACCTCCATATTTATTTCGGTTATGCCCTGGCAGCCATATTTCTTTTCCGGTTGATTGCCGAATTTTTCCAGCCTAAAGACCAGCACTTCTTCGGCAGACTTAAAACCGCTTACCAGGATTACATTAAAAAAAGTAAAAAGTCCAATTCAGCCTTACATGACCTTACCGTCAAATCCTTATATTTTATCTTTTATGCATTGCTGGCCATTATGGTTTTAACAGGCCTCTCTATGGCTTTTGACCAGGAACTGGGCATCAGTAAAGCAACAAGTCATAGTATAAAAAGCTTTCATGGCTTTTGTATGTACCTCATCCTCGCATTTATAGCTGTGCACATCATCGGTGTGTTCCTTGCCGAAAGAAAGCAAAACAAAGGCATTGTATCCGATATGATCAACGGAGGTTAAACATTCATCTGAATTACCCTATACCTTCAGTGATCTCTTCCAATATCTCAAAAGCACATTCAGCCATTTTGTTTCCTTTATTGTCCAGCAAAGGATTAACCTCCACCACTTCAAAACACACCACCTTTTGAGTGCTTATAATTTTATTCAGAATCGTAATAATTTCCTGCTCATCAAAACCTTTAGCTACCGGTGTTCCCGTTCCATAAGAGATCAAATCACAATCCATACTGTCCACATCAAAAGAGATATAAATCAGATCACAAGCAGAGAGTTTCTCCAAAGCCTCTTCCACGCACGCGTGTAATCCTCTAAAACGCACTTCCTCCACCTTGTAATTCTTAATGCCCAGATGCTGCATCTGAATATCCTCTGCTTCCTCTGTATCCCTAACGCCGAAATAAATCAAATGATCGGGTTTCAGTTTCGCTTCCGCGGTACCAATTGTTTTTAAATTCTCCCATAAAACCAAGGTTTCCCCTGCAACATCATTGACCTGACAATTCAAATTATCATTGCCCAGAGCAGCAGCCAAAGGCATACCATGTATATTTCCAGACGGAGAGGTGTAAGGCGAATGCAGATCCGCATGAGCATCTATCCAAACCACACCAAGCGTACTGTCCGGATAAGCAGCCTTGATTCCACTGATGGTACCCAAAGCAGAAGAATGATCTCCGGAGAATACGATTGGAAACTCCCCTTCTGTTAAAGTATGCTCTACCGTTTTGGCAACCCGGGTACATTGCTGCACCACATGTTCAATTCTTTTGGCAAAGGAATTCCTGTCTTTATTATAAATCGTTTCATTATGCGTCTCCACATCAACAAAAGGGAAATTATTAAAATACTCACTGCCTTTATTAATAGCTGCAATTTCAATCGCATCTATCCCCATGTCAGATCCCCGCGTACCCGCGCCAATATCAGACCTGTTTTTAATAAGCCGAATTCTTTTCCTCATTACGCAAAATCCAACAGAACTTCCTCAATAATCAGCAAACATTCCTTGATCTGTTCCGCCGTAATTACCAAAGGAGGAGCCAAACGGATCTTGTTGCCCTGGGTAGGTTTAGCCAGCAAGCCTTTCTCTTTAAATTTAACGCAAATATCCCAGGCCAGATCAGACTCTTCCGTACAATTGATCACAATGGCATTCAGTAAACCTTTGCCCCTAACCAGTTCAATAACGCCTGTTCTTTTGGCAATACCCTCAAGCCCTTTGCGAAACAGCTCACCAAGTACCTGGGCATTTTCAGCCAGTTCTTCATCAATAACAACCTGCAAAGCCTCCAGCGCCACAGCACATGCCAGCGGGTTTCCCCCATAAGTAGACCCATGTTCGCCCGGTTTTATCGTCAGCATCACCTCATCATTGGCCAAAACCGCCGATACAGGCAATACCCCACCCGAAATTGCTTTTCCTAATATTAAAACATCTGGTTTACTGTCTTCATTATCAGCATGTATATCATAGGAAGCCAGCATACTGCCTGTGCGGGCAATCCCCGTTTGAATCTCATCCGCTATGAACAGTACATTGTAGGCTTTACAAAGCGCTTTGATGCGAACCAGATAATCACTATCCGGAACAACAACACCAGCTTCTCCCTGAATAGGCTCCACAATGAAACCCGCTATGTTTTGATCAGCCTTTAAAAGCGTTTCAAAAGCATCCACATCATTATAGGGAACATGAACTATCCCCCCTACAAAAGGCCCAAAATCTTTTGTCGCACTCTCGTCATCAGAAGCCGAGATAACCGATATCGTCCTGCCATGAAAATTTCCCCTGGCAAAAACTATTTTGGCCTGATTGGTTGGAATACCCTTCACCTGGTACGCCCATTTCCGGCACAATTTCATCGCACTCTCTACAGCTTCTACCCCCGAGTTCATAATCAGCGCCTTTTCAAAACCGAACAACTTACAAATAAACTCCTCAAAAGCACCCAGTTGATCGTTATAAAAAGCACGGGAAGTCAGCGTTAGTTTTTCCGACTGACGCACCAATGCTTGTATAATTCTTGGATGACAGTGCCCTTGATTAACGGCAGAATAGGCCGAAAGAAAATCATAATATTTCTCACCTTCCACATCCCATAAAAAAACACCTTCCCCTCTTTCCAGTACTACAGGTAAAGGATGGTAGTTATGCGCACCATATCTGTTTTCTTTTTCTATTAGCTCTTCGCTTTTAGTTAAATTCGCTGAAAATCTCATTGCTATTTGTTATTTGGTTGTCGCGAAGATAATATTATTTATTATTTTTAAGGATAAAAAATAAAATTTGACTTTTAAAACCAATAAAAAAACATATTTAACTTAAAATACCATCATTAAGAAAAAACATAATCTAAACAAAGAATGGATCACCTAGATGAATTTGATATTCAAATTTTAAAACAACTTGAACAAGATGGACGAATGGCCTATTCCGCTATCGCAAGCGCACTTGGTATATCGAACACCATGGTCCATCAAAGAATCTCCAGATTAACCGAACAAGGCATATTAACCGGCATCAAGCCGGTTTTAAATGAGAAAAAAATCGGTTATGACTGGGGAGCCTTTACTGGCATTACGCTCGAAAAAGACCACGATTCAAACCGTATCATTGAAGAATTAAAGAAAATACCAGAGGTAACAGAGTGTTATTACATTACAGGTACCTATACCCTTTACTTAAAAATTATCGCCAAAAACCATGAACACATGAGACAAGTGCTCTACGAAAAAATAGATAATATACCAGGTATTGCCAAAACAGATTCTATTATTGAACTGGGCTGCGCATTTAGAAGGAACATTATTTTGTAATCCTCCATTTGGCCATTACCGATTGAAATCATTGCGCAAACGTTTGATAATTCCCCCTACCTATCCACCACATAAGCAGCATTTAACAGTACTGGTTTGGCAAAAGCCAAACCAGATACAAAAACAGCTTATTGAGAATTTGTTGTAACCTCCAGCATAGATGAATAGTTGTAATAACTACCCGCATTTATTGTCCTGCCACCCCCACGTACATAATAATGTGTAGCCGGCTTCAATTGGGAGATCGTATAATCGTAGCTTGTGTTTACTATAGTAGCATTATCCAATGCTTCCGTATTGGTTAAACCCCTGTTACTCGTATAATTATTCACGTCAACCGTATTAAAAGGAGCCGCTACAGCCAATACCCTGGCAATTTTTTGCGTGCTCTGAGCTGGTTGTGCAACATTTACCCTCACCGTAATACTTGTACTTGTTTTACTCAGCAACGCGCAAGTTATCGTAAGGTATGGAACCACCTTAATATCAATTTTAGTTGAGCCATTCACTTTTACATTCAATGTATCCAAATAAAAGAAAGGCCCGGTAGGAACAATCTTATAACTACCATTAAAAAGAAAGCTATGCATATAACTTCCATCGGTGTGAAGCGCTGTTTGAATAGCCGAGGGTTTGGGGTAATCTGTTTGAAAAAGTTGCAGATATCCACCGCCGACATTTGTTTGCTGGGGCACGTTTTTTCCAGTTGTGATATCTATGATATTACCTGAAAGTTCTGCATCAGGAGATTTATAATTGTCCTTTTTACAAGCGCTGATTAACATTATCAGCAAAAAGGAAAAACATATGAATAGTTGCTTCATCATGATAAACTTGATTTTATAATCGTTTAATTACTGTCATTTATTGATAACCTGGATTCTGAATATATGGCGGGTTCTGCTGCGGCAAAGGCTCCAAATATAATTTTTCAGGGAAAGTGCGCGTAAGTTTTGGAGCCACCGCCTTTTCGAAAGTATATTTCATTGTACCTGGATCTACACCATTTTGCCACATGATCCAAGGATACAATGCATGAAATTGCGTATTATTCAGCACAGTACTTGCAATATGCCATCTGCGTAGATCCCATAGCCGGTGATTTTCAAAAGCAAGCTCCACCTTTCTTTCATGCCTGATTTTATCCAGGGTAATTGAACTTAAAAGTGCTATACCTGCTCTCTCTCTGATTTGATTAATGGCATCCATAGCAACCCCGGTGTTACCGAGTTCAAATGCAGCTTCTGCATAATTTAAAAGTACTTCACCATAACGAAAGACCATCCAGGGCGTAGTAGAACGACCATACGGAACACGATTAACCGGATCCATGAATTTTTTAATATAAAATCCGGTTTTAGTAGGATCACTTGTTGTCAACGGACCATCCTTTCCAACAATGTTAAAAATGCCGCCAGCCGGATAAACTGCACTCAAACTCTCAGAAGTATGCTTTACTCCATTATCAATTACCCCTCTTCTTACTTCAATAACGCCCCCCTGCCAGGAGTCAAAAGGCGTTAAAATCGATGCAAACATCCGGGGATCTTTATCTTTAAATAAATCAGCAGGTTTGTTGTAGAAGATGGGATTTCCAGCACCATCATTCACCTTAAGGGTACCTGGAGAGCCATCTGTGTATTCAAATTCTTCAACCATTTCCAGGGTAGGATTGGTGGCGCAGCCATAATCTATTTTAAAACTTTGCGGAGCATTATAAAAATCAAAACTATGGGCTTTATCAGGTGATAAAAAAGATTTCGTTAAAATGGCCTCAGAATTACCAGAAGTCAGAAATAACTGCTGAAAATTAAGTGCTTTATTTGGGTTAGCATCGTACAAGGCATATTTTTTTGATTTAATGATCAGGTCAGCAGCATCCATTGCCTTTTGCCAGTAAGAACCGGCCAGGCCTGCATTGATACCCACCAGTCCATTTAGCTGTAAAAACCCGTATTTAGCGCTCGAGGCAGCATAAAGCATTGCTCTGCATTTTAAAGCAAGCGCACTGTATTTATTTACCCTAAATGTATTGGCTGGATCATCACTATAATCTTCGGGTAAGTCTGTACCAGCGGCATCCAGCTCCGTAGAAATAAAATCATAAATTTCCTGCTCTTTATTACGTGGAACAACCAAACTGGAAACATCATCGCCTGTTTTGTAGACCTGTACCTTAGTCACTAAAGGAACACCACCGTAACGTTTTACTAAAGCAAAATACTCAAAGGCCCTAATAAATCTTGCCTCAGCAAGAAATCTCTTTTTTGAAGCATTGTCTATCGATGCATTTGGTATTTTTTCTATAAAATCATTCACTCTCCTGATCCGGGAGTAATCCCAATCACCATACCAGTTTCCCACAATTGCATTGTTAATTCCCCCCCAAACATAAGTGCGTACCGCTTCATCTGTAGTGGTAGATGGAAAACCAGCTTCATCACTTACTGTGTAATTAAAATCTTCGGTAGGCATATCATTATAAAGCGTAACAGTTAACGCTGTAACACCACTTACACTGCTATAAGCAACATCTTCCGAAACCAGATTTTTAGGCTGTCTGTCCAAAAAATCCTTCTTGCATGACACCATGCCAATCAGCAACAGCATCAAAAACACACTATATATTTTAATTCTTTTCATACTATTTTGATTAAAAACCAACATTTAAGCCCAATGACCATAATTTTTGCTGAGGGTAAAAGTTACCTCTCCCACTTGGTTGTTCAGGATCTATGAACTTCACCTTACTTAAGGTGAAAACATTCTGACCTGAGACATAAATTCTAGCGGTACGCATACCAACTTTTTGAATTATATTTTTTGGAAACGTGTATCCCAGATCGATGTTTTTTATCCTTAGATAAGTAGCATCCTGGAGCCAAAAAGTAGAATAAAGTCCATTATTCGGAGAGCCTGAAATAATGGTTGAAGGATATTTTCCTGGAATCCATGGACTGTTGGGATCATACAAGTCCTGTCTGTGCCAGCGATCGGTAAACATAGCCAAGGTATTGGCGCCATTAAAAAATGGATTTTGTAATTCTTCGCTGTAATTTCTGTTAAAATTCGAAGCACCCTGCAGCAATACAGAAAGATCAAAACCTTTATAATTCACATTTAGGTTAAGACCAAAAAATATTTCAGGCGTAGCACCTCTTCCTATAACAGTTTGATCCCGGGAGTCTATAACTCCATCGCCGTTCAAATCCTTATAGCGTATATCCCCCGGCAATAATGTTTTGTTTGCCTGGGCATCCTGCACAGGAGCAGTATTAATTTCCTGCTGAGACTGGAATTGACCAATTGCTACATATCCTCTGCTGATGTTCGTCCAGCGATCAGTCATATTACCTTGATAATTCCCTAAAGAACTGGTTTGCGGACTTTGCTCTAAATAGCCATTCTTAGTACGGGTAAACGTTAGGTTTGGAGAAATGCTGTACTGCCATTTACCAATCGTATTTTTATGAGTAAGTTCAATTTCAAATCCCCTGGTATTATCACCATTAAGGTTTTCTTGTGGTAAACTGGCACCAAAAGTATTTGGCAAGCTTAAAACACGAGTAGCAAGCAGTCCGGTTCTTTTACGATAAAAAACATCTACCGAAGCACCTAACAATCCTTTCCACAAAGAAACATCCAAACCCAGATTGCTGGTGTAAGAAGTATACCACGTAAGCAGAGGATTTGTCAAGCCACTGGTTGTCAAACCTGGTATTGCCTGACTTCCAAACACATAACTATCATTTGGATAATTGTAACCTGGTATATAACGAAATGGAATAATGTAATTAGCTGCACCTGCATCATCTCCCCCATCATCACCTACTTTTCCAAATGAGGCCCTAAGCTTTAGGTTATCTATGGTTGTATTATTCTTCAGGAAATTCTCTTCATTAATGCGCCAACCAATGGATACATTCGGAAAGAATCCAAAACGGTGATCGGGTGCTACCTTATAAGTACCATCATACCGAAAGCCCAGCTCTACCAAATATTTGCCAGAATAATCATAATTAAATTTTCCAACATATCCTTCTCGCGCAATTTGGGCAGAACTCCCATCATTGCTCTGATTATTGGGTACACCGGCAAACAACTCATCAAGATTATCTAAAAGAAACTCCTTATAAGCCGACAGATAAGATGTATTCGTCTCCGTCCTTTCAAATAACAATAAGCCAGAAACATGGTGCTTCGTATTGAAAGTTTTAGCGTAGTTCAACGAAAGCTGAAAGGCCTGATCATCCTTATGATCATCCTTCACATTTAAATTACTCGGATCATTTGCGGTATAGTCTATATCATAGGCTTTGGTAGCTGTATTGTACTTATATAAATTGTATTTCTTGATATAGCTTTTAGAACTCGCATCCGTATTTTGATAAGAATAAGTCGCTTTGGCACTCAATCCATCAATCCAGGGCAAATCGTAAGTTAATCTGGCTATGCCCGAGAAAAATTTAGTACGGTCTGAACCATATCCGGATATCTTACTATCCGTTTGGGCAAGAGAATTCTGCTGCACATTTGATGGTGCCAAATAGTTGGTATTGTCATTGGCATATATAGGAAAAACAGGACTTTCTCTTTTTATGGTGGCCATGATCAAAGAAGAGGATACACCCGGTGTTTGAAGATCTCCCAAACGCCCGCTCAGGTTGAGCTCAGCAGTAAGACGCTTATTGATCTTTGCGCTCACGTTGCTCCGAAAGTTATACCGTTTAAATCTGGTTGAATTGCTTTTCCATATGGCATCCTGATTTAAATAACCAATATTAAAAAAGTATTTCACATCTTCGGTTCCGCCATCAACATTAAGATTCTGATAATATTGAGGGGCATTTTTACGGACAGTAGAATTAAACCAGTCGTAAGACGATAATGTTCCATTTTTATACTGATCTACCTGCTCCCTGGTAAAAGGAAGTGACAAAGCAGCTGCAGGATTATTATTTTTAACCCAGGCATTTACAGCGCCCTCATTACTTAACTCTGCAAATATGCCCGCATTTGCCAATTCAGGATATTTTGTCGCATTATTTTGTAAACCATAATAGGAACTATAATTGATCCTGGGTTTTCCAAGCATTCCTTTTTTTGTGGTCACCAATATGACCCCATTGGCAGCACGCACACCATATACGGCGGCAGATGCATCTTTTAAAATAGAGAAATTCTCAATTTCGTTCGCATCTATCTGAGAAAAATCAGACGGCACCCCATCCACAATAACAAGTGCATCACCAAAGCCTCTGATATCTATTGTGCTCCCATCTTTACCTGGTTCTCCGCTATTTTGAATAGCCCTTAAACCCGGTAACCTGCCCACCAGCGAATTGGTGATGTTTGCTACCGGTGCTTTTGCCAGTTCCGTCCCTTTGACCTGTGATATGGATCCTGTAACACTTAATCTCTTTTGGGTACCATATCCAACCACAACAACATCATTTAAAATCGAATTAGTGGGTAAGAGTTGAATAAAACCAAGGTTCTCCTTAACAGGAATTTCTTTATTGGAATAACCTATAAAAGAAACAACGAGGATTGCATCCTCTGGTACATTGCTCAAAGAGAACTCGCCATTTAAATTCGAAACAGCAGATAAACTCGTGCCCTTCACTCTTACACTAGCACCAGGCAGCGGCTTGTTGTCTTCATCAATAATTACACCTTTTATAGCAATATTAGAATGAGCTTTCCCCCGCTCTCTGTTGATTTCTAAAATGGGTTTACTTTTTACAAGAATCGTTTTCTCCAGAATTTGATAAGTCAGAGATTGGTTCGAGAAACAATCGTCCAATGCTTCCTGTATGGAGACATCTTTCTTATTGATCGTTACAGGACTTGCCTTTTCCATCACCTGGTCCTGGTAAAGTACCAGAAACCCGCTTTGCTTTTTGATGGATTCCAATGCTTTGCATAGAGGTATATTCTTTCCATTCAGTGTGATTTTCTGACTGAAAACCTTTGCATGTACTTGCGTAAGTGCAATTAATAATAATAGAAGGGTTAGCTTCATAACCTTTAGTAACTTAGGTGGTAGCCATAGGAATGGCATACCCCGATAGAATGAGAAAATTTTCATTAATTTTGTACGGTTTGGGTTGATAAGTATATGTCACAACAATAATTAACCTGTTCGAGCTCAAACAAAAACAGGTAGGTCAGCTCAAATCAATTGTCGGGAAGCGTTGGACCGCTTTCCGGCATTCTTGTTTAAACTCTAAGGATTCGCATTTATTTTTCCATGATGTATATAATTGGTTAGGTGAAAAGTTTGGTTTTTTATCTTTAGCGCATCACTATTATTTTTTTGTTCTCAATCTTAAAGTGCAGGCCGGTAACACTCATCATTTCCAACAATCTCGATGCTTTTAAATTACGGGACAGGTTACCTGAAAAAGAAACGTTAGAAACATCGTCTTTATAAACAATTTCAACATCGTACCATCTTGCAATTTGACGCATGACCACATCAATATGGGTATGATTGAACTGAAATAATCCGTTTTTCCAGGCCACTACCTCTTCAATATTGACTTCCCTGGATCGTATTCTATCTGTTCCAGGTTCTGTTATGGCCTGCTGACCCGGTTTTAACACCATCTTTTGAGCCTTTTTTACAACACTAATACTACCTTCTATCAATGTTGTCTTAACCAAAGGCTCGTCATTATAGGCATTTACATTAAATTCAGTTCCTATATCCTCAATAGTTACCCCATTAACAGCTACCCGAAAAGGTTTATTCGAATTGTGCACCACCTGAAAATAAACCTGACCAGTAATCGTTACTTTGCGTTCCTGATTAAAGGATACAGGAAAAGAGATAGAAGACCCGGCATCTAAAATAGCTTTGGTGCCATCAGGCAGTTCTATGATTGGCCATTGCCCTCCATTTGGTGTTCTAACGGTATTGTATACCGGTTGTCCCTTATTATCGGAATATTGCGCACTTTCTTTGTAACTCAAAACATTTGAACCGTTTTTCTGAACCAGGGTATTTTCCTCTTTAGCAATAATTCCATTTTGAGCACTACCTAAACTAATTTGTTTGCCATTTGACAACACCAAAACGGCCTTATCCCCACCCGGCAAAAGATCATGTTTCACACTGTTTTGGGAAATCAGCTCTTTAGGATTTTCATAGAACATATAATAGCTTCCAACCGACAAAACACATACAATAGAAGCTGCAACAAGAATTTTAGACCACAACTGATAGGAACGCCGATTTTTTAATTTTTGGCTGATGCCCGTATTTTGCTGAACGTTCTCCCAAATCAGCTTTCTATATAAATAAAGTTCATCATCATCTTTTAATGTCCATTTATCTTGTTTCGATTTTGAGAGGTACCAACTTTCCAATAAAACAGTCTCTTCCTTGCTGCAGGTTCCATTTATATATTTATCAAGTAAGCCTTTTAGTTCTGTTTGGTTCATCTGAAAGTATTTCGTCTATTTTAATGTTAAGACGACTTACTATTACCCGAGTATGAGATGAATGTTAAAAAAAGATAAAATTATTTTAGGAACCCTATTTATGCATCAAATAAGCAATCAGGAAGGCAGACATACCCACCTTTGTTCTCAAGATTCTCAATGCGTTACTAATTTGGCTTTTTACAGTATGTTCACTGATATTTAATTGAAGGGCAATCTGCTGATAGGATAAATACTGTTTACGGCTTAAGATAAATACCTCACGCATTTTTTCAGGAAGCGCATTGATCTCATTTTCAATGATAGCTGCCAATTCTTTCTCCCGTAATAAGTCGTCAGAAATCAATTGTTCTTCCAGCATGAAATCATTGATAGATTTCAGATAATCATTCATTACCTTTTTATGTTTCAGATGATCAAAAACTCTATTACGAACAGCTTTGTACAGATATGATGAAAGAGAACCGTTAAGATCAAGAGATTTTGATTTCAACCATAACCCGGTAAATAGTTCCTGAACGATATCTGCGGCCTCCTCATTGTTTCGCAGCAAGTTACGGGCATGAAGAAATAACACTGTCCAATACCGCTCATAAATTTCAGCAAATGCAGTTTGATCACCAGACTTCAGTAAGACAATTAATTCACAATCTTTTAAAGAATTTTGAACAGGCATGTGGATGTATCATCTTTTTATAAATTAAATCTATACTATTTTATTCGAACTCTGGCGCGCAAACGTTTGCATAAATTAATTTACCAATGTGATGTTCATCATCACCGATCAATACCGGAATGAGTGAAAACTTACAGAAATTGGCCTTTATTTTTCTAAAGACATTAAAATCAACGCTAAAATGGCTAGCTATTTCGTTGCCTCAAATGAAAAAATGGATTTCGAAGAGCAGATTTTCATGGCATCATCTTTTGAGAATCCCTTTTTTATCAAAGCATCGTAATAGCTTTTATGAATACCAGCCAGCCTTTCAAGCGTTGCCGGATCCTCGTAAAACTTCAGCTGAGCATTAAATATGTTTTTATAAACTATGGAAAAATTGTTAAATATATTGTCAGACATTACAGAATCACTATTGACAGTTAATGCAGGAGCTGATAAATGCACTGAATCCTGAACTACACCTGTATAACCAGCTGAACTATTCTTACCTGATTTTAATAGGCTCACATTATAATAGTTAAAGAATCTGATCTCACTACTCCGTTCCATTGGTGACAACGCACGTTCTATAATATTTATTTCTTTAGTGCCAGGCTTCACTTTTTCGAAATAGACTTTAAATTCCACCAGTTCATTATCTGTAGTTGCCGTATATTTTAATGGCCTCAAAGGAATTCCTTCGCATTTTATAAAAGCATAACGTTCCTCGCCATTGGCATTTTGAAGGTACATACTTTTGTTTATTTGCACCCATTTACCCTTATCGGAGAAATGTTTAAAGGTGATAATGGTGTTGTTATGGGTAACCTCAATTTTGCTGATCGTGGTTGAAGGGTCTTCTGAAGCACCTACCGCCGGCATATTTACTGATTGACAAAAACCTATAGCAGGTAACATCAGATATAACAATAGAATTGAAAATATTTTCATCGTTTTTTATTTTAAAACACAAAACGCTTAACTGTAAGCAAATGCATAATTTTCGTTCAATCAAAGAATAACTTTTTATACTTGAAGCAAGTTACATATTATCATTAAACCCTCTCAATCACAACACCAATCATTATGAATAACCAATATATTTTCATGAATTAGTATTGTTTTATTAAGAATCGACAAATCTTTATTTTACCAATGTATAATTTCCTTGCAGATAGGTGGGTGATGTCAGAAAAGCTATGCCCGCCCACTATCTTAATTCCATCTTTATTGGAGTGGAATAGCCATCTCACAGGTATACATCTTTTGATGATCTAATAAACCAGCAGAGATGTTCATCATAGCAATCGGCTATCGCCTGATTTCCACTGAAGATTAAGCACTAAATCGCAGTTCCATTGTTTATATGCTTTAAATATTTTTTGCAGCTTCAACAATATCAATATTTTGAAAGGTGAAATCCAAAGTAAACAGTTGTACTCACCATTTCCCTTCCCGCACTCACAAAGTGCATCCATCCCTGAACAGCATCTCCCGAAAAATTCTCCGGCAGCTTCAAACTCACCTCTTTTGCTGCCCGATCGGCTATATTTTCAAACACCACATACTCCTCCTTATCCGGATTATAAAAAATAAAATTAGCCCGATCACTATCCCCGCAGAAAAGAGAAGGCGACGCATTCTCCCATTTGATGAGCAGCCGACCTTCAGCCATCGGTGTAATTTCCAGAACCCTCGAGATCAGCAACTCTCCCCTGCTAAAAATAACCTGCGAATAATCTATTTCAAATGCAGCATCAGCCCCGCTTAAAGCATTCTTTAAGTGATAAGACACACAAGCATTCATCGGGGTCATTAAACACTTAAAACTCTGATAACCCACATTAATCACATCCACCAAAGGCCTCAACCAGCCACTAACAATCGCCATCTTTAACCGCTGGTTCATTTGCGCCAAAGTCGGCGGTTTCTTTGAAGGCACAGGAAGGCTCCTGATGTAATCCACCCCCCTATTACTCGCACCAATTACATTCCCCACTTTTCCAGAAAATGGACCATTTATCCCGTTTTTATATATAGCCATTGTTTTTTTCTAACGATTTTACTTAAAACGCCTCGTCATCCTGAATTTATTTCAGGACCTCGGACTCGCTAGTCCAAGATACCACCCTGCAGCGGCATGACGAGGCGTGTTAGCAGGCGCTTTACCTACAACACCGCAGTCGTTCCTACATACACACTATCAGACACCTCCTTGCGGTTCACACCCACAAAACTCATCCACGCATGCACATCATCACCAATCCACTCCGCAGGCACATCTAACGTAAAAGTCAGCCCACTACGAGCCGCAACGTCTTCCGCCGTCACAAACTGCTCCTTGCCCGGATTATACAACAGCAAAGTCGCCATATCCGTTGCAGCACTAGAACTACCCGTAGCAGGCGCATTGTTCAACCACTCAAACTTGATCTTAGCCGGCGTAACAGATTCCACCCCAGGAGCCGAAGGCCTCAGCAAACGCCCCTTACTAAACACCACCTTCGGAAAATTGATATTCAGATTAGGATAAACACCCGTAATCGCCTTATCAATATGAAAAGCAACCGCCGCATTCATAGGCGTCTGCTTACCCTTATAAGATTGATAACCAATCTTAATCAGATCATTGATAGACCTTAAAAAACCAACCACCACTTTCATCTTTAAACGCGGTATCAACTGCGCCTCCGTAGCCGGTTTACTAGACTTGCGCGGCAAACTCCGCATATAATCTACACCCCGCCAAACAGCGCCAATCACGTTACCAATTTTTCCACTAAATCCTCCAAGGATTCCTTTTAAAAACTTTCCCATTTTCTAGAAATTTTAAATGTTAAATACTCATGTTAATTCATAAACTCCCCAACTCAGCCGCGGCGCCACGGCGATTTCAAAAGCCTACGAAACAAAAGTATATCAGCCACTTACAACATCCTAGAACAGCAGGCATAGACAGGCATCGACAGTCAAAAACGATCAAAAGCAGGCATAGAAACCCACGTATTTTTGCTCAGACAAAGTAGTTTCATCAGTATGAACAAGACCACCAATACATGCAAATTCAAAATTAAAATGATATAACCAGTTGTTAGAAATACCTAAAAATAAAAAGCCCCATTATGTAATGGGGGCTTTAAATGAGAATGTACAGTTAAAACGCCCGTCTAAGTATAGACTATCCAGCTTTTTCTCCTGTCTCTTATGCAGCTCTTTTGGGCATTGCCCTATAGATTTTACCATCCAATTCACATCCACCTTTTGCATGTTTAGGATGCTTTACATCAATAGTTGGGTCATTAGGATTTACATTAAACTGAGGTTTTCCCCACTGTTTGAAGAAGAAAGGAACGCATGCCATCTCACATTTCATCCTTATAAAATCAACCCATTCTTTCTTCAACGGCCTGGCTTTTGGCCCGGATTCCCCCCCTACAATTACCCAGTCTATTTTTTGCAGATCCAGCGTATTAACCGCATCTATTAATGGTTCAATAGACAAAAATTTTGTTTTTGCAGGTGTGTTTGAAAGGTCATCAATTCGGTAAGTATATTTTTCATTTTCAACAGAAACTCCCATCCAAATATTTTCTGTCCAATTTAATTCATTTGCAATTTCCATTAATCTTTCAGAACGTTTTGTCAACACTTGATAAATATGCTGAGGAGTCTGATTCATCACAGCAAATACCGCTTTTATGTAATCCAAAGGAACCTCAGGATGAAATAAATCACTCATTGAATTTACAAAAACAACTTTCGGTTTTTTCCAGGTAAATGGTATGGTTAATGTATCTGGATGAACTTTCACTTTAAATCCTTCACTATATTTTTCCGCTCCCATAGATTTTAGTCTTCTGGTCATCACTTCCGCGTAGCAATTTTTGCATCCGGGACTTATTTTAGTACATCCTGTAACTGGGTTCCAGGTTAATTCTGTCCATTCTATATTTGACTGCGCCATGATTCTTTCAAAATTATAATAATTTAAAATCTACCTTAAATACAATATTACTAATAAAATTAGCACTCACCATAAAAAACACTTATTTCTCCTATTTTAATCTATAATCTAATTTGCGTTTATTTTTATAGACATTTTCATAATTTGCCAGAGGAGAATTATTGTCATAAAAAACTTCTCCATTCTTTTTCATCTGTTTAACACATTCCACAGCATGAGATGGAACATGTCCTTCGGCGATCACATGATCGTACAGTTCAAAATTATTCTTTATATCTCCATTTAAAATCCGAAACTTAACACCATCTTGAAATGAACGTATTTTTGACTTCCTCACTCCCGAAAACATATTGATTTGATTAATACTGGCTTCGTCGTCAATATCAAAATTTGCTTGCCCATTGCTTTTATTCTTTTTCCAGGCAATATCTAAAAACTTATCCACCGCCCTCGGATGCGAAGCGCCAAAGATTATACCATGAATGTTCACTCCTCTTTTTAATGAAAATGGATACAATTTAAGTTTAGTTTGGGGAGGCAACTTATTCCGTATCTGAGCAATGATGTTGACATGAATAAACTTATAATAATCTTTTTTGGCTTCGTCCATATTGATATCAAGGTGCATTTTAAACTCAGGACTTTCACCGAATCTCCAAAAATATGAAGAAGAATTAAAATAAAGAAAATCAGCTTCTCTGCTTTTTTCCAACTCTAAGAAATATTTTTCAGATGTAAATTTAATTCCGTTCTGATCTAAAAACACCAAGGAGGGACTTTTATGAATTTCAGGAGCTAATTTTGGAAATAGCTTTTCAAAATCTTCATTACTATATTCTATTTTCACTATCTTTTCTAATCCCGGAAAGCTATCCAAGAAATTTCGACACGCAATCATAAGAAGATTATATTTACTCTCATCATATTCATTCAAATAAAGTTTTATCTCAACTTCATTCTTAAAAATGTTCCCCCTATGTTGTTGAATCTGATTAAGGATTCTGATTGGACTGCCCGGAACTCCGTTTTTGTCGTATCCCGTACCAGCAAAAAAATCAAATATACATACTGATCTTTTTTGCATTATAAATGTAGGTAACCAAGCTTCCGTATAATCTTCAAAAATTTCCAACTTGGTAATCGTTGGTTCATCAAAAGGTTTGCTGTGCAAGTCTATCGCTGCCATTCAAAGTATATATTTAGTTTCAGCAAAAATAATATTTCAATAATTAAAAAACAACAAAATTAAAGAAAATAAAACTTACAAATTATTGATTATCAATGCAATAAATTTAAAAACACACCAATATTTCATGTTATAAAAACTAGCTGTAGAAATAATTATATCCTCAATTTCATCAGCACGCACCAGACAAAAATCCATGCAAATTCAAAATAAAACCCATGTAATTTCAAGATAAAACCCGTGTAATTTCAAAATAAAAGTCATGTATTTTCAAAATAGAATACGTGTAATTTCAAAATTAACGTATATTTGATGATGGAAAAATTTATTACAAGACAGATTTCCAGCAAGATAGAACTGCAGAAAACTAAATTCCCAATCATCGCTTTAACTGGCCCCAGACAGTCCGGTAAAACAACATTATTGAAAGAAATATTTCCCGATTATCGCTATGTATCTTTAGAGAATCCAGATATACGCGCCTTTGCAACAGAAGATCCTGTAGGTTTTCTAAACCTATATAACCAGAAAGTGATTTTTGACGAAGTTCAACGCGTACCCGAACTTTTTTCTTACATACAGGGCATAGTAGACGACAGCGGACAAATGGGTCAATTTATCCTATCGGGTTCTCAAAATTTCCATCTGTTAAACAGCATTACGCAAACTTTGGCCGGAAGGGTAGCTTTATTTAAACTTTTACCATTCGATTTTTCCGAATTAAAAAACGCCGGTATTCCCGGCGCCTCCTATTCTCAAACAGCAGTTAAAGGATTTTATCCTGCCATATATACACGTGAAATAGATCCTGTGGTATTTTACGCCAATTACATTCAAACCTATATAGAAAAGGATGTAACCGAGTTGCTAAATATCCGGGATTTAAGTCTGTTCCGTACGTTCATTGGCTTATGTGCGGCCCGGGCGGGCCAACTATTAAACATCAATTCACTTGCAAATGAATGTGATATATCTCAACCCACAGCAAAAGCATGGCTTTCTATTCTCGAAAGCAGTTATATTACATTTCAACTCCAACCCTATCATCAAAATTTCAATAAACGTCTGGTAAAAAGCCCCAAACTTTATTTTTACGACACTGGATTGCTTAATCACCTGTTAGGCATCAGAACACCAGAAGATTTTGAACAAAACAGGCTTAAAGGCAATCTCTTCGAAAATATGATCATTGCAGAATACCAGAAGAAAAATAATCATCAATATCTTCACCAGGATTATAATTTCTGGCAAGCAAGTAATGGCAGAGAGGTCGATCTATTGATCAAAACACACAATGGCTTTGATATTTTTGAAATCAAGGCAACCCAAACAATTTCAGCCTCTTTATTTAAAGAATTGGATTATTTTGAAGAATTAACACCTGGCCTGGTTATTAAAAAACATTTAATTTACGGTGGTGATGAAGATCAGAAACGAACTAAATATGACGTAATCAGTTGGAGAAATACATAATTATATCCTCAATTATATCAGCAGTAGAAACGGCCGGATATACTCCGGCCGTCTCTATTGCAACTGCTCCAAAACCAATCCCAACGTCAAACCCGTATACCTGCAAAACTCCTCCACAGTAACCAGGTCCTTCCGGCCCTTATTCAGCTCCGCCTTAATGGCCGAAATGAGCTTCTGCGCAGCAGTTCTACCCTTACCCGTCAACACCTGTACGTCCTTTGTATACACAAACAACCTAGCCATAACATTCACCCCTTTCTATACACCCTAAACATCCTGGCACAACCAGCCATCAGGGTCAAATCCCGCACCGCTTTCCTAAAATCATTCCCACTCCCCACCCAGCTAAACACCCTAACCATCAACCCAGAAGCCTTCCCATCAGGCTTCCACAAACACAAAGACAACACCTCCAGATCAAAATCACACTCAAAAACCAACTGCACACCCCGGTCATCAACCAGCTCATAATAAAACTCCTGCATCCCACCAGCAGCAATCCCCTTAGCCAACAACTCCATCTCCGCCACAAACTCCAGCGCCCTAACCAAGCGGTTCACCCTAAAAAGTATCCCGTCCTTCTTAAAAACCAAGCAAGCCCGGTTCCCCCTCATCAAATAAATGTTCAATCGTAAATGGTTATTCATTAATATTTAAGTTTAAAATTGATTAAAAAATAAAAACCCGCAGAACAGAGCATCACTGCCCGCTGCGGGTTTCCTGTACCCAAATTATGGTTGCCGTCATCCCGGACCTGATCCGGGATCTCCGCCTTTCCAGCTCACCACCCGGAAAAGCCAATACACCAACCAGGTCTGCACCCAAGAAAAATATGTTTTCATGATCAAGCCTCAGAGCCTGTAAGGCTCAGCGCGATCAGAAAACATATTTTTCACAACAAGAGAGGTTATTGCTTACTCACCACACCAGGCCCGGAAGCCACTTCCGCATCACTCGTAAAACCCTGCCCATCAATATAATCCTGCAACGTAGGATACACAGAAGAATCAAACACAACCTTGCAAGGAACAGAACCCGCAGCACCACAACTCGGCGTAGACCCCGTAGCCAGCGTCCAGTTAGCCGCATTCCTCGCACCAGTAGACGTACCCAAATTGTACGTGTAAGCAATCAAACCCGCCTTTTTACCAGACGTAAAAGCAAAAGCCGCGGTCAACCCGCCAGCACACAGCACGACCATTAAAGCCGCTTTAAACGATTTTTTCATGTTTAAATAATATTAGTTGTTAAAAATTAATTGATTATATATTCAATCCGTGTCGCGCGCCACAAAGAATATTCAGGAAGAAACAAGCGAGTACCAGAAAACCTGGCACCCGCAGGTATTAACCGACAACACCAAAGCCAGGGCTAACCAAGCCAAGAACGGCAGCAGTGTTTACTTTAATTCGAAATGTAAATGAGAAACCGAGATGCGTAATGTTCATAATAGAGTGCTTTAATTTTGATATATCCAAAGATCACCAAACTCCGAATAAGAAAACTTAGTATATCCTAAATTCGACAAAACACTACATACCAACACATTACTTGTTATTCCTATCCCTTAAATATTCCGCCTTATACTTGCTGTAATCCGACTCATACATACTCACAAAAGAAGCACAAAGCTTATTAGGCAGCTCCTGAAAAGGATAACGCACAGCAAAATAAGCAAACCTTTCTTTCGCACTTAGCGTCATCATATAAGCCCGTTCCGCATCAATACGCTTTTCCAAAAGCATCATCGCATCTTTAAGCTTATCCGTCTCCTTATATTTTTCCAATTCAACATAATGAGCACGCGTCAGCACCCATATTTTACACTTAGTAACCGTTGTGAATTCTATAAGCGCCTTCTTCCCTTCAAAAAAGCCATCCATATCTGTAAAAATCTCACCCGCCTTATAAAAACGTTCCACCATCTTAATCCCATTTCTCTTTACAGAACCTTCCACAAGCCCAATCTCCAGGTAAAAGGCAAACCCCACACTACTACCCTCTTTAAGTAAAATTTTCAGTTTATCATGCTCTTCAGCATACATCACAGCCTTAAGTTCAGTTCTGAACGGTATTGTAACAGGAAACATACCATGTAGTTTTTCAAGCAATTCTTCAATAGCCATAGAGCGTTATTTTGAGAGTTAATAAATGATTTAATTTCATTGGGATACTATAAAGGATACTCAGTTACACTCAGTTCCGCCTTCCCGTTTTTATACAGCAACAGCAGGTTTTCCATGCTGATCTTTTTAACATCTTCCGGATACACCAAATCGAAAGCCTCAATGAATTTTAGAGGCGAGTTAAAAGCACATCTCAGCTGAAGCCGCACCTCATTCTCCTCATGATTACGGAGCATCACACTCATCTCAATAAGCTTATCCCCATGCAGTACCACCTCAACACCCTCCTTAGTCGTGATGAGATTAGCCTGAGTCCAGAAGTACTGGACCAAGTCACTAGTTTTGATCATAAAATTTATATTTAGTTAGTTAATTAATAATTTTTGGCAAAAATTTGATTAGGTAAATGGTAAAAAAACCGCTATCACAGCGGTTTCTCTTTAACTTATTCAGATTGTTTGTGAGACCAAAAGATCACTCTAACTTCTTAGATTTTGATTGTGTCAACGTTTTAAAATTAACTGGGCTGACCACTTTTTTACCTGATTTTCTCTCCAGATCTTTCAATGCACTTCCAGCTACATTCCCACCTAATTTTGCAGCATCCTGATTTTCCTCAAAACCTTGAGCATCCCGACTTGTTGCAATTACAGCAGTAGAAGCTTCGCCCAGCATTGTAAATATCAATTCCACATCAGTCATATGATCTCTTAAATTATCAGAAGCTTTTGTAAGCCCCTTAAGGTTTTTATAATCAGAAGGAATCAGACCAAATGTTGCATTACTGATTTCAGCAGTTAATATGCTGTATTCTAAGCCTTCCTTAACGCCACGCTTACTCCATTCATTTGTTAATTCATCTCTTACAGCAATACCCCTGATCCTCTTTTCAATCCATTCGTCACTATAACCTTTTGCTTTGTAAATATGCCTGGTTCTTTGAGCAGCCAATTCAGGATTTTCAATTTCCTGCATCCGTTCATATCCTACCTTTGCAAGCCAGACTTTAAAAGGTTCAGCCTTTGGAGAAGGTACAGATTGTATTAAGCGCAACAGCTGTTCGGTATCAGCAACATCCGTCAAGCGCATTTTGCCGTCTGGAGCTTTCAATTTCAACTGTACGAATTTTGCGTACACTTCAACCAATTATAACCGAAAATAAATCAGTAGTTTATACTAAATAATTTTGCCTCACAAACATTTCAAAGAACTTCTTGGTACCGGATATCCGATGATTTTTATTTAAATCCCGCCACTTAACCACCTATGCTATCTCAATTGGAAGGGCAATAAGGAAGAGGAATTATACTCCCAACTCTGCACCCTTACCGGTCTGCACCCAAGAAAATATGATTTCATGATCAAGCCTCAGAATCTGTAAGATTCAGCGCGATCAGAAAACATATTTTCCCCCTCCTGCACCCTGTAATTCACGTTTTTATGGTTTAAACCCCTTCCTATAAACCTTAGCCGTCACCCCATTCCTCACCTTAAACCACCTGCTGAAATACGGCAAATCACTAAACCCCAGCAACTCCGAAATCTCCTTAACCGAATGCTTCGTATACTGCAACAAATACAAAGCCTCCCGGTAAATCCTGTCCTGCAGCAACTCATAAACCGATCTCCCCAAATAAGCCTTTGCAAACCTGTTCAATGCACGAATAGAAACACCCATTTTAACCGCATACACATAAACATCCCGGTTATACCTAAAATCGTTCTCAATCAAGGATTGCAATACCCTTAACCGCTGAAAGTCTGGCGCGTAATAGCCAGCGTCTACCAGCCTAAAACCTTTAGCATATGATTTCGTTTCCTGCAACATCACTATAACAATTTATCAAATCTTCTTCGGCACCCGCGGTATCGGCTTATAATCAATAATAAAATCAATCACCCTATCCAACTCACTCAACACCAGATGAACCAGTTTCAACCGAAAAACATCAGGCTCCTCCTTCCCCTCAGCACCACCAATATCCGTCAGTTCAGGATCAAAACGAACCAGCAAATCCACCCCCTTGACCTGCCGGAGTTTAACCAGCAACTTCCTAACCACAATCAAATGTTTAGCAGTTTGCTTTTGATTGTTATTAGCAATAATATCAAAGATGTCCGAAGTCAGCGTATAATGCGCATGCGTCAACCGTTCCGAAAAAAAAGGCTCGATAGGCTTACGCGTATTCCCTATTTCCTCCAGCAAAGCAAAGAAAAGTTCAGGACCGGTTTTTTGAAGATACTTAGTCATAGTTAGAGATGTTAAATTAAGGTAATTGACAATAATGATGATTTTTATATATACGAAGCATCCCTCTACGAAACACAACGCAGAGAGATAACAATTAAAACAGTAAATATTGTTTGTGAAAGAAAGGTAAAGAATTAACTAGGATACTTTGTAGAATATCATTTATCCCTAATTGTCTATAAGAATCTTACGTGTACAACCTTCCTTTCACAAACAATTTCAAAGAACAACATCCTTTATATTCCGCTGGAAAAAGCGGTTAGTATTCCCCTCTACCCCCACCCCGCCCGATGGGCGCCCCCCTTCACCGTCATCTCGAGGGAAGCGCAGCGACGAGAGACCTGTAAGCACTTTGCAAATAGATCTCTCCTATCGTCGACATGACGCATCGCGCCTAACCTGTATAACGCCCTACCTTTCCCACTCGCTACACCCACTTGCCCTTTCTCCATATCATGGACGAAAGGTGGCACGGAGTGCCGGATAGAGGCTTTTCATTTCAAAACCCCTCCCTCTTCATAAACCCCAGCATCGGATCCAACCACTCACTAACTGGCAACCTTTGCGTAAACCCATGATTCCCCTTCGGAAACAAATGCAATTCCGCATCTATCCCATTCTTCTGCAAAGCCTGATAAAACACAATGCTGTTGTTCACATCCACCACCTGATCATCACCACAATGCGTCAAATAAGTAGGCGGAGTTTCCTTAGTCACCTGCAGCTCATTAGAAAACAAAGCTACTTTTTCTTTGCTTGGCTCCATACCCAATAAGTTAATCTTTGAACCCATATGCGTCAACTGGTCATTCATGCTGATCACAGGATAAACCAAGATCATAAAATCTGGCCGGAGGCTGATGTTATCTTTATTGGGGATATAGCTTTTAGAGAAATGCGTACCTAAGGTCGAAGCCAGATGCCCTCCAGCACTGTACCCAATTACGCCGACACTTGCAGGATTGAAGTTCCAGTTTACCGCATTTGACCGGATTACTTTCATGGCTTGCTGTGCATCCATCAATGGTCCATAGCTTTTATCTCGCATGGTTTCCTTTTTTGGCAACCGGTATTTGAGCACAAAAGCCGCAATCCCTTTTTCGGCAAAAGCTTTGCCTATAGCTATCCCTTCTTCTTCGAAGGCAAGGAAACCGTAACCTCCTCCTGGGATGACTAGTACGGCTGTACCAGTGGCTTTTTCTTTAATGGGTAGATATAGGGTCAAGTTTGGTTCTTCTTCTTTGGAAAGTTTTACTGTACTTCCAGGGATAGTATCGGGGTAGAGCGGCAGCACTTGTTGTGCTACCGCAGTATACCCAACCATTAAAAAGAGCATCAGAGTTAATATTTTATGTTTCATGAATAATTCGTTCTAAAAATTGAGTTTAAACGTATAGATATAGTGCCCAAAAAGTGCCACCAGCATTTTATCGTATACTTTGAAATCCGTTAACTTTTCGCCAGCGAACTCCGGCAAGTAAAAGCTGAGTTTGTACTTCCCATCATTTGCTGAATACACATCAATAGCTGTTGCTTTATCATGCATATCATCTGTTTCATTGTCTGCTTTTAAGGCAGAGCGGATAAACAAATAGTCTTTATTGGCACAAGCTTGCTTGTTGACCAATAGTGGTGGTGAAGCCATCGTAACCTGGTTTGAAGATTTAATTCTTCCAACTTTAATCTTTGCCAGGCTATTGGTATCAATGGTCTTTCCCTTATATAGCAAACTAAGATTAGTATCCAGGCTAAGAAACTGGTTTCTGTAGTGATAGATATAAAACACCTTATTATACTTTGGTACCTGCAGAAAAATACCATCTGTACAAAATACCCCATCAATTTGCTTCTTCAACAAATCCTCTCTCACAAAAGTCATACCCCTCACTTGCTGTTTACCCAAAACATTTACATTGTTTCCACCAATAGATCTAAAAAGAAAGGAATTAACAGACAAAGGAACTGCAGCAGAAAAATATGGACCAACAATGTCTTGTGTTAAAGTATAATCGGTTGTAGAACCAGTACTTATTTTGGCTTTAATTCCATCTATTAAAAACAAATTGGAAGAATCAATCTCTACATAAGCATCTTCAAGGGGTTTAAAATTTCTGGGCGCTTTCAGCAAAACCTTCTGCGTATCTAAGGTTTTAAGATCTACCTGAAAGAGCAAATTCTTGATATAACGATTCCCCAGATAAAAGTAGTTTCCATTTTGCCCGGCGAAATATAGCTGACCATTTTTTAAATCCTTCACGTTATCCGCTGTAATTGGAAAAGGTGGTATTTTACGAATAAAGGCATTAGGTGATTTTGCCATATACTCAGTTGCGCCATACAGAATGGCTACACCTAATGTGCTTCCAATAAGAAGAGCAATCAATATAAACAGTCGGGTTTTCAACATAAAAAATGAATAAAGGATTAAAGTATCCCGGAAGATAACTTCCGGGATAAAAATCAGAGACTAAGGTTGCCTCCAGGGCAATGTACAATTTGAATTAGGGTAATAGGCAGTCCGTGTAGAAAGCACTCCCGGTGTGACAGTACAAACGGGTCCAGTATTCCAGGGACTACAAATAGGTTCATTTGCAATTGCCCCAGAAGTCTTTATACATTGGTTTATTCCTGAATCGGAATATATCCAATCGGAAACCCAATTGACCCTTTTTTCAGACTTAAATCCAAATGCAGCACCTAAGCCAAGTAGGACAATACTACTTAAAAAAACACTTCTTAAATTCATTGTTTTATAGGTTAATTCATGCCTTTTCTTTCTAGGGTGCAGGCTTTCCCTCTTATTGCGCAGATAAGATCTTGACTTTTGCCGGATACATCAAAACACCAATTGTTCCTAGTACCACAAAGCATAAGTTGAATATCAAATGTTCTTTCCAGCTCATATTTTGTAATACCCCTCCACAAGTGCAAGGGATATAAGAACTAAATTTCAGAATAGCTACGATATATGCTGAGAACATGACCATTAGACTGAAAGACGCATATAATGCAGCTAGTCTGAAACGCTTAACTATTAAAAAGATAGACAATGCGATTTCAATCGAAGGAATTGCAATGACAACCCAGCTGGCAATTGGATTTAGGATAGGTGATTTCGAAAGTTCAACACTAAACCTCTCGAAGTCCCTTATTTTACTTACCGCAGCATACACAAACAAGAGGATAAAAGATGCACAGATTACCTCTGTGAATATACTTTTCTTAATAGATTTCATAGGCATTATTAAGGATTATTCGAATCGACCTTCCAGGTAGGAATGTCATTTTTTATTTTCTCTAGAGTTTCCAAGAAAACCTTATCCTGATTGGACTGTTTTACTGCGCGCTCTTCCCACGCGATAGCCTGCTCTTTCCTCCCTGTCTTATACAACAAGTTTGCATAAGTATCCCAGGATGCTGGATCGTTCTGATACCACTCTTCCATTGCATGTTTCATCACGACATCACAAGCAAATTTTAATACTTTAGGATCATTCACGTTTTCAAACAAAGGCCAGGTAATATCATTGACTACATATTCAGGTCGCTTTAATGCTTTTTCAAAATAAAGCACATAATACTTCCCAAACTTTCTCCAATCTTTAGTCATCATATAGTATATCATCTGTTTGCCATACAATGTCTCTTGCCCTATTTCTCCAAATTTGGATTTCATTGTCTTTTGTAAATCTGTCCAATCAAAATTGGGTTTATTTACAGCGTTAACACCCTGAAAATAAGCCTTCGAAATGGCATCGCGCAACAAGTATTGTGCTTTGTCTTTTCCTAATACCGCATTTACTTTCTCCTGATTATTGAGGAACAGCTTAAAGGATTCACCCTCCGTGTCATTCAAATGTTGACTCATAGCAATTAAATTATCTTTTGTAAACGGCTCATTTTTCTTTTGTGCTTGTAAACCAATGTTCCAAAAATTGAGCATAGCTATCGCTAGAAACAAGAATTTTCTTGTTTTATTTTTCATTTTCATATGTTATTATCTAGTTATTTCAACTCTATTAATATGGATTTCCTTGTCATTAGACTATCTACTGTGTTTTGCTCCGAAGGTGTTAACAGGCCGGGACCTGGGGTTTTGATTTCTCTGTCATAGGCTAATCCATTATCCAATCCGCGTCTTTCGGCTGATATGCCACGCGTCATCCATACAGGCGCAGGTTTATCTTTCAGATAATGATCAAAAAACTGCATCATACGAGTAGCAAAATCCTCTGCTTCCTTACCCAAAAGACCGTGATTACCTTCTGAATAAGCAAGCATCCAACTTCTTTTACCTAATCGCCGAAGTCCAATAAAAAATTTGAGGGCATCGTCATAAGAACATACGCCATCTTTCTTCGTATGCATAATTAAAAACGGTGTTGTGACCTTATCTAACTTGAATATTGGAGAAGTCTTGATGTAAGTATTAGGAATTTCCCAAACATCCTTGCCCATTCTAAATTGTCCCCATTCATATCTGACGCTAAGAGGATTACCATTTGAATATAATCCTCCATAATCACTCACCCAATCAGCAATACCCGAAGCACTACAAGCAGCTGCGAATAGATTGGTATGTGTTAATAAATAATTGGTTTGAACACCACCCCAGCTAAAGCCTTGAATTCCCATTTTTGTTGAATCTACATAAGGTAAAGTGCTGATATATTTTGCAGCTGAAACTACAGCATCGTATGTTCCCTGCATTGGATCACCTACCTTATAAACAATATCTGGTGTAAAGATCAAATACCCATTATTTATATAAGTGGATATGTCAATATTACCACCTCCGTACAAAACTTCAGGCCTGATATAAGCATTCAAATTATTTGATTTATCTTCATAATAGTTAAAAATAATAGGATATCTTTTTGTCAGATCGAGGTTTTCAGGTTTATATAGAATACCTTGTAAATTTGTTCCAATCGGAGACGTCCAGGTGTGTAGTTCTGTTGTATACCAGTTATAATTACGCTCTGGATAGACATTACTTAGGGCCTTGAATGTTTTAAAATCCTGTGTACAAAAGTAGTTAGGGGATTCTTTAGCACTCATCCTACTTACAATGTAAGTTTCTGCATTTTTTGCCTTAATAGGAATATTTTCTCCAACATCAACAGTAATCATCCAAGGAGCATAATAAATATAATCACCTATACTTAGAAGTTTCGGATCTTCTGATTTATCAACGTCTATACTATAAAAACCATTTCTTTTCGATTTTAAATCAAATGCACTCAATATGATTTTTTCATTTTCTTTTAATGAATAAGAATGAAACTGTTCAAATGCTAGGGAAAAAACAAAATTATGAATTCTGCCATACCCTGCAGTCAAATTTACTGGAGTTTTCTGTCCTGATAAGTCAAATTTCCATATGTCGTATGTATCATAGAAAAGCACACTTTCATCATTATCTAACCATCTTGCAATTCTAGCCCTATTCATATCAGGTTTTAAAAAATTTTCAGAAAACGCTTTAGATATGTTATGGTAAACTCCTGTTTTAATATTATAACTGACATAATTATGTATTTCTGGATCAAGATAAATTAGATACTTACCACTTGGAGATATTCCCTCTGGCTGATATTTTAGCCGAGTTCTTTTTCCACTTGTTAATGAAATTAAATCTCGGGTTGAAGTGATACCATCTCTAAGCTTACTATCATGATAAAGGATTCGAATAGTATCTGGAGATCCGTCTTTAAACGGATTTGATGCTAAATGTTCATATTCGTTCTCTAACCTGATCATTTTACCATCCTTCAAATTTATCACCGCAGCATAATTTCTGGATCCAATTTCATTCTCTTGTTGAGATTGTATTTTCTGATCCAGGTAACTCCAAATTTCAACCCTTCCATCTTTTGGTTTTGGTTTATCCTTTTCTGTTAATTCTATAAAGAGCCGATTTCCATCATTGCTAAATCGGTCGACTCCTCCCAATCTTAACCCTGAATCAAAATGTGTTGTTTGGTAGTTGATTAACTGGTGCAGCCTGTGATCGTTCATATGGAAAGAAAATAGCCCCTTTTCGGATATAAATGCCAGTTGGTTATGCCTCATATCTAGTATGATATTTTTTACATTTAGACCTTCAATTATCAACCTACTTTTTCCAGTATTTAAATTAACCCAACTTAGTTCCCGTACGGTCTGATCATTAATTTTCTTTTCAGTTTGTAAAATAACCGTTTGATCATCATACCCAAGAATTTTATTAATTGCATTCTTATAAGCATGCCTTTTTCCTGTGTTTATGTTTTGAAGAACTAATTTCCCTTGTGAACCTTTTTCCTGATAAGTAATCCATTCGCTTTCGCAATTTGGATCTACATTAAATGAACTTACTCCACTAATGTATTGAACCACATCCTTTCCCAGTGAGATTATCATCAAACGATACTTTTGATCCAGAACTATAGCATAATCTCCTTTTTCTGTGTTCAAAAAGCATTGACCACTTATGCCGACATAACTTCGTTTCCAAGTATTTTCGGTAGATTGAAGAACAAAAGTACTATAACCTACAGGCTCATTTTCAATAGTATAATAAACATATTTCCCATTATCATTTATGTGAACTCCCGAAACAGAACTCCAATGCATATATGTGTTTGAATCAATTTTTTTTTTCTGTGCTGATACAATATTGGTTTTACAAAAAAACAATATAAATACCCAATAAACTATTTTAGTAAATTTCATGTGTGTTTTATAAAGTATTGTTTATTTAAGATATTTCAA
>NZ_JAVTSQ010000018.1:0-117254 GCF_032678445.1 Pedobacter nutrimenti
GTAGCCTGGGTTTTGTAAAATAACACCTGCAGAAGCATCTACACTCACCTGTGGGATAGGCAGTATTAATTTATTTTCATCTTTCAGCGTAGCTTTAATGCTTTGTGCCTGTACATCCCCATTCTTGATATAACGGACAATATCAAACCAGTCTTCCCCAGATTCTGCACCAAGCTCCAGTTCCTTTTCCGTTCTGATCAGAGTCAGTAATTCCACTTTTCCAGAAGCTGAAACTATCGAAACACCACGTTTGATGCGCAAGGTATTTACTGCGCCAAGAGCATCTGTTAAATTTCCGCCATCTCTTCTGGCTTCTGCCTCAGCATAGATCAAATAGGCTTCTGCCAGTCTGAAATAGTATTCTGTATCGTTCCGGCTTCCATCTACACCTTTGCTAAACTTCCCATCTCCATGCCATTTTGTAGGGTCTGCAGGGTCTTTAGTCGTTTTAACAATGATGGCCTTTCTTGCATCATTGGCCAATAAAGTCGTATAACGATCTGAAAGGATGTAACCTCCCAGGGTATAATAATAGACCTTACCGTTTTCGTAATAGATATTGTTGTTATTGGCAAAAGTAATAGCGGCCAGGAGCACCTCATCAGAATGATATTTATCTATCTGGAACATATTCACAAAATTTGAGGTCAGTACAGCTGGTCCGGCCATCACTTCTTTCGCCAGTACCGCAGCACCTGAATAATCTTTTTTATACAAGAGCACCCTGGATTTTAAAGCCTTTGCAGCTAGCTTTGTCGCATAACCTTTATCTACTCCGACGGCATAATCCGGGCAATTTTTAATGGCCTCGTCCAAATCAGCCAGAATAAAATCGTAAGAAGTTTTCACGTCCGCCCGGGCTGTAATGGGAAGATTCGGCTTGTCTTTGATCTCTATTCCGAATTTGGAATTGATGTCCCAGAACTGCCCAAATAAGCGAAATGTATAAAAATGGCCCAGGGCTCTTAAAAACCGGGCTTCTGCTATAACCCCTGATTTTCGGGGATCATTGACCTTCAGCGCAGTTGTTCCTTCAATCACAAAGTTTGCGGTCTGGATCATGGCATAGGGACCAGCGTACAAATCACTGTTTAAAGTAGCGTTATTCGGTTTTACATCGTTATTGATGTAAGGAGCCCAACTTGGGGATATAGAAGTCAAATTTACGCCCATCAAACCTGCATAAGCGGGAAGATAAAAAGCCATTGGTTCATCTCTTAAACTATAATAAGTGCCGGCAAGCAATTTTTCAGCAGATGGAATATCGGTAACTACCGTAGATTCGTCCAGCTTATGGTCTGGTTTTAAATCCGTCACGTCTGTCAGTTTACAAGCTTGTATCATAACCATAAGGAAACAGGTTAAATATATGTAGGTCTTCTTCATGTCTTTAAAATTTTAAGTTCATACCAAAAGTGATACTTCTTGCCTGGGGATAAGTTGCGGTGTCCCTTCCATGGTCGGTAAATGAGTTTTCACTGTTCACTTCCGGGTCCAGCCCTTTATATTTTGTCCAGGTAACGAGGTTTGTCATCCCTGCAAATAGCCTCAATTGAGAAACATGCAGCTTTTTCAGCAACTCATTCTTCAGCAAATAACTGACCTGTACATTTTTTAAACGCAGGAAAGAAGTAGACTCTATGAACCTGTCGTTATTGGTATCTGAATTTTGTGCAGGTCCGTTAATGGCATTTCTGGGTTGATCTGTATTGGTATTCTGAGGTGTCCATGCATTCAGCACTGCTTCAGACACATTACTTTGATACCCCAGAAAAGAATCCGGATTTTGTTCTCTCTGCACTTTGCTGCCCACATCGAATTGAAACAAGCTACTCAACTCCAGGTTTTTATACCTTAATGTATTGCTCCAGCCGCCATAATATTTTGGGTTTTGGGCATAGCCTAGTATCACCCGGTCATTGCTGTTGATCACCCCATCACCATTCACATCTACATATTTTACATCGCCTGGCGAGGTTTGTGAATTTTGATAAAATGCATTTGGATTTCCGGTTTTAGCCCTCGCAGCGGCATTTAGCTGATCAATTTCTGCCTTCGTTTGATACAGTCCGTTGGTTCTGTATCCACGGATCCCATTCAAGGGTTCTCCTTCTGTGAGAAGTAGAGTACCGTAAAGTGCCGTTCCATAAGTTTTCTCTACCTTATTTTTGTTAAAGGTGATGTTAAAATTGGAACGCCAGGAGAAATCTTCACCATTAACTGGTGTTGCGCCCAATGTAATCTCCCAACCATGATTGCTTACATCTCCAAGATTTTTGGTCTGGAAAGTATAGCCTCCGGATACGGGGATACTTGGACCAGTGATCAGACCTTTGGTGTATTTCTTATAATAAGTTATACCTGCAGTTAACCTGGACTTTAAAAAACTCAATTCCAATGCAGCATCGATTTGCGTAGTGCTTTCCCAGTGAATGTCTGGGTTGGGCTGTCCGCTGTCGGGATTTGCCCTTAACCCATTAATACCATTGTAAAAATACCCGGTATTGAACAAGGTTAGGAAACCAAACCCTCCAAAAGCAGAAGTACCTGTTTTTCCAATGGTAAATCTCATTTTAGCGTCATCAATGAAGTCCAATCCTTTCATAAATTTTTCTTTGGAAAAACGCCAGGCTACACCCGCTGAAGGAAAATACCCCCACTGAAACTCTGGCCCGAATTTGGTTGAATTATCTGCTCTTCCACTTAGTGTGAAATAATATTTTTCATCATAATTGTAATTGGCCCGCATAAAATAGGACTCTAAGCCACTGCTTTCCGAATCACTGGAATAGCCGCTTATAGATCCTGCCGAGCCCAGGTTATTGAGGACATCATCATTCGGAAAATTGATGCTGCTTATATTGGTAAAATTGCTTTTATTTAAGGTCCAGGATGCCCCGGCAACTGCATCCAGGTGATGCCTGTTGAAGACCTTTGTATAGGTAAGTGTATTGTCAAAGACCCTGTTGGTGTACTTAAATATTCTATCCGTCCGGTTGCCCTTTTCACCATATTGAGATTCTTGCAGCATCCAGCTTGGTGTATATAGATACCCTGTATTGTCGTTAATATCATAGGACAGGGAAGACCTTGCTTTTAATCCGGATATAATTTCAAGTTCCGCATACAGCGTGGCCAGTAAACGCTGGCTCTGATTAACATCGGTGCTTTGTCTGGTGGCCAGCGGGTTATCAGACTGTCCGTCGTTTGCGTAACCTCCATCTGAATTAAAAATTGGCAGGTCTGGCCGATAGGTTGCTGTACCATAGTTGGCATAAATAATGGAAGAGCCTCCTGTTTGACGGATAGAGCTGTAATTCAAATTCGTCCCGACTTTAAAAATATCAAAGACTTTGGATTCTACATTAGCCCGTAAAGAGTATCGCTTAAACCCTGTATTCACTAAAATCCCCTTCTGATCTGTCAGGCCAGCAGAGAATCCATAATTCGTCCCGCCATCATTGGAAGCTCCAAGCAGACTCATATTTACATTTTGCACCACGCCGGTTTGGGTAACTGCTCTTTGCCAATCGGTGTTGCCTGTTCCAGGAAAAGTCTCATCATCGATGTTCTGACCTGCAGCCGCATACGTATCCTTCATGAATTTCACATAATCAGGGCCAGAAAGCACGTTGTAAAATTTATTTTGCTTGTCTATCGAGGCATCATAGTTGAAACTAAAAACAGGTTTCTGTCCTGCCTTTCCCCTTTTTGTAGTGACAATAATCACCCCGTTAGCCGCTCTTGAGCCATAGATCGCGGTTGCGGTGGCATCTTTAAGGATTTCTACGTTTTCGATATCGTTCATATCGATTCCAGCAAGCGGGTCCATCAATCCATTGGCTGGAGCAAATCGAAGCGCATCTGCCCCACCCCCATTATAGAGTTGCACAGGGATTCCATCAATAACAAATAAAGGATCGTTAACACCGGAAACGGTAGACATTCCCCTGATCCTAATGGAAGCGCCGGAACCTGGGATACCGTTGGGCCTGCTCACCTGTACACCCGCCGCCTGGCCGACAAGCCCCTGTGTAAAATTGGTCGCTACTTGTTTCCGCATTTCATCTGCATTTATGGTAGAAACAGATCCGACCAGATCCTTTCTTTTAGTCGTCCCATAACCAACAACAACAACATCCTCCAGTAAAGCGAGGTCTTCTGTGAGTGAAATGTTAAGATTGGTCTGGTTACTGACAGCCACTTCTCTGGTTTTGTAACCAAGAAAAGAAACCACCAAAACAGCATTATCCTCCAGGTCTTTAAATTCATATTGACCTTCGGCATTGGTTTTAACAACCCGATTTCCATTTTTAATTTTCAAGGTAGCACCCGGCAAAGGATTTCCTTTTCCGTCTGTAACCTTACCTTTTACATGTATCGTTTTAAAATAATCTAAAACAATACTTAGAATGCTTTTTTCTTTGACGCTGACCACAATAGTTTTATGGTCGATCACATAGGTATAATGATCGTGCAGTACCTGGTTCAATACCGTTTCCAGTGCTGCATTTTTAAAATCAGCATCTATAGCTTTAGCGCCTTTCAGTTTATCAGGCTGCCAAAGTACGTTGTAGTCGGTCTGGATTTTTATAACCCTAAATACCTCTTCCAGTGTGACATTTTTTTTACGCAGCGTAACCTGCTGCCCGTAACCGCTTGCACTGACCTGAAGTATAGTGGCGATGATCAAAAAGATGGTTAGTCTCATTACAAGCAGTATTTTTTTCACACAGCCATGCGGGCTGCATAAAACTCCATTATAAATTTTATACATTTGATTTTGGTGGTTGATTTAGTAGACAACATTAAATGAATTCGGCCAGACTGTTGACAAGCCCCGATCCCACTCGGGGTTTGTCTTTCCGGCGCATTTTTTTTTGCGCTTATTTCATAACAAAGATCCTCCTTCCTTCTATTTTGAATTTTACCGCGCGGGTAAAGCTCAGTTTCTTCAACACGTCACTGACCTGTTCAAATCTGGATATTCCTCCGCTGAATGTTTCCTGTTTCAATTCCGGATCCTCATATACGATTTCTACATCATACCATCTGCCTACCTTAAGCATGATGCTTTCCAGGCGATCATGATCGAATACAAACATAGAATTTTTCCAGGCCATAACGGCCTCCACATTGGCAGGAACCACATTGATCTGCTGATCTCTAAGTACAGATTCCTGTCCTGGTTTTAAGACCCTGCGTATACGGGCTGCAGAGATTTCCACACTTCCTTCCAGTAAAGTGGTTTTAATTTCTCCCTCATCTGCATAGCCATTGATGTTAAAATGGGTACCCAGCACCCTGATCTGCTGTTGCCTGTTCTTAACGATAAAAGGATGGGCCTGGTCTTTGGCTACTTCGAAATAGGCCTCTCCCAAGAGCTCTACAGTTCTGTTCTGATGACCTGCAAAGGAAACCGGGTAAGATAATTTAGACGCTGCATTGAGCCAGACATTGGTCCCGTCTGGTAAAGTAACCTGATATTGGCCGCCTTTGGGGGTTTCAATGCTATTGTATTGCCTGGATGAAATCCCTTTTGCATCTGAAACTTTATAAACCAGTTGTCCATCTGCAGTTTTATTAATCTCTACACCTGATTCCTTAACCAGGCGTCCATTAGCGGCTCCTGTCAATGCAAGTACAGCGCCATTGGCCAATGTGAGCATTGCACTGTTCTTTCCTGGTTTGATGTGGTTTTTTACAGCCTGTTCTTCCAGCGAAGATGCAGCGTTGGTTGCCCGGTAAATATACCATCCAGTACCTAAACAAAGGATCAGAACTGCAACAGCAGCAATACGTGGCCAAAGTACTGCGCGTTTCAATACAGGTTTGGTTTGTTTCATAACGCTCTCCCTCATCATGTCTTCAGCCTGTTGCAGATCGCTTTCACTTAAAGGATTAGGATTGTCCATATTCCAATTTGCATAGGCCGTTTCTATCCATAGGACTTCTTCGGGACTACACTGTCCCTCGCTATATTTTTTCAGAAGTTCTGATTCCTGTTCTTTGGTCATATTAAAACAAATCTCACTGACTTGCTTATTATATAACCGTTAACTTAAAGCCATCGGGGATAAGGAATTGAAAAAATTTAATGATGAAGTAAAAAAGCAAGAAAAGCAATCAGCCCGATGCGCAAACGGAGCGCCCTTAGGGACTTTTTAATCTGATCGGCCACCGTATGTTCTGAAAGTTGAAGTTGCTGTGCGATCTCCTTATTGCTAAGGTGCTGGTTCCTGCTGAGCTCGAATATTTCCCGCATCCGCGGCGGCAGGGCGGCAATTTCTGCTTCTATAATCTCCGTTAATTGCTTTTCTCTGATCAGATGGTCAGTTGCCCCGGTTTCTCCCGGCAGATATTTCTGAAGGTATTCGCTGTAATTGGAAACGATTTTGTTGTGGCTAAGCAGGTTGAGTATTTTATTCCGGACCATGGTAAACAGATAGCCTGAAAGATTGATGCCTTGGACTTCTCCATGCCTTTCCCAGAGTTTTACAAAAATATCCTGTACAATGTCTTGTGCTTCGTCTTCTTTGCGCAGTTTGTTATAGGCGTGGCTGTACAGCAGCTTATTGTAACGGTTAAATATTTCGCTGAAGGCCATATGGTCGCCTGCCCGTAAAAGTACAACGAGTTCCTGGTCGGTATGTGCTTGATATGGAGGCACGAAGGGTTGGTTTAGGATTGCTTGGTGAAAAGCCCAATAGTAACTAAATCTTTTCACATATGAAAATTTTGGATAGCTCCTCTGCGGCTACATATTCTCGCTGAAGGGCTCGAACACGTCAGGCCGCTCGGAGTATCCAAAATTTTCTGAGCATGGTGCTTAAGTTTTCGCACTAACCCAGGAAATGGCTTCGTCCAGTTCGGACAAAGAAAAACCTTTAGCTTCACCCGGACTTACGTAACTAAAAATATCTGTAAAACGTTCTACGCTTTTTTGGTCTGTTACGATGGCCATTTTTTTCCATCTGGTAAAATGCTTAATTCCAGCAATCATATCCTGGAGCCATGCTCCGGCAGTAAAATTTTCAATACGGGTCCGTAAGACCAGCAGATAGTAGATTTCTCCATATTTATCTACAAGTTTAGAGAGTCCTGGCAATAACGTGTTTTTTAAATCGCCTTCACTAACTTCTCCAGCTGCTTTCACGCCAAATACATGAGCTGGAAGGTTTTCGATAGGTGTTAACATGACAATTAGGTTTGATGTGTTCATATAACAACTCATCCATATGTATGTTTAAAGGAATTTACAGACTTTTTCCACAAAACATGTTTTTTAACAAGCTTGTAAATAAATAAGACATGGCTTCCCATCCAGGAACCGGCCATGTCTCTCACCTAAATTTAACATCTCCACAAATCCCCGAAGGGCGCTGCTTCAAATTGCTGGACAGTATGAATGCCCAGTATCTTTAACTCCAGTCCATTCCGGACAGGAATTTTATTTTTAATTAGAGAATTTATACACAGAGCTGCTTTGATAAGTTTGCCCGGCTTTCAACACAACAGAAGGGAAAGCAGGCTGGTTAGGGCTATCTGGAAAATGCTGGGTTTCCAGACAGAACGCTGTCCTGAAGTCATCATATTTACCACCTCTCATCTTATTTTTACTCTGCATAAAATTACCTCCATAAAACTGCAGTCCCGGCTCTGTCGTGTAGATCTGCATCACAATACCCGACTGATCTCCTTTAACTTTTGCTGCATACTTCCAGGACGCTTGATCACTCAGCACAAAGTTATGATCATATCCTTTCCCAAAACCTAGTTGCTCATTAGGCGTATTCAGGTCCTGGCCGATCGATTTAGTTTTGCGAAAATCAAATGGTGTACCTGTTACAGCCTCTATTTTTCCTGTCGGAATTAAAGTAGAATCTACTGGGGTGTATGCGTCGGCAAAAATCTGCAATTCATGCTTGTTAATGGTACCACTTCCTTCTCCATTCAGGTTAAAAAACGCATGATTGGTTAGATTTATAACCGTATTTTTGTCACTTTTGGCTTTATAGTCGAGCTTAAGTTCATTGTTTTGACTAAGGGTATAAGTGACCTGTGCTTCCAGCTTTCCAGGAAAACCTTCTTCACCATCTTTACAGGTATAATTTAATACAAGGCTGCTGTCACCTCTTTGCTGTGCACTAAAGAGTCTGTACTGGAATCCTTGCTTTCCTCCATGGAGCGTATTTGGCCCATTGTTCACGGAGAGTTGATAAGCTTTTCCGTCCAGACTGAATTTTCCTTTGGCTATTCTATTGCCATAGCGGCCAATAGTGGCACCGAAATATGGCTCTGTAGATTTTGTATAACCAGATACACTGTCAAATCCCAATACTACATTAGTTATTTTTCCTTGCTGGCCCGGAATTTCCAGGCGAACCAGTCTGCCACCGTAATTGGTGATTTCCGCACGCATTCCGTTTTTGTTTTTTAAAACATACAGATCTGAAATCTGACCATCAATACTTTCCTTAAAAGCATCGCTTTTTTGTTTTGTAGTGTTGTTCTGACAGGCAGCCAGCAAAAGCAGCAGAAGCAGCAGATTGGTCTGGAGCCATAGTTTTAAAGATAGCAGGTTCATTACAATGGTATTTGGTTGGTTTATTGGTTATGGTTTTCAATTTCCGGTTGCAAACATCATCTTTTTAAGGATAACCGTCAATCGTATGCCTCCAATTCCATAAGTTTTTAGTGTTTTCGACATCTTAACAAACTTATATTCGGAAATATAGATCAATTGAAACAAAAAATCAAATTTAATTTTGAACCCCTTGTTTATTAGCCCGACTTTAGTCTATATTTGTACTACCTGATTCCTTTATAATTGTAAATAAGTAAGCACGCCCTGCTAACTAATTTCATGTTTAAGATACCCGAATTAACTGCAACAGACATTCAGATATTAACCATTCTGCAAAGCAACGCAGAGTTACCACACAAACAGATTGCAAGACTGCTAAACAAGTCTGCCCCTGCCGTGTATGAACGGATTCGTATTCTCCGAAAAAAAGGATATATATGTAGTTCTGTTGCCCTTCTGAATTGCCAAAAGATTTCCAGCATGCTAACTGTATATACTCAGGTACAGCTCAAGGACCATTCAGCCGATTCACTGGGTTGTTTCCATCAGCAGGCAACCTTATTTGATGAAGTTATGGAATGTTACCATACTACTGGTCATTATGATTTCAACCTGAAAGTTGTCGTTCCGGATATGCCAGCCTACAAGAGTTTTATGCACAGGCTGGCCTTGATTCCCAATCTGAGTACGATGGCCAGTCATTTTGTAATTGCGGAACATAAACGGGATACGGCCTATAAACTGGAAAGTCCACCCGCGGATTAAAGCCCTGTCAGGATCTCTTTCAACGGGCTTTCGTTTCCTGTGCGGCCAATAGCTGTTACGGCAATCCTTTTCAGGCCAGCTTTAGGTTTAACCAGGAAACGATCATTCCTGTTAAGAATGGTATAGCCCCATTTTGTGCCATACTGGTAATAGACTACCCACTTGAAGATTTCCTTTTCTTTTGGATGCGTCCAGCTGATTTTCATTTGTGTTTGCTGAGATGTGGTTTCTATTATTGGAGGAGTGGGAACAGTCTGATCCAGCCACGGACTCGCAGGAACAAGTGCACCTTTCTGATAGGGACCATTAAAGATTCCATTGATGAGTTTTTCATTTTTGACCAGACTTCCGATGCTCCAGTGGGCAGCTCCGGTGCTCCTGGAAGGGGTTGCCCTGGTGATCATAATTTGGTTAATGATCTCGTCCGCCCCCAGGTCTACATTAATTCCCGGCCACAAATGACGGCTCTGGGTATTTTCTCCTGCCCACCAGTCCAGCAAAACGGGAAAACTATGTGGAATATCATTAATTCTCCAGTACAATTGCGGTGTAAAGTAATCCAGCCACCCCTTATTCAGCCAAAGTTTAGCATCTGCATATAATTTATCGTACTGGTCCATTCCTTGTATAGAAGCGGGAAAGCCTGGTCTCCAGATCCCAAAAGGACTGATGCCAAATTTCACATATTTCTTTTCTGCTTTGATTTCTTTGTATATCCTTTCTACAAAAGTATTTACGCCTTGCCGGCGCCAATCTGCACGTGATAGTTTTCCGCCACTTTTCTGATAGGCTGTCCAGCTCTCGTTGTCCGGAAAATCTGCTCCTCCATTATAAGACTCATATGGATAAAAGTAATCATCAAAATGAACCCCATCTATATCATAACGTTTTACGATGTCTTTAACTACAGCTGCAGAATAGTCCTGTGTCCCTTTTTTAGAGGGGTCCATCCAGTATTGTCCATCTTTGAGCTTAACAACCAGTTCGGGATGTTTCTTAACAACAGATTGATCACTAAGGCCTTTGGCCGAGGTATGATAAGCCCGGTAAGGATTAAGCCATACATGCAGCTCCAGACCTCGGTTGTGTGCAGCCTCGATCCAGAACTGAAGCGGGTCGTAGTAAGGGTAAGGTGCCTGTCCCTGCTTACCTGTCAGGAAATACGACCAGGGTTCAAGATCACTTTTGTACAAGGCATCGGCCTGAGGCCTAACCTGCAGGATCACAGCATTAAAATTATTCTTTTGTAGAAAATCAAGCAGGGCAATCGCTTCCTTCTGTTGTTGCTGGCTGGAGAGTCCGGGTTTTGAAGGCCAGTTGATATTAGCTACAGAGGCAACCCAGGCCGCACGGAATTCCCTTGTGGGGTGTATTGGTTGTTCGCCAGACACTACAACTGTTTTAGTGGCCTTCTTTTTTGTGCTGCAGGCAGCAAACAGGCAAAGCAATCCTAGGCTTAAAGCCAGTATGCTTCTATTAAAAGGAGAGGATAAAGATTTCAATTGTTCTGGTTTTGTTAATCTGATGCTAACAAAACTAGAACAATTAGATTTAAAAAAAGATTTTAGGATCAGATTAAACAGATCCATCTAAATAAGGATGTGCCTAGGCCGTTTCCTGCTTAGCTATATTCCGGTATGGAAATACGTTAAAAATGTGTCTGCGGGCAAATCTGCCTGGTGAATCAGCATTAACCAATTTAACATAAACTGCTCTTGGTACTTCAAAATATTCATATCCGCTTCCATCCAGGAAATAAACCTTTAATACCTGGCGTTCCCAGGTAAAATCAGCTATACCGCAGGAAGAAGTTGTTTGTGTATACTCTTCTAAAGAAAGTTGCAAAGTTTCCGGTGCAATACTTACTAAAAAATGATAGGCTTCAATAATATCCTTGCTTTTATTTTCGGCTTCTAATTTAGCCTCTTCGCTTTCCTGGAACTTATCCGGGTGCCAGTCTTTCATTAAATTCCGGTAAATGGTTTTTAATTCTTTTAGCTCGGCATCCTTCTGTACACCTAACAATTTTCTGTAATCGACGATCTTCTTCATAAAATTTGCGCAAAGGTACATACATTTTTTCGCTAATCATATTAAGTTTCAATTAATTATAAAATAACAATTGTATAAATGCAACGTAAAGACCACTAATCTTTTATAAACAAGGCCGGCATCCACCGGCCTTTGTTTTCTTATTATTCCCCTTTTGGTGAATTTTATTTCAGGACTTCAGCCAGCTTTTTCTCCAGCTCTTCTCCTCTTAAATTTTTAGCCAGAATCCTGCCCTGTGGATCGATCAAAAAGTTAGAAGGTATCGCCTTGATCGCATATAAGTTACCTGCCCCGTGTACATCGGTATGATTTGAATCGTTCAGTTGTGTCCAGGGCATCCCATCATCTTTAATCGCTTTCAACCATTTATCACGATCTTTTGCCTGATCAAGGGAAACTCCAAGAACCGTAAAGTTCTTATTCTTATAAGTATTATAAGCTTTGAGTACATTAGGATTTTCTGCCCTGCATGGTCCGCACCAGGAAGCCCAAAAATCCAGCAATACATATTTCCCCTTAAAGTCAGATAGTTTCACCGGCTGGCCATTGGTGTCATTATGAGCAAAGTCCGGGGCCATTTTCCCAGTGACCGTCGCCTTAGCCCCTGCAATAGATGCTGCCAACGCCAGGCCTTCTTTAGAATTCCGCAGCTGAGGAGATAAGCCCGCAAACAAGGGTTCTATTTTAGCCACATCAAAATAAGATCCGCCTATTTGCTGCAAAGCCATCAGGCTGAAATAAGATCCTGGATTTTTAACAACAAACTGACTCAGCACTTTCTGTTTCTCCATATCCGCTTTATCCATCTCTTTTTCCAGAACCTCAGTTACAGACTTGTCTTTCTTTTGCTCTGCCGAAAGTTTATAGTAAGCGCTTTTCAATTTTCCAATCGTTTTATCTGGTATTTCTATAACAGCTTTGTATTTCTTATAAGCAGTATTGATCGGAGACCCGCTGATCAGGGCGTTTTTTAGTGAGTCCTTAATACTAATGCTGATCAGGCCTTGATCAAGGTATAAAGAAAGTCCGTCATGCCCTTTTTTTTTCGCCAGTGTCTTCTCAGGTTTAAAATCCATCCATGCAGAGGTTGGCCCTTCCACACTACCCCTGATCTCAAATGCACCGTTCTTTAATTCAGTACTGTCCCGTTTGTTCTGCTGGTTCTCATAATAGCTCACATAGATTTTTCCCCGCGTTTGAGGGTCTGCGAATTTTCCTTTTAAGGTATAGCCTTGTTTTTGTGCGGCCGCCACTACCGGAACCAGCAATATGGCAGTGATATATAATTCTATTTTCATCATTATAAATTTAATTTTCCGAGTTAGTTTCTTTTGTTTGGTGTCAATTCCGGATTCAAATTGCTCAATTTTGGCGCAATAGGAAACAAATAGCAGTAATCATTGGGCTTCAATTCAAACTGCTGCCCGTTATAACTATGTGTAAGTGTTTTGGCAAAACGCGACTCCTTATTCAACCTTTTCAGATCAAACAAACGAAGTCCCCTGAAGCACAATTCTCTCCTTCTTTCGGCCAAAACCTTTAATAATGCGTCATCTGCAGAAGAGGCTGTTAAATCAGCATAACTAGCTTTAAGAATGCGCTTTTTACGCAACAGGTTAACATCCTGCATGGCTAGTCCTGGTTGATTGGTCCTGGCCTCACACTCCGCACGGATCAGGTACATTTCGGCAACTGTTGGTCCAACTGTTCGGGTATCGAAAGCTAGAAATTCGCCCATGTAATAAACATAACCAACAAAGGGTTCTTGAGTCGTACTAAACAAAATCTGAAAACGAAGGTCACCGGCTGAACTTGTAAATAGATTTTGTAAATCATGACTCATAGAAAACCATGAATATGAATTGGATACATTTTTCAACAACAAGGTTTCAGGATTATTCCTGCTCAGCGGAAAAGTACTGGCTGGAGATGAAGCATAATCATTATAATCTGCCAAAGCACCTTTAAGCTCCAAAGTTTTTGATGCATATTGCAGTGCATCCGGATATTTCCCGATCTGAAGACTAGCTCGCGCAAGCAAAGAATATGCAGCAGGAAGCGATGGCTCATAAGCAGAAGTACTTGTTACAGACAGCAGGGTTACGGCCTTGTTTAAATCTATAAATACCTGATCATATACGACCTGTACGCTTGCCCGGACCAACTGTGCACTGGTCGTTGCCTCCAACAACAATGGTACTCCAGGATCCGCACTTGCTGTAGAAGCATCGTATTGCGTCGCATACATATTAACCAGGGAAAAATAAGCAAAAGCACGATGGACCAATGCTTCACCGATCAATTGATTACGGTCTTTTTCCGAGCCACCTGTAGCCGTTTTCATGCCATCCAGAACTACATTGGACAGATAAATCTGTTTATACAAATTACTCCATTGTGAATCATTGTCTGTGCTTACATAAACATTGTTCTGCCAGGTATGCAGTTTATAGGTGGAATTATCCAGATAACCAAGTCCCTGAGTTTCGTAGAATTCTACATTGTCCGTAGCAAACTCATCTTGTCCATATGAGGCTGCCAGGCTATTTGTACCGTTCAGGAGCAGCCTGTAATCTTTGTACGTAGAAGGGATCACTTTCCCTTTTGGTTTAATATCGAGGTAATCCTTTTTGCAGCCGGAAACTAGGACTGCAAAGCATAAAAGATATAAATAAGTTTTTCTCATCATTCAAGATTTAAAATTAAAAGGAAGCCCTCAGTCCAAGCGCAAATGAAGCTGGGGTTGGCAGAATGGTATAGTAAGCCGAAGGCACAAAATCAGGATCAATTCCCTCCTTATTTTTAGCCCAGATCAATCCCAAATTACGGGCATAAGCCATTACAGACAATTGGCGCATATGCAATTGCTTGACCAGTGACGGTGCAAAGCTGTAAGAAAGAGAAACCTCTCTAAATCGAATATGAGACCCACTCTCGATCAACTGATTGGATGAGGTGTACCAGGTGGAATTATAGTTAACGCCACTGCTTGGCATTACGGGCACATTTGTTTTCGCCTCATCACCAGGTTGTCTCCAGCGCTGGCCAACATCACTATGTATGGTTTTTTGCGTGAAATAACTAAAGTAATCAATGGAAGGACGACGGAATACATAACCCAGTTTATAGGTAATCAGGAAAGACAAATCAAACTGTTTGTAGTGAAAAGTGTTCGTAAAGCCTCCAAAATACTTTGGAACAGTTGTTCCACTATACGTTAATGTAGAAAGGTCGTTTGAAATATCATTCTCAACAAACATTTGTTTTCCATCCCCTGTTAATACCGTTGGTCTTCCTTTACTGTCCAGGCCACCCCAATTGGTGCTGTAGATCCCATCAATAGACTTCCCTACAATTGGGTTATTTCCGGCGGGGCCACTGTTGAGATAATAACTTACATTATCACGCTGAAGGTTAGAAGAGACTACCTTATTCTCATTATAACCAAAATTCAATTGAGATTTCCATTGAAAATCACCATTCCTAAGTACATCTGCAGTAAGATTAAGATCTATTCCATGATTGTCGAGTCTTCCTGTGTTTACTTTAAGTGAGGTAAAACCATAGGTCGCATTAAATTCGGCTGGACCAAGCAAGTCATAGCTTCGTTTCTTATAGATATCAAGGCTAAGCTCTAACCTGTCTTTCAAAAGGGATACATCTGCACCTATATTGAAGGTTTTTGTTTTCTCCCAGCGAAGTAGGGGATTGGCAGGATTGGATATTACTGCGTAGTTTAAACCATTGTAAAAATCTGGAAATCCTGAAACTGTTGCGGTAAGAAATGGACTGGTTGTTTTATCGACATTTCCATTCACTCCATAAGTAACTCGCAGGTTTAGGCGATCGACAAAAGGCAGCTGAAGAAAATCTTCTTGCCCTAGTTTCCACATCCCACCTACTGACCATAGTGGTGTGGCCCGATATTCCTTACTAGCCCCAAATAGATTGGAATCATCTAATCTGGCACTTCCGGAAATCACATATTTTTCTTTAAAAGTATAGTTTGCATTGGTGTACCAGGACAAAAACCGGTCTCTCGTATCTGAAAGGCTATTCGGTAAAGCCGGCGTAGCCTTACTCCCTGTAACTGCCATGGAGTATTGCGTTGCGTAGTTTACAGGAAGAGAACTTAATGTCTGGTCATCATAACCGTACAACCTGTTGGTAGAGCCGGCTGTCCACAACTGCCTCATTTCTAAACCAGCTACTGCATCTACCCGGTGGTCACTGCCTAATTTCTTGTTCACAACCAACTGCCCACGTGCGTTATATTGTTCCATATCGGCATTGGCCAGGTCCAGAATTCCACCTACAGGCAATCCGTAAACTAATTTTGCAGGATTACTTCCAGCAAGTATAGAAGTCGCATTGTTAATTGTATTTCTTGCAGTATAGGAATCTGGGTTATAGTAATTTCGGCCGCGTTGAAAAGATCGCTCATACAAACCACTTACCTGAGCATTTACGCCCTCTATAATCTTATACTGCAAACTTCCATTTATCCTAAACTGACTGTATCTGATTGTGTTGTCTGCATTGGAATGCGCAGATAAATAATCATATCTCCATGGCAAATAGCCTTGTTTTTCTAAGGCATCCAGAGCAGGTCCATTAAATGCACGTGCGTATTGAACAGGTTTTCCATTATCGCTTACAATCCTATCGTAAGGCAAAATGGTACTTATTCCAGGCTGTAGCGGTGTTAAGCCCACTCCATTATTTTTGCTATTGTTCATGATGAGCATTAACCCAACGTTGGCCTCCAACCTTTTAGAAAGTTGGAAATTATTGTTAGAATTTAAAGTAAAACGCTCGGTCTGATCTCCTTTAGACACTGGTAATTCTTTACTATAGGAGCCTGAAATAAAATATTTTGCCAATTCATTTCCCCCGGAGGCAGACAAGTTGTATTGTTGAATCTGTTGTTTTTGCAGCAGGTAATCCGAGTATTGCGTTTTGTAATCGTAGCCGCTCAGTTGTTGTACCAAGGCATCACGTTGTGCAGCAGTGATCTCTCCACGCTTAAAGCGGTAGAAGATATCTGCACCCGATGATATTGCAGGCTGTGATTTGCCTTTGGGATCGGGGATAAGCGATTTATCTACAGCCTCTCTTTCGAAATCAAGGTAATCGGCAGAACTGGCTACCGGTCTGTAAGACAAATCTGGTTTTCCGCCAATCGTAAAACTGGTAGAGAAATTGATTTGGGATTTGCCCGCTTTACCATGCTTTGTTTCAACGACAACAACACCATTAGAAGCCCTCACGCCCCATATCGAGGCCGCTGCTGCATCTTTCAGAAAAGTGATTGTGGAAATATCTTCAGGATTGAGCAAGGACAAATCCGATTCATAAGGAAAGCCATCCACAATGATTAAAGGGTTTTGCGTTGCGCTGATTGTACTGCGTCCGCGAATGCTCAACAACGAATTTTTGGTTGGCCGGCCGCTCGCATCAGGAAGATTGCTTGTAAGGAGCAAACCACTGGCCATGCCTTCCATTTTATCAACCAGATTCAGGGTCAGCTTTCGCTCCATATCCTCTTGTTTGATCTGTGAAAAGGAGCCAGTTGCTCTGTCTTTGGCGATGGTTTGATATCCTGTAGATACCACCACCTGGTCCAACAGCTGCTGGTCCTCATCCAGTTTGATGACAAAAGATTCAAAATCAGATAAAAGGACCTCTTGTGTTTTATACCCCAGGAAACGGATAACCAAAATGGTACCACCCGTAGGCACATCCAGCGCAAACTTTCCATAATTATCTGTCTGAACCAGGGCTCTTGTACCTTTGATAACAACCGTTGCCCCCGGAATTGCTTTTCCATCTTTCCGGTCCAGTACCTGCCCTCTGATTCTTCTGTTCTGAACGGCACCAGCACGCTCTTTGATCACAATAGTTTTGTTCTGGATTTCAAAAGTAAAAGGCTGGTTGATGAAACACCGCTCCAGCACTTCCATTACAGAGGCATTTCTTGCCAGGATATCTACTTTTCTGGCCAGTTTAATTTGAGGCGTAGCATACACAAAATCATATCCACTCTGGATCCTGATCTCTTTGAACACTTCCGTTAAGGATATATTGTTTTTGGTTAAGTTGATCCTTTGGGCATATCCTGCAGCACTGACTTGCAGTAGGAAGGTGGTTAAAAGGATTACGGTTAAGTTGAATCGCATAATCAGTTTTCTTTTATCTGTCTTATGGATTTGTTCTAAAACCGAATCCATAACACGAACAAATGGTTGTGCCACACAGGCAAAATACCTGTGCTTAAATAGCGCATAAAAATTCATACATTTGGATTTAGCCCATGATAAAAATCATGGGGATGGTTTGGTTTAGTTAATTTAATTGTGCGAAGCATGCGAATTGATCACCAGACTACTATTCCAGGGGTGGTTCCAAGCACTCCTGGTTTTTCGTCTTTGTGAAGTAGAATTAATTCATAACGATTACCCTCCTTCCTTCAATAATAAAATGAACGGCCCCGGTTGTTTCCAGTACTTTCAATACTTCCGAGAGCTTTTTAGTTCTGGATATTTCACCACCAAAACCAAACTCAGGCACTTTCCCTTTATATTCCACCTCTATATCATACCAGCGGGAGAGTTTAAGCATGATGTTTTTAATGTTCTCGTCGTTAAAATAAAAATTCCCATTTTTCCAGTCCATAGCAGCTTCTATATCTGCATGATAGATTTGAAGACAACAATCTAAAACAGACTGCTGTCCTGGTTTAAGTATTCCTGATGTTCCAGTTCTTATTCCTGTAATTTTCACACTTCCCTCCATAAGTGTTGTTACAGTACGGCCTTGTTCAGGATAATTGTTTAAGTTAAAATGAGTTCCCAGCACTTCTGTTTCCTGCCCCTGACCAGAGCCGGAAGGCCCTGTAGAAACAATGAATGGTTTTGTTTTATCCTTGGCCACTTCGAAATAAGCCTCTCCGTTAAGCTCAACCCGGCGTTTAGCTGCATTCACAAAGCTTGCCGGAAACTTAAGCGAGGAAGCCGCATTGAGCCAGACTTTAGTACCATCAGGTAAATTAACCTGGTATTGCCCGCCTCTGGGAGTAGAAATCCTGTTAATAACGCTTGTTAGAACCTTATCTCCTTCATGTGGTGTCTGAGCGGTATAGATCAACTGACCATCTTTTGTTTTTGTAATGCTGACACCTGCCTGTTTGGCCAGAACACCCGGATCAGCATCGGTTAAGGAAACCTGGGACCCATCAGAAAGGGTGAGTACGGCTTTATTACTACCCGGTTGAACATCTTGTTTTTCGGCTGCCAAATGTTCTGAATTCCCTTTATTTGAAGGGCTAAAGAAAAGATAGCCAACCGAAAGTGTTATAAGAAGTGCTGCTGCCGCAGCGTATTTGAAAAATGCCGGACTTAACTTTCGTGATGGTTTGCTGAAACTACTATTCAGATAGATTTGCACCCGTTTAATACGTTCCTCAAGACGATCTTCATCCGTTTCTTCTACCGCTGGCGATTTAGCCAATGCTTCACGAATGGCTTGCTTTAACTCGGGACCTTGTTCTGCTGAAGAAAAATACCGCATCAGTACTTGAATTTCTTCTGTTGTACATTGATTCTGCAGGTAACGGTTAAAGAGTGTCCGGAGCTGATCCATAAATTAAGGCTTTTTATCAGAGATATATAAAAGCAATACGTAGCTGAACAGAAATACATTGATGCTAAAACAAGAAATACATACAACCAACTTATTTACAGTGAAATAAAATTTAAAAGCTGGATTTTGAAATAATTCACTGGATAAGATGATTTTTACTTAGTTTAGGCCCGATAAGGCCTAAACATACATGGATACTCTGAGCGAACCACAATTAAAAGCATTACTCCTGCAATTCAGACAGGGGGATGAACCTGCTTTTAATGCGCTCTATAGTACTTACGCCAAAGTGTTGTACCGAAAGATCAACAGCATCGTTAAAGATGATGATGTTGCAGAAGAACTTTTGCAAGATCTCTTTCTTAAAATATGGGACAAACGCCGGCTCATCAATATAGACCAGTCTTTTGTTGCTTTTCTGTATACTGTGGCCCAAAATCTGGTTTACGATTACCTGAGAAAGGTATCCAGAGACAAAAGGCTTCAGGCGAGTCTGCTGATCAATGCTGTTGATTATTATATGCAAACAGAAGAAGCTTTAATCGGAAAAGAAACTGCAGCGATCATTCAACAAGCAATCAATAAATTGTCTGAATCCAGAAAAAAGGTTTTCATACTCTGTAAAATAGAAGGAAAAACTTACCAGCAGGCAGCTGACGAACTTGGCATTTCTATAGCTACAGTGAACAGCCATATGGTGAAGTCAATCAGCTTTATTAAAGAATACTTATATAAGAATCCGGAAATTGGCCTGCTGCTTATTTTTGGAGTGATCTTATCCTAGATTTACATCGAACTGATTTCCTGATCCGTCAATACCTTGTTCCAGATTTGCAATTCATCCAGCTTACCTTTGAACCCTCCAACCTGCTGCAGTGGAAAGAATAAGGTTTCTACCTTACGTACCTTGTCCTTATCTGTAAATTGTATCCAGTTGTCGTACAATCGCTTTTGCAACTGACCATTAATATACAGACTAGTCCCTTTTGAAGTTCCTGAGATCACCACATGTGTCCAGGCATTTTCCGGAACGGCATAGTCAAAATCGTAGTCATACCCTTCCCTGGAGAAACCCAGTTTACCAGTATTGCCTTGTTTTAATTTAACCACGGAATTTGGTGATTTGAAAACAGGAACATTGTCCTCTGCATTACCTGAAGGATTAATCCAGAAAGAAACCGTGTAATCATAGCCAATCTCTTTATAAGGAAGTTCAGCAAAACTATTTTTCCCGGTAAAAGTTAAGGCTTTCCCTTTGGTCCCTTTTGAATATCCGGCCTGATGCAATACGATATTTTTACCCGGCTGATCAAAAGAATAAGAGGCCACTAATGCTTCTTTTATTTTTCCGATTTTGCCTCTCATATTTAAAAAAGGTCCCTCACCTATTTGTTTTCTTTTGGCATCAAAAACCTCAAAGGTATTTGTAGTTTGATCTCCGCCCCACATTTTTTCTGCCACCACCTGCATCGCCGGAAAAACACGGTCGTGTACGTCTTTTTCTGTAATTCCATTCCCCACAATATCGTTCCATTCTGCAAATGAACCGCCGATAATTCCCGGATCGCCTGCTGGAAAACGCACTTCACCAATCTGCAGTGGACTCCACTTCTCATAGATATTTTTATAGTCCAGATAGTCGTAATAATAACCTGCGGCAGGCACAATATACAACCATCCATCGGGTGTACTGATTTGTTTATAACCTAGCTTCTTCATATCCACAGGTTGAGCATAACCATTGTACCAGGTATTCATTGTGACATTTTTAACGGTTACAGGTGTTGTACCAGCGGCATGGGTCAATGCCCCCCATACCCTCACTTCTTTTCCATAGCCCTGGACGTATTTAATCATATGGTCTGTAAACGCACGGAAAGCTTCCGCTTCTTTTTTTGCGTATTCATCTGTTCCAATATGTACTTCATTCCCGGTAAACACGGGATGTTTCCCACCTAAATACTCTTTGAATACATTTTCAACCACTTCAACTGTTTTAGGGTTTTTCAGATCCAGATGATCCATCCCGTAAAGCTTGCTCCCTATTTCAGGAACAACTTTTGTAAAGGCAAGGGCATGTGCCGGGACATCTATTTCCGGTATAATGCGAAGATCATAATCTCTTGCCAGTTGCTGCAATTCAATAAATTCCTTTTTAGAATAAGATCCGTCTTTAGCCGTGAGGCCGGGATAGGTTGAATTTTCCAATCGAAAGGCGGAATAGGTATTGTCCCACTTATCCCCAAAATATTTCTTGAAACCATTGTCATTCAAATGGACCTGAAAATCATTCATCTTATAGTAAGACATGAGCTTTACATAATCCTGTAAAAACTGAAGACTAAAGAATTTACGGCCGGCATCCAGTACAAATCCTCTGACTTTAAATTCAGGATAATCTCTGGCCACACCTTTTGGAATATTTTTATCCTGTTCGAGTAGCTGAAGCAGTGTTCTTGTTCCCCAGAACAGCCCCTGATATTTTAACGCACTTATGCTTAGATAAGCATCAGATCTAAAGTAATACCCTTCATCTCCTATACTACGGTCTTTCTCTCCGAGGCTTAAATAAAGATCTCCTTTTTGAGGTTTGCCCGAGGTGATGTTTAAATTAAATCCGGTTTGTGCCTTCAATTCCTTTTTCAGGAGATCTGCCACTTTTTGCAAAGTATTTTTACTGCCTGGATCTAAAACAATCCGGCTGGAGGAATTCAGTATAAAGCTTCCCTGACCACCATGCCATTCGCGCAGTGCCGAGATGACAAAAGGTTGCGGATTGATACCCTTATCAGGGAATCGACCTGGAATCAGAACTTGTTTAGAAACATCATATTTGAGCGTATCAACAGCTGTACTGATCAACTGAAAGTAGAGATTTACTTTTGCATTAACCAATGGAGCCGTAATGGTGCCCATGCTATCGATCACAGGAGAACGGTCACTTCCGCGATAGATCAACTGATACCCCGCTGGTGCTGTTGGAAAAACAACTTTTTTATCCCCTGAATGAATGACACCGATTTCTGCAACCAAAGGCACATTTTGGTTGTTCTTTTGGGCAAATGCAGTTGCAGAAAGTAATAACAGGATACCAACAGGTATATTCTTTATTCTAATCATATATTAATTACTATTTTAATGTCAACAGATAGGAGTTTTCTTTCCATATTTGTTTCAATAACACAGTTTAAGGTAATTAATATCTGCACAATAAGAATAGGTTTCTTTGCGCAAACGATTGACCTGTTTAACTGTAGCAGATAAATCCGTAAATGATCTATATATTTGCGTTATGTTCAAAATTGGATTAGCAGAAGACGACATTAAAATTGCCAGCCTGATCAAAGCAGGTCTGGAAGAACATCAGTATAATGTAACGTCGATTGCCGATGGAACAGAGGCATTGATCGATTTTCAGGCCAACCCCTACGATCTGGTTATTCTGGACATTATGATGCCGGGTCTAAATGGTATCGAGGTATGTCGTCAGCTCAGAATAAACAACAAAGATCTCCCTATATTGATCCTTACTGCTCTGGGCTCTATTGAAGATAAAGTGATCGGGCTCAACTCAGGAGCAGATGATTACCTGCTTAAACCTTTTCATTTTAAAGAATTACTGGCCCGTTTGGAAGCTCTTTTAAGAAGAAGCCATAAAAATTTCGCTCCAAAAAACCAACTCAGTTTTGCTGATATTACAATTGATACGTATAGTAAAACTGTGGAAAGAGCTGGTAAACAGATTGAACTGACTGCCAAGGAATATACCTTGCTCGAATTGTTCCTCAAAAATCCAAACCGCCTCCTTTCCCGTCAGTATATTGCAGAAAATGCCTGGGATATTACTTTTGACACCGGAACCAATGTGATAGATGTCTATGTCAACTTCCTGAGAAAGAAAATAGACAAAGATTTTGACAAACGACTGATCCACACCAAGATCGGAATGGGCTACATTCTCAAAGAAGCATGAAGATAAAGGACCGTCTAGCCTTATATTTTACCTTAATCAGTACCTTGATTCTTCTTTGTGTATTGTTTGCAATCTATTTTACTTTCTTGAAATTTATGCAGGCGGAATTTTTTTCCAGGCTTACAGACCGTACCATGGTCACTGCGAAGCTCTATCTGGAAGCAGATGAGATTTCGAGTGACTCACTGAGCAGGGTTCGGGAGCAATACCTCGAAAAACTAAATGGCGAGGTGATCCGAATTTATAACGATAAAAATGATGCAACTTTTATCGGAGACGACCAGCAATACTGGAACATTGAAACCATTGAAAAAGTAAGGCATGCCAAAAAGCTGCAATTCAGAGAAGGCCTCAGACAGGTCGTTGGAATTTATTATAAGGACAACCAGGGAGACTTCGTGATCCTCGCCTCTGCTATAGATCAGAGCACCATCAACCGTGTAGAAAAACTATGGAAAATCATGGTGGTAACCTTTCTGACGATTTTTATTGGCTTGCTCCTTTCTGTGAGGTGGATCGCTAAAAGAATCCTCCTGCCATTAAATGAATTTATTGAACAGGTCAAACTCATTAAATCCAACAATCTGCACTTCAGAGTAAGCGAGGGCACCAATAAAGATGAGGTCCAACTGCTTGCTCAGAATTTCAACAATTTAATGGAGCACCTGGAACAATCCTTTATTTTACAGAAAACTTTTGTTGCCAATGCTTCTCATGAACTCAGAACCCCTATTACCAGGATGATTATTGGTGCAGAGATTTCCCTTTCCCAGGAAAGAAGCAAGGAAGATTACCAACGGGCTTTACATTCCGTTCTCGAAGATGCAGAAAAACTGGAAAATATCATCAGCAGCCTGCTCAATCTGGCGCAAACAGATCTGGAATATGGGGAAACCAATTGGGTTAAACTGAGGATAGATGAAATGATCTGGTCCATCCAGGAAGAATGGACTAAAAAACCGGGAAATTATCCGCTCCTGGTGGAGGTTAAAGACCTGCCAATGGAAGAGGAATTACTTACGGTAAACTGTAACCCCACCCTACTGCAGATCGCATTGGACAATATCATATCCAATGCCTTTAAGTTTTCCGACCAGCTTCCGGTAAAATGCATCCTGGAAATTAATGAAACCGGCATTCATATTTTTATTGTTGATCAGGGTGTGGGTATGGAGCCGCGGCAATTAGATCATATATTTAAACCATTCTATAGTTCTTCTTCTAAAACTGCACATGCGGGCAATGGAATGGGGCTATATATGGCTTATAAAATTGTGACTCTGTACAAGGGAAACATCACTGTAAAGTCACAAAAAGGTAAAGGAACCATCTTTGAGATCTCTTTTCCTAAATTTTAATTTCTTTTTAATTTCTCTTTAATTTCGCTTTAATACGCCCGGGGTAGGTTTGGTCAATAATTTTATAAATGACCAGATCCCAATGAAAATCTCAAAACTTTTAAGCTGCCTTGCACTGCTATGCCTGGCTGCAGGTGTATCGGCACAAAACACCGACTCGCTGAAATTAAGTTTGCCTGAGGCCGAAAAGCTCTTTGTCAAAAACAACTACCAGCTGATTGCTCAGCAATATCAGACCGACCAGGCCAAAGCTGATGTCATTACAGCCCGTTTGTTCGACAACCCTGAAATCAGCTATGAAAACCAGTTGTACAACCATGAAACCAAGAAGTTTCTACAGACCAACAGTACAACCGGAGAATACCAGGCTGCCCTGTCGCAGGTCATTAAACTTGCCGGTAAGCGCAATAAAAATATACAGCTGGCCACTGCAGGGGTAAAATTAAGCGAGTACCAATATTTCGACCTGATGCGGACGCTTCGCTTCAGCCTGACTTCTACCTTCTATAAAACTTACTATGACCAGCAATCTGCTAAAGTATACGAACAGCAGATCAATTCTTTAAAACTCCTGCTAACCGCAAATGAGCAGCAGTTAAAGATGGGAAATGTCGCTATGAAAGACATTATCCGGATAAAATCTCTATTATATAGTTTGCAGGGCGAATACAGCAGTCTGATGAATGATATTGAAGACCTGCAAACCCAAATTAAACTCCTGACCAATATCAAACCAGATGCAAAACTTGCCCTGGTCGTTTCCCCTGAAGAGGAAGAAAATGATCAGCTGGACAAACAGATCTATACCAACTTACTGGATTCAGCCCGCAACAACCGCGCTGATCTTCAGCTGGCAAAAACCGGGATTGTATATGCGGAGAACAATCTAAAACTTCAGAAAGCCAATGCCATACCTGATGTAGAACTTTCATTAACCTATGATCTTCAAGGCAGCTATCCAACAAAATATACCGGAATTGGCGTAAAATTACCCATTCCCTTATTCAACCGCAACCAAGGTGAAATTAAAAAAGCCAAAATTGCCATCGATGCAGGAAAGGCCAGCTTAAATCAGCAGGATGCCATTCTGGAGAATGAAGTGTACAACAGTTATGCATCAGCCTTGCGCACGGAAAATCTTTACCACGGTTTTGATAAGAATTTCAATGCGGATTTTGACAAACTGATCCGTGAGGTGATCAAGAACTTTAAAAACAGAAACATCAGTTTAATTGAATTCCTGGATTTCTATGATTCCTATAAGGCCAGTACACTGCAAATGAATACCCTGAAATACCAGCGTATGAACGCTAAAGAAGAAATCAATTTTGTGACCGGATCTAACATTTTCAAATAACGCACACATGCAAAAGATTATCCAAAACATCGGCGCACTGACTGCCATCTCCGCCGTCCTTATTTTATCTGCCTGTTCAGAACAGAAAAAAGAAGCGCCTAAAGAAGACAAGTTTGTTGTAACAGACTCTCTGATTAAAAGACTGGAAATTGACACCGTACAGGGAGCGAATAACCAGGCTGATTTGAATTTCTCCGCCAAGATCACGGCCAATGAAGAAAAAATGGCTAAAATCTATCCTATGGTGAGTGGACGCGTACAAAGTGCGACGGTAAAACTAGGAGATGCAGTGAGCAAAGGCCAGGTACTGGCCACGATGACCAGTGCAGAAATGGCAGGCTTTGATAAGGAAAGCATCAGTTCTTCTGCTGACTTGCGGAATGCACAGCGGAATGCAAAACTCACTGAAGATATGTATAAAAGTGGTCTGGCCTCTGCAAGAGATCTGGAACAGGCTAAAAATGACCTGATGGTTAAGCAGGCTGAAGAACGCCGTACCAGGTCTATCCTTTCCTTAAATGGCGGCAGCAAAAATGGCTCATATACTTTAAGATCTCCCATCTCAGGATTTGTGGTAGATAAAAATGTGACCACCAATATGCAGGTCAGACCAGATAATAGCCAGAATTTGTTTACCGTAGCGGATCTGTCGGATGTTTGGGCATTGATCAATATCTACGAATCGGACATTTCCAAAATCAAAGAGGGAGATGAAGTAAACATCTCCATTCTTTCCTATCCGGATAAATCATTTAAGGGTAAGATCAGCAAGATCTACAATGTAATGGACAATGACAGCAAAGTTATGAATGCCCGTGTGGTCATTAAAAACCCAGGGTATTTGTTGAAACCGGGAATGATGGCAACTGTGCAGATTGCCACAACGAACGGTGCTAGTTTGCCAGTGGTTAGCGCAGATTGCCTCATTTTCGACAACAACAAGTATTATGTGATGGTATTGGACCCGATAAAAAAAGTGCGTATACAGGAAGTTGAACTCGGTAGAAAGTTTGAAGATAAAGCCTACATCAGTAAAGGATTAAAAGCAGGAGACCGTGTAGTGGCTTCCAAGCAATTGTTCCTTTATGACAGCCTGAAACCTTAACCTTTCCTTATCACTTAATATTACTATAATGAATAAATTCATTAAGTCTATCATAAATTTTGCCCTGAAGAATAAGTATTTCATATTCTTTGCCACTTTCATTTTGGTTCTGGCCGGGTACCTGAGTTTTAAAAATACCACCATAGAGGCTTTTCCTGATGTAACCAATACAAATATCACGATCATTACCCAATGGCCCGGCCGCAGCGCCGAGGAGGTAGAAAAATTTGTAACCAGGCCACTGGAAATCGCCATGAACCCAACTGAGAGAAGGACCAGCATCCGCTCTTCTTCCCTTTTTGGTTTATCTGTAGTGAAAATTACATTTGAAGATAATGTAGATTACCAGTTTGCAAGAGTGCAGGTAAACAATCACCTCGATGAAGCTGATCTTCCTTCTGGCGCAAAACCAGAGGTTGAGCCTCCATACGGCCCTACAGGAGAGATCTTCCGTTACACCTTAAAGAGTGATAAAAAGTCGGTCAGAGAATTAAAAACACTTCAGGATTGGGTGGTGCAACGAGAGTTGCTTTCTGTTCCGGGAGTTGCAGATGTAGTGAGCTTTGGTGGTGAGGTAAAAACCTATCAGATCACTGTTGATCCTCAGAAATCTATACAATACGGTGTGACGGCAACCGAACTTTTTGATGCCGTATCCAAGAGTAATATTAATGTTGGCGGTGATGTCATTGAACAAAGTGGGCAAGCCTATGTGGTTCGCGGTATTGGTGTATTAAACAATATAGATAACATCAAAAACATTATTGTAGATAATTTTAATGGAACTCCTGTATATGTAAAAACCATTGCTGAGGTCACAGAATCAGCTTTACCAAGGCTTGGACAAGTTGGCCGTGACCGCGATCCTGACGTTGTGGAAGGTATAGTGGTGATGCGAAAAGGTGAAAACCCAAGCGAAGTGATCCATAATCTCAAGGAAAAAATCAAGGACGTGAACGATAACATCCTGCCGGGTGATGTGAAGATCAGTGCCTTCTATGACCGCGAGGACCTGGTAAACTTCGCTACGCACACCGTCATGCATAATATGCTGGAAGGGATCATCTTTGTAACACTGATCGTATTCCTGTTTATGGCAGATTGGAGAACAACCTTGATTGTATCCCTGATTATTCCTCTGGCCCTTCTTTTTGCCTTTATCTGCTTAAAACTAAAAGGAATGTCTGCCAACCTGTTGTCTATGGGCGCTATAGATTTCGGGATCATTATTGATGGTGCAGTTGTAATGGTGGAAGGGATCTTTGTGGCCCTTGATTACAATTCCCATAAGAATGGAATGGAGAAATTTAACCGGATGAGTAAACTTGGCATCATTAAAAAGGCCTGTCTGGAAAACGGAAAAGGAATCTTTTTTGCAAAACTGATCATTATTACCGGCCTAATGCCCATTTTCACTTTTGAGAAAGTAGAAGGTAAAATGTTTTCTCCACTGGCCTGGACGCTGAGTTTTGCTTTGCTGGGCGCCTTGTTACTTACTTTTACCCTGGTTCCGGCAATGGCCAGTGTACTGCTGAGAAAAAATGTAAAGGAAAAACACAACCTTTTTCTGGAATACCTTACCCGCGGTGTATTGCGCCTTTACAGCGCTTGCTTTAAAGCCCGTAAACTGGTGTTCTTTGGTGCGCTGATTGTTCTTGTTGTTGGCTTGTTTAGTTTTAAATTTCTTGGAACAGAATTTTTACCAACACTGGATGAAGGTTCCATTTATGTAAGAGCAAGTGCACCGCTAAGTGTTTCTTTAACAGAAACCAAGAAACTGGCCAATGAGATGCGAAAAATATTTTTGAGTTTTGAAGAAGTCAGACAAGTCATCTCTCAAACCGGGCGTCCAAATGATGGTACAGATGCTACAGGATTTTACAATATGGAGTTCCTGGTGGACATTTACCCAAAAACAGAATGGAAACGCAAGGAAACTAAAGAAGAGCTGATAGAGCGTATGCAGGAAAAACTGAAAGGTTATCCAGGCATTAGTTTAAACTTTTCCCAGCCCATTTCTGACAACGTAGAAGAAGCAGTTTCCGGGGTGAAAGGTTCTATTGTGGTGAAGATGTTTGGCAATGACTATGACTTCATTGAAAAACATGAGCAAAAAATATTTGACATCTTAAAAACAGTAAACGGAATTGAGGACTTAGGGATTTTAAAAAACTTAGGCCAGCCGGAATTACAGATCAAACTTGATCAGAGTAAAATGGCGCTGTACGGAGTAAGGACAGATGATGCCAACTCCATTATCGAAATGGCAATAGGCGGTAAAGCGGCTACTCAAATCTATGAAGGGGAACGTAAATTTGACCTGAGGATCCGGTACCCTGAAGATTTCAGGAAGGATGAGGCTTCCATTGGAGCCCTCCGTATCCCAACACTTTCGGGAGCAAAAGTACCGCTGAGTGAAATCTCTACCATCAGTAAAATTACTGGCCCCAGCATTATCTACCGTGACAGGCATCAAAGATATGGTGCCATCAAGTTCTCCATCAGGGGGCGTGACATGGGCAGCACAATTGCAGAAGCACAGGCCAAAGTAAATGCACAGATCAAACTTCCTAAAGAGTATAAACTGGAATGGGCGGGAGATTTTGAGAATCAGCAAAGGGCTACTGCCAGGTTATCCCAGGCTGTCCCTATCAGTTTACTCCTGATCTTTTTTATCCTGTTCGTATTATTTGGCAATATTAAAGACTCGTTACTCGTACTGAACAATGTACCATTTGCTTTGATTGGTGGTATTCTCGCACTATTAATTACACATGTAAACTTTAACATCTCTGCTGGGATAGGTTTTATTGCCTTGTTTGGTATTTGCGTACAGAATGGTGTAATCCTCATCACCAGGTTCAAGAGCAATATTACAGAACTCAAGCATCACCCAACCTGGACCTTTGCTGACGCCGTCAAAGATGGTGTAGCAGCAAGACTCAGACCTGTAATTATGACGGCTATGATGGCTGCCATCGGTTTGATGCCGGCAGCTCTGTCAACAGGAATCGGTTCTGAAGCTTCTAAACCCCTGGCTATTGTGGTGATAGGAGGTTTAATTACCAATACGATATTCTGTTTGTTTGTTTATCCAATAGTATTTTACTGGTCTTACCAGAAAAAAGTAAAAGAAACGATAAAGCCCATTGCTGAAGCAGGGGCATAAACGATAACCGGAGCGGGATCTCCGGTTGGTTAGGTCGTGTTTGCACAGGGGCGTTAAAGATTGGCAGGTCTTGACGCTCCCTGTCAAACACATTTTTTTTTAGGTGTTCAAACACAAATGCATTTTATCTGTTTATATCTCAATCAAACTATTCTGGTATGGCTGAGCTAAAACTTCACAACTTTAAACCCCGTTCGGGAAAATTTTCTATTGAAAAACAGCACTACGAGAACGTAGGAGCGAATGAGCGCCTGTTTTCTTTGTTACTTGGCGGCATCTTAATTGGAAGTACCCTCAAAAACCCTTTTAAATCCAGGATTCTGTATGGGGCTTATCTCGCCTATCGCGGCATCACCGGAAAATGTTTCTTTTACGATTACCTTGGCATAGACAGCAATAAACCCCATGCGGTAAATATTCGCGGAGAATTCGAAATTGATCTGCCGGCACAAGAGGTATATGCTCAATGGAGAAATTTAAACCATCTTCCTCACGGCATTAAACGTTTGCTTGATGTGAAAGTGGTAGACGAAAAACTCTCCACCTGGAAGTCCAATGTACTAGGCAACCTGTTTTCTGTAGAATGGAATGCAGAGATCGTTAAAGATGAGCCCGGACGTCTTATTGGATGGAGATCAGACCGTGGCTCTCTGTTCCAGCATGTGGGTCGGGTGGAGTTTGAGCCTTTAGCTGGCGGCCAGAATACCTTGTTAAAAATTGTACTCTCCTACCGCCCAATGGGTGGGGGACTTGGAATTGGATTGTCCAGGATACTTAATCCATATTTTGAGCACCTACTAAAAAAGGAAATTAAAAATTTCAAATATCATGTAGAAAACAGAACACCTGTTTTCATCTGATCAGCCATAAAAAAGGCCGGATAACCGGCCTTTTTTATCAAGACTATCTTCTTATTTTAATGCCCGCCCATAGCTGTGCCTGCAATACCAGCTATACCTGCAAAAACAAAAATCAGCACATACATAGCGATCAGCACAATCAGCAGGATACCCCAAAACTTAAAAAAAGACTTCAGATTGCTCATCGAAGTACTCAGACTAAGCTGATCACCAAATAAAACGGCTTTCTGAGCTGCGGTAGCATGCTTAAACAACATCAGGCTCGGATAGAAATATAAAAGTGCCAGGAATATAAAATACACCATAATAAATCCTGCACCTAAAGACCCCAACTGTGTTCCCGGACTGTATTTTGAAAGAACAGCAATAAAAGCAGTTGCTCCAAATGCAAACATCACCAGTAAGGCTGAAATAACAAATCCAAATATCCCCAGAAACTTGGTCCATTTTGCCATGTCATAAAGATAACTGCGAATATCTTCAGTTACAATGAGTTTGATCTCTGGCTGTTCAACAGGAGTTTCGTTCTCAGGCAATGCGTTCGTCTCTTCAGTTTCTTCGAAATTTTCCATAGTGATAATGTTAATTTATATTTTCAGTTTTATAAACATAATTATTATTTGCCTTCCCTGCAAGTTTATTCAGTGTCTGATTTCAAAAAAATTGGTACCTTTGCGCCAAATTAAGACAAAACTATTCATGGCATTACAATGTGGTATAGTAGGTTTACCGAATGTTGGGAAATCTACCTTATTTAACTGTTTATCGAACGCAAAAGCTCAGGCAGCAAACTTTCCTTTTTGTACTATAGAGCCTAATATTGGCGTAATCACTGTTCCCGACGACAGGCTAACCAAACTGGAAGAGCTGGTAAAGCCAAACCGTGTTGTTCCCAACACTATTGAAATCGTAGATATTGCCGGTTTGGTAAAAGGGGCATCCAAAGGCGAAGGTCTGGGCAACCAGTTTCTTGGAAATATTCGGGCAACCAATGCTATTATTCACGTGCTGCGTTGTTTTGATGATGGAAATGTGATCCACGTAGATGGTTCTGTTGACCCTATCCGTGATAAAGAGATTATCGATACTGAATTACAGTTGAAAGATCTGGACACCGTAACCAAACGTATACAGAAAGTGGAAAAGATGGCGAAAACGGATAAGGATGCCAAAAGAACTTTTGATGTACTGAGTATTATTAAAACCCATCTGGAATCTGGCAAATCTGTGCGTTCAGCAGCTGTTGATGCTGATGATTTTGAGTTTATTCAAGATCTGGGCCTATTGACACAAAAACCCGTAATGTACGTTTGTAATGTAGATGAGAGCTCTGTGATCAACGGAAATGCTTACGTAGACAGGGTTAAAGACGCCATAAAAGATGAAAATGCAGAAGTATTGGTCATCTCGGCTAAAATTGAATCTGAAATTGCCGAACTGGAAAGTTATGAAGAGCGTCAGGAATTCCTTGCAGATCTTGGATTAACAGAATCAGGTGTAAATAAATTGATCCGCGCAGCTTATCGCCTGCTGGACCTCTACACCTATTTCACCGCTGGTGTACAGGAAGTAAGAGCCTGGACCATTACCAAAGGTTTTACAGCTCCTCAGGCCGCAGGTGTGATCCATACAGACTTTGAAAAAGGGTTTATCCGTGCAGAGGTGATCAAATACAATGATTTTGTAACTCTGGGTTCTGAAAATGCTTGTAAAGATGCTGGTAAATTAGGCGTAGAAGGAAAAACTTATGTTGTGGAAGATGGTGATATCATGCACTTCCGTTTCAATGTTTAAAGCATAGAATTAAAACTTTATATACAAAAAAAGCAGTTCCGTATGGAACTGCTTTTTTTGTATATAATATCTCTGAAAATCAGAGCAGCACACCTTTTAAAAACATCACTGCAACAGAAAAATAAATGATCAGTCCGGTTACATCAACCAGTGTTGCCACAAACGGAGCAGAAGAAGTTGCCGGGTCGGCCCCAAGTTTCTTCAATAGCAAGGGTAACATGGAACCAGATAATGATCCCCACAGCACTACACCCACCAGGGCTACACCTACGGTACAACCAATTAAAATCCAGTGTGGTCCGTACATATCGGAGAACATGGTCCAGACAAAGATCCTTAAAAATCCAATTACACCCAATGCAATCCCCAGCATCAAACCGGAAAGGATTTCTCTTCTCATTACCCTCCACCAATCCGCTACCGTAATCTCACCAAGCGCCATAGCCTGAATAATCAATGTTGAAGCCTGAGAGCCACTATTCCCACCACTCGAGATAATGAGTGGCACAAACATAGCAAGCACAACTGCTTTCGCAATATCGGCTTCGAAATGTGCCATGGCTGTAGCAGTAAGCATTTCACCAAGAAATAAAATAACGAGCCAGCCAATCCTCTTCTTCACCAAACCAAAAAGAGGCATATCCAGGTAAGGTTCATCCAATGCCTCGGTACCCCCTATTTTATGCATATCCTCTGTATACTCTTCATTTGCAATCCATAGAATATCATCTACAGTTACAATACCAAGTAACACATCGTTATCGTCAACCACTGGTAAAGCCACGCGGTTGTTCATTCTGAAAACATTGATCGCTTCTTCCTGCGGATCGTTCACATTTAACGCAATAGAACGGTTATCCGCCAGATCTCCAATTTTTGCTTCCGGATCTGCCAGGAGAATCTCCCTGATCCGGATATCATCTAAAAGTACACCACCTTTATCAATAACGTAGATGACATCAATCGTTTCGGAATCTTTTCCAAAACGTCTGATATGTTCCAATACCCGGGTTACTGTCCAGTCTTTTTTTACAGCAACATAATCCGGTGTCATCAAACGACCCACACTGTCTTCTTTATAGCCCAACAGCGAAAGTGCCTCTACACGATCTTTCGCCGGAAGCAACTTAATCAGTTTCGCAACCGCATCACCCTTAAGTTCACTAAATAAGGCAGTCCGGTCATCCGGTGGCATCAGATTAATCAGTTCTGCCAGTTTAACACCAGAAAGTTTTTTAAGAATTCTTTCCTGTGTAGGAAAGTCCAGGATCCTGAAAACGTTTACCGCCCTTTTTATAGATAAAGTATCTATAAATTTTACTGCATGCTGGGGAAGCTCATCTATCAGATGTTCTACATCTGAAATGTTCAGATCATCCAAATAAACTTTTAATTGTGCATCGTCGCCCTTCTCAATCAGCTCAACTACTTCTTCAACAATTAATTCTTCCATAAAATAATTCGACTATTTTTTACATGCTTCTGTTGCTTTATCAGGATTGCAAAAGTGAGGTTTTATTTTCAATAATGCCATTTTTATTACCCAAAATTCATTCCAACCTTAAAGTTAATTATTAACAATTGCTGATAAAGGCCGCGAATTAAAACAGCACTGAACGCAAAAACGCCCAGGCCAACGGAAAACCAACTGCTTGCCCTGATCAGGTTGTCTATAAGTTTTTTTGACATCATAGGTTACAAATATAGAACGCTTTCCAAATATCCGAACTATCCGGCACTCTTCCAGGGCAACTCACCTTCAAACGGACAAAACAAACCCTGAAATCCTATATTCTTTGCAATTCCGCCTGGCAACAAAACGCAAAAACAGACAAAAAATGATTGTCTTTTACAATACTTTATAATTTAGATTTACAATTGTGTTTTTTTTATATCTTTGCGCAAATTGTCCCTGTAGTTCAATGGATAGAATTATGGTTTCCGGTACCATCGATGGGGGTTCGAATCCCTCCAGGGGCACATTTCTTACAAAAGCTGTCAATCCTGACAGCTTTTATTGATTATACAGGAATTAAACTTGTTTCCATGGCTGCACAGAACAAACCTTTTCATATAGGCGCTTTTCTTCTTAACCTGGCCATCCCCATTGCCATTGGCGCACTAGGTGGTTTATTGACAGCAACTTCTGTAAAAACGTGGTACCCCACATTAATTAAACCTTCGTTTAATCCACCCAATACCATCTTTCCACCGGTATGGACATCGCTCTTTATTCTGATGGGCATCTCAGCTTACCTGGTTTGGAGAAAAAGAGCGCAAATTGCACACTTCCCCCGCACTCTGGCCCTATATTTCATACAGCTGATCTTGAACTTAATGTGGTCTTTTATCTTTTTCTACGCCAGGGAAATAGGAATTGCACTGATTGAGATTTTCATTTTGCTGGCCGCCATCATCACCAACGCCAGGGTATTTTACAAGATCGATAAATTGGCCGGACTCCTTTTCATTCCTTATATACTATGGGTAAGTTTCGCAACACTCCTCACCTATAGCATCTATAGCTTAAATTAAAACAAATCAAGGATTTGATCATCGAAAATCCTATTTTTAGGATGTGATACCTTACAAATACCTCTTGCCCCTTTTATTCATTTTTTGTGCATTATATGGTCATGCGCAAAAAGTTGGTTTGGTATTGAGTGGTGGTGGCGCAAAAGGACTTGCCCATATAGGTACACTCAAAGCGCTGGAAGAGAACAATATCCCGATAGATTATATCACCGGAACCTCTATGGGAGGGATAGTGGGTGCCATGTATGCCGCAGGCTATACACCTGCACAAATGGAAAAAATAGCACTGAGCAAAGATTTTCAAGACTGGGTTAGCGGAAAATACACCAGCGATTACAGTCTCTTTTTCCAAAAAAACAATGTAAATGCCTCTGCCTTATCTGCAAAACTGAGTATAGACACCAGTCTGCGGATTAGCTTCAGGTCCAACCTTGTAAACGATATTCCTTTAAATTTTGCACTGCTCGAACTTTTTTCTCAGGCCTCGGCCGTTGCTAAAGATAATTTCGACAATTTATTTATTCCCTACCGTTGTATGGTTTCTGATGTACTGCTGCAAAACAGTATTACCCTCAAAAGCGGGAGTCTTGCCGAAGCGGTGAGGGCGACCATGACCGTTCCATTTGTGTACAGACCTATACGAGTAGACGGAAAATATGTTTTTGACGGAGGAATTTATAACAATTTTCCGGTAGACATTATGAAAAAGGAGTTTAAACCAGACTATGTTATCGGGGTAAACGTATCTTCTAAAACATTCAAGGAATACCCTAAAGACAATGGAGACCGCTTACTCAACCGGTCGCTGATCTATATGTTCCTGGCCAAATCTGATTCTACCATGATAGGAGAAAATGGAATTTATGTCCAGCCCAATCTTACTGACTACACCTCCACCAATTTTTATCCGGTAGCAGACCTGATCAAACAAGGTTATGATGCAGCAATGGCGAATATGGCCCAGATCAAAAAAGCCATAACCAGAAGAACAAAACCTGAAGATCTTAGCATCAAAAGAAACAACTTCAACAATAAAAAGCCAGACCTCTTTTTTAGCTCGATCAGCGTAAGCGGCGTCAATGATCAGCAAAAAAAATATATAGAGCGTTTGTTTAAGAAAGACAAAGCGACTTTTAATCTTTCCGACATTAAACAAGGCTATTACAAACTGGTTGCAGATGAAACTTTTGAAACCGTTTATCCGAAAATCTCCTATAACCAACCCTCAGACAGCTATACCTTTGAAATCGTAGCCAGGCCAAAAAGAAGCTTTAAAATAGACCTGGGAGGCAACATCTCCACCCGACCCATCAGCAATGTCTATTTAGGCGTACAATACAATTATCTCAACAGAAAAGCCTACACCTTTGGTGTAAATTTCTATTCGGGCAGGTTTTATGAGGCCGCCCAATTGAATGCCCGGGTCGATTTCCCAACCAGTTTACCTATGTTCCTGGCTGCTGAGATGACCTTTAACCACTTTAACTATTACAGCACCAGCTCTATTTTTATTGAAAATCCAAGCCCAACCTATATAGAACAAACCGACAGGAAAATAGATTTCAAATTTGGCATTCCTTTAAACAGAGGGACCAAAATAACACTAAGCGCTGCCGCATTCAATAATTCCGACCATTACAGCCCCACCAATACCTTTAATGTAGGCGATATACTTGACCGCACCACCTTTAATGGATTCAGACCGAACCTCACTTTTGAACAAAACACCTTTAACCGAAAGCAGTATCCCAACAAAGGGAGAAACTTCACTTTAAGTGTCAATTACTATACGGGTAAAGAGAATTATACCCCAGGAAATATCGCAAGGAATGCTTCTTTCTATGAGGAACTAGACGAACAGAGCCATAACAAAAACTGGGGCAGTGTTAAAATCAGTGATGAAAATTATTTTTTCCACAAGAACAACTATAGTCTTGGTTACCTGGCAGAAGCTGTGCTTTCCAATTTACCCTTATTTTCAAACTATTATTCCACATTACTGGTTGCCCCGGCTTTCTACCCATTGCAAGACAGCAGGTCGCTATTCCTGGAGAAATTCAGAGCGGCGAGCTATCTCGCCGGAGGGCTAAAAAATGTCTATACTTTAAAACGGAACCTTGACCTTAGGGTGGAAGCCTATGTATTTTTGCCCTACAAAGAAATACAGCAGGAAGGATTCCAGGACGTAGACAACAACAAAGCATTCAGCAAATGGCATTATGCAGGAACCGCAGGGCTTGTTTACCATACTCCAGTAGGGCCAATCAGCTTTAGCTATAATTTATACGATGACCGCACAAAAAGAAACGGCGTTTTATTACATTTGGGATATTTAATTTACAATAAACGATCATTAGAATGAGACCAGCTTACCTATTTTTCCTTTTGTTATTCCTGACCAGTACTGGTTTTGCACAACGTTCGGATATCAACAACTTTATTGTAAAAGAGAGTTTGCTGAAAAACAGCAAGCTGGCCATTATTGCTGCTGATTCCCTGGACAAGCCCCAGGAACAGATCAACGGGATCTATACCTTCAGCGTAAGTGGTTTTACCCAATCCTTAAAATTCAACGATGGTGTTGCCATATTGCCTCTTCAACTGGAACGTTCTTCTTTTGTCTACATTAAACACATCAATGATAAGGGTACGCACAGCAAACTGGTTTATGTCTATAAAAAAGACGGAGACCTGAGTCCTTATGCGTTTAATAGTATGTGGCTGGTCCTGATTCCGCTCATCATTGTCCTGCTGGCCTTTGCGTTCAGGAAATTCCTCATCTTTGCTGTCATTCTCCTGTTGATCTTCTTCTACTTTAACCACAGTAACGGTTTGAGCATACCAACTTTTTTTGAAACGGTATTTGATGGCCTGAAGAAGCTCTTTTAAAAAGGCATCCCTATCCCGAAATTATACTGCACAAAACGATAGGTATCGGGTGCATGGGTCGTATTATACTCATTCTTAAAGTCTTTTGCCCCACTCAGGTATTTGGCAATAACCCATTGGTCGGAGCCACTGAACTGAGGATCTTTAAGTTTTAATCCAATGTCAAATCTAAACACAAAATAATCGACATCATACCTTAAGCCCACACCCGTTCCGATAGCAATCTGATCGAATAACTTCTGAAACTTAAAATAAGTTTCCGCGGGTTGTCCAGATGAAACGTTCCATACGTTACCGGCGTCCAGAAAGACTGCTCCTTTGAGCTGTGCACCAAAAAACTTGTTGAGCATTTTATACCTGTACTCTAAATTGGTTTCAATATGCATATCACCCAATTGATCAAGTCCATACAAAATTGTACGCTGATCCTGGGTTAAAACAGCCCGGTTATAATTCCCTGGCCCTAATGTCCTGGCTTGCCACGCCCTTACCCCACTTGATCCTCCCGCAAAGAACTTCTTTTCAAAGGGTATTGCCGTAGAATTCCCATAAGCAACAGCAATCCCGGCGTTTATTCTTGCCACAAACTGCCTTACACCACCAAGGTTTTTATACCACCTCAAATCAATTTCCGGCCGCACATACTGATTATAAGGCAATCCGAGAATTTCAGAATAATCACCTTCTGAAGCATGATGTACACTTCCAAACAAGCGGGTTAGCCCCTGCAGCATATTTCCTGCAATATCAATGTTCCCCCTAAAGTAAACAAAGGTACCAGGAATCAACAGTTTGGCCTGATTCAGTGTATAGCTGTATTTCATTCCCAGAGTAATGTCCTTTCTGTTCAGCAACATCAGATTATAAGCATTGTCTTTGACCAGTGCAGCATTATCCGGGTTATTTACCGTATCCAGCAATAAGGAGCCCAGCCGGTATTCAAAGTTCAAAGGTGTAAAGGAATGCACTTTAAATTTGGTTTCATACCAATCGTAGGTGATAGAGGTCTGGAATACTTTTCTTGAAAAAACGTCTTTCTGAAGCCCATACACATAACTAATACCAAATGAAGTAAAAGGCATTCCATTTTTACCCATTATAGGAACATGAAAAGGAACCATAAGTCTTGGAACAGCCAAACTCGTACTTAAAGAAAAATCACGCTGATAAACGTCATTAAAAACAGATTTACCCTGCCCCAATCTTGATTGCAAGCCACCTTTAACCTGAAATTCAAAGCGTTCAGCCCCTCTAAACATATTGTTGTTAATGTAGGTGTTACTGAGCGTAAAACCAACCGTTCCCGCATTAAAAGGCAGCTCTCCCTCCACCCTGTTGCTCATCCGTTTTTGCGGTATTAACCGGATAACAGGATTTACCGTGTTCACACTATCAGCAGGCTTGATGTAATCAATCTTTACATTTTTAAAGACATTCAACTCATAAAGCCTATCATAGGTTAAGGTCTCGTTTTTATTGTCATACAACTCACCTTGTCTGATAAAATTATACCGCAAAATAGGATTGCGCCTGAAATGTCCGGACAGGTCTGTAAACCTTATCCCCCTAATAATTTTCGGATTAAACCGTATAGAATCAGGAAAACCATCAGTGCTTGGTGCAATAATGACATTAGTTTCTCCAATTTTGAATTGTGCATGTTCTGTTTTGCCTTCGGGATTGTCTACAATCAGCATCACCTTTGTCTGACCATGATTAGAATTCGAGTCCACTGTGAACTTAATATATGGCCTCGCAAAGTCAAAATAACCATGGTGCTTCATCAATTCATAGATCTGATCTCTTTCATAAGCAAGAGAGTCATCATCATATTGCATCCCTTCCCTTAAATGCGTAAATTTCTGTTTGCTGTTGAAATAGATATCTTTTATTTTGGCGTCTTCGATATCATAGCTTAATTTCTTAACAAAGAATGCCGGGCCAGGATTGGCTTTAAAATAGACTTTTGCCCGCTGCTTTTTTACCGTAATGTCTGAACTGACTTTCGCGTTAAAATAACCTTTACTATTTAAAAATTTCTCAATCTGATTACGGGAAATTTCTACCAGGGTGCTGTCCAGAAGAGGCGCCGGATTTCCAACAGACTTTGTTTTAAATAAAGTATAAAACAGATTGTATAAGCCAACATTAATGCCCAGTTTAGGCGCTGGCCTGATATCCTTTTGCACGTAACTGAAAGCTTCTTCCTGAAGTTTCGGAGGCAAACTATCTATATGCACCTCTTTTACAACGGATTGGTAATCCTGTATGTATTTTGTAGAAGAACATGCAGTAACAAAAAGAATAATAAATAGTAATATTGCAGGAAACTGGATCTTCGTTTTATAAATAGAGTATGCTTTCAAAATCACAGATAGGTTTTATTAAATCATTACATCAAAAAAAGTTCCGTAAAGAAAATGGAATTTTTATTATTGAAGGCATAAAATCAATAATAGAGTTCGTTCCATCCGCTTATCAAATACACAGCATTTATTATCTTGCTGAATATAAGTCTTTACTGCCCAATTTACCGTCAAATATAAAGTTATTTGAAGTAAACAATGCCGAACTGGACAAGATTAGTACTTTACAAGCCCCTCAAGGCATACTGGCACTGGTCCACATTCCCAAAAGTGTGCCAGTAAATGACAAAGTATTAAAAAATACATTTTCCATCCTCCTCGATGGCGTACAGGATCCCGGAAACCTGGGAACCATCATCAGAACCGCAGATTGGTTCGGTTTCAAAAATGTGATTTGTTCTTTAAATACAGTAGAAGTCTACAATCCGAAAACCATACAGGCAACGATGGGTTCACTCTGCCGGGTAAATATTTTTTATCAGGACGTTTCTGAGTTGCTGGAAAAGGTAAATATTCCTATATTTGGCGCATTACTGGAGGGTAAAAGCAGCTATGAGATGGAATGGGGAAACGAAGGAATTCTCATTTTAGGGAACGAAGGACAAGGAATTACAACGGAAGTGAAAAAATTTATTCAATTTCCTGTTACGATTCCAAGAGTGGGACTAGCTGAGTCTTTGAATGTTGCGATTTCTGCTGGGATTTTATGCTCAGATATTTCAAGAAATTTTAAGAAATAAATTGCATACTAACTTATAATTGCTATTTTTGCAACCTGAAATTTAACAGGGTCGAGTGGCCGAGTGGCTAGGCAGAGGTCTGCAAAACCTCGTACAGCGGTTCGAATCCGCTCTCGACCTCCAGATTTATTTAAATTAAAAACATAAAGGTTACAACCATGGCAGTTACAAGATTAAAAAGAAAAGACAGAAAAAATAAGACTACTTCACGTTTAGAAGTAAAACATTTGAAATTGGCTACAAATCTTGAATTAGGAAGCCGTTCAAAACAGTCTTCTAAAGATCAATTAGCAATCAACAATGCTGTTATCGCTAAACTTACTGCTCAGGCATAAGTAGATTCTTTAAGTCTTCTAAAGAAACAAAAAAGAGGCTGGATCATATGATCCAGCCTCTTTTTTGTTTAAGCCAATCGCTGTTGCTTACAAAAGGCCTTTACAAATTCTTTTAATGATTCCCGGGCCTTCATAAATAAAACCAGTATAAAGCTGGATCAGAGAAGCTCCTGCTTCCAGTTTTTCTTTTGCATCTTCCGGTGAATGTATCCCTCCCACTCCAATGATCGGAAATGAACCTTTAGATTGCTGCGAAAGATAACGAATCACTTCAGTAGAACGACTCGTTAAAGGCTTACCACTTAGACCTCCTGTTTCCTTGGTAATTGTTTCAGAAGTATATAACCCATTTCGGTCAATGGTGGTATTGGTTGCGATCACGCCGGCTATCCCAGTTGTCTGTACAATTTCAACAATATCGTTCAATTGGTCATTGGTCAGATCCGGAGCAATCTTTAATAAGATAGGTCGGCTCACCCCATTTTTTAAATTTCGGTCCTGTAAGGTCTTAAGCAAATTGGTTAAAGGCTCTTTTTCCTGGAGTTCCCTTAAACCTGGCGTATTAGGAGAACTCACATTCACCACAAAATAGTCAACTACATCAAAAAGACGGTCAAAGCATTTAATATAATCGTTAACCGCCTCTTCGTTAGGTGTTGTTTTATTCTTTCCTATATTTCCACCAATAACAATACTAGAATCTTTTTTCTTTAAAATCCTTAAGCGTTCGGCAAGGGTGTCTACACCTTTATTGTTAAAGCCCATTCGGTTAATGATCGCCTGATCTTCCTCCAGACGGAACATCCTTGGCTTATCATTACCTGGCTGAGGCATAGGCGTTACCGTTCCCACTTCAATAAATCCAAACCCAAGATTGCTCAAGGCCTCAATATATTCTCCATTTTTATCAAAACCAGCAGCCAGTCCAACAGGGTTTTTGAATTTGATTCCAAAAACCTCTCGTTCCAGGCCTTTTATATTCACATCAAAACTACTCCTCAGAATGGTTTTCCCCAGAGGGAAATAATCATTAAACCACTTTAGTCTTTTAACTACAAAGTGATGTACTTTTTCCGGATCAAACTGGAAGAAAACAGGTTTTATTATGCGATACATGCAGCGAAGATAGGAACGTTTTTACCGATCACAAAGCCATTCAGTTAACTTTTTAAAGAATCCACCAATAAAAAGCTATAAATAAGCATATTCTTACCTCTTCACAACAAATAAATGGAGGTAAAAATCGTATTTTTGCAGCCACATGATTTCGATAAACGACTTAACATTCCTTATAGGCTCCAGAGCTTTATATGATGAAGCAAACTGGCATATAAAACCCGGTGACAGAGTTGGCTTAATTGGCGCCAACGGAACCGGAAAATCTACCCTTTTAAAAATAATTGTTGGAGAATACGCACCTTCTTCAGGTTCGGTTTCCATGTCTAAAGATCTTAAAATAGGTTACCTGAACCAGGATCTTCTTTCTTACGATTCCCACCATAGCATTCTGCACGTGGCGATGGAAGCGTTTGAACGTCAAAACCAGCTTCATGATGAAATTGAAGCGCTGCTAAAAAAAATTGAAACAGACTATTCTGAAGAGGTCTTAAATAAATTGAGTGATAAACAACAGGAATTTGAAGCGCTGGACGGTTACAATATCGAATACAGAGCCAATGAAATCCTTGCCGGTCTTGGATTCAGTTCTGAAGATCAGCACAGACCACTAAACACTTTCTCCGGAGGATGGAGGATGCGTGTTATGCTGGCCAAGATCCTCTTGCAAACCCCAGACATCCTCTTGCTGGATGAGCCGACCAACCACATGGACTTACCTTCCATCAAATGGCTGGAGACCTATTTAATGAGTTTTGAAGGCGCTATTGTGATCGTTTCTCACGATAGATATTTCCTGGATAAAGTGGTCAACCGTACCGTAGAATCCCGCAAAGGAAAACTTACAGCATATGCCGGAAACTATTCGTTCTACCTGGAAGAAAAAGCACTGAGAGGGGAAATCCAAAAAGGAGAATATAAAAACCAACAAGCTAAAATCAAACAGGAAGAACGCCTGATCGAACGCTTTAGAGCCAAGGCAAGCAAAGCGAAAATGGCCCAGTCCCGTATGAAGGCCCTCGACAAAATGGAGCGTGTGGAAGATGTGGATGATGATAACCCAACGGTTAACTTCAGCTTCAAGTTTACCAAGCCTTCAGGCCGCCACGTCATTAGAATCGAAGAAGCGAATAAAAGCTATCCGAATGTACATATATTGGAAAATGCAGAAGGCGTAATCGAAAAAGGAGATAAAATTGCACTTATCGGAGCAAACGGTAAAGGTAAATCGACTTTATTAAGAATTATTGCCGGTGCAGAAGGCTTTGATGGTAAATGTGAAACTGGTCATAATGTAACCACCACTTTCTTTGCCCAGCACCAGTTGGAATCCCTGCACCTGGACAATACCATTCTGGAAGAACTGCAGGCCTTTGCTCCTAAACACACCGATACAGAACTCCGCTCTATATTAGGTTGTTTCCTGTTTACCGGTGATGATGTATTTAAAAAGATCCGGGTATTATCCGGAGGAGAAAAATCGAGGGTAGCTTTAGCCAAATCACTGACTACAGATTCCAACTTCCTGATCCTGGATGAGCCAACCAACCACCTGGATATCCAGTCTGTAAACATTCTGATCCAGGCCCTGACACAATATGAAGGGACTTTCATTGCCGTTTCCCACGACAGGTACTTCCTGGACAATGTAGCCAACAAAATATGGTTCATTGAAGACAGGGATATTAAAGAGTATCCTGGAACCTATGCAGAATACGAAGAATGGAATTCCAAAAGACCGCCTGCAGCCGCTACAAGCATCCCATATAAACAAGAGAAAGAAGCCAAACCAAAAGCTGAAGAAAAGAAGGCGGCGACACCAAATACACAACAGCAACTGAAGAAGCTGAATGATCAGCTTCAAAAAGCAGAAACTGAAATTGCAGTATTGGAAAAAAATGTAAAGAACATTGAAGAAGAACTAGCCAGCGACCAGGTTTACGGAGACCCGGTTAAATTAGCTGCAGCCAATAAAAAATATCTGGATGCCAAACACCTGCTCGACACTGCACAAAATGCATGGGAAGATCTGGCATCTGAAATTATGGAAATGGAAGGCAAATGATAAAAACAGGCAGATTGTTCTTTTTTTTAATGATCAGTGTCCAACTGGCTTTTGCACAGCAAACACTTGTCTATGATAACAAGGTTTATTTACCTCAAATTAAAACCGTACAGTGTTATAATAAACAAAAAGAACAATCTGCCCCTGTTATCGGCCTGAAATCTGGAGAGCAGCTCCTTTTTTCTTTTGACGACCTCAATGGAGGCAGCAAGAATTACTGGTATTCTGTTGAACATTGCAGCTCAGACTGGAAATCGTCCAGAATATCGACACTGGATTATGTAGAGTCCTTTGCTGAAGACCGGATTATAGATTACAAGTATTCCTTTGCAACATTGCAAAAATTTACGCATTACAATCTGAGTCTTCCAAACGACCAGATTAAATTGAAAATTTCCGGTAATTACCTGCTTAAGGTTTATGAAGATGGAGACCCGAAGAAGCTGGTGGTAACACAAAGGTTCTATGTCACAGATAACCGCGTAAATGCAGGAATTGAAATTACCCCCAGCCTGCAAATCCCAGAAAGACCTTATAATCAAAAGCTCAACCTGTCTATTTTCCATAAGGGACTGTCCGTACAAAACCCATACACAGATATTAAGGCAGTCGTTATGCAAAACCTGGATCCGGAAACGGCCATCATCAATACCAAACCCTCTTTTATCAAACCAGATAATTTGACCTATAATGACGTAACCACCAATGATTTTAAAGGTGGGAACGAATTCAGAAAGTTTGACCTCAGAAGCTTAAGGTATCCCGGAGAACATGTACAACAAATCGTTAAGGACAGCATCTACAATGCAGTTCTATTCCCGGATATCGTAGCCACTACCCAAAAGTACACCAGTCAGTTTGACGAAAACGGCAACTTCTTTATCAGGAACCAGGACGGAAGAGATGACAATACAGAAAGCGACTATGTTCAGGTACTGTTCACTTTAAATGTACAGCCTCCAAGTCCTAAAGGTGATGTTTATGTCGTTGGAAGATTCAACAACTATAACCTTCTTGAAGAAAATAAACTAAGCTATGATCCCGGAAAAAGAAGATATAATGGACATATCCTCGTCAAACAAGGTTTATACGACTTCAAATACATCTGGAAAGACCAGGAAACCGGTAAAATAAACAACACCGTTTTCGAGGGTTCTTTCTTTGAAACAGCAAACACTTATCAGGTATTTGTCTATTACCGCAGACCCGGCAGCCGCTGGGATGAACTCGTTGGCTATACCAATATCGATTCCGTAAAGCGTTAAACTTCTTTCCGTACCCAGACCGAGATATTTCCTGCTATACAGGCGAACTGTGCCCATCCTTCTTCATTGATCACCACCTCCTCTGCAATACGCCCCAATGCATCTATAAATACCTGGCCTGCATGCCTGGCACCAATCTCCATATCTTTAAATCCCTCGTTACTGTTGCTCATCACTACCGCAAAACCTGAGCCAGGCATTTCATCTGTCCCTTCCCTGGTCCAGCCAATACAACTTGGATAGTCAAAATAATCCCTTTGCAGACCAAAAGCCCGCGTTTTTCTGATCTGGCAAAGTACAGGCAGCTCTTCAAGGGCAACAAGCTCCACCTCCACATCCTCTCCCTCTTCATTCTTGTCCGTATATTTACACCCATACAGATCAGGATAAAATAAACAGGGAATCCCCTGTTCACGCAACAGGATCAGGGCATAAGCCATGGGCCTGAACCAAAAATCGACATAAGATTCCAATGCCTGAAGTGGTTGTGAATCATGATTATCTACAAAGGTGACCGATAATTCCGGGTGATAAGCCACCAATGTCCCCTCGAAGATTTTACTGAGGTCGTAATCTTCCCCCTCCTTACCAGCCAGATAAAGGTTATGGTGCAGAATAGAATCAAACAACTGCATCCTTCCGTCAGTACGCTGCAGGTAAACATCAAGCTCTTCCACATCCTCTATAATCCAGTTCTCTGCCACAACAAAGAACTCCCTTTCAAAGGTACTTTTCATATGGTCCAGCCATTCATTGAGAAAATCGGCGGATATGTGTTTTACCGCATCCAGCCTGAAGCCATCCATACCACAGGTCTTATAATACCATTCTCCCCAGCGCTTCAATTCCTCCCGCACCGCAGGATTCCTGAATTCAATATCATTGAACATCAGGTAATCATAATTACCATATTCTGTAGAGGGTACATCTTCCCAGCCCTCCCCATATTCATTCTGAATAGAGAAAATACCGTCTTCCGGCGGATTCTCTGAGCGGTCAATACCACTAAAACAACGATGATCCCAAACAAAATCAGAATACAAACCCTTTCTCCCCGGAAAAGTAAATTTCGTCCAGGCCTCGATATCCATCACATCAGAAATAAACTCCAAACGGTTATCAGGATCCACCTTCCTTACTTTTATGGTCTCCAACTCATCTGCACCCGCTTTATGGTTAAATACCACATCTGCTATCGTAGAAATCCCGGCATCCTTTAAGGCCTTGACCGCTTTAAGATAACTTGCTTTAGTGCCATATTTGGTGGGTATGCTGCCTTTCTGGTCAAATTCACCAAGATCAAACAGATCATAACAATCATAACCTACCGAATATCCACCTGATGTGGCCTTATAGGCAGGCGGCAGCCAGGCACCGGTTACACCAAGAGCGCTTAAATTTCCTGCTTCTTTCGCAGTCTTCTCCCAAAGTTGTTCATTTTCATTATAATACCAGTGAAAATACTGGATCAATAGTTGATTGGTCATGCTGTAATTGTGGTGCTTTTTTGATGCTTATGCAATACCATAACATGAAGTTGCACAATTTGTTTATTTTTGCAGAGATTATGAGTATAAAAGTTAAGACCCCTAAGGATTCATTCACCATTATGAATGAACTGGTATTGCCAAACGATACCAATACATTAAACAATCTGATGGGGGGAAGATTACTTCACTGGATGGATATTGCAGCAGCCATATCCGCACAAAAACATTGTAACCGGATCGTCGTGACCGCATCTGTAGACAATGTTTCTTTTAAACAGGCCATAAAACTTGGCGATGTGATTACGATTGAAGCGAAAGTGACCAGAGCTTTTAATACTTCTGTTGAAGTCCGCCTGGATGTGTGGGCCGAAAACATCCCTTCAGGAAGCCGCGTAAAATCTAATGAAGCCTATTACACCTTTGTCGCAGTAGATCAAAGTGGCAGAACAATTCCTGTACCGGAACTTGTTCCGGAAACCACAGACGAAATTGAATTATTTGAAGGTGCTTTAAGACGCAGGCAACTTCGTCTTATCCTTGGCGGAAAAATGAAAGCAAATGACGCCCTGGAACTCAAAGCCCTATTTTTTAAGGAATAACTAGCAGCACTTAATTATGACCACGTATACAACACTTATCATTTTAAGCGGACTGGTCATATTTTCATATCTGTTTGACCTGGTCGCGAGTAAAACAAAACTGCCCTCGGTTCTTTTACTGCTCCTTTTGGGGATTGGTTTAAGACTGCTGGTAGACAAACTGAATGTCCATCCCTATAACTTTATGGGCATCCTGCCGGCCCTGGGAACCGTTGGCTTGATTCTCATTGTATTTGAGGGCTCCCTGGAGCTTAAATATGACCGGCACAAAAACAAACTGATCAAAGGGGCTTTTCTCTCTGCTCTGATCATTCTCTTTGCCACAGTAAGCATCATTACCTTTATCATTTACCAGATCACCGGCAGGGAATTGTACGTTTGCTTTACCAACGCCATTCCTTTTAGTGTGATCAGCTCTGCCATAGCCATTCCTTCGGCAGCCGCGCTTACCGGTAAAGGAAAAGAATTCATTATTTATGAATCCTCCTTTTCAGACATTCTGGGTATTATCCTGTTCAACTTTGCCATTTCCAATCCCAACATCTCTATTTCTTCTTTTACAGGATTGGCCATGAATACCGCGCTGATCATTATCTTTTCAGCCATATCCTGTATACTACTGCTTTACCTGATGGGAAAACTATCTCATCACATCAAATTTTTCCTGATCATTTCTATCCTGATCCTGGTTTACGCCATCGGACAATCTTATCACCTCTCTTCCCTGGTGCTCATCTTATCCTTCGGATTGTTCCTGAACAATGCCGATGCCATAGAACACGCCTGGTTTAGAGGGATATTTATTTATAAGAACCTTTCAAATGATCTGACGCAACTCTATCAGCTCTCCGCAGAAAGTGCCTTCATTATCCGCACATTTTTCTTTGTGATCTTTGGGTTCACCATGAACATCTACGATCTGAACAATGTTGACATCATAGCCAATGGATTATTTATACTGGCTTCCATATTCGTAATCAGGTTTGTGTATTTAAAGCTGTTCAGGAAAGACAACAGCGGAGCAGAAGTATTTATAGCACCAAGAGGACTCATCAGTATCCTGCTTTATTTTAACCTGCCAGCATCCTTAAAAATGCCCCAGGTAGGACCCGCGTTCTTATTTATGGTTGTACTCGGATCAAGTTTAATCATGAGCATCGGCCTTCTTACCTCCAGGAAAAAGATAAAAACTATGGAGGAATAACCCTTAATTGTCTTTAATACTTACAGCAGCCCTAAGTTCCTCAGGTGCAGAAGCATTATGCTCCGGATCCAACTGGTAGGCCAGCGAACGATAGGTAAGGTCTTTGAATTCTTCTTTATAAATCCGTTCGTCGTAATTGATTTTAATATTAGCCAGACTTTTATTCATAAAGCCCCAGGAAGAGGTTAAGCCATTAAGTGCAGTATTGTAAAAGCTGGTGATGATCCTGCCGCTGAGTTCTTCTTCTATGGTTGGATCCTTTTCGCCCCATTTGCGAACCGGAACCATCTTGGTTGAAAATTTATCGTAACTTTTTGGTTCGTAGTTCAGGTATTTCTTATACTCAAAGCCTTTGATCTCTTTGAGTTTGATGTTTTTGATCTCTCCGGGTTTAAAAAAAACAAGCGAAGTATCTCCCTTGACGCCGATACTATCCGGAGTAACCTGATACAAAACACCTTTAAACACTTCTTTCCCGGTATTGATTAATGCCATGCAGGGCTTCACCTGTGCAGAGCTCTTTAATTTACTTACAATTAAAAGGCAAGTGAGAAGGGTACAGACATGTCTTTTCATAAGCAGCTATTTTATTCCAATTTAGGAAATAACCGCGGCAAAACAAATAAAGTTTGAAAATTGTCAAAAAAAAGTAATTTCTAACTTCCCATCTCCAGAATTTTGTCAAATTCTTCGGCCTTCAATTTCATCACAGACAATCTTCCCTGTTTAACCAGAGAAATCTCTTTTAAGCTTTCTTCAGCCTTGATCTGCTCCAGTGTAACCGGATGTTTTAAGGTTTCTACAGGCGCCAGATCCACGACTACCCAGTTGGCATCATCAGTAGTAGGATCCTGATAGAACTCTTTAACTACCTTAGCTACGCCTACCACATGCTTACCCTCATTACTGTGATAAAAAAGGACAAGATCACCTTCCTTCATTTCTTTGAGGTTGTTGCGCGCCTGGTAATTGCGTACACCGTCCCAAAAGGTGCGGCCATCCTGATTAAATTTTTCCCAGCTGTATTTGAAAGGTTCTGATTTAACTAAAAAGTAGTTCATGGAGCAAAAGTAAAAAATATGTTTAAAAAAAAGCATCCTGAAAAATCAGGATGCTTTTAAATCGGTATAAAAATAGATTAGCTTTTTGGATCCAACGCAGTATCTATCCGTTCAGAAAGATCCTGCAAATGGTACTTACTCAAACCAGATGCTTGTGCAGTTGCAGATTTTATTGCCGAATTCAACGATCTTAACTGGGCCTTAACCACAGAAACCACATCATTCCTTGAAGGACTCATTCTTCTGTCCATTCCTCCCATAGAAGATGGTCCGGAAGGCGCAGATGCAGGTGCAGGTTTCACTACCGCAATCAGGTTTTCTACATAGGCTTTCTGCAGGTTGCGGCGATAAACATCAATATTTCCGTTGCTTTGCAATTCAGTAAATACACTGCCCTGAAGGTCTGTAAACAGATCGGTAATCTTATAAGCAGACGCTCCATCCGCAGCTTCTGCCGAAATCAACTTTGATAAAGTTGCCGAACTCAATAACCTACCCAATACAGGTGCTTGCAACCTGTTGATCAATTCCACCGGATCTGCTCCTGTATTGTTCAGGATCTCCGGACTCAATAACCAGGAAGGGGTGCGGAACAAATTCTGATCTAAAAACACCATAGCTTCCTTCTGCATCGCTGCCGGGGTTCTTTCATAAACCGTTCCAACCTGCTCAACAGTTTTCGGAGTTTCATATATGCCTCCAATATTCTTCGCCACATGTCCCATATAGCGGCTAAACTGACCAGTCAGCTGACCATACATATTCTCCAGGTTGTCATAACCTTCATTCGAGCTTCTGGTCCATTCTGGTAATTTTGCCAGGATTACTTTCAGATTTTTAATCCCGTAAGTACTGGCGATCATTGCATTATCTCCTAAATCCTCATTTTGCGAACGCGGATCATCCGGATTCATTTCTGTACCAAACCACAAACGCTTATTTTTCAGTCGCTCCACCGCAATCTTATTCAGTACAGGAACTTCAGCTGACGGATTTTTAGCCTCAGGCAACAATTTATAACCCCATTCAATCGCCCATTTGTCATAGTCTCCTATCCTTGGATAGATTCCTTTAGGAGAAATTTTATCTTCAGGCTGTGCCACATAGTTAAAGCGGGCATAATCCATAATAGAAGGTGTATGTCCGTTGGCTTCCACAAAAGCTTTATCACGCAGTTTTTCCACCGGAACGGTAGAACTTGATCCGTAGTTATGACGCAAACCTAAGGTATGTCCCACTTCATGTGAAGACACAAAACGAATCAGGTCTCCCATCAATTCGTCGCTGAATTCCATTTTGCGTGCCCTTGGATCTATAGCTGCCGCCTGGATCATATACCAGTCATGCACCAGCTTCATTACATTGTGGTACCAGTTGATATGACTTTCTATAATCTCTCCACTTCTTGGATCTGCAATACTTGGCCCGCTGGCATTAGAGATTTCAGAAGGTTTATAAACAATTGCAGAGTGCGTTGCATCATCCAGGCTCCAGGTCGAATCCTGCTTGGCTGTAGGTGCCATTTTTGCCTGCACGGCGTTTTTAAAGCCAGCCTGTTCAAAAGCCTTCTTCCAGTCATTAACTCCAGCCATCAGGTAAGGCACCCATTTTTTTGGTGTGGCAGGATCGATATAGAAGACAATCGGTTTAACAGGCTCTACCAACTCCCCTCTTTTGTATTTGGCCATATCCGAAGGCTTAGGCTCCAATCTCCATCTTTTGATAATCTGAACTTCTTTTACCCCCTGAGGATTCAAATCAAAATCGGTATAACCTACCGCAAAATATCCCACTCTAGGATCAAAGTACCTTGCTTTCATAGGTACTTTAGGTAAGATCACCAGCGAAGTATTTAATTCCATTGTCGTAGAACCCGATGCCCCTCCTGAAGGTGCACCGCCAGGACCAGGTGCTGCCGCTAGAGAATAGGTTTTAACCGTACTGATCTCTACATTTCTTGGAAAACTGCGTACATTCTGGATATAACTTCTGTCTGCATTTGGCATTCCAATACGGAACTGGGTTTTAGCCTGTGCTGAACTAAAGTAAAAAATCTCATTATCACTGTTGATATAATCCGTCATATCAATAACACTTCCTTTCTTATCTGCTGTATAGGCTGCAATATTAAATGAAGCTGCAATCGCCTGGATATTGGAATTTTGCAGTGACTGGTACATCGCTGTTGTACTGTCCGGACCATAAGTCCTGAAAGACAGTTTACGCATAAAGATTTTGTTGTTAGGCCCTTTGTCAAAGCGGATCACGCTGCTACCAATTTGATCGCCTGCATATCCGGAGGCCGAACGCACTTCTGCACCTGCTTTTGAAATCCGGCTTACCACAAGAATTTCTCTTCCAAGCGTGGAATCTGCCAGTTCAAAGAAAAATTTATCGTCCAGTTTATGAACGGTGATCATCCCTTTACGGGTAACTGCCTTGTCGGTAATCACCGTGGCATAAGGTTTCGGTCCTGGTTTAGCTTTTGGATCGCCAAAAGCACCCGGGCCCTTTTTTGTAGAGTCTGTCACCGCCGGAGGTGTAACCGGCTTGGTTTGGGCATAAACAGAACATATACCGACCATTACCATGGCTGGTATTAATAAGGTTTTTTTCATGAATTCAGTTAGGTTTATTTGAATGTTCCCTGCAAAGATAAGCGGCCTGAATGGTATTTAGGCACACCTCTTCTATAACTTTACAGTTACAAAGCGATAAATTAATGAATCATTTTAAACAACAATTCTTTTAAGAGCTCCCCATCTGTTGTATTACCACTGCTGTCTACCCCCTTGCTTTTCAAATCATATTCCCTGAGCCAGGAAATAATATCAAAGGTTTTATTGAGGTTAAAGGTCCTGGCTGCAGTTTCGTAGTCTTTCACAAAGTAAGGATTTACCCCAAGTTCTTTAGCCGCATCATTCTTATTGGGCAAATAATGATATTTAAGGATTTTGGAAAAGTAAGAATTCAAATTGGCCATCACCATCACCATTGGATTAGCTTTTGGGTTATTGGCAAAATAATTTATAATCTGGTTGCATTTCAAAACATCTCTTACGGCCAGGGCTTTCTGCAGTTCAAACACGTTGTATTCTTTACTGATCCCGATGTTTCTTTGCACCAAATCGGTATCTATAGTAGTCTCCTTACTGATGTTGAGCATCAGTTTCTCGACCTCATTAGCGATCTTGGAAAGGTCTGTCCCCAGATATTCAGCCATTAAGGCCGCTGCCTGAGGCGCTATTTTATAGCCTTTTTCTTTAACCAGTTCCTCTATCCACTGCGCCAGTTTATAATCTCTTACCGGATCCGATTGAAAGACCAGGCCTGACTTCGATATTGATTTAAAAAGCTTTTTCCGTTTATCGAAATTGGCATATTTGTAGCCCAGCACCAGAATGGTTGAAGTCAGTGGCTTTTCAAAATAGCTTTGTACAAATTCTGCTTCTTTACTGCTGCCTTCAGTTTCTTTCCCCCATTTCAGGTCCTGTGCTTCCTTAATCACCACCAATTGGTAATCAGACATCATGGGATATCTCTTCGCTGCGTTCAGTATCGTAGCCATATCAGTATCTTTACCGTACAATACAGTCTGGTTGAAGCCTTTTTCCATATCATTCAGCACATGTTCTTCCATGTAATGAATAATCTGGTCTATATAATAGGGTTCTTCACCATGCAATAAATAAACAGGCTTAAACTTTTTGGCTTTGAGGTCTTTTATAATATCTGAAGCAGTCATATAATTATCCAAATGTAACGGCTAAAAACTAAATATTAAAGGTTATTTTTGCACAAATGGCATTTAACCCTATTCCGCTTAATCTTCCGGCCTATCCTTTCAAAATTACCAGGAAGGAAGAACAGCTCTATATTTTCGACGAAATCCGCAAAAAACATCTCGTCCTGACCCCAGAAGAATGGGTGCGCCAGCACTTTATCCAGTTCCTGATCCTGGAGAGAAAGTTCCCAAAATCACTCATCCAGATTGAAGGCGGCTTAACATTGAACAAACTCCAGAAAAGAACAGACATCGTGATCTACAACACCAGCGGCGAACGCATCATGATTATCGAGTGTAAAGCGCCCTCCGTTAAAATCTCCCAGTCCGTCTTTGACCAGGCCGCCAGATACAATTCCGTACACAAAGCCAAATGGCTTGTCGTCACCAATGGATTGAAGCATTGCTATGCGCTTATCAACCATCTGGAAAGCCGTTTTCTCTTTGTAGAAGAGTTGCCTTTGTATCCATCCCTGTAAACTGAATTTGCTTAAAAATATACTTGGCTTTGCTTAAAGCAATATACGTGCTTTGCTTAAAGAATAGAAAAAAAGAGGAATGCTGTTTCAAGGCTGCGCCGGCTTAGGCGCCCTGAAGAGGGCGCAAACCCGCCAAGGCCTCTCAACAGCATTCCTCTTTTTTTTGCAAAGTTTCATACCTGCAATTCGCAAACCCCATTCATACTAAAAACAGCACAAACACCTTTTCCTTCTCTGCACACTATCCAGATTTCACCTTCTTCTCTGCATCATACCCAGATCTCCCCCCTACTTATGGCGCGGTAACATAACACCCTCTGCATCATACCCGGATCTCCCCCCTGCTTATGGCGCAAGCAAAATCTACTGTGTCTGCGAAAAGGCCTTAGCGGGTTTGCGCCCCCTTCAGGGCGCCTAAGCCGGTGCAGCCTTAGAGTCAGACCAGCAGATTTTGCGGTAACATAACACCCCCTCTGCATCATACCCGGATCTCCCCCCTGCTTATGGCACAAGCAAAATCTACTGTGTCTGCGAAAAGGCATTGGCGGGTTTGCGCCCCCTTCTGGGTGCCTAAGCCGGCGCAGCCTTAGAGTCAGACCAGCAGATTTTGCGGTAACATACAACTTTAGTACTTTTGCTAATAAAACAACAACCACTTGTTTTATTAGATTATGAAGACAAACAAATTCTTAATGCTGCTGAAGACACGCGGTGCCTTAACTGCAGCTGAAATCGCCAAAGAACTGGGAATGACCAGTGAAGGCGCAAGATTACAGTTGTTAAAACTTACCGAAGAAGGACTGATACAGAGCCAGCATGAATCCCGGGGTGTAGGCAGACCAACACAATTCTTCACACTCACCGCCATGGGCAATGCTGGTTTTCCGGATACCCATGCCGAACTTACCGTTAAGCTGATCCAGCTCATCAAACAAAATCTGGGAGAAGAAGCACTTCAAAGCGTGATCAATGCCAATGAAATCAGCGGCAAAGAAAAATACCAACGCGAACTGGAGTCCCTAAGCGACCTGGAAACCCGAATTGGACGCCTTGCTGAGATCCGGACAAGAGAAGGCTATATGGCAGAGTACAGTAAAGACGAAGAAGGTTATTTACTCATAGAAAACCACTGCCCCATCTGCGCCGCTGCCCAGGTATGCCAGGGCTTTTGCAGCTCGGAACTCAATACCTTTAAATTTGTGTTGGGGAATACCGTAGACATCTCCAGGGTAAACCACATCATTGCAGGCGACAGAAGATGCGCCTACAGGATTACCCTAAAAAAAGCGAGCTAAAGACCCTCAAATCCTTAGCTCGCCGCTCTTTATTTATATATACCGTTTAGCTTACCAACGCAGAAAGACTTTCTTCAATAATCCTGATCTTGGATTCTGCATCCGCCTGCTTATTGCGTTCATTTTGAATAATCTCCGGTTTTGCATTCTGTACAAAACGCTCATTACCCAATTTCGCATTTACAGACTTCAGGAAGCCATGCAAATAAACCAGTTCCGCATTTAAACGTTCTCTTTCTGCATCCACGTCAATAGTCTCATTCAGCTGGATAAAGAACTCATCGTTCCCAACCATAAAGCTCGCAGCACCTGCAATCTTATCGTTTACAAACTCCACCTCATTGATATTCGCCAACTTGAAAACAATATTCAGCCATTTCTCATAATCCAGGGTAGAATTCACCTTAATATTCAAAGGCAAAGCCTCTTTAGGAGAGATCTGTTTTGTATTTCTGATGTTCCTGATCTCTGCAACCACCTGTTTAACAACCTCAACATCTTTTAAGATCTGACTTTCTGCAGTTGTAAAAGTTGGATAAGGCGCAACAATGATACAATCCAGTTCCCCTTTTTCACCAAACAGTTCATCATGCCATAATTCTTCCGTAAGGAAAGGCATAAACGGATGCAATAATTTTAAGATCCGCTCAAAGAAACCAATGGTCGCTTTCAAAGACTCTGCATCAATAGGATGCTGATACGCCGGCTTAACCATTTCCAGGTACCAGGCACAGAAATCATCCCAAACCAATTTATAGGTCGCCATTAAAGCTTCAGATAAACGGTATTGCTTAAAGTTGTCTTCAATTTCAGCTAAAGCCTCGTTGAAACGGTTTTCAAACCAGGAGATCGCCTGTGCATTTGGATTCTCCAGCTGATCGTTAACTTCCCAGCCTTTCACCAAACGGAAAGCATTCCAAATCTTGTTGGCAAAATTCCTTCCCTGCTCACAATAGCTTTCATCAAACATCAGGTCATTACCTGCAGGAGAACACAACAACATTCCTACCCTTACACCATCGGCACCATATTTTTCAATCAGGCCAATCGGATCCGGAGAATTTCCCAGAGATTTAGACATTTTACGGCCCAGTTTATCTCTAACAATGCCCGTCAGATACACATTGGTAAAAGGCTTTTTACCCATAAACTCATGGCCAGCCATAATCATACGCGCCACCCAGAAAAACAAAATTTCAGGTGCGGTAACCAGGTCATTCGTAGGATAATAATAGCTGATCTCTTTGTTTCCCGGATTCTTAAACCCATCAAACACAGAAATTGGCCACAACCAGGAAGAAAACCAGGTATCCATTACATCCGGATCCTGTTTTACAAAAGGCGACAACTGATTTTTATAACCCGCAGCCTCTTCTGCTGTAAAATCACCCGCTTTATCTTTTAATTTAAGAAATTCCTCTAATGCCTCTTCTTTAGTTTTGGCTACTACCCAATTGCCCTGGTGATCGTACCAGGCCGGGATTTGCTGCCCCCACCATAACTGACGGCTGATGTTCCAGTCGCGCACATTTTCCATCCAGTGACGGTAGGTGTTCACAAACTTTTCAGGAATCAGTTTAACATCTCCGTTCAGTACATCGTCTAAAGCCGGTTTAGCCATTTGATCCATCTTACAGAACCACTGCATAGACAGCTTTGGCTCAATCGCCGCATCCGTACGCTCAGAAAAACCAACCTGCGATTTATAATCTTCTACCTTATCCAAATGGCCTGCTTCATCCAGCAATACTGCAATTTTCTTTCTTGCAGCAAAGCGGTCTTCACCTACCAGAATAACAGCAAGCTCATTTAAAGTACCATCATCGTTCAGGATATCAATAACAGGCAATTTATGTTTAACACCCAGCTCATAATCATTCAAATCATGTGCAGGCGTTACCTTCAAACAACCCGTACCAAAGTCCATCGTTACATATTCATCTTCAATAACCGGGATTTCACGGTTAATTAAAGGTACAAATACCTTTTTACCCTTTAAATGGATATAGCGCTCATCATTAGGGTTGATACAGATCGCCGCATCGGCCATAATTGTTTCCGGACGTGTTGTAGCAATCGTAATAGAATCTTCAGAACCTGAAATGGTATATTTAATATAATACAACTTCTGGTTCACTTCCTTACGGATCACCTCTTCATCAGAAACCGCCGTTTTCCCTGCTGGATCCCAGTTCACCATACGGATCCCCCTGTAGATCCAACCTTTTTTATAGAGATGGATAAAACTGTCAATGACTGCAGCAGACATATCCTCTTCCATCGTAAAGCGCGTACGGTCCCAGTCGCAGCTGGCCCCCAGTTTTTTCAACTGATCAAGGATAATACCTCCGTACTTTTCTTTCCATTCCCAGGCATAAGTCATAAACTCTTCACGGGTAATGTTTTCTTTACTGATCCCTCTTTCCTTCAGCATTGCTACCACTTTTGCTTCTGTAGCAATAGAAGCATGATCTGTTCCAGGTACCCAGCAGGCATTTTTACCCTGCATACGCGCCTTACGGATCAATACGTCCTGAATGGTGTTGTTCAGCATGTGCCCCATGTGCAAGACCCCGGTGACATTTGGTGGAGGAATTACAATTGTATAAGGCTCACGTTCATCAGGCTCAGAGTGAAAAAACTTCTTTGAAAGCCAGTAACTATACCATTTGTCTTCGGTTGCTGCCGGATCGTATTTTGTAGAAATGCTCATTATATGCGAAAAAAATATCTGTATGAGTTGCAAAAATAAAGAAAAAAAGACAGATGACCGAAACAAAAAAAGGTCTGATGCACAAGTTGTACACCAGACCTTTTTCATCAACTAAAATACCTCTACTTTAAATTCTGCATAAAGTAATCGGTCACTTTCTGGTACAAATGCGCACGGTCTTTACCCAACACATTGTGTTCGTGTCCAGGATAAATCATATAATCTACCTGAACCCCTTTATCTACAGCGCTTTTCACTAAAGAAACCGTATTCTGCTGCAACACAACGGGATCCTGCATACCATGGATCAATAACAATTTACCTTTCAGGTTTCCAATTTTCTGCGTCAGATCTGTTGCAGCAAAACCTTCAGGATTTTCCTGAGGGGTATCCATATAACGTTCAGTATACATTACCTCATACAAGTTCCAGTTGATCACAGGTCCACCAGCAACTGCCGCTTTAAACACCCCTGGATGATTCAGCATAAAATCAACCGTATTGAAACCGCCAAAACTCCAGCCAAACAAACCCATCCGGTCTGCATCTACGTAAGGCAAAGCTTTCAGATAATCTACTCCGGTCATCATATCCTGCATCTGCACATCACCAACTCTGCGGAACATGGACTGCTCGAAAGCCTTACCCCTGTTGTCACTGCCATGCGTATCCATCACAAATACTACATAACCTTGTTCTGCCATATAACGGAACCAGTAATCACCAGCACCCGCATTCCAGCTGTTCAGGATCAGCTGCGCATGAGAGCCACCATACCAATACACCACTACAGGATATTTTTTACTGGCATCATAACCTACTGGCTTATATAAACTGCAGTACAAAGGATCTCCTCCGGCACTTTTAACTGTGAAGATCTCTGATGCTTTAGTATTGTAATCTGCCAAAGGATTTTTAGCCTGTAATAAAGTCTTTGAATGTCCGCCCGCAACTTCCGAAAGCAAGATTGTTCTTGGATCCTCTGGCGTACTGTAATTATCAATAATACTTTGTCCGGAAGTACTTACCTGCGTCACGTGCACGGCAAAACCACTGGTCAACCTTCTGGACTTAGCCGCTTTCACATTCAATGCATATAAATTCCTGGTAATTGGCGACTCCTCTGTAGAAACATAGAACAGGTTATCTCCTTGTTGGTCAAAGCCTTTTACTTCCAAGACTTCCCAGCTACCCTTGGTCAGTTGTTTCAGCAATTTGCCATTCACATCATACAGGTATAAATGATTCCAGCCATCGCGGTTGCTTTGCCAGATGAATTTTGAAGGATCATTTTTCAGGAATAGCATAGGCACCAAAGGCTCCACGTACTTCTCGTCTTTCTCTTCAAATAAGGTTTTTATAAAATCACCACTCACTGCATCATATTGATTCAGCTTCATATGGTTCTGGCCACGGTTCAATACAGCAATATAGATATATTTATCATCCGGGCTCCAGGCAATATTGGTCAGGTACTGTTCTGCCGGCTCCCCTGTTTTTAAATACACCACCGTTCCGGTTACCACATTATATACACCAACCGTAACATGATGACTCTTTTGTCCCGCCATCGGATACTTAATGTTTACATTTTTTGCAGGGATGCTTGTCCAGTCAATGATCGGATAATCGGCCACCATACTCTGATCCATTCTATAAAAAGCAAGCACTTTACCGCTATTGCTCCAGAATGTACCTTTAGAGATTCCAAATTCATCCCGGTGAACAGAAGAAGCATATACAATATCAGAACTGCCATCCTGAGTCACTTGCTTAGCATTTGCACCATTGGCAACAAATAGATTAAAATGATCCAGGTAAGCGGTATAGCCTGCTTTACTCTGCTCTACATTGCCTTTGGCCGTCGTTACTGCATCAATTAAAGTAGTAAAACTACCCGTAGCCGGATTATACGCTACCTTCTCTCCTTGAATATTTAAAATCCAGTCTGCCCCCTGGTTAAACTGAACCATAGGCATCGCTTTCAATTCTGTTCTGCCCGCAGCTTTCAGTTTTTGATTCAACTCCTCTAAAGTCAATAAGGTTTTTTCTTCCTTGCTTTTAAAATCCCCCGCAAGCCAGGTCACCTCGTTTCCCGAACGTTTTGCATACACATATTGTTCGGTTCCATAAACAAACTGGATCTGGGAGAGATTTTCAGGTGCCAGCGTTGTTCTTGCATTCAGCATTGCATCCTGCATTGTTAGGTTCTTATTTTGTGCACCCGCATAGAAAAACAGGCTCAAAAAAGGTAATACTAAAAGAAATTTCTTCATGCTTATAAATTAGTTGGCCAAATGTAGTGAATTTTAGAATGCCGGGGTAGAGCGCCCTGAGCGCCCATTCATATTAAATAAATTCAGATCTGCACAATAAATTATGTTAAAAAATGTTAATACTGTATAAATCACGAGATCATGAAGTCGCTTAAAGTATTTTCTTTTACAGGGCATATCATCAGAAAACTGGGCTTAACCAAACTCTATTATTGGTTCAACAAGTAAAATTTTCATTAGACAGGCTAATTGTTTAAATCTATTCCCTAATTTCAGTTTTTATTGTACCTCGTTGTACAAACTAACTTATAAATAAAGATTGACGTCAGGTTTTCACCTATTCCTGCCCCAGTCTTCTTTGAGACATAGATAAAACACGTATGAATTTACAAGAACTGAAAAGCTATTTTGCTATTTTGGGAATTGTGGCCGCCAGCTATTCTGCTTCCGCACAACAACATCCAGCTAAATTAATCGATCCGGCAAACATGAACCTGAGTGTAAAACCAGGAGATGATTTTTATGAATATGCCAGTGGCACCTGGATTAAGAACAACCCCGTTCCAGCCAAAGAAACCCGCTGGGGAAGTTTCAATGAACTCCGCGATTTCAATATCAATGCCGTAAAAGGTCTGGTACAGGACGCTGCCGCAGATCGATCTGCACCCGCAGGTTCTCCCAAAAGACGCGTTGGAGATTTCTATACTGCCGCAATGGACAGCCTGACCATTGAAAAATTAGGCTATACCCCCATCAAAGCAGACCTTGCCCGCATCAAAAAAATAAAAGACCTTCAAGGTGTGCTCCAGGAAACCATTACCATGCGCTCTGCAGGCATTGCCAGCCCGATGTTTGGCTTCTATGTTTCTCAAGACAGAAAGAATGTCAACAAATACCTGCCATCTTTGAGCCAGGGAGGCACTACACTTCCAGACCGCGATTATTATCTGAAAGACGATTCCCGTTCTGTAAAGATCAGAGAAGCCTACACAAAATATATGACCACCCTGTTTACCTTAACAGGAAGTTCTGAAGCAGAAGCTGCTCAAAAGGCCGCCACCGTAATGGCTATAGAGAAGCAACTTGCCCAGGCCCAAATGAGTCGCCTGGAGATGCGAGATCCTTATAAAACCTATAATAAATTTACGGTATCCGATCTCTCCAAAACGACCCCAGGTTTAGACTGGGCAGCCATTCTTCCAAAACTTAAAGTAACCGAACAAGATACCTTGCTGGTTTCAGCACCAAAATTCTTTACCAGCCTTGATGGCTTACTCAAAACCGTTTCCGTAGCAGACTGGAAAACCTATCTGGAATGGAACGTGTTAAAGAACAGCGCATCTTCCCTGAGTTCTCCCTTTGTAAACGCAAACTTTGCATTTACACAAGCACAAACCGGTCAGCGTGTACAAACACCAAGATGGCAAAGAATGTCTTCCTTAACCGATAACAATATCGGCGAACTCCTTGGACAGTTGTACGTAGCCAAATACTTTAAGCCTGAAGCCAAAGCCAGAATGGAAGAACTGATCAAAAACCTGCGTACCGCGTTTGAGATCAGAATTAAAAACCTGGAATGGATGAGCCCGGCAACCAAAGAAAAAGCGCTGGAAAAACTTCATGCGTTTACGCCAAAAATCGGTTATCCTGAACACTGGAAAACTTATGAAGGTTTAGTGATCACTCCAACTACCTATTTCCAAAACCTCCGCAATGCAGACGTATGGGCATATAACGATATGATCAGCCAATTGGGCAAACCAGTAGACCGTACCCGTTTCGGAATGACACCTCCAACCGTCAATGCCTACTACAGTCCAACCATGAATGAAATTGTATTCCCTGCCGGAATCCTGCAATTCCCATTTTTTGCCCCGGATGCAGATGACGCCGTAAATTACGGTGGAATCGGAGCCGTTATCGGCCATGAAATGTCTCACGGATTCGATGACAGCGGCAGCCAGTACGATAAAGACGGTAACCTGCGCAACTGGTGGACAGCAGACGACAAAGCCAAATTTGAAGCCAAGACCAAAGCACTCGGCGAACAGTTTGACAGCTATACTGTATTAGACACCATCCACGTTAACGGAAAACTGACCATGGGCGAAAACATCGGCGACCTGGGCGGCCTGAATGCAGCCTACACCGCTTTTAAACTGACCAAACAAGGACAGTCTGAAGAGAAAATTGATGGCTTTACTCCTGATCAGCGTTTCTTCCTTTCCTGGGCGCAGGTTTGGAGAGGAAATATCTTGCCGGAATCAGCTGCACAATTGATCAAAACAGATCCACATTCTCCAGGTCCTTACAGAACGATTGGCGCACCAGTAAATATGGATGCCTGGTACAAAGCATTTGATGTGAAACCAGGAGACAAACTGTATAAAAAACCGGAAGACCGCATCCGCATGTGGTAAGTAATAAATAAAAACAATGAAATAAAGGCATATAGATATCTATATGCCTTTATTTATTTAGTTATAAATATTATAGAATCTGCATTCGTTTATTTAATGCGGAACGGTAGGCATCAGAAACCGGAACCAGGCTTTTATTAATGATCAATGTTCCACCCTCCAGGGTATCTATCTTATTCACGTTGACGATAAAAGAGCGATGAACCCGCAGGAACATGCTTTGTGTAAGTTTTTGTTCTACTGATTTTAAAGAAGAGTGGATAGAATACACCTGATCCGGAACATAGATCTTCACATAGTCTCCCATGGCTTCCAGGTATAGAATATCTGCCGCTTTTAACCTTCTCACCACATTTGAATCCCGGATAAAAACAAACTCATCCTCTTTATGACCAATGGAGATACTTTTGGTCTTGTACAAATCCCTGGCCTTCTTAACCGCCTGCATAAAACGAACCGGAATAATAGGTTTGGTCAAAAAGTCCACCACATTCAAATCAAAAGCCTCCGCAGCATAATCTGTACGACCTGAGGTAAAAATAATCATCGGCCGTTTGTCACCAAGGTTTCGCACCAGTTCAATCCCTGTCATGCCAGGCATTTCAATATCCAGGAACAGGAGATCAATCTGGCCTTCCAGAACCTCTTTGCAGGCATCGATTGCATCTTCACATTCTTTAATGAGCGTTAAAGAAGAATCCATACTGATCATCTGCTTCAATGCAGTAAGTGCAATTTTGTTATCATCAACAATTAAGCAATTCATTAGGTATCAGATTTCTTTGTACTAAAATAATTACAATTACTAAGAAAAAGAAAACTAATCGACTTAAATAGCAAAGGAGCTTAAAAAATCTCAAAGCGTTTAATTCTTCATTCATCGTGCCTTTTTGCCTTTCTGCCTATCGCTTATATTATCCTATTCTCCGGCAAACTAATTTTGCTACCACAATAATAAACAAGTAAAAACATCTGGAAACGGCCATCAGTACATACGTGATCGCTTCCTAAAAAGATTCAACAATTTTTAATCTATGAGAACAATAAAAAACTTATTTCTAATCGTGATCAGCTTATTCGCAGCCCAATTTGCCCATGCCCAAACTGGCAGTATGAAAGATCCGGTAAGCTTCAAATTAAAAAACGGCTTAACCATTATCGTGGCTCAAAACACAGGAATTTCTAAAGTATATGCTAATTTCAAATCAGAAGATGATGCGGTTAAAGAAGCAGAACAAGAAGGCTTACAAAACCTGGTTACTGATCTTTTTAGTGCTTCTGAAAAAGAAACCAACGGCAAAATCAATGAAGTCAAAGCCTACAACAGCAATCAAATTGATTTGTCTAAAGCTTACCTCACCATTGCCGGAAATATTACCCCATCTGCCGCTAAAGCCATTGCGCAAAAAGCATTTGGCGACTGGAAAGGAAATACCACCACAGAATCCTCAAAATAAAGACCAAAGCGGTCACCTTCTCTGTACTCGCAGATAAGATGGCCGCTTTCTTACAACCGATAAGTAAAATATTCAGCAATTTAAACGGCTTTTCTGCTAATTTTGGAAAAATGAATACACTTATCCAAACCGCCGACGGCTCCAATACCCTGTATAATGAAACCATTGGAGAACATTATCACTCCAAACATGGCGCCGTACAAGAAAGCAAGCATGTATTTATAGATGCAGGCCTAAAATACGCAGAAGAAAAATTCCCTGGCAAAGCCTTGTCCATCCTGGAAATTGGCTTTGGTACCGGCTTGAACTTCCTGTTCACAGCAACATATGCTGCAGAAAAAAATCTAGACATTGATTATACAGGCATTGAAGCCTATCCCTTAAGCCAGGAACAACTCAGCAGCACAGGCTATGATCAATATGTTCCCGCTCCGGTTTGGGAAAGTTTGAGCAGCCATTATGAAGCTGCCCTGACAGCACCAGCCAGATTAAACCCTTTACTACAACTTTTCATTCCACATATCCAGCTGGAAAATTTCAAGGATACAAAATCCTACGACCTGATCTATTTTGACGCTTTTTCTGTACAGCACCAACCTGAAATGTGGTCGGATGAGATCATTGGCCATGTATGCTCCTTCTTAAAACCAGGAGGAATTTTTGTAACCTACGCCATCACCGGAAAGTTAAAACGTGCTCTAAAAAGCCATGGCCTGCAAATTCAAAAACTTCCAGGCGCTCCGGGTAAACGGGAAATGTTACGGGCTGTAAAAAACGAAGATTAATTCCTGATATTGACATATCCAGGACAGAATTTAAAACCTCCGGGCTATACATTTGTTATTCAATCTCGTTAATTATTGATCATGGATAAAAGAAAATTAGGTAATACAGACTTATTTGTTTCCCCAATTACCTTTGGGGGCAATGTTTTTGGATGGACCATAGACCAAAACAGATCCTTTGAGATCCTGGATGGCTTTGTAGAAGCCGGCTTTAATTTCATCGACACAGCCGATGTATATTCCAGATGGAACCCCGGAAACCAGGGCGGAGAATCAGAAACCATTATTGGAAACTGGCTAAAAGCCCGCAACAACCGCAAAGACGTGATCATTGCCACCAAAGTCGGCGCTGATATGGGAGAAGGCAAAAAACTCACCAAAAAATACATTACCGCAAGAGTAGAAGATTCTTTAAAAAGACTTCAAACAGATTATATAGACCTGTATCAGAGTCATTATGATGATCCTGAAACCCCAGTACTGGAAACACTTGAAACTTATGACGAACTGATCCGCGCCGGCAAAGTGCGCTGGATTGGCGCATCAAATTATTCTGCAGAACGTTTAAAAGAATCACTGGAAACCAGTAAAAAACACAGTCTGCCGGTCTATCAAACTTTCCAGCCAGAATATAACCTCTATGCCAGGGAACATTTTGAAAAAGAATACGAAGAACTTTGCCTGGAAAACCACCTGGGCGTGATCAACTATTACGCCTTGGCCAGCGGTTTTTTATCTGGAAAATACCGGTCAGAAGCCGACTTAAACAAAAGTAAAAGAGGTGGTGGTATAAAAAATTACCTCAATGAAAGAGGTTTCAGAATCCTGAAAGCACTAGACCAGGTATCGGAACAATACAACTCCAACCCGGCAAGTATTGCCCTGGCCTGGCTGATTGCCCGTCCATCTGTTACAGCCCCGATTGCAAGCGTAACCACAAAAGATCAGCTAAAAGATCTGATTAATGCAGCCGCTTTGAAACTAAACACAGAAGATATTGCTATATTAGATCAGGCAAGCGACTGGAAATAAAAAACAATTGATCATAAAAAGCGCCCTGCCAGAAAAAACTGGCAGGGCCTTTGTTTTAAAAGGCCTTTAACACATCAGGATATAACGCATGAAAAACATCTCTCTACCGTTCCACACCAAACTGGCCATGGTACTGGTCTCCATCATCAGTCTTATTTATATCGCTATTTTAGGAGAAACCATCCTTGCCCCATTTATGTTTTCTTTCCTGCTGGCCTTGCTCCTGCTTCCGCTGGCCAATTTCCTGGAAAAAAAACTCCGGTTTAAAAGAAGTCTTTCCTCCATCGTTTCTGTGGTGGTGATGCTGTTTGCCATTAGCAGTATCATGTATTTTTTCGCCAATCAGCTCAGCGATCTCTGGCAAGACTGGCCTTTGTTAAAAACACAAGTCACCAATACCTTTCATGAAGCACAGGAATGGATCAACCATACGTTCCACGTAGACGCAGAAAAGCAACTCAAATATATCAATGACACCGCTACCGGAGCACTGGCTAAGAGCGCTACGGTCTTAGGCACAACCTTGCTTACGGTATCGTCCACCATGCTGTTTCTCTCCTTTATCTTACTCTTCACCTTCTTCATTTTAAACTACAGAAGGATCCTGTTTACCTTTTTAACCTCTGTATTTAAAGAAGAACATGCAGATAAAGTAAAAGACATCATTGAGCAAATCCAGTACATCATCAAGAAATACATCACCGGGTTATTTCTGCAAATGGTGATTGTAACCATACTTATGGTGGGTATATTATCTCTTCTGGGTGTTAAATACGCCATATTATTAGGTCTGGTGGCCGGTATTTTTAACCTGATCCCTTACCTGGGTATCTTTACCGCCCTGGCCATTAGTGTACTGATTACTTTCGCTACCGCTGGTGGCGCCAAAGTATTGCTGGTGCTGATCACATTCATTGGCGTACATGCACTCGACGGTAATATTTTAATGCCCTTAGTGGTGGGCTCAAAAGTAAAAATCAATGCCCTTATTGCCTTTGTGGGGATTGTAGTGGGTGAAATGATCTGGGGTATCCCTGGTATGTTCCTTTGCATCCCCTATCTTGCCATGATGAAGATCATCTTTGAACGTGTTGATCCCTTAAAGCCCTGGGCTATCCTGCTAGGCGAAGAACAACATGAGAAGAAAAAGCGCCGGGTTTACCGGATCACCAAAAAGATAAAACTGGAAGAAAAAGACTAATAAAAGGATATTATCATAATGATGATTACCTTTAACGTCATTAAATTTTATAATAAAATGCCCAATAACATACCCCCAGTTACTGCAGCCGACCCTTCTTCCGCTTTTCAAAGACTATTAACCGTACTCGATACGTTAAGAACCCAATGCCCATGGGACAAAAAACAAACCATGGAAAGCCTCAGACATTTAACCATAGAAGAAACCTATGAATTGTCTGATGCCATTCTGGAAGGCGATCTGGAAGAAGTCAAAAAAGAACTTGGCGATGTTATGATGCACCTGGTTTTTTATGCCAGGATTGCTTCAGAAACCAATGATTTTAGCATTGTAGACGTACTCAACGGCGTTTGTGATAAACTGATCAGCAGACACCCGCATATCTATGGCGACGTAGTCGTACAGGACGAAGCCGATGTAAAACGTAACTGGGAGCAACTTAAACTAAAAGAAGGCAATAAATCAGTACTGGCCGGCGTACCTAAAGGCCTGCCCTCACTGGTTAAAGCCAGCCGTATCCAGGAAAAAGCAAAAGGCATAGGCTTTGACTGGGAAGATAAAACCCAAGTATGGGAAAAAGTAGAAGAAGAACTACAAGAATTTAAGGCAGAATTTAATGTCGTAGACAACAGCGCTATTGACATAGAAAAGGCAGAGGGTGAATTTGGAGACCTGCTGTTCTCGCTCATCAATTACGCACGTTTTATCAATATCAACCCTGAAAATGCACTGGAAAAAACCAATAAAAAGTTCATCAAAAGATTCCAGTACCTGGAAAGCAAGGCCAAAGAAAACGGCAAGGCCCTACAGGATATGACACTTGCCGAAATGGATGTTTATTGGAATGAAGCGAAACAGCTCTAATTAGCTGTGCTTCTTTTTCATGGTCATTTTAGCTTTCTGACCAATTCCATAGTTGTAATTTTTTGAATTGCTGTCTTTCTTCTGATGATAAGCACCTCCACCGCGGGGGTTCTCGTCTTCCTCTTCAGACAGATATTTATTCTTATCTGTTTTTTTAGATTTCGGAGGGGTAACAATCTGCACCTCTTGCGGAAGTTCCATCTGTTCAAACTTCTGTCCAATGGCCTGCTCCAATTTTCTAACCTGAGCCAGTTCCAGATCCGTTGAAAAAGTAATGGCCACCATTTCTTCCGTAGTTGGTCTTTTCAAAATGCGGTTAAGGAACACTTCCTTCGTTTCCGGCAGTTCAAAATGGAAAATAAAGGAAATACCTTCCAGATCCAATTCCGGACACCCCTCATTGGCGACCACCAATACACGGGCTTCAGGTACTTCTTTAAAATCACCAAAATCATCAAAGCCGCTCTCATCAAAGTGTAAAGGTTTCAGCATCGCATACTCCCCTTCTTTTTGACTTTCCAGACTTTTAACCAGTTTCTGTGCAGTTAATCTTGAATTCACAAAAACTACTACTTTATCAAATACCTCATCGTCCCTTAACAGGGTATGCAATAAATGAAGTTTTGTTTTATAATTTGGTACGTGATACAGCATTTGAGGAACAGTTTCCGCTTTATCACCAAAGTCTTCTACTTCAATCAATGCAGGGAAGTTCATAAACTGATCAATCATTTTATACAATTTATCGTGAACCACTTCCGTAAAGATCAGGTGCTGGCATTTACCAGCGCTTCTGGCCAGTTCTGCAACGGGCAGCTGCATGCCCTGACTTACAATCTGAGCCGCATCATCCACAATAAAAGTTTGCAGTTTACTTAAGTTCAAACCCAGTTTCAGGTATACCGCTCTGGCTCTTGTTGGTGTAGCCACTACGATATCTGTACCTAAAGCCAATTCATTTACATCAGATTCTAAACCTCCTGTGCCCAACAAGCCCATAATGTTCAGGTCACGGTTACGGCTTAGAGAAATGAACTGATCAATTACAGCATCGCCCCGCTCCTGATCAGCAACCAGGATCAAGACCTTAGGTGCATCATCTTTGGTGTATTTCAGTTTAGATAAAACAGCAAGTACATAGGTAGTTGTTTTACCTGCGCCTTCAGGGCCAACAGCAATAATATCTTGTCCACCAATAATTCTGGACATGGTTTTCAGCTGGATTTCTTTAGGGGTTAAGTATCCGGCATCAGTCATTGCTGTTACCAGACCTTTACTTAGTTTTAATTTATCTAACGACACAGTTTCTACATTTATAATAATTCTGCAAAGTTACGCAAAATAACCCTGTGATTTTTAAAGACTGTATCAACACATATTCACAGTAGTCGTAAACTGTTATTGTCCTATTATGATTATCTTTACAATTAAAGGCTATAAAGAACATCAGAAAACCCAATAATAAATAAAGTTAAATGCCTAATCTATATATAATAGCAGGGTGCAATGGTGCGGGTAAAACAACAGCAAGTTATACCATATTACCGGAGATCCTTAATTGCAAAGAATTTGTGAATGCTGACAGTATTGCAGCTGGCCTATCCCCTTTTAATCCTGAAAAAGTAGCGTTTGAGGCGGGTAGGATTATGTTGCATAGGATTAACCAATTGTTAGAAGAAGGAGAAGATTTCGCTTTTGAGACTACACTTTCTACCAGAAGTTACGTTTCTTTAATTAGAAAAGCCAGAACATTCAAATATAAAGTCACATTGATTTATTTTTGGTTGAGGTCGACTGAGGAAGCAAAAGCACGAGTTGCTATTAGAGTGAATAAAGGCGGTCACAATATTCCATCTAATGTAATTGAAAGAAGGTATTTTAGGGGAATTCATAATTTGTTTTCACTATATATACCCATATGCGATTTGTGGATGGTAGTTAATAATACTACTGAAAAACCTCAATTAATTGCGCGAGGCGAATATAACTCTTCAGAATTAATTTTTAATGACGATATTTGGAATACAATAAAAAAGCAAAGTATATGAATATGAAACCAGAAAATATTGAGCTTAGTGATAAAATCATGGCTGGTATACATAAAGCGGTACATGCCTTAGTTGTTAATAGTGCTAAAAAAAATGAGCATTTAGTTATCGCAGACAATGAAGGAAAGGTAAAATCTGTTCCTGCAAAGGAATTATTAAAAACATTGAACAAATAAAGTTACTCCTCCAGCTTACTGAAATCAATCAATTCATCCAAAGAAACCTCCAGACTCTCTGCAATCTGCATCAAACTATAAGCCGTAGGGTTCGCACCGTCCATTTCATACCGGTTCACCACTTGTTTATCCTTATACCCCATTCTTGAAGCCAATTGTTGCTGAGTAAGTCCTAGGCCGAGTCGCAATTGTTTTATGCGTTGACCAAGATTTTTCTTGAAATCAGGAACAGATATGTCATTCATCAACGCAAATTGAAGATTTAACCAAAAAATTGAGTCAACATATTTGTTGACTTTATAACATTTTCTACTATATTTGTCCAGACGCCTTAAATAATGTCAGTCAGCCTAAAGAGTTCATATCGCTCCGGCAAAAGATGCTGTAAAATCAAAACAGCCTTTGAACTCAGCTTTAACCAGTTGAATGAACAGAAACTCAAAACTATCCTTCCAAAATTTTGCATCCCTTTAAAAACCATGGAAAACGATTCATCGTATATACATTCAATAGCAGTTTCTAAAAATTTAAGTAGTTAAGAATGGTACATTACAACACCTTTCCTAATACTAAAAAGGGCCTTTCTCAGCCTCATTGGGATTGGCATGCCACTGCATTGACTACCCACCTGAACAAGGCCTGTTCACTTTATTCATATTATCTTACAAATACAAAAAATAAATTAATAAATAATTTACCAATATTAATACTAAATATATTAGCTTTACGTACTAAATATATTAGCGACGTATTACGTATTTTTTTCATTAATGAAATCAACTATATGGATAGGAAAGAAAGCCAGAAAACAACCCCTTACTCTAATTCAAGGGGCATGTTATATTTTTCAAACGAATTCTATAACTTCCATTATAATAAGACTTTAAAAGGTACTCCAGACACGCAAAGAAGTAATACCTACAGCAATGGACAGCTATAAAAACCTTCCGGACACTGAACTGCTGGCTCTTTTTCAGAACGGCGACAGAAAGGCTTATGAACAGATCTACTATCGTTACTGGGCCATTTTATTTCAACATTGCAGAAAAATGCTCCGCAACGATGAGGAATCAAAAGATCTTGTTCAAGACTTATTTTCTTTGTTCTGGCTGGAAGGCAAAGAACTAATCCTCAAAACCTCTCTATCTGCTTACTTATATACCGTGTTACGCTATAAAGTCTTTAACCTGATCGACAAAAACAGAGTCAGAGTAGATTATCTCTCCTCACTTCAAAGTTTTATAGAAAGCAATGAATCCTCCACTACCGATCATCTGATCCGGGAAAAGCAAATGAAAGAGCTCATTGAAAAAGAAATAGCCTCGCTGCCAGAAAAGATGCGTGAAGTTTTTGAACTCAGCCGTAAAGCAAACCTGTCTTACAAAGAAATTGCTGCCGAACAAAACATTACAGATAATACGGTAAAGAAGCAAATGAACAACGCGCTAAAGATCCTGCGTTCTAAACTGGGGACAATTCTATTTGGTTTATTCCCTTGAAAAAGCGCTAAGAATCTGTGTTCAAAAATTAAATTCACATTTTCTTAACTTTTTCTTCATATCGCATTACACAAGCGCCCGAGCTAACTTACTTACTAGTATAAAACCATAATTGTAAAAGGGCAATAACAAAATGAAAAACGAGGAAGCAAGCAGATTGATCAAAGCGTACCTGGATGATACCGCATCTGCAGAGCAAAGAGCTCAGGCAGAAACCTGGTACATCAAAGCCGCTGGTGCGCAGGAAGAACCAAAAACCTCTATTGATCTTTCCACTCTTGAATCAGAGACTTTACAATCCCTGCGTTCGCAACAAAAAATACAAAAACCGGTCAGAAAACTTTGGACAATAGGTATTGCAGCAAGCGTAGCAGCACTTGTTGTATTGGGTTGTTTTGCAACCTTCTGGTTCCGCACCAATCAAGGCTTACCCGCAAACTATGCCAACGATATTCCTGCAGGTGGTAACAAAGCAACCTTGACCCTCGGCAACGGAAAAACCATTAACCTAACAGACGTTAAAAACGGCAAACTAAGTAAACAAGGCGGCGTACAAATCACTAAAACAGCCGATGGCCAATTGGTCTATCAAATCATCGAAAATCAGGTATCCGAAATTAATGCCTCTACAAACACCATTTCTACCCCAAAGGGCGGACAGTACCAACTGATTCTGCCCGATGGAACCAAAGTATGGCTCAACGCCGCATCAAGTCTTAGCTATCCTGTTACCTTCACGGGGCGTGGGCAACGGGTCGTTAACTTGAGCGGTGAAGCCTACTTTGAGGTCTTTAAAAACAAAAAGCACCCCTTTATCGTAAAATCAGCAAAGCAGGAAATCAAAGTTCTTGGTACACATTTCAACATAAGTGCTTATACAAATGATCCTGTTGTAAAAACAACTTTATTAGAAGGAAGCGTAGAAGTAAACGCTAAAACCATTCTGAAACCCGGAGAACAATCCAGTTTTAGCGATGGCCAGATCAAAGTAACTCCGGTGGATACAGAAGTTGCAGTAGCCTGGAAAAATGGCGATTTCATGTTTAAGAATGAACCTTTGGAAAATATAATGCAGCAGATAGCCAGATGGTATAATGTTGATGTGGTCTATTCAGATCCTCAAGTCAGCAATAAACGATTCGGTGGAACAATCTCGAAATTCAAAAACGTATCTGAAGTTCTATGCATGCTGGAACTCACAGAAGAAGTCCACTTTAAAGTGGAAGGAAGGAGGATAACCGTACTCTCAAAGAAATAAAAGCAACCCTATAACCGACACAATACAACTAACCAACAAAAAAGGCTAGAAGTGTTTGCCCACTTCCAGCCAGTAGCCTGTCTCGCAACCGATTAGAGATCATCACTTAACAGACTAAAACAAATGTATATAATTTACTCCAAAATATTGGACATGAATTGTCATGTCCGTAAAATCCTATTCCTAATGCGCTTAACCACCGTCATTCTTTTAGGAACTATGTTACACTTGAGTGCCGCTACATTTGGCCAGAAGCTGAACTATGTGAATAAAAACGTAAGCCTTGAACAGCTTTTCAAAGAAATTAAGAAGCAAACCAATTATAATGTGGTTTGGTATGAAGGGAAGTTAAACACCGCCAGAACAATCAACGCGGATTTTAGCAATGCCTCACTTGACCAGGTGATGGACAAAGCGCTGAGTGGTTTACCCCTCACGTATACAATCAGGCAGAACAACATTGTGATCAAGGAGAAAACACCCTCACTCCTGGACAAGGTCATCAGCCATTTTAAAAACACTACACTATTCGGGAAAGTAAATGATGAAAAAGGCAACCCACTTCCGGGGGCAACGATTAGAATAAAGGATACCAAGACAGCTGTTTTATCTAACAAGGATGGAAACTTTAGTATAGAGAGTAAAGAGACAAGTGGTGTATTGCTTATATCTTTCCTCGGCTACAAGCCAACAGAGATCGGCTTCTCTCCTATTAACACAGGACCATTTAGTATTACTTTAAAAGAAGATGAAAGTATACTAAATGAAGTTCAGATCAATGCAGGGTATTACATGGTTAGTGACAGAGAAAGAACCGGGTCTATTTCTAAGGTCACGGCGGAAACGATTGGCAAGCAGCCTGTTTCTAATCCTCTGCAAGCACTCCAGGGAACAATTCCAGGGATTCAAGTTACGCAGCAAACAGGTATACCTGGTGGTGGCTTCTCGGTACAAATCAGGGGTAGAAACAGCATAAACAGTGGTAATGATCCATTATATGTTATTGATGGGGTGACATATCCTTCAACAAGGATTTCTAGTCAAAGCACCGGATCTCTTCTGGGAAGTAATGGAGCTAGCCCTTTAGCAACAATTAGTCCAAATGATATAGAAAATATTGAGATTCTTAAAGATGCCGATGCTACAGCAATCTATGGTTCCAGAGGGGCAAATGGGGTAATTCTCATTACAACAAAAAAAAGTGTGGCTGGTAACACGAAAATTAATATAGCAATCTCCAAAGGGATCAGTCATTTAGGGCATTATGTAGATGTACTTAATACCCAAGAGTATTTACAAATGCGTAAGGAAGCATTTAAGAATGATGGATTAGAGCCGGGTCCAACAGACTATGATATAAATGGAACTTGGGACCAAGAAAAATATACCAACTGGCAGAAATACCTGATAGGGAGTAATGCCCCTGTTACTAACGCATCTCTAAACATAGGTGGCGGCACAATTAAAAGTAACTATCTGATTAACGGAAGTTATTATAACGAAGGGACAGTTTTCCCTGGGGATTTTGGGTTGAAGAGAATAAGTCTTCGCTCAAGTATAAACACGGGGTCTGATGAAGATCGCTTTAACTCAAGTTTTACTGCAAACTACAGCCATACAAATAGCAATTTATTAAGCACCGATTTAACAAATTTTATCCTATTACCACCAAATGCTCCTGACCCATATGACAAATATGGAAAGATTAATTGGGCCGACAATACTTTCAACACCAACCCTATGGCCAATCTGCTCCAAACTAGCAATGCACAAACAGATAATCTGATAGGGAACTTAATTTTAAGTTATAAAATTTTAAAAAATCTTATTATTAAAACTTCATTAGGCTACACAACCATTAGAAGAGAAGAACTCCTTAAATATCCGTTAGCATCGAATTCACCAGCCAATATTTATTCATCAGCTCAAAGAGTAAGTTATTTTTCAAATAATCACACAAACAATTGGATAGCTGAACCTATGATTACCTATAAAGCAAAGATAATAGGAGGTAATCTGGATGCTCTATTAGGAACGAGTTTGCAGGACAATGATTATCAATTGAGTACAATTAGTGCTGAGGATTTTGCAAGTGATGATTTAATGGAAAATATTAATGCTGCATCCTTACTTACTGCAAATGAAAATGCCTCCTCCAAATATCGTTATTCTTCTGTCTTTGCAAGATTAAATTATAATTCAAGTGATAAGTACTTTATAAATCTAACCGCAAGAAGAGATGGGTCAAGCAGATTCGGACCAGGAAAACAATTTGCTAATTTTGGAGCTATAGGTGGTGCTTGGATTTTTTCCGAAGAAGAGTCAGTAAAAGAGGCTTTACCCTTTTTGAGTTTTGGGAAGCTACGCGCTAGTTACGGAGTCACCGGCAATGATCAGATTGGAGATTATAGATATCTTCAATTATGGAATATTAATACCTATGGCACATACCAGGGTAGCTCTACACTTTCAGCTGCCGGGGCTCCAAACGCCAATTTTGCTTGGGAAACAAATAGAAAATTAGAGACCGCACTTCAAATGTCTTTTTTTAAAGACAAATTGAATGTCGAAATATCCTATTACAGGAATAGATCTTCAAATCAGCTACTGTTAAAACCTCTCCCTCTAAGTACTGGATTAGCTGGTATCATAGCGAACCTTCCCGCCATAGTACAAAACAAGGGATGGGAATTTGCTACAAATATTAAAATCACAAATTCGACGAATGTACTCTGGTCTATTGGCATGAACCTGACTATTCCCAAAAACAAACTTGTATCTTATCCTGGACTAGAAAACACAGCAGATGCAATCAATTATCAAATAGGAGAACCATTATCAATACTAAAGCTTTATAATGTAACGGTAGACAAACAAACTGGGCTATATGTTATAGAGGATAAAAATGGCAACAAAACTATCGATAATGCGGATCGATACTTGACAAAATTTATAGGTCAGTCCTACTACGGTGGGATTAGCAATTCTATTAAGTATAAGAATTTTAATTTAGACTTTCTTTTTTCTTTCACTAAACAAACCGGCCGAAGCTATAGAAACCTAAATTCTTATGCTCCTGGATTTTGGTTCGATGGTTCACCTAATAATCAATTATCTGAAGTACTTACCAGATGGAAACAATCTGGAGATGAAACCTTAATTCAGAAATTCAGTACAACTATTGCCAATACGCTTCAAAATGTAAAAGTGGCAACTCAAGGAAATCTAACGATAGTAGATGCTTCGTACATACGACTAAGAAACGTTTCATTAGCCTATTCCTTACCGAAGGAATGGTTGTCTACTCTAAAAATACACAGTGCATCTATTAGCCTGCAAGGTCAAAACATATTTACGTTAACAGATTATATTGGGCTCGACCCAGAATCATCAGCTTTTAATCTTCCACCATTGCGTACAGTGACAATGGGACTAAATGTTACATTCTAACCCATTTAAAATGAAACACATTAAATTAAAAATACTTTTATTAAGCACTATTCTAATTCAAATTTCCTGCAAAAAATTTATCGACGTTGGCCCGCCAAAAAATAGCTTAGTACAACAAACAGTTTTTCAAAATGACGATCAAGCAATTTCTGCCGTCACAGGTATCTACGCGCAAATGGCTTTCTCCAACAGCTACGCTTCCGGTGGAAATCTAAGTGTTACCTGTCTATCCGGCCTTTCTTCAGACGAGTTATTTGGTTACAGCGCCGGGACGCTTCCTTTTTATGAAAATCAGCTCAATGCTGATCTTTTAGGGCCACAGTTATTATACTCTGGACCTTATGGATCTATCTATTCAGCCAATGCTATACTGGAAGGATTAGCAAATCAAAACGGGGTAACTCCACAGATAAAAATGCAGATCCAGGGAGAAGCCTTGTTTACCAGAGCATTTGCATACTTTTATCTTGTTAATCTATATGGGCCTGTTCCGCTACAACTCACCACAGATTACAAGATAACGGAGGTTTCCAGTAGGGCATCAGTCTCACAAATTTATGATCAAATTTTATTAGACCTAAAGGCTGCTGAAAATCTGCTTACTGATTCTTATCCTACAACAGAGAGAGTCCGACCAAATAAATCCGCTGCACAGGCAATGCTGGCCAGAACATATTTATATTTAAACGATTGGAAAAATGCAGAAAAGTATGCATCCATCGTAATTGCTAAAAAGGACACATATGCCTTAGTTGATTTAAATTCTGTATTCTCAGCAAATAGTAAGGAAGCTATTTGGCAACTTATGCCAACGGCAAACAGCAATACTCAAGATGGATTTCTATTTATTCTTAATACAACCCCGACTGCTGTATCCTTAAGTAAAAATTTGGTTCAAAATGGATTTGAAATAAATGACAAAAGAAGAACTTCATGGACAAATAGCATAACAATTGGTTCTTCTACATATTACTATCCTTACAAATACAAAATCAAGTTTTCAGCAACTGTTACGGAATATTCGATGGTCTTACGTCTAGCTGAACAATATCTCATTAGGGCGGAGGCAAGAATTAATAATGGATCAATAGATTTGGGAATCACAGATTTAAATTTATTAAGAGATAGAGCACGACCAGAACCAACTACAGATGTTCCAAACCCTATTCCAGCCCTTACTAGTACCCTGACTAAAGAAGCAGCGTTGCTAGCAGTTGAAAAAGAAAGAAGGGTTGAACTCTTTTCTGAATGGGGCCACAGGTGGTTTGATATAAAGAGGACCAAGCGAGCAGAAATCTTACTCGGTTCAATCAAATCTCATTGGAAACCCACCGCTATTCTCTACCCAATTCCACAAGAAGAATTGAATAGGAATCATAATATCACACAAAACAATGGTTATTAAACAACCTCTTATGAAAAAAGCAATTATCTATACAAAAGTAATTTTATTGATTATTATATGTTGTAATACTTGCATTGCACAGATCCAAAATACAATCAAATTCTCAGGAAGGATAAAAGATCTAGTTAAAAAAGATATCTATCAGGAAGTTGTTGTCGATTACAATTCTGATAATGGGTTTGATCCGACAGGACATCATTCCTCAACTTTTACAATAAATAATTCAGGGTATTTTCAATTCGAATTACCTGATCTTAATAAACCATACAAGATAAGTATGAGTATTTATAACAATGATGGGACTAAATTACTATGGAGCAATAGTTATTATACAGAACCGAAAGATAATATTTATATGCAAATCGTAATCGATGAAAGTGCAGACTCAATTGTATGTACAGGTATTGGCATGAATAAATATAATTTAGCTCAGAAATTAAATAAACAATATTTCAATGATTATTATACTGAACTGAACCTAACGACAAAAATAGATAATAATGGATCTATGATTTTCACAAATCCAGATGAGTTAACTCGCAGATTAAAAAGATTGGTGAGGCTAGTAAAAAAGTTCGAATCAAAAAAACAAGAATTAATTAGACATACAAAAATCACCAATCAAATTAGAACTATTCTTAGTTACGAATTCGCCTCATACTATGACGATTGGCGACTAAGAATAGGAATTCTTTACGCAAACAACAAAAATTACTCTACTCAAATAATCAGCAACTACCTACACTATAAAAACCTCTTCTTTAATGATCCTAATCCCATTGCTGAGCTATGTCCAAAATATCTAAGTAAATTATCGTCACGGCTGATATTAGAACTGAAGATGAATAGCAAGTCTGATAAGGTAAAAATCAATTCACTTTATGACACAATTAAAAATAACTATACCGGTAGCATTAGGGATAGATTAATCGGTGAATGTATTTTTAGTAATGTTGTATTTCACGATCTAGAATCTTCTAGTGAAAATTATAGAGATTCTATATATAAAAAGGCACTTAGGGATGTTTCTATTCCATATGTAAAGAGAGCAATTGAAAATAAAATAAATGAATTAAGCAAAATATCCGGTAAGTCTTCATTAATCGAATCAAAATTCTATGCTCTTGATGGGAGTAAGTTTGATTTAAAAACATTAAAGGGAAAAATTATTCTGATAGACACCTGGTTCTTAGGTTGCCGTGGTTGTGCTATGTTTCACGAGGATTTTGAAAAAGAAATTTACCCAAAAATTAGAGAATACAAAAACTTTGTTCTTTTAAGTATAAATATTGACGACAAGGCTGAAAGTTGGAAAAAGGGACTTGAATCGAATCTTTATACATCAATAAATAACACTAATATAATTAACGTCAATACCGGTTCTGGTATTGGTCTAAGCCATCCATTTCTGAAGTATTATAGTGTTAGTGGGGCACCATATCTAATGCTAGTAAATTCGAATGGTGAAATTTACTATCAACCAAGGATCTTTGATAAGTCTGAGCTCATAAATAAGATCAACGAATTAATAGATCAGAAACAATACAGCTATTCCTCTAAATAGTTTTCATAGCTATCATTTATTCTCTCAACTTATTCCTTTAAAATTATATGTAATCAAATTCTTTTCGAAAATTGCTAAAATCTTATTTCCAACTATTTTAAACTGATATAATTTATTCCCTTTGTATTTTGGTATATAAAAGCTGTATAAGTATTTTCCGTCTTTTATGCTATACACATCTATCGGTTGATTCTCAGCAAAGTCAGATTGTTTTTCGTTATCTGCCTTTAAGCGCGAAATAATATAAACGTATTCATCACTTGTTGTTATAAAATCATTAACAACAAGTGGTGGCGTTGTAGGAGTAATCTTCTTTACTGTTTTGCCATCAGCTGTTTTCGTACTAAAAATACTCACTTTTATTTTTGCTACGTTTACTGTATCAATCGTCTTTGCTTTGTATGCCAGATTTAAGTTAGTGTCTAAACTTAGAAACTCTCCTTTGTAAAAGTACATGTAAAGTATTCTGGAATACTTTTGATCATAAAACAACCAACCATCATTAGAAAAAATTCCATTTACAACTTTAGGCAGGGGAAACGTCTTTTCTATTTTGACTTGCTTTAATAACTTCAACTTCATTAGAGCAAGATTCTGTTCTAGCCCATAATCATTACGTGCCCTGACAACAATTGTTTTATTGGAAATTCCCTTCAGGTCATCAAATAATACTCCCTTAACTTTATACAATACTGTTCCAGATTTATTTGAAACAGAAATATCACCCATTGTATTTCCAGAATATATATTTGGCGATTGAAAATCATTAAATATATTGTGACAATTAACATTAAAATTAGCGGGAAACTTTATTGAAAGGGTATCGAGCCGATTAAGTGAGTAATCGACTTTGAACAAATTAAAATGATCAGAATAATTTCCTAATATTATATTTTCAGTTGTCTTTCCAGCAAAAGAAAATAATGGATTTGGTATATCAAGGACATTTTCCATTTTGATCTTCATATCTGTAAAATTCCTGGTAAATGAATTTTTTGCATTATTCTGATTTTTAGTCCAAATTTTGAATATTAATAAACAAGCTATAAGAATAGCAACAATATAAAATATAGTTTTCCTCATTTCAGAATTATATTAATAAGAGCTATCCAATAACAGATAGCTCTTAATTTATCAGTTACAGATGTTTTTCCAAAGCATATTCACTTGGATCAACTGGTGCACCTTGGCCATTTGGATTTGAAGCAGGAAATTTATATACAGTACTACCTCCGATAAAGGAAGCACAGGTTTTAGTTCCAGAGTTACAAGCGATTGGAGTGCTGGATCCAGCAAGATAATAATTAGTTGCATTAGCGGCGCCGATGGCTACAATAGCCAATGCTGCGGCAAAGAATAATTTTTTCATTTTACTAAGGTTTTTTGTTTAAGTGCCTACTCTATTCCAGGTTTTTGGCATCTCCTGATTCAAATTGCGCAAAGAATATTTTATATAAACTCCTTACAGAGTCTTGTTTTCTACTACTTTAGACTGTAAAAGAATCCCCACAATGGCCAGCACCAAAAACACCACATTAAACACCAGGTGCTGCTCCCAGCTCATCGCCGCCAGTACTCCCCCACAGCTACAAGGAATCGAATCACTAAAATTCAAAATGGCTATAATATATGCCGTGAACATGGCCATCAACAACAAACAACCATACAAGCCCAACATAATAGTTCGTGGAAAGATCAGCAACAAACAAACGCCAATCTCAACAGCTGGCACCAGCCAAACCAACACCCCGGCAAAATCTGTCAAGATTGGAGACTTGCCGATCTGGATCTGAAATTTATCATAGTCCATTAACTTACTGGTTGCTGCATAAAGGAACAATAAGAAAAAAAGGCCGGATATAACTTCTACGATTACACCACGGCCAATCTTGCCCCTATTTGCGAGAATTTTAAAACAACAGTCAGATATAAAGTTCATTTTCTTAGAGTTCATAACAATTACTTTGATTACCCAAATTTCGCTAGGAAAAGCAAGGCAGTGTTATATACCCATATACAGAAAAATTGTATACCTGTATACATTTCAGCTGTATACAGGTATACACCTTACTAACTAAGGATCAACACCATAGAAAAATAATCGCTTTCAAAATGGTTTAGATTAATTTTAAGCTGTTCAGCTTTTCCAATTGCCGCACATAGCCTACCCTGGTCAGATTTACATGTAAGGCCTGAACCTCCTGACTGGTGCAATAAATAAAACTCTGATTTTCAGCGACAAACTGTTTCACCCGTTCCATCGGCGACTGCAATAACAAAGCATTACGTTTACGATACTGTACCCCTTGCCGAACTGCCAATATCCGAATGGCATTATTGATATCAGGATAATACTCCATCAAATCCAGCAGATCAGCATAGCTGATCGACAACACCTCCCCACTCTCCAGTATCTCTATATAATCAGTTCTCGGTTCGCCATCCAGCAATCCGGAATCATTAAATATGAACCTGCATTTGCTCCAGATATTGGTACCATACCTGCAACTTTTATCCATACTATAATAGTAGCTATGTACCATGGCCTGAATAGAAAACAGCAAATGTCCCTCCCATCCTGGGCCGGGACTTTCCAGCTGCTGGTATTTCACCGCATTGTGAAGCCTACATCGCTTCACAATTTCATTGATCTTGCTTTCTTCAGCACTGACGAGCTGTCCGAAAGCAGGCAGCACATATCGGGTGATCAATTCCCTTTTATAATCTTCTGCATAGTAATTCATAGGTGTAAATTGAGGGGCGTTGTATATGGCAAAATTTTGCTGTATAGCTGCAACAAAGTTCTGTGTTGAAAAAGACTTTTTACTAGGCCAGCAGTGCAAATACGCACTAGGCCAATATTCTAATCATGAGAATATTTACTCACAGAAAGCAAACAAACTCCTGCTGCGGCCAGAATTACGCCAGTCACATTAAAGATCAGTTGTTCTTCCCAATCCCATGCAGATAAAATACTACTGCAACTACAAGGCATAACCGAACTAAAATTCAGTACAACCATGATATAGACTGAAAACGAAGTCATTAAGGCCAGACAACCGTATAAACCAAACCTTCTTTTTCCTGGGCGGATCAGTGCTATACAAATCAAGAGCTCCCAAGCCGGAATCAACCATACCAGAATACCGGCATAATTTCCAAGTACCGGCAACCTGGACATCTGAGTCCTAAATTGATCACTATTGAAAAGTGCGCTCAGGCCAGCATAGAGAAACAATGCAAAAAAGAGCAGCGAAATTAAGCCTATAATCAGGTTATACGACCTCTTTCGTTTAAATACAAAAAATTCAAAATCATTAAGTTTCCTAAAATTAAAGCCCCGGATGATAATTCCCCGAAGAAAGTTTATTGACAGCTGAGTTTTCATTTATAGTATCCACTAATTTTTGTTAATTTAATTCTATATAAAATTCAACAACTGGAATGAAATTGCAGCTATGCCAGTTCAGTTAATTACTACTGTGCCAGTAAGTTGACACCAAAACATATTTCCTACCATAGCACTCAACAAATCACACAGCAGATTTAATGATTAAACCTAAAAATATTGTAACAATATATTATATATCTTAATAATAAAAATATTTACAATTTTATTTGCATTTAGAACTAAAATACATAGTTTTGCTAACTAATAATTTTAGCGTAAAAAATTAATTAACCCATAATATGAACCAGAAATACATCCTGATCATCCGCCCGCCAGATTAGCTGGTTTACTGAAAAACAGAACGCCCCAAATTTTACGCACAGAAACAATTTAAATTCAAAAAAATGATACGTGTTAGAGTAACTCCCATCAAAGGGCAAATTCTTGAAAGATTAAAAAAAGACCTAAGGCGAGAACAAAAGGAAAAAATGATGATAGATAAAATCGCAAAACAGTTTGCAGAAAGTGGCCTTCCACTGGAAAACCTGGATGTATATACCTCAGGTTTTTATGCGGCCTTAAAAACCACTAAAAAAAGAAGCAGAAAAAAAATGGTCAGAAAGATCATCAACAACTTGGATTATCCAGAAAGTCAAAAGCAAGAAATTGCACTAAAATGTAGCGGGATATCGAAAGAAAAATACGATCTCCTTCTTGCAAAAGAGCAAGAGAAGACAGACGCTGCTGAGGCAAAAAAAAATTAAAAACAGATAGGGTTTTGGTCTCTCTTTTTAATGCATCTATTAAAAAGAGAGACTAAAATTTAATCTTCGTAAATTATCGACTTCCGTTTTATGTACTTTGGAGAAAATCTCATCCTCTGCCATTTTTTTGTTTTTGCTTCGTCGATTTCTCCGCTGCTAAACACCGTCTCTAAAATTGCCGCCGGGCTAAATTTCTGACTGTTTATAATCACCAGGCCTCCCATTTTATGCTTCATAAAACCTAATGACAAAACTGGCACCGTTAAACAACCCGGCTCTGTTTCAAATGTCCATTGTTGTGGCGCTAAGGTTTTATCCGTAAAAGAGATATCTGCGGTATGTACCTCCTGCAGCAGCATCCTTTCATTTTTAAGATCGAAAGACACCACGGTACAGTTCAATCTGCAATATGTAGCACCCTTAAGGAATTTCAAGTCTTGCGGCAACTGCAGCTCCGGGAGCTCTATCTGTAAAATATTCCCTGTAACCGTCACTTCTGGCTTTACCAACAAGGATTTTTTCAACGGAGAACAAAGATTGAAGTCAAAACCATCCAGTGCAGAAAAATTAAGTTCCTCCAAAATCACCCGGTTTGTTTTCTCATCTAAATCCTGGCGCAACGACTGCAATATTTCTGTAAGAAACCTGGTGTTCATATCTCCATCATGAAAACCAGCAACAACCGTGTTAAACGCTTTTCTTATTGCACAAGCAAGGCTACTCCCGTAGCCAAAAACTTCTGCGGCATTTTTTGTACCTTTAGTACGGGCACTTTTAGGAGTTACCGCTTTTGATTGTATAATCTGTTTGCCCCGATGTACCTTTGAAATTGTTGGGCCTACCAGGCCCCTTAAGTGTTTTCCATCAAATCTTGCCATTTCGATTTATATTTTGGTTAAAGGATATACTATGTTCCGGCATGGTTCAATCCTGGTTCCTATTTACTCCTGAGTTAATACCCAGTCAGAGCAGAGTAAGTCCGGGTTTTCCTGTAAAAACCCGGACTTACTCCGGACTAACTCCGGACTAACTCTGCCCTGAATACGAACGAAGACCAGACCATTCCTGGTCTTGTTACGGTCTGTAATTAAATCAATTAACTTTAAGCTTATAAAAAGGGCCGGGCATCACCTCCCTTAGATAATACCACGGCCCATTCTGGTCTGCATGAATTAAAAGAGTCTTGTTTTTCTAAAAAATAAAGTCCCTAACTTTAATCTCTAAAAAATGAGTGTAATTTCTTTTCTCACTTAGCCTATTCAGCAAAATTTTGCTATTTTAACACAACGTAAAGTTCTAGTTCGAAAATCACTTTTTACTAGGCCAGTTGTAATTATATGTACTGTGCCAGTTTCCGATCCTCCCTACTTACCAATCAGTCCTTCTTACTTTGCTAAAAAAATTAAGTTAATCTCATCTCAAAAAAATGACAAAAATAGACGCTCAATTGTGGAAAATACCTGGTCTGGCGGAAGGATTCTACATGGCACAAGTGTATGAATTCATTATTGAAAACATACAGGAAGGTATTTTACTGCCTAACACCTATTTACCGCCTTACCGGGAATTTGCCCAGTTAAACGGCATCAACAGAAATACCATTTTACGTGTATTCAATAAGCTCCAGGAACAGGGCTGGGTGATTGCACAGCCTGGAAAGGGTATTTTTGTATCCCCTACTTATCCGGGCCATGATCCACTTCATCCGGCTTCGGCAGCTATTGATCGTCTGCCGATCAGACTAAGATCACCTACTCCAATACCGCTGGACCCGGAAAAACCAAGGCAAAACTTTACGACCATAGGTTTTGACATCCCCAGCCCCTACTATTTCCCGGTAAGCTTGTATTACAAATACATGCGGTACCACACCAAACGCTATCAAAACGTAAAACAAATCCAACAGGTTATCGATGCCCAAGGCTTCGATTTTAAGGATGCGATCCTGACCCACTTTAATGTGATGCGCGGATTTAACCTCCATCCGCAATCTTTAGAGGTGATCATGGGCAGACGGGAAAGCCTCGATGCTTTACTTAACGTACTGATAGAACCGGGTGAAACTGCCATCAGCACAGCACCTCAAGACCTCGTTCTCCAGGAAGCACTGAACAGATCTGGTGCAGAAACAATAGCCATGAGCACTGTAGACCCAGGGTTTATAGATCAACTATCGGACTTGCTGCAGCATAAAAAAATCAAGGTACTCCATGTACGTCCTCAATGTGGTTATCCTGAAAACAACCACCTGAGTCCGGAAATTTGCAGACAACTCATTGGTCTTGCCAAAGAACATCAATTCTATCTTCTGGAGGAAGATGAATACCATGAATTCTGGTACAAACCCCAGCCCTATATCCCATTGGTGAGATACAACCACAAAGGACATGTGATATATCTGGGCGTATTGAGCTTACTGACTCCTTATATGCAAAACACCAGGGTCATTGCTGCAGCTGCAGAATTTATTGCGCTGCTGAAAAAGGTACCCATGGAGCCATTCCGTTACCGGAACATTATTGAAGAGAAAGTGATTGCAGATATTTTACGGAGCGGAGAACTCTGGAAATATGCAAAAAAAGCCAGAATGGCGAAAGAAATCCACCGGTACGAAATCAGTATGGAGATGCAAAATTACCTGCATGGAATTGCAGAGATCTATACTCCGGATAGCGGCTTAAGCCTTTGGCTTGAATTTGGACATGCTGAAAGTCTGTTGGGTTATATGCAGGCTATTGAAAATCAGGGTATCGAAATCCCCTATCCTCTGGGCAGTCAAATGCCGGGAACCGGCGTAACCAATATCCGGCTGGGCTATGGTACCTGGGACGTAAAGGAAGCAGAAGAGCCGGCTAAACTGATCAAAGAAAAGTTTAATTCCAGGGAGATTTGAACCCAATTTGTTATCTTGAGCCGTCTAATTTTAAAAAAACATTCAAAAGATTTTATGAAAAAAACGCTATTAATTTTCTCCTTTTTACTGCTTGCAGCCAGCTCTTCCTTTAGCCAGGACAATGCGGCTTACAAAACCGCTCTGGGAAAGATGATGCAAGCCTCCGGTGCTGAAACCATTTATAAGGCAGCTATTTCACAAATGATGACCATGATGAAACAGCAAAAAAACGAGGTCCCTGCAGAAGTCTGGGAAAGTTTACAAACCGAAATGTCAAAAATTTCAGTGATCGAACTGACCGACATGCTGGTACCGGTTTACCAAAAACACCTGACCATCCAGGATATTAATGACCTGACCAGCTTTTACAATACCCCGATAGGAAAGAAATTTGCAGAAAAATCGCCCCTGATTATGCAGGAATCTATGCAAATTGGACAGCAATGGGGTCAAAAGATTGGTCAGCAGGTGGCGGATAAGCTGAAAGACAAGGGCTATTAGGATTGTATCAAGAATTTGATACGGAATAGGCCAGATTCCCTGCCTCATTCGCTATTTTTACGAATTAACCGACTTATTAATTCGTAAGGCATGAAGAAACTCTTACTCAACCTTTTTTTCCTTACTGCATCCTGTGGTGTTTTCGCCCAGGATGCAGTAAATTATCAAACGCCTCCAAAAGCTATTGCAGATCTGCTCCTGGCTAAGTCAACGCCTTCCGTTAAGCTGGACGGCAAAGCAGAATGGATGTTGCTGAGCAACCGCAACTCGTATCCTTCTGTAGAAGAACTGGCCATGCCTGAATTGCGGATTGCAGGGCTACGCATCAACCCTGGAAATTTCGCGCTCAGCAGACAAACTTTTATCAATGGGTTTACCCTTAAAAATATCAAAACCGGTAAAACGCTGGCTCTAACTGGCCTTCCGGCTCCATTGTTTGCCGGTTACGTAAACTGGAACCCTGCTGAAACCAAGATTTCTTTTACCAATACAACAGCAACTGGTGTAGATCTGTATGTCATTGACATCGCTACGGCTAAAGTAGCAAAGGTGAACAAACAACACCTGAATGTTATTCTGGGAAGCGGCATCAGCTGGCTGGACAACAATACCCTTTTATACAGAACGATTGTAAGACCTGCAACTGAAGCACCTCCTAAATCTTTAATGCCAAAAGGCCCTGCAGTGCAACAGAACCTAGGCAAAGTGTCTCCAAGCGCCACTATCCAGGATTTGATCAAAACACCTTATGATGAACAGCTTTTCGAGTTCTATGCGACCTCCCAGCTGGTGAAAAACAGCAATGGTCAGGAGTCTCCAATTGGAAAACCTTCCATCTATTTAAGTGTAGGCAGTTCTCCTGACAAAACATACTTATTACAACGCAAGATCAGAAAACCATTTTCATACCTGGTTTCTGCTGGTGGTTTCCCTTCTGTGGTAGAAATTACAGATCTAAACGGAAAAGTAGTTAAAGAACTGGCGCAGCTTCCTTCTTCTGAGGGTACACCATCCGGGTACGACAATTTGCAGAATAAGCCAAGAGGCTTTGAATGGCGTGGGGATGAGGCGGCTACAATTGTATGGGCCGAGCCTTTGGACAGTGGTTTGATCAAAAAACAGGTACCTTTTCATGATGCAGTTTATGCGCTGAATGCACCGTTTACTGCAAAGGCCAAAGAACTCTTCAAAACCCAGACCCGTTATCGGGGTACCACCTGGGGCGATGCGACTTTAGCCCTGGTACAGGAAGGATTGCGCAGTAAACAAACTTTCCGGACAAGCCGTTTCAATTCTACAAGCGGTCAGCTGGAAACCTTATACGAAGGAAATCAAACCGATGCTTATAATGATCCTGGAGATCCGGTATTGACCAGGAACAAATATGGGAAATATGTAATCCAAACGGTAGACAATGGCACTAAAATACTGATGAACAACCAAACAGGTTCTTCACCAAAAGGAGATTTACCTTTTCTGGCCAAGTTTGACCTGGCAAGCAAAAAGAACGAAATCTTGTGGAGAAGTGCTGAAGGTACTTTTGAATACGTAGAAGATGTGATTGATCCGGTAAAATTGGTTTTACTGACCAGACGAGAATCTCAGAAAGAGGTACCTAATTACTTTATCAAAAACCTGGTGCTTCGCGTTGCCGAGCGCCAGATTACCGATTTCAGCAATCCTTATCCTGAACTGAATGGGGTCATTAAGGAGAAAGTGGCCTATAAGCGTGCGGATGGCATAGACCTGACTGGTAATTTATATTTACCTAAAGGCTATGACAAGACTAAAGACGGCCCGCTTCCTTTGCTGATCTGGGCTTACCCGAGAGAATTCAACTCTGCAGCAGATGCAGCGCAAATCCGTGGCTCTAAAGACAGGTTTACAACCATCAGCTGGGCTTCGCCTATTTATTGGGTAACCCAGGGTTATGCTGTTCTGGACAATGCAGAGATGCCAATTGTTGCTGCCGAGGGTAAAAAACCAAACGATACTTTTGTAGACCAATTGAAAATGAATGCCGAAGCGGCCATCAATAAACTGGCAGATATGGGTGTGGCTGACCGTAACCGCATTGCAGTTGGCGGCCACAGTTACGGCGCCTTTATGACGGCTAATTTACTGGCCCATACCAATTTGTTTAAGGCGGGTATTGCCAGAAGTGGTGCCTACAACAGGACCTTAACGCCTTTTGGCTTCCAGAACGAAGACCGCACGTACTGGGATGCTCCGGAATTGTATTACCAGATGAGTCCTTTCAGCTATGCGAATAAGATCAAAACGCCCTTATTGCTGATTCATGGAGATTCTGACGACAACCAGGGTACTTTCCCGATCAACAGTGAGCGCTTGTTCAATGCCATTAAAGGATTTGGTGGTACAACAAGATATGTTTCTCTTCCTTATGAAGCCCACAGCTACAGAGGCAAGGAAAACCTGCTTCACATGCTCTGGGAAATGAACAGCTGGCTGGATACCTATGTAAAGAATGCTAAATAAAAAAGAAAGCGGCTGATGGGCCGCTTTTTTTATGCAATTTCATCTCGTTATATGTAATATTACATGTACAACGCTGTCTAACAGATGTGTTCCATTTAAGCTGTTTCTATGTCAAAGAAATCTATTGTCCTCTGGTCGTTCATTCTGCTAAAATTCATCATTCAATACTTCGTCATTCACCCGGTTTACGACCTGCAAAGGGATGAATTTCTGCATCTTGATCTTGGAAAACACCTGGCCTGGGGCTATACCTCTGTTCCTCCGCTAACCTCCTGGACATCCTGGTTGATGTTATCGTCTGGCCATACCCTTTTCTGGTTGAAGTTTTTCCCGGCTTTATATGGTGCCCTCACCACATGGGTGGTCTGGAAGATTATAGAAGAGCTGAAGGGAAACTGGTTTGCACTGATATTAGGGGCCATTGCAACAACCTTTTCTATATTGTTCAGGATCAATTCGCTCTACCAGCCCAATTCATTGGATTACCTGTGCTGGACGCTGTTGTATTATACATTGATTAAGTACACCAATACCCAACACCGCAACTGGCTTTTTGCCGCTGCTGTTGCGTTTGCAATCGGCTTTTTGAACAAATACAATATCCTGTTCCTGGTGTTCGGCTTATTCCCCGCATTGCTGCTTGGAGAACAGCGAAAATGGTTTTTAAAGAAAGATTTTTACCTCTTCCTAGCCTTAGCTCTGCTGCTCATTTCGCCCAATCTGATCTGGCAGTTTCAACACCATCTTCCTGTGATCAAACACATGGCAGAACTGAGGGCTACACAATTGGTTAATATGAACCGGATGGATTTGTTTAAGGACCAGTTGCTATTCTTTGCCGGAGCAGACTTTGTAATGATCGCGGGTTTGATTGCCTTGATCATCTACCCCCCTTTCCGCCCTCATCGTTTTGTATTGTTCTCTTATATTTTCACCCTGCTGATTTTTTCCTATTTTCAAGCCAAGTCTTATTATGCCATTGGCCTGATTCCTGTATTGCTGGGTTTTGGAACGGTTTATCTGGAACAGTTGTGCAGCAAAGGCTGGACCCGGCGGCTAAGGCCGGTAGCAATAGTGCTTCCGTTAGTGGTGTTCCCTTCTTTTGCAAAACGTACTTTGCCGCTCTATAGTCCTGAAGAAATTATTAAAAAGCAGGCTACAGATAAAAAATTTGGAGTATCCAGATGGGAAGATGGAAAAGATCATCCTTTACCTCAGGATTATGCGGATATGCTCGGCTGGAGAGAACTGGCCGAAAAAGTAGACCGGGTATATGGAGGTGTCGCAGATAAAAAACATATACTGGTGATCTGTGACAATTATGGCGAGGCAGGTGCAATTAATTTTTATTCCAGGTACAAGAACATAGATGCAGTGTCTTTTAATGCCGATTACAAAAACTGGTTTGATCTGGATAAGAATTACGATACAGTGATCAGCATCAAGGAAAATTCTCTGCCAAATCAGGGTAATCCCGACGAGAAAGTTTTGTTCCATAAGATCACGGTTATGGGCAGCATTGAAAACCCTTATGCCAGAGAAAAAGGAACCTATATCCTTTTGCTGGAAGAACCCAAAACGGATATTAATCTCTTGCTCAGAAAAAGAATAGCTTCGTTAAACTAAGCCTATTTAAACCTGATCGCTTTTAGCGGAGAAATTTTGCTGACCAGCAAAGAAGGCAGGATCAGAACGATGAGGCAGATCACCAGGGTAGCCACATTGAGTAAAATCACGTCTGCTGCATGAATCTCTACCGGAACATATTTCAGGTAGTAAGAGCTTTGATCAAGGGTGAAAATATGGGTGTGATTTTGAAAATAGGCCAGTCCAAGCCCAAGGAGGTTTCCAAGCAGCAATCCAATACCCACCAGGTAGGCGGCATTGTACAGGAAGATCTTCATAATGCTGAAATCACTCATACCAAAGGCTTTAAGTACGCCGATCATATTGGTCCTTTCCAGGATCATGATCAGCAATGCAGTGATCATATTGATCACGCCCACAATCATCATTAAAATGAGCATTACCCTGGTGTTCACGTCGAGCATGGACAGCCAGGAGAAAATATTGGGGTAATAGTCTCTCACTGATTCTGACTTTAAACGGGCATCCAGGTGATCATAAATACCATCTGCAATCTGATCAATTTTAGAGAAATCTTTGACCCGGACTTCTATACCACCAACTTCATTCGCTTTCCAGTTGTTGAGTCGCCGGATGACGTTGAGGTTCCCAATCACAAAACTCTTATCAATCTCCTCTACGCCAATATCATAGATCCCAACGATCGTCAATTTACGTTTCCTTGGCGGATCCTGCACAAAATGCATAATGAAGGAATCGCCGGTTTTGAGCTTCAAACGGCTTGCGGTATAACTGGAAATCATAATTTCCTTGTTAGACTGCGCACTGTCTTTAAAAGACATGACCCGGCCGCTCACCAGGTGGGTTTTGATATAATCCCAGCGATAGCTGGAATCTACGCCTTTGAAATTAATGCCTTCTACTTCGTCATTTGCCGATATAATGGCTGGTTTGGTAGAATAAGGCTGGAAATATTCTATCTGCGGATTATTTTTAAGCGCTTTCAGTGTCTCTGCACTGGGGGCAAAAGGGGAAAGCTCAAACGAATTGTTCAGGTCCAGTTTAAAGATCCGGATGTCTCCAACATAACCTCTTACTTTATCCTGGATCTCGGTTTTAAAGCCTTTTATAATGGCTACAGACAGCATCATAACCGACAAACTGAGCATAATGCCCGAAATTGCAATGCGTACAATCAGTTTGGAAAAGGTACGCTCTGCTTTTACAGAGATCTTTTTGGCTATGAAATATTCTATATTCAATGTTTTGCAATAAATAGGTCTTCAGAGGGAGTGTAAAAATGCAAATATTAAACCAATTATAGCTGATCTGGTTATTTATATTTGGATATAAGTTGCTTTAGCGCTGGCTCAATTGCCAGGGCATGGCCTAGCCCAAAAGTAACCATTACACGATCATGCTGTTTTAAGGCAAGATCTATCTTGTTCAGCAGCAGGCTATCCCTGACCATTTTTGAGCTACGTCCAATTTCGCAAAAAGAACATTCACCACCGTTTATGTAATCAAATTTTTCGATGTCCTGCGTCAGTTTAAGTTCAAAGTCGTGATCCGTGTATTTACGATATAACTGTTTGAAATAGGCAAAAGATTGCTGCTTGTCGTTTAATGGAAATCCTTCCTGTACAAACCATTTTTTTACCACTTTCAAATATAATCCCTCAAAGGGTACTTTACCATAGGCTCCTGACAGATAAGGAATCACCAAACGTTCCATCATGTAATATAAGAAAAGCTTGTCCGCAGGATAGCGTTTAAGGGTGATCGCAAATTCCTGGCTATCTGGCATGTCTCCATTCATCATTTGAATGCCTGCTCTATCGCTCCAATACTTCAATACACCCGTTTCTGCTTTCCTTTGAAAGCCATCGGCGGCAGAAACAAAATGAATACTGTCGGCCATCTGACCACCTTCATTGAAGGCAATCTCTGGCTTAAGATCGTTAAAATAGCGACCGATCACCTTAAAAAAACCAGACGTCGTATCCCGACTATGATCGCATCCAATGAAGACCAATCGTTTCTGGCCAGCTTTCAGGTCGATTATGTAGGGTACTTTGACCGTATCCATCATTTTACCTACCGTTATATAATCTACTGTTTGGCAGTTCGCGGTGTAGCAGTAAAGCATCAGCATGACAAGGAATATAAACCGACAATATTTTTTCACCATAGATCTAATTTAGCAAGAAATAAAGAAATTAAAGGTGATGTCCTGTCTTCCTTCTCCTATTGTTCCAATGAACTATAAAACCTGCGCATGGAAGCAGTAGTTATACTCCAGTCCGGGGCTTTGATATGACCCCATGCCTTAGGATTATCATACAAATTGAAATAACAAACTCCAAAAATCTGTGGATAAGCATTGATGGTTTTTGCTGCGTCGCTTAACCATTTGTCCTGAAATTTTTCCGGGCCTTTGACACCAAATTCTGTAATGAACAGGGGCTTGTCTGCAAACCTCATTCTATGGTACTTTCGTTCAAAAATAGCACGAAATGATTCTTGTTGTTCGGGATCTGTAATATTCTTATCCGGCAAACCATAAATGGCGATACTGATATCATCTACAACATCGTCGCCCGGCCAGAAATCGATGGAGCCTCTATCGCCCGCGGGTCCCCATATTTTTTTCACATTACGACCTGGTCCGCCTTCAAATTGCATAAAATAGCGGAAAGTCTGGATATAGGTTACCGGGTCCTGGCTTTGCCATGGGTACCTATGTATGGGAATTTCCATCTCGTGCATCCACCTTAGATACACTGTACGTTGAACAGAAGAAACAATATGAAACAATTTTCTGATCTCCGCATCATGCTTGCCCGACAAGATGGCTTCCAATGCATTATTTTCTGCTTTTCCATCGATATCATGCCAAGGTTCCATGGTAACTATCGGATCGTGGTTCCGGTCTATAACCTCCCGGAATTTCCGTTCAAAATCTCCGCGTTTTAGTTCTCCCCAATCGGTAAAAAGGTGTTCGACCGTTATAAATTTTTGTTCTATCAACTTCTTATTTGGATCAAAAGCGCCAATATCCAAATGTTTCCTTAAGGGCTTTACTTTTCCGGTATCCACATAATTGCTTGTCGCATATATAAGATCTTTGTATTTGTCCATATAAGCTTGCTGGTCGGTAAGCCAGCTGGCTTTAAAATCTGAGTGACTTACATGGGAAGATCTGATCACCAAAACAGGTTTATTGATGAACCTTAACCGATGCAACTTATGCTTTAGCATTTCAGGTATAGTCTGATCTTTTGGATATACATTAAGGCTGTACTCAGAATTGCTCCCCAGGGTAATACTGGCTAAATCAACGGCCTGGCTACCTGGCCAGTATTCCGTATCGCCCGGATAGCCCGAAGGTCCCCAGACTATTTTTACCTTTGGCGCATACTGCTTTATCTTTTGAGCGAAATAAACAAATGCCCTGTTGTAGGCATCAGAAGATTGAAATTGCCAGGGATATTCCTGTACAGGTACTTCCATATCCGGAGCCCAGCGAATATAAACCTGATGTTTACCTTTGGAAGCTAGTTTTGCCAATTGTTTGATACCGAAGTCAAACCTGCCATGTACGATTTCACTTAAAACATTTTTATGATAAGAAAGTCTGTTTGGCCAGGTCTCCACCGTGATCAGCACATCGTGATCTGCCATTGCAGCTTCAACTGATCCGCTGGAGGAAAACAATGCTGTGCTCCGTAAAATAGCCTTATAATGCTGTACAGCTCCCGGATGAAATGTCTCAGACTTAGAAGATCTATCAAAAATGGCAACTACAGAATCATCCGACTGATAGTACTCATTGATGAATATTGATTTAAGAAATGATCTTCCAAATACACAGAGTGTTATGATGAACAGGACTCCGAGACCAGAAAACAAATATTTACGGACATTTCTTCGCATGTATTCAAAAATTAGTTGTTCAATGGAGTATTTAGTGTCGTATAATCATCTGCGGAATTCTCCCCTTTTCTGGCCACGAGGTATATCCTGTACCTTTCTTGTCTGGGAGGAATCGTAACCTGAACCGCAGGGCCGTTGCCTATAGCATTAACTGCAACTGCATCTCCCCAGGCATCTGTTTTTACAAGGTACCATTCAAATTGAAGGTCTGCTGTTCCGGGGCCTGCCAGATTCCATTGATCATTAAGATAAACCAGCGCACGATAAGAAAGCAAAGCTCCTGTAGTTGTAGTTAAAGCCGGCCTTAAAATTTTAACAGGTGGCAGTTTATAAGGAGAAATTTTGCCGTTCCAGCCTGCGCTGATTCTGGAAAGTGAAGATTTATTACCTCCCCAAATATCCTTTAACCCATCGAAAGTAACGGTAGATGCGGATTGCTGGTCTTGCCAGTTCGCATAAAAAATACTGGCCGGAGGGAAGCTTGCATCTCCAAATACTTTTGGATCGGCACTACTGATAAAATATGGCATCTTCAAACTGGCAGAAATATTTTTCAATGCGCCTTTATTTTTAATCACCAATCCGAAAGCATTGAGTTCCGGTATTTCCCGGTGGATCAAATTCATCGTTTCTGTTAAATCTGCCGAAGCCAATATGTCGATGGTCACCGTTCTGCTCTGATCGGCCAGTTTGATCTCGTGTACTAAATCTTTAAGCCATTTCAGGTAGCTGGACCGGGCTTGGTTTACCTGTTTTTTTTGATAGTATTGCCCGAGTTGCTGAAAGGTTATATTACCCAAATTCCATGATTTTATAGAAGGTATTGATTTATAATTATTTACGGTTTTCAGTATCTGTTCCGATAATTGTGTCAGATGGTCTTCATTATTGATAAAATGAGAGGGATCCGGAATCCAAAAGCTATAATAAACTTCAAGACCATTCTGTGCTGCCTGGTCAAGAATAGAGTGATCATAGATGTTCGGCCCATATATTTTTATAGAGTTGAACCCCGCCTGCCTTATTTCCTTAAAGTCCTGAGTAATGATCTTTTTTGTTAAGGGGTATATATTTTTATACCAGTAACTTCCTTTGGAATAAATCACCCCCCTGACAGCATTAAAATAAGAGAGACTCAAAACCTGTGGATGATTTTCTGGTTTCCCTGGTTTATTGTCGCTCCCAACCGCACGACTGCTGTAGGATCTAAATGAAACACTGGAAGCTTCATCATTACCTGTATGTTTTGCAACATACACACTTACACAAACGACTAAAATGATCAATAACAAACTCAGTCTTCTGACCCCGGTGTATACCTTTCGTCTCAACAGCCAAAATTGCTTTTTGATCAGCTTTATATTTTTAGCAACGGCGTACATACCGGCCTGCTGTTTTACATATACATCCATTTTCAACTCAGAACTTGCAATGAGTATAAAAATCATAAACAGGCAATTTAAGCCGGAAATTCCGGCCATAAAAAGCGAAAATGGATTCCAGTCACTGTACAATCCATAGGCGATCGCAGCTACGGAAATAAGCAATACAGAAATATTTGGAAGGTTATATTTTAAATTTTTCTCATCTATAACTTCCTTTGGAGTGGCAATATAGGGAACGTTTTTTCTGATAAATGTATAAACCACACCTAAGATAAAAACCCACCATGTTCCAATCAGCAACAAGCCTCCCACCACATGAAAGCCTCTTTCATCATCTTCCATTACCCATTGCTGCACAAAATGCCTGATTACAACAACTGCAGCAATAAATGGCGTTCCGATGATTAGAAACTCTGAAAAATCCATCTTCAATGGAAATGTTCCGGTAAGCAGGCTAATGACCGGGATCAGGAAATTGATTAGAAATATGAAGCCAGACAGGTAAAAAAATGGCAGCAGCCCGTAATGTAGCTTTTGTCGCCAGCTAAATTTGGTAAATAAGGAAATGTACGATGTAATCAAAAGTTCAAAGACTCCCCGCGACCATTTTAACTGTTGTTTGTAATAGGCTGATAAAGTAGCCGGAACTAAACCTTTTGTTAAGACCTGGGGTACATATATTGATTTCCAGCCACGTGCATGCAGCTGCATTGCGGTATGCATATCTTCAGCAAGGCCTGCTGCATGTCCTCCAATAGAATCCAGTGCAGCACGTCTGAAAGTACAGTTTGCTCCGATAGCCTGTACTGTTCCATAGCTGTTCATGCACATCATCATCGGGCCATAAAACTGGTAGGTCTGTTGAGCTGCCCCTTTGGCAATCCAGCCTATATCCTGATTATAGTAAGCCTGAACGATCTGTACGTAACCTATTTCCGGACGATCAAAATGAGAAACGATAGGATCAAGAAAACCCGGTACAGGAATATGATCTGGATCAAGTATGACACACAATTCGCCCGTAGTTTGCCTCAGTGCATGGTTGATATTTCCCGCCTTTGCATTGATCTTTTCCTTTCGGGTCATATGATGTACCCCCAGTTCCTTGCACATCGACTTTAAATAGGGATCATCAGCCTCGTCACACAAATAACTTTGATGAGGATAAGTTATCGCCTGCATGGCCCGAAGGGTTTCTATGATCATCTCATAGGGCTCACCCGCACAAAAAGTGGTTAAAATATCAACGGTATAGGTCCGCGTAGTGGCTGGGGTTTCAGGAATACTTATTGACCAGTAGTGATACCATTCATAAACAATTTTAAAAAAGGTATATACAAAGGTAGAGATCAGCAACCAGTATAAAGGTTTGTATCCAACTACATTGTCCCTGAACAGGGTGTTCATAAAAAAAAACATGCATATCAACCCAATCACGATCATTAACCGAAGGGTAAACAATTGTTTTCGAGTAGGCGGTTTTACTGTACTTTGACTATGCTTCATGGATTACTGATCGCGTAAAATGGTGTATTTGCCGTTGCCAAATAGCCGCTATGGTTATAGATGTAGACGAATAAGCGGTATGGTCCTTCCTGATCTGGTATTTTGAATTTCACCCCAGCCCCTTTATTCTCCAATATTAAGCCTTCCAGTTTTTCTGGTTTCTTTTCACTAAATATACCATTCGGTTTATGCCAGTCTTCTTTCATCAGCTCCCATCTGTAGCTTAATTCTTCCTGATTTGACTGGGTAAAGAGAACCTCTCCATTGGCTACGGCACCAGGCTTTAAAAAGATATTGTCTTTGGCGCCTTTGCCATTGAGCAACATATAATTTAACAATGGCCCTGTTGCTGTTGCTTTTTTGCCGGTCCAGATATATTGCATCACATTTACAGCTTCCGTCTTTATTCCATTTTCATCAAACAGGCTAAACCATGTAGGGGTAAGTTCTTGTTTTTGCCCCCAGTAAAACACCATGGACCCCAGGTACCGGGGATCTTTGTATGGCATATATTTTTGATAAAGTTCGAGATATTGTTCAGCCTTTTTAGTACTGGTGCTTTCGATATAAGCCCCCCAGGCATTTTGAAAATCTGTAGTCCAGGGGCCTTCAATACCCCATTCTGTAATCAGGAACGGGCCTTTCCAAAACCAGTCAATACTTTTTATGTCTGTACTGAATGTTTTTAAGGCCCCAAATATATTGAACGATAAGAAGTCAATTTCGGTTCGGAAAGTAATGTTAAATATATTTTTTTTCTGAACTGAAAGTAAGGTGGTCGTCACCGGGTGATTGGGATCATTTACATGGATCAACGATACGATCTTATTAAAGGTTTCATAAAACTTATTGTACTTAGGCCTGTTTGGAAACACCAGCTCATTGCCCAGGCACCAAAACAAAACTGATGGATGGTTTTTAAATTTATTAACAATAGTCAATATGTCTTTTTCAAACCTCTTTGTCTTTAAATCATCATTGTAAAAACCATCAACATATTCACTGGAAAGCATGGGCAAACCTACCACAACCGCAATCTGGTAATGACTTGCAGAATCCAGGATATCCTTCAGATGCAGTGTATCCCATACTCTTATCGTATTACCTCCAGCTTCTTTTAAAGCCTTAAAATTTGTAAATCCTGAGGCACCTTTAATAACAAAGGGCTCTCCATTTCTATAAACGGTGTATTTTTCGCTATCTTTCTTAATATAGACACTGGACTTTTCGTCAAATGCCGCTTTCTTCTTTTGATTGCAACTCATAAACAGAAAGCCGAGTACAGCAAGGAATAAGATTGAATTAAGAAAATTTTTATTCATTATCTATGGGGATCATTTCAAAATAGTCTAGTAATTCACCCAGAATACCTGATTATTTTCGTTTAAAACTATGTATAAATATTAATATTTTCCTTTTCCTGCAAGGAAATTAACTAAAATGGCCGCCAGCTCTGATTTGAAGAACAAGAAGTTTATAGCTACCTTTAAGTTGTTCAAATGAAACCATCATAAGCATACCGCTTACAAACAGCAGTGAATATGCTTATGATAGCATCATAACCATTAAAAAACAAACCGAGTTTACGAGTTCATTAATACTAATGAAACCATCATAAGCATACCGCTTACAAACAGCAGTGAATATGCTTATGATAGCTTCATAACCATTAAAATTAATTATATACTAATGAAAATCCAAAGCCTATGAAAGCGACCGCATCCCTGTTTATATATTTGATTTTAAGCACCCTGGCCTTAAAAAACTGTGCAGCTAAAACACCTGATCAGTTTCATTCTGACACCCTGGCCACCTATAGCGTCCAGTCGGTACCTATGGGTAAGAAACACAAGCAGGTTCCTCTGGAGGATATTCGTACAGGTGCAGAGCAAACGGAATTGTACCTCCCTTTACTGGAAGGAAAACGGGTAGGTATGGTGGTAAACCCAACTTCGATCATTGGCCAGGAAAATTCTGTAGACAGCCTGCTTAAAAGAGGGGTAAACATTGTAAAGATCTTTGGCCCGGAGCATGGTTTTAGAGGGAACGCGAGTGCCGGCATTCATGTAGATGATGATGTAGACGCCAAAACTGGTATCAAAGCAGTTTCCTTATACGGAAAACACGAAAAGCCTACAGCAGAGGAACTCGCAGATATAGACATCATGGTTTTTGATATTCAGGATGTCGGTGTACGTTTTTACACCTATATCAACACCTTGCAGCATGTAATGGAGGCCTGTGCGGAGCATGGAAAAGAATTAATGATCCTGGACAGACCAAATCCCAATGGTTTTTATGTGGACGGTCCCATCCTGGATCCGAAGTTCAAGTCTGGCATTGGCTTAAAACCTATTCCTATTGTGCATGGGCTTACTGTAGCCGAATATGCGCAAATGCTAAATGGTGAAGGCTGGCTGGACAATAAACTGACCTGCAAACTCCAGATCATTAAGGTGGCTAATTATACCCACGACACGCCATATGAACTTCCGGTAAAACCTTCACCAAATCTGAATACGCCACAGTCCATTTTATTATATCCAACAACCTGCTTGTTTGAGGGTACTTACCTCAACCTTGGCCGGGGTACTCAGTTTCCTTTTACAATTGTTGGGTCGCCGGCGCTTAAAGGAAAATACAGCTTCTCTTTTACACCAATCAGTATTAAGGGCATGGCTGAAACCCCTTTGTTTATGAACCAGGTGTGCTACGGTTTGGATTTAAGGAAATACGACACGGATAATTTCAGAAAGGATAAAAAGATCAAACTCAGCTGGCTGATTGAACTGTACAAAGCCTCTCCTAATAAAGCTGACTTTTTCAACTCTAAGCTGAGCAATCAAATGGGGGTTATTGAGCGTTTGGTTGGCGTAGCGGACTTCAGACAACAAATTATTGCAGGCAAATCTGAGAAAGAAATCAGGGCCAGTTGGGAACCTGGCTTAAGCAAATACAAAACAATGCGCAAAAAATACTTGTTGTATCCTTAGTTAAAACACCGCCAAAGAAATAAGAAATGCCCTGTGTAATACAGGGCATTTTAGTTAAATTTTCACCTCAGCAAGGTCCTTTTTTGCCTCTGGCTCTTTTTTGACTTCCGCTTTTTCGGGTCTGTAAATGGCTCCGGTTGCAAAATCTATAATAATTCCCGGCCAAAAGAACAGATCTGCGATAAGTGCGACAGGTCTGATGGCTCTTGATGGTTGCCCTGGAAGAGGTCTGGTTCTTTGTGCCTCAGTTATTTTCCCGCCAAATACAGTGGCGCAGCTCGAAAGCATGCAAACAGCCAGTAACATGGCTATTGAGGTGTTCGTTTTCTTCATAAATGTGGTGTGCACCTATCGGTACAGAGAGCTTAGTTAATTGTTTTGTGCGGTTTGTTTAGGGGTTTCTGTCGGTTTCTTTACCTCAGGTTTGTAAATAGCTCCGGTTGCAAAATCTACAATTAAACTTGGACAGAAGAGAATGATGTCTGCGATCAATGCTACCGGCCTGATGGCTCGCGAAGGTTGTCCGGGGGCGGGCTTAGTTCTTTGGGCTTCCGTTACCTGCCCACCAAATACTGTTGCACAGCTGGAAAGCGTGCAAACGACCAATGTCATTGCGACAAGATTTGTTAATTTTTTCATTTGTGTGTGTGTTTGTGTGTATTACACCTTCTGATTGGAGAGGGCACATTCAAATTTTATAATTTAATTTCAGATAAACAATAGCACACAGACAATTAATTCAACTATTAAAACTTTCACAAAAGAAAAACCTATTTTCGTATAGACTTTAAAAATTTCATTAAAACCTTTTCATCATTTTCCATAGCAGACTGGGTCTGCGCCTTATCAATATGAACCTGTTGAAGGTATTTCGCCAGCTGGTCTTTTTCAAAGGTCTCCAGCAATAAAGGATAAACGTAAGAGCTTTTACAAACTGCACGCGTATTTCCAAGTTTTCCGGCAACGCAGTCCAAAACCTCAACAATGACCTTTTTCTTCGGGCGGTCATCTTCTACATTGGTACATCTGGCCAGTTGCCGCAAGGCTTCCAGCGTACCTCCCCAGGTACGAAAATCTTTTGCAGTAAAATCGCTTCCGCTGATTTCCCTGATGTAGTTATTGATCTGTCCGGAATCTACAGACTGATGCGCCTTACCGCTGGTATAATATTGAAAAAGTTCCTGTCCGGGGATGTCTCTGCACTTTTTAACCAATCTCGCCAGTGTCCGGTCGTTTAGGCGGATGTCTTGCTGGACCCCTTTTTTCCCCTTGAAACTCAGGATCAACTGATTCCCCTCAATCTTTGCATGTTTATCCCGCAGTGTACTTAATCCATAGCTGCCATACAACTGTTTATAGGTTTCATTACCTACACGGATAAGGGTTTTCAACATGACCTGTACACAAATGGCCAGAACTTTTTGTTCATCAAACTGCTTTCGTCTAAGATCTTTGGCAATTCTTTTACGCATCTGCGGCAAAACTTTCCCAAACTCCAGCAGCCTGAAATATTTTGTATCAGAACGCCGCATGGTCCATTTCTGGTGGTAGCGGTATTGCTTCCGTCCGGCGGCATCAATTCCAGTAGCCTGGAGATGAGCGTTCTTTTTAGGGGCAATCCAAACAGATGTCCAGGCCGGGGGCAGTACAAGTGCTTTGATACGGTCCAGCTGGTTTTCATCGGTGATCCGCTTTCCTTTCTGATCGGTGTAATAAAATTTACCAGGCTTTCCTTTTCTGTAAATACCTGGCATACTATCGGTAAGGTAAACCAAACCGCTTTCTTTTATTTCTTCTATTGTCTGAACCATAAGCAAAGGAAGGATATACGTTAAATTTTTAGTTATTTTGCTTTTCAATAAAGCCAGGGGTCTTTAAATTTCCAGGCTTTGATTATAGGTACAATAAACATATCCGGATGAAATTAGTTTTTATGGGCACGCCCGATTTTGCAGTAGCATCTTTAGATGCTTTGGTTAAAGCAGGTTTTGAAATAGCAGCAGTAGTTACTGCGGCAGACAAGCCAGCCGGAAGAGGGCAGAAACTTAGTGAAAGTGCGGTAAAAAAATATGCTGTTGAACATGGAATTAAAGTACTTCAGCCTGTTAAACTTAAGGACCCGGAATTCATTGCCGATCTTCAGGAATTAAAGCCTGACCTTCAGGTGGTGGTTGCCTTCCGGATGCTGCCGGAAATGATCTGGAACATGCCGCCAAAAGGCACTATCAATTTACACGCTTCGCTCCTGCCCCATTATCGCGGTGCAGCGCCAATCAATCATGCGATTATTAACGGGGAAAAGGAAAGCGGTGTAACCACCTTCTTTTTAAAACATGAAATAGATACGGGTGATGTGATCTTTTCCGAGACTGTCAACATCAGTGACGAAGATACCGCTGGTGACCTGCATGATAAACTGATGGTTGTAGGCGCAGGCCTGCTAGTGAAGACCGTTAAAGCCATTGAAACGGGTGATTACCAGGAAATCCCTCAACCTGCGGCAGAGGAGCTTAAACACGCGCCCAAGATTTTTAAAGATTTTTGCCAGATCAATTGGGACCTGCCAGTTCAGACTGTGTACAATCTGATCAGAGGATTGAGCCCTTACCCTACTGCATTTACCAAACTAAACGATAAAACACTTAAAATATTTAAAGCAAAAATAGAAAACCAGGTGCCTGATGTGGCACCCGGGAGTTTTTTAACAGATGGCAAAACCTTTTTGAAATTTGCCACCCGTGATGGCTTTTTAAAATTAACGGATCTGCAATACGAAGGCAAAAAAAGGATGTCTGTGGAAGAATTTTTAAGAGGTATGCGCTTATAAATTATTCAACATTGTACTTAATCCTTTGGAAACTTCATTGAAATATCTTTTTCTTCCATAACCCATTACCCAGCGGATACCGCCAAGGGCATTGGTGATAAAAACTTCTTCGGCTTCTCTCAACACTTCGGGATTGAGTTGAGCTTCTATGATGGAAATGTCGTTGGCTTTGGCCAGTCCCATCACCACTTTGCGCATGACACCAGAAATACATCCCTCAGACAATGCCGGCGTATAGATTTGCTTGTCGTACACAACAAATACATTAGAACTGATGCTCTCACAAAGAAAACCGTTCTGATTGAGAATAATCGCCTCGTCCAGTTTGTGTTGTTTTTTAAACAATCCTGCCATCACATACACCAGCGCACTGCTGGTTTTATAATTGGACAAGGGATTGATGGGCTTGGTGATCTCATCAAAGACATCTATGATCAAGCCTTTTTTATTCAGTTCATAGCCACTCTCGGTAAGCGGACTGGCTTCCAGGATATAACCTGATTTATTGCTGTTTGGGGTATACAGGCCATCACCGTTACGGTAAATCGACAACCGGAACCGCACATTATCTCTTAATTTATTCTTTTTACAAAGCTCTGCCGTTTTCTGTTTCAGAAAATATTCATCCAGTAAAACACTGCCTTCTATTTTAAGGGCCTTCATCCCTGCACGAAGCCGGTCGGCATGCAACTCAGGGAACAACAGCTTACCACCGCTCATGCGCATGGTTTCAAATAAGCCGTCCCCGTAACGGAAACTGCGGTTACTGGAAGTCAGTATCGGATGGTGAATTGTAAAAAACTCGTCGTTGTGTAAAATATACTCGTGTTGCATGTATTATTGTGGCTGTACGATGTAGTTTCTCCATTTGTTCAGTACCGCATCAAAATCAGCCGGCAAAGGTGCTTCAAATTCCAGATATTTTTTAGTGCTTGGATGAATAAATCCTAAAGTTTGTGCATGAAGGGCTTGTCTGGGCATCAGCTCAAAACAATTGTGAACAAACTGTTTGTATTTGGCAAAGGTTGTTCCTTTTAGAATTTTATCTCCTCCGTAATTCGTATCGCTGAATAGTGGGTGTCCAATATGCTGCATATGTGCTCTGATTTGATGTGTACGGCCAGTTTCCAGCTGGCAGCTGATTAGGGTTACATATCCTAAACGTTCCAGAACGGTATAATGTGTTACAGACCACTTGCCTTTTTCTTCATCGTCGTAAATGTCCATGATGATCCGGTTCTTCGCGCTTCTACCGATATAACCAGTAACTGTGCCATTTTCTTCCAGATCTCCCCAAACCAAGGCCAGGTATTTACGGGTAATGGTATGGTCGTAAAATTGTTTGGCCAGTTTGGTCATGGTCATTTCATTCTTGCTGATCAGCAGCAATCCTGATGTATCCTTATCTATACGGTGCACCAGACCAGGTCTCCCCTCATTTCCGGGAAGCTCGGGCAATTGTTCAAAATGAAAAGCAAGCGCATTGACCAGGGTTCCGGTATAATTATTATATCCAGGGTGCACCACCATACCCGCTTCTTTATTCACCACCAGCAAATCGTTGTCTTCATAGACAATGTCAAGGGGAATATCCTCCGGATAAACTTCGGTATCTCTTGGTGGATGAGGAAAAACAATGGAAATCTCATCAGCTGGTTTTACTTTATAACTTGGCTTTACCGTTTTCTGATTAACCAAAACATTCCCGGCGTCTATAGCATTTTGTATACGGTTTCGTGACGCATTTTCCATACGGTGCATCAAAAACTTGTCGATCCGGAGCAAAGATTGCCCCTTATCTACAACAATATTAAAATGTTCATATAAATCCTGCTCCTCTAATTCTACTCCGGCGTTGGTATTTTCCATTTTACAAAACTAATCTTTAACAATTACATATTTAAAAAAGAAATTGGCTTACTATTTGTTAGGGTAGGATGCAAGCCTGCAAAACCCACTTTGTTACAGGGCAAAAGGGCTTCAAAACCACAGAAAATAAATTTTTTAAAAAAATAACGCCGATAAAATGAAACTGCACAAAATGAATGAACAAGCCCACCGCAATTTCATCAGTACAAGAAACGATACCTACCCTACACAAGAGAATATAAAATCAATACCTATGAAAGCCTTTACCCAAAATGTTAAAATCGTTCTTAATTTTTTTCCTTACCTGATTAAAAAAATCTATTTCAAAGCTTAATCGGGCTGGAAATGTAAAATGGACTTTATATTTGCCTCATGTTTGAAGCGATACATAGTCCGTTACACGAATTAAAACATCCCTCTGCACGTTTATACGTCAAGAGGGATGATCTCATTGATCCCTATATCTCCGGGAATAAATGGCGTAAGCTCAAATATATCCTGGCTAAAGCACTCCATTTAAAAAGAACACATCTGGTTACTTTTGGAGGCGCCTATTCCAATCACCTTATTGCCACTGCCGCTGCCGCCGCTCGTTCGGGTTTACAATCTACTGGTTTTGTGCGCGGTGAAGAGGTAGAAAATGACACCTTGTTTCTTTGCAAACTTTATGGAATGAAATTGATCTTTATCAGCAGAGAAGCTTATAAGGATAAATATGGTTTGTTCAAGGTCTATTTCGGTGGAGACCCTTCCGCTTATTTTATTGATGAGGGGGGGGCTTCTGCAGAAGCCGTAAAGGGTTGCGCAGAAATCATTCAGGAGCTTCCTGGAGATGTCGATCATTTATTTTGTGCTGCAGGAACAGGAACAACTGCGGCAGGTCTTTTAAAAGGCATCCGCCAGCAGAATCTGAAGACCCAGCTCCATGTTGTACCGGTATTAAAAGGTGGCGATTTTATTGCCGGGGAGATTTACAATTACACGAAAACCATAGAACAACTGAACCTGCATACGGATTACCATTTTGGGGGTTACGCAAAAACTTCGCCTGAATTGCTTCAGTTCATGACTGGTTTTACAGCGCGGGAAGGCATGCTGATTGATCCCATATATACAGCGAAGATGTTTTATGCTATTGATGATCTGGCAAAACAAGGTTATTTTAATCCAGGAGAGAAGATTGTAGCCCTTCATACCGGTGGGCTGCTGGGCATCCTTGGTAAAAAGCAACAGTTATCTGATGCAGCTCGGTTACTTTAATGTTCCGTAAATGTGTTTTGCCTCCTGAGGTTGATGATCGATCCCTTTCCGGCAGCAATCATCACCTTGCTCACTTCCCTGCTGATGGCAAATACAGACAGGACATTGGTTTGGATCACATTATAAAATTCGGCATCAGTTACCTCAGCAAAGGGCTTCTTATATTTTTGTACTCATATCGTATTCTTTTTTAAGGAGGATGGCCGGATCAGCAGCTGTGATTTTAGAATAATGGTATTGGTCAATGCCGCATCATCTTCTCCGTTAAGCTGGCTAACCAGGTGTCTTGCTGCAATTTTCCCCATCTCTTCACCTGGATAATTCATGGTGGTCAGCATAGGTTCTGAAATCCGGGAGATGATGTCGTTGTTGAATCCGGCAACTGCAATGTCTTCCGGAATTCGAAGTCCTGCATCTTTAAAAACTTTCATACAGATCACCGCAGAAAGGTCATTGGCCACAAAAAGTGCATCAGGTCTGTTCTTCATTTTCAACAGCTGTTTAGCAACTAATATGGAAGATTCTTCTGTAAGGTCTGTTTCAAAAATCAGCTCTTGCTGCTTAGGGAACTGATGTTCTGCCAAAGCACGTTCGTACCCCAGTTTCCTTTCCTGGTAAACATTCAGCATACAGTTGCCTGTAAGATGGGCAATGCATTTACAGCCCTGCTCTATTAAATGATTGGTGATTTCATAGCCTGCCTTTTCATTATTGATCACCACTTTACTAAAATCATCTTCCTCGATCACCCTATCCACAAAAATCAGGGGAATCCGGTGACGGATGTATTCTTTATAATGATCAAGGTTACGGGTATTGGCGGCTAAATTCACAATCAGCCCATCTACCCTATTTTGGAGCATTTCCGCAGCATACTTAATTTCATTCTCTTCCAGTTCCAGAGACTGACTAATCAGCATGTTATAGCCAGATACATTGAGTTCTTTTTCTATACCAGCCAGAATATCGGAAATAAAATAACTGTTTAACCTGGGCACAATGACCCCAATGGTATTGGTTTTCTGTTTGCGCAGGTTGCGGGCAAAGGTATTGAAGCGATAGCCCATCTCTGTGGCCGCATCAAATATTTTCTTCCTGGTTTTAGCCGTAACGGCAGGATTGTCCTGAAGCCCCCGGCTGATGGTAGAGGGGGCAAGATTCAGTCGTTCTGCAAGATCGTAGATCGTGACTACTTTCTCATTTTTCATATTTGGCCAGACATTTTTCCGGCCCTAAAGTAATCATTTTTCTAAAAAATGCAATCCATTGCATTTTTTAGAAAACGCAGGGAATCAAGCGGTCGTATTTACGCCTGGAATTCGTTGGGTTGACTTTCTGACGATGACTTTAGGTTTTATACTTACAATTTTAGGTTCTACATTGAATTCCAGTCCTTCCATCTCCTGGAAATAAAGGTTTGCGATGGTTTTTCCCATACTGATGCTGTACTGATCAATAGTGGTAATAGACGGACTGGTCAGTTCGGTAAAAGGTTCATTGGAATAGCCGCAAATCCCAAGGTCTTTAGGAATCTGGATTCCTTTATTGGTAGCTACTTCAAGAACACCCAGAGCAGAGAAATCGGAAGTGGAAGCGAATATTGCATCTGGAGGGTTCTCCAGGCCCAGCAACTGAGCGGTGGCTGCTGCACCCAATTCCTTGGTCCATGCATTTTCGCACATCAGTTCTTCCAGAACCGGAATATTATGCTTACGAAGCGCAGCCAGATAACCTTCTTTACGCTGACGGAAAATATCCAGCTGTTGCGGGCCTTCCAACAAGGCTATCCTGCGGTAACCTTGCTCTATCAGATGTGTTACGGCTTCATAAGAGGCCTTTTCATTGTTATTGATCACTTTAAAAGTATCCAGTTCCTCTACCACCCGGTCAAACTGGATGAGCCTGATCTGGTGATCCAGCACCTGTTGCAAGTGTTCATGGGGTCCGTTTTCAGCGGCGATAGAAATGATGATACAACTCACATGCTGGTTCACCAGTGCATTGACACAATCCACCTCGCGCGCATGCGATTCGTTGGACTGACAGATGATCAGGTTATAGCCCTTTTTATAAGTAACTTCTTCAATTCCGGCGATAATATTGGAAAAGAAAAACTGGTTGATCCTGGGCACCACCACACCAATAGTTGGGTTATTCCCTTTCCTCAGGTTGGAGGCCATCGCATTGTGCTGGTAATTCATTTCTGCAGCAGTTTTGAGCACCAGTGCTTTTGTTGCAGCATTAACTTTATTACTGTTACTAAGTGCCCTGGACACAGAAGAAGCTGCCAAATTCAGCTTTAGGGCAATATCATAGATGGTTGTTCTTTTCTGACGCTGCATAATAAATACAAAAATATAAAAAAAAATAGGGCAATCGATTGCAAAACAAAATTATTCTCCTAAATTCGTTTCTGCTAACCAGATTTAAACAACCATGAAACAAAAAATCATATGCTGTTACTAGGAATAGATATAGGTACTTCCTCTATAAAAGTAGCCGTTATCAATGTAGAAACACAACGGGTAGTTACTTCAGCACAATATCCTGACGAAGAAAGCCCCATCCTATCTAAACAAACCGGCTGGGCAGAGCAATCACCTGACATGTGGTGGGAACATACACTGCAGGCTTTTAACAAATGTAAAACACAAGCTTCGTTTCAGGCCAGTGATATTGCGTCTATAGGCATCGCCTATCAAATGCACGGACTGGTGCTGGTAGATAAAGAACAGAACCTGGTACGCAACAGTATTATCTGGTGTGACAGCCGGGCTGTAGAAATTGGAAACCAAGCTTTTGAAGCCTTGGGAGAGGAATATTGTCTGGCTCATCTGCTCAATTCTCCAGGGAATTTTACGGCTTCCAAACTGGCCTGGGTAAAAAAGAATGAACCAGAGGTTTACGCCAGGGTGGATAAATTCATGCTTCCAGGTGATTTCATTGCGATGAAACTCACTTCGCAGATCAGCACCAGTATTTCAGCTTTATCTGAAGGGGTATTCTGGGATTTTAAAACAGATAGCTTATCCGCAGCGCTGATGGACTATTATGGCTTCAGCAGAGATCTTATTCCGGAAATCAAACCTGTATTTGCAGAGCATGGCCGGGTGACGGCAAGTATCGCGCAGCTTACCGGTTTGGCAGAAGGAACTCCGGTTACTTATAAATCAGGTGATCAGCCCAATAATGCGCTTTCTTTAAATGTACTGGAGCCTGGAGAAATTGCGGCAACGGCAGGTACTTCAGGTGTAATCTATGGTGTAAGCGATCAACTGGCCTTTGATCCTCAATCGAGGGTAAACACTTTTGCCCACGTCAATTATACACAGGAGCAAAAACGACTGGGTATTTTACTCTGTATCAATGGTACAGGAAGTATGAACCGCTGGGCCAAGCACAATATGGGCCCTACAGATTCTTATGCACAAATCAATGCCGCTGCTGCGCAGGTGGCCATAGGTGCAGATGGTTTGCGTATACTGCCCTTTGGAAATGGAGCGGAGCGTATGCTCAACAACAGACTGATCGGTGCTCAAATGAGCCATATCGATTTGAACATACATCAGAAGGCGCATATATTCAGGGCGGTACAGGAAGGAATTGCTTATGCTTTCCGTTATGGACTCGACATTATGCGTTCCAATGGCCTGGCTCCTACCGTTATCCGTGCCGGCAAAGCGAATTTATTCCTCAGCAACCTCTTCCTGGAAGCTTTTGTAAACAGTACAGGGGTTCCGGTAGAATTGTATGAAAATGATGGCAGTACCGGGGCAGCTCTAGGCTCTGGAATTGGGGCGAAAATTTACAGCAGCCCTTCCGAAGCCTTCCATAACCTGAAACCCATTCAATTTGTGGAGCCCACATTAACCAGCCAATATGAGCCTGTATACCAGGACTGGCTACAGCTTTTAAATCAACAACTATAACCAAAATCAAAATATAATTAAGATGACTAAAGTAATCACAGGAGAAAAAGAATTTTTCAAAGGCATTGGACAAGTAAAGTTCGAAGGACTGGAATCAAATAACCCACTGGCTTTTCGCTGGTATGATGAAAATAGAATCATTGCAGGTAAAACCATGAAAGAACATTTGCGTTTTGCTTGTGCTTACTGGCATTCTTTTGTAGCTACAGGTGGCGATCCTTTTGGAGAAGCAACCATCATTCACCCATGGAATGAAAAAGCAGATGCAGTAGAGCGTGCAAAAGATAAAATGGATGCAGCGTTTGAATTCATCACCAAAATGAACCTGCCTTATTACTGTTTCCATGACGTGGATCTGGTAGATTATACCAACGATGTACTGGAAAACGAAAGACGTTTACAGGCTATTGTAGACTACGCCAAACAAAAACAAGCAGAGAGTGGTGTAAAATTACTTTGGGGAACAGCCAATCTGTTTTCTAACCGCAGGTACATGAACGGCGCAGCAACCAATCCTAATTTCCATGTACTGGCTCATGCCGGCGCACAGGTTAAATCGGCATTGGATGCGACTATTGCACTGGGCGGAGAGAATTATGTATTCTGGGGTGGACGCGAAGGCTATATGAGTTTATTGAATACCAAAATGAAACGGGAACAAGAGCATTTGGCTAAATTCCTTCATGCTTCAAAAGACTATGCACGTGCACAAGGCTTTAAAGGAACCTTCTTCATTGAACCAAAACCTTGTGAGCCGACCAAACATCAATATGATTATGATGCGGCAACAGTAATTGGTTTCCTGCGCGAATACAATTTGCTGGAAGACTTTAAACTGAACCTGGAAGTTAACCATGCTACACTGGCGGGCCATACTTTCCAGCACGAGGTACAGGTTGCTGCTGATGCAGGTTTACTGGGCTCTATGGATGCCAACAGAGGTGATTATCAGAATGGCTGGGATACAGACCAGTTCCCGAACAATGTCAATGAAATTACAGAGGCGATGTTGATCGTTCTGGAAGCAAATGGCCTGCAAGGTGGTGGAATCAATTTTGATGCGAAGATCAGAAGAAATTCTACAGATGCTGCTGATCTGTTCTATGCGCATATCGGAGGGATGGATACTTTTGCACGTGCATTGGTTACAGCCGACCAGATTCTGCAGCATTCGGATTATAAAAAGATCAGAACCGAAAGATATGCTTCTTTTGATGGCGGAAAAGGTAAAGATTTTGAGCAGGGTAAACTGAACCTGGAAGATCTGCGCGCTTACGCTATAGAAAAAGGTGAACCGGCTACCCTGAGCGGACAGCAGGAATTATTGGAAAACATCATCAACAGATTTATTTAATCTACGCTTATGAATGCATTAGGCACATACGACTATGTCGTTTTCCTGGTCTATTTTCTGATCGTAGCTTTATACGGATGGACGGTATACCGCAAAAAGCAGGCGCATAAAGAAAATTCGAAAGATTTCTTCCTGGCCAAAGATTCTTTGACCTGGTGGGCGATCGGTGCTTCTCTTATTGCCTCCAATATCTCTGCAGAGCAGTTTATAGGGATGAGCGGTTCCGGTTTTACCATGGGCCTGGCCATTGCTACTTATGAGTGGATGGCTGCTGCTACACTAATTATCGTGGCTGTATTTTTTATCCCGGTTTACCTCAAGAACAAGATCTATACCATGCCCCAGTTTCTGGGGCAACGCTACAACAGCACAGTAGCGATGATCATGGCCATCTTCTGGTTGTTGCTCTATGTGGTGGTGAATTTGACTTCGATCCTGTACCTTGGTGCTTTAGCCATCAATAGCATTTCAGGCATCAATACCACGGCTTGTATGTATGTTCTGGCTGTTTTTGCCATCATCATTACCCTTGGAGGGATGAAGGTCATTGGTTACACCGACGTGATCCAGGTCTTCTTCCTGATCCTTGGCGGACTGGCTACCACCTACCTGGCTTTACAACTGGTATCAACCCATTTTGGAACCTCGGGCGTATTAAATGGTTTAAATCTGGTGAAAGAAAAAGCGACAGACCATTTCCATATGATCTTTCATAAAGAAAATGCGCACTATATGGACTTGCCAGGTCTTACGGTGTTAATTGGCGGAATGTGGATTGTGAATCTAAACTACTGGGGCTGTAACCAGTACATTACCCAAAGGGCGCTTGGTGCAGATTTAAAAACAGCCAGAGGCGGCTTATTATTTGCGGCCTTTCTTAAATTGCTGATGCCGGTGATTGTGGTCCTTCCAGGTATTGCAGCCTATGTGTTATACAAAGAGGGTTATGGGAATTTTCATCATGATATGATGAAAGACGGATCGCTGAACGCGGATTCTGCCTACCCTGTATTGCTGAACCTGCTTCCTGCCGGATTGAAAGGCTTATCTTTTGCAGCACTTACAGCAGCTATTGTGGCTTCACTTGCTGGAAAAGCCAACAGTATTGCTACCATCTTTACACTCGATGTGTACAAGAAGGTGATCAATAAAGAGGCCAATGAGCATAAACAAGTGGTGATTGGAAGGGCAACGGTAATCATTGCCATGATCCTGGCCATCATCATTGCCCCTCAACTAGGTATTGATAAAAAAGGTGGCTTCCAGTTTATCCAGGAATATACCGGCTTTGTATCACCAGGTATCTTTGCCATGTTTATTTTAGGGTTTTTCTGGAAAAAGACCACCTCCAATGCTGCTCTTTTTGCAACTATAGGAGGTTTTATTCTGTCAGTTCTGTTTAAGGTCCTTCCGGCTTTTACCAATCTGGAATGGTTAAGTCCTTTTGGTTTCTCCAAACTGGCCGAACAAAAGGATGGAACGATGCTTTATGAGATTCCTTTCCTGGACAGAATGGGCTTTGTATTTGTGATTTGTATACTGGCCATGTGGATCATCAGCACACTGGAAAACCGAAAAGGTGTTAATCCTAAAGGTTTGGATGTAGACCGCAACATGTTCAAAACCAATACTGGTTTTGCGGTGGGTTCACTGATTGTTTGCGGGGTGATTGTAGCTTTGTACACGATCTTCTGGTAACTCGTACCTTATGACCAAAAAAGGCTTGTGTTCTTCTGGAACACAAGCCTTTTTTTATTTATGGATTTCAGAGGCTCCATCTGTCCGGAAAGCCGAGGCAGGCAAACCTTCTTTATTGTACAGGTTTGCACCTTCAGGATTATCGGCCCAGGCATACCGCACAGCCACTGGCTCTTGAACAGCCGCACTCCATACTTCTACCTGCTTTCCTGTAATCCGGGCTTTTGCCCATACAAATTTGCCATCTTTACCAGCAATAGAAAAGAACCGAAGTCTGTTGATTGTCAGAGGGCTGCAATCGGTTGAATATACTTTTTATCAGAAATCTGCATTATTTGGATAAATAGAGCACAAATGAGATACACTGAGGCTTAAATGATAACAATTAAACCGTTCATGAAAAACAGCCTTAAACTGCAACCGATTGCTTTTATAAAAAAGAGCGCACATAATAATAAATACTATCTTTTTCATATGCTAAGGCAAAATTAGACACTCTCGCCCGGAATAAGAAGGACATAGTCACGTCTTAAAAGGACAGCCCCCACAGACCATCTGACTGGTAGTGTGGGGGCTAAAATTGAAACTGATGTAGCAATGCACATCGTCATCCACAAAGCTTACAGGCACCTGTAATGTTAAAACAAGGCATTTATTTCAATATCCGATTGATCAGTTCTTTCAGTGTTTTACCCGGAAGCAATGTCGGCACATACAAATCCGGCCTTTCTGCCCAGGTAGTTTCCATTTTGAAATAATCGGGTACTTGTACGTCAGGCTGTTCCATTTTAGCTAGCTGCTCCTTTGTAAATTTCTCCCATCTATGCAGGTATAAAGAGCTCAGCAAACCAGCCCATTCCTTATGTGCATATTCATGCAGATCAGTTTTTGGATTGGTATCCGGACCCCAATACGTAAGCTGGGCTTTCGCGTTTTTTAGTGCAATCACCTTATCCTCTGGCGTAGAACCAAAGGACATGGCTTGTTGAAGCCATCTGTTCAATGTGAAATACCGGTTATTACTCAACAGGGAGTCCTGCTGACGGATCAATTGTTGAAATTGCAAACTACTTGCTTTAAACTTTTCAGGGTCCCTTGCTTGTATCGCATCCATCATATCTTTATACACCAGATCACCTTTATTGGCCTGTACTTGTCTTACAAAATCAATGAGGTCTGTCTGATAAGTTTCACTGCCTTTGAACTGAGGAGCGGCAGCAACAAAAGCCTTCACCGCCTCTTTGAACTGCGCTATATCATAGTTCCTTTTTCTGGTCCCCCAGGAAGAAACGGTTTTTATAGCTATACCCGGCCGTGCACAGAATATAGATTCTGAAGGACCTTCCTGGTAAATCTCGGGACTACTGTAAGCCGTTTTTAGTAACAGCTGCCAGGCTTTTTCCAGTTCGGGGGTGGATTTACCATACCGGTACTCCTGATAGTTCTTTATCCATTGTTTCACATCCACGTGGTTACTGCGCCAACCCAGTTCCAGCATCAGATCAAAAGCAACAGGGTTGTTATAAATTCCTTCCGGGATAATTCCTACCCCGCTTAAAAATTGCCCGTACTGACTTTGTTTGGCCCTGTATACCTCATCTGCAAAGCGCTGAAGTTTGCCATAGATGCCATTCTTCTCCCCAAAGTTACTCACGTTGCTCCAAACAAATGGTGTGCCTTCATAACCGTGCCGCTGTTCCCAGTTGTTGGTATTCTCCCCAAACAACTCAATCACTAAGGTTTTCTTTCTATCCAGGCCATCCAGAAGTTTGGTTGCCGGATTAGATTGCCAGCCCTGCAATACCCATGTGCTTTTGGGATAATGATCCTGCATCACCTGCTGAATTGTAGCAGCCGAAGAAGAAAGATCAACCCCTTTTGAACTCCCGCCTTCATGAAAAGGATCTCCTCCAAAGTAATGCAGATCAGTTCCGTACAGGTTTTTCATCTCCGTATAATAAATGTCCGCAATCTTTTTAAATGAAGGATCAGTTGTCGTTAAGAAGTCCGGACGTGTAAACCCGCCAGCCCATTTCCCCTGATCAATCACTTTAATATCCATTTTAGTTTTCAACGTTGTGGGGATCATCCCATAGAAACCATGCATCACAGGTTCAATACCGAGCGTTTTCATTCTTTTAATGATATTCTGCTGCAAAGCCGCCTGCTGATCGATTAAGGTCTGACTTACCGGACCGCCCCAGCCTTCCATATTTCCCATCAGCCACCAGGCACTAAAAGCAGGGCCTGCAATAAAATCCTTTGTTTCTTTATCCGTGTAGCCTATTTTTTTCAGCGTATTCTGCCATACCGCTTCCATTCCAACTGGCGCAAGTACCAGGTTTACGCCATTAAGTGCCATCCAGTCCAGCTCCCGCTCCCAGTCTGCCCAGCGATAAAAACTCATAGAATAGCTGATCGTACAGTAGTTTAAGGCGTAGCGGTATGGATATGGCGAAACGATTCTCACTTTTTGATCAATGACCGGCAGTTTTGCTACTACTGAAAGATTATCGCCAAAATGGGACATACTACGTTTACAGTAATATTTCAGGTACCAGCCTAGCCCCTGCGCCGCAGCATTGGCATTTGAAGCCTTGATTTTTAATTTATTGTTATGGGTGGAGAGTTCAAACACATCCTTGCCATCAGCAGCAGGAATGGTTGAAAAAATAACCGAAGAAGACAGCCAGGGCACACGTCTGCTCACCAGATCTTTAACAGATTCATAAGTCTGGGCATTTGCAGTTCTAACCGCAAATGCAAGAAACAACAATAAAACACTTTTAAATAGCATGTTTATTCTATTCATCTGATCTAAATTAACAAT
>NZ_JAVTSQ010000019.1:0-108992 GCF_032678445.1 Pedobacter nutrimenti
ATATAAGCTTATTTAAATATTCCTGCAGGTATGGCACCTGTCCAGGCCAGAGGTAACTTACTTAGTCCAAAAATCTTTGCCAGTACTAAGGCTGTATTTTTATTGCTGTTAAATGCAGTGGTTATCCCTTGCTTTTTGATTTGCGGGCCTGTAATTGCCCATGGCACCTGCATTTCGTTCATCGTAATGCCCCCATGGCCTTTATTAATACCTCCATGATCTGTGATCAGCATAAAGTGAGTATCCTTGTAAATACCCGCTTTTTTTAATTGATCGAGCAGTTCACCTATGGCCACATCTGCTGCTTCAATTGCTTTTATGTACTCAGGAGACATCCATCCAAAGCCATGTCCTGCATGATCGGTATGTACACTGTACAGAAAGACCAGGCTTGGATTCTGCTTGTTTTTAACCATAAAGTCGTAAGCTTTCTGATAGTTATCCTTGTACTGATCTTTTTCCTCGAAGGATACTTCATCCAGGTATTTCTTGTTGATGGGGTTGATCAGTTCTTTCCAGTTATAGTAATAACCGATCCTGGCATTAGGTACCTCGTCCTTTAAGACTTTAAAGATGGATGGGTAATAACCGTCCTGGTCTGTTTCTAAAGGCTGCAAGGTGTGTTTTTCCAATGTCCAGTCGTTGGCTGTAATGCCGTGTTCTTCCGGGCCGGATCCTGTAAGGTGACTTGTCCAGTTTGGAAGGGTCACAGATGGCATAACCGGCCGGGTGGTCAGGGAAAGCACTCCATCAGCGATCATTTTATCCAGATTAGGGTGTTTAACGGCTTTAAATCCTTCGGCACTGAATCCGTCCAGACCGATAATCAATACATGGGCAGGTTTCTTTTGTGCAACAGCGGCAATGGAAACAGATAGTAGGGTTAATACCCCAAAAAAATACATCTTCATAACTCAGGTTTATATAAATCAAAAATAAACATTGTTTGTATATTCTATACAAAGTTTAGTATTAATTAACACTAATTAATTATATCCAGGGTTTTGGTCTAACTTAACCTTATCCAACTCATATTTTGGAATTGGGAACAGATAGTGTTGCGGCGCAAAAAACTTGCGGTCTTGTACCTTTAACGTATAATCATAGGTAAAAGAGCCATCTGTCTTTTTGGTGATTTTAATACCCATTGCCGGTTTATTATCTGTTATCTCGGCAATTTTCCAGCGGCGCACATCGAAAAAGCGATGACCTTCCAAACACAGTTCTACTTCGCGTTCATGACGGATTTTATCCCGTAAGTCAGTTCCTGCAGCAGATACTGGAGGCATATTGACGCCTTGCCTCTGCCGGATTTTATTTAGCCAGATTTGAGCTTCACCATCATTACCTAATGCATTCAAAGCCTCGGCATAATTCAGGTAAATCTCTGATAAACGCAAAATAATGAATGCGGTTTTACTGCCCACAGCCTGGGTATTCAGATCATAACTTTCGTCGTTATATTTTTTCCAGTTGTACCCACTTAAACTGGCATTCCAGTTTTCAATTGAACTTTGCGGACTGTCTTTGCCTCCGGTAAAGAATTCGGCCGGACGGTCTCTGAACTGGCCACCGTTATAAATAATATTTGCATAAAACCTTGGATCTCGATTGACATAAGGATTTTGCTGATCATAACCCGAACTGGCATCCGAAATCAATTTTCCGCTTTTCATTTCAAACTGATCTACAATATGCTGGGTTGGTGTATAGGCCGACCATCCGTGGTAACCATTGGGTGACAAGTGTATATCTGAATAGCTCTGGTATTGCTGCGCATTTTGGTGGTAGGAAATGATGGCTTCTGAGTTATCTGCAGTGATAAACAGTTTATGATAATCAGGATCCTGATAGAGTGAATACTGGTTTAAATCAATAACAGCTTTAGCTGCCTTAGCTGCCGCATCCCATTTTGAAGCGTCATTGGTAACATTCCATAACGGACTGGCAGCATACAGCAGCACTCTTGATTTAAGGGCTAATGCCGCACCTTTTGTTGCACGTCCAACATCAGTACCGGTATAGGTAGCAGGTAATATTGCAACTGCTTTATCCAACTCGGCAACAACAAACTTCACGGCTTCTTCAAACGTTGAACGTCCCGCTGCAAAATCTTTGTCTGTAGCATTGTATACTTTGGTTATTAAAGGAACACCTCCATATTTAGCAGCCAGATCAAAGTAACAATAGGCCCTTAAAAAGGTGGCTTCACCATTTAAACGGTTCTTTTTAGCGTCATCACCAGGTACTGCTGTAATTTTTGAAAAGAAAACATTCAACTCCCTGATATAGTTATAATCTACGGTCCAGCTGTCCAAGGCCATGTTGTCTGGAGTTAGCGCACCCGTATTAATTCGATTGACACTTTCATAGTTGAATTTACTAAAGCACTCATCGGACGCAGCCGAATAGCCCATATGACTTGGCAGAGTCGTGTAGAGATAAAAATGTGGCAAGATTTTATACTTTTCATTGATAAAATTCTCAACAAGATTTACATCACTCCAAAGCGCTGCATCACTTACTGCATTTAACGGGGCTGTATTTAAGATGTCTTTTTTGCACGATACCAGCCCTAATATGGTCAATGCTATACATATATATTTTGATTTCATAATCTGTCTAATCATTAAAAGGAAACGTTCAAACCTGCACCGATGATCCGTGTTTGTGGGTAATAGGCTCCGTTCACATAGTAGCCATTATTATCTGCAGGGACATAGTTCAACTCCGGATCGTAATTTTTTAATTTACTCAGGATAAATAAATTTGAACCGTTTACAAACACCCTTGCTGAATGCACTTTCAATTTCGAAATAAAAGAAGCAGGCAGTTGATAACTCAATTCTACTGTTTTCAATTTCAGGAAGGAAGCATCGTTTAACCAATAGTCGGAATCTATGTTGTTAACAGTACTGGTCCTGTCAAATGCTGCCGGCATATTGTTGTCTGGTGTTTGAGGAGTCCATCTGCCCTCATATTGCCAAAGTGGGGGTGTAAATGCGCTATTGGTACCCTGTGGCCTGATCAACTGTTTAACGCCACTTTGTCCATAGAACAATACATTCAAACCAAAGCCTTTATAGTTTGCGCCTAAGGTTATACCGAATACATTGTTCGGTAATGGACTATCGAAGAACCGCACCCGGTCTGTGCTGGTGATCTTGCCATCATTGTTCACGTCAATATATTTGATATCGCCAGGTTTCGTTCCTGTTAACGGTGTAACTTTATTGCCTTTTGCATTCTTGTCGTTATCAATTTCGGCTTGATTGTTATAGACGCCGTCTGTTTTATAGAGGAGATAGGAACGTATAGGATAACCGGTCTGTTTTTGATAATCAGGCACGTTTGGTGATTCATCACTAAATACGATCTTACTTTTGGTATGGGTAAAGTTTCCACCTACATTATAGGTAAAATCGTTACCAATTTTTCCGTTATAGTTTAGCTCTATCTCGAAACCATTACTGTTAGATTTTCCGATATTTTCCGGAGGTAATTTTCCGCTGAGACCAGTATAGTTCGGCACTGAAGCATTTCTGGCACTCAAAATATCATATCTGTTCCTCAAAAAGTAATCTGCATTTAAAGTAAGCCTGTTTTTTAAAAACCCCAATTCCAGACCTATATCTGTCGTCTTAACTTTTTCCCAGGTGGCTAATGGATTCGGTGAGACGTTTGTAGACAAACCAACAACAGGTGTACCATCGGTCCCCAGGAAATATCCAGGATCGACAACATTATATAGAGATAAAAATTTAAAGGCACCAATATCATCATCACCCAAAATACCCCATGATCCGCGTATTTTTGCAAAATCAACAAATGGCAGTGCTTTGGTAAAGAAATTCTCTTTGGATAGTACCCATCCGGCAGAGATCCCTGGAAAGAAACCATATTTACGTCCTGGAGCAAAATTGTACGATCCATTATAACGGAAACTAAACTCGAACAGATATTTCTCTTTAAACCCATAGTTTGCCCTTCCATAGATACTTTCTCTGCCATTTTGATCTCCGGAGCCACCGTTTGAAATATTTGCCGGGTCAGAGCTTGCCAAACTTAAGTAGGGCAATTGATCGCTGAGTAAGCCTTTTCTGGCTGCATACACCGCATTATAAAAATAGTCACTTGATTCATATCCAACGATGGCGTTTACACTGTGCACATCATTAAATATGCGGTCATAACCTAATTTAACATTATAGGTATTTCTCCGCCAACGGCCCCAATCTTCTCTTAGGTTAACCATGTTACCACTGGTTTGATCTTTAAAGTTTACATACTTCTGCGTACTGGGATCGTACTGATAAGCATCGTAAGGGCGGCTCAGGTTTTTATATTGCCAGAAAGTATTGTCCAGCCCTGCATAAGCGGTAGCGTAAAGGCCTTGAGTAATCCAGGGCATTTTTAAATCTATGGTACCTGTTGTTTGTACAAAATAGGATAGCCTTCTGTCATATCCTGGTGCATCACCAGCCCTTAATAATGGGTTGGATCCAGCGGTATTTCCAGAGCCGGGAAGACCATTTGGATATTTAGCGGGCAGTGTTGGATACTGCCCAAGTATGGCCATAAATATTCCACCATTCTGGTTCGAATTGTCTAAGGGAGAGTATTTATCTTCATTACGGCCGGCTAAGTCAAGTGATATCTTTAAATCTTTAGTGACATTGGCATCTATATTTGCACGGATATTCTTTTGTCCAAAGTTGAAAGGTGAATCCTTAAACAGATAATCCTGCTTTGAATATTGTCCGGACATAAAGTATTTAACATTTTCTGAACCACCGGAGATATTTAGCTCGTGCTGGGTCATTGGTGCTGTTTTAGCAACTACAGCATCGTACCAGTCTGTGCTTGGGTGTCCTAGCGGGTCAGAACCGTCTGCATATAATTTAATGTCATTATCGGAGTACAGCTTGGGTTGCCCCAGGCGTGTGTTGAGCTCATTAAAATAGGTTGCATATTGAGCGGCATTCACCATATCTGGCCTGCGGGTAACAGATTGTAAAGAATAGCTGCCGGTATAGCTAAGTACGGGTTTCCCGGTTTTACCTCTTTTTGTGGTAATTAATATTACGCCATTGGCCGCTCGCACTCCGTAAATGGCGGCAGAAGCGTCTTTTAAGATAGATATAGACTCTATATCTTCGGGATTAATGCGACTAAAGCTTCTGTCTGGTACACCATCAATGATGGTCAGCGGAGTTGCATTGGGGTTCGCATAGGAAGCGGAACCTCTAATAGACAAAGCAGAGCCATCGTTTCCTGGTTCCCCCGACCGGTTTACTGCAATTAAACCGGTCGTTCTGCCGGTTAAGTTGTTGGACAGGTTTCCATTGGGACTGAGTTTTACAACGTCCCCTTTAATCTGGCTTACCGCACCGGTTAAAGTGGCTTTCTTCTGCGTACCATAACCAACCACCACCACTTCGTTCAGATCATTATTTTCTTCTTTTAAAGTGATATTGATATTCTTCTTGCCGTTCAGCTGTACCTCCTGTGTTTCAAAGCCCATATAACTTACAACCAATGTGGTCGTCCCTTCCGGAACGGATAAAGTAAAGTGCCCGTCTTTATCTGTTACTGTACCTTTTGCTGTACCTTTTACTTTTACACTTGAACCTGGTATAGGTGAATTTTTACCATCAGTTACACGACCACTAATAGAGATATCCTGGATTGGCCTCAGCGTTACCGGATTGTAAGTACCATTGGCATAAGTACTGGAGGCAGAGAAAAGCAAAAGTAAAGCCAGCGCTCTTATGAGCACAAATTTAGTGTATCTAAAACACGTCAGATACCACTTTTTTTCATAAAATTTCATACTTAATTGTTGTTTGGTTATAGGTTTTAAATTGTACATGATTCAATACTTCGGACTAATAAAGACCCAATTCTGCAATCGCCGCATTTTGGGTTCCGTCCCATGATGATTTGCAGAGTATTTTGAAGTATCTGAAGGTTTGTGGTGTACTAAAATCAAAGTATTGGGGGCCGCTGCTCATTGCTGTAACTTTGTTGCCTAAACTGGTAAAATTGGTTCCATCATTACTGATCAGGATCTCAAAATCTTTTACCGCTCTGTAGGCACCGCTACGATGCGTATAGGATAAACCCTGCGCAGTTTTTACTGATCCTAAATCCACGGTGATGTAATGAGGATAGACTGCTGCATTTGAAGACCATCGGGAATGCCAGAAGGTGGCAGCTGAGCCATCAATAGTCGAAGTTGCCAATCCTTCTGAGGCGCTTTCCTGAGAGCTAAAGCCCGCGATTGTCCATCCTGTTTTAGAGAGTTCATTTCTGGTGGAGAAATTCAATACCGGCAACCCTCCATTGAAAGTATAGCTATAGATGGTCTCTGCAATCACACCATTATCGTGTACTAACTTAATTTTAAGCTCATAAGGGATTCCGTCTGTTTTATACTGCAATTCATTAATTGGCATGACCACCTTAAAGCTATCTGTTCCGATTGGACTGGATGCCCAGGTTATTGCATTATAATCTTTATTGGTTCCTGTGCCTTCGTTGTTTACATTCGGATCATTATAATAAAGAATCTTACTTACTGTGCCGGTAGAACTGTATTTACCAGAAACCACAATTGCCGACTGGGCTGCATCATAGTTAGCGTAAATTTTATTGACTGTAGCCGTCACACTGCCATAATAAGTTTTACTGTCATTGTTAAACACTTCACAAGTATTGAAAATTGCAGCTTCAGCATCCGTGATAAAGCAAGGGCGTACTTCAAGGTAGAAATTGCTTAAAGCCATAATTGGCTCTTTAAAATTTGCGCCGGGCCATATATTTTGCGATACCATTTGCTTGTCATGTGGTGCGTTAAAAGCATGACCGATTTCATGCATCATGCCCCCAATCCATTTGGCAAAGTTGTTTCTTCCGGGATTCATGACGCCTTTGAGTGCCATATTCATATATACATTATCCATGGCAAGGCAATATCTTCCATAACCGTTAAAGGGCTGTACGCCTTCAAGTGGTTGCGGACCTTCTGTAGTGTTATTGTCATAACCAAAGGCGGGGAGCAGAATCAAGACATGGTTACTGGTTTTTAAGCCGGGATGTGCACTAAAATAAGCATCAACCTCGGTGGTATAAGCGCCCGAAGACTGCCCGTAAGTAGCTTTTGGGCTATTGCCCCTGATCAGGATGATCTGAACTTTTTGGCTTGATCCATCTGGTGTTAAGCCAAATGTTTTATTGCCATAACCTGCCGCCTGCATAGCATTACCATACCAGTTTTGGGCATAAAGCATCACATCACTCAACCGGGTTTTCCAATTGGCCACAGTATCCAGATCTGATGGTATAAAATATACCACAGCCAGGTTTCTGCTATGTGTCACAATACTTGGGGTCACATCTGCAGTTCCATTTGGTTTTTTGTTCTCCGGTGTAATTTTAGATAACTCTGCTGTATTTTTACACGATGGAAGTGTAAAAAACCCTAACAACAGAGCCAGTAGCATTAATCGATTAGTTTTCATAGTCTTTTTGTGTTTATTAATTGAACTTTATTTAGCTGGTTACCTTCATAAATTTTACACCATGTGGAGGGATCTTTGCGGATATTCCTTCTCCAAAGCCACTCACCTTCTTTTGGATCCAGATATCACGGACGGTTTTGTATCCGGATATATGAACATCCTTCCATTTAACTTCAATATTTTTATAGTTTTCTGTCAAATTGAAAACACCAACGGCTTTACTTCCATCTTGCAGGTCTTTGACCCAAACCTGGTATTCAGCTGTGACCAGGGCTTGTCTGGCTTGTTTACCTTTAGCATCCTGATCAATAGCAATCACTTCGTCATTTGTTAACAGACCGAGTGTAAAATCGTCAAGCTGTCCCATATCGCAGCCGATAAGCAATGGTGAGGACAACAAGCTCCATAAGCTGATGTGTGTATACTGTTCGTCTGGTGTGAGGCGGGTATTGTGCAGTCTGGGGCCCCAACCTACCTTTCCAACAATAAGCATATCGGGATCTATAAAACCACCTGCCTGGCTATTTGTGTAGCATTTTGCCTGACCAAATCCGATATGGCTCATACTTGCCCAGGTGTCCGTAATATCATTTGTGGTACGCCAGCTGTTGCCCCCTACTTCTTTTCCCCATTTGTAAACATCGCCCATGCCATACTGACAAAGACTGTACAGGATGTCCCGCCCTGTTTTGTCTAAAGCATGACGCATTTCGTAATAGGGTTTTTTCATGGTATCAAGTGATGGAGTTCTGCCTGCGATATTGTCGTAACTGCACCAATCATATTTCAGATAGTCAATTTTCCATTTGGCATACGTTTGCGCATCCTGCAATTCGTGTCCTAAACTTCCAAGGTAACCTCCGCAAGTCCTGTCGCCCGGTGAAGAATAAATTCCTATTTTTAATCCAAGGCCATGCACATAATCACTCAGGCTCTTCATATCCGGAAATTTTTTGTTGGTCAAGATCTCGCCCTCAGCTGCTCTTTGGGGAGCCTCCCATCCGTCGTCTATGTTCACATAAGACCAGCCGTGGTCCATTAGTTTATCTGCCATCTCTCTGGCAGAAATCCGTACCTTCTCATCGCTTACACTCAAGCCCCAGGCATTCCAGCTGTTCCAGCCTAAAGCGGGTGTAAGCCCAATCTCATCACCTATTTTCAGGACAAGTTTCTTTTTTGCTGTACCTGCTGTATTGACCGCTACAAGCTCGATTTCATAGTCTCCTTTTTGTGCAACCTTACCCTCTATGATACCTGTTGTGGTATTTAAGCTTAATCCCTGTGGTAATCCCTTTGCCTGATAACTTAAAGGTCTTCTTCCCGTAGCCGGTATTTTGTAAAAAAAGTCATTTCCTGATCTTGCAGCGTATATATCCGGGCTGTTGATCCGCGGTGTATTTTTTACCGGAGGTGTTAAGATATAAGGTGTATTTAAAGCAGTGGTTATCTTTTCTCCCGATTTTACCTCAGTAAATCTGTATTTCAGCAGATAAGATTTTGTCTGGTCCAGCTTTGGGAAATGAACAGTATACAGAAAGGGCTTGTCATTTTCAAAATGTGCATTTATCGTTGCTGATTTTACCGCCCTGTTAAATTCGGGATCAAGAATGACGATCTGTAAAGCTCCGCTGATACTTTCGTTTATTTTTTTTGTTGTTAGCTCTACTTGAGTAGTTAAATTGCCGGCTGTGTTTTTCTTGAATTCATAATGTGTATTTAAAATAGTAGTTTCCGGAACCTGCTGGGCCAGCAGCACATTAGAGGTAAAAGATAAAAAAAGTAAAAAGTAGTTTTTTTTCATGTTCAATTGGTTCGTGCAATGTTTTGGTTGTTTAAATTGTGTTTACATAATGTTTAGCATTTATTAACATTTAGGAGCCAAAAAGAATTCGGCTTCTGGCCGTGTGGTTCTTTAATTTCTTTCGGGCAATCCTTTTGCGAAATATGTCGTTCTTGCTTAAGGTAAATTTAAACGCAAAAAAGCCGTGTATTTGCGAAAGTCATTGTACAAATCCGCCTCAAAGAGATGTACGTTCAAAACACTGAAAAACAGATAATTGCACAAATTAAGAATCAGATTATGGATAAATAAAACCTTTATATATTGCATTGAGGCTGGTAACTACAGGTCTATTTCTTACTTCTTAAATTTGTTTTACTTAAACTCGTATTACTGAAGGTAACCGAGAAATTGCCAGGACATTAACTCCATTGGAATTTATCAATACCTGATGATTTAGAAAAATGATAAAAATCTTTAAATCCGGATCAACTATGAAATTTAATGTAGCATTTCTGTTCGCTTTTTGTTTTTCCCTAAATTTTTGCGCAGCTCAAAACAAGCGCCCCAATATTTTAATCATTCTAATTGATGACATGGGATGGCGGGATGTAGGCTTTATGGGTTCGAAATATTATGAAACACCTGTTATGGACTCCCTGGCTGCACAGGGAATGGTTTTTACAAATGCTTATGCGTCTGCGGCTAACTGTGCACCAAGCCGCGCTTGTTTAATGACAGGAAAATGGATGCCAAGACATGGAATATATACTGTTGGAAATTCGGACCGGGGAAAAAGCAAGGACCGGAAATTAATCCCGATTGCAAATACTGAAACCTTGGACCCGGGTTTTAAAACACTTGCACAGTCTCTAAAAGAAAGTGGTTATACGACTTGTTTGGCAGGGAAATGGCACCTCAGCAATGATCCGGTGCCTTACGGTTTTGACGTTAACATTGGTGGCTCGCATGCAGGTAATCCGGGGAGTTATGAACCGCCCTATAAAAACGTAAACCTTAGCGGCCCAAATACGGAATACCTTACTGATCTGATTATGGATAAAACTATTGATTTTGTAAAAAACACATCTGGGGAAAAACCATTTTTTCTTTATTATGCTACCTATGCCGTACATACGCCCATACAAAAGGTAAAGAACCTGTTGTATAAGTTTGAAAATAAAAAACCATGGGAGGGACAATCCAATAAAGATTATGCAACGATGGTTAGCAATGAAGATAGAAATATTGGTCGCTTGTTAAGTACGCTAAAGGATAAGGGTATCCTGGATAATACATTTATTATATTTACATCAGACAATGGAGGTTTAAATCCGATTACTTTCCAACATCCCTTACGGGCAGGTAAAGGCAGCTATTTTGAAGGCGGCATCAGGGTTCCCGCAGCCTTTATATGGAAAGGTAAAATTAAACCGGGAACCCGTTCTGATCTGCCCATAACAAATCTCGATGTTTACCCTACATTAATGAATATAGCACATGCAAAGAGTACCATAGAATTTGATGGCGATGATTTATCCCGATACCTGCAGACTCAGAAAATCAGCAAGAATTTAGTGGACAGGTCCTTGTACTGGTACTTTCCTATTTATTTAGAAGGGGGAAACAAAGAGACAAATGATCCTGTTTTTCGGACCAGGCCGGGAGAGGTTATACGGAAAGGCAACTGGAAATTACATCATTATTTTGAAGATAATTCCTTACAGCTGTATAATTTAAAGGATGACATTGGTGAGAAAAATAATCTTGCGGATAAATTTCCTAAAAAGACGGCCGAATTGCTTGCTTTACTTGAAGCATTAGACAAGAAAACCAATGCGCCGGCGGTCTCTGAATTAAATAAGGATTTTTAGATCGAAATATCAAACGTTTGCGTGATGATTGTTCCGTTTTCGAAAATAGATAACTCTATATTGGCTGTAATTACTGTTACCACAATCACGATGAAAACATTTTGGAATCCTAAACCTCCACACAAAGCTTTACTAACCATAGCTTTTACAGTGCTGACTGCCTATGCTCCAGCAATTGCTGTACAAAAACCAAGTACAATTCAACAGGTTCTGCAAAAGGATCATAAAATTATTAGCGCAAAAAAGATCAATCCGACGACGATTGATGTATTGTTCTCTGATCAGCAACATTTAACTTTTGATTTCTACAGCGATCAGATTTTCAGGCTTTTTCAGGACAATTCGGGTGGCCAGATGAGAGATCCGGAGGCCAAACCGGAGGCTAAAATCCTGGTTGCAAACCCAAGAAGACAGGTGGCAAAATTAAATATTACGGATGAAAACAACCTGATTACGATCACTACTGATAAGATATCCATCCAAATTGACAAAAACACCACCTTATTCAAAGTCGTAAACCTGGGCACTCAGGCCCTGGTTCTTGAAGAAACAGCTCCTGTTCGTTTTGAAAAATCCGAGGTAGGGCTAAGCTTAAAAGAAGATCCACAAGAGTATTTTTATGGTGGTGGTGTACAGAACGGGCGTTTCTCCCATAAGGGAAAAGCGATCTCTATTGAAAATCAAAACAGCTGGACAGATGGTGGAGTAGCTTCTCCTACCCCCTACTACTGGTCTTCAAAGGGTTACGGAATCTTATGGCATACTTTTAAAAAAGGAAAATATGACTTTGGCGCCAAAGAAAAGGGACAGGTCAAATTGATGCATGAAACCAATTACCTGGATGTTTTTTTCATGGTTGGCAATGGAGCGTCTGCACTTTTAAATCACTTTTATCAGTTGACGGGAAATCCAATATTGCTGCCTAAATTTGGTTTTTATGAGGGGCATTTAAATGCTTATAACCGGGATTTCTGGAAAGCTGATGACAAAGGAAATTTGTTTGAAGACGGTAAACGCTACAAAGAAAGCCAGAAGGATAACGGAGGAATTAAGGAATCTTTAAATGGGGAGAAAAACAATTACCAGTTTTCTGCCCGTGCCGTGATTGACCGGTACAAAAGGAACGATATGCCATTTGGTTGGTTGCTTCCAAATGATGGTTATGGTGCAGGATATGGACAAACCACCACTTTAGACGGGAATATTCAAAATCTGAAGAGTTTAGGCGATTATGCCCGCAAAAATGGAGTGGAGATCGGTTTATGGACACAATCTGACCTTCATCCCAAAGCTGGAGTGAGTGCTTTACTGCAAAGGGATATCCTGAAAGAAGTAAAAGATGCCGGTGTGCGCGTATTGAAAACAGATGTGGCCTGGGTAGGTGAAGGTTATTCCTTTGGCCTTAACGGGGTTTCGGATGTAGCTCAGATCATGACTAAATATGGCAATGACAGCCGGCCGTTCATCATCTCCTTAGATGGCTGGGCCGGTACGCAACGTTATGCAGGGGTTTGGTCTGGCGATCAGACTGGTGGTGTCTGGGAATATATCCGCTTCCACATCCCTACTTATTTAGGTTCTGGTTTATCGGGGCAACCCAATATCACCTCTGATGTGGATGGCATATTCGGCGGTAAAAACCAGATCGTCAATACCAGAGATTTTCAGTGGAAAACCTTTACGCCAATGCAATTGAACATGGATGGCTGGGGTGCAAATGAAAAATATCCTCAGGCTTTGGGCGAACCGGTTACTTCGATTAACCGGAATTATCTGAAGCTAAAATCTGAACTTATACCTTATACCTATAGCATTGCCAGAGAAGCGGTTAATGGTTTGCCGATCATCAGGGCCATGTTCCTGGAACATCCAAATGCCTATACCCAGGGGCCTGCAACGCAGTATCAGTTTATGTATGGTCCTAATTTCTTAATTGCACCGATCTATCAGGCTACTAAATCTGATGATAAAGGCAATGACATCCGAAATGGAATATATCTTCCTGAAGGTATATGGATTGATTATTTCTCCGGAGAAAAATATACCGGGAATTGCATCCTGAACAACTTTGAAGCACCCCTTTGGAAATTGCCAATATTCGTTAAAAACGGGGCAATCATTCCGCTGGCCAATCCGAACAATAATGTATCTGAGATCAATAAAGGCATCCGGATCTATGAACTTTATCCTTCAGGAAAAAGTTCGTTTACCGAATATGATGATGATGGAACCACCGAACAATATAAATCGGGTAAAGCGAGCTCCAGCTTCATCGAATCGGAAGTAAAAAACAACAGCGCAACGATTACCATTCACCCTGCAAAAGGTAATTTCAATGGTTTTGTTAAGAACAAGGCAACTGAACTTAGGGTCAATGTATCGCAAGAGCCTAAAAATGTTTCTGCAAAGGTGGGTAAGAATACCGTCAATCTGGTTAAAGTACATTCCATGAAGGAATTCTTAGACAAACAGAATGTATATTTCTACGATGCGGCTCCAAACTTTAATCAGTTTGCCACTAAGGGAACTGCATTTGAAAAAGTGAAGATTCTGAGAAATCCGCAGGTGCTGATCAAACTAGGGGCAACAGACATTTCTGTAAATTCAGTTGTGGCTACGATTGGGGGATTTAGATATGAACCTCTACAAACGCAACGGGTATCGTCGGGTAAGTTGAGCAGTCCGCTCCATGCTGAGGTTTCAGACAAAAACAGGGAGGCTTATACGTTAAAACCGACCTGGTCAAAAGTGGATCATGCTGATTTCTATGAAATAGATTTCAATGGCATGCATTATACAACGATCAAGGACACCACGCTGTTATTTGATGGTTTGACTGCAGAAACGCCATATGCTTTCAAGTTGAGAGCGGTAAACAAAGATGGTCATTCCGACTGGACTGAATTTAAAACAACAACGAAATCCAACCCGCTCCAATTTGCGATCCATGATATTCTTGCACAATCGACTGCACAGGATCAGGAAGAAGCTGAAATTGATAAGTTATTTGACTTTGATGAGGGCAATATCTGGCATACCAAATGGGGTACAAAGGCAGTTCCTTTTGACGTGGTTATGGACCTCAGAACGATCAATCAACTGGATAAATTCCAATACCTCCCCCGTTCAGGAAGAGGAAATGGTACGCTGCTGAAAGGTAAAGTATACTATAGCAATGACAGAGAAACCTGGACGGATGCTGGTGCATTTGAATGGGCAAATACGGATGCGGTTAAAGTATTCGATTTTGCCAGTCATCCTTCTGCCCGTTTCATTAAGGTATCTGTTGCTGAAGCCGTGGGTGACTTTGGTTCAGGCAGGGAATTGTATGTGTTCAAGGTTCCTGGTACAGAGAGTTACCTTCCTGGAGACATCAATAACGATCGTCTGATAGACAGGAATGATTTGACCTCTTATACCAATTACACCGGTTTAAGAAAAGGTGATGCGGATTTTGAAGGTTATATCAGCAATGGTGATATCAATAAGAACAATTTGATTGATGCTTATGACATCTCGCTTGTGGCTACTAAAATTGACGGTGGGGTCAATGACAGCAAAATTGAAAAAGTAGCTGGTTCACTGGAAATCAGCACGGCGAAAGAGAACTATAATAAAGACGAAGTCATTGAAATTACCGTAAAAGGCAATAACCTTAAATCTGTAAATGCGTTGAGTTTCGCCTTACCGTATAACCCACAGGATTATGAGTTTGTTGGTGTGCAGACTTTACATACGAAACAGATGGAGAACCTGACTTACGACAGGTTACATACCAATGGCATTAAAGCCTTGTATCCAACTTTTGTGAACTTGGGTGATAAGGAAGCCTTAAGTGGTAGTTTGGATCTCTTTATCCTTAAATTCAAAGCCAAACGTAAACTTAAATTTGACCTGAAGGCTTTAGATGGTATTTTGGTAGATAAGAATCTGAATACTGTAAGCTTTTAGCATCAGGCAATTCATCGCTGCCAATATCTTTAATGGATATTGGCAGCTTTTTTTTTAAAAAACTTCTCCTGTTTTAAGGTCCTTTAATTCTGGTGAGATGATTTTTCCAATTCCGTTGAATAAAATCTTGATCCCCATAATTTTCCCGATTGATCTCTCGTATTTGGTGGAGAGTACCTTTTTATCATTCAGGATCACAGAAACCTTTTTATTTTCTATTTGAATAGATACAGTTCCACCGTGTTCCGGATTAAAAGCAAGATCACCTAAAAATTGTTCTGAACCAGTATGTCTGTTTTCTGAAAACTTGTACTCCGAAAAAGCAATACAACTTTGCCTGTATAGCTTTAACAAATGGCGGTGTTTTTCGCCCAGAATTATAATGGTAGTTTCCACACACTGAATACCCGGCCGACTTTGCTCGGCAAAAACTTTGCAGGAAAAAGAAAAATTATCTCCGCTGATATTTGAGCGTTTTACATTGCTGAACCCTATTAAAAAGGGTTTGGTCATGTCCAGGCCCGCAGAGTCCAGCTGCTTCGGTGAAACATAGATATTTTTGGGGTTTAGGGGCTTCAATCCAGCAATCGGAAAGGCTCTTGAAGTGTCATTACCAGAATTTGCTACCCATCCTTTGGTCAACAGAAAAACTGAAGTCGTATCTATTGGTTTATTATGATATAGCAATGTGGCGTACACCACGCCTGGGTTTCTAAAAAATTTGGTGATCTTACGGTCGCCGTTAATATCAGTTCTTTGCGCCTCATCTAAAAAGTCAACCTGGAACTCCTTATTTTTATCAAAGTTTGTTTTAGAGCTTAGTTTAAAAACTGCTGTATGGGGAACACTTCCATATGGATTTTCGCAGATCAGGTTAACATCAGGAATAGTATATTCCCTTTCCCAGAAAACCACACCGCAAATGGTGGTTATCAGTATCACTGATAGCAGCCCTATCAAATAATAAGGCTTCTTTTTTTTCTTAGGAACCTGTAAATTGATTTCTTCATCCTGTCCGGGATCAACTGGTTTTGTTTGTTGTGGTTTTGAGGCCTGGTAAATCTTCTCAAATTCCTGCCAGTCTCTATAGCCAACAAACTGTGCAAGCGCATCTCTGGTTGCTTTTTGTGGAAAATAACGTTGAGAGGTTTTTAAGCGGCCAAATATTCTTTTCAAGGTGTTCTCGCTCAGATAAACTTTGGTTTGTTTACCCAATCTGGAGCTTAAAGAATTATAATCTGCACTTCTCCATTCTGTGATGGGCTTATCTCCCATTTTTTCTATAATCTTCTGACAGCAGGCATCCAGGGCGTCAAAAAAAAACTGATTTACAGGCTGTACAGAATTGCTATCCATTAGAGGTTATGTATGTGTTTATTAACGGCTTAAACATACAAAATACTGCTTCCTCTTTTGTATGCACGGTTATGGTGTTATTTATTGTTTTCGAGATAAATTTACAACTAATCCTATGAAAAGTTAACATCTCTGGGAATTACTGTACACCAAATTAAACCAGGATAATATCTCACTCAATAAGGGTAAAATCCGACCAGTTATTAAAAAATCAATAAGCATATTTATTTAATGAACTTTAGATCTATTATACTAACCCTAATTTTTTCCATATTTTTAAGAATGGGAGTTTTCGCACAGCAAACCATCGAAATTACGACTAAAAACAACGCTCTGATCCTGCAAACTGATCAGGACAATTCTTTATTATCTTGCTATTTAGGGAAAAAACTGGCCAATACTAGAGAATACGCAGAAATAAACAGCCTGGACAAACATAAACCGGGCAGTGATGAGCTGTATAACAAGCGGGAGGCTTACATTGCTTCTGGTTCTTTGAATTTACTGGAGCCGGCTTTGTCTGTGACCCATTATAATGGTGACAAATCTGTCGTATTGAGTTATATTAACCATCAGGTTAAAAAGATCAATGATAACCAGACTTTAACCTCTATCGTTTTAAAAGACGTCCATTATAACCTGGAGGTTGTACTCCATTACATGACCTATGAACAGGAAGATGTGATTGAGCAATGGGCTGAAATTTCGAACCAGGAGAAAGGCAGTATCGTGTTGAATAAATACGCTTCAGCAAACCTGACCCTGGCGGGAAAGAAGTTTTTCTTAAAAAGCCATCACAGTGGCTGGGGCACAGAAATGCGGAGCGAAGAACAGGAATTGCTACATGGTATCAGAACTTTGGACAGTAAACTGGGTACACGTGCCAATTTACTTCATTCCTCTTCCTTTATGGTTTCTTTAAATAAACCTGCTGACGAGGATGAAGGGGAAGTTATTGCCGGTTCATTGGAGTGGACAGGGAACTTTAAAATAGAATTTGAGACATTTGATGAATATTATCTGCGCATTACTTCAGGCATCAACAATTTTGCATCAAACTATACGCTAAAGCAGGGTGAGAAATTCAGTACACCTCGTTTTGTCTATACCTACTCTTCAAAGGGTAAGGGCCTTGCCAGCCGGAACCTGCAGAACTGGGCCAGAACATATCAGCTCCTGGATGGTCAGGGCCAGCGTTCTACCCTGCTGAACAATTGGGAAACTACTTATTTCGATTTTGACGATGAAAAGTTAAAAGCACTGATCCAGGACACTAAAAAACTGGGTGTTGATGTATTCTTACTGGATGATGGCTGGTTCGGAAACAAATATCCACGCAATGGCGCCAGCTCTGGCCTGGGTGATTGGCAATACAACAAGCAAAAATTAAAAAATGGCATCAGCTCGGTTGGAGAAGAAGCAACGGCTAAGGGTGTAAAATTTGGGATCTGGATAGAGCCTGAAATGGTCAACCCAAAAAGCGAGCTTTATGAAAAACATCCGGATTGGATCATAAGAGAACCGGGGCGTAAAGAATATTATATGCGCAATCAGTTGGTTTTGGATTTGACCAATCCTAAAGTACAGGATTTTATTTACGAGACTGTTGATGAGATCTTCAAAGAGGTTCCGGGTTTATCTTTTATTAAATGGGATTGTAATTCTCTGACATATAATGCGCATTCTCCTTTCCTTAAGAATCAGGATCATTTCTATATTGAATATGTAAGAGGATTAAACAATGTGTTGGAACGAATTAGGGCAAAACATCCTGCAACGCCGATGATGCTGTGTGCTGGTGGTGGCTCTAGAGTAGATTATGCGGCCTTAAAGTATTTTACGGAATTTTGGCCAAGTGACAACACGAATCCTTTTGACCGCATTTTTATTCAATGGGAGTATTCTTACTATTTTCCTTCTATAGCGATAGACAACCACATTACAGACATGGGTAAACAACCGCTGAAGTTTAAAACTGATGTAGCGATGATGGGTAAATTAGGTTTTGATGTTAAAGTGAATGAATTGTCTCCAAAGGATCTTTTATTTGCCCAGAACGCTGTTAAAACCTATGATGGCTTTAAAGAAATCATATGGCACGGAGATCAGTACAGACTACAGAATCCATACGAGAACAAGGTGGCATCAATGGCCTATGTAAATCCGGCTAAAGATCAGGCCATTGTTTTTAATTACCATATGGAAACCACCTATAGTACTTTAATAGATTTACCTATTCCATTAAAAGGACTGTCTCCGGATCAGAATTATAAAATAGAAGAAATCAATCTTTATCCAGGAACTACAGCGTCTATTGATAGTACAAAAGTTTATTCGGGAGATTTCCTGATGAAGATTGGATTTAACCCTTTGGTTAGTGCCAGAAGAACCAGTGTGGTGTTAAAGATAACTGCAGTTAAATAATGAAAAAGCTCCTGTTGGTTCTATTGAGCGCTCCGGCCATTTTATTTTGTGCTTTTACTGTCCAGAAAAAATTTAGCCAGGTAAAGAAACGTCCTAATATCCTGTTTGCCATTATGGATGATGTAACCTTTAGCCATATGGGTGCTTATGGTTGTACCTGGGTAAAAACACCAAATTTTGATCGTATTGCTAAAAATGGACTCCTTTTTAAAAATGCATATACACCGAATGCCAAATGTTCGCCATCTCGTTCCTGTATCCTTACGGGTCGTAATTCCTGGCAACTGGAAGAGGCAGGTAATCATTTGTCTTATTTTCCGTCGAAGTTTGTAACTGTTGCAGAGGTTTTGTCGCAAAACGGGTATGATGTTGGTTTTACAGGTAAAGGTTGTGCGCCTGTTGTTGCTAAAAATCAAGACGGATCTCCCCGACAACTTCTTGTAAAAGCTTACAATGAACTCAAAACAGTACCTCCAACTAAATTCATAAGTAATATTGATTACGCTGCTAATTTTGAACAGTTTCTGAAAAATAAAAAAGGAGAACCTTTCTTCTTTTGGTATGGTGGGCTGGAGCCTCACCGGGGTTATGAGTTTAATTCCGGAATTGTTAAGGGTGGAAAAAGGATATCTGATGTACCTGACAAAGATGTTTATCCTTTTTGGCCTAAAGTAGACTCGGTAAAGTCAGATCTGCTTGATTATGCTTTTGAAATTGAATATTTTGACAAGCAATTGGGGAAAATGTTGAAACTATTGGAGGAAACAGGTGAATTGAACAATACGCTGATTATCGTAACTTCTGACAATGGAATGCCTTTTCCAAGAGTAAAGGGGCAGGAATATGAATATTCCAATCATCTGCCTCTGGCTATGATGTGGGCCGATGGCATTTCACATCCCGGACGTACGATTAACGATATGATTAGTAATATTGATTTTGTGCCAACATTCCTGGAACTGGCAGGATTGACCCACAAAACAAACACCATGCAACCTGTTACAGGAAAAAGCATTACAGATATTTTTACAAGCCCTAAAAACGGCCAGGTAGACCTGCGCAGAAACTATGTTCTGGTGGGCAAAGAACGTCATGATGTAGGCAGACCAAATGACGAAGGTTATCCAATCCGTGGAATTTTTCAGGATAGTCTGCTCTATCTTAGAAATTTCAAAACAGATCGCTGGCCAGTGGGGAATCCGGAAACCGGGTATTTAAATTGTGATGGTGGCCCTACTAAGACAGTTTGTTTAAATATGGTATACAGTAAGACCGCAGATTTTAAGTATTGGTTGTGGAATTTCGGTAAACGTAAAACAGAGGAACTCTACAATTTCAAAAAAGATCCTGCTTGCTTAAATAACCTGATAAATGACAAAAAATATAAAGCACTTTCTAAAAAATTATCAGATCACCTCCTGACAGAGCTCAAAAAACAGGGAGACCCGAGAATGTTTGGCAAGGGATATCTTTTTGATCAATATCCATATGCGGATAAAACCAGTGTAAATTTTTACGAGAGATATATAATTAAAGATAAAACGTTAAATTGGGAATGGGTAAACGATAGTGATTTCCAGGACTTATCCAGAATTAAAAAAGCAACAACCGCACTGAAATGAAAGCCCTGCCATTTACAATACTTGTTCCGGATGACAAAAGCGTGATTTCCGAGCAAATATCGTTGCCTCATTTTTACCGGTATCTTCATCGGCATGACGAGTGGCAGGTTACCTGTATACAAAGTGGTGAGGGTACGCTTATTGCTGGAAACGATATGCATCAATTCTGTCCTGGTGATATTTTCGTGATCGGAGCCAAACTGCCTCATTTGTTTAAAAGTAATCCGGAGTATTTTCTTCCAGATAGTGAGCTAAGAGTAGAAGCTTGTTCTATTTATTTCAACCCGTCCGGAATTCTGGCTCCCCTTTTTTCTTTGCCGGAGATGAAGACCGCAAGCCTGTTCTTGTTGCGAAACAAACATGGTTTTAAAGTTCCTAAAAGATATGGAAGGAAAATTGCGGCGACTATGCTTGACCTTCACCAAACCAACGGGCCTGATGCGCTTTTTAGCTTTTTAAATTTTATAAATCACCTGCAGGGACTTGGCGAAAATATTGAACCTTTGTGCTCAGCAACTTACTCGACAGATGTTTCAGAGGGTGAAGGATTAAGACTGAGCCGGATCATCAGTTTCATTACAGAAAACTATGATCAACCGATCACTTTAGAAGATGCCGCGAATATCGGATTTATGACCCGGCAATCCTTTTGCAGGTATTTTAAAAAGCATACCGGTCATACTTTTGTTTCATTTTTAAATGAAGTAAGAATTAATGATGCCCGAAAGAATTTATTGTTGAGACATAAATCTGATGGAATCTCAAATATTGCTTATAAAGCGGGGTTCAACAGTATAAGTAATTTTAACCAGGTGTTTAAAAGTGTTACCGGATACACGCCAAGTGCGTATATAGATTTCTATACCAATATCAGTCAGACAGACTCCGACCCAGTTTCCCAATCATTCTGATCGCGTCTTCCACCTCTTTGTTCCAGCTGAGGCCATAACTCAACCTCATGCAATTGTTATATTGATTCTGCAAAGTAAACATCCTCCCAGGCGCTAAACTGACTTTGCGTTTAATGGTTTGTTCGTACAGGGTCGCTGTATTTACAGATGGATCCAGTTCCACCCAAAGCATAAAGCCCCCTTTAGGGCGACTCACCCTGGTTCCCTCTGGAAAATACTTCATAATGGCATCCATATAATGAAGGCTGTTGCTGTGCAGCACATTCCTTAAGGTTTTGAGATAACTCTCGTACCTGCCCTTTTCCAGAAAAGTAGCCACAACCTCATGCGTAATTGTTGCATTTGAGATGGAGGTTGCAAATTTTACCCGCCTGATCTGTTCTGCAAATTTGCCGGGTGTAACCCAGCCCACCCGGTAGCCAGGTGCCAGGGTTTTAGACAGAGAATTACACAGCAATACAAGGCCACTCTCATCGTAAGCTTTACAATTACCTGGCCGCTGGCTCCCGAAATACAAATCTCCGTACATGTCATTTTCAATCAGGGGAATGTTATAAAATTCCATCAGCCGGACCACTTCCTTTTTATGCTCGGCAGGCATAGTACCGCCCATTGGGTTGCTGAAGTTGCTGATCAGCAAACACAATTTTATCCGGTGTTTCCGCAATGCATCCGTTAAGGCTTCCATTTCTACCCCGCTTTCGGGATGTGTAGGAAGTTCCAGTACATGTAAACCCAGACTCTTGGCCAATTGGAGAATTCCAAAATAAACCGGGCTTTCTACAGCAATCGTATCGCCACGCTGTGTTAAAGCCAGTAAACATAAAGTCATGGCATTATTACAGCCGGAGGTGGTCAACACATCGTCTTCGGTGAGCTGCCCGCCCCAGATGGAAGAGCGACGGGCAATTTGCCGCCGAAGCTTTACATTGCCCTGCACATGTTCATAGCTGGTTCCTGAATCTGGAAAAGTGCGCAGAGTTTGCGTCATCACCTTGTTTAATTTGGCCAAAGGCAGGAGTTCCGGAGAAGGACAACCCAAAGAGAGCATCATCGTTCCGGAACTGATCTCACCATAGACCTTGCTCACCAGGTCCGAATTATCCTCATTCCCTGTTTGCAGAGAAGGCCTGCTCTGACTGGGCAAGCCAGGAAAAGTTTTCACGTAACTTACATAGTAGCCAGACTTGGGCATAGAACGGATTAATCCACGGCTTTCCAATACGTAATAAGCCTGCAATGCGGTACTCATACTCACCTTATGTAAACTGCAGATGCTCCGCACGGACGGAATTTTATCTCCTCTGACCAGCATTCCCCCAAGGATCTGCCGGCTGAGATCGTCTGCAATCTGTTCATATAAATAGTTCTCTTTTACGGCCGAAAGCTTCATCTTCTGTAAACTGTTATGGTTAAAACAAGTAAAACTGTATCTGTACTCTAAAATATAAATGTAAGACATTTGAAGATATTAGATCAGCATAAAAAGAATACCAATGGAAATCGTTTTTGAAACCGCAGTTACAGACCTTCATTTTGAACAGATCCTGGACTTACAGCAACAAAATTTATATACTTCTTTGAGCCCGGAACAACAGGTACAGCAAGGCTTTGTATTTGCAGAACACAGCCTGGAGCGGTTAAAAACAATGGCTGCTGAGATTCCGCAGATCATTGCGCTTTACGACGGAAAAGTGGTGGGCTATAACCTGGCCATGACCAGTGGAATGAAAAACATCTTACCAAGCCTGGTGCCTATGTTTGAAGAGTTTGAGAAAACTGCTTTTAAAGGAAAACTACTGGGTGAATATGAATATATGGTTGGCGGGCAGGTCTGTGTAGCTGCAGAGTTCAGAGGACAGGGTTTACTGCGCAAATTGTATAATGAAACCCGCAAGAGGATTCCGGAAAGCTATCAGCTCTGTGTAACCGAAATCTCTGAAAGAAATGTGAATTCATTAAAAACCCATCAGAAGATGGGTTTTCAAATTGCAGGGTCCTATCACGATGGACAGGAACCCTGGAGCGTTGTAGTGTGGGAATTTTAAATTTTATTTATGGTCAATCTGAAGGCGGATGTTATCCTGGATAACATCTCCTCTTTTTAGAGGTCTGTCCATTTTTTCTGCGTGGCCTCTGAAAAAACGTTCAGCTCCCATATTGCTATAGCCTGCAACAAGGACTTCAACGTTTTGTCCGTTCTTCCAGGCACGCAGATGCTGGGTGCCATCAGACTGGATTTTGAAAGAATCAGCTCCATCATTCAGGCTTGCTTCTTTAATATTCATTTTTGTCGATCTGAAATCATTAGTACCCATATTGTTTCTATCGGTACTCCAGGAATTGCCTGGCTGGTGTGATGGGCCAGCCGCACCGGATACTTCTACATCAGAAAGTACGTTGGCTTTTCCTGTCAGTCGGCCAATATGATCTTGGGGATAATAATTCCACTGTCCTCTTCTGCTCCAGTTCAACTCATGATAAGAAGCTGGAAGGTTAAAGACCATACCCCATTGTCTTGGGTTAATGTCTCTTTTTAAGGTGTACTTATAGTCTACTGTTATTTTACCATTGGCAAAATAATGATAATTAATGGTGCCAAAAGCTTCTTCATAATCGTCATTGATGCTCACAGTAAGTTCATTTTTCATTTTGCTGAGCTTCACTTCTTTGACTACTCTGTTCTTGCAAACATCAGTAAAAGGGTCAAATTGCTGGTTTTCGCCAGTCATCTGGACGCCTCTTCCCTCGCCTGTAAGCGGCAGAACCATTAATTGTCCGTTGGAAAGCATAATGGTTTTACCTCCTTTTTTGATCTGCTCCAGATTTCCATTTTTCAGATTTAGGCTGATGTCCAAGTCTTTACTTTTACTGATGAGCATATCTTGTTCCTGCTGATAAGTCCACAGCGCCGGGTCTTCTTTTTTCTCCGCAGCCATCACTATTGCGGGAACAATATCAAACTGATAAATATCTATCATCACATTCCGGGCATCGAAAATCTTTATCATCAGCGGGTCTGTCGGCGATGGTCTTTTATTTAAGGCTAAACTGAGTTTAGAACTCGCTCCTGGCTTTACATCTGCTGTCATATTGCCTTTTTCCTGACCAAGGCTCCATTCTATCTTGCATTCATTAAGATTACTAAAAAGTTGTCTGTTCTCTACCAAAAGTTCCACTTTTCCTTCATTCCAATTTCCTGCAAGCTTGATTTTTACGGGAGAATAGATTTTTTTCATGTGCCAGTATTCTGGTTTTTCTCTTCTCCATCCGTCTACCGGGCCCCAGGTACCATATCCAACCGTTTTACCATTAGGGAGGAAGAAACTATCATCTATTCCTGCCCAGATGGCACCGCCCAATACAGCATCCGTTTTCTGCATTTTTTCCCACATGGCTTCGAAACCAATACCCCAGGCATCACGTACCCCAGGATCGGTAACCAGTTCCAATCTGTTATAGGCATTCAGGTGCACATATTCATCAAATACAATGGGCCGTTTATAATTCCGGTATTGATCTGGCCCTCCGGGACCTGGATAATGGTGGTTGGCAATTTCCAGATCGCCGTCATCACCATCCGGACCGTACTGGCTAAAGTTTCTTGGTCTTGTTGGATCAAACAGCTTGACCAGTTCGCCTGTCTTTTTAAAATATTCTTTGTACTTTAAGGATTCATTGCCCAAAGACCAGATGAGCACAGATGGATTGGAGCGAAAGAAGCTCACCATGTCCATGGTCTGGTTAACCAGCAGCTGATCGAAAAGCTCTGTTGGAACTGTCGTATTTTCAGCCCAGCAAAAAGGTGCTTCCACTTCAAGAAACATTCCTAATTTATCACATGCTGCTACAAGTTCTTCAGGAGGTGGATAATGAGAGGTGCGGATATAATTCACATTTCCTTCTCTGAAAATCTTTACATCCCTTTCCCATTGGTTATCGTTTACAGATCTGCCGCGCAATGGCATAGTTTCATGGTGACATACGCCCCTGAGTTTTACAGGTATGTTGTTCACCAAAACGCGGTTGCCTTTCACGTCAATCTGACGAAATCCAATCAGTTTGGTGACTTGTGATTTTAGCTGATTTCCTTCCTTAAGGCTTAGTCTTAACTCATACAAAAAGGGATGTTCAGGATCCCATTTCTGAGGTTTAAGCACATCCAGGTTCAAGGTTTGAGCAAATAATTTTCCAGCTTCCAGTCCTTTTTCTATCGTTACAGATTTATCTGCAAGCTTTTCTCCTTTTCCACCCGGGCTAAAAAGTTCAGCAGAAAAAGTTAAACTACCGGATTTCCCACTTTTTTCATTGGCAATTACAACGTCGGTGGTAAGCACTGCATTTTCGAACTTAGAGTCAAAGGTGGTCTTTGCATCGGCATAAGCCAGATTTACATCTTCCAGTGCAACCAGGTATACTTTCCTGGAAATACCACCAAGGGTATGAACGGCATATTGAGAGGCGCTTGCCAGTGAATCTGCTTTACTGTCTGATTTCACTTTAACAAGCACTTCATTACTTCCTGACCATTTCACAAAGGAAGTGATGTCTATTTCAAAGGGGGTAAATCCGCCCAAATGTGTTCCCGTCTTTTGACCATTTATCCATATTTCTGTATCACTGTAAACGCCGTCAAAACGGATTTTTACACGTTTGTTTTTCCAGCCGGAAGGAATATCTATTTTTTTTAAATATCCGGCGGCCTTACCTTTTTCTACTTCAAAGCCCTGCATGACCCATTCTCCAGGAACCTGGATGGGTTTCTTACAGGCTTCCCGATCGATGTTTTCTGAGAACAGCCATTCGCCATTTAAAGGAATCTTTAGGTCCGCATTAGATGGAACGGGCGATAAACGGGCGATCCCGATGCTTTTATTACCTGCCAGCGGAAAGGTAATCTTTTGAATTTGAGCATTTGCTGTGTTTACAACGAAGGCAAGGCCGACAAAACATAGTTTATATAATATCTTCATTTTTGAATTAATAAAACAACAGATTAAAGATGACGGTGATGATCAGTACAATTACGCCCAGGTAAAGGGGGTTCTTGTACCAGATTTTATTTAAATCCTTCTGCTTTGGCGTGAGACTATAGACCAATCCGACGAGTTCCTCTTCTTTACGAGGTTTTGTTTTTAAACTCACCAGAACCGTAATCAGGAAGCAGACCAAAAATGCAAAAGAAGCGATGGCAAAGGCTTGTCCAGTTGCAGAGTAAAAGCTATATTCCGGAGCTAACCACCCTCCTTTGCCCTCTGCAACTGAAAAGCCATGTATACAAGCCGCAGAAAGTGTTCCTGCGATTAAGCCCCAAAATGCACCGTGCCCTGTTGTTCTTTTCCAGAACATGCCTAAAAAGAAAGTGGCAAATAAGGGTGCATTTACAAAACTAAAAACCAGTTGCAACAGGTCCATGATGCTGTTAAAGCCCCGGGCAACATAAGCTGTAGCGATAGAAGCCAGAATTCCAAATATTGTAGCGGCTTTGGCTACATATAAGTAATGCTGGTCAGAAGCATTCTTTTTGATGTGTGTTTGATAAATATCATAGGTCCATACCGTATTAAAAGCGGTTACATTTCCTGCCATACCACTCATAAACGAAGCAATAAGGGCTGTAATACCCAGGCCCAGCAATCCGCTTGGATACAATTTCTGTAACAATAAAGGCAATACCATATTGTAATCTTTATACCCATTGGCATTTACAGGAAGTTCGAAACCTTTATATTGCGCCTGCAGGGCCAGCAACAGTATACCCGGCAAAATGACGATGGCGGGCATCAGGATCTTAGGGAATGCAGCTAATACTGGTGTACGTTGCGCCTCATTGAGGTTTCGGCTGGCCATGGCCCGTTGCACCACCAAAAAATCAGTACACCAATAGCCAAATGCCAGAACAAAGCCCAGCCCAAAGACCATGCTGAAGGCATCTACGCCCATAGGGTTATGTGCCGGACTATCCAGCCCTTTCCAGACATGCAGTTTGGCATCGTCAACATGCTTGACAATCCCAGACCATCCCCCAGCCTTTTCCAGACCGATGTACACCAGGGGTGCAATACCCAGAATGATCAGGAAGAACTGCAGAACTTCATTGTAGATTGCTCCGGTTAAACCTCCGGAAAAGGTATAGATCAATACGATTCCGGCCGCAAGTAAAACTGAAATATCAAAGTCCCAGCCCAATATGGTTTGCATCAGCATAGCCAGTGCATACAAGGAGACGCCCGACGAAAAAACCGTCATACCGGCAAAGGTTAAGGCGTTAAATGTGCGTGTCTTCTCATCAAAACGAAGTTTTAGATACTCGGGAACACTCCGGGCCTTGCTTCCATAATAGAATGGCATCATATACACACCTAAAAAGATCATAGCCAATGCAGCGCCCAGCCAATAGAAGTGTAAGGTATATAAGCCATATTTGGCGCCGTTTGCCGCCATACCAAGTACCTCCTGTGCGCCTAGATTGGCCGAGATAAAGGCAAGACAGGTAATCCACAATGGAATATTATGCCCGCTGAGTAAGAAGTCTTTACCCGTTGTGACTCTTTTCCGTAACCACAGGCCTATGCCCATGACAAACAAGAAATAAATCGCAATAATTGTGTAGTCAATGATCTCTAGTTTCATTCATCAAAATTTAATATCTGGTTTTATTGTTTGCTTATTCTTACGATATTCTATGTAATCTGGTCACTGGGGCTGATACGGATGTGGAGGAAGACCACAAACACCAACATCAACGATAAAAAGTGATCCACTATCTGGAAACTGCATCAGTTCTTCTTCAGAAAGGCCTTTACTTGCCGTAGTGATGAACAATTGCTGCATATTTTTTCCACCCAACGCGCAGGAGGTGACCAGGGGTACTCCAACATTTACCGTTCCTATCATTTCCCCTGTTACAGGGTTATAACGGTTCACAGATCCTCCACCCCACATGGCAACCCAGAGCATTCCTTCTTCATCTATACTCATTCCATCTGGTATGATATCTGGGTCTGTTATGCTGACCACGATACGTTCATTAGAGATAAGACCATTTTTTAAATCAAAATCGTAAGCTCTGATATTGTATTCAAATGAGTCTATATAGTACATGGTTTGGTGATCTGCGGTCCAGCAAAGTCCGTTAGAAACACTTGTTTTATCAATTACTTTTCTTAAACTGCCATCAAAACAATACAATGCGCCCTGATGTAAACTGGCGTTCAGATCCATCGTACCCAGCCACAATCGTCCGGCCGGGTCGCATTTTCCGTCATTACTCCGGTTGGTTGTGATCCCTGGTTCTATAGTAGTGAGTTCTTTGAACTCTCCGTTTTTAAAATTGAGCAATCCTAGTGAACCTTGCAGGGCCACCAGCAGTATATCAGCTGAAACTGGTGCTACGGTGCCCACCTTTTTACCGGTACTCACTTCTTCTGTATGCCGGGTCTGCGGATCAATAGCATATACTTTCTCTCCATCAATGTCTACGTATAAAAACTTGTTCCACTCCGGATGCCATATCGCGGCTTCTCCGAGGATTAACTTTGTCTGAACCAGTAATTCAGCGTTCCATATCTTCATTTCTTATCTGAATGTCTAGTTTAAAAACCGTCCTGCATTACTGCACTTCTTCCGCCGTCTATTAAATAAGTGGTACCGGAAGCGAATGCGGCATATTCACTGGCCAGAAAAACACACCAGCCACCAAGTTCTTCTGTTGTTCCCAGGCGTTTTACCGGGTGCAAGTCTATGGTTCTTTGTCTTTCCTGGTCTGGATGATCAAAAGAGTTGAACCAGCTTTGATTGCCAGGTGTTTCAATAAAACCTGGGGCAAGGCCTACCGTACGTATGGAAGGCCCCCATTCTATGGCCAGGCTTCTGACCAAACCTGTTAAGGCTGTTTTGGCCACGTTATAGGGAAAGCAACCCGGTATGCTTGCAAAAGCATGATTAGAACTCATCAGGATAATTACGCCTTGATGCTGTTCAAGATAGGGCTTGCATAATTTAGCCAGTCTCCAGTGGGCAGCAAGGTTCAGGTCCATATTCTCCTGCCAGTCGCTTTCATCGCATCCCGCAGCGCCTTTAAAGACATTTTTCCCTGCATTGGAAACCAGAATATCTATTCTCCCATTACACTTTTCAGCTACCGCAGAAACCAGGGCTTCCGGGGCTAATGTATGGCTGAGATCTGCTTGCTGGTAAAATGCCTGAACACCTTCGGCTTCTACCGTAGCGATAAAAGCTTGAGCACCCTGACTATGTGGCCCGGCTTCAGCGCAGCCTGCAACTATACAGCCTGCTTTGGCCAGCATTTTTGCCACACCTAAACCTATACCCGAAGTTACCCCTGTAACTAAGGCTACTTTTCCTTTTAAATCAATTTGAAAAGACATATTTTTTCATTCAATTTAAATGCACACCCGATATTTATTTTCTTATGGCTAGACATAAAATCCTGGCCTTGGCTCCAGGATACCTGGATGTTTTTCCATTTCCTCTTCTACAAGATCTACGCCCAGACCCGGCCGGTCAGATAACTTAAGGTGTCCATTTTCCACCATATCTGCAATGGGATGCGTAATGACTTTATCTCTCCATGGCACATCATTAAACATAAATTCCTGCCTGAAAAAATTAGGTACAGAAGCGCAGACCTGGGCACTAGCCAAGGTAGACAACGGTCCGTTGGGGTTGTGCGGCGCAAGTAAAACGTTATAGGCTTCCATCATCGTAGCCATTCGCTTCATTTCCGACGGACCACCGCAGCGGGTGATGTCGGGCATCATAATGTCGCAGACGTGTTTTTCCAATACATCACGAATACCGTGTCGGGTATAGTGGCGTTCGCCTACACAGATGGAAACATTTGAAGGAATACGATCTCTCATGGCCTTCAAGGTATTGGCATTTTCCGGCCCGGCAGGTTCTTCATACCAGGTAATGTTCAATTCAGAAAGTCGTTGTGCCATGGTCACAGCCACACGATAATTTAACATCGCGTGGGTTTCGATCATGATATCAAATTCTGGCCCCACGGCATCGCGTACCGCTTTACTTACATTAAATGCGAGATCTTGCTGAGAAGCCGTAAGTTGTAAATTGGAGGATAAATCCTCACCATACAAATAGTTGGTATGCGCAAACGGATCGAATTTTAAACCTGTAAAACCTGCTTCTTTAACCTTTTTTGCCTGGGCTGCATAATCTTCGGTATTATGACCTCCGCCTGTAAACCAATAGTTGGCATAGAGCAAAATATCTTTTCTGAAAGCTCCGCCTAAAAGTTCGTAGCAAGGCACACCCAATACTTTTGCTTTTAAATCGAGTAATGCCATGTCTATACCACTAATGGCACACATACTGGCTCCAAATGGGCCCATCCAGTTTAAATCTCTGTAAAGTTTAGTCCATATGAAATCTGTTTTCATAGGATCCAAGCCTATGATACGCTGGCCAACATGTTTGGCGGCTTCAAAAACAATGGGACTTCCCGGCCAGTTTGTGGCTTCCCCAACTCCGGTATGCCCTGTATCTGTATATATTTTTAATAAAGTCCAGTTGTATTTTACGCCTTCAACCAGCCATACTTTTACATCTGTAATTTTCATCTGTTTTTAGTTTGTTTTTTAATTAATTTTTAAGATCAGTATCCCACCAGGTTCTCCGCTCAATTTCAGGAACCCATCTGGTCCGTTTTTTACCATAAATCCTTTATTTGAAGCTATAGTATAGGTTTTGAATGGCAACTTTAAGCTTGTTGTATTTCTCTTTTCTGAAATAATTTTCACCTCTGCAATCTCTCCTTCAACTTTCTTTGCACTGATCAGAAAGGCACCCTCGGTCCGTAAATTTTCAAAGGATAAGTTTTTCCATCCTTCAGGAACTGCAGGCATGATCTCTATAAAACCAGCGTAGCTCTGCAGCAACATTTCCTGTAGGCCTGCGGCAAAAGCAAAATTTCCTTCCAGGGTAAAAGGACGGTAGTGAAATTTGGACAAGCCCGATTTGGTCTGGTCTCCGTTTAAATGAAAACTGTTAATGGAGCAAAAAGCACGTGCAAAGATCTGTAAATCTTTTGCAGCTCCATTTCCGTCTTTTGCCCTTGCCTTCATGTTCGCCAGCCAGGCATAAGAATAGCCACACCAATAATCGGGGCCTAGGCTATCCAATAAACTTATTGAATTTTTAATAATAGATTGTGCCCTTGGTCCATCTTCCCATTTAATTAAGCCCAATGGATGAATGGCCATCATATGTGAAAAATGGCGGTGCGACTGGTTATAAGCCATTGTTGGTGAAAACATCAATTCATCTTTTGTCGTAAGTGCATAATCGTCAAACTCTGCAAATATTTTAGCCCAATGTGCGGCTTCTTTTTTCAACCCCAGTTCGCCTGCCAGTTCTGCTGCTATTTTGAAAGTAGATTTCATTAAGGCCAGGTCATAGTTTGTATTTTGCAGAAACCAGGCACTTAAATCATTATCATTAATTTCCGGACTGGAGCTGATTTTCAATTTGCGATGACCTTTATCATCTTTCACGCTTATGTTTTCCAAAAATACAGCCGTTTGCTGCAGCCAAGGATAGGCTTTATTTTTAAGGAATGCTCTATCCATACTATATCTCCACTGCAGGTAGTAATGTTGTGCCAGCCAGGAGGACACCGTTGGAGAAAGTGCATACTGGATCCAGCCACCCATTTCAGTACCATCCAATGTGGTAACGCCTGGAACTGCCAGACCTTCACTGTTAAAGTATAGCTTTGTGTACCGTTTGTAATTGGCTTTATTCTGCTCCAGGTGATTGATATAGCCCATAGCCAGATCAAGGTGATTGCCGCTGTAGGCGGGCCAGTAACTAAGTTGTGTATTTAGGTCGTGGTGAAAGTCTCCTTTCCAGGGAGGTAATCGTCCATTGTCTGCAGTCCATACACCTTGCAGAGAAATTGGTGGGGCATCTGGTCTGGCTAGTGAACCAAATTTATACTGTTCCAGATACCATTGTTTCTCCAGTAAACTATCTGGTACATGCAATGCAGATTTACCCCAGAAGTCTTTCCACCAGGAAGTATGTCTGCTGAGATCAGTATCAAAACTCTTCGGCACAGTTTGCTGAACAACTTCAATAGCTTTCTTTACTGGTTTCTGCTCTGGAAATTGAGAAGAAATGCTCCAAACGCCTTCTATGGTGGTCTTGTCTATCTTTTTCCATTGTACAGCAATATCATAACTAAAGCCATTCCATCCTTCCTGATGGTAGGTTACGCTATTTCCATTGCGTTTTATAGTGCCTTGCTTGTAGCCCAGCCTGGAAAGATCATCTCCTCCAACAGGATCGCCCGATATCTTGACTTGTCCCTGGTATTTGGGTGCAATAAGCTGGGGGTTGAATTCTCCTTGCAGATTTTGAAATTTGAACCAGCCCAGGGGCTTGTTGGCAGCAACAAAGGTTTGCATCCTGGTTCCGTTGGCCCAGATCACTTCACATAATGCATTTTTCAGGGATAAATGTACTGAAGTCACAGCACCCCAGTCTTTAGTGTTTAACTCTAAAGCTCCACCGGGAATTTTGGAAGGCGCCGGCTCGTGATCATAAGGCCCGTCCAGCAATTGCTGTACGGGCTGATAATCCTTCTTGTTCACCTGATCTATGACCCATTGATAATTAAATTCTTTGCGGTGCAAACCTTTCATTGGCCGCATATCCCAAAGATCAGCCCTGTCTAAGGAAAACCTTAAATGATCTGCCTTTTGCCAGACTAAAGCACCCAATATCCCATTTCCCAACGGAACTGCTTCATCCCACTGGCTGGCAAGTTTATTAAAATACAGATCGTGCCGGTCTGACTGTGCAAATACACTGTTAAACAATACAATAAAAGTGGCAGCTGCAATTATCCTTTTCATAAAAAATTATTTTATAACAAGTGTCAATTTACCTTTTAAAGTATTCTCTTTTATTTTAATTCTTCCATTTGTATGAGGAGAGCCGTAAAATGGTTCAGACCCATTGTTGCAGTAATCCGCGATCAGCCAGTTTATATTTCCATCCTGTAACCAGCTTCTGGAGGCTTGTGTTCCATCAGAAAGCACGGTGATATCGTCTCCATTAGCATTTTTAAGTGAAGCCTTTTTTATATATCGCTTAGTGGAACGAAAATCGTTACTGCCTAAATCATTTGCATCATCTTTCCAATCCCCTTTTTGGACAACGCCCCATTCTTCTACAGCATTCATTGATTTTGCGTTAAGTACTGCAGTTCCTTCGGGCCGGGCGATGTCGTTTGCCGGGTAAACTGTAAATTCTGCTTTACGTTTCCAGTTCAGTTCATCAAACGATTTGGGAAGTTGCAGCATGAGCCCATACTGATACGGAGAGATATCCGCTTTAGTATATTGAACCTCATATTCTGTAGTCAGTTTTCCGTCATTTGTAAACAGATAGCTTTGTTTACCCTTACAATCAAGATAAGAAACATTCATGGAGAATTTCAATCCTGAATCGGTTTTCTGTACATTAAGGTCTGTGGCAAACAAAGTATACACCGGATAATTTTTAAGTGGATAAATGTTGTTCTGATAGGTTTCTCCTGCTACATTTGGTTTCCCCCCATCTTCTTCATTCATAGGGACCATGCTGAATACCGGCCCTTGTTTTAAAATCTCTGTATCTCCTTTCCGTGCGGAGATAATGATACCGGTATTTTTGCTAATAGTGTAGGCTATATTTCCTTGTTGTACTACGTATGCAGCGTCGTTTTCGGTATAGGATACGGCTATATTCTGGCCAGTCGGAATAGATTGCTCTATATCTTTCTCGTATTTTTCCTCTTCAGCAACGAAGCCTCTTGGGTCTTTAAAGCTAATTTCCAGCGTTTTCACCTGATCGGCAGGAATTTTGATGTTACCGCTGCTGCGTGGAGCAATTCCGCTTTTTACTGTCCGGGAAACCCCATTTATGATGGCCGTAATACTGATCTCATTTAACGAGGTAAAATCATATCTGTTCTCTACACTTAATTCGATGTATTTTTTGCCGGCTGATGGCCAGTTGATGTGTTTTACTTTTATGGGTGAATAGGCTTTTTTCATTCCAAAATACTCTGGTTTTGGCCTGCGCCACCCATCAATCGGCCCCCAGGGGCCGTAACCTATAATGCGGCCGTCGGGCATATGAAAAGTATCATCAATCCCACTCCAGATGGCACCTCCCAAGCATCCCTTATGATAATACATCGAATCATACATCATTTCAAGGGGTTTACCATAACTGCTGCGAACGCCCGGATCGGTCAGTAATTCCCTCCGGTTATAGCAGGAGACGTGAGCGTACTCCCCAAAAAGGACTGGCCGTTTCATGGTATCGCATGCTGCAGGCCCGTTGATACCAGGGTAGTGGTATACCGCTATATCAGCTGTGCTGTGTGCGTTGTTAAAACCACCCCAGCATTGATCGTGGAAGGTGGTTGGGCGCGAAGGGTCTAGCTTTTTTACAACTGCCAGGACCTTTTCCCACAAAGGACTCCATACAGATTCGTTACCCAGCGACCAGATCACCACAGAAGGGTGATTGCGACCAGCAAGTACATTTTCCACATCCGCATTCACCATATAGGGTAAGAACTTTTCATCTTTATAGTTCCACTTTTTCCAGATGGGCGATGCACCATGGTTTATCCAGCAAAGAGAAGCTTCACTTTCAACAAACAGCCCCAGGCTATCTGCTGCATTTAAAAACTCTTCAGATGGTGGATAATGTGAGGTACGGATATAGTTGCAATTTCCATCCCGGAACAGCTGGGCATCCTTACGGTCCAGCTCCGGACTGATACTCCTGCCGGTAAGCGGGTGTATGGAATGACGGTTTACACCACGCAGTTTTACAGCCTTTCCGTTGACCAGCAACTGATTGCCTTTAACTTCAACCTGTCTGAAGCCAATAGATTGACTTATGGTTTGTACCGCTTTGCCATTCACCAATAAAGTGCTTTTTAAATGATAAAGATTGGGGTGTTCGGGGTCCCATTGTTTCGGTTGTTTTACGGTAATGGTGGTTCCAACCTCAGTAGTCGTATTGGGACCTGCCGGCCTGGAAACAGAAGATAATTTTTGGAAAACTACTTTACCTGAGGCATCTGATAAAACATACTGGAACTGAGCCGATGCGGGCAGAGCGGATTCATTGGCGACTTCCGATTGTATTTTTAGTACTGCGTTTTTAAACTGTGGGTCAAATGTTGTTGTCGCTATGGTTGACGCTATATTGGTTTGCGGCAAAGTAAATAGTGTTACTTTACGCAACAGCCCGCCAACCGTGTGTACTGCATATTGCGACGTACAGGCCAAACGATCGCTCATGGTTAATGCCTGTACTTCTACTTCTAATAGATTTTGACTGGCATGAAGTGCTTTGGTAATGTCTACTTCAAACGGCACAAAACTTCCTTCATGCTCACCCACTTTTATATGGTTAACCTTTATTAATGCATGGGAGCTTACTCCATCAAAACGTATTTTTATTCTCTGGTCTTTCCAGTCTGCCGGGATATCAAGCTTTAGGCTATACACAGCCGTTTCACCTTCTTTAACGGTAAAACCCTGCATTTCCCATTCGCCAGGCACAGTAATACTGTGCCTGGATTGACTTCCTGAAATCTGGAAATCCCATTTACCATGTAGTAAAATATGTGTCCGCTGCGTGTTTGAAACCGTGGCAGGTATTGGCGAAATCCGTGGAATATCAAATCCATTGATCTGGCCCTGGCCAAAGGAATGGCCAGCGCGAACCAATAACAGAAGCAGCAGGCAAAATTTAAATAGCGATGCGGTTTTAACCATCCTGATCGTTTTATTTATAAATGATAAATTTAGTTTTATAATTCCAATTACATGATTCCATAGATCTCAAATGCCTCTTTTGCGGCCATACCCTCCTTGATCTTTTGAAAGACAACTTTTTCTCCTCTTGCTTTTTCAAAAGCTAACCTGAATATCTCTTCTGAAGCCTCCTTTGGCACAATGCATACGCCATCTCTGTCTCCAATGACATAATCACCTGAGTTGATGATAACGCCATTCATTTCTATAGGGGTTCTGAAATCGATCACTTTGCCTCTTGGCGCCTGATCTTTTGCATAACTACCGTAAGAAAAAGTTGGGAAATTCATTTCCAATATTCCGTTCGTATCTCTTGAATAGCCATTGACCACTGCTCCGACAGCGCCCAGCTGGGTTGCTCTCACACTCATCAGTTCTCCCCATAAGGCATAAGAAGGCGATGCTCCGGTACAGATATATACTTCATTTCTTTTCAAATCATCCAAAGCTTCCAGCATTAAACCAAAAGGTTTTCGCAGAACCGGATTATGGCCAGCTTCTGAAGACTCTATAACGTCGGCCTCCAATACCGGCATCGCGATTCCAACAACCGTCATATCTGCTCGCAATGGTTGTATTTGAGGAGGTAAAAACTGGTTCAGCAGGCCCAGTTTATCCATGATATCACCTATAACGGCAGTAAACAGTTCTTTCTTTACTAAAGCAATTAGTTCGTCTTCATTTGTAATTTTTCCCATAGATCGTGATGGTGTATTTATATTTATTTTGTGTGTTTATTTAATAACCTTTTGCTGCTTGCGGAGCTTTTAAATTTGTATTTCTATCTAAAGCGGATTGCGGATAAGGCATTAACACAAATTTAGGCTGCCAATGACGTTCCTGAACGATGACATTGGCGATATCTTTAGGCGTTTTCATTACATTGGCTGCAATGTTCCAACGTCTGATATCAAAAAACCGCTGTCCTTCACCTGCCAACTCTATTCTACGCTCATTATGGATAACTTCTCTAAGTTTTTCTTTAGTATTGTTAACGGTTCGGTTGATTAGTGGCATGCCTGCACGGTCTCTTATATCATCTAAGGCAGCAAAAATAGTTGCATCCGGGCCGCTTACCTCGTTTTTAGCTTCGGCATAAGCAAGAAGTATTTCTGCATATCTGATGATGCTGTAATCCTGTGGGGCATCAAATTCTAAACCACTTGCCAACGAAGCTGGATCCAGATATTTTTTAAAATTGTAACCAGTTGAACTTTCACTGCCTGCCACTCCGGCCCAGGTAAATACATAGCCATCTTTGTATTCGTTCCAGGTTGCTCCAGGAAACAATATACTTGCATACAGACGGGTATCCCGGTTTTTAAATTCATTAATGTAGTTAGCTGAAGGTGTTTTTTTAATGTTAAAATCAGTTGCCCTTTGCTCGGGTGTTGGCGGTGTAAATGCCGTACCGTCACTCTTCCAGTAAGCATCAACCAAACCTTGAATAGGTGTAATGGAACTCCAGCCCCCCATATTTGCTGTCGCAAATAAAATCCTCAATCCGTTGCCAAAAGGTGCATAACTTTGGTTTTCCTGAATATTCTGTGATACAAGGATGGTTTCTTTATTACCGTCATTGGCTGCCCAGAATTGTTGTTGATAACTGGCCAGGCCTTTATAGAATTTTTGCTTGGCGGCATCATCGGTAAAAGTTACTAATGTACTATAATCATCCTTGGTGTCGTTAGCGGTTAATGCTGCTTTTCTGAAGAGCTGATAACCTGCTGCCATTACTTTTTGGGCACTTGCCGCTGCGTCGTCATATTTGCCATATTCTAATTGAATACGGGTTAAGATCGCCCAGGCAGCACCGTTGGTAATGCGGCCAATTTGGTTTGGAGCACCACCGGAATAACTGGCCGGTAGATCTGTCTCAACGGCTTTAATTTCATCAATTGCAAATTGGATTACTTCAGCAGCAGGTGATGGTGCTACAGCGGTTTCCTCAGGGTCTGTGTAAGATTTTTTTAACAAAGGTACTGCTCCAAAATAATGCGCCAGTTCGTAATAGGTAAAAGCCCTTAGAACTCTGGCTTCGGCAATAAAGCGTTTCCTTAATGTTTCATCCATAGTTGCCTTACCTACATTATCTAAAAAATAATTATAGCGGCGTATAAAAACATAGCGGCTGTTATATCCGGCATCTAAGGTAGCATCAATACTACCTGCAGAGACAAGCGTGGCATTATTCTCCCAGGGATATTGACAATACGCATTATCGGCGGCGCCATCATCATATGCATAATTAAAGGCATTAGCTAAATATCCGTAACAACCGTTTAGCGCCAGTTGTACATCATTTTGCGTTTTCCAAAAACTACCTGCAGATAGTTTATCCTGCGGCACAAAATCTACCGACTTTTTACAACCGCCTAAAATGATCAAGGCGAGAAGCGATGTGTATATAAATTTTTTCATAACCTTATAATGTTAAATTCAGACCAACAGAAAATGTTTTTAAAGATGGATAAGCCGACCTTTGTGAAGGTGCTTCCGGATCAAAGTCTTTTAATCTTTTATCCCCACGGATAGTAAACGGATTATTGCTTGATGCATAAACTCTTAAGCCTTTAATTTTTGCCCTGTCCAATATACTTTTAGGAATAGTATAACCTAGAGTAATCGCTTTTACCCTAAAGTATGAAGCATCGAACAGCCAAAAGCTGGACATGCCAAAATTTTGGGTATCGTTGGTTACTCTTGGATAGGCCGCATTTGGATTCGGATTATCGGCAGTCCATCTACCCAATACATAGTTTTTAACACCCGCGCCGTTAAAAAATGCCTGCGAAGCTTCTTCCTCTAAATAAACTTTCACATTACTTACCCCTTGGGTTAATACGCTTAAATCGAAACCTTTATAATTGGCAGACAGATTTAAGCCATAAGTAAAATAAGGTACATCATTACCATTAATGATTCTGTCGTTGCCATCTATTACACCATTACCGTCCTGATCTTTGTATCTGATATCACCAGGTTTTGGGTTATTGGCTTGTTTAGCATGGCTATCAATATCGGCCTGATTAACAAATAAACCTTCGGCTTGCCACATATAGAATGAACCGACCGGTTGACCAATGCGGTTAATGTAGTAACCATCTGGGGCTGTTTCGTTTGCGCCTCCCAAATCGGTTACCTTATTCCAGATTTTACTTACATTACCACCTACAGAATAGCCAAAATCATTTATTTTTCCGTTGTAGTTTAACGAGAGTTCAAATCCGTTGTTTTTTACTGTACCTAAATTTACAGATGGCTGTTCACCACTAGCCAAACCGGCTTCAGCCGGAATATTTGGATCAGGCAATAAAATATCTTTGGTAATGCGGCTAAATACATCTAACTGCAAAGTAAGCGATTTAAATAAAGTTGCATCTAGACCGGCATTATAAGTGGTGAGTTTTTCCCAGCTTAATAATGGATTGGCCAATTTAGCAGGAGTTACACCATCTTGTTTTGATTGGTCTAAAATTACGGTAGTACCTGTACTTAAGCCATCATAAAAATCATAATCGCCTACGTTGTTGATGTTACCTAATTTACCAGCAGATAAACGTAATTTTAATTCGTTAACCGCAGTAAAATCTTTCATAAAATCTTCTTGCGATATGCGCCAGGCTACCGATGCAGATGGATACCATGCCGCACGATGGCCCGGTGCAAATTTAGAGGAGGCATCGTTTCTGGCACTTGCTTCAAGCAAATATTTATCAGCATAAGCATAATTTACACGGGCAAAAACAGATGCCAGTGCACTTTCGCCTACGCCGGCTACATTATCACCTAAATCGCTAAATGCTGTTGTATTTGCTGGAAGGGTAGAACCGGCATTAATCGCATTTAAATCGTTATTTGGAAAACCCTTACGCACCACCCTGATGGTTCTCTTTTGTGCTTTTTCGTAAGAAGCACCAGCCAAAACCTTAAAGTAATTCTTGTCTATATTTTTTTCGTAACTGGCTGTTGCCTGAGACAATAAATTCGAAGTACTTTGCCAGGCTTCTGTTAACTGATTGGTTGTTACAGCTGTACTACCTAAAGGTTTTTTGGTAATAAATCCTGTAATAGGGTCTATTGTGTTTATAAAAGAACTGTTGAAATAATTATAGGCATTATAAGAAAACAACCCGGATATATCCAAACCTTTAACTGGTGTGTAAGTTCCATTTAAATTACCAATAAAACGATTGGTATTATAATTGGTCCTACCACCGTCTTGTAATAAACGTAGTGGGTTTTGTCCAGCTATGGTTGCATTTTCTTTGCCTGCCGTTACACTGCCCCAGTCACCATTACTTTGTTTGGCTACGGATAGCGGGATAGATCTTCCCAGACCGGTAAAACCTATTTCTAAATTATCGTTGCTATAGCCATCTCTGATAAATGACAAGTTACTCCCGATTTTAAATTTATCGCTGATTTGGGTTTCGGTATTGGCTCTTAAGGAGTAGCGTTTTAAATCTTTACCCGGAATTAGAGAATTTTGGTCAAAAAATGCACCACTTAAGTAATATTTCGTTTTTTCGCCTCCTGACACACTTACCTGATGTTCCATCATTGGTGCGCTTTTGCGTAAAATTAACGAGTACCAATCGGTATTGGGATAAAGATCCGGATTAGACTGGCTTTTTATCGCGTCTAAGGTTTGAGCATCATAAAGTGGTGTTCTGCCCAGATTGGTTTCCGCTTCGTTACGTAAAATGGCATAATTATATGCGTTGGTATAATCTGGCAGATATGTTGCCGATTGCCTGCCGTAGTAAGCATTATAACTAATCGTTGGGCTGCCATTTCCTCTTTTTGTGGTGACCAAAATTACGCCATTTGCTGCTCTTGCACCATATATGGATGATGCAGAAGCATCCTTTAATACAGAAATGGCCGCCACATCATTAGGATTGATACGGGCAAAATCATTTTGGGTAACGATCACACCATCAACCACAAACAAAGGGGCCGATGTCCCTAAATTTGCACGTCCCCTTATATTAATACTACCTAAGTCATTGCCTAGATCGCCAGGAGACGATTTGATGGCCACACCTGGCACAGTACCCTGTAAAGCATTGGTTAAAGAAGTTACCGGTCTGTTGATGATCGTTTTGGTATTTACCGTGTTAACGGCACCAGATAAGTTAACTTTTTTCTGGGTACCATAAGCAACTACAACGACCTCGTTGAGTTCTCTTTTTTCTTCAGTGAGCTGAACATCCAGGTGTGTTTTATTTCCAACCGGAACTTCCAGAGGGGTGTAACTGATATAGTTGAAAATCAATACCGGGGACTTTTCTGCGCCCAGATCCAGGACAAAGGTCCCATTGGCATTAGACTGTGCCTTAATCGTGGTACCTTTTAGCACCACGGTTACTCCTGGTAATGGAGTATGTGTTGCTGCATCACGTACCGTCCCCGTGATGTTTCTTACTTGTGCCTGAGCAAAACTACCGGTCAGAAAGACCGATAATAATAATAAACGTATACGAATCATAGTGTTGGGTTTTTGGTTTGAGTTAGTATGGTTAGTTATGGGGAATAAAGTTATATGATGGACCTTCCATTACCTCTACCTGCCTTGTCTGATACTGACACTATATTATCCAAAATTATAATTTATCAGATATTTTAAGCAAATTAGCGTATGCAACCACTTCTGATTGAAACAAAAACTGTTTTACAGCATTCCATATTTATAAAGGAGGTTCATGTTAAGAATCTTAATAATCCGTTGCACTTTCATAATGAATATGAAATGGTTCTGATCAATGCCAGTAGCGGAAGAAGAATCGTTGGAGATAGCATTGAGGATTTCAGCGCTGGAGATCTGGTATTAATGGGTCCTAATCTTCCTCATGTGATGTACAATGATAAAGAATATTATGACCCTGCAAGTGACCGGGAGGTGAAAGCTATTGTGACTTACTTTAGGCTGGATTGGCTAAATGAGGAATTTATTAACTCCAATGAAGTTACACGTTTCAATGAGTTACTTAAAGATATCAACCGGGGAATACGGGTGTATGGCAGGTCCCAGAAGCAGGTAGTCAGGCTGTTAAATAAATTGCTGCAAAGCACCGGGCTCAAAAGGATTATTAATTTATTACATATCCTGAACCTTTTATCTGAAACAAAGGAATACAAATGTCTGGCCAGTGTTGGCTACAGCAATCCACATAATCAAAAAGATGTTCAGCGGATCAACCGGGTATATAATTATATTATGAACAATTTTGCTGAAGAGATCACACTGAAAAATGCGTCGATGCTGGCTAACATGACCATATCTGCTTTTTGCAAGTATTTTAAAGCCCAGACCCAGAAAACTTTTACTCAATTTGTAAATGAAGTCAGGATAGGCTATGCATGTAAACTGCTGTGCAATGATAGCCTATCTATTTCGCAGGTTTGCTTTCAAAGTGGCTTTAATAATCTGACCAATTTTAACCGGAATTTTAAGCATTACACAAAAGTTTCACCTAGTGATTTTAAAAAGAACCTCAGTATTTAACGATCTTCTTCATCTTTATCTGGATGATGGAGATAAATATCCTGCTGAGGGAATGGAATTTCGATTCCTTTTGTTCTAAAGGCTGTTACAATTTTCATGATCAGATCGCTTTTTGTAGCATAAATATCTCCGATGTGCTTTGTCCAAAAATAAATTCTCAGATCTATTGAACTGTTGTTAAATTGTTCATATTGCACTATCGGGCCTGGATTCTTACTGATCCGTTGTTCATCGTTTAAAATTTCAGCCAGGATCTGCCTGCATTTTTCCAGGTCTGTATCATAAGCAACGCCAATTAATATGGATATCCTTTTGCGATTTCCGCCCAGTGACCAATTGACCAGATGGGCATTGAGCAAATCGCCGTTTGGCATCACCACATCGGCTCCATCCCAGGTAGAAATGATGCTGCTTCGAAAGCCTATGGATTTCATTTTTCCACCCTGACCGTCAACGTCTACAATATCACCTACATTTACGGGCTTTTCAAATGCAATGATCAGTCCGCTTACCAGGTTATTGACCAGGGTTTGGAGACCGAATCCAATACCCACACCCAACGCCCCTAAAACAATGGTTATCCGGTCAACCGGAATTCCCGCCGCTGCTACTGCTAAAAATAAGCCTATACTGAGTATAGAAATACGCACCAGCAAAAGCCAGCTGCCAATTCCTTCAACTCCAGATTTATCATCCTTCCCGGCGTGCAGATGTCTGTCTGAGGCAAAGAAAGAAACAATTTTGGAAATGACCACAGCAATACCCATAATCGTAATGAACAACAGCATATTGTTTATACTAAAAGAATAATTGCCGAGTGTGCGCTCTTCGCTGAAAAAATTCAAAAGAGGCTTAGACAGATAGTCAAATGCGGGAAAATTACGCCCGAATAACACAATCCAGCCGAAGATTAACACTAAATAAAATAATGCGGGGGCCTTTTTACCTACTTTTTCAAAATTAAGATAGAACAGTTTCTTGTCCTGGCCTGAGTATACATTAAAGGCCAGGAATAGTCCTTCATTAATCAGCCGTACCGTCCAAAGAAAAAGAATAGCGATAACGACATTCAGAAAACCACTGATAAATAATGTTTTTGCTAAATTATACCGACCGATCATGTTGGCCAGTGCAGAGATGAGCTCAAGTAAGGTCATAAAAGCAATTGACCATACAATCCACTTTTCTTTAAGCTCGTCCCTGTGTCCTCTTAATAGGATATTGACCCCTGCTATTGTTCCAAATATGGAAATGAAAAGCATAAACCATCGTTCGACTCTTGATGCCTGCAAAACCAGATTACCCAGCGCTGCAATTATAAAAAGTATCACCATCAATAACCAGACACGCATCCAGTACTTTCTAACAAAATCGTTAAAAATAATACTGAGGCAAATACAGGATATTGCCCAGAAGATAACGCTTAAGATAAAGGGCGGCGATAAGAAAACAAACTGAAACAGACTAATCACCAATAAGATGGCTGACAGCAGTGGATACCGGATCACCAACTGACCGTCAAAATCTGGTTTAAGCAGGCCGCCTTCAATATAAATGTTTTTAAGAGACCGCAGGTAAATAAATGAGATCAGTATAAGTAAAATCATTACGACCAGTTTACCCGTGTTATTTTCAGCATAAAAACTGAGCGTCAGAAATCCTTTCGTTTTAGAAAAATTGAGTATTTCACCAAAAGGACGGTAAAAACCTTCAGGATCCCATATATTACTAAATTCTCTTTTGAACGTTTGATTGGCCATATCTTTTTGATAGACCTCAATTTCTTCCAAGCTGCTCTGCAGATTAAAGACAGTAAGATTGACCTGGTTCAGTAAGGTCTGGATATTATTGCTTGCAAGTGTTAATGAAGTGTCTACGGGGCTGGTTTCATAGGCTATGACACGTATCTTTTGCAGATACTTCATGAGTGTGGTTGAATCCTTAGGGAATTTAAACAGAGAGGGAACACTCAGTAAGGAATCCAGTTGATACCGAAAATTGTTTAATTCCTGAAGATGCAGATCTAAACTTATTTTTCTGGCATTTGCCTTATTCAGTAACTGAGCCAATATTTTAGAGGTTGCAGTTAAATTGCGAAAAGTCTGTGCTGTTCCTTTATTGGTAAACACTCCATCACCAGCTATTGCAAAATCTTTCTCAATTTCCTGAAGAACGACTTTAGTACCCGGTGTATCCAGCTTACTCTTGAGGTAAATTTTTGCTTTCTGCATAGTCCGTTTCAGTTCATCAAATGTTTTGATCTGACTGATTGATGCTTTATCAGCATCAAAATCTTCTGCGCTTTTCTTTGAAGACCGTTTTGCAAAAGCTTGCATTTTCTCTACAAAATCCAGTTTTAAACTATCTTTCGCAATAGGCTTCCTTATCGTATCCGTTTTTTGGGCATGAAGGTTAATGCTGCAAAAAAGACATACGGAAAACAAAAGAAAGGGAAATACTTTTTTAAACAACATAGATTTACCAGGGATTAATATTCAATAATACGCAAAAATTGGCATTTAAATATCTTGCCTGGCCATAACCAACTGCCAGCAGCCCTTCGGCTGCCGGCAGTATCGGAGAGCAAACGATGTCTTTTAACCCATATTATTTCTTGTCCAGATTGACCCTTGCAGCTAAGTGCATCAGTACGCCTACAATGACAAACAGGCCGATACTTCCAAACAATAAAGCCAGGTCTTCCAGTTGGATGATCACATATACAAAACAATAGAAAGTGGCTATAATGGCGGCATAAACCGCCGCCGCTTTCTTGTTCCGAAGCAAGGACGCGATAAAGGTGCTGATCAATCCAATGGTGGCTACTGAGGCAATCAGATAGGCGATGTTAAAACCCATTTGTTCGCTGAAGGACAGGAGCAAAATATAGTAAATGGTCATAGCAGATCCGATAAGGGCATAGTGAAGTACATGTATGCTGCGCTTAATCAGCAATTCGGTAAACAGGAGTGAAATAAAAGTGAGGAGGATAATCAGTATAGCATATTTTGCGGTACGCATGGTTTTTTGATACTGATCTACAGGAAGTTTAAATTTTACGCCGAAAATTGCTGCGTTCTCATCTTTGGCTTGCAGACTGGTCTTCCCTCCAACCCATTGTTGCGGAAACGGACGGTTAAAATAGGTCATTTTCCAGTTGGCATCGAATGTTTCTCCCGCAATCTTACGTTCGTCAGGAAGATACCGGCCGGTAAAACTCGGCGCGTTCCAGTTCCCCGAGGCTTTGACATTGGTGGTTCTTCCCAAGTGCATAAAGTTCAGGTCTCCGCTTCCCCGGATATCGAGATCAAAATCAAAACTTACAGCGGTACTTTTGCTTAACGAAAGATCGGGACGGATCACGAGGTTATTTTCAAAAAGATTTTGTGCATCGTTACTTGCAGCTTCTGCACTGGCAAACACTTTAGACAGGTTATCAGGTTCTACATTGTAAGACTTGTTTTCCAGCTTAATGACCGGATTGTTCTTCAAACCTTTCAAATCACTTAAACCAATGACCACTTTAGCCTTGTCCCATAGAACTCTGCCAGGATCAATATCGGATTTTTGAAGTTCCAGGGCATCGAATTTACCTGTAGTGTGAATTTTAGCATCATATACTACCGCATCAAAAATGGCACGGTGAAGCTTCCGGGGCTGTACAGAAGCCCCGATGTTCAGGACTTCAGGAAGCAAATAGATATTGGTGATCAATTCCCTGTCTTCATATTTTCCGGCTGCATTTTTTTCTGAAACTGTAGTTTTATAAGGCAGTACCATAACAGGCCCCTGTATCAATTGACTACCAGACCATTTGTCTGCAATTTCGGCGCTAACTTCTTCTCCTCTTGCCTGCCTTTCGCGGATCAGATCCTGGATGAGGTTTGAGGGAATGAGCAATAAAAGTACAAGTATGCCAATAACGGCTGCTTTAACCATAAATGACTGCTTCAGCCATTCTCTAAAGGTTTGTTTTTCGGGTTGTTCTGTTGTATTCATCGTTATATTTCTATTTTAAAAGTACTTTGCATTACAAAGTATATGGATAAAAAAATTTAGAGTTTCTGTTGTTTAATTAAATTTTCAAGTGCCTGGAGATGTCTTTTGAAAGCATTCCTGCCTATTTCTGAAGCCAGGTACTGGGTATTGGGTTTTCTTCCTACAAAAGTTTTGTTCACCGTAATGTACTCTTCCTTTTCCAAAGCTTTTAAATGTGAAGCCAGGTTGCCATCTGTAACTTCAAGCAATTCCTTTAAGGAATTAAAATCATAGTGTTCATTAGCCACCAATACACTCATAATTTGGAGGCGTATGCGGTTCTCGAATGCTTTGTCGAAATGGATCAGCGGATTTTTCACCTGTCGTATTTAAAGTGCATAATGGAACCATATACAATATGCAGCACACCAAAGCCAATGGTCCAGAAAACCAAACCATAACCGGGTTGCAGCGCAGCAATTAAGCCCAAAGCAATTTCCATGATGCCCAGCCATTTTACATCTTTATAGGTATAATGACTTCCCGCAACCAAGGATAAACCATAAAAAATAAGCGAGGCAGGTGCAACAATTTCAACAAAGCCTCTGGACAAAAGTGCCAGAATAAACAAACCTCCGGTAACCAAAGGAAAAGCCATACTCACCAGTAATCTTTTACTGCCTGGGTTCCAGAACTCCTGTTTGTTCTTTCTCGCCTTTCTGATGGTTAAATAGACACCGGTACCAAGGGACAAAACGAGTACGGCCAAGGCCACTGCAATTAATTTCCAGGTGATATAAGCATCATTTACGTAATGCTCCCGGTAGGCTAAACTTTTGGAATTTCCATAAACGATCTTATATCCTATTGCCGATCCTGCCAATGCATACACACCTGCCATGACACCAGATAAACCGCTCAGTGAAATAAATTTAGCAGAACGCTCCATCAGGTTCCTGATGGACGACAATTCGGCATAGATGTCTTTTTCTTCCATTTGAAAGTACTTTGAGATACAAAGCAACATAGAAAAATCCAGACTTCCAAGTATTATATTATTTTTATCAAACCTCTATCTCAAAAAGGCTCAGTGTAATCGCATTATAGTGCGCGGGAAGCTGATCTGAATTCATGGGCTCAGTAATTCCTTTAAAGGTAAAACCGCAGCTCACATAATAGTCTATCAGGGACTGGTTAGCTTCTTCAGAGTTTAACCACCCGGAACCCCTGGTTGCTGAAGGAAGCGTGAGGGCTTACCCTCCCAATATCCAGGGAATTAAAGAAACCACAGGCATTTTTACTGCACCACCAGGAACCTCCTCTGGCATGGGCAAGTTTGCGGTCTTTGGGATCCGTCTTTAACCTACCTTCGCAAAATTCGAATACATTTCCATACATGTCATACAAACCATAGGCATTGGGTTTAAAACTACCTACGGGAGAAGTGTACAGATAGCCATCTGAAGCATCAGCAACTTTATGATTACGGCCATGCCAGATGTTGGCGTATTCGCCGATTTTTCCAACATCATTGCCCCAAAAATAAAGGGTGGAAGCACCGGCCCGGGAAGCGGCTTCCCATTCATCAAGGCTTGGCAGCCGGACTTTTGCCCAGGCACAATATGCAAGCGCATCACTATAGCTGATGCTGGTTACCGGATGCTTCATTTTATCCTCAATACCTCCGCGGCTCTTTCCATTGGGATATCTCCAGCAGGCTGTACTGTCCTGGAGCCATTTGAATTCATCCAGCCCCGGTTCAAAAACCATGGCATTTTTCAAACGTTCGGCGTCTGTGATATAATGTGTGGCTTCGACAAAAGCTTTAAACTGATGGTTGTTCAATTCGGTTGCTGCAATGGAAAACGTCTGGAGATGTACCTTTCGGAGCGGATTTAACTGATGTGTCTTTCCTCCCAGTGAATAGTCGCCTTGCCCGATTTTCACAAAAGTGGTATCCTGCTGCCCAATAGCCTGCTGCATCAGCAAACTAAAAAACCAAAACAGCAGTATTTTACTTCCGGCCATTGTAAAATGCCATTGCCCTGCTGATGATCAACTCCTCATTGGCCTTATTGTAATTGATAAAACTTTGTGCATCGCTTTTATCTCCGTACAGTTTTATAAAAGAGGTAGACATCATAAAGGGCTTATACTCGTTATTTTTCATCAACAGCATCAGAACGGTTAAAATGTCAAAATCTTTATGGTCCAGGTTATACTGTTCTATCAGAAAAGGAATGGTTTCTGTCGCATTCATTTCTACAAGGGCAGTTTTATAATTGAGCCCTACCCTTTTACTCCTGTTTACCGATTCTTTAATTAAGGATACCACGGCATCCTTTTGGCTTTTCAGGAAATTTGCTTGTCTTTCACTCCAGGACGATTCGTTAAAGGCATCGGGAAGTGTCCCAAATATTTTTTTGTCTTCATCTATGATTGGTGGAACAGCATCACAGTTTTGACTATAGCTTTCCGCATGGATCATGTGGTAGGTAAACTTTTCATTTAAAGACAGTGCCAGATAGGCTTTTTGATTCAAGGAAGATTTGGAATCATCCTCAGCGTCTTTGATCTGGGCAATCAGGGCTTTAATTTTTACCAGGCCATAAGGCGGAATGGTGTTTTTCAGGCGATATTCATGATAGGCCTGACTGGAGGGGCTGGCTTGTTTCCATGTTCCTTCCTCTTGCGCAAAAAGAGAGAAAGGCAGGAGCAAAAAGAGTAACAATATACTTAATATGCAGTATTTAACGGTTTGTATTTTCATTCTTATTTTAAATAGGCGTTTCAAATCTAATCAATTTAGAAGATTTATTTTTTCACCGGATATAATAAAAAAGAGATTCAAACGTCTTATATACTGAGAGCGTTAATTAGATGGCGGGGATGCAGTTTTCGGACAGCATCCCCGTTTCTTTTTGCCACCTAATCAGGTTATCCCACCCTTTCCGTTTTATAAATAACTGCCGTTCCATCTATGATGTCTGCGGAATTCTGCACAAATTCCTGAATATGAGGCTGGTGATTGTGAAGGTCTAAACCTTCCTGGCTTGCCCATTCCTCATGAAAAATAAACACTTCCGGAGTTTCGGTACTTTGGTGCAAGTCATATTGCAAACAGGCGGCCTCACTTTTCGAACCGGCTACCAATTCCAGTAGCAGTTCTTTCATGGCTGCAGATTGCCCGGTTTTACTTTTAATAATTGCTGTTAAGAATACGCTCATGATGTTCTAAAGATTGATTGATAAAAAATTCTTCTAAGTGTGCTTTGTATCTTTTCAGATCATTTACAATGTCTGCATTCTTTTCCACATCATGAAAATGAATGCCTTCCAAAGGCTTCATACCGGTAAAGGCATTCATACGGTGAAAACCAAACAGGATGCTGTCGTCAACAGACCGTTCATTAAAAAACTCTCCGGGTAAAGTAAAGGCTGTGGCTGGTGCATTCCAGGAAGAGGTAACCATATATTTCCTTCCATGTAAGGTACCTCCGGTACCATAATTAACGGCTGGATTGATCGAATTTCTTCCGTCACTGTTGTAAATGCCTTTTTGATGACCTGCAGTGAAAACGACATCAATGTATTTTTTCAAAGCATGAGGTACCTGGAACCACCAAATCGGTGTATGGTAAATAACAACGTCTGCCCATACATAGTTTTCAACTTCCTGTGCAGGATCATAATCTTCATTGACATCAGTTGACCGGATCTCAAATTCAGGCCGGCTGCTAAAAAATTCTACTGTGGTATCTAATAAAGTCTTGTTAAAGCGTCCACCAGAATGACCAAACTTTTGTCCGCCATTAATTACAAAGATTTTTTTTATGTCCATTTTATTTTCTTTCTGATTTATGGACACAAAGTTACAGCGCATTATACTACTATTATAATAGTATAAATCATAGTGTTCTATTATAATTATGATAGAAAGCTAATAGCTCCTGATCTCCTCAAAGAAAGGTGTGCGCTTTTCCTCCACGCAAGTCGCGGCATATAGATAAAGTGCTGCAGACCAGGTTTGCCAGTCTTGCCCTTTAGGTAAACCGTCCTGGGCTTTATACCATTCATTAAATCCATATTTAAGGCTTTTATTGACTGGTTGTTTGATGAGCATGGTTAAGGCATAGAGTTTTTTACGCGCCAGTTCAAATTTACCAGCGGCCACCAGCGCAGCAATATAAAATCCTGAAATAAAGGGCCAGATTCCACCATTATGATAATTCCCGGGCAGGTTAAAGTCTGCATACCGGGGAATCCAGTCTGGATCTTTGGGAAGAATAAAGGGAAAGAAATTTGGCGTTACATCTACTGACAAATCACCACTGTCTTTCATTTCGCCGCAGGCGCCCTCAATCCAGGAGATCATTTCTTTTGCCCGGCTAAGCGGGGCCAGGCCGGATAAAATTGCGATACTGTTGCCCAGCAGATCAAACCTCGCACTGCTATAGACTTTATATGACCACAGGGCATAGTAGGGTTTGCTTTTTACCACCAGCCCCTCATGTACACGGTGGTGGTGTACCGGGCCTTCTACGGTAAAATGTTTCATATCCCGGCACAGGTTTGCAGCACGTTCTTCCTGCCCAAGCATTTTTAGATAGCTGTAGGTTAGCGTATTTACAAACAGACCATAACCAAGTACCCATTGTTCGTCCCTCCAGTCGCTGGTGGGCTGTTGGGCAACCAGATATTGATCTGAGGGGCATTGATATTCCATCCAGGTCAGGGACTTTTGCACGGCCTCTTCTAAAAAATGCTTTTCTCCTGTCAGTTTTCTGAAAATGGCTGTAGCCATCAGGAACAATGGAGTGGTATCACTTGCACCGCGGTCTTCTGCATCATGAACCAGGGAAGGTATATGCCCTCTCAAGGATTGATTGGAAGCCAACACCCGCAGGGTTTTTCGCATGCTTTCCAGAAGCAAAGCATTTCCGGATACACCTATCCCCAGGATGGAGATCATCAAATCCCGTGTGTAGGGTTCCGGATATCCCCAGGCGGCTGTGCGCGGAAGCCCCATAAAGGGACCTTTTGCATTATTGATCAAAACTTCTATCGCAGCTTGTTTTGCTGCTTTCACTTCTTCTAAAAAATCTTTTTCCATGATGATCCTGGTTAATAAATGCCTAATCTTTCCTTGATGAGCGCGATAAATTTAGAAGCCACAACCCTGTAATCGAAATGTTCTACTACCCTTTTGCGTCCCGCCTCTCCCATAGATTGCCTTAAGTTTTCATTTAGCAGGAGTTTTACCAATCCATCACGTATATCCGGAACATTTGCCCGGTAGTCTACTGTTCTGGGTACATCAAAAATGACCTTCCGGTTTTCTTCAAACCCGGATTCTGATCCCAGAGTGGTTTCATGGAGTACAATTCTTTCTCCTACTTCAGCCAGAAAAGCCGTTTCTCCATGTACCAGTGTGTCCAGCATCCCCATAGCATGAATGCCGATGACGGGTTTCCCGCAGGCACCTGCTTCTACCTGGAGCATACCAAAACCTTCCAGGCGGGATGGGGCCGCGTAAATATCACAGGCTGCCAGTAAATAGGGGGCAAACTGACGAGACATTACATTGGTTACATATTTCACTTTGGTACCTATCCCAAGCTCATCGGCAAGCTGGAGGTCATAACTATTCTGTAGTTCGGTACGCGGCTGAGGCCACACTTTGCAAAGGTATTTCCAACTGGGAACGGGTGTCTTAATTTCTGCCAGTGCTTGCATAACCTCACGTCCTCCTTTTGAAGCGGCATCACCGCCAACTGTCAGGATCAGTAGTTCATCGGGGGAGATACCAAGCGCTGCTCTTGCCGCCAATACTTTTGGGTCTGTTTTTAGCCGGGGTTGAAAGGCTTCTGTATCGCATCCCACTGGCAGCACCAGAATATTGTCAGCACAAATACCATCTCTGACATACATTTCTTTTACCCAGTTAGAGGTAACCAGGATCAGGGGCAGGGCATTAAGAACCTCCTGATAATTCGCGATATACCCATCGGCAACCAGCCAGGGCACCGCCAGCATACCATGTTGCTGAGGATGGAGTATAATTTTTGGCGTATGCCCCCAATAACCTATGCCCACCACCACATCTGGCTTAAACCAGTGGTAATACCATTCTTTTTCCAGTTGTGATTCAAAGTGCACGGCGTGTACTTCGACATTTAACTCTTTTAATCCCCGGTACAAGAGCTCTCCCTGGGTAGCAAGACCACTGGGTGAGGCTGGATAATCGTATAGCAAGAGTATTTTCATTTTTTTTCAATAAGATTGAGGCGGCTTAATGCAGCTGTATGTGCGGTAAATTCCCAGAAGGCTTCGGCTTTTGGTGTAGCTTGTGCTTCCCAGCTGTAAGGGTTAAAACCATATAATCTGGTCATGATGTCGTATTTACGCTGCCAGATTTCGTGCGGAAGTACGTGATACAATTCTGCTGCTTTGATGGCTTGCGGGGCATAGGAACGGAGCCCATCTTCGTAAGCAAAAGTCCACAAGGCTTTGGAAGAGATTCTTTCCTGTGTCCAGAGCTGCAAAACTGCCCGGCTGGTTTCCTCATGCCGGAGGTGTCTGGTGTATTCCCCATTTAAATCGTGGGTAATGATCAGATCGAAAAACCGCTCAGGCAATAACTCCAGGATGCGCTGTTCCACGTCTTCTTCTACAAGAGGAAATTGTTCCGGACCATCTTCCATATCGCCCATTATTCCTGAAGCCCCCAGAACATCCATTACTTTGTAGAATTTAGGTGCCCGGTCCTCATCGTATTTTCTGGACAAACAGGCCACAAACCAATCCCACTCCGGATGACTTAGGACCAGGCCTCCGGCCCACAGGGTTTCATCGTCTGGATGCGCTACGATCAATGCCACTTTTTTTATCATGTCATTATATTAATCTCCTGTGAATGAAACCCTTTAAAGCCAAAATTGTTTATCCTGGCATACGATTTATAATTCTGGTACAGGGAACAGAGCATTTAGCCAAATTGGCTGAGTAGTTTAAAGGATGATTTTTTCTTCTTTCCCTGGAATTCAGCTACCTTTAACAAAGACCTTTACTAAAGAAAATGAAATTATACCTCAGCCTGGCAGCCTTGTTCTGCCTTTCTTTACCTTTAAAAGCCCAGCACCGGCTTATTAAACTCTGGGAAACCGACAGTGTTGTCAATCTTCCTGAATCTGTTTTGCCAGATACCAAGGCTAAAATTCTGTATACTTCTATTATGGGGAACAATCCGAATGATAAAGACGGCATTGGAGGGGTGGCAAAGATAGGCCTGAATGGAAAAATACTGGACCACAACTGGATACAAGGCCTAAACGCGCCTAAAGGATTGGCGCGTTATGGAAATACTCTTTATGTAGCAGATTTGACCGATGTGGTGGTGATTGATATCGCAAAAGGGAAAGTATTGCGTAAGATCCCGATCGAGAACACTAAATTCCTGAACGATATTACGGTGAACAGTAAAGGCATAGTATACGTATCTGATTCCCGTACCAAAAGGATCTATGCCATCCGCAATGATATACCTGAATTATACCTGGACAGCATTGCTGGTGTAAATGGCTTGAAGGCGATTGGCGATGATCTTTACATTGTTGGTGGTAAAAACATTTTAAAAGCCGATGCACATAAACATCTAACCAAAATTGCGGAACTGCCTTATGGTGGCGACGGGCTTGAACCTATCGGAAACGGCGATTTCTTATTTACAGCCTGGGGAGGTTATGTATATTATGTATATGCCGATGGCCGGCACGAGCTTTTACTGGACACGCATGAAGCAAAGAAAAATACAGCCGACCTGGGTTATGATCCGGTAAAGCGGATTTTGTACATCCCAACTTTTTGGAAAAAAAGCGTGATGGCCTACCAGCTGAAATAAAAACTAAGCCTCTTCCTTTGCTCTCGTCATATAATACACCGGAATGCCAAGCAGCATAATCAGTACGCCCCAGCCACAGGTATTGGTCTTATAAATAAGCAAGGCAATACAAAGTGCAGAAGCAACAATGATATACAGGAAAGGTAAAACCGGGTAGCCAAAGGCTTTATAAGGCCGTTCTGCATCGGGCATTTTCTTACGTAAAATAAAGATACCGTATATGGTCAGGATATAGAAAATCAGTACAATGATTACAACAAAATCCAGCAGATCTCCATATTTTCCTGTTAAACATAAAGCTGATGCCCAGATACCCTGTACCCAAAGCGCCCAGCCTGGTACATCATTGCCATTCAGTTTGGCTGCATTTTTAAAAAACAGCCCGTCCTTGGCCATGGTATAATAGACCCTTGCCCCGGCCATGATCAGCCCATTGTTACAGGCAAATGTGGAGATCATAATCATCACTGCAATAATAATGGTTCCTGCTTGTCCAAAAATATGTTGCGCAGCCACTACGGCAACACGATCTGATTTTGCTGTCGTAATCTCATCCAGGGGCAATACGGCTATATACATTACATTGGCCAGGATATAAATGATGCTGACAATAAGGGTTCCAAGGAACAGACTTAATCCAACATTCCGTTCCGGCCTTTTAATTTCACCTGCGATAAAGGTGACACCGGCCCAGGCATCACTGGAGAAAAGAGAACCCACCATAGCGGCTGAAATACCGGAGAGCAATAAAGTTCCGCTAATATTGGTCCATTGCAGTGTTTCCAGGCTGAAGGAACGCGTTGACCAGGCATTGGTCCAGTTGGCGTTCCAGACTTCTGCTTTAGCACCTAGTGTAAAACCGAAAACAATCAATCCGAACAGAGAAAGAATTTTAACAATTGTAAGTATCGTTTGCAGGATCTTACTGTTTTTTACCCCACGGCTGTTCAAATAAGTTAACAATACGATCGTGATGATGGAAACGAGCTGGGCAGCACTGATCGAAAAATGTTCCGGGATGCCTTTGTCACTTACCCCGGTCTGAATTTGCCAGAGGATATTATTTTCACTGAATGGTTCGTATAAATAGGCTGTAAATTTAGAAAAGGCCACACCTACCGCAGCAATAGTTCCGGTTTGGATCACTCCAAAGAGACTCCAGCCATATAAAAAAGCAATGAGCTTATTATAAGCTTCTTTGAGGTAAACATACTGCCCTCCCGCTTTGGGAAACATGGCACTCAGTTCTCCATAGCTTACGGCAGCGGTCATTGTAATCAATGCGGTAGCGACCCAGATCAGGATCAGCCATCCGGCCGAACCGACTTGTCTGGCAATATCGGCACTCACAATAAAAATTCCTGAGCCGATCATGGAGCCTACAACGAGCATAGTTCCATCGAGCAGTCCTAGTTCTCTTTTAAAAGAATGCCCCTGTGTATCTTTTTCCATTGGTTTGGTTTTGGTTGGTTTTGGTTTCCCTGTTGGTCTGCACTAAGATATTTAAAAATTTGAATAATAAAACACCTCGATTAAACAGGGGATTAAAAATTTGCGAATATGGGAAACACTTTTATTTTTGTATATATTAGCTAGAGTCAAGCAAGCTGATTACCAAACGCATATCACCAATCTAACCAAATACAAATAATTTATGGAGTTTCTACAAAACAATCTTATTTACATGATACCAGTCTTCGGACTGGTAGGAATCCTGGTTATGGCCATCCAAAGTGCCTGGGTAAGTAAACAGGACGCAGGAGATGCGACGATGACCGAACTTGCCGGCCACATTGCCGACGGAGCCATGGCCTTTTTAAAGGCGGAATGGAAAGTACTGACCTATTTTGTAATTATTGCCGGTGCCCTATTGGCCTGGTCCGGAACCATGACCGGCAGCGCCGAGGCCCCTATTCATTCCAGCCCGGTCATTGCGGTTGCTTTTTTAATTGGAGCTGTATTTTCAGCTTTTGCTGGTTATCTGGGCATGCGTATTGCGACCAAGGCCAATGTGAGGACGACCCAGGCAGCCCGAACCAGCCTGGCCAAGGCCTTGAAAGTATCTTTTACTGGCGGTACCGTGATGGGCTTCGGCGTTGCAGGCTTAGCCATTTTTGGTCTTGGAGGCTTATTTATTGTTTTGTATTCCAGTTTTGTACCCGCAGGGAGCCTCGCTTCGGGCGTAGACATGAAAAAAACTATTGAAGTACTTGCCGGCTTTTCTTTAGGTGCAGAAAGTATAGCGCTTTTTGCCAGGGTTGGCGGCGGAATTTATACCAAAGCTGCCGATGTTGGTGCTGACCTGGTGGGTAAAGTAGAAGCCGGAATTCCTGAAGATGATGTGAGGAACCCGGCAACCATTGCAGATAATGTGGGCGACAATGTGGGTGATGTTGCCGGTATGGGTGCCGATCTTTTTGGCTCTTATGTGGCCACCATTTTGGCCACGATGGTTTTGGGGCAGGAAATTAAATCAGAAGACCAGTTTGGAGGTATGGCGCCCATCCTGCTGCCGATGTTGATTGCCGGTCTGGGATTAATCTTTTCTATTGTTTCTTCCTGGTTTGTAAAGATCAGCAAAGAAACCGATAGCGTTCAAAATGCTTTAAATATTGGAAACTGGTTGTCTATTCTTTTAACAGCTATTGCAGCCTATTTTGCCGTACATTGGATGCTGCCGGAGCATATGTCTATCCGGGGCTTTGAGTTTACTGCATCTGCAGTATATTATTCTATAGTGGTAGGTCTGGTGGTTGGAACACTGATGAGTTTGATCACAGAGTACTATACTGCTATGGGGAAACGTCCTGTGCAATCCATCATTAATCAGTCTTCTACCGGTCATGCCACGAATATCATTGGGGGTTTGTCTGTGGGTATGGAGTCTACGGTATTGCCTATTCTTGTATTGGCCTCCGGAATTTACGGTTCTTACTATTTTGCAGGATTCTACGGTGTAGCAATTGCTGCAGCCGGAATGATGGCCACAACAGCGATGCAACTGGCTATTGATGCTTTTGGACCGATAGCAGATAACGCTGGTGGTATTGCGGAAATGAGTGGTCTGCCTAAAGAGGTACGTGAGCGTACAGACAATCTGGATGCGGTAGGAAATACAACTGCTGCTACGGGTAAAGGCTTTGCTATTGCTTCTGCAGCTTTAACTTCCCTGGCTTTATTCGCTGCCTTTGCAGGGATTTCGGGAATCACTTCTATTGACATTTATAAAGCCAATGTACTTGCAGGTCTGTTTGTAGGCGGCATGATCCCCTTTATATTTTCTTCACTTTGTATTTCTGCAGTTGGCCGTGCAGCCATGGCCATGGTACAGGAAGTAAGAAGACAGTTTAAGGAAATTCCGGGCATTATGGAATACAAAGCTAAACCGGAATACGAAAAATGTGTAGCCATTTCTACCAATGCTTCTATTCGGGAAATGATGTTGCCGGGTGCAATTGCCCTGGTCGTTCCATTAATTGTAGGTTTTACTTTTGGTCCTGAAGTTTTAGGTGGACTACTGGCGGGTGTTACCGTATCGGGGGTATTGATGGGTATCTTTCAGTCCAATGCCGGAGGTGCCTGGGACAATGCTAAAAAGTCTTTTGAAAAAGGAGCGATGATCAATGGCACCATGCAATATAAAGGATCAGATGCACATAAAGCTTCTGTAACCGGGGATACTGTTGGAGATCCTTTTAAGGATACCTCCGGTCCTTCTATGAATATCCTGATCAAGTTGATGTCTATTGTATCCCTGATCATTGCCCCTCATATCGCTGTAGGCACCGGAAGCAACGCTCAGGCTAAACTGATTAAGAAAACGGAGACGGTAAAAACAATCCATATAAAACCTTAAAGGTCGTTTAAACCATTATCATTGTTACCGTTAAAAAGGGATTTTCAGATGAAAATCCCTTTTCTTTTTAGAGTTTTTTAACTAGGTTTGGAACGGATATAATTTTACATTCAACCTACATTCATAAAAAACACTTAAACTAAACCTCAAACTATGTTATTTAAAAAATCTATAGACTCCCTGATTAAGGAATCTAATGAGAGCGGTGAAGGCACTCTGAAGCGGACGCTTGGTGTTGGCAATCTCGTCGCTCTGGGTATTGGTGCCATTATTGGTGCGGGGCTATTTGTAAGAACAGCTGCCGCAGCGGCAGACCATGCAGGCCCGGCAGTAACCTTATCCTTTATTCTTGCAGCTGTAGGTTGCGGACTTGCCGGTTTATGCTATGCAGAATTTGCTTCAATGATCCCGATAGCAGGAAGTGCATATACTTATTCTTACGCTACAATGGGAGAAGTGGTGGCCTGGATTATAGGTTGGGATTTAGTCTTGGAATATGCACTTGGCGCAGCCACGGTATCTATTGCCTGGTCTGAATATCTTAACAAATTACTGGAGAATTTTGGTTGTTCTGTACCTTATGCCTTATGCCATTCTCCTTTTCAAACCTCGCCTGATGGAATTAGTGGAATCATCAATCTTCCAGCCCTGTTTATTGTGTGTCTATTGACTTTTGTTCTCATTAGAGGAACACAAGAATCGGCTACCCTAAACGGAATTATTGTTATTTTAAAAGTAGCTATCGTAATTGCTTTTATAGCTATTGGCTGGGGCTTTATGAATCCTGCGAATCATACACCTTATATCCCTGTGAATGAAGGCGAAGTGAAATTTTTAAAAGGACAGGAGGGCTTCTTTGACTTCTTTACACATAGTTTTGGGAAATTTGGCTGGTCTGGAATTATTGCAGGTGCAGGTGTTGTATTCTTTGCTTTTATTGGCTTTGATGCAGTATCTACTGCTGCTCAGGAAGCTAAAAATCCAAAAAAAGACATGCCTGCGGGAATTCTGATTTCACTTGCGATTTGTACTGTATTGTATGTATTATTTGGTCACGTGATCACTGGTGTTGCTAACTATACAGAGTTCGCCGGGGCTGGTAAAGAGGCTTCTGTAGCTTACGCTATTGAAAAGTATATGCACAACTATCACTGGCTGTCTACTCTGGTCACTGTAGCTATCCTGGCTGGTTTTTCTTCTGTGATTCTGGTGATGCTTTTAGGGCAGTCAAGAGTGTTTTTCTCTATGTCTAAAGATGGATTGGTTCCAAAAATGTTCTCTGCAGTTCACCCTAAATTCAAGACACCTTACAAATCAAATCTTATTTTCCTTGTTTTTGTGGGTTTATTTGCGGCATTTGTACCAGGAGATGTTGTTGGAGACATGACCAGTATTGGAACTTTATTTGCATTTACACTGGTGTGTATTGGAGTAATTGTTCTCCGTAAAACGGATCCCAACAGGGAAAGACCATTTAAAACTCCTTTTATGCCAGTTGTTCCTATCCTCGGGGCAGCAGTTTGTATACTGATGATGATTGGTTTGGGTAGGCATAATTGGGAGCGTCTAATGATCTGGATGGTTTTGGGCTTTATCATTTACTTTGCTTATAGTGTAAAGCACTCTATAGTACGTAAGAATCAAAAGTTACAGAAATAAAATCGCGTTCATTTGATAAAATAAAAGAGGCTACTGGTTACAGTGGCCTCTTTTATTTTATCAACATTTATTGCTTAGCTTTGTAATCTAAATTCGCTGCTATGGAATTCAACCTACGCCAAATCCTCTCCACCTCTATGGTCCTGTTTGCCATCATTGACATTTTAGGTGCTATTCCTGTAGTGATTGAACTCCGCAGAAAGGCCGGACATATCCAGTCTGAAAAGGCGACCATTGTTGCCGCAGTATTGATGATCATTTTCTTGTTTGCCGGAGAAACTTTACTGAAAGTCATTGGACTGGATGTGGAGTCCTTTGCCATTGCAGGTTCTTTTGTGATCTTCTTTATTGCCATGGAAATGGTTCTCGGCCTGACGATATTTAAAGAAGGAGATGCTCCTGAAACCGTATCCATTGTGCCATTGGCTTTTCCTTTAATTGCCGGCGCAGGAACTATGACGACCTTGCTTTCCTTAAAAACAGAATATGCTACCCAAAATATTATTGTTGGGATTATGATCAATATGATCTTCGTTTATTTTGTTTTGAAAAATACAGAAAGACTGGAAAAGCTATTTGGTAAATCCGGGCTGAATGTCTTAAGAAAGGCCTTTGGAATTATCTTACTGGCCATTGCCATTAAATTGTTCAGAAGTAATACCCACCTGTAACTTTTCCTGCAGGATCGCGTCTTATAGTTAAGTAATAAGTATATGAACAGCTTTGAACAATATACGTTGATTATTGGCCTGCTGGCCGTCTGTATTGAAGCCCTTAGACATCTGAAGGACGGTGTGCGGCATTGGCTGCATCCTCAGCCCCATAACAAAAGGGATTAGTTTTTGATCAGCCTGGCAGCAAACATGGTATCGGCCTTATCCTGATAACCTTTGATGACCTCCATACGTTCCAGGCTCAGGCCTAGTTCTTTTTGCAGGTAATCCACCACCTCTTCGTTTTCCTGTTTAAAAACGGAACATGTGATGTAAATTAAAGGTTTCCCCTCCTTTAGGTATTTGACAACACCTGCAGCAATACTTTTTTGCAGTTTGTTAAAGTAGGCTATTTTATGCTCTTCGAATGTTGTAAGCATTTCCGGTGTCCGTCCCCAGGTACCCGAACCCGAGCATGGGGCATCCAGAATGATCCCGTCAAAAGCATAGTGATGTAATTCCTGATCATTATTCTGAAGCAGGTCAAGTACCTTTTTCTGATATTTTTTCAATCCGGCTGTTTGAAAACGTTCGTCCAGATTGCGCAGGCTGTTTTCCCGTACATCACTGACCAACAGTTCAATCTTTGGTTCCAGATCATGCAACAAAAGAGATTTTCCACCAGAAGCTGCACAGCAATCCCACCAGTAATCATATTTTTGAGGCTCGAAAAAGGCACCGGTTTTCTGAGAAGACAGATCTTGTACCTGATAGGCGCCCTGATTGGATAATACCTGGTCCAGTTTAGTGCCGTTCGGAAGTCCAAATGTCTTTCCATCGATATCATGTACCACTACATTTGCTGCTTTTAGGGCATTTAGAATCTCTAGAGAACGATTTTGCTGTATCCTGATGAACAAGTCCGGCTGGATAAAAAAAGACTGTAAAAAGGCTTCTGTATCAATTTCCTCAGAAAGCAAACCAGAAAAAGGAAATACCTCTTCGAGCTGGAACGCAGGATATGCATCACCAACCAGCGCAAGTTTGGCCGGAACAGGAAGTTCCACCTGCTCGGCAAAGTGTGGCAAATGGGCCTCAATCATCAAACTGCTGGTATTGTTGCATAAAAAATCGGCAACAGCAAGACGTTGCAATGTATTTTCTGCGGGTAAGGCTTTACCCAAACGATAAAAACTATACATGTACCGGCTGGCCCAACGCCTGTCAGAAGAGCCCATTTGCTTATACTTTTTAAAATGTCCCACTAAAAACCGGTGCAGCGGCAAAGCGCCGTCATAGCTTTTCAAGATCAGCTCAAAAGCTTTGATCTGGTGCTCTAATCTCATTCTATTATGTTTAAATCGTAGTCCTTATACTTTAAAAGCATCAGGCTGGTATTAATATACCCGTATTGAGGGTCATGGATAAAATTAAAAGAATTATGCAGGCCTTTATATCTTTCTCTGGTTAAATATTTCAAGTAATTTTCACCATGTTCAGACAACTGTTTTCCAAAGAAATAACCAATATCAAAGCCTTTAAAAGAATACTCACTCGGTTCAAAACTAAATGTCTTTCGGTATTTTTTCACAAAGTCAATAACTACCGGGCTCTTGTAATTTACTTTATAAGAAGAACTGATTACGGTATTGAGGAGTTGCAGCTTTTCTGTTGTATAATTTTGTTTCACCCAGTCAGGATGGCCAAAAAGATCGATATCAAAACCAGCTTTTTTCATTTTCACCAGTTTATCTATACTTGCTGCCACAAACTTGCGATCAGATGAACTCAGCATGACCACATATTTCTTAGTCTTTACAGCTTTTGTTTCCATGGTAAAAACGGAAGCATATTCTTCGAATTTAAACTTGCTGGCTTTTTGTGAAACAAAGTATTCCCGTAGCGGTTCTCCCAGGGTTTCATCTCCATTCTTCCTGGCATTGATCAATATCACTACCGTATTTGCCGGGTCATATTTCCTGACAATAAAGTTGCCCATTTTCTTGGCATGAAGGTCAATATTATTGACGATGGAAATGAGGTTCGGGTTTCCAAACTCTGAGGGTTGTGTCGCTGCCAATGGAGAGACGACAGGCAATTGATGTGCAATGGAATAGGCTGCCATCGCTTTAAGCCCATCCGGAAACACAGGTCCAATAATCAGGTTGTTTTCCAATAAACTTCCGGTATTGAACAAGCGGTTCAGCTGGTCATTGTCATCGCGGGTATCATAGACATTCACTTTGAAATTTAAGCCTGCAGCAGCCGCGGAGTCAATCCCCATTTTAAAGCCCTGATAGAAATCAATGGCCATTGCATATCGCTCTATATCGGCTTTACTTTCCGTTTTTGGCTTGAACTCATTCAGTTTAAACGGCACGAGCAAAGAGATACTCGCTTGTGTAAATTTCTTAGCGGGTTTCTCTTCTTCTTTTTTGACTTCGGCAGTGACTTTATTCTTATTGGGCCGTACCTTTTTCGAACAGGAAGAAAGGTACAGCCCAAGAAGGATCAATAGGAAATATTTACTCCCACTCAATCGTAGCCGGTGGTTTTGAACTAATATCATATACTACCCTATTTATTCCTTTTACTTTGTTAATGATTTCATTAGAAATTTTAGCGAGTATATTGTATGGAAGATGACACCAGTCAGCGGTCATTCCATCAACAGATTCTACAGCCCTGAGACAAATTACATGCTCATAGGTACGCTCATCTCCCATTACCCCAACAGATTGTACAGGTAAGAAGATGGCTCCGGCCTGCCAAACTTTATCGTAAAGGCCGGCTTCTTTAAGGTTATTGATATAGATAGCGTCGGCTTCCTGAAGGATCGCTACTTTGTCGGCTGTTACTTCTCCAAGGATCCTGATGGCAAGCCCCGGACCAGGGAAAGGGTGACGGCCAATAATAAAATCTTCCAGACCTAATGAACGTCCTACTCTTCTTACTTCGTCTTTAAATAGTGTATTCAATGGTTCTACCACCTTTAACTTCATAAAGTCTGGTAGTCCGCCAACATTGTGATGCGATTTTATTGTTGCTGAAGGTCCTTTAACAGAAACGGATTCGATCACGTCGGGATAAATAGTCCCTTGTGCCAGCCATTTAACATCCTGCACCAAATGCGCTTCATCGTCAAAAACCTCAATAAATACGCGGCCAATAGCTTTGCGTTTCAATTCCGGATCTTTAACACCTGCCAGCTGGCTTAAAAAGCGGTCTTTGGCATCTACACCTTTAATGTTCAGCCCTAAATGTTTGTATTGTTCCAGAACGGCATCATATTCTCCTTTACGAAGCAAACCATTATCAACAAAAATACAATGCAGATTTTTCCCGATGGCCTTGTGCAACAGGATCGCAGCAACACTGGAATCTACACCTCCGGAAAGGGCAAGTACGACCTTATCATTTCCTAATTTTGCCTGAAGGTCGGCTATAGTCGTTTCTACAAAGGCATCCGGTGTCCATTGCTGATGACATCCACAGATATCAACCAAGAAGTTTTGAAGCAATTGCTTGCCATCCAAACTGTGGGTTACTTCCGGGTGGAACTGAATTGCATATGTCTCGGTATTTTTAACCTGGAAGGCAGCAACCCTTACACTGTCTGTACTGGCAATCAGTTCAAAATCTTCAGGAACAACAGTGATGGTATCTCCATGGGACATCCACACCTGAGAATCTGAGGAAATATTTTTAAACAGTGGGTTTCCTTTAGCTACATAATTCAGATTTGCCCTTCCGTATTCCCTTGTAGAAGAAGCCTGAACTTCCCCTCCGGATTGCTGAGCAATGTACTGAGCTCCATAACAAACCGCCAGCACCGGGTAGTTTTTATGGAATCTGGACAGATCAATTTGAGGAGCATCTTCCTGGCGTACTGAGTAAGGACTACCGGAAAAGATAACACCTTTTACGTCTGATGAAAACTCTGGAATGTTATTGAAAGGATATATTTCGCAATAAACGTTTAATTCGCGAACTCTGCGTGCAATTAACTGTGTATATTGGGATCCAAAATCGAGAATTATGATTTTTTCTAGCATGGACACAAAGTTAGTATTTATTCACTTCTACACCGAATCTTTTTAAGAAATCAACCCCCTCATCACTCGGAAGTCCTTTATACTCTGCATAGGAGTCTTTATAGACCACTACTTTAATGCCTGAGGAGAGGATTAAACGTGCACAGGCTATGCAGGGGGATAATGTGGTGTACAATGTTCCGCCTTCAATATTAGAACCATTTTTGGTGGCAAACAGGATGGCATTTTCTTCTGCATGCAGTGCCAGGGAGCAACTGCCTCTGGAGTCTCTGTCGCAACCGGTTTCCGGCCATTCCTCATCACAGTTATGTGTCCCCGAAGGAGGGCCATTATAGCCTATAGAGATGATCCGGGTATCTTTGGTCAGGACAGCGCCTACCTGAGCCCTGACACAATGTGAACGGGCAGACAGATCTGTGGCCAGGTGCATAAATATATCTTTAAATCCTTTCTTCATGGGCTGCATTTCAATTAAAACGGATGCAAATATAGGCGAAAAAAAATCCCTCCCTTATTTATTCAGGGAAGGATTTCTTGATTGTTTTATTCCTTTAATGTCCGCCGGAAAGTTTCTTATCGAAACTGATGCCCTGCGATCTCAGGATTCCACTTACCCTCCAGGCATAAAATGCCAGGTAAGAAAAACATATGATACCTACAACATAACTATACTGGATGCCGGTGAATTCGGATACATAACCTTGGATCCAACTGATGATACCTCCACCCATGATCATCATGATCAGGAAGCTACTGCCCTGGCTGGTGTTTTTGCCTAATCCACTTACGGCTAAAGTAAAGATACAAGGCCATAAAGTACTGCAGAATAATCCTACACTGGTAAATGCATATACACTCACCATGCCTTTGGTAAACATACCGATCAACAGGGCTGTAATGCCAATAAACGAGAATATAAGAAGCATCCTGGCCGGATTTCCTTTACTGGCCATATCTGCAATGATCAATACCAGAATAATTAATCCGTACACATAGAACGGTGCCAGGTCATGATGAAACATCGCATTCACCCCTAAGAAAATCGCAAAAGCTAAATAAGGAGCAATAAATCTCAATATTTTCTGGGTTCCTACATTATCTGTGAAAGCCTCTACCGCCCCGGTCCATCTACCGATCATCATACTTGCCCAATACAGGGATACATAGGGTGCAATATCTTTAATCGCAAATCCAAGATCTCTTTCCATATAAGCAGGAAGATTACTGGCTGTTGATACTTCAACACCTACATAAACGAAGATTGCAACCATTCCTAATACCAGTTGAGGGTATTTTAAAGCTGAGCCTTTCATACTTGAATCCTCTACTTTAGCCTCAACCAAAGTTGGCCTGTCGGGTAAAGAAGATAGTTTCAGGAATATGGCTACCACAATAAATGCAACACCTAAGATCAGATAAGGCACTTTAACGCTTTCTATACTTACGTTTTCGCTTGCGCTGGACAGAGAACCAAAAATAGCAAAACTCACAATCAGGGGGCCTATTGTTGTACCAAAATTATTGATCCCTCCGGCAAGCGTTAAACGCTGTGAACCTGTTGTAATCGGACCTAAAGCGATAGCAAGTGGATTTGCAACTGTTTGCTGCAGGGAGAACCCAAGGGCAACAATGAACAGACCAGACAACATCAGCGGAAATGAGCCTAAGTTCGCGGCAGGATAGAACAATAAAGTTCCTACAGCAGAAATAACCAGACCTAATGCCAATGAATTTTTGTAACCGATCTTATTGACAAGATCTTGTTTCATAAGAACCGAAACTGCATTATAGATTAATGAGCCCACAGTATACGCAATGTAAAAGGCTAATGACACCCATTGACTTTGGCTTTGGGTAAGGTCAAAGGCTTTTTTGAAAACGGGAATTAAAATGTCATTACTGGCGGCTACAAAGCCCCAAAAAAAGAATACCGTGACGAGGGGTATGAACTGCCCCCATTTGGTCTGTGTTTGTTGTTCCATGTTTATGGTTAGTGAAAAGTTTTAAGCGCTAAACTTAAATAAAAATTGTTGTATACCAAAGTGTATTGTTTACACGCTAAAACTAGTAAAAAAATAGGCGTATTTAAGGTATAAAATTGCATATTGCATAAAAATACGTTTAGGTTAGATGTTTGAAGCAATATTACAAGGGATAGGTGCAGGGGTTTTATTTTCGTTTTTAACGGGGCCTGTATTCTTCTCCATGATTAAAACAAGTATTGAGAAGGGATTTAAAGCGGGATTTTCTTTAGCCATTGGCGTTATACTAAGTGACATCGTATTCATCAGCGCCACCATTTTCAGTTCGCAATTTGTAGATTACAATTCAAAATACAATCAGTATATAGGTATTATTGGCGGGCTCTTCCTATTGGGTATTGGCCTATATTATCTGATTAAGAAAGTAAAGGTCAATTACGAAATTGATGAAAAGATCAAAATCCGGAAACGGGGTTATATTATCAAAGGTTTCCTGATGTGCCTGCTGTCGCCAACTACCCTAATGTTCTGGATCATGGTTGGCGGAATTGTTTCCGTACAATTGCATTATGATATGAACGAGAAGATTGTCTTCTTTATCATCGCCATGGCTACACAACTTTCCATGGATTCTATAAAGACCTATTATGCAGCAAAACTGAGGTACAAGATCAAAGAAAAGTCTATCCAAACCCTAAACCGCATTGCTGGAGGGGTGATCATTATCTTTGCCATCAGGTTGTTTGTTGAAGTGATCCTGAAATATTACAGATAAAAAAAGCCCTTGCCTGAAATCAGACAAGGGCTTTAGTTTTTATCTATCAGAGTCGCTTAGTAAGCTCTCTGGTTGCTTCCTTCTTTCCAGTTTACAAATGCTTTGTTTACGACTTTGTTTCCTCCCGGAGTCGGATAGTTCCCCGAGAAGTACCAGTCACCAGTATGATTTGGACAAGCTACATGTAAGTTGTCCAGAGTCTGATAAATCACCTCTACTTCAGCAACTGTATCCTTTGGTGTAATGATCTTCGTAATCTGCGCTGAGATCTCTTCCTGTGTAAAAGGACGATAGATATCCTTCACATGATTTACAATCTCTTCTTTAGGCAACAATAGGGAAGCTTTACATTTCTCATAAACTTCATCAATAATATGTTTTAAGCCTCTCTCATGTAACAGCTGTATGGCCGCTTCAAAAGCAACGAACTGCCCCATCTTAGACATATCGATACCGTAGCAATCCGGATAACGGATCTGTGGCGCTGAAGAAACAATGATGATCTTTTTAGGGTGAAGCCTGTCAATGATCTTGATAATACTTTGTTTAAGTGTAGTTCCCCTTACAATAGAATCATCTACGGCTACCAGCGTGTCCGTATGATTTTTGATCAACCCGTAAGTGGTATCATATACGTGTGCCACCATATCCTGACGGTCGGCATCCTGTGTAATAAATGTTCTTAACTTAACATCTTTGATGGCCAGTTTCTCTACCCTTGGGCTCAAAGACAATAGTTCATCCAGTTCCTGGTCATTCATTGGTTCCTTCCGTCCCAGCAAAGCATCTTTCTGCAGCTGACGGATATGTCCATGAATTCCCTCCACCATTCCATAAAAGGAAACTTCTGCTGTATTAGGGATAAAAGAAAACACGGTATTTTTAAGGTCCCCATCTACCGCTTTTAAGATTTGTTTGCAAAGCAGGCTTCCAAGGTGTTTTCTCTCTTTATAGATATCGGCATCTGATCCTCTTGAAAAATAAATCCTTTCAAAAGAACAGGCTCTTTTTTCCAGGGGCTCCCTGAACATTTCCTGAGTTACTGTTCCGTCTTTTTTTACAATCAGTGCATGTCCGGGCTCAATTTCTTTAACATCTTTCAGTGCAATGTTAAAAGCTGTTTGAATTGCCGGGCGCTCCGAAGCTGCAACCACAATTTCATCATCAACATAGTAAAATGCAGGACGGATACCAGCCGGATCACGCATAAAGAAAGCATCTCCGTTTCCAACTATTCCTGAAATGGCATATCCCCCATCCCAGGTTTTCGCAGAGCGGCGAAGTATATTGGCAATATTTAATCCATCAGATATTTTGTGCGTGATCTCTACGTTATCAAATCCTTCTTTTTTATACGCATCAAATAATTCCTGGTTTTCATCATCTAAAAAGTGTCCGATCTTTTCCAGTACAGTAACTGTATCTGCCTTTTCCTTTGGATGTTGTCCAAGCTCGTACAGCTGTTCCAATAATTCATCTACATTGGTCATATTGAAGTTACCGGCAATCACCAGATTTCTTGTCATCCAGTTGTTCTGGCGCAAAAACGGGTGGCAATTTTCTATGCTATTTTGTCCGTGTGTACCATAGCGAAGGTGTCCCATCAGCACCTCCCCGATAAAGCTGACATTTGCTTTCAGCCACTCTGTGTCTTTCATCAGTTCCGGTGTTTCGTTCTGAATGTCCACAAATTTACTTTGCACATATCCAAAGATATCTGCAACGGCATTCTGTGCCATGGAACGATAACGGCTGATGTACCGATGACCTGGTTTTACATCCAGTTTGATGGTGGCAATACCTGCACCGTCCTGACCACGGTTGTGTTGTTTTTCCATCAGCAGGTACAGCTTATTTAAACCGTATAAGGCTGTTCCATACTTTTCCTGATAATAAGATAGGGGTTTCAAAAGACGGATAAAAGCAATTCCGCACTCGTGTTTTATCTGGTCACTCATTGATGTGTGTTTTGAGCCGCAAATTTACCGTTTATAAAACTCAGAACCTAGAAAGAAGTAGAATCTTTCGCCGGATTTACTATTCTCTGACTAACAGCACAATACAAGCTATGAGGCAAGCCCTAACGCAGAAGGTGCACTTGTTTAGACTGCACTGTTTGTTCGAAAAATAAGGATGCATTCGTATCAAAAACAGTAGTATCTCCTGAGGTATAGAATAACCGTTGTCCTTGTTGCCCGATTTTACCGGCAATTTCAGGATGGTTATGCAGGTACTGAGCCAGGCTCGCAGAAACGATCTCACCCTGCGAAATCAGGGAGATCTTCTTAGGAAGCAATCGTTCAAGTTTTGGAATCAGTAAGGGATAATGCGTGCATGCCAACAGAATACAATCCAGATCTGGTGCGTTGCCAAGCAATTCCTCCAGATATTTACGGATAAAATGATCAGCCCCGGAGGTGAGGTGTTCATTATTTTCTATAAGAGGAACCAGCATCGGACAACTTTGCTGTACCACCTTTAATTTAGGATAAAATTTTTCGATCTCAATAGGATAAGAATTCGAATTCACCGTACCTCGGGTCCCCATAACCCCGATAATATTACTTTTGGTATAATGACCTATTACTTCTGCTGTTGGGCGGATTACCCCAAGCACCCTGTGGTTCGGATATTTTATTGGAAGTACTTTTTGTTGTATGGTACGCAGGGCTTTGGCAGACGCTGTATTACAAGCCAGGATGACCAAGGGACAGCCCTGGGCAAAAAGCCATTCTACACATTCAAGCGTATATTCATAAACGGTTTCAAAGGAATGATCTCCGTAAGGTGCACGGGCATTATCTCCAAGATAGATATAATTATATTCAGGGAGTTCCTTTATAATGGATTTAAAAACCGTTAAGCCTCCATAACCAGAGTCAAATACCCCTATTGAATTTGTTTTGTTCATTTGCAAAAAAAGCGGACCTGAGGAATATTCCTCAGGTCCGCCAATTTAAATATTTTTCATCACAGAATAATGTTTTTTATCGGTGATGAAGCTATCATGGGTTTCTACTCATGATGGTTTGTCTGTTTATTTCTTTGGAGTTGGAACAGCTGAAGCAGAAATACCTAATTTAGTTTTAACTGCAGCAGTCACATCATCACCACCTTCAGAATACAATAAGTTGTTGGCACCTTGCTGAGAAGCAATATCGAATACGTAAGCCAAACCTTTTTCCTTAGCTACAGATTTAACCGCAGTTTCGAATTTCTGGTTAATCGGAACAAACAATTCACCTTGTTTGGTTGCTACATCCTGTTGAGCTTTTGCACGTGCATCGTTGATGCGTTTTTCCATTCCTTGTAACTCTTCACCCATAGTTTGAAGTTCTTTAGTTACAACATCTTTATTTGCTTCACTTAAGGTTTTTTGTTTCGCTATAGCAGCTTCATACTTTGTTTGGTACTCAGTCTGCATTTTAGTGATTTCATCCTGTTTTGTTTTAGCAAGAGTTTCAAGTGTACTTTGTGCAGCTTTTGCTTCAGGCATAACAGCGAATATTGCCTCTGAATTTAAGTGCCCTATCTTTTGTTGTGCATTTGCTACATTAGCTGTAAACAACAATCCCGCCGCTACAAAGAATACATTAATTAACTTTCTCATTTCTATTTTTCCTTATTAATTGTTTTAAATTTTATGTTTGTGTGTTATTTGATCACCGTTCCTGGCTTATAACCAAGTTTGATAATAATGTCGTTGCTCAGGTCATAACTGCTGCTGGCATAGATCATCATCGTTGCTTCACTGCTTTTGTCAAAAACAAAATCAATGTATTTACTTTTAGCCAGATCCGCAACTGTTTTAGTTACTTTCTCCTGGATAGGTTTTAAAAGCTTCGCTCTTGACTGGAAAAGATCTCCGTCCGGACCAAACTTCTGGCGCTGGAAATCCTTAGCTGCTTTTTCCTTTTCAATAATTTCGTTTTCTCTCCTCTTACGCATATCATCTGTCAGTAATACCTGATCTGCCTGATAAGCTTTATACATTTTATCAATCTGGGTGAAATTATTATCCACCTGTTGTTGCCATTGCTGAGATAACACGTTCAGCTGATTTAAAGCTGATTTATACTCCGGCAAATGCTTGAGTATATATTCTGTATCCACATACGCAAACTTCTGCGCAAAGGCACCAACACCGGTGAAAAGCAAGAAGCATATTAAAACATATTTCTTCATAAAATTATTATTGAAATCCTCCCAATTGCTGTGCGATACTGAAAGTGAAGTTTTGTCTACCATTATCCTGTACTCCAGGAATCTTGTCAAACGCATGTCCATAATCAATACCTAACATCCCAAATATCGGTAAAAATATCCGAGCTCCAATACCTGCAGACCTTCTTATGTTAAAAGGATTGTAGTCACTGAACTTGTTCCAGGTATTACCGCCCTCAGCAAAGCCCACAATATAAGCAGTTGCCTGCTGACTTGCAATAACCGGATATCTTAATTCCAGTACATACTTTGTAAAAATTGGGCTACCTGAATTTTGTGCAATCGTTGGATCAGAACCTACCGGGATTACGGCATTGTTCGCATATCCACGCATTTTAATAATTTCAGATCCTTGTAAGAAGTCAAAGCCCTGCATACCATCACCACCCAATTTGAAACGCTCAAATGCTGATTGTCCAACCGCTTTATTGTACTCTCCAAGGAAACCAAACTGTGCCTGAGACATCAGAATAAGTTTACCTGCAATTCTTTGGAACCACTGACCTTCAAATTTCCATTTATGGTATTCCGTAAATTTATAACGCTGTTTATCTGATGCAGTTGCATAGTTAACATTATTCAATAAAGAATACGGAGGTGTTGCCTGAACTGTAAAACGGAAATAAGATCCTGCAGTTGGGAATATAGGGGAATCCCTTGAATCCCTGCTCAGCTCCTGCGTTAAGTTAAAGTTGTAAGAAGTACCTGTGCTGAATTTGTACCCAGGATAATTGTTCAGAATATACTGTTGTATGTTAACAGAGTGAGTTAACTGGAAATAGTTATCCGGCCAGTTTAACCTTCTACCCAAACTTACAGTTACCCCGTTTAAGCGAATTTTAGAATATTGAGGACTGGATTCATCCACACCATAGATTCCGGTTCCACCATTGGAAGAAAGAGAGGTAAAAGCACTCAATCCAAAACTTACCGGTTTTTTACCACCTAACCATGGTTCAGTGAACGAGAAGCTATACGACTGGTATTGTTTACCATTGGTTTGACCACGTAGGCTCAACTTCTGCCCGTCTCCTTTTGGAAGTGGTTTATACGCTTTAAGATTAAACAAGTTTCTTAAAGAGAAGTTATTGAAAGTCAATCCAAGTGTACCGATGATACGTCCACCACCAAAACCTCCTGACAATTCAATCTGATCTGATGGCTTTTCTTCTACGGCATATTCAATATCAACCGTTCCGTCTGCCGGGTTTGGTTTCGGAGTAGGTACAGTTTTAGACTCATCAAAATTACCCAGTTGCCCAATCTCTCTCACCGTTCTCACCAATTGTTCCTTTGAAAATTTCTCTCCTGGTCTTGTTCTCACATCTCTCAGTACAACCCTGTCATTGGTAATGGTATTTCCTTTTACCGTAATACGGTTATTTGTATACTGAGGTCCTTCGTAAATACGCATTTCCAGATCAACTGTGTCGCCGTGAATTTTAGTTTGTACCGGATCAACATTAAAGGTCAGATAACCATCATTCAAATAGATACTGGAAACATCATCGCTATTTCCGGTTCCTCTTAATCTTTTCTCCAGTTTTTCTTCACTGAATACTTCACCTTTTTCAATGCTTAGTACTTTCTCCAAAAGTTTGGTTTCATATTTAGCATTTCCAACCCAGCTAATGTTACCAAAGTAATATTTAGGTCCCTCAAAAACATCTATCTTAATACCCACTGCCTTATCACTGTACTGGTAGATACTATCCTTTACAATAGCCGCATCCCGATAACCCCGTTCCTGCATTTTTGCAATGAATTTAAGTTTATCTTCTTCGTATTTCGTCTTGTTAAACTTTCCTGAGCCAAAGATCTTATAAAATGCCTGTTGCTTCGTTTTCTTTAAAAACTTACGCAGCTTGGCATCACTGAAAACTTTATTACCTTCAAAGTTGATCTCATGCACCTTTACCTTACGGCCTTTCTCCACATCTACCACCAGGATAACGTTGTTTTCCTGAGTAGGATCGGGCTTGGTCTTGTAATTCACTTTGGTGAAGAAATAGCCTTTTTCAGACAAGAATTTGGTAATGGTCCCTGTAGTTGTATTGTACAGGTTTTCATTCACAACTGTCTTTCCGGTTTTGGCATTAAGCTTTTCCATGATATCGGTTTTTTGAGATTTGCTTAAGCCAACAAGCTCAAAAGAACTTAAACGCGGACGTTCAACAACCTCTATCTCAAAGTATACCGTATCCAGATCAAGTTTCGTAATATCCAATTTAATATCATCGAACAAGCCCTGTGCCCAGAGGTTTTTAATCGCATTACCAGTAGCCTCACCTGGAAGTGTAATGTGCTCTCCTTTGATCAGTTTGGATAAGGTGATAATTACATCCTTATCCAGATATTTCGCTCCGGTTAATGTTGTACCTCCAATAACATACTCTTTTGGATTAAAGTAGTCCATATCCAATCCACTGACTTTCAATGAAGGTGTTGCAGGATTGGAAGGGCGTGTGATCTGTGCCATTGTTGGTAACCCGAACAATAACAATAATATAAGTTGGTATATTCTTTTCATTTACAATCTAAAATCGTCGCTAAGTTAATTTAAACACATGTTAAAAAGTGTTAAAAGTAAAATTAGTTCAATTGCTCACTAATTTTGCCAAAGCGTCTTTCGCGTTTCTGGTAGTCTACAATAGCTTCAAACAGGTCTTCCCGCCTGAAGTCGGGCCATAAGGTTTCTGTAAAATATAATTCGGTGTAAGCCATTTGCCACAGTAAAAAATTACTGATCCTATGTTCTCCACTTGTCCTGATCATCAGTTCGGGATCAGGAATATTGTATGTACTTAACTGAGAAGAAAAATTCTCTTCCGTTATATCTTCAATTCCGATCTCTTTGTCCAGTACTTTTTGGGCTAATTTTTTTGCAGCATCTACAATTTCCCATTTTGCACTATAGCTTAATGCGATGGTTAAAGTACAGCGCGTATTGTGCGCCGTTTTGTCCATGGCATCCTTCAGATCGTCAATACATTTCTGCGGCAACGATGACGTATCACCTATAGCATTCAGCCTGATATTATTCGCCGTAAGTCTTGGTGTTTCCTGGTTAATGGTAGAAATGAAAATCTCCATGAGTGCATTAACTTCTTCTGCGGGACGGTTCCAGTTTTCTTTGGAAAAGGCATAGATCGTTAGATATTTAACTCCAATATCTGCACATCCTTCTACAATATCTTTTACAGATAACACCCCATTTTCATGTCCGAAAACCCTGAACTTACCCTGATTTTTTGCCCATCTCCCGTTACCATCCATTATAATCGCAATGTGCTCAGGTAAACGCGTAAGGTCAATTTGTTCTTTAAATCCCATCTAACTATATGAAAATGATCCCCAAAAGTCTAACATTTTTGGGACACAAAGGTAAAATTTTCTATGATTATTAGTCTATTTATATGAAAATCATGCTAAAAGGTAAAACATTTTTCGGATAAAAATGTATACGAGATTCCAATTTGCATAAACATATAGGTATCTCTTTTTCTTGAATCTCCCCTTTGACTGCCTGGTGGCCTGTGTCCTGATGGATCAGCCAGGAAGATGTGCATATAATCATCTCCCTGAACCGGATATTTATATACCCCGCTCACATCATCCAGATAATCGGTATAGGCTGTTCTATAACCCACCTGGGAGAAAAAGCTCCAGTTGGAATTAAAATTAAACTTTACTCCTGCTCCATAAGGAATACTGATCGCATAATTTCTATAGGGTGTACTCTGCCCCTCTGTTTTATACAGCCTCAAATCTCTTGCCTCCCCATTTATTTTGATTCTGGGATTAAAAATAACACCCCCAAGTCCTGCATAGATATACGGCGTAAAATTTTTTCTTCCTCCCCCCGCGAAATAGTCAAAAAAGTTAAAATCAACCTGTGCACTCACTTCATTAAGAGGGGTATAAAATTTCAGATTTCTGTCCTTGAAATCTGCGTTGGAAGATTGTGAATCATCTCCACTGATCCGTCCATAGTTATAATGGAGTCCAAGAGCCCAATGTGAATTAAAATTAAGTTTCGCAAAAACCCCGGCAGACATACCTGTAACTTTCAAGGGGTTATCCGGATTAAGATCGCCCATATAGCCTGCTGCACCAGCACCAAGCCCTACTTCCCAAGCCTGAGCTCTGGCTCCTGACGCAGACATCAGGATCAATATAAAATGGAGCAACAGTGATTTAAATTTCATTCTAATAATTCCGGGTGTCTATTCCCCAAAGCAATTTATTTCTTAAGGTGGTCAGATAGCTCTCATTGTTCAGTCTGACCAGATTGACATCAAAACTCGCCTTTTTAATACTGATTTTAACGGAACGGTCTACTGTTACTGTCCTGGAATCACAGGATACCAGGAATTTCGCACTTCTGGCCTCCACTTCAAAAGTTAAAGTTACATTATCCGGCACAATAAGCGGACGTACATTTAAATTATGTGGTGCAATGGGTGTAATGACAAAGCTTTGTGAACTGGGAAGAATAATTGGCCCTCCGCAACTCAGAGAATAGGCGGTGGAGCCAGTAGAAGTCGCAATGATCAGCCCGTCTGCCCAGTAAGAGTTGATAAACTCTTCATTCATATAGGCATGGATCAGCATCATCGCAGAATTGTCCCTCCGGTGAATGGTGATGTCATTCAACGCAAAATTCTCTTCTCCAAAAAGATGGAGTTTAGACTCCAGGCTCAGTAAACTCCGACTGTCCAGTGCGTACTGTTGGTTTAACAAAGCCTCAATTGCTTTTTTAATCTCATCTTTATTTATACTCGCCAGAAAACCAAGACGTCCAAAATTAATTCCGATCACCGGTATGCCCGAATCACGGACAAGCGCAAGGGTATCCAGCATAGTTCCGTCGCCACCTAAACTGATCAGTACGTCTGCCTGGCCAATCAGTTCTGCATTTTCCTTAAATGTCGTGATCTTCGCATTTAATTTCACTTTATCTGAGATAAAGTGATGATACTTTTCATAGACCAGAGCATCCACATTATACAGGGAAAGAACATCAAAGACATCCTGAACATAAGGCAATACTGTGTTGTTGAATTCCCTTCCGTAGATTGCAATCTTCATCATGAAAGTACCGGTTTTATCATAAAAATGAGCTTAGCGTAAGCTGCTGTTTTCATTATACGTTTAAATAGTTCATAAAAGAGTTATAGCGATCTTCAGTTCCCTGATCAGTAGAAGTGCTGTTAAAAACAGCCTTAACGATGTAATTATACCTTTCAAAGGAGGAAATGATGCCAGATAACTCGGTCTTATTAATTTTTAGGGTCACCTCCAGTTTGGTAGAATCAGGAAAAGACTGTACATAGGAAGACAGGATCTGGGCATTATCAGCCTCTACGATCTGCGCCATATGAGATAAAGAATTATTGCGGTTACTGATCTCCAGCACAATAACACCTCCAGGTTCTTTAACAGCATAAATCTCTGCAGAATACCCGATAAGACTGTGCACTGAAATCACACCCAGATAGTTCTTACTATAATCCAATACGGGCAAAACAGATAATTTGAGTTGATCAAAAAGCCGGATCACATCATATATATGAGAATCCTGATAGACAAATGGATTGAGGATTGCCAAGGACAAACTACCAATTGCTTGTTCAACATCCCTTACTTCAATTAGTTCTTCCTCAGCCACCAATCCAAGAAACTGAGTTTCATTTACAATAGGCAAATGATACAGTTTGAACTCAGACAAACGATCAAGCGCCTTCTGAACAGTATCAGAAGTTCTTAAAGGCGGGATCGCATTCGATATGAGTTCAGAGGCAAACATTACTTCAGCAATATGCGGTTTAAAAAAGTATTCAGAAATTCATTAAAAACTTCAGGCTGCTCCATCATTGGGGCATGCCCACATTTATCTACCCAGTTCAGTTCAGAATTAGGTAATAATTCGTAAAACTCTTCTGCAACATCCGGCGGAGTCACTTTATCCTGCCTGCCCCAGATTAGAGATACAGGTATGGTAATCTTAGACAATTCTTTGGCCATGTTGTGCCTGATTGCAGACTTTGCCAGCGCAAGAATACGTATTACTCTGGAGCGGTCGTTTACAGTTTTAAAAACCTCATCAACCAGTTCTTTTGTAGCTGTTGCAGGATCATAAAATGTAAATTCTACCTTCTCACGGATGTAATCATAACTTTCTCTTCTTGGGAAAGATCCTCCAAAAGCATTCTCATACAGACCTGAACTTCCTGTAAGTACCAGAGCCTTCACATGCTCCTGATGGGCGGCCGTAAAAACAAGGCCCACATGACCACCCAGGGAATTCCCTACCAATACGGTCTGTTCCAAACCTTTGTGTTTTAAAAAACGGTGGAGATGTTTAGATAAACTTTTCACCCCCAGCGTAAGGATGGGCAGCTCATAAATCGGAAGGATAGGCACCAGTACACGATAGTTTTCTTTAAAATAATCTATCGTTTGTTCCCAGTTGCTCAGTTCACCCATCAAACCATGAAGTAATACCAGAGTTTCGCCCTCTCCTGCCTCTATGTATTTAAACCCATTATCTTCTATTACTTCGTACTTCATATTTTTTATGTGGATGTGCTACTAAGTTAGTAGACATAAGTTAATTTAAGGCAATAATAAAGGATTAATTTTTTTTAAAACAATCCTTCTTATTTTTAACACAATTTATGCCAATTGTGATTTAACAATTTCAGCAATAAGTTTACCATCCGCTTTACCTGCTAACTCTTTATTAGCCAAACCAATAACCTTCCCCATATCTTTCATGGAACCTGCTCCGGCAGCGGCGATAATTTTAGAAATTATTTCTTCTACTTCGGCTTTTTCAAGCTGTTTAGGCAAGAATTGGCCAATCACATCAATTTCTTCATCTTCAACCTGAGCAAGATCTGCACGGCCTTGCTGTTTATAGATATCCGAGGATTCTTTACGCTGCTTAATCAATTTTTGAAGAATTTTTATTTCCGTATCTTCTGTAATCTCTTCTGCAGAACCCTTTTCTGTTTTAGCCAGCAATAAAGCAGCTTTGATAGCTCTCAAGCCTCTCAGTTGCGCTTGATCCTTAGCAAGCATTGCTTTTTTTATTTCCTGATCAATCGTATTTGATATCATAAATTTTGTTTCTTAATTATAGTTCCTGTTGCCTGCGCCGTAGGCATGATCAGCATATCATTAATATTAACATGTGCCGGACGGCTTACCGCAAACCATATGGCATCAGCAATATCCTGGGCAAGTAGTGGCTCCAGTCCTTTATACACATTTTTGGCCCTTTCTTCATCTCCTTTAAAACGCACAAGAGAGAATTCTGTTTCCACCATACCCGGATTTATTGCCGTCACTTTAATACCATGGGGAAGCAGATCTATTCTCATTCCCTTATTTAATGCATCAACGGCATGCTTGGTCGCACAGTATACATTTCCATTTGGATAAACTTCCTTACCTGCAATAGAACCAATATTTATAATATGGCCTTTTCCGGCAGCGATCATCCAGTTGGAAACGATCCTCGACATATACAGCAGGCCTTTAACATTGGTGTCGATCATCCTGTCCCAATCATCAGTATTACCCTGATCTATAGGATCAAGCCCTTGACTTAGTCCGGCATTATTGATCAAAACATCCACTTTTTTCCAGGCTTCCGGCAAGGCTTCCAGTCCTTTGATTAAAGCTTCGTTTTCCCGCACATCAAGCACTAATGCCTGTACTTCTACCGCATATTTATCCTCAAGGTGTAAAGAAAGCTTTTCCAGAATTTCTGAACGTCTCGCCAAAAGGATAAGTTTATAACCTTGCTGGGCAAACAAGGTTGCACAAGCCTTACCTATACCTGAAGTTGCGCCTGTTATTAATGCAATTTTTGAATTCATCGCTTTAGTTTATCCTACAAAAATATAAATATAATGAGCCTAAACACTATTCAAAGAATAAACTGAATGTTACATGACGCAACATGAGCTTGTCTATAGGGGTTGAATAGGCATTGTTGTCCTGTTTTAAGACACTTCCGAAGGAGGAGGAATATTTAATTTCGGGAGACATTTTAAAGTATTCAAAATAAAGATCAAAGCCAATCCCTGCCTCGTAAGAAAAATATCCCTTACGGTTTTTCAGAAACTTATCAATGGCCGCATTGCCTTGATCATTCGTTTTTTTGGCAGAAGAAATATCCATAGAATACTTAGCCCCACCCAATAAATAAGCCCTGAAATTGTTAAGACGGTCAGACTTCACTTTGAGACCAAGTGGAATTTCCACCATTGTAGCCTGCACTTTCTGCTCTTTGAACGGCAGAGAATTAGGAACTGGTACTGCTGGTGACTCATATTCGTAATCGAGCAAACGATCATTAAAAATCAGAATTGGCGTAAAACGGACATCTGCATGTTCGCTCAGCCTGGTGTTCACAACAAACCCAACGCCAAAGCCAGGAGAAGATTTCGCAGTTATGGATTTTAGCCCGGGTGTGATTTGAGTAGATGTGCCAGGAGAGGTATCATTAGGTCCCTGTACTTCATAGAAAGGCTGCCGCCACTCTGCTTTTTTAAACACTTTGTATTGAGAGGACAAATATTGAAAGGTAAAACCAAAATGAATGGCATCGTCATCTACCCCGCCACCCCAGTTCTGGGCTTTAGCGAAGCTGCAGATGAATAAACAGGAAGCCATTAAAAATAGTTTTCTGATCATTTAATCCCTGTATATATTGAACTTATTCCAAATGTTAACGAAATATGTTTTGTTTCTTTAAATCCCAGCCTATCCATCAGGTCAGTAAATGCTTTGCCATCAGGAAAGGCGTTTACCGATTCTGGAAGATAAGTATAAGCTCTTGCATCTTTAGAAAAAATCTTACCGAATACCGGAAGAATATGCTGAAAGTAAAAATTATATCCCTGTTTAACTGGAAATGTTTGTGGTTTCGAGAATTCCAGCACAACGATTTTGCCTCCGGGCTTCAACACCCTGAGCATATCCGCCATTCCTTTTTCCAGATTCTCATAATTACGAACGCCATAAGCAACAGTGATTGCATCAAAATGATCGTCTTCAAACTGCAGTTTTTCAGAATCCCCAATTTTCACAGAATATATGCCACCCAACTGACGTTCTTCAATTTTTTTACGGGCCACTTCCAGCATACCTGCAGAAATATCTACCCCAATGATCCGCTCCGGATTCAGGATCTTAATGGCTTCAAATGCAAAATCGCCTGTTCCTGTAGCCACATCAAGCATCAGCTTTGGCTGAACAGATTTCAGTTCCCTGATCGCCCTTTTGCGCCAAATAATATCTATTCCAAGGGAAAGAAAATGGTTCAGGAAATCATAGGTTTTAGAGATATTGTTAAACATATCTGCAACCTGCTCCTTCTTAGTAGCAGATTCTGACTGGTATGGGGTTATTTTTTCATTCATGGTTGTGCAACAAAGATAAGTAACTAATTTTCTACCTTTGTAAAATGATTATAAAATCAGCAACATTCATTTGCAGTAATACCAAGGTTTCGGCTTTGCCTATTGCAAATATGCCCGAATATGCATTTATTGGGCGCTCAAACGTAGGAAAGTCTTCATTAATTAACATGCTGGTCAACCAGCATGGCCTGGCAAAAACTTCCCAGAGACCTGGAAAAACCCAGCTTATCAACCATTTCCTGATCAACGAGAAGTGGTATATTGTCGATTTACCTGGTTATGGATACGCTAAAGTATCCAAGAACAGCCGTGAGAAGTGGGAGAAATTTATCCGCCACTACATCACTAAAAGAGAAAGCCTTCAGTGCGTATTTGTTTTAATAGACAGCCGCCTGGAACCTCAAAAAATTGATCTGGAATTTTGCTGCTGGCTCGGCGAATGTCAAATTCCTTTTGCACTGATCTTTACCAAAGCGGATAAACAATCTGCGGTAAAAACAGATCAGAATGTAGCCCAGTTCAAAAAGTCACTGAGCGGGTGGTTCGAAGAAATCCCGCCATATGTAATCACCTCTGCAGAAAAGGCACAGGGAAGAGATGAAGTACTCCATTTTATTGAACAAGTAAATCATGACTTTGTCATGCCGGACCTGAGCGCAAAAGAGAATTCCCAACAATAAAAACTTTATGAAGAAGTATTTTTCACTCGTGCTTTTCGCACACTCGGTTTTTGCACTACCATTTGCACTCATCGGATTTTTCCTGGGCATCACAACAACAAATACGCCCTTTCATTGGCTGCTGTTTGTATTGGTTTTGCTTTGCATGGTCTTTGCCAGAAATTCTGCAATGGCCTTTAACCGATATCTGGACAGAAATATCGACGCTAAAAACCCCCGAACTAAAATGAGGGATATTCCCGCGGGTAAAGTTTCTGCTAATGAAGCCCTGATCTTTGTGATCATTAATTGCATCTTATTTATGATCGCCACTGCTTTCATTAATAAGCTTTGTTTTTATCTTTCACCTGTAGCCTTATTTGTCGTATTATTTTATAGTTACACCAAGAGGATTACGGCGTTGTGTCATATGGTCCTTGGTCTAGGTCTCTCCCTGGCCCCCATTGGTGCTTATATTGCGGTAACCGGTCACTTTAGCCTGGTTCCTGTACTCTATTCTTTTGCAGTGCTGTTCTGGGTAAGTGGTTTTGATATTATCTATGCCTTGCAGGATGAAGACTTTGATAAAGAAGAAAAACTACATTCCATTCCTGCCGCATTAGGTATCCGCCGGGCATTGAATTTATCTGTGGTCCTACACATTTTTTCTGCGCTGTGCGTTATACTCCCGATCTTTTTCGTTCCCTTTAGCTGGGTCTACTATATTGGAGTTGCATTCTTCTGCTTTATGCTGATCTATCAACACCTGCTGGTGAAACCAAATGACATCAGCAAAGTAAACAAAGCATTTGCAACCACCAATGGATTCGCTTCGGTGATATTTGCCCTTTGCTTTTTAGTGGATACCTTTATAAGAACTCATTTTTAATTTTAGAATCTATGATTAACTTGACCATACCTACAAAAAACAGACATTATATTCCGCAGGAACTGGATATAAAATGGGATAACCTATCTCCTATTTTCGACGAACTTCTTGCCCGGCAGATAGACAATGCAGCAGCACTTGAACAATGGTTAAAAGACAAAAGCGAACTTGAGGCCGCACTCGAAGAGGATTTCGCCTGGAGGTATATCAAAATGAGCTGCGATACTGCCAACGAAGATCTGGTGAAGGATTTTCAATACTTTGCTACCGAAATAGAACCAAAAATAGCTCCTCTGGCCAACCAGCTGAACCAAAAGCTTGTAGCCAGCGCTTATATAGATGAGTTAGATAAAGACAAATACTTTGTTTACCTGAGAGCAGTGAGAAAAGCCCTGGAAATATACAGAGAAGAAAACATTGAACTTTTCACCAAATTACAGGTTGCCCAGCAGAAATACCAGTCTGTAACCGGTGCGATGAGTGTAATTCTCAATGACCAGGAATATACCCTGGAACAAGCTTCCAATTTTCTGAAAGACACCAGCAGAACTGTACGCGAAGAGGCCTGGAAAACCATTCAGCAACGTCGTCTGGTAGACAAAGACACCTTAAATCTGTTATTTGACGAATTGGTGGCTATGCGCAACCAGGTGGCGCTAAATGCAGGCTTCGAAAATTACCGTGATTACATGTTCCAGGCTCTTGGAAGGTTTGATTACACCCCTAAAGATTGTTATGATTTCCATGAAGCCATTGAAAAGGAAATTGTTCCAATACTCAAAGAGCAGGCAGAAAACCGGGCACATTTATTGGGTCTTGAAGTACTTAAACCCTGGGACCAGGAAGTAAGTACCAGCGGAAAGCCGGCTCTTAAGCCTTTCAAAAATGGACAGGAACTGATTGACAAAAGCATCGAATGCTTTAACGCTATAGATCCAAAACTAGGACAAATGCTTGCCATTATGAAAGCAAATAACCTGTTTGACGTAGAGAGCAGAAAAGGAAAAGCACCTGGTGGCTACAATTATCCCCTTGCTGAAACCGGAGCACCTTTTATCTTTATGAACTCTGCAAACTCCCTGCGCGACCTTACCACAATGGTTCATGAAGGCGGACATGCTGTACATACTTTTTTGACGGCAAATCTGGAACTGAACGATTTTAAACATTGTCCTTCAGAAGTTGCAGAACTGGCCTCTATGAGTATGGAGCTGATGTCAATGGATCATTGGGATGTTTATTTCGACAAGGAGGAAGACCTCATAAGAGCAAAAAAAGAGCAATTACTGGATGTATTAAAAACACTTCCATGGGTAGCGGTTATTGATCAGTTCCAGCACTGGATCTATACCAATCCTACCCATAATGCGGCCGACAGAGAGGAAGCTTTCCAGCAAATTTACAAACGCTTTGGTGCAGGTTTCTCTAATTGGGAAGGACAGGAAGCCGAATTTAAAAATATCTGGCAAAAGCAATTGCACCTTTTTGAGGTACCATTTTACTATATAGAGTATGCTATTGCACAATTAGGAGCCATAGCCATCTGGAAAAATTTCAAAGAGCAGCCTGAAAAAGCACTGCAGCAATATCTTGATGCATTGGCGCTGGGTTATACCAAACCAATGAACGAGATTTATGAAACTGCAGGGATCAAATTCGATTTCAGTTCAAAATACATTAATGAATTGGCCACCTTTGTAAAAAATGAACTGGACAAATTAGCTTAGTTTCAATCCTAATTTATAAGTTTGAGAAAACAACCAGACTAACCACTAACTTATGTTTGAAAAGCTATTTAGAAAAAAATCCATCACCAAAATACTGGAAGATGCAGAAAAAGGATATGGTGATCATGGCTCACACCTACACAAAACATTAGGCGTAAGAGATTTAACAGCTTTCGGCATAGCAGCCATTATTGGAGCTGGTATTTTCAGTACCATTGGAAAAGCCAGTGCAGATGGTGGCCCGGCAGTAATCTTTCTTTTTATTTTTACAGCCGTGGCCTGTAGCTTTGCAGCCTTTGCCTATGCAGAGTTTGCCTCTATGGTACCGGTTTCAGGGAGTGCATACACCTATTCTTATGTAGCTTTCGGGGAGCTGGTGGCCTGGATCATTGGCTGGTCCCTGATTATGGAATATGCCATTGGGAACATCACTGTTGCCATATCCTGGTCAGATTACTTTACCAGTTTGCTTGCCTCTATACATATACCGGCATTAGGAATTACAGGGATTCATCTGCCAGACTGGATGACCATGGATTATCTGACTGCTTTTAACGGGCATAAACATGCGGAAGCGTTAATCAATGCGGGTAAAAGCTATACCAATCTGGACGAAGCAACCAAACTGGCCAATAACGCCTGGATCACTGCGCCGAGAATTGGCAATTTCCATGTGGTTGCAGATCTTCCGGCATTGGGTATTATCATTTTTATTACCTGGCTGGTATACAGAGGCATGAAAGAATCAAGGAATGCCAGCAACGCAATGGTCGTTGTCAAACTGGCTGTAATTCTTCTGGTGCTGTCTGTGGGCATCTTTTATGTCGACACCAACAACTGGAACCCCTTTGCCCCCAATGGGGTGAGTGGTGTCCTCAAAGGGGTATCTGCTGTGTTTTTTGCCTATATCGGATTTGATGCCATTTCTACAACTGCAGAAGAATGCAAGAATCCGCAGCGCGACCTTCCAAAAGGCATGATGTGGGCTATTATCATATGTACCATATTATATGTAGCCATTGCTCTGGTATTAACAGGCATTGTAAATTATAGTCAACTGGCCGTAGGAGATCCTTTAGCTTTCGTGTTTGATCACATTAACCTGAAACTAATGAGTGGAATTATCGCCGTGAGTGCCGTATTTGCCATGGCTAGTGTATTGTTGGTGTTCCAGATGGGCCAGCCAAGAATCTGGATGAGCATGAGCCGCGACGGTTTGCTTCCAAAATCCTTTTCAAGGATTCATCCCAAATACAAAACCCCATCTTTTGCAACTATCGTTGTCGGATTTGTGGTTGCTGTTCCTTCTTTGTTTATGAACCTGACCATCGTCACAGACCTCTGCTCGATAGGTACCCTTTTTGCCTTTGTTCTGGTTTGTACCGGTGTGCTTGTACTACAAAACAAACCCGATGTGAAAAGGGGAAAATTTAAAATCCCTTATGCCAATTCCAAATACATTATACCGGTTGTCGCCGTTGCTCTCCTTGTATTGGCCTTTACCAAATACAAAAAAGAAAGCAGTGATTTTCTATACAATACACCTAAAGTACAGGAGCCGATCAGCCTGATTACCTCTCTAAACAAAGAAGAATTACAGTCGGTACAAAACCAGATCAAAACTACGCAAAGTGCCTCGCAGCTTAGCGGGAAAGACATAGACGCGGAAGCTTATCTCGGCAACCTGTCTGCAGAAGATTATCAAAAATTTGTAGATCAGACTTCTATATCTGCAAACAAGAAATATGAAAGCGGCTGGAGCCTGTTTAAACACAAAATCCCAATGTGGATCTTCTTTTTTATCTGTATCTTCATTTGCTATTATTGTATAACAAAAAACCTGTCATTAATCCCTGTTCTGGGCTTAATCTGCTGCTTGTATATGATGTGTGAACTGGGTATCTCCAATTGGATCGGCTTTGGCATCTGGCTGGTTGTCGGATTGGTTGTTTATTTCTTGTATGGATTTAAACACAGCAAACTTAACCTTCAAAATAAGTAAAAAAAGAAGAGGATGGCCTTATCATCCTCTTCTTTTTTATACAGACAATCTGTTCAGTTCTATATCATCTGTTGGAACAAAGATCAATGGAACTTTTTCCACGTCCACATAGCTGGAATCCAAACCAAAACCACGTTCTTCAGACAGACTTAGTCTTTTCAGAATGAAATAATAATAAAGAACAGACTGCTCATAAAAACTCAATGAAGTAAATTTAGACAAATGTTTTTCCAGTAATACAAATCTGAAATCACCTGCAATTTTATGTCTTTTCAACGAAGTATACTGGCTTGTGATATCCACTTCTCCGTTTTTCACCAACTCCTCTACCACTTTTCTGTATAATAAATTGACTTTCTGCTCTACACGAAATCCAAGTTTAAAATCAATGCGGATCAATTTTCCGGGAATCAGGAATTCAACCTTATAGTCACTGGTAAAAGGTTCATCTACCACATCAACATGCACCAGCCAGTAAATATCTGCCCGTTTCGGTTCCTTCTGTATAATAGAATAGATGATCTTAGATTCTATCTCCGTTTTAAAATTTGCACTGGTGAGGTAAACCAATTGAGAAGAGTATTTTGGAACGGATTCATCCCTGCTTAATTCGTCTATAATTTCATAATAATCTTCAATCTCTACATATTTAACAAATCTGTTCTTGATCTTTCTGGCAATAAACCAACTCCACATCACGGTAAAAATAGTGGCCCCAATAAACAAGGTTACAAAACCTCCATGCAGGAATTTGGTCATGTTACCGGCAAGGAAAGCCAGTTCTAATAAACCATAGACCAGTACAAAAATGGCGATCAGGTAGCCAGGAACTTTCTTCATCAGCATGTACACGGCTACTAAAATCGTAGTAGACAGGAAAGTCAGGTTAATAGCCAATCCATACGCTCCCTCCATATGAATAGATTTCTTAAAGATCAAGACCACCATAATACAACCCGCACAAAGCAGCCAGTTGATGGAAGGAACATAAATCTGTCCCTTCTGGTTACTTGGATAATTGATCCGTACTTTTGGCCAAAGATTTAACCGAACTGCCTCTGCTATTAATGTAAAAGATCCAGTGATCATAGCCTGGCTGGCAATAACCGCCGCGATAGTTGCCAGGGCAACCATCGGCAATAAATAAGAATCGGGAACAATCTGATAAAACGGATTCTGTGTCGCATTATAGCTTGGGTGCTGAAGTAACCAAACTCCTTGTCCAAGGTAATTCAGCACCAATGTCGTTTTAACAAAGATCCAGCTGATGTGGATATTCTGTTTGCCACAATGTCCAAGGTCAGAATACAGGGCTTCTGCTCCTGTCGTACAGAGAAATACCCCACCAAGAATGACAAGCGCTTTAGGATTCGTAGCCAATAAATGATAAGCATAATACGGATTTAAGGCCCTGATGATTGAAAGGTCCTGAACTACAAAAATAATACCCAAAAAACCCAGTGTTGCAAACCAGAGGAACATGATTGGACCAAATAATTTACCAACTGTGCTGGTTCCAAATTGCTGGATAACAAATAAAACGACAATGATACCCAAGACCACCGGAATTACCTGGAACCATGGAAACTTCATCTGCAAACCTTCAATAGCTGTAGTTACCGTAATACTTGGAGTAATGATCCCGTCGGCTAATAAAGCACAGCCTCCGATCATAGCAGGAATAACCAGCCATTTTGCCTTCTTACGAACCAAAGAATACAAAGAAAATATTCCTCCCTCTCCTTTGTTGTCTGCCCGAAGTGTGATGACAACATATTTAATAGTCGTTTGAAGGGTGAGGGTCCAGATGATACAAGATAAAGCACCCAGTACCACCATTGGAGTAATGGCCTGCCCTGCATCATCAACTGTATTAAAGATTGCACGAAGCGTATATAAAGGTGACGTACCAATGTCACCATAGACTATCCCTAAACTGATGAGTAATCCAGCAAAGGATAGATTATTTAAGTTTTTTTTATTCGACACGTGTATATAAATCAGATTCGGAATTAACAGATATAAAACGCTATATTCACGCTTATAATTTAATGACTGAAAATCAACAAGTTACAAACAGTTAAATTTGAGATACGTTAAAATCTGTTAAATATTGTTAAATGTTTCTTTTCTAAACAAAATATTTGATTTTTTTGTTTTATAATTTATATTTTTGCTGCTACTAGATATGAATAAACTGTCCAAAATAACGCTCTGTGTATACGTCTCTTGCATTACCTGCATTGGTATAATGTGCAGCATGGATGCTATGGCTCAGAAATCGGACAGTATCTATTACAACAGCAAGGTAAAAAAGGTCAATAAAACCCCTCAAATCAAAACAAATATACAGTCCTACAGACCTGTTTTTGATTTTATTCCTTACAACAGCCTGCTGATGAGCAGCAAAACCGCAGCTTCCAAATCTGATAAAATACTTACCGTACTTAAAGTTTATCCAAATCCTGTGGATGACCAGATCAATGTAAGTTTAAAACTGGAACGCGAAACCAATCTTTCTATTAAAGTTATGGACCTTTTGGGTAATGAGGTAATTACACTCATGAACGAACGTTCCCCATCTGGAGAAATTACCAAGAGCTTTACAATTCCTAACCGCTTAAACAGTGGAATTTATTTCCTTCGGATTGTTGCAGGTGCGGAAACCAGCGTAAAACGAATCTCCGTTTTATAGTTTTCAGCTATTCTTTACTACTTTTACTTCCTTTAACAACACCATTTCCGTATGAAACCATCATGAGTTTACCCTCAAAAAGTAAAGAATGAAACTCCTGATAGCTTCATTACAGATGAAAAACAAATTTATATTCCAATGAAAGTTATTGCTATTGGCCGCAATTATGCCGCTCACGCTAAAGAATTGAATAATCCCATCCCCTCTGTTCCGGTTATTTTCATGAAACCAGATACGGCTGTTCTGAAAGATAACAAACCTTTTTACCTTCCGGAATTTTCTTCAGACATCCATTACGAATTGGAAATTGTCTTAAAGATCTGCAAAGAAGGCAAACATATTCAAGAAAAGTTCGCAGCCAATTATTTCGAAGAAGTGGGTTTAGGTATAGACTTCACAGCACGCGATATCCAAAGCCAGCACAAAGAAAAAGGATTACCCTGGGAACTTGCCAAGGCCTTTGATAACTCTGCTGCCATTAGCAGCTTTGTACCCAAATCAAAGTTTGAAAATCTATATGATCTGCAATTCGAACTACAAATCAACAAAGAAACACGTCAAAATGGAGATACTAAAAATCTGCTCTTCCCGTTTGAAAAAATAATAGCCTTCGTTTCACAATACATTACTTTGAAAAAAGGAGACCTGATCTTTACCGGGACCCCAGAGGGTGTTGGACAAGTCCACGCTGGTGATCATCTTGAAGCCTGGCTTGCCGGAGAACAATTACTTAATTTCCATATAAAATAATTTTAATGTTCAGACCTTACGCCGTACTCCTTTACTTTATACTGAGTTCCTTTTTCGCCAACGGACAGCAAATCTTTAGCGGCAACAAATATCCGCAATTTGATTTCCATCCACCGCTGGACATTACGCCTCCCGCCCTTGCAGGGTCATTTGGAGAAATCAGGCCTAACCATTTTCATTCCGGTATGGACTATCGCACCAACCAGCGCGAGGGTTATCCGGTATATGCGGTAGCTGACGGATACGTTTCCCGGATTCGTGTACAAAATAGTGGTTTTGGGCAGGCGCTTTATATCAATCATCCTAATGGCTACACCACGGTATACGGACACCTTCAACGCTTCAATCCTAAAATAGCGCAGCAGGTTGAAAAAATACAATATGAGAAGAAATCTTTCGAAATAGATGAATTTCCGGCAGCCACTCTGATTCCTGTTCGTAAAGGAGATCTGATTGCCTGGTCTGGAAACCGGGGTAGTTCAGGTGGTCCACACCTCCATTTTGAAATAAGAGATACCAAAACAGAGGCAACCATAAACCCACAACTCTTCGGCCTGGACATCCCGGATAATATTCCGCCGGTCATCTATGCGATGTATATTTATCGCCTGAATAAACAAGCCTTTAACGAGTTCACACCAAAGCAGTATTTCCAGGTGGGTGGCGGTGCCGGAAAATATCATTTGAACCAGGTCAGTACCATTCACCTCGGTGGAGAAGTTGGATTCGGAATTACGGTAACGGATAAACACAATGGGGCATCAGGTACCAATGGCGTGTATTCTATAGAACTGGAAGTAGATGGGAAACCAGTATACACTTCCGCTTTGGAGCGTTTTAAATTCGAAAATAGCAAAGCCGTAAATTCCCATATCGACTTTCCTGCATTTTTGAACACCAAACGTACCATTCAAAAAAGCTTCGTTGATCCCGGTAACCCTATGGGAATCTATTTCAACCTGGTTAACAACGGAAGAATTGAGTTCGAAGAAGGAAAGACTTATGCACTCAAATACACCATTACAGATGCAAAAGGGAATCAAAGTGTCCTTGCTTTTAATGTTCTGGGAGACAGCAAAGCAACTATAGCTTCAAAAACCCTTCCGGCAGGCACTCTTTTTCCCTACAATCAAGTTAACGAATTCAACAACAACCAGATCAAGGTGATCATTCCTGCGGGAAACCTCTACAACGACCTGAACTTTATCTATGCAGAACATGCAAGACCTGCGGTAAATGCATATTCTGCTGTTTATCAAATCCATAACACCCTCACCCCATTACACACAGGGTTTGAATTATGGATCAAGGCCGATTCCAGTTTGAACAAGTATAAAGACAAAGCTGTAATCGTCAACACTGGCAGATCTTCTCAGGGAGGTTATTTTGAAAACGGCTATGTTAAAGCGAAACCGAGAAGTTTTGGAAGCTATTTCATCTCTATCGACACTATTGCTCCAACCATAGTTCCCGTCAATGTTTCCAATGGGCAAAGTATGAAGGGGATTAGTAAAATGACTTTTAAAATAAGAGATAACCTTTCCGGAATCAAAAGCTTTAACGGCTATATTGATGGAAAGTGGGCTCTTATGGAATTCGATGCCAAAACGGCTACCTTATGGCATAGCTTTAATGACCAAACCGGCAGTTCCGGCAAACATACCTTAAAACTGGTTGTTGACGATGTAAAGAACAACGTTAAAACCCTAACTATTGATTATTACAAATAACAATCCTATGAGCGAATTAAAAGAAGGCCAGAAAGCCCCTGAATTTACATCAACAGACCAAAATGGCGCTGCTGTGTCCCTGTCTCAGTTTACAGGAAAAAAAGTAGTCTTATATTTCTATCCAAAAGATGATACCCCTGGTTGTACAGCAGAAGCCTGTGATTTCAGGGATAATTATCAGGGCTTAACGGCAAAAGGAATCGTGGTTCTTGGTGTCAGCGTAGATGATGAAAAATCACATCAAAAGTTCGTCACCAAACATAGCCTGCCATTTACCCTGGTGGCTGACACAGATAAAAAAATCGTTGAGGCTTATGGCGTTTGGGTAGAAAAAAACATGTATGGAAAGAAATACATGGGTATCGCACGTAAAACCTTCCTGATCGACGAACAAGGTATCATTACGCATATCATTGAAAAAGTAGACACCAAAAATGCCACCGCGCAGGTTTTGGAACTACTAAAATAAACCTATTAACGGAAAGGAATTTAGGCCGCTAGTGTATAACTAAATTTCTTTCCTGATCAATTTAAACGGCATCAGCGCATTTGCCTCTGCATTTAGATAAAAAATCTACCTTGCCCTCTTCTGCAATAGAACAGCAATGCCCGTTTCATTTTCTCCTTCTACCCGCTTCTAACACCTGATCGAATGTTGCAGATATTCTTTGCTGCCAATTCTCGGCTTCCATGTTAAATAAAGTTAAATTCAGAAAATAAACCTACAAATATTTTTGTAGGTACAAATTTATTTGTAGGTTTATATATGGAAATCAATCAACCGGAAAAATCAAAGAAAATAGAACCGACCAAAGCGGAGTTGGAAATTTTAACAATCTTATGGGAGCATGGACCATTACCTGTACGTGCTGTGATGCAGGAAATCAATAAGATCCGGGAATTGAATTACACTGCAACACTAAAGCTTATGCAATTGATGGTGGATAAAGGAATTTTAAAACGCGACGAACGTAAAATGCAGCATGTGTATCATGTAGTGGAAGAGGAGAAAAAAACGAAGGCGCATTTACTGGATAAATTTCTGGATACTTTATATAAAGGATCGGCCAGCAGTTTGGTGACACAGCTGGTGGGCAATAAAAAAACAACGAAAGAAGAACTGGCTAAAATGAGAGCCCTGCTAGAGGAGGCAGAGCGGAAAAACAACCATTAATACGATAAAAAAATGGAAAAGATCATCAGCAGTTATATGCCTGAAAATATGGCAGAGGCAATTACCCACACGCTCCTGCACAATCTATGGCAGGGAATGGTGCTGGTGATTCTGGTGGCAATGATTCTTCATTTGACGAAACGGACCACCGCGATATGGCGTTACCGTCTTTTGACGTCGACTTTACTATTATTTACTTTGGTAGTCGCTTTAACTTTTATCCTGGAACTCTATACTGTTCCCGTCCGTGATTTCAATTTGCCAGGTCTGCATGCTTCAGATTCAAAGAATTTTCCTGCACTACTTTGGCAAAATCTGAACTTTTCCTTAAAATACGTTCATGAACATGCCGGCCTTATCACGATGTTCTGGATGCTTGCCGTTATTGTACAAATTTGCCGGCTATCACTAGGCTTTTATGTCCTCCAGCGCATGAAAATGGTTCGTATAGCTCCGGTAAGTAAATTCTGGCAACAACGGATGCAAGAATTGTGCGCAAGTCTGGGGCTGCGGCATACCGTAAATTTGCTGGAATCCGGAATTGCGCAAGTGCCGGTAGTGATCGGTTATCTTAAACCTTTAATACTGATTCCAGTTGGATTGATTACAGCACTGAACCAGGCTCAGGTAGAAGCCATCCTTTTACATGAGCTGGCACATATCCGTCGCAAAGATGGCCTGATCAATCTGATTCAGATACTTATGGAAACGCTGTTGTTTTTTAATCCCGCAATTTGGTGGTTGTCCTCTCTGATCAGGTCTGAACGTGAGAATTGTTGTGACGATATAGCAGTTCAACATTTAAATAGTCCGGTCGATCTCATGGGCGCAATGGTATATTTTGAACAATACCGTCAGCAACAGGACAAATTGAGTTTGGCCTTTTCAGGCGCAAGTGCCAGGATGCCGGCCAGAATGGAAAGACTTCTAAAAGGGAAAAAAAATTCGCCCGGGAAACTGGACCTTCTGGTCATTGCGCTGCTCTTAACTATAGGTACATTAGCGATGGTGCTTGGCCCAAGGAATCAAGTACAATTCCTAGTCAAAGTCCCTGTATCGGTGGGAAAACCTAGCGCAGAGGCCAATCGTAAGGCCCACGAAGACAAAAAAAGAGCCGAAACTGATGCCATACGCCGAACGAGGCCGTATGCTGTCCATAATACCGCAGGCAGTAAGAGGGAAATAGCTCCCTAATCCCTAACCTTAAACTTTTATCCGCTTCCCACGCACACCAGATCGGTGTCCCTGGCCAGCTATTGCCTCATTTTTTCAAATATCAAATCATGTTTAGGAATTATTTTAAGATCGCGGTCAGAAACCTGCATAAGCAACTTATACTTTCATTGATCAATATATTAGGCTTAAGTATTGGCCTTGCCTGCTGCATGCTGATCTTACTGTACATCACCAACGAGTTGAGTTTTGACCGCTTTCATCGGCATCAAGCGCAAATTTATCAACTCACCTGCCTGCGCAGTGAGCAGGACGGAACAAGTAAAAAATTCGCCATTGCAGCCTTGGTGCAAGGGCCAGCCTTTAAACAAAGTATTCCTGAAATACTCGAGTATACCCGCGTAAACACCAGGGAGACTGTACTAAGAAATAACCACCAGATAAGCACTGAACAAATCAGTTGGGTAGATGAAAGCTTTTTTAAAGTTTTCACCTTTCCGTTGCTTACAGGTGATCCCCGTACCGTGCTAAAAGATCAACACTCCATGGTCCTAAACGAACTGATCGCAAAAAAATACTTTGGATCAGCCGCAGCTGCCCTGGGCCAGTCTATAGAAGTGGAGGTTAATGGAAAATTTGAACTTTTTAAAATCTCAGGAGTGGCCAAATCAGCGCCGCAAAACTCCAGCATTCAGTTCAGTCTGCTCCTTCCTTTCTCGTATTTTCAGTTTGCATATCCGGATAACGGATGGATGTGGGTGTCCTTCCCAACCTATTTTTTGCTTTCGCAGGGTGCAAATATTTCCCAGGTGGAACGTAAAATGGACAAAATCTATAGCTCTAACGCTAAAGAGGAGATCGATCTAAACCATTTGGCTGGATATGGAAACCATTTCAAGTGGGGTTTACAACCACTGACCCGTATGCACCTAAATACAGATTACGAAGGAGCACCTGCTGCCAGCGACCCGGTGTATTCTTATATTCTAGGAGGAGTTGCGCTATTTACCCTGATCATTGCCTGTATCAATTTCATCAACCTAACCATTGTCCAATCGGTGAAAAGAAGCAAAGAAATTGGCATGCGAAAGGTTATTGGAAGCAGCCGAAGGCAGTTAACCATCCAGTTTTTAAGCGAGTCGATGCTGACCTGTCTGCTGGCGTTTATATTAGCCTTATTTTTAGCCGGCACAGTCTTGCCTGTCTTTAACAGTTTATGTGATAAAAACATTAGCCTGCATGATCTTTGGAACTGGAAGTTAGTGACAGCCTTTGTACTCTTGTTCCTGAGTACTGGATTCGCCGCCGGTTTTTATCCGGCACTGGTACTTTCGTCCTTGGCACCAGTAAATGCGCTGGCGGGTAAGACAGGGGTGATCGGAAAGAATGAGCTAACCAAAAGTCTGGTAGTCTTTCAATTTGCGCTGGCCACTTTTCTCATCATTTCTACCCTGTTCATTTATGCGCAATTTAACCTGTTAACCAAGACCCCGGTTGGCTATCCAGACCAAAACCTTCTGAGCGTAAAAATAGCAGAGGGCATCAGAAGCCGGTCATTGATGGAGCGCTACAAAGCAGCATTTTCCAGAATCCCAGGAGTAAGCGGAGCCGGCTATAAAAATATCGGACATTTTGGAGGCAAAACACAGGCTGCTGGTAAAGAGTTTACAGCCACTTATGAACATGTAAATGAAAACTATCTTTCGGTACTTGGTGCAATAATTATGCGCGGCCGAAACTTCTCTTCCTTATTTGGCTCAGATTCTTTGTCTTCAGTACTGGTCAATCAAACCCTGGTTAGAAAGGTTGGCTGGAAAGATCCCATTGGCCAGACTATTGATTACATGAACCTTCCGGGATGGGGGAACCGGAAAATGGTCGTCATTGGAGTAGTAAAGGATTATCATAACGAGTCTTTAAAGGAAAGGATTCAGCCGATGATCTTTACCGGGGAACCTTCACTACCTTTAGGGGAGATGATCATCAGAATCCGCCCTGAAAACAGTTCACAGACTTTAGCGGAGCTGGAAAGCGTGTTTCATCATCTGAATCCGGAACATCCCTTTGAGTACCAGTTCCGTCAGGAATCCAACCACAACAGTTACCGATCGGAAGAGCGGTGGAAACAGATCATGACCTTTGCAGCCGGACTCGCTATTTTTATCTCCAGTACCGGTCTGTTTGGCCTGGCCATGCTGACAGCAAAAAAACGGGAAAAGGAGTTTGGAATTCGTAAAGTCCTGGGTGCTTCCGTCAGTTCGCTGGCTTTGATGTTGTGCAGAGAGTTCTCAGGTCTGATACTGATCTCCTTTTTGCTGGCTATCCCTCTGGCTTGGCTGGTCATGCATAACTGGCTGGAGCATTTCCCTTATAGGGTGAACCTATCCTGGTGGCGGTTTGCTATGGCAGGATTAGTAACCATGTTTATTGCCTTGTTGACCGTAAGCTACCAGGCAGTTAAGACAGCACGCGCAACCCCTATTCAATCCCTTCGAAAAGAATAATTTATCATTTAATCCTTAAAAACCAATAATTATGAAAAAAGTAATTCTATGGAGTTTCGCACTTTTAGCTCTTATTAGTACACACGTGAATGCCCAGACTGAAACAACTGGCGAAAAACCGATTAAAGTTGGCAATCAATGGCAGATGCCTAAAGATGCCATATTGCGATCCAGGGCATTCGCTCAAAAGCTGCAGAAGTCACTAAATTTAGATCAATCCACCACCAAAAAGGTATTTAATGCCTACATGGGTAATGCCAAATCAGTGGATGAGATTCGTATGGGCAAAGGCTCAGAAAAAGAGAAAAAAGATGCAATGGCGGCTAATCAACATGCCTTTGACGAAAGCCTTAAGACGATTCTTTCCCCTGAACAATTTAGCAAATACCTAAAGAGCAAAACCTGATATTCTGAAACGCTGCCTGTCCCGCAGATCTCTGCCTCCTCACCTGGCCTCCTCCCTCTGCAATTTGCTACGGAAAATTCTCGTACACTGCGGAAAGGCCTCAGAGATCTGCGGGCTTCTTCAGCCCGCCTGATATCGTTAGCCTTGAAGCAGATGTACAGAATTTTCCGACATAATTCAGCCCCCTAACATCGTTAGCCTTGAAGCAGATGTACAGAATTTTCCGAAACAATACACCTCTCCATCCTTTATATCCCGTAATTAAACTACACCATTCTGCAACTTTATAAAACATAATTCCTCCTCTATTATACGTCAATATGACATTTATTTAAATTCATCAAAATTTATAGTATAAAATTCAAATGAAGATGTATTTTTGACATAACTACCGTGTTAAACAAGTAAATAATTACATTTGCTCGTATTAACACATTTCCATATTTAATGAAACATACAATCAATGAATTAGAGGATATTGCTTCTCAAGTAAGGAGGGATATTGTAAGAATGGTTCACGGATGTCAATCCGGACACCCAGGTGGATCATTAGGATGCGCAGATTTCATGACCGCACTGTATTTTGAAGTGATGAATCATTCTACTGATTTTACAATGGATGGTAAAGGTGAAGATCTGTTTTTTCTTTCTAACGGTCATATCTCCCCTGTTTTTTATAGCGTATTAGCCAGATCAGGTTATTTTGAAGTAAGCGAACTGGCAACTTTCAGAAAATTAAACTCGAGGTTGCAGGGTCACCCTACAACCCATGAGCACCTTCCGGGAATCCGAATTGCCTCAGGTTCATTAGGCCAGGGCATGTCTGTTGCTATAGGAGCAGCACAAGCTAAAAAACTCAATAAAGACCACTCTATTGTATATACTTTGCATGGTGACGGAGAACTACAGGAAGGACAAAACTGGGAAGCCATTATGTATGCCCCGCACAATAAAGTTGACAATTTAATTGCTTCCATCGATTATAACGGGCAACAGATTGATGGTCCAACAGAAAAAGTATTGTCCCTAGAAAACCTCCAAGCCAAATTCGAAGCTTTCGGATGGCATGTTATTGAGTCTGATGGAAACGATATGGAATCCATCGTGAAAGCTTTGCATTATGCTAAAACCTTAACAGGAAAAGGCAAACCAATCTTAAACTTAATGAGTACTCAAATGGGTGCAGGTGTTGATTTCATGATGGGATCACACAAATGGCATGGCGTTGCCCCTAATGACGAGCAACTGGCCGCTGCCCTTGCCCAATTACACAGTACCCTAAAAGATTATTAAGAATGAAAGCCTGCAGCGCAGGTTTGGACACCTTTAAAAACACTTAAGAACGTGAAAAAGTATACATATACAGAAAAAAAAGATACCCGTTCCGGATTCGGGGCCGGACTTCTTGAAGCTGGAAGAAAAAACCCGGAGGTCGTTGCACTATGTGCTGACCTTGTAGGCTCTTTAAAAATGGAAGCCTTTATCAAAGAATTTCCTGAACGTTTTTTCCAGATTGGTATTGCAGAAGCCAACATGATTGGGATCGCTGCCGGATTAACTATTGGCGGTAAAATTCCTTTTACCGGAACCTTTGCCAACTTCTCTACCGGTCGTGTTTATGATCAGATCCGCCAATCGGTTGCTTACTCTAACAAAAATGTAAAGATCTGTGCTTCACACGCCGGCCTAACACTAGGAGAAGATGGAGCAACACACCAGATCCTGGAAGATATAGGTCTGATGAAAATGTTACCAGGAATGACAGTGATCAATACCTGCGATTACAACCAGACCAAAGCCGCAACCATTGCCATTGCAGAGTATGAAGGTCCGGTATATTTACGTTTTGGACGCCCGGTCATCCCTGTATTCACCGATCCTGATCAAAAATTCGAAATCGGTAAAGCCTGGATGGTAAACGAAGGCACAGATGTAACCATTATCGCTACCGGTCATATGGTTTGGAAAGCCATCGAAGCCGGAGAGAAACTGGCTGAACTGGGCATCGATGCAGAGATCATCAACATCCACACCATTAAGCCGCTTGACGAAGAAGCGATTCTGAAATCTATTAAGAAGACAGGCTGCGTGGTTACCGCAGAAGAACACAATAAATTTGGTGGTCTTGGAGAAAGTGTGGCGCGTTTATTGTCTACAGAATTACCAACACCGCAAGAGTTTGTTGCTGTAAATGACAGTTTCGGAGAAAGTGGTACACCAGATCAGCTCATGACAAAATACGGTTTAGACACTGTAAATATTGTTGAAGCTGCTCAAAAAGTGATCAAAAGAAAGAAATAATACATGAAGCAGGTTGAAGACGCAGAAATACTGGAGAAGTTCTCAAACGAGAAAACCCGAAGTGAAGCCTTTAACCTGCTTTTATCTAAATATCAACAAAAGATATACTGGCACATTCGCCGCCTGGTGATTGATCATGATGACACCGACGATCTGGTTCAGGACGTATTTATTAAAGTCTGGCGAAACCTTGAAAAGTTTAGAAGTGATTCCCAGCTATACACTTGGATCTATAGAATCGCGACCAACGAATCCATTACTTTTCTGAACAAAAAGAAACAGAGAAACAATACCCCTTTAGATGAAGTTTCTGAAGAACTTGCAGACAGCCTCGTGGAATCTGCCTATTTCAACGGTGATAAATTGCAACTTAAACTGCAGCAAGCTTTACTAACCTTACCGGAAAAACAGCGGCTTGTTTTTAACATGAAGTACTTTGATGATTTAAAATATGAAGAAATATCAGAAATCCTGGGCACAAGTGTAGGAGCCTTAAAAGCCTCATTTCACATCGCAGCAAAGAAAATTGAAACTTTCTTATTAAATGATGATATTTCATTTTAAACCTTTTGGCATTTAATCTATCCATATAACTGTTATGAATGATGAAATAGAAGATAAGTTGAAAGTAAAGGTAAAACAGCCGGGCTTTTCTGTACCTGAGCATTATTTTGACCAGCTTACGGAAAGAATTCAGACGAAGGTATCAATGGAAAAGTTAAAGGATCTTTCCAATGGGGAAGGCTTCAGTGTTCCTGTTTCTTATTTTGAACAGCTGGAAGCAAGAATCAAAGAAAAGACCACGACGGTTAAACCAAAGAAAGAAGCTGGCCTATTCCGTTTATGGCGCTCAGACATCATCAAATATGCATCTGCCGCCTGTTTTGTTTTGATAAGTGCCTTTGGTCTGTACCTAAACAATCACCGCAGTATTCCTTCGGTAAAATCTGCAGATATGGCCACCGAGCAAACCTTGTTTGACATTGATGAACAAATGATTATTGATCATATTCAAGCCAACAAAGACACGAAAACAACCACCAATGCTTCAGAAAAAGAATTGGAAGATTATATTTTAAATAACTATTCTCAAAACGACATTGCTTCCAATCTTTAAAAAGACAGAAGTATAATTTGAGTAAAACTACAAGAACATGAAAAACCTCATCGTATTGACTTTTTTAATCTGCCTTGGCCAATTTGCTTCAGCACAGCGTCAAAATGAAAGAAGCAATGACATTGAGTCTTACAAAGTGGCCTATTTGACCAGTAAACTCGAACTTACACCCGAAGAATCCAAAGCTTTCTGGCCAATTTATAACAACTGGCAGAAGGAGCAGGCAGCATTAAGGGCAGAGCGTGCCGAAAAAATGATCAGCTTTAGAAAAACAAATGAAATCGATGATCTTTCTGACAACCAGGTAGAGTCGCTATTAACCAGTGAACTCAACTTTAAACAAAAAGCACTGAACATTGAGAAGAAATACTACTATCAGTTAAAATCGGTACTCCCTATAAAAACAGTTGGAAAATACTACAGAGCCCAGGAAACCTTTAAAAGGGAATTACTCAACCGCTATCGCGACGGCAAAAAGCGGGATTAACCCATTTTTTGCCTTTTAATCAGGTAAGCCTGCAATACCGGAATAAACCCCTCTGCCAGATCTGCATCTATCCAGTCAATCTTATATTGCGCACATTTTAATTGAATCTGCTGCCGGTAGATCCGCATCTGTTCCAAATAACCTTCTCTGACTTTGGAGGGGTGTAGTTTTAAAGATGCTCCTGTCTCCATGTCAATAAACTCGTAAGGTTTATTCTCAAATTCAAAAGAAATTTCTTTAGATCTATCTGTTACATTAAACAGGACTACCTCATGTTTATTGAACTTTAAATGCTGTAATGAAGCAAATACAGCCTCCAGTTGATCTTCCTGCCGGATGGTCTGGAGCATATCGCTAAATACCACCACCAGCGACCTTTTGTGAATCAATTCAGCCACCTGGTGCAAAGCAACCGCCAGATCTGTTGGCACATTGACCTGATCATGCTGCAATATACCCTCCAGTTCAGCAAACAAATACTTCTGGTGCATTCCTGTAGACTTCGCCGGGGTATTCAGGATCACCTGATCTGTAAACAGGCTCAAACCAAAAGCATCTCGCTGCCGTCTTAAAAGAAAGATCAGCGCTGCAACTGCCTGTACCGAAAAGCGAAGTTTGTTCAATTTTGCATCAGGGAAATACATAGATGAAGAAACATCTATTACAAACTGACAGCGCAAATTTGTTTCCTCCTCATACCGCTTGCTGTACAATTTATCTGTCTTCGCAAAAAGCTTCCAATCTATATTTTTAACATTATCTCCGGGATTATAGGCCCGGTGTTCTGCAAACTCAACCGAAAACCCATGAAAGGGGCTCTTATGCAAACCGGTAATAAAACCTTCTACAACCTGTCTGGCCAACAGTTCCAGGTTATCCAGGGTATTTAAGTTCTCAGGGTCGAGTTGCGATGACATCTTATAAATCTAGTAAAAATATACCTGCATAAAAAAAGCGTCTGCAAAACACAGACGCTTTCAAATATATCAGATTGTAATTACAATTGTTTATCTAATTTTCCTGCAAGTACAGATTTTGGTACTGCACCTACTTGTTTATCCACTACTTCTCCACCTTTGAAGAACAATAAAGCAGGGATGTTACGAATTCCAAATTGTGTGGAGATCTGAGGGTTGTTATCCACGTTCACTTTACCCACGATCGCTTTTCCTTCATATTCTTTCGAGATCTCATCAACAACGGGACCTACCATACGACACGGACCACACCATTCTGCCCAAAAGTCTACTAAAACGGGTTTATCAGATTTCAATACAACTTCCTCGAAGTTTGCATCTGTGATTTCTAAAGCCATAATTTCTATTTTATTTAATTGATTCTTATTTACTTACTTAGAGCTAGAATGAGTAGAAACATTTGAACTTATTGTTGCCCTTGTGATTACAAAGATATAATCAATACTAATGCCATTACACTTGTAATGTCAAAATGACATTAGTTCAACTTATAATTGACAACATTCAAACCGGTTAACTGTTCCAGAAAATGGTTATTCGGGTTTATTTTTAACGATTTTGAAGGCAAATCCAGTTGAATATTCTGTTCCCTATCATATACGGCAAAATTAAGTTTACAGTTTTGCTGATCTGTACTGGCCTTATTATCTTCAATAATTTCATGTATAGAGCTTAAAAAAGCTGCATTAATCCCTTCAATTGGAATTTGTATAGTTAGTGATTTGGCCAGCTTATCCCTCAGATCAGAAAGCAGGGCTATCGAAGTAATTTTAAACTCCCAGTCCCCTTCCTTCCTAAAACGCTCACCAACTCGTCCCCTGATCTGCAGGAAGTAACCATCGGTCAGGAATTGTTTGAACTTAATAAAATCCTCTCCAAAAAGCGCCAGCTCGCAACTGTCGTCATAGTCCTCAAAAACAATTGTTCCAAAAGGTTTACCAGTCTTGGTCATTCGCTGAGCGGCTATTACCACCAAACCACCAACCACCAGTTCCCTGTTTTTAAGGGCCTCAAATTCTGCTAACACCTCCTCATTTGTATCTCCGGTCCTGATTTTATTGATAATACTCAAATGTTTCACGGAATGCTGACAGAAATTCTGCAGTTCAAACTTATAATTATCCAGGGGATGTCCACTTAAAAAGATCCCTATAGCATCCTTTTCATACTTGAGGCGGTCAATCAATCCCCATTCCGGAGCAACCGGTAAAGGAGGTTCCATAATCAAATCTGCAATGGAACCACCAAAAAGTGAGGATTGTGACGAAGCTCCGTTGTTCTGAAAATCATTTGCGTATTTGATCAGTTTCTCTATCCCGTTCAACTTGTCGTTGATCCCCACATGAAAATACTGTGCCCGGTGGAACCCGAAACTATCAAATGCCCCGCTGTACACAAAACTCTCATAAGCCTTCTTATTCACAGTCCTGGTGTTGGAACGTTTTGCAAAATCATAAATACTGACAAAGTGACCCTTTTCTGCCCTTTCTTCAATGATACTCTCTACCGCTTTCTCTCCTACCCCCTTCACACCAGACAGTCCAAAACGGACCTCACCACGATCATTTACCGAGAACTTAATATCAGATTCATTTACATCCGGCCCAAGTACCTGAACGTTCATTTGCCGGCATTCTTCCATAAAAAATGCCACCTGCTTAATATCACTCATGTTGTTGGACAGTACCGCCGCCATATATTCTGCGGGATAATGTGCCTTCAAATAAGCAGTCTGATAAGCAATCCAGGCATAACAGGTAGAGTGTGATTTATTAAAGGCATAAGAAGCAAAAGCTTCCCAGTCCTTCCAGATCTTCTCCAGCACCTGCGGTGCATGTCCCTTTTCTGCCGCCTGGGTTACAAATTTCGGCTTCATCTTGTCCAAAACATCCTTCTGCTTCTTACCCATGGCTTTACGCAAAACATCGGCCTCACCTTTAGTAAATCCAGCAAGTTTTTGTGATAAAAGCATCACCTGTTCCTGGTAAACCGTAATTCCATAGGTCTCCTTCAAATATTCCTCGCAAGCATCCAAATCATATTTGATTTCCTCTTCCCCGTTCTTCCGGCGAACGAAACTTGGAATATATTCCAGTGGTCCCGGACGGTACAAAGCATTCATCGCAATAAGATCGGCAAATACGGTTGGCTTAAGCTCCTTCATGTATTTTTGCATCCCGTTACTCTCGTACTGAAATATCCCTATGGTTTCCCCACGCTGGAAAAGTTCGTAGGTTTTAACATCATCAATCGGAATTTCATCCGGATTCAACTCAATACCACTCCTCAGTTTCACCAGTTTTACCGTATCCTTGATCAATGTCAGGGTCTTTAAACCCAAAAAGTCCATTTTCAGTAATCCAGCACTTTCCACTACCGAGTTATCAAACTGGGTTACATACAAATCTGAATCTTTTGCCGTAGCAACCGGAACGAAGTTGGTAATGTCATCCGGTGTAATAATCACTCCGCAGGCATGAATACCTGTATTCCTCAAAGAACCTTCTAATATTTTTGCTTGCTGTATGGTTTCGGCACTCAGATCCTTTGATCCGGCCATAGCCTTAAGTTCTACTACCTTTTCATACTCATCCGCCCTAAGCGCTTCTTTCAGGTTCTTCTCATCCAGGTTAAAGATTTTGGCCAACTTCATATTCGGGATCAGCTTAGCAATCTTATCTGCCTCAAACAGCGGTAAATCCAATACCCTTGCTGTGTCCCTGATGGAAGACTTGGCTGCCATGGTTCCATAAGTAATAATCTGGGCAACCTGATTGGCCCCATATTTCTTAATTACATAGTCCATAACCCTTCCACGGCCCTCATCATCAAAGTCAATATCAATATCGGGCATAGATACCCTATCCGGGTTCAGGAAACGCTCAAAAAGCAAATCATATTTGATCGGGTCAATATTGGTGATCCCCAGACAATAAGCCACTGCAGAACCCGCAGCAGAACCCCTTCCCGGTCCAACAGATACATCCAGATTTCTTGCTTCAGCAATAAAATCCTGCACAATAAGGAAATACCCCGGATATCCCGTTTTCTCAATGGTCTGCAACTCAAAGTCAAGGCGCTCTTTAATGTCGGGTGTAATTTCTCCGTACCGTTTTTCAGCCCCTACATAAGTCAGGTGCGCAAGATATTTATTCTCCCCTCTTTTTCCACCATCCGTTTCATCCTCCGCAACAAGAAATTGTTCAGGAATACCAAATTTGGGTAAGAGTACCTCTCTGGCCAGCTTATAAATTTCTATCTTATCTACAATCTCCCCAATATTGAGGATCGCTTCAGGAAGATCTGCAAAGAGTGCTTTCATCTCTTCACCAGACTTAAAATAATATTCCTGATTGGGCAGACCATAACGGTAACCACGCCCGCGTCCTATAGGTGTAGCCTGCTTTTCACCATCTTTTACACACAATAAAATATCATGGGCGTTGGCGTCTTTTTTATTGATGTAATACGTATTATTTGTTGCGATCAGCTTTACATCGTGTTTTTTAGCCAGACTGATCAGTGATTTATTCACAATATTTTCGTCATCCTGGTTGTGACGCAGAACCTCTATATAAAAATCATCTTTAAATTGTTCTTTCCACCAGAGCAAAGCTTCTTCCGCTTGTTTTTCACCCACGTTTAAGAGTTTACTTGGAATCTCTCCGTACAAGTTTCCCGAAAGAACCAGAATATCTTCCTTATATGCTTCAATTACCTTTCTGTCTATCCTCGGCACATAATAAAAGCCTTTGGTATAAGCAATAGAAGACATTTTGGCCAGATTGTGATAGCCTTTTTTATTCTTAGCCATTAATACAATCTGGAAACCATTGTCTTTGCGGCTCTTGTCCAGGTGGTCTTCACACACAAAGAACTCACAACCTACAATTGGCTTTAGAATCACATCTACCGGTTCCTCCCCCTTCTCTACAGCAGCCTGATTCCTGGCCTCTGCGCCTTTATTGTAATTCAGAACCTGATTCACAAAGTGAAAGGCCCCCATCATATTGGCATGATCAGTCATGGCCACTGCAGGCATTTTATCTGCAGCTGCAGCTTTGATCAGATCAGGAATATTGATGGTAGACTGTAATACGGAAAACTGCGTGTGGTTATGTAAATGCGCAAATACTGCATTTTTCAATTCCTCCTGATTTTCCTTCAGGGCTTGTCTGGACAGACCACCACCCTCTGCCTTTTTAAGGCGCTCGCGAATTTCCTCAGAAGCAGCCTTAAGGTTGATATGTTTTAATCCTGTTGTTGGAATAACCCCAGGATTACGTTCTTTAAAAGCCCTTACATAATCCGAATCCCTTTTGAGTTGTTCTGGTTTAAATCCATCAATTTTCAACAACTGCAGGAAACACCTGGTCGTCGCTTCAACGTCGGCGGTAGCATTATGTGCTTCGGCAAAGGGTTCACCAAAAAGATACTGGTGCAATTCAGTCAGGTTTGGCAATTTAAATCTGCCTCCCCTTCCCCCTGGCAGTTTTAGTAGTTCGGCCGTAACTTCTGTACAAGTATCCAATACCGGCATTTCTGCCAGCCGGTTTTCTACGCCATAGCGGTAAAACTCACAACCCATAATATTGACGTCAAAACCAACGTTCTGACCTACTACAAATTCCGCTTTGGATAAGGCGATATTAAATTTTGCAAGAACCTCTTCAAGTTCTATCCCTTGCTCTTCTGCCAGTTCCGTAGAAATTCCGTGGATACGTTCGGCATCATAGGGAATATTAAACCCCTTTGGTTTAACCAGATAATCTTGATTTTCTATCAGTACCCCAAACTCATCATGGAGTTGCCAGGCAATCTGTATACAACGCGGCCAGTTATCGGTATTGGTAATGGGCGCATTAAAATTACCTGGTAAACCAGTCGTCTCGGTATCAAAAATCAAATACATATGGGGGTAATTAAGGATTCTCGCTTAAAAAAAAAGAATAACCAAAATTACGGATTTTTTAAATGTTCCGAATGCTAATGACCGAATAAATTCCTAATTTTCTAAGCTGCTGATTTTTTCGTTTTTAATGAACAGCTAACTTTTGTTTCGCCGCAGATTTATGCTCCTGTGAAACCAGTTTAGTGGTATCATACCCTTTCTCCTTGCAGCGGGCAATAATATCATTAAGCAATTGCTCATCAAGCTGTGGCTTCCTTGCCATAATAAACAAATATTTATGCTTAGGATGCCCAATCACCACATAAGAATAATCTTCTGCCAGTTCAATGACCCAATAGTCTACTTTAAAAGGCCAAACAAACTGAGCCTTATAAATGGCGTTACCAGTACCTCTTATCGTAAACAACTTAGAGCGGATATATTTTTGCTTTAGCTCTCCAATAACTTTGTAGGTGGTAAATACCGCATAATACCCGTCTGGATGGATCACATAAGTCTCGATCGTTTGCCTCCAGTGCTTATCCAGGAACGTTGGGATGGAGCAAAGTGAGTACCACTTTCCAGCATAAGAGAGCACATCTACTTTTTCAACAGGTATATTGTCCATATCAAGTTCTCGTTTCTATAGTATTAAGCAAATGTAAATTCTTTATCATAAAACCCCCAAGGAATCATAAAGTTTTAAAAAGCATTTTTTATAAAGCAGTAATTGTATAACTTGTTCACATATTAATGGAATTTCCAATATAAACGTATACGACTATGAAGATAACTGTTGTAGGAGCAGGAGCCGTTGGCGCCACTTGTGCTGATAATATTGCAAGAAAAGAGCTGGCACGTGAACTTGTACTTTTAGATATTAAAGAAGGCTTTGCAGAAGGCAAAGCGATCGATATGATGCAAACAGCTGCACTTCTGGGTTTCGATACCAAAATTACAGGTGTAACAGCCGACTACAGTAAAACTGCCGGATCAGCCGTTGCCGTCATCACTTCAGGTCTGCCCCGTAAACCCGGGATGACCCGCGAGGAACTTATTGGCATTAATGCAGGTATTGTGAAAGGTGTAGCCGAAAACATCCTGAAATATTCCCCTGAGGCCATCATCATTGTGATCAGCAACCCAATGGATACCATGACCTATTTGTCTTTAAAATCCCTGGGGATTCCTAAACATAGAATTATTGGAATGGGTGGAGCTTTAGATAGTGCCCGTTTTAAATATTACCTGAGCACCGCACTCAACTGCAGCGCAAACGATCTTCAGGGTTTCGTTATTGGTGGCCATGGCGATACGACAATGATCCCCCTGACCCGTTTTGCAACCTATCAGAGTTTGCCAGTAACAGAATTACTGGATCAAACCATTTTAGATAAAGTGGCTGCCGATACTATGGTAGGCGGCGCAACCCTAACCGGATTATTGGGCACTTCGGCCTGGTATGCACCCGGGGCAGCAGGAGCTGCTTTGGTAGAAAGCATCGTCCGCGATGAAAAGAAATTATTTACCTGCTGTGTTGCCTTAGATGGAGAATATGGCCAGAAAGATATCTGTCTTGGCGTTCCTGTGGTGATTGGCCGCAACGGGTGGGAATCCATTATCGACTATAAACTCAACGAAACTGAACAAGCCGCTTTTAACAAAAGTGCAGATGCAGTAAGGAATATGAATAATGTTTTAGCAGAAATGAAACTGATCTAAGTACATGAGGGCGATACATGTTCCTTTGAAATTGATCAATTTACAAGACGACGGTTTCCATCTTTTGATGGAAATTGTTGTTTTTGGCGAATCCCACCTGGCTGTCCTTGATACAGGGGCATCGAGATCCGTATTTGACAAAACATTACTGGAAAAGCACCTGTCTGATGACCTTGAAGTTTCACAGGAAAATACAGATGAAAATTACGCAACCACCCTGTTCAGTACGTCAAGTACTTTAATGGCAACCATTCCAGTTTTAAAACTAAATGGACTTAAATTAAAGAAATACACTGCAGTAGGCCTGGATCTCGACAGCGTCAACGCCACTTATCAGCAAATGGGACATCCGGTTATTGCAGCCATTATTGGCGGCGATATCCTGTTCCAGCATAAAGCGGTTATTAATTACAAGAAACTACAGTTAAAACTGTATAAATAAAA
>NZ_JAVTSQ010000020.1:0-106510 GCF_032678445.1 Pedobacter nutrimenti
TTCAATAAAGATCAATTAATTAGGCATCGATCTTCGCATATTTTGCATTACGCTCAATAAAATCACGTCTTGGTGCTACCTCATCTCCCATTAACATAGAGAAGGTATGGTCACACTCTGCAGCATTTTCTATCGTTGCCTGTAATAAAGTACGGGTTGCTGGATTCAAAGTGGTATCCCACAATTGTTCAGCGTTCATCTCACCCAAACCTTTATAACGTTGAACGTGTACGCTTTCTTCCTTACCAGCACCTTTTAAACGCTGAACAGCCGCATCGCGCTGTACATCATTCCAGCAATATTCAAAATCTTTACCTTTCTTAACCTGGTACAATGGCGGAGCAGCAATATAAACATATCCAGCCTCAATCAGCGCCTTCATATACCTGAAGAAGAAAGTTAAGATCAATGTTGTAATGTGGGATCCGTCAATATCCGCATCCGTCATAATTACAATTTTATGGTAACGCAGCTTCGTTAAATTTAAAGCCTTATCGTCTTCCGGAGTACCGATACTCACACCAATTGCAGTAAACATATTCTTGATCTCGTCATTTTCGTAGATCTTATGTTCCATTGCTTTTTCCACGTTAAGGATCTTTCCTTTCAAAGGAAGTATCGCCTGGAAATTACGGTCACGGCCTTGTTTTGCCGTACCACCCGCAGAGTCTCCCTCCACCAGGTAAATTTCACATCTTTCCGGATCGCTATCTGAACAATCGGCCAGTTTACCAGGAAGTCCTGAACCGCCCATTACACTCTTCCGTTGAACCATTTCACGGGCTTTACGTGCCGCTGCACGCGCAGTTGCCGCCAGGATCACTTTATTGATGATCAGCCTCGCTTCTCTCGGATTCTCCTCTAAATAATTATTTAAAGCCTCACCAACAGCTACATCAACCGCACCCATTACCTCAGAGTTACCCAGTTTGGTTTTGGTCTGGCCTTCAAACTGAGGCTCTTGTACCTTTACAGAAACCACAGCAGTTAGACCTTCGCGGAAGTCATCACCGGTAATTTCGAACTTCACATTCTTCAATAAACCAGACTTATCTGCATAAGCTTTCAGTGTACGGGTTAAACCCCTTCTAAAACCGGCAATATGCGTTCCGCCCTCATGGGTATTGATGTTGTTCACATAAGAATGCACATTCTCTGTATAACTATCGTTGTACTGCAAGGCCAGCTCTACAGGGATACCGCTTTTAATTCCCTCTATATAGATCGGTTCTTCAATCAATGAAGGACGATTACCATCCAGGAACTGAACAAATTCTTTTAATCCCCCTTCTGAATGGAAGAGCTCTGTCAGGAATTCCCCATTTTCAAGAGTTTCACGTTCATCTGTTAAAGTCAGTTTAATTCCTTTATTCAGGAACGCCAGCTCTCTTAACCTGGATGCAAGTGTATCATAACGATACTCTGTGGTTTGTGTAAAGATCGTCGGATCGGGAGTAAAAGTTACGATCGTACCTCTTTTCTCTGTTTCACCAATAGACTTTACATCATACAAAGGTTTACCAATATTGTATTCCTGTACCCAGACTTTACCTTCCCTGTGTACTTCGGCTCTTAAGTGCGTAGACAAAGCGTTCACACAACTTACCCCCACACCGTGCAAACCTCCGGAAACCTTATAGGTATCCTTATCGAATTTACCACCGGCATGTAGCACCGTCATTACAATCTCTAAAGCTGATTTTTGCTCTTTTGTATTGATACCGGTTGGAATACCCCGGCCGTTATCTTCAACCCGGATAGAGTTGTCTTTTAAAATATTTACATAGATGGTATCAGCATGTCCTGCCAATGCCTCATCAATTGAGTTATCGACTACCTCATAAACCAAATGGTGCAAACCTTTAACTCCGGTATCTCCTATATACATAGAAGGGCGCTTACGCACCGCTTCCAAACCTTCTAATACCTGTATATTATCTGCCGAATAATTTGACTTTGGATCTTTTTCTTCGCTCATAAATTTTAATAAAAAATATAAATACAAAAATAACGAATTATGCCCAATTAACCGTAAATGTGGATAACTATTTAGGCTGAAAATGACATAAAAACAGCCTTAAAATCACTTTATTTAGGATAGTAAATTGTAAATTTTATATTTGCTTAAATTTAAAGGCCAGCTGGCACCCTGCAGGCCTAAAATAACAAGAAAAGAAAACAAGATATATTAAAGGATAATGAAAATGAACACACTAAAACTAAGCGGTCTTGCAACTGCTGTCGCTCTGGTTTCCGTTATGGCTTCCTGCCAAAATAAAGAAGGCGCAGCTACTAAAACTACCAATACAAAATCTGAAACTGCTGCGGTAACAGGTAAAGACCAAATTGTTTATGTAAACTCAGACTCTTTACTTACCAAATACCAATACTTCAAAGATCTTCAGGCAAAAATGGAAACCAAAACCAAAGCTGCCCAGGGAGACATGGGCGCTAAAACACAGGCTTTCCAAAGAGAAGTTGCGCAGTATCAGCAACAACAAAACACACTTCCTGCAGATCAAAGAGCAGCAACAGAACAAAGACTAGCCCGCAAACAACAAGAATTGCAAGCTTATCAGCAAAATGCAGGTTCAGCACTTCAACGTGACCAGGCTGCAGAACAAGAAAAACTATACGATAAAGTAGCCGACTATTTAAAAACTTATGCAAAGAAAAAAGGCTTTAAAATGGTATTAACTTATGCCAAAGGAAATAGCGCGATTCTTTTTGCTGATGAATCTTTAGATGTAACCAGCGAAGTGATCATTGGATTAAATGAGGCTTATAAAACAGAGAAAAAATAATCCTCTGGCCTTTAAAATTTAGAATGCCCTGAATTTCGGGGCATTTTTTTTGTGGTCTTTTATTGGAAAAAATTATGGAACAATCAACTCAACACGAAAAATTCATGCGCCTGGCCATTGAATTGTCTGAAAAAAATGTGCTGGAAAGCTTGGGTGGACCTTTTGGCGCAGTCATTGTAAAAGATGGCGAAATCATAGCCCAGAGTGGAAATAAGGTAACCTCAAGCAATGACCCAACTGCCCATGCAGAAGTTTCGGCCATCAGACTGGCTTGCACTGCGCTGAGTACATTTGATCTGTCGGGCTGCGTGGTCTACACCAGCTGTGAGCCATGCCCTATGTGCCTGAGCGCTATTTATTGGGCAAGAATCAGCAAAATCTACTATGCCAACACCAAAACAGATGCAGGAAATATTGGTTTTGACGATAAGTTCATTTATGATGAACTGGAAAAGCCGATGGAATCGCGCAGTCTGCCCATCAAACAGATGATGAGGGATGAAGCACTGCAGGCTTTTAAACTTTGGGAACAATCAACGATGCGGACGGATTACTAATATCCTCCGCTTCTTTAATCCTCTTCAAAGAAGTTGTCTGTTAAGCCATCAATTTCTCTTCTATCCCTTTTTGTAGGTCTGCCTGCCCCTCTGTCTCTGGTCATCACAGGTGCATGAAAGGTAGACTTATAGGCATAAGTTTCTTCCAGAGGAGTAATGTCCTTATATTTCGTTACTGCAACCTTCGCTTCCGTTCTGTTATAGGAAAGTTCTACCACCTCAATCACTTTCTTTTCAATTCCTTTAGAAACCTGATACACATCTCCCGGTTTTACAATGACAGAAGGTTTAATGTTCTGTCCGTTGAACTTTACCCTTCCCGCTTTACACGCCTCTGTAGCCAGGCTTCTGGTTTTAAACAAACGTATCGCCCACAAGTATTTATCTATCCTTAATTTTTCCTGCTCGGTCATAAACATCAAAAATACGTAAGAAGCTTCATAATTAACAGTTAAAAACAAAAATATTCCGATGAAACCATCGCCCAATACATAAATTTCATTTATTTTGTCAAAAATTAAATTTAATCATGATTGCAGAATTAAAAAAGTTAGTAGAAGCCGCTTGGGAAGACAGAACTTTATTAGAATATAGTCAATATTGCGAAGCTATTGAAAGTACAATTATCATGCTTGACCGCGGTGAACTCCGCGTAGCAGAACCTGTTTTAAATTCATGGGGTGTCAATGAATGGGTTAAAAAAGCAGTAATTCTTTATTTCCCGATCAGAGAAATGAAAGAAACTATAGTTGGTCCTTTTGTATTTCATGATAAAATGAAATTAAAAACCAATTACAAAGAACTAGGTGTTCGCGTTGTTCCTCATGCCATCGCAAGATATGGTGCATACCTGGCAAAAGGTGTTATCCTGATGCCTTCTTATGTAAACATCGGTGCTTATGTAGATGAAGGCACTATGGTGGATACCTGGGCAACAGTAGGATCATGTGCACAAATCGGAAAACATGTACACCTGAGTGGTGGCGTTGGAATTGGCGGTGTTTTAGAACCGATCCAGGCCGCACCAGTGATTATTGAAGACAACTGCTTCCTGGGCTCCAGAGCAATCGTTGTTGAAGGTGTACGCGTAGAACGTGAGGCTGTATTAGGTGCCAACGTAGTACTGACTGCCTCTACAAAAATCATTGATGTAACCGGTCCGGAACCAGTAGAATATAAAGGAATTGTTCCTGCACGTTCTGTCGTAATCCCTGGAAGTTACACCAAAAAATTCCCTGCAGGAGAATACCAGGTTCCTTGTGCACTGATCATTGGTAAACGTAAAGAATCTACAGACAAAAAGACATCCCTGAACAATGCATTAAGGGAAAATAATGTAGCTGTATAATTAATGAATATTGGTTTTGATGGAAAAAGGGCAGCGAATAATCTCACCGGATTAGGCAATTACAGCCGCTCGCTGATCGGGCAACTGGCCCGTTATTTTCATCAAAACCATTATTTTGTTTATAGTCCGAAAATTAAGGATCATCCCCAGATCAGTTCTTTTTTTGAGGATGCCAGGATCTCACTTAAACTGCCTCAATATGCAGGGCCTAAATTTATGTGGAGAAGTTATGGCATTAAAAAACAGCTGTTAAAAGACAAAATCACACTTTTCCATGGTCTTAGCCAGGAAATTCCCCTCGGGTTAAAAGCAACGGGAATCAAGTCTGCTGTCACCATTCACGACCTCATTTATTTACGTTATCCACAGTACTACAAACCTGCAGACAGATATATCTACCACCTGAAAGCCAGGTATGCCTGTATCAACAGCGACCATATCATCGCCATCAGTGAATGTACCAAACGTGACATTGTAGAACTCTATCAAATTGCCCCCTCCAAAATAGAGGTCATTTTTCAAAGTTGTGATGATACTTTCAAACAAGAACCAGACCTTTCCCTGCACCAGCGCATTAGAGCAGAGTACCAGCTCCCGGAAAAGTACATTCTGAACGTTGGAACTGTAGAACCCCGGAAAAATCTGATGCTCATTATTAAAGCATTAAAAGATATTGATCCGGAATATGCCTTAGTCGTCGTTGGAAAACACCAACCTTATGCCAAACTTGTACAACAGGAAATAGAGCGCCTGGACCTTGGTCACAGAGTCCTTTTCCTTCGGGGTCTTCCCTTTTCTGCACTCCCATCTATTTACCAGATGGCCAGTCTTTTCGTTTATCCTTCCTATTACGAAGGATTCGGGATTCCAATTATAGAAGCCATGTATTCCAATATCCCCGTTATCGGAGCCACCGGATCCTGCCTGGAAGAAGCAGGAGGCCCAGACAGTCTATATGTACATCCCGACAATCCGGAGGAACTTGCAGAACAAACCAACCGTGTTCTGGGCGATAAGACGCTTCAGCAGCACATGAAATCCATGGGTCAACTCTATGTCCAAAAATTTGACAACCATTTACTGGCAAAACAGATGATGGACTGTTATTTAAAAATACTAAAATGATACCTTTGTATCATGCTGAAAACAGAAATCGAAAAAGCACTGGAAGTTTTAAGAAACGGAGGTGTAATTCTCTATCCTACAGATACCGTCTGGGGACTGGGTTGTGATGCCACAAACGAGGCGGCAGCAGCCAAAATCAATGCCATCAAAGGGCGTTCTGACGACAAAAGTTTCATCATCCTTCTGGACACCGATGCAAAAGTGCAAAGTTATGTATCCGAGGTACCGGATGTGGCTTATGATCTGATTGAATTTGCAGAAAACCCTTTGACCCTTATTTTTTCCGGCGCGAAAAACCTTGCTCAAAATGTCATCAATGCAGATGGCAGCGTGGGTATACGGGTAGTTAAACATGAATTTTGCACGCCACTTCTGCAACGGTTCCGAAAACCCATAACTTCCACATCAGCAAATATTTCCGGACAACCGGCACCTAAATTCTTTGACGAAATAGACAAGAACATTCTCGCAGCAGTAGACCATGCTGTGGATTGGGAACAAGAACTCAAAACTCCCAGAAAACCTTCCACCATTATGAAATTAGGAGCAGGCGGCCAATTTTCCTTTATTAGAAGGTAACTTTTAGTACTTTTGCAGAAACTCAACCCAATACTTCTGTCTATTGAAATTTTGCTTCCGCAAGATTCAGGGCATTTAATAATTGAACACGAATGAAAGAACACTTAAAACATCCAGTTTTCAAGGTCCTTGCTGATATTGCTGCCCAACATACAATCGAAGCTTATGTGATTGGAGGCTATGTTCGTGATATTTTTTTAGAACGCCCGTCAAAAGACATTGATATTGTGGTTCTTGGCAATGGCATAGAGTTCGCTGAACTTGCCGGACGTCAGCTGAAAACCAAAGTGGCCGTGTTTAAGAACTTTGGTACAGCCATGCTCAAATACCACGACCTGGAAATTGAGTTTGTAGGTGCCAGAAAGGAATCCTACCGGGCAAACTCCAGAAAACCAATTGTAGAAAACGGTACTATTGAAGACGACCAGCTTAGACGTGACTTTACAATCAATGCTTTAGCCATCTCTTTAAATGCAGCAAATTACGGTGCGTTGGTTGATCCCTTCCAGGGCATTAACGATCTTCAGGAAAAACTGATCAGAACTCCGCTCGACGCGGAAATTACTTTTTCAGATGACCCCCTAAGGATGATGCGCGCCATCCGTTTCGCTTCACAACTCAATTTCTCCATTGATGACAAAGCTCTTTCTGCTATCAAAAAGCAAAAAGAGCGCATCAGTATTGTTTCAAAAGAACGTATCACAGACGAACTAAATAAGATCATTCTTTCTCCGGTTCCATCTGTTGGTTTTAAATACTTGTTTGACACTGGGCTGCTCCGCATTATTTTTCCACAAATGGCCAACCTTTATGGGGTCGAAATTATCAATGGAAAAGGACACAAAGACAACTTCTACCACACCCTTCAGGTTTTAGATAATATTTCTCTAAACACCAATGACCTTTGGCTAAGGTGGGCAGCCATCCTGCATGACATTGCCAAACCGCCAACCAAAAGATTTGAAGAAGGCCATGGCTGGACTTTTCATGGTCATGAAGATAAAGGAGCACGTATGGTCCCCCAGATCTTTGCGCAGCTGAAACTTCCCCTCAATGAAAAGATGAAATGTGTACAAAAGCTCGTACAACTCCATCTGCGCCCTATTGTACTGGCCCAGGAAGTCGTAACTGACTCTGCTGTACGCCGCTTATTGTTTGATGCCGGTGAAGATATTGAAAGCCTTATGCTGCTTTGCAATGCAGATGTCACCACCAAAAATGAATATAAGGTTAAAAAATACCGCAATAACTTTGAGCTGGTTAAACAGAAACTCAAAGATGTGGAAGAACGGGATAAGATCCGAAACTGGCAACCCCCAATTACCGGCAATGATATCATGAATGCCTTCGGCTTGTCTGCAGGAAAAGAAGTAGGCCTGATCAAAAATGCCATCAGGGAAGCTATACTAGAAGGAGAAATCACCAACTCTTATGAAGACGCCCTCAGGTTTATGCTGGAGAAAGGGAAAGAATATGGACTTCAACCAGCGAATTAAGACATTTAACAAATTAATATATTTTTATTTTTTAATTTTATAGAGAAATAAGGGCTCAAATGGCAATTTATAGATTTAGAATAAGTTTTGAAGATTTCGACGAAGTAGTTAGAGAAATAGACATTAAGTCCACGCAAACATTTGAAGACCTACACCGGGCCATTCATAAGTCAACGGGGTATGTTATTGAAAAATCTTCTTCATTTTATGTAAGCGCAGACAACTGGATCAAAGGAGACGAGATTGCTTATCTGCCTAACCAGCGCAAGATAGACAGAGGTGTTGCTTTAATGGAAAAAGCCAAACTGAGCAATTTCATTGAAGACCCTCATCAGAAATTTTATTATACATATAATTTCGACAGACCTTTCGATTTCCACGTAGAACTCATCAGGATCATTCTGGAAACCGATCCTTCTATCGAGTATCCTTTTGTATTTAAAAGTACCGGAGAAGCGCCTAAAATCATTGACAAGAACAGCGCTAGTCCTGTTGCGGTATCCAGCAATCCTGTCTCTGATGAATTTGACTTCCTGAATGAGATGGACTTTGTGCCTGAAGATACAGATGAAATCGAAGCCATGGGCGGCAGTGGTATCAATGCCAAAGAACGCGATGAAGAAAGTGAGGAAACTGGTGATGAGGAAGAAGATGAATTTTCGGACAATGAAAACTACGAAGATGAAGATTATGGCGGTAAGGAAGAGGATTACTAAATCTCTTTATCGTGTCAAATAAAACACTTATTGTTATTGTCGGGCCAACTGCCATTGGTAAAACTTCACTGGCCATTCAGCTGGCCCGGCATTTTAAAACAGAAATCGTCTCTGCCGATTCCAGGCAATTTTTTAAGGAAATGGAGATTGGGACTGCAAAACCGTCAGCAGAAGAACTCGCAGCAGCCCCCCATCATTTTATTAATTCTCATCGTATCCAGACACTCTTCAGTACCGGAGATTTTGAAATTGAGGCGATGAAGACCATCACTTCGCTTTTTAAAAATCATGATCAGGTAGTTATGGTTGGAGGTTCAGGCTTATACATCAATGCGGTTTGTAATGGATTGGATGACCTCCCCGAAACAGATCTTTCGGTAAGAGAACGTTTAAATCATGTTTTTGCTGAACAGGGATTGGAGGAGATTAAACATCAGCTCCGTGCAGCAGATCCTGAATACTATGACAAAGTAGACCAGGCTAATCCTCAGCGAATGATCAGAGGGCTCGAATTTTTCCTCTCTACGGGAACAAAACTTTCTTCTCACCTCACCAACAGCAAAAAGATTAGACCTTTTAAAATTCTAAAGATTGGGTTGAACATGGATCGTTCGCATTTGTACCAGCAAATTAACCACCGTGTTGATTTAATGATGGAAGCGGGACTGCTAGACGAAGTTCGCAGTTTGGTGCCTTATAAAGGTCTTAATGCATTGAATACAGTGGGTTATTCTGAGCTATTCCGTTATCTGGATGCTGAGCTTACTTTGCAGGAGGCGGTGGAGCAGATTAAGCAGAATACACGTCGTTTTGCCAAGCGCCAGCTGACCTGGTTCCGTAAAGATCCCGACACCCAGTGGTTTGAACCTAACGCGTATCCTGCTATACTTTCTTATTTACTTAAAAACCTTTAGGCTTGGGCTGTTGGCCCACCAAAGTTCATTGGAAAACCTGGAGGCTCTTCTTGTGTTTTGATTCTTCCGTTTGCAGCTTCGTATTTGTCAATGTTATCTTGCATGGCATGAACCAGGCGTTTGGCATGTTCTGGTGTTAAAATGATTCTTGATTTTACTCTTGCTTTTGGTACGCCTGGCATGACCCGGATAAAGTCCAATACGAATTCTGTGTTGGAATGGGTTATTATGGCAAGGTTTGAAAATATTCCTTCTGCGATTTCTTCGGAAAGTTCGATGTTTAGCTGGTTGTCGTTGTTGCGTTCTTCCATAGTACAAACTTACTTATAAAATCTTGGGGATAAAAAGTTCGGAAAAAAATGTTTGGATAGAAAGTTTTACAGCATTTGCATGCATGATTAGAATATTAAAGGCAGTTATAAAAATCATGTTACTCTTCGAGGACTGGACTCCTTGCCGCGCTTCGCTCTTGTGGCAAGGCGCCCTGAGGTCCTCTCTGAGTAACATGATTTTTTTGGGCGCTTTAACCGATTGCATTACCATACTCTATTACTAATAATAAACATACCTTTATATGTAGATATGTTTATTTATTAACATGTATATATCTAGACTCATAGATATTTATTGAAGTCCAAAAACTATATATTTATATAATTATACGTCTATGTTATGATAATATATATGTAGAGATATAAACATACAATTACATAAACACATATGCGTCTTACATCGATCAACATACATAACTAGTATATTCAATCTCAGATAAAGATCAAAACCAATAAGGACAAAATAGAGGAACCCAGTTCCGAAAAGTTAATAAACAGATCTGCTATGATTATAAATATTCATGCATGAAGGATTACACCTATTACGACAACTAATACAAGCATATTATAAGCCAGTAGCCATTTTCGTTATTCAGATATAAATATACCAATATACAAAACCAGCCAAAAACCCTTTTATATCTCCTAAGTAGCAGTTGTAAATTCTGATAAATTCATAGAAAATACTTCATCATTAGTTAGCAACTTAAGCTCAGCGCCACGCACATCTATATATATAAATATATTTATATCTATACACTTAAGCACTTATATATATCGCCAGAAAGAGCAAAACATATTCAAAGAACATTTATATCTACATATATTAATATCAAAATATAACCATATCAATAGATATAAATTAAGCAGCTTAAATACACATAAAATATATTTATATCTATATGCATAAATATCAAAACATCTCATTTTAAACGATCTATACTGTTTCCTATACACGAAAAAGCCCCTCCGCTTTTAGGGCGGAGGGGCTTAATTATGATGATTGAAGAATCTTAAGCTTCTGCTTCTTCTTGTTTAGAAGCTAGCAATTTATCGTACTCTTCTTGTGAACCAACAATGATTCTTTCGTAGCCACGTACACCAGTACCTGAAGGGATCAGGTGACCAACGATTACGTTTTCTTTCAATCCAAGCATGCTGTCACGTTTACCTGCAATTGCAGCTTCGTTCAACACCTTTGTAGTTTCCTGGAAGGAAGCGGCTGAGATGAATGATTTAGTTCCCAGTGAAGCACGAGTGATTCCCTGAAGAATTGAACTCGCTGTTGCAGGTCTTGCATCACGCACTTCAACTTGTTTCAGGTCTCTGCGTTTTAACTGAGAATTTTCATCTCTAAGTTTACGCAGGGAAACGATCTGGCCTGGTTTCATTGTAGCTGAATCTCCAGCCTCAACAATAACTTTTTTGTCGTAGATCTCATCATTTTCAACCATAAAGTCCCAACGATCTGCAAGGTTATTTTCTAAGAAAATAGTATCTCCCGGATCTTCAATGTGAACTTTCTGCATCATTTGATGTACAATCACTTCAAAGTGTTTATCGTTGATTTTTACACCTTGTAAACGGTAAACCTCTTGGATACCATTCACCAGGTATTCCTGAACTGCTGCAGGTCCTTTAATTGCAAGGATGTCTGCAGGAGAAATAGATCCATCAGATAATGGCATACCCGCTTTCACAAAGTCATTATCCTGAACCAGGATGTGTTTAGACAATGGAACAAGGTATTTTTTAACTTCTCCGTCTTTAGATTCGATGGTCATTTCGCGGTTACCACGTTTAACACCACCTAAAGTTACCACACCGTCAATTTCCGTAACAACAGCAGGGTTTGAAGGGTTACGAGCCTCAAATAACTCAGTTACACGAGGCAAACCACCCGTAATATCCCTGGTTTTACCAGTTGCACGAGGAATCTTAACCAGGATCTGGCCAGTTCTTACCGCCTCACCCTCGTCGATAGCGATGTGCGCACCAACAGGAATGTTATAAGCTCTGATCAATTCACCTTTTTTATCTACTACCCTTACAGAAGGGTTTTTAGTTTTATCACGAGTGTCAATAATTACTTTCTCACGGTGACCAGTTTGTTCATCTGATTCTTCACGGAAAGTAACCCCCTCAACGATCGCATCAAATTCGATTTTACCCGCAAACTCGGAAATAATAACCGCGTTGTATGGATCCCACGAACAAATTCTATCGCCTTTGGTAATTTTTGCACCGTCTTCAACATATAGGAATGAACCGTAAGGGATGTTGTTGGTCATGATCACTTTACCAGTTCCAGCTTCTACAATCTTGAACTCACCTGAACGGCCAAGAACAATTTGATTTGCACCATCTTCTGTAACGTGTTCTACTGTACGAACATTCTCAAATTCAATCACACCGTCAAACTTCGCAATGATCTGAGATTCAGCCGCGATGTTAGACGCCGTACCACCCACGTGGAACGTACGTAAAGTTAACTGTGTACCCGGCTCACCGATAGACTGTGCTGCAATAACACCAACAGCCTCACCTTTCTGAACACGTTTACCAGTTGCCAGGTTACGTCCATAGCATAGTGCACAAACACCACGCTTGTTTTCGCAAGTCAGTACGGAACGGATTTCAACACCTTCCAGTGGAGACTCGTCAATTGCTCTTGCAATATCCTCGTCAATATCCTGTCCTGCTGCAACCAATAACTCACCATCAAGTGGGTTGAATACATCATGAAGAGAAATACGACCCAAAATTCTGTCATATAACGGCTCTACGATATCCTCGTTATCTTTAAGGGCAGTAGTATACATACCTCTCAAAGTACCACAATCTTCAGAGTTAACAATCATATCCTGAGCAACGTCATGTAAACGACGAGTCAGGTAACCAGCATCAGCTGTTTTTAACGCTGTATCCGCCAAACCTTTACGAGCACCGTGAGTAGAGATAAAGTACTCTAATACAGACAGACCTTCTTTAAAGTTTGATAAGATCGGGTTTTCAATGATCTCACCACCTGAACCTGATTTCTGAGGTTTAGCCATCAAACCACGCATACCGCACAGCTGACGAATCTGCTCCTTAGAACCACGGGCTCCGGAATCAAGCATCATATATACAGAGTTGAATCCCTGGTTATCGCTCGATAACTGCGTCATTACATAAGAAGTCAGACGGTTATTGATACGAGTCCAGATATCGATAATCTGATTGTAACGCTCGTTGTTGGTAATGAATCCCATATTATAGTTATTCCTTACCTCTTCAACTTCTGCAGAAGCCTGCTCTAATAAAGCTTGCTTTTCAACAGGGATGTTTACATCTTGTAAATTAAATGATAAACCACCTCTGAATGCCATTTGGAAACCTAATTCTTTAATGTCATCCAAGAATCTTGAAGAACGTGCCATACCAGTGATTTTCACCACCTCACCAATAATATCCCTTAAAGATTTCTTAGTCAGCAATTCATTGATATAACCTACTTCTTCCGGCACCATTTGGTTAAACAGTACACGACCAACTGTAGTCTCAATCAATTTATTTACGATACTTCCGTCATTCTCTTTTACATTTACCTTAACTTTAATAAATGCATGAAGATCAATACGTTTCTCATTGTAAGCAATGATCACCTCTTCAGGAGAATAGAAGATTGAATCTTGTCCATTAACTACTCTTGTTTCATCAGTTCTACGGCCTTTAGTAATATAGTAAAGACCCAAAACCATATCCTGTGAAGGTACAGTAATTGGCGTACCATTCGCAGGGTTCAAAATGTTATGTGCAGCAAGCATCAATACCTGGGCTTCCAAAATTGCAGCATTACCTAAAGGTAAGTGGACTGCCATCTGGTCACCGTCAAAATCCGCGTTGAAGGCCGTACATACAAGTGGGTGCAACTGGATCGCTTTACCCTCTACCAACTTAGGCTGGAAGGACTGGATACCCAGTCTGTGCAACGTAGGTGCACGGTTAAGCAATACCGGGTGTCCTTTTAATACATTTTCAAGGATGTCCCAAACCAGAGGATCTTTTCTGTCAACGATTTTCTTTGCAGATTTAACCGTTTTCACGATACCCCTTTCAATCATTTTACGAATGATGAACGGTTTGAACAGCTCAGCTGCCATATCTTTAGGTAAACCGCATTCATGTAATTTCAGGTTAGGACCTACAACAATTACAGAACGGGCAGAATAATCCACACGTTTACCCAATAAGTTTTGACGGAAACGTCCTTGTTTACCTTTCAGAATATCAGAAAGAGATTTCAAGGCACGGTTACCTTCAGTTTTAACAGCATTTACCTTACGTGAGTTATCAAATAAAGAGTCAACTGCCTCTTGTAACATACGTTTTTCGTTACGTAAAATTACTTCAGGAGCTTTGATCTCGATCAAACGTTTTAAACGGTTGTTACGGATAATCACACGACGGTAAAGATCATTTAAATCTGAAGTCGCAAAACGACCACCTTCCAAAGGAACCAAAGGACGTAATTCTGGTGGAATAACCGGAACAATCTTAATGATCATCCACTCTGGATTATTCTCAATACGAGTTCTTGATCCGCGGAAAGCTTCAACAACCTGAAGACGTTTTAAAGCCTCATTTTTACGTTGCTGAGAAGTCTCATTTGCAGCCTGGTGACGTAAGTTATATGATAAAGTATCTAAATCAATACGTTTCAGTAAATCCTCTAACGCTTCAGCACCCATTTTAGCGATGAATTTGTTAGGATCTTTATCATCCAGGTACTGGTTTTCTTTAGGCAACTTATCCAGAATATCTAAATATTCTTCTTCAGTTAAGAAATCCATGTACTGAATACCCTGTTCACCCATTAAACCAGCCTGGATTACTACATAACGTTCGTAGTAAATGATCAGGTCCAATCTCTTGGTTGGCAAGCCCAATAAGTATCCGATTTTATTCGGTAAAGAACGGAAATACCAGATGTGCGCTACAGGAACCACCAAATTGATGTGTCCCATACGCTCTCTGCGTACTTTCTTCTCTGTTACTTCCACACCACAACGGTCACAAACAATACCTTTATAACGGATACGCTTGTATTTACCGCAATGACATTCGTAATCTTTAACCGGACCAAAAATACGCTCGCAGAACAAACCATCACGTTCAGGTTTGTAAGTACGATAGTTAATGGTTTCAGGTTTCAACACCTCACCACTTGAACGCTCCAGAATTGCTTCAGGAGAGGCCAAACTAATGGTAATCGAGGTGAAGTTGCTTTTTAATTTATTATCCTTTTTGTAAGACATATCTTTTTGAGTTGTAAGTCTCAAGTTTTAAGCAGTGCCGGCCGAAGCAGACACTGCTCAATACTTAAAACATTAGTCTAACGTAATATCTAAACCTAATCCGCGTAACTCATGAACCAATACATTGAATGATTCTGGTACACCTGGCGTAGGAAGGTTTTCACCTTTTACAATCGCTTCGTAGGTTTTTGCTCTTCCGATCACATCATCAGATTTCACAGTTAAGATCTCTTGCAGGATATTGGCAGCACCAAATGCCTCCAATGCCCAAACCTCCATCTCACCAAAACGCTGACCACCGAACTGAGCCTTACCACCTAATGGCTGCTGGGTAATTAAAGAGTACGGTCCGATTGAACGGGCGTGCATCTTATCATCAACCATGTGTCCCAGTTTCAGCATATAGATAATACCTACCGTAGTTGGCTGATCAAATCTGTCTCCAGTTAAACCATTGTTTAAATAAGTTCTTCCTGAAGCAGGTACACCAGCTTTAGCGATCCAGTCTTCTACCTCATCATGTTTAGCACCATCAAAGATCGGGGTCGCAAATTTAACACCCAGTTCTTTTCCGGCCCATGCCAATACAGTTTCATAGATCTGTCCCAAGTTCATACGTGAAGGTACACCCAGTGGGTTCAATACGATATCAACCGGAGTTCCATCATCTAAGAAAGGCATGTCTTCATCACGTACAATACGTGCAACAATACCTTTGTTACCGTGACGTCCCGCCATCTTATCTCCTACTTTCAGTTTACGTTTTTTCGCTACATAAACTTTAGCCATCTGAACAATACCGGAAGGAAGCTCATCACCAACACTGATCGCGAACTTATCACGTTTGTAAGCACCCAGTTCTTCGTTTACACGAATACCATAATTGTGCAACAACATTTTGATCTGATCGTTTTTATCATCATCAGTAGTCCATTTGTATGGATTGATGTGGGCATATTCCAGTTCCGCCAAGCTCTTCTGTGTAAATTTCGCTCCTTTAGGGAACAACAGCTCCTTGTAAACGTTAAATACACCTTGTGAGGTTTTACCGTTTACGATCTGGAACAACTTATCTACCAGTTCATTTTTCAGGTTCTCAACAGCCAGGTTATATCTCTTGTCTAATTTCTCGATCGCAGATTTCTCTTCTGCTTTCGTCGTTTTCTTAGCTCTGGAGAATAATTTGGTGTCAATAACCACACCTTTAATGGAAGGAGGAGTTTTCAAAGAAGCATCTTTTACATCTCCCGCTTTATCACCAAAGATGGCACGAAGCAGTTTTTCTTCCGGTGAAGGATCAGATTCTCCTTTAGGAGTGATCTTACCAATCAGGATATCTCCTTCTTTAACTTCAGCACCTACACGGATAATACCGTTTTCGTCCAAATCTTTAGTAGCTTCCTCAGAGACGTTAGGGATGTCTGGTGTTAACTCCTCTTCCCCACGTTTTGTATCACGTACTTCCAATTCAAACTCTTCAATGTGCAATGAAGTAAAGATATCTTCTCTAACAATACGTTCGTTAATTACGATCGCATCCTCAAAGTTATACCCTTGCCAAGGCATGAAAGCAACTTTTAAGTTTCTTCCTAATGCCAACTCACCGTTTTCAGTAGCATAACCTTCGCAAAGTACTTGTCCTTTTACTACTTTCTGACCTTTCTTAACGATTGGTTTCAAGTTGATACAAGTATTCTGGTTGGTTTTCTTGAATTTAATTAATTTATAAGTTTTGCTGTCACCTTCAAAAGAAACTAAACGGTCGCCGTCATTTCTTTCGTATTTAATGGTGATCTCATTTGCATCAACATATTCAACTACACCATTACCTTCAGCATTGATCAAAGTTCTGGAGTCACGTGCAACACGGCCTTCCAGACCAGTACCAACAATCGGCGCTTCAGGACGTAACAATGGTACGGCCTGACGTTGCATGTTGGAACCCATCAGGGCCCTGTTCGCATCATCATGCTCCAGGAAAGGAATCAATGAAGCGGCAATAGAAGTAATCTGATTTGGTGCCACGTCCATTAAATCCAGTTTCTCTGGTTCAATGATCGGGAAGTCACCCTCATAACGTGCTTTAACACGTGGTGTGGTGAAATTACCTTTATCATCATATTCAGCATTCGCCTGAGCAATAGTTTTACCATCCTCATCTTCAGCAGAAAGATAAATAACCGGCTCATCTACAGCAACAACACCGTTTTCAACTTTTTTGTACGGGGTCTCTATAAATCCTAAGTTATTGATCTTTGCGTGAACACAAAGAGAAGAGATCAAACCAATGTTTGGTCCCTCTGGCGTTTCAATCGTACATAAACGACCGTAGTGCGTATAGTGAACGTCACGTACCTCGAATCCTGCACGCTCACGTGAAAGACCACCTGGACCTAAGGCTGATAAACGACGCTTGTGCGTAATCTCCGCCAATGGGTTGGTCTGGTCCATGAACTGAGACAACTGGTTGGTACCAAAGAAAGAGTTAATCACCGACGATAAAGTACGGGCATTAATCAAATCAGTTGGTGTAAATACCTCGTTATCTCTGATGTTCATACGCTCACGGATCGTACGGGCCATACGGGCAAGACCTACACCAAACTGGGCATAAAGCTGCTCACCTACTGTACGCACACGACGATTGGACAAGTGATCAATATCATCCACCTCTTCTTTAGAGTTGATTAACTTGATCAGGTATTTAACAATCGCAATGATATCCGCTTTTGTCAATACTTTTACATCATCCGGAGTATCCATTTTCAACTTACGGTTGATGCGGTAACGACCTACATCTCCCAAGTCATAACGTTTATCCGAGAAGAACAAACGCTCAATGATACCTCTTGCAGTTTCCTCATCAGGTGGTTCTGCATTACGCAAAGCACGATAGATGTTTTCAACAGCCTCTTTTTCAGAGTTAGAAGTATCCTTTTGTAAAGTATTATATATAATGGTATAATCTGCCTGGCTGGCACCATCATCTTTAGACAAGATGATCGTTTTAACACCAGCATCAATGATCAGATCAATGTGTTCGTCTTCTAAAACAGTATCCCTGTCTAAGATCACTTCGTTACGATCTATAGAAACTACCTCACCGGTATCTTCATCCACAAAATCTTCAACCCATTTTCTTAATACCCTTGCAGCAAGTTTACGGCCGATATACTTCTTCAATCCGGATTTGCTAACCTTAACCTCATCGGCCAGGTCAAACAATTCAAGGATGTCTTTATCAGAATCGTAACCGATAGCACGCAATAAAGTAGTTACCGGGAATTTTTTCTTACGGTCGATATAAGCATACATGACGTTGTTCACATCAGTAGCAAACTCAATCCAAGACCCTTTGAAAGGAATTACACGGGCAGAGTAAAGCTTAGTACCATTGGTGTGACGGCTCTGACCGAAGAACACACCCGGAGATCTATGCAGCTGCGAAACAATAACGCGCTCTGCACCATTAATCACAAATGTACCTTTAGGCGTCATATATGGTATGGTGCCTAAATAAACATCCTGGATGATGGTTTCAAAATCTTCGTGTTCAGCATCATTACAAGAAAGCTTCAGCTTTGCTTTTAATGGAACACTATAAGTCAATCCACGGTCAATACACTCAGGTATATCATAACGCGGTGGATCAATAAAATAATCAAGGAACTCCAGAACAAAAATATTCCTGGAATCAGTGATTGGGAAATTTTCAGCAAATACCTTAAACAGTCCTTCTGTATGACGGTTGTCTGAAGTGGTTTCTATCTGAAAAAATTCTCTGAATGATTGCAACTGTACATCAAGAAAATCAGGATAATCTATGATGTGCTTACTACGTGCAAAATTTACTCTTTGGTCGACTTTATTTGCCAATGGACTAAAGTTAATTTACTTTAAGAATAAACTATTTGTTTGATTTGCCGTTACATGCATCTCATCAATCAAACTAAATGAAATGTTTATAAACAGGTATAGACTCCGACTGTAATAGTCGGAGTCTATAGTTAAAGTTATATTAAAATTAAGCGATTACTTAATTTCAACTACAGCTCCAGCTTCTTCTAATTGAGTTTTCAAAGCATTAGCTTCGTCTTTAGAAACACCAGCTTTTAATTCTTTAGGTGCACCATCAACTAAGTCTTTAGCTTCTTTCAAACCTAAACCAGTTAAGTCTTTTACCAATTTAACAACTGCTAATTTAGAACCACCAGCTTCTTTCAAAATTACATCAAAAGTAGTTTTTTCTTCAGCTGCAGGAGCAGCATCAGCAGCAGGACCTGCAACAGCAACTGCAGCAGCAGCTGGTTCAATACCATACTCGTCTTTTAAGATTTGAGCTAATTCGTTAACTTCTTTAACTGTTAAGTTTACCAATTGCTCAGCAAACGCTTTTAAATCTGCCATTTTATAGATTTTTAAAAATTTACGTAAAATAATTTAATAATATGAACTTATAAGGTGTTCCTTAACCTTCTCTTTCTTGAAGAGTTTTAACAATTCCTGCAATTTTGCCACCACTTGATTTAAGGGCTGAAACAACATTTTTAGCTGGTGATTGTAATAATCCAATGATGTCTCCAATAAGCTCTTCTCTTGATTTCAAGCTTACTAATGCATCCAAATGGTTATCACCAACATAAACTGATGAATCGATATAAGCCGCTTTCAATACTGGTTTATCAGATCCTTTTCTCAACGATTTGATCAGTTTTGCCGGAGCATTACCTGTAGTTGAGAATAATAAAGCTGACTGACCTTTAAGTGCTGCAAAGATCTCTGATGCATCGCCTTCTAATCCTTCGATCGCTTTTCTGATCAAAGTATTTTTAGCTACCTGCATTTCGATACCGCTTTCGAAACATTTGCGACGGATATTATTTACTTTCTCAACAGATAAGCTTGAAGTATCGGCAATATAAAAGTTGCCAAACTCCTGCATTTTCTCTTGAAGAGCTGAAACTAGTTCGTGTTTTTCTTCTCTGTTCATAATTAGATCCCCGCTACTGATTTAGTTTCGACTGCTATTCCAGGACTCATTGTTGAAGAAACATGAATGCTCTTAAAATAAGTTCCTTTTGCAGCAGATGGTTTTAATTTAGAAATTACCTGAAGAACTTCAAGGGCATTTTCATATATTTTATCTGCTGGGAATGATACTTTTCCTACTGAAGCGTGTATGATACCTGTTTTGTCAACTTTAAAATCAATTTTCCCACCTTTTACATCAGTTACTGCTTTACCAACTTCGTTGGTTACAGTACCTGACTTAGGGTTTGGCATAAGGTTACGAGGACCTAAAACACGTCCTAGTTTACCTACTTTTGCCATACAAGCAGGAGTAGTGATAATAATGTCAACATCAGTCCATCCACCTTCAATCTTGGCTACATACTCGTCTAAACCTACGAAATCTGCACCGGCAGCTTTAGCTTCTTCTTCCTTATCAGGAGTACAAAGAACTAAAACGCGTACAGTTTTACCAGTGCCGTGAGGTAAAGTAGCAATACCACGTACCATTTGATTGGCTTTACGTGGATCTACACCTAAAGCAACGTCGATATCAACCGAAGCGTCAAATTTAGTAGTAGTGATCTCTTTTACCAAAGCAGCCGCATCCTGTAAAGAATACGATTTACCGGCTTCTAGTTTAGCATGTGCCTTTTTTTGATTTTTTGTTAATTTAGCCACTGTTGTAAACTGTTTTTTGTTAATTAATTGTTCCAGGGTGCGTCACCGCTAACGGTGATTCCCATACTGCGTGCTGTACCGGCAACCATACTCATTGCTGATTCGATAGTGAAGGCATTTAAGTCTGTCATCTTATCTTCAGCAATCGATTTAACCTGATCCCAAGTCACCGAACCAACTTTCTTACGGTTGGGCTCAGCAGAACCACTCTGTAATTTAGTAGCATCTTTTAACTGGATGGCTACAGGAGGGGTTTTGATGATAAATTCGAAAGACTTGTCAGCATAAACAGTAATTACAACTGGTAATACTTTACCGGGCTTATCTTGGGTACGAGCATTGAATTGCTTGCAAAATTCCATAATGTTCACCCCTTTAGCACCCAATGCAGGTCCTACCGGAGGTGATGGATTTGCAGCTCCACCTTTGATTTGTAATTTAACAAGCGCACTGACTTCTTTTGCCATTTTTTGTTTTGTTAATTGTAATACTCAATGTTAAATATTGGAAGCATGTAACATTTAAGCTCTTATATAGAATAAAATAACGATCTTTTCAGATCATTATTTTATTCTTTCTCTACTTGCATATAGTTCAGTTCCAGTGGTGTTTTACGACCAAAGATCTTAACCATAACTTTCAATTTTTTCTTTTCTTCGTTAACCTCTTCGATTACGCCGGTAAAACCATTAAACGGCCCGTCCATAACCTTAACATTCTCTCCAACATAATAAGCAATGTTCATGGTCTCACCTTGCTGGCTCATCTCATCAACCTTACCTAAAATACGATTAACCTCTGCCTGACGCATAGGTACCGGATTTCCGCCTTTATCTCCTAAAAAGCCGATCACACTATTAACACCTTTAATAATGTGCTCCAACTCTCCGTCTAATATAGCTTCTATCAAAACATAACCAGGATAGAAGTTACGTTCTTTAGCAATTTTCTTACCATCTTTCATCTGATAGTATTTCTCCATTGGGATCAATACCTGAGGAACAAGATGTGAAAAACCTAAACGACTAATTTCAGAATCGATATACTGCTTAACCTTCTTCTCTTTTCCGCTAACAGCTCTAACTACATACCACTTTAACTGATCGTTCATTTTAGCTATATATATTAATTAGAAAGTGATTTATAAAAAGTATCTAAAACAAAAGTAGAGCCCTTATCCATCGCAAACACAACAATTGCTATGATGAATGAAGCCACTAGAACCAACACTGCAGAATTTAACAATTCTCCCCATGCAGGCCAAGTAACCTTCTGGGTCATTTCTTCATATGATTCTTTAATGAATTGAACTACGCTAGCCATATTTAAGTTTTTGCACGGGCACAAGGATTCGAACCCTGATCAAAGGTTTTGGAGACCTCTATTCTACCATTGAACTATGCCCGTGTATGAAATAACTTAGTACTTAAACCTTTGGTTTAACTTAAACTTCTGTGTCTAAGTACTAAGTTTTTATACTTAACTAAATACGATGTATTTAGTTGTTCTGTTTACTATTTCAAGATTTCAGTTACCTGACCAGCACCTACTGTTCTACCACCTTCACGGATAGCGAAACGTAGACCTTTTTCCATTGCAATAGCGTTGATCAATTTAACAGTGATCGTAACGTTATCACCTGGCATAACCATTTCAGTTCCTTCAGCAAGTGAAATTTCACCTGTTACGTCTGTGGTACGGAAATAGAATTGTGGACGGTATTTGTTGAAGAATGGAGTGTGACGACCACCTTCTGCTTTTGATAATACATAGATCTCAGCTTTGAAATCAGTGTGAGGAGTTACAGAACCTGGTTTGCAGATAACCATACCACGACGGATATCAGTTTTCTCAATACCACGTAACAATAAACCTACGTTATCACCAGCTTCACCATAATCAAGGATCTTACGGAACATCTCAACACCTGTAACAGTTGATTTAAGATTTTCAGCACCCATACCCAGGATCTCAACAGGATCTCCAGAGTTGATTACACCACGCTCAATACGTCCAGTTGCAACAGTACCACGACCAGTGATCGAGAATACGTCCTCAACAGGCATTAAGAATGGAAGCTCAGTTAAACGTGGAGGAATTGGAATGTAGCTATCTACAGCATCCATTAATTCCATGATTTTACCAACCCATTTCGGATCGCCATTCAAACCACCCAAAGCAGAACCTTGGATAACAGGAATATCATCACCAGGGAATTCATAGAATGATAACAATTCACGAACTTCCATCTCTACTAATTCCAATAACTCAGGATCATCAACCATATCCACTTTGTTCATGAATACAACTAATGAAGGAACACCTACCTGACGAGCCAATAGGATGTGCTCGCGAGTTTGTGGCATTGGACCATCTGTAGCAGCAACTACGATGATAGCTCCATCCATTTGCGCAGCACCAGTAACCATGTTTTTCACGTAATCCGCGTGACCTGGACAGTCAACGTGTGCATAGTGACGGTTAGCTGTTGAATACTCAACGTGTGCTGTATTAATAGTGATACCTCTTTCTTTTTCCTCAGGAGCTGAGTCAATCGAATCAAATGAACGAGCCTCAGTTAAACCAGCATCAGCCAAGACCTTAGTGATAGCTGCTGTTAAGGTTGTTTTACCGTGGTCAACGTGACCGATTGTACCGATATTTAAGTGCGGCTTACTGCGGTCAAACTTTTCTTTTGCCATGTTTTTATACTTATTAGTAGGTTAACTTTTATTTTAATTTATTGTTTTGATACTATTTCAATACAAAAAACCTTGTTCACCCTGCCTTTATTACAGATTTAACAAAGTTCCTTATTTCCTGAGCCAAAGATGGGACTTGAACCCACGACCTCTTCCTTACCAAGGAAGTGCTCTACCGCTGAGCTACTTCGGCTTTTAATCTCAGCAGCATGATCATTTAAGTCATTTAAGACTTAACTCCACAATCTCTGCCGACTGCCCAACTTTTCCAATTTAGAGCGGAAGACGAGGTTCGAACTCGCGACCTATAGCTTGGAAGGCTATCGCTCTACCAACTGAGCTACTTCCGCTTTTTTACTGTGGGGAGAGAAGGATTCGAACCTTCGAAGTCTTGCGACAACAGAGTTACAGTCTGTCCCATTTGGCCACTCTGGTATCTCCCCATCTTTTAACCGCCACGTATCACTACGCGGATTAAAAGAGCCTCCTATCGGGATCGAACCAATGACCTACTGATTACAAGTCAGTTGCTCTACCAGCTGAGCTAAGGAGGCTTATATGCTACATTTGTTTCGCAAAACTAATGTAATTGATATAAATTTTAAACTTTCACAGAACCTTTCCGTTTCTTTAAGAGGTAACCCCTGTTCCGAAATGGAATGCAAATCTACAAGAATAAATCTTCTATCCAAAATTATTTTCAAAAAAAAATTGACGGTTTTTACACCGTCAATCCCTCTTTTTAATCTTAAAACAAATATATATCTAATAATCAGATACTTCATTCGCACTTAAAATCACTTTATGTTCACTTAATTTTGTTCTTGTCTTATCTTTATGTTTAGTAATTTGTTTTTTTAAGGACTCAATCGACAAATCTGTCGCTTCTTCAAATGTTTTACACTGCTCCTTCGCAAACAATGTTCCGCCAGGAACGATCAGTTTGATCTCGCTAATTTTATTCGCCTCATCGTCTACATTCTCCAGTTTCAAATAAACTTCTCCACTTATGATCTGGTCAAAAAACTGATCCAGCTTATCTACCTTTCTTTGTATAAAATCTAACAACTTTTTATCTGCATTGAAATGGATCGATTGAACTCTGATTTTCATGTTGTCCTCCTTTTTTATGCCTTTGGATGGGCTTGTTTATATATAGTTTTTAATCTTTCAATGGAATTATGCGTATATACCTGGGTAGCGGCCAGACTGGCGTGCCCAAGCAACTCTTTTATCGCATTGAGGTCTGCACCTCTGTTTAGCAGACTTGTTGCGTAAGAATGCCTTAAAACGTGTGGGCTCTTTTTATCCTGCGTGGAAATAAATGTCAAATAACTCTTTACTGTTTTATAAATAAAATTCCGGTGCGCGCTCGCTCCTTTATTAGTAACGAATAAGGATGCGGTTTTGTTGTCGAAATTTTGTAAGCTTTTTAAACTGATGTAATCTTTCAGCTGCTGCACCAGTGGCCGGGCCATCGGTATAATTCTCTGCTTCCCTCCTTTACCCAGTACCTTTACGGTCTCTCCATAAAAATCTATATCCTGATCTTTAAGATTCAGCAGCTCTGCCAGACGCATACCGGTACCAAATAAAACTTCTATGATCATTTTATCCCGGACAGAAGGAAAGCTGTCATCAAAGAATTCCCCTGAGTCCAGCAGGCTATCCAGCTTTTGGTCGTCAATAAACACCGGCAAATGTTTTGCAACCTTAGGTGTTTTTACATGGGTAACAGGATTAGAAGCGATCTCTCCTTGCCTTTGGTGATATTTATAAAAACTTCTCAACGCAGACATCTTCCTGCCCACAGAATTCGCGCTTATCCCCTGCTCCATCAGGTGCACTATATAATTCCTCACGTGTATAGGTTGCACCTCCAGCATCTCCATTTCAAATGTTTCCAGGAGATAGGTATTAAACTGGGTCAGGTCTACTTTGTAGGACTCAATGGTGTGAAGCGAATAACGTTTCTCGTGCTGTAAGTAAGATAGAAATGTTTCTATTGACATATATTCTGCTTCTAAAAACCTGTAAAGTGAATATACAAAATGATCGCATATAAACAAGTTTTATTTGAAATAATGACAAAACAAACGGACATAAAAAAAGCACTGCCGAATATCAGCAGTGCTTTTATATCATAAAAATCAGTCAGAACTTAAACTGTTCCTTCTAATTGCATATTTTGCTTGTAGATTGCATGTTTAACCTGAGTACGACGAGTAACAGATTTTTTTTCGTATGCTTGACGGCTACGTAGTTCTCTCAAAACTCCAGTTTTTTCAAATTTCTTTTTGAAACGTTTAAGGGCTTTATCCAATGATTCGCCGTCTTTAATATTAATGATAATCATAACGCTGAAAATACCTCCTCTCGGTGTGTTTAATTCCTTCATTCTTAGAAGGGATGCAAATGTAAATAAAAAATCTTATAAATAAAAAAATAATGTGCTCTTCGGAGACTGAGTTTTCTAAGCGCCGCTGCGCGGCTGCTACGAAACCAAGGTCTCCTCTGAGCAACATTATTTTTTTTTCATGACGCCTAAGGGGAGGGTATCCAGGCCTGGTGCATAGAATTAAGCCCGGATCACCTCTCAATTAAGCACCCAGAAAACCGAGCCCGCGAGCTCTTGAGAACAAATAAAAACATAAACACTTCGAAAAAAATAATATTACTCAGAGGAGACCTCAGCTTTCGAAGCGGGTCGCATAGCGACAGCGTAGAAAGCGTAGTCTCCGAAGAGTATATTATTTTTCATACCACGCTTAACATCACAAAACTTGGTATAATTATATATGAATAAAATGTAAATTAGCTTATATATATAAACTTATGACAACAGGAAAAAAAGTACTTACTTACGGTATCATCATCGCAGTCCTGGTGATCGGATCCCTGGCCTACTATCATTACTACTTTGTTTTAGGAGAAGGGGTCAAATCCGGAGAACTCAATTATGTAGTAAAAAAAGGATATCTCTTTAAAACCTATGAAGGCAAATTGATCCAGTCCGGAATACAATCCAAGCAAATCGGCACCTTGCAATCCAACGAATTTGAATTTTCAATTGCAGACCAGAAACTCGCAGAGCAACTCATGGCCAACAGCGGAAAGGTCTACCAGTTACATTACAAAGAATACAATTCCAGTTTGCCCTGGAGAGGTTTCAGCGTATTTGTAGTAGACAGCGTTGTTTCCTCCCAAAATGCACCAAAACTATAATAAACATAAAAAGGAGGGTATCCCTGCACCCTCCTTTTATACTATAATTTAAATTTTAAAGACTAAAAGCTACACCTGCGTTCAGGCTGCTTCTGGAATTCCTAATCGTAGATCCCTGGTTGTTTTTCAAAATATCAGTAAGACCACTCTGTCCATCAGCCTCCAATATAATTTTAACCCTATCTGCAACCGGTATTTTCACACCTATTCCCAAAGCCAGGCCAAGATCGAGACTTTTTGAAAAATCTTTTAAATCCCTATTCAAGGCTGTTTCTTTTGCACTCAATAAAACTCCTGCGTAGGGACCGAAATTCAGATACCAGTTCCTTGTCTTACCAAAATGCCAGTTGGCCATTACCGGGATGGTTAAATAATCAAAATGATAATCTGTTACAGCGGTTTGATTTTTATCTAAATCAATAATAAAACCTCTGTTCCAACCTTTCTGATCATAACTTAGTTTTGCTTTAATACTCCACCTGTCAGAGAAAAAGTAATCTCCAAAAATCCCAACGTTAAGTCCGGTTCTAAATTTAGTATTAGTCGCTGATTCACTTTGCACCGTCGCAAAATTCACACCAGTATTAAATCCAAATTCAAAACTGCCTTTTTGCTGTGAAAATGCAGTATAACTACAGGCGGTTAAAAGCAAAATTGTAAATAATTTTTTCATATTTTTTGATTGTTAATTAAGATATCGCAAATATATAAATATTTACAATAAATCTACAACCAAGTAACTAAAAAGAAATTATACATGCGTTTTACAAGCAAGATCAAATATCACATACGGAGACCAAAAATGAACAGGCATAAAAAAACCGGTGATCATTTGATCACCGGGTGCTTGAATTTTATATTTGGTTAGAATATGCTGGTTTAAATAAATTGCGGATACAAGTTATGCATTTAAAACTTCTCTTGCAATAACTATTTTCTGAATTTCCGAAGTTCCCTCTCCAATAGTACAAAGCTTGCTGTCACGATAAAACTTTTCTACCGGAAAATCCTTCGTATAACCATAGCCACCAAAGATTTGTACCGCCTCCGTAGAAACACGGACTGAGACCTCTGAAGCAAAATATTTTGCCATAGCCGCCTCTTTGGTCATCTTTACACCACGATTCTTCATATCTGCAGCCTGCCTGATCAACAAGTCCGCAGCTTCAATCTCCGTAGCCATATCCGCAAGCTTAAAACTGATCGCCTGGAAGCTCGAAATCGGCTGTCCAAACTGATGACGCTCTTTAGAATACGCCAGTGCAGCTTCATAAGCCCCCTTCGCAATCCCCAAAGACAAAGCGGCAATAGAGATCCTTCCTCCATCCAACACCTTCATCGCTTGTTTGAAACCCTCACCCACGCGGCCAAGGAGATTCTCTTTAGGCACCCTGCAGTTGTCAAAGATCATTTCAGTTGTCTCTGACGCACGCATGCCCAGTTTATTTTCCTTTTTTCCGGCTGAAAAACCAGGAGTTCCCCTCTCTACAACAATTGCAGAAATCCCCTTAGAATCCCCTATGTCACCGGTTCTCACCATCACAACCGCAACATCTCCCGATTTCCCGTGAGTGATCCAGTTTTTTGAGCCATTAATTACATATTCATCTCCATCAAGAATTGCAGTGGTCATCATCCGCAGGGCATCAGAACCGGTATTCGCCTCTGTCAAGCCCCAGGCACCAATCCATTCGGCTGTAGCCAGCTTTGGCAGCCATTTAGCTTTCTGCTCTTCGTTTCCAAAAGCCAGAATATGACCGGTACATAATGAATTGTGAGCCGCAACCGACAAGCCAACAGAGCCGCAAACTTTTGCCACCTCTACAATAACATCTACATACTCCTGGTACCCAAATCCCGATCCACCATAAACCTCAGGAACCAATACCCCCATCAATCCGAGTTCACCAAGTTTTTTAAAAACCTCTACCGGAAAATACTGCGACTCATCCCATTCCATCACATTTGGACGGATGTTCCGTTCCGCAAAATCTTTCACCATTTTTCTGATCATCTCCTGATTTTCAGAAACTGTAAAATTATATCCTAACGAACTATCTAGCACTTCTTGCATGTTTTTTTATTGAATTTGAGCAATTATAATTAAATAAATCAACAGCATCACTAGAAAAATATTCTCCCAAAAACAGAACAAAATGGTATTTAGTTCATTAACCCGACAAAGTTCCCTCAGGGCACTAAAAACAGCGAAATAAACCTCTAAAAAAAATCAATAAATTTTAATACGATGCAAGAGAAAAAGTCTGAGGAGCAAATTCACTTAACCGCTCTCTCCCATTCAAGAAATCCAGGGCAATAATAAAAGAACAGCCAATTACCTCTGCCTGCAATTGCTTAACCAGTTTAGAAGCAGCCACCACTGTTCCACCTGTAGCCAGAAGATCATCATGAACCAGTACCTTTTGTCCTGGCAACAAGGCATCTTCATGTAATTCCAGTACAGCACTTCCATATTCCAGGTTACAAGCTTGCTGTATCGTCTTAAAAGGCAGTTTCCCTGCCTTGCGGATTGGAACAAAAGGCACCTTCAGCGCCTGGGCCAACAGCATTCCAAATAAGAAGCCACGGCTTTCAATCCCTGCAACTACATCAATATCAAGGCCCTGCAACTGCTCAACAAGCGCAGCCGTAATCTCACCACACAACACAGAATCTTTCAATATTGGTGTAATGTCTTTAAAAACGATGCCGGGTTTAGGAAAATCCAGTACATCTCTAACGGTCTGTTTTATTTTTGCTTCAATCATCATTAAAATATAAGATAAGGTTCCAGTTTCTCCAGCACCTGGGGTGTCAAAATAACCACCTTTTTTAAGTCTGCAATATTAGCATAATTTCCGTGTTGTTTCCTATATTGTAACACCGCATTGATCTGATTATATTTTAAATAAGGACAAGACCTCAGGTCTTCAAACCCCGCAGTATTGATATTCAATTTCCGGATAGCCGAAGCATCCACGCGAACCTGATCCCTGATCTCTTCGAACTTAGCAGAATCCAGACCAAATACTTCCAGCAGCTGCTCTTTCCTGTAAAAACCACCCAATCGCTCCCTGTACTTTACAATCCGTCTTGCAAAGGCAGGTCCAATCCCCCTTATCTTATCCAGTTCCAGTGTATCTGCAGTATTGATCTCCACCATCACGGAAACTGGCCGGGCAACAGCTGCCCTTTTATGAACGACCTTAGTTATAGAATCAGGTACAGAAGATTTAATATCTATATAAGGAAGCAATGTCTTATACTGATCCGGAGCCACCACATACATCTTCTTCAGATCTTCCGGCCGGCGAAACCGTCCACCCTTTTCCACATATCTTAATATAGATTGTGCCTGTCTGGCAGAAAAACCTAATTTCTCCCAACCCGATTGGGAAAGTATATTCGGATCAAAGCGAAACAACACCGCAGACCTGCCCTTCTTCTTTTTAGTCCAGCCAGCCCTCCTGGTATCTGAAGCCACAGCAGAATCCATCTTTTGTTCAAGTACCTGCAGCATAAATGCTTCATCTGCCGGATCTTTTACCGGTGGCCAAAGCCAGGCAACAACATAGGGGTAGAAAGGCAGCATCAAAATGAACCCCGACAGGAGCAGCAATCCATTGAACTCCCCTTTTGTAAGATCGAAGTAGTTATTTAACCATTTTCTCATACCCGGCTAATGTACTACCGATATTTAGAAATATAAATCTTATTTTTGAGGTTGCTTTCCAATCCATAAAAAAATTTAAATGAAGATCATAACCACTAAAGAATTCGCCAAGGCCACAAAAATCGACAAACTTGGCGTTCCTGGTTTGGCTGCCTTGCTGATGGAAGTGATGAAATTAAACGACATCAACAAGGTCTTTTCACAAAACAAACATTTCAACGGTCTCGAATTTGTAGATAAAATACTGGAAACCATTGGTGTAAGTATAGACTTCGATGAAGATGATCTGAAAAATATTCCTAAAACAGGTGGATTTATTGCCATCGCCAACCATCCTTATGGTGGTGTCGAAGGCTTAGCGCTCGTTAAATTATTATGTACCGTAAGGCCGGAAGCAAAGGTTATGGTCAACTTCATTCTGAAGAAGATCCCTAATCTCGACGAATTCTTTGTTGCGGTTAACCCTTTTGAAAACGTACAGCATTCCTCCAGCATCAGCGGCTTAAAGGCCACCTTCGACCTGCTCCAGAGCGGAACTCCCATTGGGATCTTCCCTGCAGGCGAGGTATCCACCTTCAGCCTCGACAAACAGGAGATCACCGACAGAATATGGCATCCGGTTGTAGGAAAACTGATCGCCAGAGCCAAAGTACCCGTTGTCCCAATCTATTTTCATGGCAATAACGGCATCTTGTTCAATATCCTGAGTTTCATACATCCTACCCTAAGAACAGCCAAACTGCCTTCAGAATTCCTGAACAAGCATGGGCTTAAAATGAAAGTAAGGATAGGCAAGCCCATTCAGATTGACGATATTTCCTATAAGAACAACACCAATAAATTACTGGACTTTCTGCGGGCCAGGACCTATGCCCTTGGAACAGGCCTGGAACAGGAAAGAAAATTATTCAACCCGATCAATCTTTTCAAGATCAAAAAGAAACCAGAACCGGTCATTGAAGAAACACCACGGCACCTGATCGTGGAAGAGGTAGAACAACTGGAAAGTTTCCGTGTCTGGGTAGAAAAGAACTATGAGGTATACATTACCCCTACCGCCAGCATTCCAAACATCTTAAAAGAAATCGGGCGCCTGAGAGAAATCACCTTCCGGGAAGTTGGAGAAGGCACCAATAAAAAAATTGACCTCGACAATTACGACATCTACTATCACCACCTGTTCATCTGGGACAAAGAGCAGCAGAACATTGTGGGTGCTTACAGAATTGGTAAAGGAGATGAGATCCTGAACACGCTTGGCCGCCGGGGCTTTTACCTTTCCGAACTTTTTAAAATCAAAGAGCCTTTTTATCCGATCCTACGCAAAGGGATAGAACTGGGCCGTTCCTGGATCCGTAAAGAATACCAGCAAAAACCACTTCCACTATTCCTGCTCTGGAAAGGTATCTTAAAATACCTGCTCGATAACCCCCAGTACAGATACATGTTTGGTCCGGTGAGCATCAGCAATAATTTCTCTAAGTTTTCCAAGTCACTTATTGTGGATTACATCACCAAAAACCACTTTGACTATGAACTGGCCCACTATGTAAAGCCAAAGAATAAATTCAAGGCCGATCTGACCCCTATCGACAAAGACCTGCTGATTGAAAGCAGCGAATCCCTGAAAGACCTGGACAGTTTGATCTCTGACATAGAGAATACCCATATTAAAATCCCTGTACTGCTTCGTCAGTACATGAACCTGAATGCAAAAATCATTTGCTTCAATATAGATCCTAAATTTTCTGATTGCCTGGATGGCTTCCTGCTCGTGGATACCCAGAATATCCCAGCTGAAATGCTGGAAAAAATCGGGAAAAACTTCTAAAACAAAAAGCCACGACATCCATCGTGGCTTTTTGTTATCAACTAAACCTAAACTTATAAATACTAACCAAATATTTACATCACAAAAGTAAACCGGCCATGTTAAGCAAAGGTTAATAACTGATTATATATGAATAAAGTTAACATAGCAGTTTAAGGCTTATCCCACCATACCCTGGCGTTCAGGTCATCTGCACCACCATAAGGAAAAGCCGCCACCGCTGCGTTGTAATTTGCAGTATTTGCAGAGCGTTCCTGAGTTGGATACCCCTCTCGTCTTGGAATAGGCTTACCCAGACCCGTCGGCGGACTTAATGCCGGAAAACCAGTTCTCCTCCATTCTGCCCAAGCCTCATAACCATTCATAAACAGATGCACCCAACGTTGTGTAGCAATCTTAGCAAGACCATTATTAGCATCATAAGCCACTTCAGGATGTGCCTTAAATGCAGCTAAACCACTGATATCATTTGCATTCCACTGTCGAATTGATTGTTCAATTGCCAGGTCATAATTTACCTGAGCAGTAGCATCCCCCCCGGCAATCCATCCAATTTTCGCTGCCTCCGCCTGTGCAAACAAAGCTTGCGCATAAGTAATCAGATATACCGGTGAATTCTGTTGACGGATTGCCGCACCAAGCAAAGAATAATCATCCACTATTACAGATGTATTTAAGCCATATTCCAGTCCTGTATAATTACCCGACAGGTTCTTATCCGCATATACTTTCAAACGAGGGTCATCAAACGGTTTCATCCTATCTACCAGTGTTTTACTTACTGCATACCATTTCCTTCCAAGCCGTGTAAATGAATTGTACCAATAATTTTCATTAGCTTGTTCGGCAAGGTGTTTATATACCAAGTTAAACTTATTATCGTCAATAACGCCAGCAGCAAGGGCTTTATTAAACTCCGCTTTACCAATTGTAACATCAACCTTAGACAGCCTCAAAGCCATCAGCATATGAATGGTATTCCCTAATTTTTTCCAGCTGGAGATATCACCACCATACAAGATATCATTTTTAATAGTACCAGCAGAAACATTCAATGCTGCATTCGCCTCATCTAACAACTTAAATAAAGCAGTATAAATAGCCTGTTGTTTGTCGTAAGTTGGATTAACCGCCGCTTTTCCTTTCAGAGCCTCACTGTAAGGCAAGTCACCCCACCTATCTGTAATGTGCCACATAAAATAGACCTTCAATATTTTGGCTATAGCCAGCTGGTTTACAACAGGCCCCTCATTTGCATCTAACGTATTGGAATTAATCACGGTCTCCAAATTAATCAGCGGCTGATAATACCAGCTATAAAAATTAAAATATACGGTAGCATACCTCGCATCTTCGGTATAAGTTGTATTAGAAAGATACTGAGGATAAAGATTACCGTAAGCATTAGAACTCATATCTGGTAAGTATAGTTCAGCATTGGCAATAAGCTTAGTCCCAGATGCGACACTTGCCTTATTTGGATTGGTGTTAATGGAATCATCAAATTTGGAACAGGCGCTAAAAAAAAGCCCAATTGCAAGTATCCCTATTAATTTATTTATTCTTTTCATGACCTGTAATTAAAATGTGAGATTAAGATTTACCCCAAAAGATCGAACTGTTGGTAATTGTCCTTTTTCAATCCAACTGATAGAGGCACTACCCGCAGAAAGGTCAGAAGGATCAAGTCCTTTAGGTGCCTTTTGCCAGATCATCACAGGATTCCGCGCAATTAAAGCGACTTTAACGGACTTAAAAGGCAACTTATTCAACATCTTTTTCCCCAAGTTATAACCCAGGCTAACTTCCCGTAATTTAACATAAGAAGCATCCATCAGCCACTCCTCGTAAACTTGCGTTCCAAGAATATTCCGATAATAGTTTCTTGCCTCCACATACGCTGTAACTTCCTGGCCTGTAACAGAAGATATCCCGTCCACCTTCACTCCACCACCATTTGTTACTGCATCCCGGACATTATTTCCTTTGTCATTTAAAGCCGCTGTTTCTGCAGCCTGTCCAGATTTAACAGCCAGCATTTTACTCCAGCTAAAAAACTTACCTCCAGACTGAAAATCAATCATTGCACTAATGTCAAACTGACCAATATGAAAATTATTCACAAAACCCCCTGTAAATTTGGGAAGTACGGAACCAAAATCATGATTGGCTTCGTACATAGGCAAGTTATCTTTATCCAAAAGAATCTTACCAGTTGCTGCATCACGCCGATAGCCCTGTCCTACCAAATTTCCAAAAGGCGCACCAACTTTTGCATTCAGATAGATATTTACTTTCGAATAAACATTTGCATCCAATTGATAAACATCTATGCCAGGATATAATTCTTTAATCGTGCTCCTGTTCCGGCTGAAATTTAAAGTAGCATCCCAGCTAAATCTTTTAGCGACCACAGGTTTGCCTGTTAAAGTGACTTCAATACCTTTATTCTCAATTTTTCCAGCATTGACCAAATAGCTCGAATATCCTGTAGCACCGGATACAGTTAAAGGTATAATTTCATCCTGGTTTTCCTGTTTATAATAAGTAAACTCCAAACCCAATCTATTCTTAATAAACCGAAGATCAATCCCAGCCTCAAAAGAATGGGCAAAAGACGGCTTAACATCTGGATTATTTAACTGGTCAGGAACATACTGTGTGTTTATAGGTGTGGTACCGTTGTTGTAAACCGCACCCGTTTCATAATAATATGAAGTTTGATAGGCTGCTAAATCTGATCCGGCAATGGCATATCCCATCCTTACTTTACCGTAACTTAAAGGTGTCCATTTTACCAGTTCACTAAACACAAAACTTCCCGATACCGATGGATACCAATAAGAGTTTTTACCTTTTGGAAGCGCCGACGAATTATCGTTACGAATTGTACCCTCCAGGAAATAAGTATCTTTGTATCCGAAAGAAGTTGTCGCATACATACTTCTTACCTGTTTACGGCGCAGATAAGAAGTGGCCAAAGGCCTGTCAACAGAAGCCTCAACACTATAAAAACCAGGGCTGGATAACCCACCCTGTGTTTCTCCACGTACATAGGAGTATTGCTGGGTTAGAATATTGGCTCCCAAATTTGCATTGACAGACAATTCTCCAAAGGTCTTGTTATATTGCCCCAAAAATTCATAATTGTTTTCCGTATTCTGGTACTTACCCGTCCAATAACCATCTACATTACGTCCACCTAAGGCTTCCTGATGTGATAGATTTTGGGTAAACCTGTCGGAACGAATAAATCCACTTAGCTTCAATTCAGGAAGCACCTGAAAACTTGCATTCACATCTCCAAAAAAACGATCCCTGTTGTCATTATTCAGATTTTCATACAAATCAAAGAAGGGGTTATTCCAATCACTTGGCTTATTGTTTGCATTGGTTATAGTACCTGTTGTTTTATTTGGGTTTACATTCCAGTTCAGGATAGTTCCATCCGGATATTTATAGTTCCGAAGTTCATTGATATCAATATTTCTTTGAAACCACTGAACAGAACCAGTTCCAGAGCCCTGATATCCTTCAGTTGGCCTTTGAGCACTATTATTTGCATAGTTTAGATTTGCGCCAATTGTGAGCTTTTTGGTAATGTCCAAAGAACCGTTAACGCTCAGGTTATTTTTCTTTAACCAGGTATTTGGCAAAACTCCATTTACATAGCCATTATTGTAACTAAACCTTATGGCAGAGTTTTCATTTCCTCCGGCTACTGAAAGGTTGTTATTTAAATTGTACCCTGTTTCATAAAGATCTTTAATGTTGTCAGGATGAGGGACAAAGGGTGTCAGTTGTCCATAACGGGCATCCTGCGGGTAAAAACTATAATACATCCGCACTGGTGTACCATCCATTTTTGGCCCCCAGCTTTCGTCGTTACCGTCCAGGTATTTTTGTCCGTTAGCTAGAGTAAGAAAACTCTGGCTGTTACCAACACCATAGATGTTCTGTAATGGCATAAAATTTCCGGTTTTTTCAATTGAAAAGGCAGAATTCAATTGAATATCGATTTGTTTAGCACCTTTTTTTCCTTTTTTCGTTGTAATCAGAATCACACCATACTGGCCACGCAAGCCATATAATGCAGATGCTGCCGGACCTTTCAGAACACTTACAGACTCTATATCTTCAGGATTAATATCCTGGGCGAGATTTCCATAGTCAGCACCATTTGAGGTACTATTGGAAAAATTCTGATTAGAGACAGGCGTTCCATCTACCACCATTAAGGGTTGATCTTTCCCCGTCAGCGAGTTGGCACCTCTGATTTTAATTTTCTGCGTTCCGCCCATGCTTGCTCCCGAAGAACCGACCACTTGTACCCCCGCTACTTTTCCGGCAAGCGCTCCAATGACGTTTTGTTGTTTGGTTAGAGTGAGGTCATCGCCTTTCACTTGCTGCACAGAATAACCAAGCGATTTATCACTCCGTTTAATTCCCAGCGCTGTGACCACCACTTCCGACAAATTTTGATTGTCTGAAGCCAAAGCCACACTGATTTTCAACTGGCTGCCCACCAGCACTTCTTTAGGCAAAAAACCAATGGAGCGAAACAGCAACGTTTCTGTTGCGCCGGCACGGATGGAAAAATTTCCATTGACGTCCGTAGCTGTCCCTCTGCTGGTTCCCTTAACGGTCACGCTCACCCCGGAAATTGGCTGTCCATCGTCGGAAGCGGTAATTTTACCGCTGATTTCTTTCTCCTGGGCCCATAAACGGAGCGTACAGTAGAATAGTAAAATGAGTAAAGTAATGGTTTTCTTCATCTTGTTTAGGTTAGGTATTTTGTGGATTGTTATGTTCTAATAGCTTCTTATTTTTTTCAGCCCAAGACCTGGAAGATCATTCAGCCTCACTTTACCATTCACCACTTCCATTCCTTTATATACATCATTGCTGATCAGCAGGGCGCCATCAAGATCTGCCCAGTCTACCATCGGTGCCAGTTGCGAAGCCGCAGAAATGGCACAGGAAGTTTCCGTCATACAGCCAATCATGATCTTCATGCCCAGAGCACGCCCAAGTTCCAGCATCTTATGAGCTTCGCGCATCCCGGTACACTTCATTAGCTTAATATTGATTCCGCTATATACTTTATGCGCTTTCACCACATCTTCCAGTCTTTGCACCGCTTCATCACCAATGGTTGGCACGGGGCAATGTTCCGTTAGCCAGGCATTGTCGTCCACCTGCTCTTTCGGCATAGCCTGCTCAATAAACACGACTCCTTTTTCATGTAGCCAGTGTGCCATATCCAGCGCGAAAGCCTTATCCTTCCAACCCTGATTAATATCCACACACAAAGGTTTATCGGTCACTTCCCTGATGGTCTCGATCATCATCTTATCGGTATCCCGCCCCAATTTCACCTTTAATATTTTATAAGGATCCGCTTCTTTCACCTTCTTACGAATCATTTCAGGTGTGTCAATTCCGATGGTATAAGAAGTATTGGGTGTTTTAGAGGGATCATAACCCCATATTTTATACCAGGGCTGTTTCATAATTTTACCCACCAGATCATGCAGAGCAATATCAACTGAAGCTTTAGCTGCTTTATTACCAGCCTCCAGATGATCCACATAATCCATGATATTCTCCATCTCAAAAGGATCATCAAAAGCAGACAAATCTACCTTAGATAAAAACTTCAAAACAGTTTCATGAGATTCGCCCAGGTATGGTGGCATCGACGCCTCCCCATAACCAATGATTCCGTCATATTCAATTTCCGTAAGTACGACCGGCGTCGTTGAACGCGAGCTGGTTGATAAAGTAAATACATGATTCAGGTTCAGTGTATAGGGCTTAAAGCGAAGTTTTAACTTTCCTTTCCCGCCAAACTCCTGGCTTGCACTCACCAGCAGTGGAGAAGCCCCTAAAACAAGTGTACTTCCGGCCAGCAAGCTGGTCGATTTCAAAAAATCTCTTCTATTGTTCATTATTGGTTGGTTGTATATATAATTCGTGTTGATCGATACGTGTAATTTGTGGAGTTCCAATCTCATTCAAAATACGGCGTGCACTCACCAGTGTACGCGATTCAAAATCCGCATAATCTGCAGCAGAAGGAACCATACTGTTGATGCGGACCATTCCTGCCGACTGAATAAACTCTCCGTTTCCCATATAAATCGCCGTATGTGTAACCCGGGGATGAGCTGCCCTACCTTTAGCTGCCGCAAAGAAAAGTAAGTCTCCCGCTTGCAGGTTTTGCAAACATTTGGACAGACTGACCGTATCTGCCTCATAGATATCAACGGGCTCACCTATGAGTGCTTGCTGAGAAGCATCCCTTGGCAGGATGATCCCATTTAAGAAATAACTGGTCTTGATAAAGCCACTGCAATCTACCCCCTTCATAGATGTTCCTCCCCAGAGGTAGGGTGTTCCGATCAGGGTTTTAGCCGTTGCCAAGATTTGCCGTGCATCCGGATTAGGCCGGGAAAGCCACTGTTTGTATTTTTGTGCAGTTTTTAATGGAATAAAGGCGATACGTCCATCTGGAAAGGCCACTTTATAAAACTTCTTTTCTTTACCCAGCAATTTCAGTAAATTACCTTTTACCAGATCAGATACACGTTCTGATGTCACATCTGCCCGGCTGTAAGCAGAACCATAGTCATCTGTATAGACCAGTTTATCTGCTCTGCGCCATTGTTCAAAACCCGCCGCATCCATCACAGCCAGTGCTTCGGTTTCTACCCAGGCTATATACCTGTCCGGTGATCTGACCAGCGAATACCCTTTTTCCTTTTTCAAAATTTGAACAGGTGTCCCAAGAATCATTTGAGTGACCATCTCGGCATAATGGGCAGGATTTTTCCGGTTGTTTGCCACAGAAAGACGCACCACACCGTATACCTGACCATCCAGCGCAGCAGAAGGAAGAAGATGCTCAACAACATCAACTTGTAAACCTTCTTTTGCAAACGCAGCTCTTAAGTTTTCTGCGGCCTGTGGCAAAGTAGTTTCTACTTCTACCCGGGGTCTCTCCGTTCCTGTAACTTCAAGATTAAAGATATCGGTTCTTTGATCCGGAACTTCTTTTCTTCCTACATTTTCAGCAATGGCTTTAATTTTCTTAAGCAATAAAGTATCTAAAACCGCAGAAGCATGCAGATTGGTGGTTAGAAAAACAAGCAAAAAGAGAGAAATATAGTTTTTCGGTCGCATATTCTGGTGGTTTGATTTAGGTTAAGAAACTATTTGCAATAACTAAATGTAATTTTTATTAGCAATAATCGCAAATAACCGCAAAACAAATCGACAAATAACGCACAAAAACGCAAAAAGGCAATATTTTGCCTTTCGCTTTTAAATTATAGAAATATCTATAAATCAATCCGCCCTACATAGACGCTATCAGAAATACTTTGCCGGTCATCAGAAATAAAGGCGATATAGGTTTCTATATAGAAATCCTTTTTATAGATATTCCCATCTTCTTTTTCTATTCTATGTACCTCAAGAACATCACTGCCTGCTTTCCTTCTCGCACCACTTAAGGAGTAATAAGCACGATTGTTTGCCGGAAGAAACGCCACCATCATCACCTGGTCCCGATCCCTCGTCCTTTCTATTTCCGGATCTTGCTCCCAGTGGAAGGTAAGCAAGCCATCAGAAAATTCAACAGTAGGATGGTATGCAGGTGGTAGTATACCTTTACTGACCAGGGCTTTGGTATAATCCATTTCAAGACCAGGAAAAGTTCCTTTAATCGCATTTTTTACATTATAGGAAACTGCTGCATTTTGTGCAATCTGGGTAGTTTCTAAAACCTCAACCCTAAAGCTTACATTGATAAACCTGGTTAGCGGCGAAATAAATGCCATGACAACTTTAAATCTTTCATTAACCGCCAGTTGGGCTGGCGTTCTTTTTCTGGGTACACTTGGGGAAATTGAGCGGAGAACAGGTTGTCCTAATCTGACATAGCCAACAACATTGGCAAGTTTGCCAATGATAGGGCCAAAAATTCCATTTTTTAATCTTGCCATGAGCGTTTTGTTTAACAGGTTAAAAATCTGATCTTTACAACAAGTTAATCAGAATTCATAAAGAATCCAAATCCGGTTAAATTTCAATCAGTTTAGAATTAGATTTTTATAGTTGTTTGATCTGGCTATAGCCGAAGCATAGCCAAAGAGGAGCCGAAGAGAAGCCTTAGCGAAAGCACAGAGAATATGGACGCTGGCTTCCGCCTGATACCACACTTAGTTCCTCCCTACTCTCTTAACAATAATTTTATATTGGATCGTTAATTTCATTAAAAATTAAACACTCATTCTCTAATGCTAAAATCATGAATTACAAATCTCTCGCACTGATGGCACTCCTTTCCTTAGCCTTCATTTCCCGGTCAAATGCGCAGGAAAAAGTTAAAAAATTTTGCACAATATCCTATGGTGGTAACTATAGCCTCTGGCGCAATCCGAGAATAGACTATGGTCAGACTAAAAGATATACACCTTTAAAGGATTCAATCTTTATTCAAAAGCTAAACAGAGTAGAAGCAATAGAGAATTTTGTGCAGGCGCTGAATTACATGACCGGGCTAGGCTGGAAATATGAAGGAAACATTCCCTTAGCCGATCCAAGTCGTCCGGAATTTAGAGTTTTGTTCAGCAGGGATTTCGATCCTTCTGAATTGACAGACGGCAAATAATAACATCCCTTTTAAGACCCGGTTTCACCAGATACTTTAAACAGAAAAGGCGGAGATTACATCTCCGCCTTTTCTGTTTATTTTTTATTGCTAAACTAGAAGCTATATCTCAAGCCAAATTGCATTTGGAAACGTGATGCAAAGAAGTCTTTAGAATAAGTACTTGTATTTGCTTTATCAAAAGTATAGTTAGGATAAGCGCTTGCTGAACCAGTTCCGGCAACAGCTTTCAGCCCTACACTAGCCATAGAGTTGTATGTGTTTGGAGAGAAATACTGAACACCCCAGTTTTTATTCAACAAGTTCGTTAAGTTCACGATGTCATAAGTAAACGTAAGGGTCTGTTTTTTAGCACCACTACCTACTACTACGAAATCTTGTGAGAAACGGAAGTCAGCCTGTACATTCCATGGTGTGCGAGCACCATTTCTTTCTGTAAACTGACCTCTTCTTGTTTTCAGGTATTTATCACCATCAATAAAGGCATCAAAAGCACTTGCCTGAGTTGCATCTAAAATGAATTTAGATGTTTCGCCTGCTTTAGGAATATAAACTAAACTTACGTTTTGTCCTGTTCCGTTGATGGTTGCATTCAGGAAGCCATAAGAATATGGTGATCCAGATTGTCCGCTAAAGAACAAAGAGAAATTAGATACATATTTATTCCTTGAATCCCATGCGTGTCTGAAATTCACGGTAGATACGATACGGTTACGAATATCAAAGTTAGAATAAGCCAGTCCAGGATTATTTGGATTTAAAGACTGATTCAACTGCCAGTTAGACTCCATAGAGTTACGGATACCGTTGGTGATGTCCTTAGACTGTCCATAGGTATAAGCAGCCATTACATCTAAACCAAAAGGGAAAGACTTACTGATTTGTCCTGTTAAACTGTAGCGATATCCTTGATTGGTATTAGAAAGCAAGTAAGCATTGGTATATAAAGGATTGATGGCCTGAGTTCCGTTCACCTTTTGATAGATCGGTTGCTGATGGTTCACATCATAAGGATAATATACAGGCGCATCTACAAGGTTAACCATTTGGAATTTTAAATCATGGATCACTTTCGTATAGATAGCCTCTACTGTGAATTTCCACTGATCATCAGTTTTGTAATCAAAAGCTAAACTGGTTCTCCAGGTTTTAGGCATTTTAAAATTGTTGTCAATCAGATCGACTTGCGTAGCACCGGCTGCATCATTAACATTTTTACCTTGTTTAGCTACATAACCAGCCTCGCCATTACCGTTCAATGCATCTCTGATTGGATCGGTACCTGCAGCTTGGTACTTGTCATTTTTAGGGTCAGTATTACGGTATGAATATTTCTGGTCATATGCACCGTAAGTTACACCATTGTTGTAATAAGCATAACCTAACCAGGCAAAAGGAACACGTCCAGTAAATAACCCGCTACCTCCACGTAAGATCATTTTCTGATCTCCGTTAACATCGTAGTTGAATCCGATACGTGGTGAAACCTGTACTTGTCCAAAGAAATCATTTTTAATGTCTTTCGGTTTAGTGTAAGTATAGGTAGCACCGTAGTTTGGATCTACAGGAGCACCTGTTGTTTTAACACTTAAGGGTTGTTTGTTTGGCATATCAGCCATGTCAAAACGCACGCCGTAAGTTAATTTGAAACGATCTGTAACCTGGAATTCATCTTCGCCATATAAACTGAACATGTTCATTTTGAACTGCGCAGGAGGATTGGCGATAATGTTATCTCTGGTATTATTTGCATAATTATAATTGGTACGAACACGACTAGGCATGTTGTTCAGGAAATCATCCACGCTTCCATAAGCCACACGTCCATTCCATGCATTTACGAAACCATAGGTGATGTTGTACAACTCATTGTGTGTACCAACAGTGAAAGTGTGTTTTCCCTTAGTAAAAGTATAGTTATCTGTAAATTCAAACGTTTTTTGTTTCATATCAAAGATACTCGCTTCACGGTCAGTACCTAAGAATATCGTTCCTCCTTTTGCTCCGGTAATCTCTATTTGAGGTAGTGCCGGATTAGAAGTAGGCGTTCTGTAATCATGGATATTAGAGTATCCAATAACTAAACTGTTAGAAGCATTGTTAGATAACCTGCTTTTCAATTCTGCAACAGTAGAACTTTGATTGTTGTTTTGTACAAAATCGATTCCACCAAACCTGAAGTTAGCCTGGTCACGCTCTAAATTCGTCGCCTCTGATCTGATCGTGTTGTTACGGATCGTTAACTGGTTGTTATCATTGATGTTCCAGTCTAAACGATTGAAAAACTTGTTAGACTTTGCATAAATATTATAGCTATCTGTATTTTTGAAAGCACCAGCATCTACGCCGTATACATTTTTCATGCGATCAGAGATCTTTTGAGCCTGATCTAAGGTAATCACCTGCATATCTGGCGAACCTGCACCTAAGATCACAGGATCCTGACGGCGGGTCAACTCTTCGTTAGTAAAGAAGAATAACTTGTTTTTAATGATAGGAAGACCTAATCTGAAACCAGCCTGATAATCATGGAATCCAGAAGGTTCTTTAGAGTTATCGCCGATTTTATTTCTACCGATTAAAGAAGCATTACGTCCGTAACCATAAACAGATCCAGATACATCATTAGTACCAGAACGGGTTACTGCGTTTACACTACCACCGGTAAAGTTACCGATCTTTACATCATAAGGAGCTAACAATACAGAAACATCCTGAATCGCATCTAAAGAAACCGGACTTGTTCTTGTACTGCTTCCTGGCATACCTGAGCTTCCGCTCTGTCCGCCCAGTGAAGGACTGAAACCAATCGCATCATTGTTTATGGCACCATCAATTGTTACGTTATTATATCTGAAGTTGGTTCCGACAAAGGAGTTGTCTTTACTTCCCTGAGGAGTTAAACGGGTTACGTCAGTTAAACTGCGGTTTACGGTAGGCAAAGTTTTGATCTGTTCTTCACCGATACGGGTACCTGTACCCATTTTAGTTCCACCTTTTACACCTGTAACCACCACTTCAGACAGCTGCTGACCTTCGTCCAGCAAGGTAAAGTCTAAACGCTGATCTACTCCTAAACTTAGGTTGATGTTATCTTTCTCTTGTTTGGCATAACCAATATAACTTACCGTTACTTTATATGGACCACCCGGATTTAAGTTGTTTACGCGGTAAGTACCATCCGCATTGGTCATTGCACCATATTTAGTACCAGTAGGAACGTGTACGATCAACACACTTACTCCTGGAATTGCGATGCCTTTTGCATCCCGCACTTTTCCGTTTGCACTTGATGTTGTTACCTGGGCGTTTGCACCTATTCCAAAAAGGAGGAGCAATGCCAGTAGAACATAGGAAACATTATTGGTTAGTAGCTTTGTTTTCATTGTCTGCTATTATTTTTTTTACAAAGCTAAACAGGCAACATGATCTTAATATTAAGCTTACATTAATGCATGATACAGTTAATATTAAATTAAAAACAGGTTAAAATAGCGAAAAAAATGGCTTTTTCAGCTTGAACAGGGACTTTTACAAAGTGGAAAAAGCAGCAAAAGGCGTTAAATTAGCACTAAGAAAGCATTAATCTAATGTTATGTTTATGTTAACAAGCGAGATTTTGCCTAATATCTCAGACCTATCTTCTTACAAATGAAGTGCAACAGCCAAATTGGACCAATTAACAGGAACTTAACGTCATCTAGAAAAGAGGGCTTTTTTCCTTCTATTTTATGCCCGATAAACTGCCCTATCCAGGCCAGCACGAAGATAACCGCACACACCAGCCATAAAGCAGGGCCTCCATTGGCTTGTGCCTGCTCTATTTTCACGATGCCCATAGACATGATAAATATAAGGATAAGCATCAGGTAGGACATGACCGGGGAAAGTTTATAATAATAATAGATAGAAAAGGCGATCAGAAAAGAAGCCCAGTTCAGGTATCCATTATACTTGCCCAGAAAAGCAAGGTGAGGAAAGGGAATGGACCAGATCAGGCCGAGCAAACTAAACACGATCAATGGCACACATACCCAGTGAATAATTTCATTGGAGTGATTCTGATGGCTTTCTGCATACTTATCAAAAAGAACATCAACCTGGCTTTTCTCTTGTGCTTTCATCTATTTATTTTATTCTCTTTAATTGTTAGATGTAAAATTAAGCATTCTTAAGGATGGCGCAAAAATAAAAAAGCGGTGGATTGCTCCACCGCTTCCTACTGCTCCGCAGTATTTATCTTATTTTGCAAAAGCAACCGAACGGGTTTCCCTGATCACGGTTACTTTGATCTGACCTGGGTAGGTCATCTCTGTTTGTATGCGGTTTGAAATATCAGCCGCCAGTAATTCTGCCTGCTGATCGGTTACACGCTCGCTTTCTACAACAACGCGTAATTCACGTCCGGCCTGTATAGCAAATGTTTTTTCTACACCTGGATATGACAAAGCCAGCTCTTCCAGTTCTTTTAAACGTTTGATGTAACTTTCTACCACCTCACGTCTTGCACCCGGACGTGCGCCAGAAATGGCATCACAAGCCTGTACAATCGGAGAGATCATAGAAGTCATCTCAATTTCATCGTGGTGGGCACCAATTGCATTGCAAATTTCTGGATGCTCTTTATATTTTTCTGCAAGCTGCATGCCCAGAATAGCGTGAGGCAATTCAGGATTGTCATCAGGCACTTTTCCTATATCATGTAGTAAACCGGCACGTTTGGCCATTTTCGCATTTAAGCCCAGTTCTGCCGCCATGGTCGCGCAGAAATTGGCTACCTCACGGGAGTGGTGCAATAAATTTTGTCCGTAAGAAGAACGGTAACGCATACGCCCAACCATCCTGATCAGTTCAGGGTGCAGACCATGGATTCCCAGGTCAATCACGGTACGTTCTCCGATCTCTACGATCTCTTCTTCAATTTGTTTCTTGGTTTTGGCCACCACCTCTTCAATACGTGCAGGGTGGATACGTCCGTCTGTAACCAAACGATGCAGGGCCAAACGGGCAATTTCTCTTCTTACCGGGTCAAAGCCCGAAAGAATAATCGCTTCCGGGGTATCGTCTACGATGATCTCAATACCTGTTGCAGCTTCCAGTGCGCGGATATTTCTACCCTCACGGCCAATTACACGGCCTTTGATCTCATCACTTTCGATATGAAATATAGAGACCGTATTTTCAATAGCCGCTTCCACAGCCGTACGCTGAATGGTTTGGATCACTACTTTTTTAGCTTCTTTTCCAGCGGTCAGTTTCGCTTCGTCAACGATATCTTTTACCTGGATCATGGCTTGAGAGCGGGCATCTTCCTTCATGTTTTCGATCAGCTGATTTTTAGCTTCATCGGCACTTAATCCAGCTATAGCTTCCAGTTGTTTTACATGCTGACTTTTCAGAACATCAACTTCTTCCTGCTTTTTAACCGCGATATCGGTTTGTTTTTCCAGGTTCTTTTTCTGGCCATCCAGGTCTTGTTCCTTACGGGTCGCGTTTTCGATCTTCTGGTTTAAACTCTGCTCTTTTTGCTTCAACGCATTCTCACGCTGATTGATCTGGTTGTTCTTTGTATTGACCTCTTGCTCGTGTTCTGCTTTCAGCTGCAGGAATTTCTCCTTGGCTTCCAGTAAACGGTCTCTTTTTAAGATGTCAGCATTACTCTCTGCATCTTTAAGAATCTTTTTAACTTTTGTCTGAGCTGCGATTTCCTGTTTCTTCAGCAAGCCTCGAAGCAGGTACCGCCCTATTAATATACCGACGGCGAGGCCGGCAAGCACATATCCTATTATTCCAACTATTTCCATTTAATTATATATTAAAACATGCCTAAGCTTAAATCCCCTCTTTAAAGGCTGGCTTAAGCACGCTCTATTTTCAAAATTTTTGTAAAAAAAAACCGCAACTAAACTCTTTCTGTTCCATATGTTGTAAACTTCAACGTAAGCATAATTAGGATTTACGTTATTTTCAGGTGCAAATGCAGATGAAATGTACGCTCTCAACCCTATAAATATTGAAGTGTTAAGTTTAAAAAATAATGAAACTCAAGAGTCTAGCTGCGGCTATACCTTTTTGCTAATATAACTTATATAAAGAACAATCCTATTTTGAAAAAAAATCGTTTAATAAACTATCCAGCTCTTCCACCTTATCGGCAACGGCAGTATCCTGATCCTGGGCCTTATTTTCTACTCTTAATACCGCTGTTGCGTAATGCAATACCGCCATGGAGAGTAAATCCTGCTTGTCCCTTACCGCATAATTTTCCTGATAGTCCTTTATGCGCTCATTAATGATCTTGGCTGCCCGCCTTACAATTTCCTCTTCTTCCGTATTTACCTTTAAGGGATAGATACGGTCAGAGATAGTTATTTTTATCGAGATTTCTCCCATTTCTTAGCTTTATTTCACTATTCCAGATGCCTTATTTCTTCAGCAACACAACACACTTATCTATTTCACGCACAAAATCGTTAATTTTTTGCTTTATATCAAGAGTCTTTTCACTAGTTCCCTCAATACTTTTCGCTAATTTCAATACACGGAGCTTTTCTTCCAGGTCTGTGTTCTTATTTTTAGCAGCGTCCAAAGTAGTCTTTATAGATTGATTTTCAAGCTTTAATAACTCATTTTCTTCTTGTAAAGCACCGCACAGCTCAATTAAACGAGCTGTTTTATGTAGTACTGAATTTAATTGTTCTGCAACCGAAGTCATGGTATTAAAATTTATTTTTATCTGAAATTCTACTCAATAAATTATTTTCTGATCTCTGCTTTTGCTGTTTGCGCTAAGTTAGATATAATCTTTTGCATAACCGCATCTATTTGCTTATCGGTTAAAGTCTGCTCTTCGTCCTGCAAAGTAAAATTCAAAGCGTAAGATTTTTTACCTTCAGGCAATTTATCCCCTTTATACACATCAAACACCTGCACGTTTTTAAGTAGTTTCTTTTCTGTCTTGAAAGCAATGGTTTTCAAATCATCAAAAGTGACCTCAGTATCCACCAACATAGAAAGATCTCTTCGTACGGAAGGATATTTTGGAACTTCTTTGTTGATGATTCTGTTCTTTTTAATCATCTCCAGCAACAACGCCCAGTCAAAATCAGCATAGAATACCTCTTTATCCACATCTCCTTTTTTTCTGTCTGCAGCGGTAGCAGCACCAAAAGTGACAATAGTTTTGTCTCCGCGGAAATAGCGCATGCCATAAGCAAAGTTTTCGTCGTTCACTTCTTCCGTTTGGTAGGTACTGATACCCAAACGACCTGTAATGGCGTCTACTGCAGCTTTCAAGTGATAAAAACTCACCGGATTGACTTTATGGTTCCATTGCTCAGGCAGGCTGGTGCCCGAAATCAGGAGCAGCAGGCGCGGACGCTCTACATATTTTTCATTGATCAGGTGATAGGTCTTTCCAAATTCATAGAATTTCACATCCTGATTTTTACGGTTCTGGTTATAAGCCACACTCTCCAGGGCTGGCATCAGCAAGCTCTGACGCATTACATTGAGGTCAGAACTCAGTGGATTAAGCAAGTGTACGGCTTCATCAATATTTTTAGAGTAGGTACTTTTGGTTAAAGAATTGCACCAGATTTCCAGAAAGCCGTTTGCGGTCAGCATATCCGCTATAATGTGCTGGGTCAATTCTCTGTCGGGCTTTGAGCCGTACGACAAAGAAGCATTGATCTTGGATGGAATGGCGATATTGTCGTAACCATAGATCCGAAGAACTTCTTCAGTCACATCGCATTCCCTGGTCACGTCTACCTTGTAATTAGGCACACGTAAAGACAGCTGACCTTCTTTTTCTTCTGCCACAGCAATTCCTAAAGCGGTAATAATGGCCTTAATTTCTGCGTCCGGGATAGAAGCCCCAATCAGGTTGTTGATATTTTTATAAGAAACCTCTACCTCAAATGGTTTAACCGGGTTCGGATACAGGTCTGAAACATTGGAAGAAATCATACCACCAGCGATCTCCTGAATCAGCAAAGCTGCTCTTTTCAGTGCATAGACTGTAATTTCAGGATCAGTTCCTCTTTCGTACCGGAACGAAGCATCTGTTTTTAAGTTGTGACGTTTAGATGTTTTACGTACCGATACGGAGTTAAAATAAGCACTCTCCAGGAATACCTTAGTGGTTTCTGCTGTTACTCCAGAACTTTTACCTCCAAAAACACCTGCGATACACATAGGTGCTGCTGCATTGCAGATCATCAGGTCTTCTGCCGAAAGTTTACGTTCAATGCCATCAAGGGTAACAAAAGGCTCGCCTTCTGTCGCTTTTTTGACAAAAACTTTTCCTCCGGTAATCTGACCGGCATCAAAAGCATGCAAAGGTTGCCCTAATTCATGCAGAACATAATTGGTGATGTCTACGATATTATTGATGGGACGAATGCCAATCACTTTTAGCTTATCCTGCAGCCAGTCTGGTGAATCGGCCACAGTTACACCGCTGATGCTGACACTGCTGTATCTCGGACAGGCATCTTCGTCTTCAACCTGTACTTTAATATCCAGGTCTTCATTATCCGTTTTAAAAGAGGAAACATCAGGCATCGTTATTTCGGTGCGGAAATAAGCGGCCAGATCACGAGCAACGCCCAAGTGGGAGGCTGCATCTGCACGGTTTGGGGTTAAACCAATTTCATACAGATAATCGTCTTCCATTTTAAAGTATTCTTTTGCAGGAATACCTACCGGAGTATCTTCAGGAAGCACCATGATACCGGCATGAGAACCGCCAAGACCGATCTCGTCTTCTGCGCAGATCATACCTTCAGAAACTTCTCCCCTTATTTTCGATTTATTGATTTTGAAAGGCTCTCCTTCATTAGGATACACTGTAGTACCTACAGTGGCCACAACCACTTTTTGTCCTTCGGCAACATTGGGTGCACCACAAACCACCTGGATGTGTTCTGCTCCTCCTGCATCTACAGTAGTTACTCTTAAACGGTCTGCATTCGGATGCTGCACGCAAGTCAGCACCTTACCGATCACCAAACCTTCAAGTCCGCCTGCAATGGGCTGTACTTTTTCCAGACTTTCTACTTCCAGACCTATATTGGTCAAAATCAGTGAAAGTTCCTGTGGTGTTTTATCTGTTTGAATGAATTGTTTAAGCCAGTTATAAGAGATCTTCATGTTATATTATCCGTATAAAATGCAAAGATATAAAATCTCAAACCAATCCTTCATCTGCAAAGCTAAAGAATGAACGGTCTCCAATGATTATATGATCTAAGATGGGGATATCGAGGATTTTTCCTGCTTCTGAAATCCTTCTGGTCAGCCTAAGGTCTTCCGTACTCGGTTTGGTATTTCCTGAGGGATGATTATGGGCCAGGATCAGATAGCTGGCATTCTTGTCCAGTGCATTTTTAAAAATGATTTTGGTATCTACCACCGTTCCAGACTGACCTCCCCTGCTAATGAGCACTTTATCCTTTACATGATTGGCTCGGTTCAGGATAAGCATCCAGAATTCCTCGTGGGGAAGATCAGAAAGAATAGGAGAAAGAATATCAAAGGCATCTTTTGCTCCTGTAATTTTCAGGATTTCTGCAGGCAGGCTTTCCTTTCTTCTTCTGCCCAGCTCCAGGGCAGCCACAATCGCAACCGCCTTGGCCTCTCCAATTCCTTTAAATTTACACAGTTCAGTGATGGATGCTTTCCCCAACTGGTCCAGGTCATTTTTATAAAAAAGAAGCAGACGCTTACTGAGGTCAACAGCGGTTTCTTCCCGGTTTCCAGAGCCAATCAGAATGGCTAACAGTTCTGCATCAGTTAAATGCCTTCTGCCTTGAAGTACTAGTTTTTCTCTCGGGCGGTCTTCTTCTGCCCAGTGCTTTATCCCTATTTTTTGTTCGTATATTGTCATAGGAACAAAAAAAACGGGATAAGCAGTGCCTATCCCGTTCTGAATATTGTAAAGCTATATTTATTTTAAGCCATTAACAAATTTAGTCAATTTTGATTTGTTGTTCGCAGCTTTGTTTTTGTGAATAACATTTTTCTTAGCTAAACGATCTAACATCGAAACTACTTTAGGTAATAATTCCAATCCAGTTTTTTTATCTTCAGCAGCACGAAGTCTTTTGATAAAGGTACGTGTAGTTTTTGCCTGATATCTGTTACGTAGACGTTTAGTTGCGTTTGCTCTTATTCTTTTTAAAGCTGATTTATGATTTGCCATTGTTCTTTAGCCTTTGTTTTCTATTTTTTTCGGACTGCAAATATAGGACTTATGTTTTTAATTGCAAAATCATTACGCAATTATTTTTCATCTGTTTGTTATTTTTTTTCAATGGCAACGAAGCAATCATGCCCTTATCAATCAATTTGTTAAGTCACAGCTAAGATCCTGAGCGTCTCATTTAGCCATTTACCTTCAGAAGAAGCAGGGTCATATGAGGAAAACTCTTTATCTTGGGGCTGCATTTAAAATCCTATAATACCTATGAACAGTAATTTTTTTGACGGTCACGACTATTTTATTGACGAAAAAGTAAATCTATTTAAATTTGAAAACGTTTACAAAATTTTTGATGAAAAGGGAGAAAACATTGGCGCAGTAAAACAAATCCTGACCTTTGGACAGAAAGCGCTCCGCTTTTTAGTAGACAAACGCATGCTCCCTTTTAAATTGAATATTGTCAATAATGACGACGAACTCCAGGCGGTCATCTCCAGAGGTTTCACTTTTTTCATGTCTAAGATCATCATCAATGATGCTTATGAAAACCCCATTGCCATCATCAAACAGAAATTTAAATTTTTCAAACCGACTTTTAAGATCGAGCAACCCGACGGAGAACTGATTGCAGAGATCACAGGAGACTGGAAGGCCTGGAATTTTGTAATTAAAGACAGTAACCAGATTGAAATGGGTTCTATCAGTAAAAAATGGGCTGGCGCACTAAAAGAAATCTTTACCACTGCAGATAAATATAATGTCCATATTGATCCGCTCTACAGCCAGAACAAGCATAAAGTGGCCATTCTTTCCGCAGCCATCACCATCGACATGGTACTTAAAGAAAGTTAAGCAGCTAACATATAGATAAATAGATAATATATAAACAAATGAAAGCGATCTGTTCGAATGCTGCTTAAGCTTAGGTGGCCTAAAAAAGGCCGCAAACCTTAAAAGGCATTCTCACAGACGCAATTCATTTGTTTCCAGGCGCCCAGGATTTCACGCCAGCTATTCCGGATCCACAACCCGCCAACAATCCACCCAAACCAAAAAAACATTTCGACCCCTTCTCTGCTCCATACCTGGCCACCCTCCCCTCTGCAATTTGCTACGGAAAATTTTCGTACGCTGCGGAAAGGCCTCAGAGATCTGTCCGCTCCTTCAGCGGACCTGATATCGTTAGCCTTGAAGCAGTCGTACAAAATTTTCCTTCACAATTCACCCCCTCATTGCAACCTTATTCCAGAATAGGACACTTACACCTGGCTTAGGGATAGTTCGCCGCTTCTCCGCTACTCCTGCGCCGTAACTTAGGTAAACACCCCGGTTCTATCGAGCAATCGGCGCTTTAAGACCTATCTATCGACAATTTAACGTACCAGCAGGTATAAACTGTCTCTGCGCCATACCCGGTCACCACCCTCCTCTGCAATTTGCTACGGAAAATTCTCGTACGCTGCGGAAAGACCTCAGAGATCTGTCCGCTCCTTCAGCGGACCTGATATCGTTAGTCTTGAAGCAGCTGTACAGAATTTTCCGCCACAATTTCCCGACACAATTCACCCCCATATCCCTTTTAGTAGTGCTTAATTTTAATCTAAACACTTAAAATGCTATTTTTGGTTCAGAATACACATACACACAGATGAAAACGAATCAAGCCAGCTAAATGAAAACCTGCGCAGCCAGCTTGAATACCAGAACAAATACACACTATGAAAAAACGCGTTGCAATATTCGCCTCAGGCTCGGGTTCAAATGCTCAAAAATTGATGGAACACTTCAAAAACAGCTCAGAAGTGGAAATTGCCCTGGTACTCACTAATAATCCAGATGCTTACGTATTACAACGCGCCGACAATTTTGAAATCCCAAGCCATATTTTTGACAAGAATGAATTCTACAAAACAGATCATATTGTAGAACTACTTAAAAATCTCGACATAGACCTCATTGTGCTTGCAGGATTCCTATGGCTTATTCCTAAAAGTCTGATTCACGAATATCCGGGAAGAATTGTGAACATCCACCCTGCCATTCTGCCAAAGTTTGGAGGAAAAGGCATGTACGGAGATCATGTCCACCTGGCAGTAATGGAAGCCAAAGAACCAGAAGGCGGGATTACGATTCATTATGTGAATGAGAATTATGACGAAGGAGAATACATTTATCAGGCCAAATACCGCATTGATAAAGAGGACAATCTGGAGATGATTAAATTCAAAGGTCAGCAGCTGGAACACCTTCATTATCCCCGCGTTGTGGAGTCTATTTTAAAAAAGATCAGAAAGTAATTATTTTTATTAAATTCTCTTAAAAAATTATCGCTTAAAAATCCTAATTTTGCGGCTCAAAATTTTTCTCTGATGAGCCATTCAATAAAGATCAAAAACGCTTTAATTTCAGTTTATTACAAAGACGGTTTAGAACCTTTGGTTCGCCTGCTTGCACAACAAGGTGTTCAATTATTCTCCACCGGAGGCACAGAACAGTTTATAAAAGACTTAAATCTGCCTGTTACCGCAGTAGAAGACCTTACGGGTTATCCTTCCATCCTGGGCGGCCGTGTAAAGACTTTACATCCAAAGGTTTTTGGTGGTATCCTGAACAGGAGAAACCTGAATGACGACAAAGCACAGATTGAGCAATACGAGATTCCGGAAATTGATCTGGTTATTGTAGACCTTTATCCTTTTGAAGAAACAGTTAAAGGCGGTGGTTCTGAAACAGACATCATTGAAAAAATTGACATCGGCGGCATTTCTCTCATCAGGGCCGCAGCTAAAAACTTTAATGATGTTGTCATTTTAGCCTCTAAAGACGATTACGCAACACTTCAGACACAACTGGAAGAGCAAAACGGAGAAACTACTTTAGCACAGCGCAAAGCCTATGCTAAAAAAGCTTTCCATACCTCTTCTCATTACGATACAGCCATCTTCAATTATTTCAATACTGAAGAACCCCTGAATGTATTTAAACAAAGTATCCATACTGCTCAAACCCTGCGTTACGGAGAAAACCCGCATCAGCAAGGCGTGTTCTATGGCAATCTGGATGAAATGTTCACCAAACTGAATGGTAAAGAACTTTCTTACAACAACCTGGTAGACGTAGATGCAGCTGTAGCTTTAATTGATGAATTCCAGGAGCCTACTGTAGCGATCCTGAAACACACCAATGCTTGCGGCCTGGCTTCAAGACCAAACATTTTAAACGCCTGGATCGATGCTTTGGCTTGTGATCCTGTTTCTGCTTTTGGTGGTGTACTGATTGCCAACCGCGAAATTGATCTGGCTACAGCAACAGAAATCAATAAACTGTTCTTCGAAGTACTGATTGCCCCTTCTTATCAACCAGAAGCCGTAGAATTGTTTAAAGCGAAAAAGAACCGTGTTATCCTGCAAAGAAATGACGTAGAACTTTCCAAAAAACAATTTAAAACACTTTTAAATGGCGTTATAGAGCAGGATAAGGATTTAGTGATCGAAGGTCCTGAACAAATGACTGCAGTAACAGAGAAAACGGCAACAGCACAAGAATTAAAAGACTTGTTCTTCGCCAATAAAATTGTAAAACACACCAAGTCTAACACCATTGTTTTTGTAAAGAACGATTGCCTGATTGCCAGCGGCGTAGGACAAACTTCCAGAGTTGATGCCCTTAAACAAGCCATTGTTAAGGCAAAAGACTTTGGTTTCAGTATACAAGGTGCTGTAATGGCATCGGATGCCTTCTTCCCATTCCCTGACTGTGTGGAAATCGCGGCTGATGCGGGGATTACAGCGGTTTTACAACCAGGTGGATCCATTAAAGATGCAGACTCTATAAATAAAGCCAACGAGAAAGGTATTGCAATGGTTACTACGGGTGTAAGACATTTTAAACACTAATTTTTTTATCCCCAAATACAATAAAAAGACGTAGTTTTACATTAGTATAATACATAGATTTTTTTTAAATTATAATTATCACCTATAAATGGGTTTATTTAACTGGTTTACGCAAGAGGTTGCTATCGATTTGGGCACCGCTAATACCCTGATTATACATAACGATAAAGTGGTTGTTGATGAACCTTCTATCGTTGCATTTGACAGACAGACTAACAAAATTATAGCTATAGGAAGGCAAGCCATGCAGATGGAAGGTAAAACCCACGATAATATCCGTACGGTGAGACCTTTAAAAGATGGTGTTATTGCTGATTTTAATGCCGCAGAGGCCATGATCAAAGGTATGATCAGAATGCTGAACGGCGGTAAAGGCTGGATGTTCCCTTCGTTAAGAATGGTAATCTGTATTCCTTCAGGTATTACTGAAGTAGAAAAACGTGCCGTACGTGACTCTGCAGAAATTGCCGGTGCTAAAGAAGTATACCTGATCCACGAGCCTATGGCTGCTGCAGTTGGTATTGGAATCGATGTAGAGGAACCTATGGGTAACATGATCATTGATATAGGTGGTGGAACAACTGAAATCGCAGTAATTGCGCTTTCGGGTATTGTATGCGATCAGTCTATCCGTGTTGCAGGAGATAATTTTGACTCTGATATTGTGAATTACATCCGCCGTCAGCACAACATTATGATTGGTGACCGTACGGCAGAAAAGATCAAAATAGAAGTAGGTGCGGCATTACCTGAATTACAAGATCCACCTGCTGATTTTGCAGTACAGGGAAGAGACCTGATGACAGGTGTACCTAAACAGATTACGGTTTCTTACACAGAAATTGCACACTGCTTAGACAAATCCATCTCCAAAATTGAAGAAGCGATCCTTAAAGCCCTGGAAATCACTCCTCCGGAACTTTCAGCCGATATTTACCAGACAGGTATCTACCTGACAGGTGGTGGAGCGTTACTACGCGGGCTGGACAAACGTGTTGCTGCAAAAACCAAATTGCCTGTTCACGTTGCTGAAGATCCGTTAAGAGCAGTAGTGCGCGGAACCGGTATCGCACTTAAAAACATCGGTGGATTTAAATTTTTAATGCAATAAAGATTGATGTAATCACATCGTAGAAAAATATGCGTAACCTTTGGATCTTTATAAACAGATATAACGCATTTTTCTTATTTATCATCTTTTTTACCATAGGCATTGTTCTTACTGTTAAGAACAATGCTTACCAGCGAAGTGTAACCCTGAATTCTACAAATGAAGTGGTTGGACAGGCCTATGAGAAACTGAACGTATTCAAACGATATATGAACCTGGGGCAGGTAAACGATAGTTTAGCAAATGAAAACGCCAAACTATATAGCCAGCTCCTGAAGATGAAGAATATAGACAGTGCCAAAAACACCACAGTTAAAGATACGACTACACACCAACAGTATACTTATCTTGCAGCAAGGGTCATTAAGAATTCGATCACGCTTAGAAATAACATCATCACCATCAATAAAGGAAGCCTGGATGGCATTAAAAAGGATATGGCTGTTATTTCACCCCAAAAGGGTGTTGTTGGTTTTATCCGCGAAGTGTCCGATCACCTGGCCACCATACAGTCTTTACTGCACAAGGACACCAAGATCAGTGTAACAACTAAAAAGAACAATGCATTGGGTTCCCTGGTTTGGGGAGAAAAAAACTTCAATTATCAGAAAGCCTATATTAAGGATATTCCTAACCACTTTAAGATAAATCTGGGTGATACGATTGTAACTTCAGGTTTCGCTTCCTTTCCTCCTGGCATTCCTGTTGGCCGGGTAAGCAATGCCGGCATTGCGACAGGAGATAATTTTTTAACAATTGAAATCAATCTTTTTAACGATTTTAGTACCTTACAGTATGTTTACGTTATAAAAGATAAATTTGCCGAAGAGCAAAAAGCTTTAGAATCAAAATTACCAAATGAATAGCAGACTAGTCCTGATCAACATATTGAGGTGGTTTATCCTCCTTTTCATTCAGATTCTTCTGTTAAGAAATTTGAGTTTTTACGACCTGGCTACGCCTTTTGTTTACGTTTTATTCCTGCTCCTGCTTCCTTTTAGCACTCCGAACCTGGTCTTGTACCTTATTGCTTTTGGTACAGGATTAACTCTGGATGCTTTTTACGATACGCTGGGCGTTCATACAGCAGCATGCGTTGCATTAACCTTTGTACGCATCACTTTCATCTCGATTAGTGTGAACAGGGACGGTTTTGATGAACCCGAGCCTAGTTTAGGTAATATGGGTTTTAAATGGTTCTCTTTGTATGCCTTACTGTGTATATTTTCTCATCACCTGGTTTTATTTGTACTGGAATCTTTCAAACCTGCAGAGCTGTCTTATACCCTGCTGCGCTGTTTGATGAGCGGAGCTTTTACCTGGCTGCTGATTATATTGATCGAATTCTTATTCTATAACAGGAGGCAACGCTAATGGATAATCTGTTTAGCCGTAAATACGTATTACAGGGGATTTTCATTGTCCTTGCCCTGGTCCTGATCGGCAAGCTGTTCTATATGCAAGTGCTTAGCGATAAGTATTTCCTTTTATCCAATAACAATGTACTCAAGAAAATCTATACCTTCCCTGCCCGCGGTGTGATCTTTGACCGGAAAGGTAAAGTACTGGTACAGAATGAACCGGTATATGATTTACTGGTAATCCCTAACCAGGTCAAAGAATTTGACACGGTAGAATTCTGCAATCTGATTGGTATTGATATGCCGGGTTTTAGAAAACGTTTTCATAAAGCGACTGTTCAATCCCGCTACCAGCCTTCTACTTTTGAAAAGCAATTGTCTGTTCAAACCTATGCAGCTCTGCAGGAAAAACTTTCCCGCTTTCCTGGCTTTTTTGTTCAGGGAAGAACGGTGAGGCACTACCCGGATAGCGTTGCCGGACAATTTTTTGGCTATGTGAAAGAGGTAACCCAAAAAGATATTGACGACAATGACGGCTATTACCGACCGGGTGACTATATTGGAAAAGCCGGCGTTGAAAAGCAATACAACGATGTACTGCGCGGGGAACGCGGGGTCATCAATATGTTGTATGACGCAAAGAACGTGCCTCAGGGCAGTTACCTGGAAGGCAAATTCGATACCCTGGCCAAATCTGGGGAAAAGGTCGTTTCATCCCTGGATATTGAGATCCAGAAACTGGGCGAACAGCTTATGGCCAACAAGGTTGGCAGTATTGTAGCCATAGAACCCTCAACCGGTGAAGTTCTTGCTTTTGTGAGCAGCCCTGGTTACGATCCCAACCGTATGGTGGGCCGCCAGCAGGGCAACAATTATATGGATATTTTTGGCCAGGCCAACAGGCCTTTCCTGGTCAGGCCAATTTCAGGGTATTATTCACCCGGATCCTCTTTTAAGCCTCTGGATGACTTGATTGCCCTTCAGGAGGGTGTAATTACCCCGGATATGACTTTTAATTGCCCAGGCGTTTATTGGGCAGGTAACCATCCTGTAAAATGTGAACACGTAGATGGTAACATCAGTTTAAGAAGGGGTTTGGCCCGCTCCTGTAACGTGTATGCCTGCCATGTATTTCAGAAACTGATGACCCAAGGCCGATTTAAAAGTACGAAACAAGCTTATGATGAATGGCAAGCCAAGGTGAGGAAATTTGGCTTAGGACAGAAACTGGATATCGACATGCCTTTTGAACGTAAAGGGACCTTGTTTACTTCAGATCAATATACCAAAAGATTTGGCAAGTATTGGGGTTTTACCACCGTAATCTCTCTGGCCATTGGACAGGGCGAAATGAATGCCACACCATTGCAAATGGCGAACATTATGGCCATTATTGCCAACAAAGGCTATTACATCAAACCCCACCTGATCAAATCAATTGGAAATAAGCACATCATTAAGAAGGATTATGTTCAGAAGAACTATGTAGATGTAGATGCGGCACATTTTGAACCCGTAATTGATGGTATGCAGGATGCAGTGAACAGTGGCTGGGGAACAGCATCAGCTTCCCGGATTCCAAACATTTTGATGTGCGGAAAAACAGGGACGGTACAAAATCCTCATGGCAAGAACCACTCTGTTTTCATCGGTTTTGCACCAAGGGATAATCCAAAGATTGCTATTGCAGTCATTGTGGAGAACGCAGGTTATGGAAGTGCATATGCGGCACCGATTGCCAGTTATCTGACAGAGAAATATTTAACAGGTAACATTTCGGCAGGAAGGCTGGATCAGGTAGAGTGGATGAAAAAACAAAGTGCCTTACCTGAATTGCCAAAGCCAAAGATCAAGGTTCTCCCAAAAAATACAGATTCTACTGGAAAACAGCCACCAGTTCCGGTTACTCAACCTCAGCATAAAACGGCCCTTAATACTAAAAATACAGCAGCTACACCATGATCAATCCGCAGCAAAGCAACAGGTTTTTTTTTAATGTAGATTGGGTAACCATCCTGATTTATATTGCACTCTGTACTGTGGGTTTTGTAAATATTTACGCTTCTAAATACAATCCTGAAATAAGTGATGTGTTCAATTTCGGCAGTAATTATGGGAAACAACTCATCTACATTGGGACTGGTTTAATCCTGGGCTTCTCCATCCTGCTGATGGATGCCAAATTCTTCAGTATATTTGCCCCGGTGATCTATGGAATCACCATGTTCCTGCTCCTGGTGGTACTGGTGGTTGGGCGAAATGTTGGTGGTAACCAGGCTTGGATCCCCGTGGGTAGTTTTCGTATACAGCCTTCTGAGTTTGCTAAATTTGGAACAGCTCTGATGCTGGCCAGATACATCAGCTCTTTTAATCCAAAGCTGACCAATTTAAAACCTATACTTATTGCGGCCACCATTATTCTCTTGCCAATGGCGCTGATCATGCTGCAGCCGGACGCGGGGTCTACACTGGTTTTCCTTTCTTTTATGTTCCCTTTATACAGAGAAGGCCTACCAGGTTATTTACTGGTCATTTTCTGGGGTGCTGTGGTTTTGTTTATCCTGAATCTTTACCTTCAGCCTGTTGTGCTGATTTCTTCTATATTGGTACTGGGTGCTCTTTTTATATTTTTCAACAGGAAGAAGATACAAAAGATGATCTTGATTGCTGTGATTGTCTTTTCCGCAATAGGTTATCTGTTTGTGGCCAAGGTCTTGTTTGAAAAGGTATTGCAGCCTCATCAGCGCACACGTATTGAATTGATCCTGGGGCTTAAAACAGATCCAAAAGGTGCAGGTTATAATGTGAACCAAAGTAAAATTGCCATAGGTTCGGGACAGGTACTGGGCAGAGGTTTTTTATTGGGTACGCAGACCAAATATGGTTATGTACCGGAACAGAGTACCGACTTTATTTTCTCCACCATTGGTGAAGAATGGGGTTTTGCCGGATGTTTTGTTGTAATTGGTTTGTATGTTTTCTTACTGGTCCGGGTAGTCAATATTGCCGAACGACAGCGATCTGTTTTTTCCAGGGTGTATGGGTACAGTATGGCTTGTATTATCTTTTTCCACGTATTTATAAACATCGGTATGGCCATAGGCTTAATGCCGGTAATAGGAATTCCCCTCCCGCTCATTAGCTACGGAGGTTCTTCCCTGTGGAGTTTTACCGTATTGATCTTTATCTTTCTGAAACTGGACTCTAACCGGATGGGCTTTATTTAACCGGGAAACGCCTGTTCAGCAATTCATAAAAACGATCTACAGTAGCCTGCTTCGATTTCCAGTCGTTCTTTACCGCGTAGTTATTTTGCAGAAAAGTATCTGCTGTTTTGAAATCAGGCATTTTATTGACCAGATCGATGACCTCTGCATAAGCCAGGTTATATCCGTTAAAAAGATCCTTAATATACAGCAATTTATCATTCAGGCTAATCGCCTGCTTCAGATCAGCAACTTCTGCCTGGGCAGGTTCTGATTTCATTCCACCGCCCAGTAATTCGTTCAATGTAGGTTTAACCGGCGCATCAGGGATGGTATTTTGCACTGGCTGCTGGTTTCTTTCCGCTATCTCTTCTTTAAACAAATCTTGTTGTTGTATACTTTCCTTAGCTGGAATTATTGGAGCCTCCACAATATTTTGAGCCGGAATTTCTTCAACCATTTTCTCTTCATGCGCTACAAGAAAAGGTTCCGGGCCCAATTCATCCTCATCTTCAGGAGCAACAGGCTCTTCTTCTTTCTTCTCCCTGAGTTTTTGCTTTTGAGCAATGATGCGCTGCTCTTCTTCACTTAAAGGTCTGTCAAAAATATCACCAACCTCCTTCTCTTCGAATTCAAACTTATCAGACACCGGGTGTTCGCTTAAAATAAATTCAAAAGTTGCAGGGTCTTTATCCAGTTTAAAAATCTCTTCATTCAATACTGCTGCTTTAGGAGGAACGATTACAGGCTCTTCTTCCAGGGGCTGATGAACTACAGCAGGTTCTTCTTCTTCTTTCTGAACAGCAGGGGGAATTTCTTCAGCTTCCTCTGCTTTTGCAGGAACAACTAAGGGCTGTTCTGCAATAACTTCCTCTGGTTCTGGCTGTGTTTTAACTGCTGCAGCATGATTTGCCTTTCTCACAATCTGCACATGGTCAGTTAAGAAATTGGCATTGGCCAGAAACAACTCTAACTCTAATTCATTGAGATTTTGAGGGTTTTGAGCTAAAAACTGGTATTGCTCCTGAAGTTCTGAAAGTATCAGTCCGATTTTTTTAAAAAGATCCTCTTGGTTCATCATAGATTAATAACGGTAAAATGGCTGTTTTATGTTGGTAACTTGACACTCAAAAGTACTACAAAATTTCGATATTAGCCGGCTCTAAAGATTCAACAGACAAGATGTTATTCAGCGAACAAAATTACAGCAGGGGAGCATACCGTGGGAGCATTGAAGTAATTTGCGGCTCTATGTTTTCCGGAAAGACAGAAGAGCTCATCAGAAGGCTTAAAAGGGCAGAAATTGCAAAATTAAAGGTGGAGATCTTTAAACCTAAAACCGATATCCGTTATGATGAAACTGCCGTGGTATCCCACGATCTGAATTCCGTGCAGTCTACCCCTGTTGATAACTCTTCAGCTATTCTTTTCCTGAATGCCGATACCCAGGTTGTTGGAATTGATGAAGCACAGTTCTTTGATGAAGATCTTCCTGAGGTTTGCAATAAACTTGCCGCCAAAGGCATCAGGGTAATTGTTGCCGGTCTGGATATGGATTTTTCAGGCAAGCCTTTCGGACCTATGCCTGCTTTAATGGCTATTGCTGAAATCGTAACCAAAGTACACGCTGTATGTGTATGCTGTGGTAGCCCGGCGATGTATTCTTACCGGAAAGTAGCCAGTGAGGCCAGGGTATTGCTTGGAGAAAAAGAAAGTTACGAGCCCAGATGCCGTTACTGCTACCATACCAAAGATTAAATTTACCACAAAATTTTACCCAGTTCTTCCAGGAACAGCGTAGCTGCCTTTTTCTTGTATACCCCTTTTTGCCATAAGATAAAGGCTTGTTTATACCGTTCTTTACCTGCAATAGGAATAGCGATCAGGCTGTCCCAGGTTAAAATGGCTTTTTCGTTTAATATCGTGACCCAGGAAGTACTCTCAACCAGTGTGAGCAGGGAGTTAACCTCATTCATCTCTATCCTGATTTTAGGCTTGATGTTCTTCTTACTGAACAATTCATTCACATAATCCCGGGAGCTGAAGCCTTTTCCGGGAAGGATCAATTCCAATGTTGCCAGTTCGCTTACAGAGATTTTTTTAAGCGAGGCCAGGGGATTTTTCCTGGAGACCACCATCATGATCCTGGATGAAAAAAGGGGCTGCATTTCGAGCCCTTCATTATCGGATTCTTCATGAAAGGTTAAAATAATGTCCAATTCTGCAGCTTTGAGTTTTGACTCCAATAACTCGGGCGTACCATACTCAATAAAAATCTTAATTCCCGGATACTTGGAAGAGAATGGAGAAAGTGCCGGCAGCACCATAGAACTGAAAGCATAGGTTACTCCGATCTTCAGATCGCCTGCTTCGAGATGATTGAGCTCATTGATGGCCTGCTTTGAGCGTTTTACGTCCTGCAGTATTTTCTTGGCATGCAACAAAAAAACAGTCCCCGCTTCCGTAAGCCGGACATGCTTTCCAATCCGGTCAAAGAGCAGCATTCCCAATTCCTCTTCCAGCTGTTTGATCTGCTGTGATAAAGTAGACTGGGTAACAAAACAGGCAGCCGCAGCTTCAGTAAAGTGAAGGTATTCTGCTGCATTTACAAAATAATTCAGTTGTCTGATCTCCATAATTAATCGTTAAAACTAATCAAAATCATTAAAACAATCAATTTTACAACTCAATAGTTTATACCGAAATTTGCAATGTCTTTAAGACACCTGTGAAACATGAATATATTTAGATCTTTAAAGTACCGTAATTTCAAACTCTTTTTTTATGGCCAAAGCATTTCATTAATAGGAACATGGATGCAAAAAACAGCAGTAAGCTGGCTGGTATACCGCTTAACGGGTTCTGCACTTTTACTAGGCCTGGTGGCTTTTGCCAGTCTTATTCCCTCTCTGATCCTCTCTCCTTATGCTGGGAGTTTAATAGACAGACACAACCGTTATAAAATCCTGGTCATTACCCAGATAGTTTCTATGCTCCAGGCGGGTGCACTTGCTGCAATTATTTTCTTCAAGTTTTACAATATACCATGTATCATCTTTCTAAGTCTGATACAAGGGATTATCAACGCCTTTGATGTCACCTGCAGGCAATCTTTAATGGTCGAAATGGTGGATCAGAAAGAGGACCTCCCAAATGCCATTGCGCTTAATTCGACCATGTCCAATATGGCGCGTATTGTAGGACCTGCCTTTGCAGGAGTCATCCTCAGTACTTTCGGTGAGGACATTTGTTTTATTGGTAATTTTCTTAGTTATATTCCTGTACTGGCCTGTATGTTTATGATGAAACTGAACCTTAGTGTGGTGGAAAAACCTCAGAAAAGCATCTGGGTAGAGCTGGAGGAAGGTTTTAAATACGTTTCAGGTGACCGTGAACTGAGCAGTATGATTTTGATGATCGGGGTAAGCAGTTTGTTCGTCATCCCGTTCAACACCCTGATGCCTATTTTTGCTAAAGATCTGTTTCATGGAAATGCAGGTACGTTCAGCTGGTTCGAAAGTGCTGCGGGGCTGGGCTCTGTAATCAGCGCCATGTACCTGGCCAATTTAAGATCTGCAAAACCTTTAATGCGGATCATGGTAATTGCCAGTACCGTATTTGGTGTAAGCCTGATTCTTTTGGCTTATTCAGGAGTTTTATCCCTGGCCTTGGTTTTTATGACCTTTAGCGGCCTTGGAATGATGGCTCAGACCTCAGCAATCAACACTTACATACAAACACATACCATCCCTGCGATGCGGGCAAGGGCCATCAGTTATTACATTATGGCTTACCAGGGGATGATCCCGATAGGAAGTTTGATTATTGGATGGACAGCACAAGCCTTTGGACCAAGACTGGCAGTTTGTCTTGCGGGCTTGATTGGTCTTTGTGCAACAGGACTATTTGTGGTCTACAAAACCAAACGCTCCGGCCGTCAGATCTCCATGCAAAATCTGCTTCATCTTAGATAACCGCAGGCTCCAAACGTTTAGGTGCAGGCACGGTTTTTTTTGATTTTGACTTCTTCATCTTGTTCACCCAGATCAGTGTACCTGTAACAGGCAAACTGGTCGCAATAAGACAAGCAAAGAAATAAATAATCTTGGTGAACATTCCATACAACTCCCCGGTATGAATCGCTTTGATCGACCCGGAAACCCGCTGGTTGAAAGGCAGATCAGCAAAGCGTTCTGTTTTGATCACCTTCGCCGTATACTGATCCATGACGATACGGTCAGCGGCGGCAGGTGCAAAGAAACCGATCTTTGTTTTACTGATATTCAGTGCGGCAGCAGAATCAGCAGGCAGGTTAAGCAGGTAGTCTCCAGGATAATCCAATACCCGGGATGCAGCATGCAGGTAATCCGCAATCAGGGGTTTCTCTATCTCCTCTTTAGGAACCACCGACTGCGGCCCTTTTTTTTCCTTTTCATCCTTTTCCTGAGCATAGGTTCCAAGCATTTTCCTTAATCCGGTCCTATACCAGTCAAAGCCCCATTGCGGGCCAGTAGATCCCATGCAAAAAAGGAAAATACAAGCATAAAATCCAAGGGCATTGTGCAAATCATGATTGGTTCTTTTCCAGCTTCCGCCGGTTTTTATCTTAAAACCCTGTTTCCAGGATTTGATTTTCCGGGGTACCCAAAGTGCGATCCCGGAAAGCACTCCAATGGTAAAAAGAATAGCTGAAACTCCGGTAATATAGCCTCCTAATTTACGGTTATCCAGCTCCCCAAAAATTGGCTTCTCAATTTTATCCAGCAACAACCACCTGTGCAAGCTGAAAATGGTGGTCATGAAATTAACCGTTACGGATTTAACTTCTTTTGAATTGCCCAGTATCTGAGCGGTATAAGGGTTCACATAATAGACAACAGGTTTAGTTTTTCCCTTTTCTTTTCCTTTTTCTTTACCGTTCTCCTTACCCTCGTGCTTATCTGCTCTTCTATGCTCCTCTTTTTTCTTGTCGCCCTCTTTTTTTCTAACGCCAAACTGCCAGGAACGTCCGGCATCAGCAGGTATTCTTACAGAAACAACCTTTCCCTTACTTGCCGTTTCCACAACAGACACCAACTGTTCAGCAGACAGGACATGCTGACCTGCCTTTTGTTCAACCTTGTACAATTCTGGTGTGGCCGCTTCCCGGATCTCATCGTTAAAGACATAGATCGTTCCGCAGAAACAAACCACCAATACAACCAAGCCTATAGCCAAGCCAATCCATAAATGGACATCATTCAGAAATTTGCGCGTTTTTGCCCAGTTGGTATCCTTCTTCTTCATTGTATTTAGCTAATGGGAATTATTTGTTTCCCCAAAAATACTATTTGGAATTAAAATAAATAAATCTGATGAAAAATTAAATTCAAAATGACAGGCTTGGCACAGTTTTATATGCTTATAAGCAAGTACTTGACTAGTTAATCCTTCCAAAATGGACACTATAAAAACAACCTCTCCTACAAAGTACTATGTTATTGCCTGGGTTTTCGGGCTCTTATTTTATTTTCTGGATTATGTAGTCCGTTCTTCTCCAGCTGTCATGATCCCCCAGCTCTCCGGAGCTTTTGGTGTTTCCACGGTTGGGCTCGTTAGTATTGTGGGCACCTATTATTACACCTACTCTACCTGTAGTTTGATTGCTGGTATTGCCCTGGATAGATTTGGCGCTAAATATTCTTTATTCGCAGGGGCCTTAATTCTCGGTCTGGGTTGCCTGCTTTTTGTAATCTCCAACTATTACACTGGGGTAATCGGCAGGTTATTGCAGGGTGCGGGATGCGCCTTCGCTTTTCCTGGCTGTGTTTATCTGGCCACAAAGGGGTTTTCTCCAAGGTCTCTGGCTACGGCTATAGGTTTTACACAATGCCTCGGGATGCTGGGCGGATCTGCAGGTCAATTTGTAATAGGTCCATTAATGGAGAGCGGAATGGATGAAACTCATTTCTGGACTGCCGCTGGTCTGGTCACCATACTGGTTGCAGTTGGATTACTCCTGATTACGCCACACAACAGACAGGAACATACGACATCCAAAGATCTTCATGCGCCTGGCTTTTTAAGCCCTTACAAAGTGGTATTTTCCAACAGACAATCCTGGTTTTGCGGCATTATATCTGGATTGCTTTTTGCGCCAACTACCATTTTTGCCATGACATGGGGCGTTGCATTTTTTCAAAAAGACCGGAACATGGACTTCCATACCGCAACTCTGTCCAGTGCCATGGTTGCTATGGGCTGGGTATTTGGTTGTCCGCTTTTGGGCTACCTGACCGACAAAATCGGCCGGCGCAAACCCGTTTTGATTGGAGGTGCTTTACTGATGATCCTGAGCCTGATCCAGTTGCTGTTCCTTCCTGATCTTGTTCCTGCATTTGTGAGCACATTTATTTTAGGGCTAGCTTCAGGAGCGGCAATGATTCCTTATTCTGTAATCAAAGAGTCCAATCCCGACCATGTAAAAGGCAGTGCTACGGGTGCCATCAATTTTATCACATTTGGAGTAACCACCTTACTGAACCCTTTGTTCAGCAGGTTCTTTGGTAAAACCCTCGAAGCGGCGACAGACAAGACAGGGCATTTCCAATCTGCAGGACTATTCTGGATTGCTGGTATCGGACTGGCTGTAGCGGTTAGCCTGTTCCTCAAAGAAACAGGACAAGGTGCAAACAAAGCACCAGTTAATCCCGTTACAGTTTAAAACAAATCATATTCACTTAAAAATACAGTCATGAGTAAAAAGGTTGCAGATCAAATTGTAGACATGCTGGCTGGCAATGGCATTAAAAGAATATATGCAGTTACCGGTGATAGCTTAAATGAGCTGAATGACGCTGTCAGAAGAGACGGCCGCATGAAGTGGGTACATGTGCGTAATGAAGAAACAGGGGCTTTTGCAGCAGCAGCAGAGGCCGAGCTGAATGGCCTGGCCTGTTGTGCCGGAAGCAGTGGCCCCGGACATGTGCATTTAATCAACGGACTGTATGATGCCCATCGTTCCGGTGTGCCGGTGATTGCCATTGCTTCTACTTGTGCAACCCACGAATTTGGCACGGACTATTTTCAGGAAACAAATACCATCCGGCTTTTTGATGACTGCAGTCATTACAACCAGATTGCCAATACCCCTATGCAGGCTGCAAGAATGCTCCAGGCAGCTATACAGCACGCCATTCATAAAAAAGGTGTTGCTGTATTTGGACTTCCAGGTGATGTGGCCTCACTTCCTGCTGAAGAAAGTGTTGCTTCCACTCAAAATTACCTGAATACGCCAGTGATCCGCCCTTCAGATGGAGAATTGAGCCAGCTGGCTGAAATCCTGAACGGTGCCTCTAAAGTGACCATCTTCTGCGGAATTGGTGCGGAAGCAGCACACGATGACGTCGTGGAACTGGCCCGTATTCTGAAAGCCCCCGTTGGTTATTCTTTCAGAGGAAAAATGGGGATACAATATGACAATCCCTACGAAGTGGGTATGACAGGCTTACTGGGGCTTCCCGCAGCTTATCACAGCATGCATGAAGCAGATGTATTGCTCTTGTTGGGTACAGACTTTCCTTATGCACCATTCATTCCGACAGACAAAAAAATCATACAGATAGACGAGAAACCAGAAAAACTTGGCCGCCGTGCGAAACTGGACATGGGTTTATGCGGTAAGATAGAAGATAGCCTGAAAGCCCTTTTCCCCTTACTCCAGGTCAAAAGTGATGACAGCTTTCTTAAAGCTCATCTTCATCTCTACGATAAGGTTAAAGAGAACCTGCTGACCTATGTGGAGGATAATGGCAAAAAAGAAGCCATTCACCCTGAATTTGTAGCCTCATTGATCAATGAGCTGGCCAACAGGGATGCTATTTTCACCGTTGACACCGGAATGTGCTGTGTTTGGGGTGCGCGCTATATTGAGGCTACCGGGCAAAGAAAGTTGCTGGGCTCCTTTAATCACGGGTCTATGGCCAATGCGATGCCCATGGCAATAGGTGCCGCCTTATCCAATCCGGGCAGACAAGTCATTGCCTTGTGTGGAGATGGGGGGATATCTATGCTTTTGGGAGATCTTGCTACTATAAAACAATACAACTTGCCTGTTAAGCTGATTGTTTTTAACAATCGCACTTTGGGTATGGTGAAGCTCGAAATGGAAGTTGCCGGACTCCCGGATAATGAAACGGATATGATCAATCCCGATTTTGCACTCGTGGCACAAGCCATGGGTTTCAAAGGAATTACGGTTACGGAGCCAGACCAGGTAAGATCGGCATTAACTGAAGCCTTCCAACACGATGGACCAGTCCTGGTCAATGTATTTACAGATCCCGAAGCATTGGCTATGCCACCTAAAATAGAATTTGAACAAATGAAAGGATATGCAGTAACCATGGGAAAAATGATCCTGGGTGGAAAAATGGATGAGGTTCTTGCAACGGTAAAATCAAACTATAAACATTTGAAAGAAATGTTTTAAAAATTAAAGAAGTGGGTTGTTTTTTCGCCCACTTCTTTAAGTATTACCCTTCCTGCTATTCTGCATGAAGGCCGGTCGTAATTCCAAGACGGTTCCAGGAATTGATGGTGATAACAGCCATAATTACCTCGGCAAGGTATTGCTGGCCAAGCAGTTCGAGGGCATGGTCATAAACAGCATCAGATACGCCATGTTTAGACAACAGGGTCATTTCTTCTGCCAGTGCCAGAATCGCACGTTCTTCTTTTGAATAAAAAGCAGCTTCTCTCCAGGCATCCAGTAAATAGATCCGTTGTTCTGTTTCTCCAAGATTCCGGGCATCTTTAGTATGCATGTTTAAACAAAATGCACAGCCATTTATTTGAGATACTCTGATCTTGATCAGTTCTGCATGAATTTTATCCAAACTACTTTCATTGAGGTATTTCTCTAGTCCAAGCATTGCTTTATAAGCTTTCGGATCGGATTCAGGTATTGTTTTTCTTTTTGACATGATGTTAAATATTTTATTCAAAATTACCGCTCCTATGGACTAAATTAGCATCCAGTTTTTAAAAATCAAATAGTCCAGATGCTGCCTTTCCCAACCTTTGTTTCACTCGACAGATCTTCAACGATTCCCTTGTACCTTCAAATATCAAACAGCCTCGTGAATGCAATCAGTTCGGGGCTCCTGACTCCTGGAACGAAGCTTCCAGGGACAAGGGAACTGGCGAAATCACTGGAGGTGCACAGAAAAACTATTATTGCAGCCTACGATGAACTCTATGCGCAAAGCTGGATAGAAGTCGAACCTAAAAAGGGCACCAGGGTGGCACAAAATTTACCTGGACTTAAAGCCAGGTCCTGGAGCACGGAACCCAAAACCGGCTATGAAGGAAAAATGGCGGTTTCCTTTTATAGTTCCCCACACAAAGTTCAATTCCCTGTTCCACCAATCATTGCCCCCGATCTGGTGATCAATGAAGGACTGCCGGACACCCGACTGGCACCGCTCGATCTGCTCTTCAGAGAATACCGCAGCCGGCAAAAAAGTGCCTCTTCCAATAAAATGGTTCAGGGCCAGGCTACAGGTTCACTCTTTCTTAGAGAAAGTCTTGTTCCCTATCTGGCCGAAACCCGGGGGCTACAAGTAGACAGTTCGAATATCATGATTACCCAGGGTGCACAAATGAGCATCTATCTGGCTGCAAACCTGCTTTTAAAAACAGGAGATAAAGTCATTGTTGCAGAGCCAAGTTATTTTCTCGCTAATGCAGTTTTTACACAGACTGGGGCACAAATTCTACGTGTCCCGGTAGACGGGCAAGGCATGGATATCCAGGCAGTAGAAAAACTTTGCACAAAAAACAAGATCAGAATGCTATATGTGATTCCTCACCACCACCATCCCACCACAGTTACATTAAGCCCGGAACGTCGTATGCATTTGCTGGAACTTGCCGCCCGCTATAATTTTGCAATTGTGGAAGATGACTATGATTATGATTTTCATTACAGTTCCGCCCCCTACCTTCCACTGGCCAGCAGCAAGCATGAGGGCAGGATCATCTATATCGGATCCTTTTCTAAAACCTTATCTGCCAATGTACGGATTGGATTTATGATTGCTCATCCTGATTTCATCAATGAAGCAGGAGACAGAAGACGCCTTATAGACCTCAGAAGTGATCAATTACTTGGAGATGCGCTAGCTGCACTGATCGATAACGGAGATATTGGCCGCTATTTAAAAAAAACAAACAAGACCTATCTGGAGCGCAGGGATCATTGCTGTAACCTGCTGGACCGGCATCTGAAAGGTGTAGTGGAGTACCAGAAGCCTGATGGAGGAATGGCCATCTGGGTAAAATTTAAAGATCCCTTAATTTTAAAAGACATTGCTTTTCGTGCTGCCCTCAAAGGATTACAGATTTCTGACGGCGAATTATACAATACACATGAAATTTCCTACAATTCTTTAAGAATTGGCTTCGCTTCCCTGACGACTGCAGAAATGGAAAAGGCAATATTGATCCTGAAAGAGGCCAGCAGGTGATTTTTTTAAAAAAAAATTTATGTTTTTTTTCTCCAAAAAAACTTTCCTCTAAATAATTCACCTTGAGAAACTTAACCATACGTAACGTATATTCATTCTCAATTAAAATCATTTCCCCAACTATTTATTTCAACTTTTTTTCAAATAAAATTTGGAGTTAAAAAAAAAGAAACTACATTTGCACTCCCAACCGAAGGGAATTACACAAAAACAAAATGGTGCGGTAGCTCAGTCGGTAGAGCAAAGGACTGAAAATCCTTGTGTCGCCGGTTCGATCCCGGCCCACACCACTTCAAAAGCCCCAGAGAAATCTGGGGCTTTTTTTGTTTCCCCGACGTTCATTGTCATTAACAGAATTAAAGCATCCACAAAGACTTCCTTTATTGGCTTTAATTTTGCTATACACAAATTATAAATTATTTAAATAACCTTTTTAGCTCTTAAACAAAACAATATGGGTTACCAGGATCATAAATGCCGTAAGTGTGGAACAGATTTCCATTATCAGGTACCACGCTCCTTTTTCTTAAAACATGTACTGGGTTTTCTTCCGGTAAGAATCTATTGGTGCCCAAAGTGCACCTCCAACCGCTATGTATGGATCAAGTAGATCCAGCAATTCAATACATCGGTTAAATCGTAAATTTTAAAAATTTTTAAACCTCCTGATTTTAACTATTTAATTGGGCAACAACCACTATGGGCCGAATTTTATTTAAAACTCTTCTAAATTTCACATTTTATGCATGCATAATAATCTTGTTTTACGTGAATTAGCTTAACTTAGCGTGACCAAAGATTTTGAAGAATGATAGCACAAATCCTGTTTATAGCCCTCTTTATTGCTGCTGTAGCCTTATTCAGCTATAATGCAAAAAAAGTGATCCGCAACATTCGCCTCGGTAAGCCAGCGGACCGTTCAGATCAACCGCAAAAAAGATTGATGACCATGCTGAAGGTGGCCTTTGGTCAGACGAAGATGTTCTTCCGCCCTATTCCTGCTTTTCTTCACTTACTGGTGTATGCAGGCTTTGTTATTGTGAATATAGAAGTACTCGAAATCATGATCGACGGAGTAGCCGGCACCCATAGAATCTTTCATGGCCTTGGCAGTTTATACAATGTCCTTATTGGCGCATTTGAGTTTCTCGCTTTAGGTGTTTGGGTATCCTGTGCATTGTTCTTAATCCGCAGAAATGTACTTAAATTAAAAAGATTCAGTGGTGTAGAGATGACCAGCTGGCCTAAATCGGATGCAAATTACATCCTGATCACAGAAATCCTGCTGATGACTGCTTTTCTAACAATGAATGCAGCTGATGCAAAATTACAGGCATTAGGCTATGAACATTATGTTACTGCAGGTGCTTTTCCTGTGAGCCAGTTCCTTCAAAACTTATTGCCGGACAGCGCTTCTTCCCTTGTGGCCATCGAGCGTGGCTGCTGGTGGTTCCATATTATTGGCATTCTGGCTTTCCTGAATTATTTACCTTATTCAAAACATTTCCATATTCTTTTTGCCTTTCCAAATACCTATTTCTCTAATCTGGAACCAAAAGGCGAATTCAGCAATATGCAAAGTGTAACCAACGAAGTGAAAGCCATGCTGGATCCTTCTTTCACACCAGAGCCTGCAGAGCCCGGTCGTTTTGGAGCCAAGGATGTGAATGACCTGAGCTGGGTTAATCTGATGAATGCCTATACCTGCACTGAATGTGGCCGCTGTACTTCGGTATGCCCGGCCAACATTACCGGTAAATTACTTTCACCAAGAAAGATCATGATGGATACCCGCGACAGGTTAACTGAAGTTGGAAAAAACATAGATAAGTCTGGAAATGGATTTGATGATGGCAAATCTTTATTAGATACCTATATTAGCCGAGAAGAAATTTGGGCCTGCACCAGTTGTAATGCTTGTACCAATGCCTGCCCGATCAATATCGATCCACTGGCCATTATCACCGAACTGAGAAGATATGCGGTCATGGAAGAATCACAATCTCCTGCAAGCTTAAATGCAATGATGGGTAATATTGAAAATAATGGTGCGCCCTGGAAATATTCTCCTGCGGACCGTTTAAACTGGGCTAAAGAAAACTAAAAAGAGCTGAAGATGAGCGAGCAATTAAATTTTGAAGTGCCAACAATGGCAGAACTGATAGCCAGAGGCGAAGAACCAGAGATTTTATTTTGGGTAGGTTGTGCCGGCAGCTATGACGAACGCGCACAAAAAACTACCCGTGACATCTGTAAGATCCTGCATCATGTTGGTTTAAAATATGCCGTATTAGGTACGGAAGAAAGTTGCACAGGAGACCCTGCAAAACGCGCAGGTAATGAATTCCTGTTCCAGATGCAAGCAATGACCAATATTGAGGTATTGAATGGCTACAACATCAAAAAAATTGTAACCGGCTGCCCGCATTGTTTCAACACCATAAAAAATGAATATCCCGGACTGGGTGGAAGTTATGAGGTTATCCATCATACCCAGCTGATCCAGCAATTGATAGACGAAGGAAAATTAAAAGCCGAAGGTGGTGAAAGTTTCAAAGGCAAGAAGATCACTTATCATGACCCTTGTTACCTGGGCCGTGGAAATGATGTATACGAAGCTCCCCGAAAAGCCCTGGAGGTACTAGATGCCCAGCTTGTCGAAATGAAACGCTGTAAATCTAATGGCCTTTGCTGTGGCGCAGGTGGCGCCCAGATGTTTAAGGAGCCGGAAAAAGGCAATAAGGACATCAATATCGAACGCATCGAGGAAGCTTTGGAAACCAATCCGCAAATCGTAGCAGCCTCCTGCCCTTTCTGTATGACCATGCTGAGTGATGGGGTAAAATTGAAGGACCAGTCAGAACATGTAAAGGTTCTGGACATTGCAGAAATAACAGCCAGAGCAAATGGATTGTAATACACTCTTTATCACTTCCCTGAATTCCGGAAGCAATGGAAACTGTTACTATGTGGGAAACCATGAAGAAGCCGTTTTAATCGATGCAGGTATTTCATGTAAGGAAACAGAGATCAGGATGAACCGACTCGGATTATCCATGCATAATATCAAGGCCATTTTCATCTCCCATGAACACTCCGATCACATCAGAGGACTTACCGTACTCGCGAAGAAATACCAGCTTCCGGTATATATTACTGCAGGAACTCTATTAAACTGTAAAGTAAAACTAAAAGATGACCTGATCAGGCCACTAAGTGGCGAACAAATTATTCAAATTGGCAACCTAAGTATCAGCTCTTTTCCAAAAATTCACGATGCTGCAGAACCACATAGCTTTGTGGTGGCTTGCGGGGAGACCAGAGTTGGGGTATTTACCGATCTCGGCGTTGTTTGTGAGCAACTGATACACCACTTTAAACAATGCCATGCAGCCTTTCTGGAGGCCAATTACGACGAAGAGATGCTTCACCAGGGAAGTTATCCCTACTATTTAAAAAGACGCATCAGCGGCGGACAGGGCCATTTATCCAATAAACAGGCACTGGCACTTTTCCTGGAACACAAGCCCGCCTATATGACCCATTTACTGCTGGCCCACCTTTCCCGGGACAACAATGCCCCTGAACTGGTTCAGGAGCTCTTCAATACCCATGCCCAGGACACGCATGTGGTCGTGGCATCCAGATATGAAGAGAGCCCAGTTTTCACTATCGGGCAGCCAGCTGGACATTCATCCGGTGAAAACGTGCCGACACTTCTGCAAGATCTTCAGGTTCCATATCCTTCAGCGGGATAGAGAGACAAGAAGCCATGCTGTCGATGTCTCCTTTTTTATCGTTATAGGTTTGTACAATAACATCTTCTCCATTGGTTCGCATAAATAAACGTCCGTTTTTTACGGTGCCGTAATAATCCAGATCTTTAAATTTACTGAAGTTGAAAGAGAAATATTCTATCTTTCCATTGCTGAAATGGCGCTTGTACCGGCAAAACCCATTGTTGGTAACATAGAGCTCATATTGCTTAACATCTGCACCCTGATGGCTGATGTCATAATGATCTGTTAATTTCTTTTGAACATAGAGCGCCTCTTCGTCGATCAGGTTTGATGCGCAAAAGGCACAAAAAACCAGGCCTGAACAAGCCAATACCACTGATTTTAAGTTTATTGTAAACTTTTTCATTGTGTCAGGCATTTACTTATCCTAATTTAAATAAAATGTTAAATTTGTAGTATGAGTTTTTCTCCACAATCTAAAGTTTGGGTTTACCAAAGCGACCGTGAATTCAGCAACACAGAGGCTGCTGCAATTCAACAACAACTGAATGCCTTTACTGAGCAATGGAAGGCACACGGCCATCAGCTAAAAGCGAAAGCGGAGGTCATTTATAACTTTTTTATCGTCATTACTGTAGATGAAGCCGCAGCAGGGGTTACCGGATGCTCTATTGATGCTTCTGTACGCATATTGAAAGACATCGAGCAAACCTATAAAGTTGATCTGTTCAACCGGTTTAATATGGCTTTCAAAATTGATGAAAAAGTAGCCGTCAACAATAAAGAAGATTTCGAGACACTGGTCAATATTAAAAAGATCGGGCCCAAAACCATTGTTTTCAATAACCTGGTTCAAACCCTGGAAGAATTTGAGACCAAATGGGAGATTCCTTTTGAAAAAAGCTGGCACAACACGCTGTTTGCACATCTGTTGTAACCAGCTGTCTTAATTTTATTTGAGTTTAAACTGATCTCCCGGAGTATAAATGGAAAATTTGAGACCATCCATTTTAATCAGGTGATTTTTGTCTGTCTTTAAGTTCACCGGATCTGCTATCCTTAAGACCTGGCTGGTTCCGGCAACTTTAACTGTTTTCCCATGAATGATGATTGCGGTATCTTCATCTATTCCAATGCAATCAAAATCAGGATGCGCGTTTAAGGCAGACAACAACCTGTTGTAGCGGCTTCGTTTCATAAAATGCTGATCAATGATCACTGTTTCAACCAAGCCCATCCCTTCTTCAAATTCTACATTTCCGCCCCATAGCTTATCAAAGGTCGCATGATAAGTGGTATCGCCCAGCAATTGCTCGCCGGTAATCATATACTTGCTCATAACGGCCGCTCCGGCACTTGTACCCGCAATCGTGGCTCCATTCTGATAAGCCTGATGAATGGCTTTATAAACCGGGGTATGCAGAACAACCTTCATGAAACGGTTCTGATCGCCTCCGGTAATAAAAACCAGCTTTGCTCCTTTTAATGAATCAAGCCACTGCTTATTATTGACCGTAGAGGCATCAAAATTCAGGCAACCTATAGCATTAACGGAGGCTGCAGACAGCTGTTTGGAAATAGATTTAAAAGAAGCTTCCGGCTCCCCGCTAGACATGGGGAGCACGATGATATAATCTTTTTCTTTTAACCCGGCTGTTTTAATCAGCGTTTGAACCAATTCTGCCGAACGAAGGCCGCCACCTATAATAAAAAGATTCCCTTTAGCTGCAGCACCAGACTGAGCCCAGCCTTTTGCTCCAACAAATAACACCAGCACGGCCAGGATAAACGGCCTGAAAATTCTATAACTCATCTGTTTGTTTATTTATAGATTTGGATTTCTATTTTACCCTCTGCAGTAACTGTTCCTCTGTACATTCCCTCGGTATTGAACGGCGTAGCTACATTTCCCTTTCTGTCCATCGCTATCAATCCACCGTCTCCTCCCATTTTCCCAACTTTATCCAGTACGGCTTTTGAAGCTTCAGATACAGACATTTTTTTATACTCCATCATCGCTGAGATATCATGCGCAACCACGTTGCGGATATAGAATTCTCCCCAACCTGTACAGGAAATCCCTGCGGTTTCATTATTGGCATACGTCCCGGCGCCAATGATAGGAGAATCACCAACCCGTCCATATTTCTTATTCGTCATTCCTCCGGTAGAGGTACCTGCGGCCAGATTCCCCATATGGTCTAGTGCAACTGCCCCTACCGTTCCAAATTTATAATCTCTGTTGATGGTTCCCAGTTTCATAGATTTTTTGCTTCCATGATCGAGCACCGCTTTTACAGAATCTTCTTTAATAGCGTCCTGCAATCCTTTCCAGCGCTCTTCAGTAAAGAAGTATTTAGGGTCTACAATAGTCAGTCCGGCCTGCTTCGCAAAGGCTTCGGCTCCGGGGCCAACCATCATCACATGTTCAGATTTTTCCATCACTGCCCTTGCTGCGCTAATCGGATTCCGGATCACGGTCACTCCGGCAACCGCGCCAGCCATCAGGGTTTTACCATCCATGATGGCCGCATCCATTTCGTTTCTGCCATCGTGTGTAAAAACGGCACCTTTGCCTGCATTAAACAAAGGAGAATCTTCCAGCACATGAATCGCAGCTTCTACCGCATCCAAACTGGTCTTGCCCGCTTTGATCTGTTCATAGCCTTTTTGAAGCGCCAGGGTCAAAGCAGCCGTATAAGCGGCTTCTTTTTCAGGCGTCATGTTCTTTTTAAGGATGGTGCCTGCGCCGCCGTGGATCACCATCACATATTTTTGCTGCGCATAAGTGGTCAGGCCTGCACAGAAAAGGAGTACTACAAAACAATAACCGAATTTCAATTTCATATTCTTTAGATTAATACAATGGGTTCTGGATCATATTGGAATTGGCCCTGATCTCTGCATTGGGGATTGGATAAACATATTCTTTAGTCCCTGGCGATAAAGTAACCGCACCAAGCGCGTTGGTCGCATCAGCAGGCTCTCTGGTCACCGGCAAATTATTACGTCTCAAATCAAAGAAGCGGTGCCCTTCAAAAGGCAGTTCTTTATACCTTTCCAGCAAAACAGCATTCAGCAGAACCGTTTTATCCGAAAAATTAACAGCGGTATAGCCATCAATACGGGCAGAACGCAAAGCATTTAAATCAGCTGCTCCAAGATCAAGGCTATTTTTCTGTGCATAAGCTTCTGCACGGATCAGGTACATCTCCCCTGTCCTGTACAATTTAATATCGGTTAAATTTGGCAGACCAGAACTGCCTGAAAGATATTTATTGACCATGTAATTAGATTTACCAATCCCGCGGGTATTGTCAAATTTAATATAGGCTCTGTAACGTACATCATTAGCTTTGTCATAGGTATTGATCAGTTCAAAAGCAGGCGCATACAAAACGATGTTCTTGATGTCATAATAAAAATCACCCAGACGTTCCGAATCACTTTCTACCCTTTTAAGTTTCCAGATCACTTCGTCATTGCTCGCATCCGTCCAGATGTCTGTAAATGTACTGCTGCTGGCAAGCGGAGTCGCATTAATGGCCTCTGTACTGTATTTTACAGCATCATCCCAGTTTTTCTCATATAAGGCTACACGTGCCTGAATAGCTGAAATGGCTTGCAAGGTGATTCTAGTATGGTCTGTAAACGAGGCCGGAATCAGTGATTTCGCAGCAAGCAGATCCGCCTTAATCTTGGCCACCGTTTCTCCAAAACTCAGTCTGGAAGGTTTAGAAACCACCGAGGTTTCCATATAGGGAACGCCCATTGCCGAAGCTTCATATTTAGACGCAAAATTTCTAAGCAGTTCAAAGTGGCTATAGGCCCGTAAAGCCAGAAGTTCTCCTTTATACTGGCTCTTGATCGCCGCATCTGCTGGTTTAGAGCTCACTTTATCCACATAGTTCAAAACGCGGTTCACACGGTCTATGGTAATATATCCATAGGCCCATCCCGCAGTGATCGTTCCACTGCTGCCATCGTACTGCCAGCGGTAAGTGGCCACCCCACGGCCTGTACTGTTTTCTCCAGGCAGGGTACATTCATCGGAAGTTAGGGATACATTGGTTATGGTTGTGCCGTTAAGTGAAGCATAAGCGCCCAGCAAGCCGCTGTTCAAATCGGCTACAGTCTGATAAGCTTTGGCATCGTCGATGGTATCAGTGGGCTGGATATCCAGTTCCTTACTGCAGGAAGACACCACAAAACCAATCAAAAGCGCGGTGTAAAGAAAGAATTTATTGCTGTTTAACATGATCGCAGGATTAGAAATTAACATTTAAACCAAGGGTATATGTTCTGGAATTGGGATAGTCAAACATGGCCTCGCCATTGCTGTCCTCCGGATCAAAGCCCTTCCATTTTGTCCAGGTCAGCAAATTGCTACCCTGAACAAATACGCTTACTCCACTGATAAATTTAGTGCGGGAAAGCAAAGACTTCGGAAACGCATAACTTAAGTTTACATTTCTGAGCCTGATGTATGAAGCATCCTGAATGTCTTTTGAAGAGTAGCTCCTTTTGGCATCAAACCTTGGCAGCAAGGCCTGATCACCTGGTTTTTCCCACCTGTCGTACAACATTCTAACCGATTGGTTACTGGTTGCAAAACTTGGATTTTCATTGTAATAATCTTCATTATTATAGCGGTACACATGATTTGCGAAGCTGAACAAGGCCGTTAATGAAAGTCCTTTATAATTTAACATGGTATTAAAGCCTCCGGTAAACGGAGGATAAAGCGACCCAAACTGAGACACGCTCATCGTGGTTGCATTGTAATCGGTCGTTTTAACGCCATCTTTGGTATAATATAAAGGATCTCCCGTCTGAGGATCTACACCAGCCCATTTAGGTGCATAATGCGAACCAAACGGCAAGCCTACTTGTACAAACTCGGTGGTATTCATCTCGAAGCCCTCTGACCCACCCAGAGAGGTTACCCGGTTTTGGTTGTAAGCGAAATTAACGCCAACATTCCATTTCAGGTCGGTATTGCGGATCACATCTACTTTAAAGTCAACTTCGACCCCTCTGTTGCGCATCGAACCAGCATTCAGGTTCAATACGTCCACACCAGAAGTCAGGGATACCGGAAGATCCAGGAACAGGTTCTTGGTCACCTTGCTGTATACATCTGTGGTCAAATGAATACGGTTGTTCCAGATATCCAGGTCAAATCCAGCGTTAAAATCCTTGGCATACTCCCAATCGTAGTTTGCATTTCCATAGGCATAAGGATAAATCCCGCTGTTTCCACCATAAGTCGTGGTAGAATAGGTAGACAAGTAGGTGAAGTTACCAGGAAAAGGACTGGCTGTGGTTCCGTAACTTACCCTGAACCGCAGGTCATTGATCAGCTCATTTGAAGCCAGGAAGTTTTCTTTCTTCATGTTCCAGGCTGCACCCAGGGAATAAAATCCGTGCCATCTGTTTTTGGCAGGTAAGGTAGAAGAACCGTCATAACGGTAACTCGCATTTAAGGTATACCGGTCGTCAAAGGTATATCTTCCCAAAGCAATATAGGAGATCAATGCATTTCTGGTACGTCCTCCATTAAATTCGGGGATAAAATTATTATCGGATGTTCCCGGAGTGGCCCCGGCAGGTGTTCCCTGTAATCGGGGATCTATACCATAAGCCTTATAGCCGAAATTACGGTAATGTTGTTTCGTAATCTCATAGAGCGCTGTCAGTTCAAAATTGTGCTTGTCTATCGTTTTTTGATAGCTTAATCCGGAGGTAGAGATCATGGAAAAATTACGTTTTAAACCTTCTCCAAAACTTCCCTTTTCCCCGTTTTCGTTCGATCCGGAATAAGAATCCGGATTAACTGAATTTTCTGTAGTCGTTTCTCTGAAATCTATACCCAGTCTGGTCTTCGCCGTCAGTTCTGGGGTAATCTTATAATTTAAAGAGGCACTCAATAAGGTTTTGTACTGGTTGTCCTTGCTCGTGGTGTTCAACATCCTTTCCAATGCATTACTTCCTTCCCGCTGATCGTAGATTTCGTACTGGTCTTCATTGCCATAATGTACTAATGTCCCGTCTGAGGCGTATGGATTTTCATAAGGCAATGCATAAAAAAGGGCCGCCAAAGGATTGACTCCCCTGCTTGAGCCTTCCCGTTCTATATAGCTGGACTCAGAATACCCCAGACTGGTATTGATACTTCCGGAAAACTTACCGGCATTAAAATCTACGTTATTTCTCAAAGAGTAACGCTGTAGCCCTGACCTCACGGCTATTCCGTCTTGTTTATAATAATTAAGGGAACTGTAAAAACGTACATTCTCATTCCCGCCACTGGCGTCTACCTGCTGTTCCATGAATTTACCTGTGCGGAAAAAGATGTCTTTCCAATTGGTATTGATCTTACCAATACTGTCTAGGATAAAATCAGCACGCTGCTTTTCAGCCGTTGATTTTGTGGCATAATCCGGGTTGTTCTTAGAGAACGTCCATCCCGGCCCAATGTCAGATCCAGTTTCCCGGCCCACTTCCTCTTCAAACTGCAGGCGCTGCGTGGTGTTCATCATGTCAAACTTTGGCGAGGTCAGCTTGGAAATTCCATACTGGGACTTATAGTTGAACTGAACTTTGCCGGATTTCCCTTTTTTAGTCGTGATGACAATCACCCCGTTTGCACCTTTAGAACCATATTGCGCTTTAGAGGTTGCATCTTTCAAAACCGTTACGGATTCAAAATCAGAAGGATTTAAGGTTTGAAAATAATCGGCTTCTATGGGTACACCGTCTACAATATACAGTGGAGAGGTAGTTCCATTAATGGTACCCACACCCCTTAAGATCACTGTAGCACTGGTACCCGGTTGCCCGGAACCAGAAGACACCTGTAACCCAGGTACCCGGCCCTGCAAAATCTGATCAAAGGTAGATAAAGGTACCTGGCTCATTTCTTTTCCTGTAACCAGGGAAGAAGAAGATGCCGATTGTTCCTTCTTGTAATTGGTATATCCAGTCACCGTTACTTCCTGCAAACTTTGGCTATCGGTTTTAAGGACCACATCAATCACCTTTCTGGCCCCAATTTGCTGTACCTGTCGGGTATAACCTATAAAAGAAAATTCAAGACTGGCGGCCGCATCGGCTACACGTATCGAATACTGACCATTTATATCCGTAGCCACGGCCACAGTGGAGCCGGAAACTTTTACCGAAACTCCAGGCAAAGGCAAGCCGGTTTCGTCTACGACTTTACCAGTGATCACAGCCTCCTTTTTCTCCAGGCTTACTGTTGGATAAATGACCACGAGATTGCTTTCCTTTAGGCTATACGTAAGTCTGGTATCCTTCAGGATCTGGCCCAGTGCCTCCTCCAGCGAAACATCTCTCACATCCAGTGAAGTCTTGTTATTAATGGCTTCGGTATTGTCGCTGTACACAAAACGATACTCGGTTTGTTTTTCTATTGCTTTGAGCAAGACTTTAACACTTGTCCCGCTGGCTTTTAAGGTAATCTTCTGCTGCGCAAATCCGGCACCAGAAACCTGCATGCACAAGAAAAGCAGCATACAGCCTGTGATTTTCATACTTAGCCATATCCTGCTGGTTAAGGAATATTGGCCAAAACGCTCTAAAAGTAGGTGTTTTCTCATAGTTGTTTGGTTTAGTTGTGGTTAGTTTAGGTTATTTTGTCAAGACAATACGGTCGCTTTCTGTTCTGAAATGGAAAGGGTAAGAGAGTTGCAGGGCCTCCAGCGTTTTCAAAATGGTTTCGTTTTCAAAAACACCGGAGTAGTGATAATTTCCAACCTCCTCATCTGCAATAACGATTTGAATTCCATACCAGTCCTGAAGTTTCCTGGCAATCACAGACAGTGGAAGATTATCAATATCAAGTCGTTTCTTAATCCATTGGATCTCTTCAGGCGCCTTTGATGAACCTGTAGTTTTGAGTTCTGATATCTTGTAAGCCTTCTTAACTGTCGCTGCTGAATGCTGCTCTGGTAAGTATTTGGTGAACAGCTTCTGATTAGGCTTTAGCACAACAAAATAGCCAGGAAGTTGTCTGGAATCTATACGTACGCTTCCTCGGATCAAGGCGGTTTCCATAGATTTTGACGCCGGGTAAGCTTTTACATTAAAAGAAGTTCCCAGAACTTTAATATCATTAAAAGCGGTGTGTACAATGAAAGGATGTGCAGAATCGTGCTTTACGTCAAAGAAAGCTTCTCCATTTAACCAGAGCTCCCGGTTTTCCTGATCAAAATCTTTCAAAAGACTGATGGCACTTTCTCTTGCCAGGGTGATGACGGTGCCATCTTTAAGTACAATCGTTTTACGTAATGCTTTTCCAGAAGAAAAACGTTCCCCTCCCTGATAGGTATTGTTGATCTGATTTTCAAAGGGATGACGGAAGAGATAGACCAGTATAAAGGCCATCAGGATGGTGGCGGCGATACCCGAGTACCAATAAAAAGAGCCGCTGCTAACGCGTCTTGTGATTTTGGCCGCTGGTTCTGGTGCCATTTCGGTCATAAAGCGCTCTTTAAAAATTCCATTTTGCGCCAAACCTTCCTTTAATTGTTCCAGTTGTTCTGCCCTGTTGCCCTGTTCAGCATTCAACAAATGAATCAGACGCCGGGCCTCTTCCACTTCCGCAAGCTTATGTGGTAAGCGGACAAGCCACTCTTTCCAGAACAATTCATCTTTCAAATCTGTCCCGAGGCAATAACGCTGGAAAGATTCGCTGCAAACAAGGTCTTCTACCTTAAAATTATCTTCTGGAAGTTGCATAGCAAAAGTCTTTACTATACAGACGGAGAAATCTTACTTTTTTCCTAAGGAAATTTTATTTTTTTTAATGGTGGTTACTTCAGCAGCTTTCTAAGCACCTTAATCGCATCGTAAATGGTATTATAAGAAGTTTTTATGGTTTGGGAAGTACGCTCTGCGATCTGTTCGTAAGTCAACCCCTCAAAAAATTTAAGCCGGACCAACTCCATCTGCCTTGGACTAAGCTGCTGAATAGCTATGCTAAGTTTCTTTTTCAGATCATCATCCTGTTGCACACGAATCAGGATCTCCTCATAAGACAGTTCCTCCTCTTCCTCTGCTACCATTTTACTCAGGGCATTATTGGTCCGGTCCTGGTAAAAGATCTGGTCTAGGATACACCGTTTTAGCGTAGTCATCAAATACGACCGGACATGGTCTACCTGTGGCAGTCGGGAACGTTTTTCCCATAAATTCAAAAATATTTGATTGACAGCATCCTTAACCAGTTCATGGTCAGGCTGTATTTTCAGCCCATAACGAATCAAATGAAAGTACATGAGGTTGTACAGTTCAAAAAGCGCCTGTTTGTCGCCCAGTCGCATTTGTTCCCAGAAATTACGGTCATCCTCTTCAAAAAGCATATTTGCTTTTGAAGATAGGAAAACCGGATCAGAAATCCACATGTATCCTGGCCCTAATTCCCCATTTGGGTACATTCGGGTGATCCAGGTAGGTAAATCTCCTCACATAGTCTACACGAAGGATTTTAAAGATGTTTGAAATGCCAACGCTACCCTCCATATAAGGCGTTCTACCCAGTGCAAAAGAAGTTTGCCTGTTTTCACGGTCGCGCTGAAAACGAAAAAGATCCGGATCATTCTGTGGAAGGTTTTTCGCTGAAATGCCACCGTACAGAACTTTGAATGAGGCAACTTCACGCAGTTGTAGTTTTTTTACCAGAGGGATTTTGTTTAAAAAGAACCCGTTAAAGGCATGGTCAATATGCAAACTGGCATAGCGATCGCTCATAAACTCCATAAAATTCATCAAATTATAGGATTGTGGCTGGTAGGCATAGGTTTGATTTGCCCTGTGGATCACCAGCAAAGGAAAGGGCACCTGACCAAAAACGGCACCGCCTTCCAGCATCAGATCCGAATGTCCAAATGGAGCCAGATATAACCTCTTAAAAATATTCAGAGAAACGTTCTGATAGTTGTAATCACCGCCAAGAAAACCTTTAAATCCGGCGCCAGCTCTTAGGGTAAATATGGGAAATTCATTCCTGATAGGTCTGCGAAAACGCTTGCCCTGATAAAACTGCTCATGGGGTGCCCACCGCAGTTCTGTCACAAATTCAGAGAGTTGAATATTTTTAATGATCCGTTCTTGGGGATGACCTGTTCTGAAGACCAATCCTCCTGCGGGGTCAAGTTCCTGATTCCTGTAACCAGCACGCAAAGAAAAATGATCTTTGGTTTCCTGAAAATATTCTGCAGACCATTTCCGGTTATACAGCCATTTATCATTTAAGCCCCTTTTAAACGACAGCAAAAAATTGTCATCCTCTATAAAATTCAGATCCTGACCCGGAATTTGCGTCTCATAGCTATGCCGCAGTGTAAAAGTACTTACAGGGAACTGGTAGACGCCCGAAGGTTTAAAAGAATAGGTGGCGCCCAGAGCATATTTCCATTGTTCGTCCCTAAGGCCATAGGCAAGATGCCCTTCCAGTACCACTTTCTGACTAAAGTCATCATTTGTCCTCCCGCTAAGCCTGAACCGCCGGCCTTCTACATGGTTAAAACTATAAAACGAACCGACAGGGCCGATATCCATAAAGCCGACCTTCTGATACCCTGACAGGACAAAGGCGGTAAATCCCATAATGGTTTTGAACCTGGAAGATTGCTTTAAGCTGTCTATATTCTTATAAGCATTTTTTTCCAGGGGAGACAATTCTTCAGGCCGGCTAAAAGGAAGATTTTTTTGAGCACTTGTTCCCGGGCTCAAGACAGCTTCCAGATCCTGCATGGCCAAACCAGTCCGATAGTTGTCATTTAAAATGGTCTTTTCCCCGAAAATGCTGTACTTCCCTTTAAAAAGCCCAAGATCCATAGCCATTACACTTTTAGAAATGTGGTATTTACCATCCAATGCAAGCCCATAACTGACTTTAATCTGCAGGTCCTTAACCCAATTGAGATTGATCTCCTTGTTGATAGACAGGCTTGCGTGCTGAACCGCATAACGGCCATCCAGGCTAATATAAAGTTCTCCCATAAACAGGATGTCCTGCTTATTTCTGGGACTAAACATGAGGTGCACCACAGACCCTGCTTCACGTTTCAGGGTATCTATAATGAAATATTTATAAAACTCAGGTGCCAGTGAAGCGACCGGGCTCAGAAATTTCTGCCCCCCAAGGCCGATATCATGATCATAAATATCTATAGGCTGATAAATCCTTTCCAGATACTGATCAATACCGTCTTCGTCAAGATATTGATCAATCCTGGACTCCTTACTATCTAAAAGCTTCACCTTATCTTTATCTGCTTGTTCCTTCCGGATATGCTGGCTTAACCTTTCCTGCATAAAAACCGGAACCAGCGTTTTTCCAGGCTGAAGAGTAGTATCCGCTGTTTTCGCCAAAAAGGGAAATTTACGCAAAAGGGAAGATTTTGACCTCAGTTCATTCGATATACTGACCGATAAATTCAATTTTTCATATTGTCTGAAACTGATTCCCTGGTTGGAAGGACCAATGTTCTGTTCTTTATGTGCAATCACTTTCCGGATCAACTCTACGGCTTCATTGCCCCTGTTCTTATAACGGGGACGTTGACTGGCCTGGATACTTACACCTTCCAGCTGCTGGGCATTTTCTTCCAGTTCGATCAGTAGATTCTCCATGACCAAATGCTCCAGATGATGCTCCTGGGTTTTAAATCCTATAGCGGAGAACCTGATGATTTTTGCGGCCTTAGCCGTTCTGATTTTAAAATGTCCATCAGAACCAGATACTACACCGCCTGGAATTCCCGCGAAAACGACATTCACAGATGGAATTGGTTGCTTTGTAACCTTATCTTTAATGGTACCTGCCACCGTAATGATTTGTCCGGTAACTTTTACCGCAGAGAAAAGGAACAGCAACAGAAGGACGGATCGACAACCTATAATACGTGATAGATAACGAAAATATGAAATGGCATAAAAAAACCGGGGTACGAGCAGCAACCTTAAGAACAAGGACATAAAAGAAATTTAATATAATAATGCATTTACAATAGGACAACTTACCTCCATTTTACCCTTACTCCTTTAAGAAAGAAATACGAAGAGACACCATGGACCGGAAGATGTACATCTTAATATACAACCGTCACCGCCCACAGGACTAGTTTAAAAAAATTGTAAATGTTTATTAATGAATTAGAAGTCAAGCGGCCCCAATCTGCGCATATTTCGCATGATCAGGTATTGACGGTGCTGAATATAACGGGTCGGGTGTGCCGGTGTCCAGCGTAAAGGATTTGGAAAACAAGCTGCGATCAATGCAGCCTCAGCACGGCTTAACGAGCTGCAGGATTTACCATAATAAGCCTGGGAAGCCGCTTCAGCACCATAGATCCCATCTCCCATTTCGATCACGTTCAGGTAAACTTCCAATATTCGTTCTTTGCTCCACAGCATCTCTATGAGCAAGGTAAAATAAGCTTCAAAACCTTTACGGATCCAGGAGCGTCCTGGCCAAAGGAATACATTTTTAGCCGTCTGCTGAGAAATGGTACTTCCTCCTTTTACCTTTTTGCCCTTTTCATTGCTTTCATAGGCTTTTTCAATTGCTTTAATATCAAAACCCATATGCTTCAGGAAAAGCTGGTCTTCGGCCGATACGGCTGCCCTTTTCATATTGTCTGAAATATCCTCGAAGCGCATCCATTTTTTATCGGTTTTGAAGGTCTTTCCATCAGCCTTCCGCTCAATATTACGTTCAATCATCAGCAAGGTAATTGGCGGATTGATAAAGCGGTAAGCCAACACCCATAAAATGCTCACACTTAAAAACCAGATCAGTATCCGGCTCAGTATGGAAGTTATTTTTTTTAAAAGAGGTGATTTAGTCTTTGCCGTTGAACGTTTTTTTTGTGCCATTGCCCAAAGGTAATAAAAACATCAATTCGCTTTATAAATCCTTGTTCACTCCACTCCAAGTTCCTAAATAATTCTCTAAATTTGCCTTTGCACAGACCCCCTTAACCAAGTCTTAACTGACAACAAATTGATATGAAGTTTACAGCATCCCGTCTTTCAGAAGGCAACAAGGTTTTTCCAACTGAGATTTATTTAGAAGAAAACAGTATTGAGATTAAATCACCGGGATTATTCAGCGGAGATTCCAAATACCTCAACTATGAAGACATTACGTCTATTGAAGTAGATACGCCTATGATTGGTTTTTCTACGCTGCGGCTTTTCCTGAACGGAAATAAGGTAGAAGTAAGCGGTTTTTCTAAAAGCGACATCAAAACGATCAGACAAATGATTGATGAAGCGAGAAGCAAAAGGCGGAGATAGATCCTAAAATAAAGGCAAAAAAAAAGCTTCCTGAAAATCAGGAAGCTTTTTTTTATGTCGTATTAAGATTACTCAGCTACAACTTCGAAAGGAACTTTAACTTTCACTTCTTTGTGTAAGTTTAAGTTAGCCACATATTCGCCAACAAATTTAGGTTCAGTTTCGAAAGTGATACGGCGACGGTCAACATCAAAACCTTGTTGTTTCAATGCATCAGCAATCATAATCGTGTTTACAGCACCAAAAATCTTACCTGTCTCACCAGCTTTAGCACCGATTGTCAATTTAACCTCAGTTAAACGCTCAGCAATGCCTTCAGCATCTTTCTTAATTTTATCTTGTTTAAAAGCAGCTTGCTTCAGGTTTTCAGCCAATACTTTTTTAGCTGAAGGTGTAGCCAACTGACCAAATCCTTGAGGAATCAGGTAGTTACGACCATAACCTGGCTTTACTGTAACGATATCATCTTTTTCCCCTAGGGATTTGATATCTTGTTTTAAAATAATTTCCATCTCTCAGTTCCTATTTTAATTGGTCAGCAACAAAAGGTAACAAACCGATGTGACGAGCACGTTTTACAGCCTGAGCTACTTTACGCTGAAATTTCAATGAAGTACCGGTTAAACGGCGAGGTAAAATTTTACCTTGATCATTGATGAATTTTAACAAAAAGTTTGCGTCTTTGTAATCGATATATTTAATACCATTTTTTCTGAAACGGCAATATTTTTTTCTGTTATCGTCCACTTTTGGAGCGGTAACATATTGTATTTGATCCTTTGCCATTATACTGCAGCCTCCGTTTTAGGTTTTTTGTTAAAAGCTCCGCTACGTTTTTTCTCGTTGTAAGCAACCGCGTGACGGTCTAATCTTACAGTTAAGAAACGCAAAACACGCTCATCACGTTTAAGCTCCAACTCTAACTTGTTAATTAATTCACCTGAACATTTGTATTCTGTAAGGTGGAAGAATCCGCTTGCTTTCTTTTCAATCGGATATGCTAATTTTCTCAAACCCCAATTGTCCTCTTGAACAATTTCGGCTCCGCTATCAGAAATGATTTTGCTAAATTTCGCGATGGTTTCTTTAGCTACTTCTTCTGATAACAACGGGGTTAGAACGATAACAGTTTCGTACTGATTCATTGTTATTTGTTTTTATAATTTAATTCCCGCTACGAACGGGGCTGCAAATGTATTAATTATTTTCTATTAATACAAAGAGTATCAAAAGATTTAGTTCTTCCCAAACAGATAATTGACCCCAAACTTCCACCTCTGCATAGATGCACTGAACATCGTATAAGTCGTAATGGAGGTAGGCATACTATACATCGCAGAAACTTCTATCTTTTTATTTAAAACTACGCCCGCAGAAATCGGAAAGGAAAAATTAAACTTCTCTGGCTTAAAAGTATCTTTCTGTATATCAAACTCTTTCCTGAGCGAATTATACATGGAAGAAATCACATTCGAATATTTGGAGAAGTTACATCCCAGTCCTGCGCCCAGAAAAACTTTCAAAGCACTGGTATTATAAAAGTTGTAGATGAACTGTGGGGTCAGGCAAAGTGACAATTGGTCAAAGGCCTGACTTTGATCAGAAATATATTCGTTAATCGGTTCATTAAGCGAAACCTTGTTCTTACTGCTAAAAAAGGAAAGTTCTGTCCTAAAAATAAATCTCCTAATGGCAGGATTGAGAAACAGGTCAATTCCGGCTTGGAATGATGGCATGGCTGAACTATTATTAATCGCTGCTTTTGAAGCCAGATCGTTTTGTCCCTGAAAAGAAACCTTACTGATACTTAAACCGCCCCCGGCATAAAACCGGGTTAATTTATATGTACTCTTAACCGCAGCGTCTCCATTGATCCGGGAAGATAACTTTATCAGATCGGCACCAGAATACCTATAGTACTTTAATTTTTCTTCAGAGATATCCATCCCGAATTTTTCTGTAACTTCCTTAAGTTGCCGCACATATTTATTATCGGTTACAAAAACGCCTGTCTTATTTGGCGCCAGAAAAAAACTCTGAATCAGTTCATAAGGCTCAGACATACCACTTTCTCGTATAAAGAACCTCCTTTTAATGTTGTCTTCATAAGAAAACAAGGTGATGTTTTTTCCAGTTTGAAGCACTTTCAGGAATACCGTATCTGTTTTTGAGCTCGTATCCAAGCCAGTGGAAAGATCGTTCAATGTCATTCTGCTCTGACTGATCCTGACTACATAACGCTGACTGGATTCTATTCCGTCAATGCCATAGGCTGAGCATTCCTTAACACCATAAACCTTTATTTCATTGTTTAAATCTGTTCTAAAGTTAAAAGAAGATGGGTTTGCACTCCTTTCTTTATAATCAACATATCCTTTGATGGTATCCTGGTTATTGGTAACCAGATAACCTTTTTGAAAATTGGATTGCGCAAAAGAAAGCACGGGGATAGCCATCAACAGACCAACAAGAAAGCGTTTCATATTTGATTTTTAAGCAAAATTACTTTTTCTCCTCATATTTCCTAATCAGAATCTCATTTTGCACAGGATCGCGTTTATTTTCCACAAAAATCTTTTGCTCCGTAAAAATTTTATAATTTCGTTGTCGAATGGAGAATTTTATAGTATCGGCCCGTAAATATCGCCCGGCAACGTTTGAAACCGTTGTAGGACAGCACCACATCACCGGAACTTTAAAGAATGCCATTAAAAATAACCAGCTGGCCCAGGCCTTTTTATTTTGTGGGCCAAGGGGGGTAGGAAAAACAACCTGCGCCCGTATCCTGGCAAAAACCATCAATTGTACCAATTTAACACCGGAACAGGAGGCCTGCGGCACCTGTGAATCCTGTATTTCTTTCCAGACCGGACATTCCTTTAACTTTCATGAACTCGATGCGGCTTCCAACAATTCGGTTGACGACATCAGAAGCCTGATTGACCAGGTAAGGATTCCGCCACAGGCAGGAAAATACAAAATCTATATTATAGATGAGGTTCACATGCTCTCTGCAAATGCATTCAATGCGTTCTTAAAAACGCTGGAAGAACCACCGTCTTATGCCATATTCATTCTGGCAACGACAGAAAAGCACAAGATCCTGCCCACTATATTGTCGCGGTGTCAGATCTTCGATTTCAATCGTATCCAGGTAGAAGATATTGCCAGCCACCTGAATAAAATCGCTCAGCGCGAAAATATTGCTGTAGAAGCAGACGGTCTGCATATTATTGCGCAGAAAGCAGATGGCGGATTGAGGGATGCCTTATCTATGTTCGATCAGATTGTGAGTTATACCAACAAAAACCTCACGTACAAATCTGTTATCGATAATTTAAACATCCTGGATTACGATTATTATTTTAAACTTACAGAATACCTGACCTCTGCAAATGTTAGCCAGTCTCTGGTGTTGTTTGATGAGATCTTAAACAATGGTTTTGATGGCAACAATTTTATTAACGGATTGGCAAGCCATCTCAGAAACCTATTGGTTGGCAAAGATCCGCAGACAGTTAAACTTCTTGAAGTCAGCGAGAATATCAAACAAAAATACATCAATCAAAGCCAGCAAACCTCAGTCTCCTTTATTTTAACGGCACTGAATCTGGCCAATCAAACTGACCTCTCGTACAAGAACAGCAAAAATCAGCGGCTTCAGGTGGAATTGGCGCTGATCAAAATGTGTCACATCCCCTCAGTATTGCAATTGGCTCAATTACCGGCATCCAATTCCTTAACTGACAACGATCAGATTAAAAAAAAAACTGATGTAAAAACTGAAATACCTGCCGTTGTTCCATCTGCAGGCATCTCTCCAAAAGCACCTGAAAAACCTGCTCCGGCACCGCAGGCACCAGCAAGCAACACCCCTCAGCCAGCAAGACCAGTCACTCAAACAGATAAAATTGTTTTAAAGCCGCAGCCTTTGGTCAATAAGACGGGTGGCACGCTGATTCCATCTTTAACTTCGCTGGAAAGCCTGGCCTCGGAAGCGGAGAGCAAAGAGCCAAAATACATAGATGGTCATGATAAAGATTCTTTCACCTTTGAGCAGCTGATGTCTTTATGGAATAGTTATGCCCATAAAGCCAAAGATGAAGGCAAGATCAATATATTTACCTTACTGACCAGTAACGAACCGATACTGGAGCAGCACGAGATCACTGTATTAATAGAAAATAAAATACAGGAAGGCTTGCTCCACGAAGAGATGGTCTATTTTCTGAATTTTCTAAGGTCTCAGCTAAAAAACTTCAGCATACAAATCAAAACCAAAAAAATTGAGGTCCAGCTCAAAAACAGGCTTTATACCAGTATTGAAAAATACCAGTACCTGGCACAAAAGAATCCTCAGCTGGAAGAAATGCGTAAACGTTTTAATCTCGATATTATCTGATTTTATTTTCTAGGTGGTGCATCATTGATTGGGTAACCCTCTTCATCCAGATCCGGGCGATCATCTTCGGGTGTTCTGGCCAGGAATTCATCTTCCGGCTCCACCTCGACAATACTGCCATTATCCACATGCATTCCCAAATCAACTAAACCTTGTTCTGCTTTATCTGCAGGTTTAGCATATTCATCTCCTATATAGGGATTGGCCTCATCATAATCTGAATTCTCATCACCCCCATTTGCGGCCGCTGTATCGTAAGGCAAAGGATGATCATATTCTTTATCATTCCCTTTTACATCGTACTCAAAACTGTTCTTCTCTTCATCGTAAGAGAGATTCTTGAAATCTCTGGTCTCCCCCAATTCAAAACCATGTAATCTGCCATTCGACTTTTGATTTCCGCCGGTGCTGTTGTTGTTTGTACTCATGATGCTTAATTTTATATCATAATAACGTTATTAAATCTTTAATTGTTTTCGGAATTTGCCGGAAACCGAGGCTATAAACTCAAAATTTATATCTTTGTTTTTTTATAATCAATTAAAATTGAATCCATAATATGTCTGTACAAAAAATTAAAGTAACCCAGCCCGTTGTAGAGTTAGATGGTGACGAGATGACCCGCATCATTTGGAAATTCATCAAAGACAAACTGATCCTTCCTTATTTAGATCTTGATATTAAATATTATGACCTGGGTATTGAGTATCGTGATGAAACTGATGACCAGGTAACGATTGACGCCGCTGAAGCCATTAAAAAATATGGTGTAGGGATTAAATGTGCGACCATCACTCCTGATGAGCAGCGCGTTAAAGAATTTAATTTGAAACAAATGTGGAAATCACCTAACGGAACCATCCGTAATATTCTTGATGGTACTGTTTTCCGTGAACCAATTGTAATGAGCAATGTTCCTCGTTTGGTTCCAAACTGGACAGCTCCGATCTGCATTGGCCGTCATGCTTTTGGTGATCAGTACCGTGCTACAGATTTGGTAACCAAAGGAAAAGGTAAACTGACTTTAACTTTCACTCCTGAAGATGGTGGTGAGGTTCAGTCTTTTGATGTTTACAACTTTAAAGGTGATGGTGTTGCTTTGGCCATGTACAATACAGATGAGAGTATCCGTGGTTTTGCTAATGCTTGTTTTAACCAGGCTTTAAGCAAAAAATGGCCTCTGTACTTATCTACAAAAAACACCATTCTTAAGAAATATGATGGCCGTTTCAAAGATATCTTTGAAGAGATCTATGAAAACGACTTTAAAGCTAAATTTGCTGAGGCTGGTATTACTTATGAGCACCGTTTGATCGATGACATGGTGGCTTCTGCCTTGAAATGGAATGGTAACTTTGTTTGGGCTTGTAAAAACTATGATGGTGATGTTCAATCGGATACTGTTGCTCAGGGCTTTGGTTCATTAGGTTTGATGACTTCTGTTCTGGTTACTCCGGATGGCAAAACAATGGAGGCTGAGGCTGCGCATGGTACTGTGACTCGTCACTACCGTGATCACCAGGCTGGCAAACCAACTTCTACCAACCCTATTGCGTCTATCTTTGCATGGACCAGAGGTTTGGAATTCCGTGGTGTATTAGACAACAACCAGGAATTGATCAAATTCTGCCATACTTTAGAGCAGGTTTGTATCGAAACTGTAGAAAGCGGTAAAATGACTAAAGATTTAGCTGTTTGTATCCATGGTAACAAAGTGGAACATGGTAAAGATTACTTATATACAGAAGAATTCCTTGCTGCAATTGATGAGAATTTGCAAAGCAGATTAGGATAATTTCCTGTTAACTTTTATTTGGAAAGGGATGTCTCGTTTGGGACATCCTTTTTTGTGGCTAAATCTTTGGTTGACTAGCTGAGAAACCGGGTCGCTTCAACAGGGTGCTTAATTTTAAAAAAAGAAGGGTAAGCTCGAAGGCTGCTTAAGCTTAGGCGGGCAGAAAAAGCCCGCAAACCTTAAAAGGCCTTCTCCCTTACACCTTCTTTTTTTCTGGATTTCGAGCATAGCCTGATTTCCCGTATAAATCCATCGGTTATTCTATCCGCCAGCACATACCCAGCCCTAAAAAACTACCAGGAAAATTAAAAACAAAAAGCTTAGATCCGCGCACATACAGGTCCTGTTCAGGTTCTGTCCAAATAAACAATTGGCTTATTCCAAATAGGGATCAAACAGGCACTAAACAGGGACCAAACAGGGATAAAGCAGGGATAAACTTCCTGTTTGCTCCTTACTTTTCCCTTATATATTATTTGTTCAATATTTATTTACCTTAAACCATTATCAGCTCAATAATCAACCAATGTAAACCGAAACAATAGGAAAAGCTGCGCCCTGCCTGGTCTCCTCCCTCCTCTGCAATTTGCTACGGAAAATTCTCGTACGTTGCGGAAAGACCTCAGAGATCTGCGGCTTCTTCAGCCGCCTGATATCGTTAGTCTTGAAGCAGCTGTACAGAATTTTCCAAAAAATTCACCTCCCTCCTATCATCACAGACCGTTTTTTTGAATTATCTTTACTAATATTGAAGCTATGAAGAAGTGCCTGACCTTGTTCTTTCTATTTCTGTTTTTTTCCGGTTATACACAAACTATTCAGGATTCAACAAAAAGACTAAAAGAAGTCATTATCCGTCCGTATTTTTCCCCGCAACCGCTACTCAGGGCTACGGGATCTGTAGCTGTGCTCGACTCCACTATACTTAGCCGGCAACAAGGCACCAGTTTGGTCTCCTCTATGAACACCGTACCAGGAATCCGAATGGAAGAACGCTCTCCCGGCAGCTATCGCCTATCTATCAGGGGTAGTCTACTCCGCTCCCCTTTCGGAATCAGAAATATAAAGATCTATCTGGATGATTTTCCTTTAACAGACGCTGGTGGAAACACCTATCTGAATGCACTCGACGTGAATGCTATTGGCCAGATACAGATCCTCAAAGGCCCACAAAGCAGCCTTTACGGTGCAAATTCCGGAGGAGTGGTATTGATTAGCCCTGCCGAATTGACAGGAGGAAAAACTGCATTGGATTTTAAACTTCAGGGTGGGTCTTTTGGACTTTTTCAGGAGAACCTGCGGTTTGGGAAAAATCTTGGGAAATATCAGTTTAACCTGGTTCAGGCTTATCAGCATAGTGACGGTTACCGCGACCACAGTGCGATGGACCGTAAATATGTGCAATTATCCCAGAAGCTGGATTACGCTGCTGTTGCCAATGTCAAAGCCTTATTTTTTTACTCAGACCTTCATTATGATACCCCAGGCGGGTTAACGGAAGTTCAGAATAATCAGAATCCACAACAATCCAGGCCTGCAGCTGGCGCGATTAAAAGTGCGGCGGATCAGCAGGCAGCCATCTACAGTAAAACACTTTATGGAGGCCTCTCCAACAACTGGCAAATCAGCAAAGGATTTAAACACGTAGCCTCTGTGTTCAGTTCCTATACCGATTTTAAGAATCCCTTTATCACCAATTACGAGCACAGAAAAGAATTCACACTGGGCCTGCGTACTTATGTACAATATGAAAGAAAATTAAAAGACCTGAACTGGAAGTTTGATCTTGGACTGGAAAGCATGGAGACTTCCACCGACTACCACAACTCCGACAATAATTCAGGAATTCCAGGTAAATTACAGGCTGCGGATCGTCTAAAGGCCATATCCAATGTCGCATTTCTACACATGGACTTTGATTTCCTGAACAAGTGGCTCCTGGAACTGTCAGGGAGTGCAAATCTCTATAAATACCGCTATAGAAGCAGCTTCCCTATAGAAATCAGCCAAAAAACGAATCAGTTTAACACACAGTTCATGCCCCGGGCTGCACTCTCCTACCTCTTCGACCAGCATCTATCACTACGCAGTTCCATTAGTAAAGGCTATTCTCCTCCAACTCTTGCAGAAGTCAGGGCTTCAAACAATGTCATTAATGTAGACCTGCAACCAGAGTATGGATGGAACTATGAAGGTGGTTTTAGGTATGAAGGTTTAAACAAAAGGTTCTTTGCTGATGTGACTGGTTTCTTTTACAACCTGAAAAATGCGATTGTAAGACGATTAAATAATAACGATACCGAATATTTTATTAATGCTGGCGGCACCAGGCAATGGGGATTGGAAACCAGTATGTCTTGTTGGGTCATTTCTCCAGAATCTGATGGGTGGGTTAAGGGGCTGCAGCTCAAGACAGCATATACGTTGAGCAGGTTTAATTTTAAGAATTACCTGGATAAAACGATCAGCTATTCTGGAAATGACTTGACGGGTGTGCCTAAGAATATACTGGTGAGCAGCGCAGACCTGCAGCTGCCAAAAGATTTTTATGTGTTTATCGAGCACAACTACACCTCAAAGATTCCCCTCAATGATGCCAATACTGTCTACGCCAAAAGCTATCACCTGCTTCAGGCTAGAATTGGCTGTAAAAATATTCACATTTCTGGTGTACCGATAGAGATTTTTGCAGGAGTAGACAATATATTGAACCAGAAATACAGCCTGGGCAATGACCTGAATGCAGCAAACGGCAGATATTTTAATACAGCCGCAACAAGAAACTTTTATGGGAGTATTGCCCTAAAAATGAACACTATTCGTTAATTTTTGTAATTATTTATGCATCTTTAATTATGAGAATCTTAATCCTACTCCTGTTTTTTCACTGCACAGCTTCTTTTGCACAAAAACGTCTGCTCGTTTTTGCGAAAACGGCGGGCTACCATCATCAATCCATTGCCAATGGTTTTCCTGCGCTGCAGAAACTGGCTGCTGAGCATAAATTTGTGGCAGATACCACGACCAATCCCAGCCAGTTTACACTGAAAAATTTAAAAAGATATGCCGCTGTTGTCTTTCTGAACACTACTGGCGATGTACTGGATGACCAACAGCAAAAAGCTTTTGAGGATTATATACATCAGGGAGGTGGCTTTGTCGGGATACACGCTGCTTCAGATACCGAATATGGCTGGCCATGGTATGGAAAACTCGTTGGTGCTTATTTCGTTAGCCACCCTGCGCAACAAGAAGCCGTCCTTCATGTCATTGACACAAATACAATTGCCACCAGACATTTACCCCATGAATGGAAAAGAAAGGACGAATGGTATAATTTCAAAGAAATACAAACCGACCTTCATATCTTGATGACCCTGGATGAAAAGACTTATACAGGTGGTATAAACGGGGATCCGCATCCTTTTGCATGGTACCATGATTTTGATGGTGGCAGAGCCTTTTACACAGGGTTAGGTCATATGGAAGATTCTTATACAGACCCACTGTTCCTGAAGCATGTACTTGGCGGTATATTATATGCGACCGGTACAAAGAAAATGGAACTAAAAAAATAAAAGCAGGAATTAAATTCCTGCTTTTATGCCTAAAGTAAACCAGGAACCGGGCATAGGTACAGCTCCGGCTTCTATATACTGTACATTAAAGAGATTCGCACCATCGGCATAAATACTATAATGCTTTTGTTTAAACGTTATCCTGGTATCCATTACGGTATAATCTTTATAATTGATCCGTTGGTTGTAACGCGCGGTAAGCGTTACCGCAACAAGGTTATAGAATTCTGCATTTAGGGTTCCGCTAAGCTGATTTCTTAGACTTTCCAATGCATAACGGGAAAAATTAGCTGTTGCAAGTGTCGTTTTAAAACTAGGATCAAGGTTTGTATAAGAAGCGCCCAACCTAAAACGGCTTAGCACATCTGTTTCCATCGCTTTAAGCGTGTAATCGGCACTCAGGGTAAATCCTTTGGTATTGACCTGACTAAAGTTCTGCGGCTGCCATGGATCCGTTTGCTGTGCTTTGACCCAGTCAATAAAATTATCTATTCTTCTTATAAAATAACTGGCATTCAGAGCCAGCTTTTCATCGTTAAATTTTATCCCTCCTTCTGCGTATTTCGATTTTTCAGGCTGAAGCTGGTCGTTACCAATATTGGTAGGCCCTTTATAATAGAGATCGGTGTAAGTAGGTAAGCGCTGACCGGTCCCCAGATTCGCAAAAATCCTCCAGTTACCGTAAAAATTATATCCTGCGTCTAAACCAGGAAAGGCCTGCCAGCCATAATCAGAGTTGTAATTGACATACGCCCCGGCGTTGATCAGTAACCGCTCTATAGGCTCAAATTTGTATTCTCCAAAGATTCCCGCATTGCGGCGATCCCTTTTGCCCAGATTTGTACTATTGATGTTTTCGGTACGGGCTTCCAGTCCGAGTCCAAAGGTGCCGATACTGGTTTGAACGGTATTGTTCAGTTCAGCGTCAAAAACATTGGTCTGGTGATGATTGTGAAACTTATCCGGAGTCTGTTTAATGTACAGGTAGTCATCCACATTGTTCCGGTAACTGATCCTGGGCACCATAGTCCACTTGTCACTCAGCTTTGTGGTATAAGAAACAGAGGCCAGGGCTGTTTTCACCGTCTCTTCAGATTCTTTGTCGCCGGGAGCGGAATAATATCCGTTTGCGCCAAAATTATTGTGCGTATAACCTGCCAGCAGGTCCAGAACGTCTGTCTTTCCAACTGGTAATTTCCCCTGATAATATACTTTTTGATTGTTAAAAGCAGTATTGTACCGGTAACCATTCCCGGCTTCCTGACCTACGGACAAGAGATGACTTGCCCCATTCTGCACCAGCGTTCCACTGGCATGGATACCGTAATTGGCGTAGGTATTTCCCGAAACTTCGTCTTTCTTGAAACTGCTTCCAGAAAACAGGTTGGCGGACACCCCTGTTTTTTGAGGATTGCGGGTGACGATATTGATGGCCCCTGTGAGGGCATTAATACCATAGATTCGGGAGGCTGAGCCACGCAAAACTTCGATATGATCAATATCCTCCATGGTAATGGGCAGATTCATCATATTATGTCCGGTTTGCGGATCTGATACTTTAATCCCATTAATCAGGACCAGTGTCTCGTCAAAGGTTCCTCCATCCATACTGATGTCCGCTTGTGTGCCACCTGGGCCCCGCTGGCGGACATCAACGCCTGAAACATAACTCAGGAGCTCGCTAACCGATCTGGCAGGCAAGCTCTTGATCTTTTCACTATCGATGATCCAAATGTTCCGGTTTTGTTTGGAGAAAGGCAATTTAAGCCGGTTTTCTTTCACCATCACCTCATTCAGGTTATTGATGGTATCCTTATTAGACTGTATTTTATTTTCCTGTTGTGCAAGCGCTGGTATAGTTAGACTCGCTAAAACTGCAGAAAAAATCAGGTCACGTAAACGCATGATAGTGGTTTGGTTTTGAGCGGCAAAGATAGTTTAAAAACCAGCAAAAAATCTTTGTATCAACTGGAAATAATGTGCAAATTCTGTGAGCGGCAAAGTTTCCGACCGGTCGTAGATGTCGTGATAGGCTTTAATCCCACCTTGGGTATAAATAAAGAAGGAAGGAACGCCTTTTTCGTAGAAGAGGCAATGGTCACTGATGCAGGCCGCACCTCTGATCTCTACCTTAGGCAGCAGGTGGCCTTGCTGGTTGAGTTTGGCCAAACGGTTAAACTGCGCTTTAAAAATACTGCCATTCACAACTTTAATGCCCTCTTCTCCCGTTCCGGCCAGGTCAAAATTCACCAGGAATTTAATTTTCTTCAGGTCGGTAAGCGGGTGTTCAACAAATGCTTTTGAACCTAAAAGTCCAATTTCCTCTCCTGAGAAGGCCAGAAATACAGTATTGTATTTTGGTGGATGCCGAGCATATTCCTTTACAAAACTCAGCAGCATGGCCGTGCCGCTGGCATTGTCATTCGCTCCGGGAAAATAGACTTTGTTACCCATTAAGCCCAGGTGGTCAAAATGGGCCGAGATCACTAATGTAGAATCGGATCCGGATGTTCCTTTAAGCATTCCGACTACATTTCTGGTGGTGTATTTCGGGATAAAACGGCTTTCGATGTTCAGTGTTATATTTTGGATACTGTTAGGATCAAGACCTTTATTATTCACAACAATGACCGGACGGATGGTTTGGAAAGATAAAGTAGTCCAGGTCAGTTTATCAGCTGTGCAAACGATCAGCCCTTTAAATTTTAAGTTCTCATCGTATTTCAGGGCTTCTATGGCCTGAGAGATTATTTTTCTTTCTTCAGGGCCTTCTTCTGAAGGCTTAACCTGATCGTTCAGGAGTATAAAGGCATCTTTTGCCTTTTCTACCAGAGCAAGTACTTTTTCTACACTGTTCAGAGAAGTCCGGTCTGCTGTGATCACCTGAAAATGCCCCTGGATAGAGGGGCTGGAGGCTTCTACCAGATAATCGGCTCCCGTTGTCAATCTTTTCCCGTTAAGCTCAACCTTCACATCGCCAGGAAAAGTGTTTACTGAAAGATCAAAATCCTGAAAATAGGCGTTTCCATTTAAGGGGAGCAGGCCTGACTTTTTAAATTCTCCGGCTATAAATGCTGAGGCGATCTGATCTCCCTTTTCCGCATATCCCCGACCTTTAAATGCTGGAGAGGCCAATGTCTTTACGATCTTTCTGGCATAGTCCATGTCCTGAGCAAATACTCCCCAGGAACAACTCACAAGAAGCGCGCTTAAAATCAGTTTCTTCATAGGAGTATATTTATCTTTTTTTACTGAACCAGCCATGATGAGGATACCTGCGGTGGCGAAGATTATTAAAGATCAGCGCCACTGCCAACAGGATCAACACGCCACTGAGCACCGGCGTAAGGACAAACAGATAGCCCATATCCAGGATTTTTTTCCCACCAACATTGGCCAGTAATGCAGTCGCTCCCCCCGGTGGATGCAAAGTTTTAGTTACCTGCATCAATACGATAGAAATGGAAACAGACAAGGCACAGGCCAGCCAGATTTCGCCAGGAATCAATTTATGTACAGTAACCCCAACTAAGGCACATACAACATGACCTCCGATTAAATTTCTGGGTTGTGCAAGAGGGCTATTGATAATACCATAAATTAATACCGAAGAGGCCCCAAAAGAGGCCAGCAGAAATAGGTTATCACTAGCCACAAAATATTTACTATTGAGCAAACAGATCAAGGCTATTCCGGTAAAAGACCCAAGGAAAGTTAAAATATGCTCTTTAGTATCAATTAAGGTTTCCCGGTATAGAACATATCTGGCACGGCGGTAATGTTTTCTAAATCTCTTTGCTGGCATAATTAAAATAATGATCGTACTACAAAATTAATCCATATTTAGTCTTCGGATCATTTCTGTGCTTCGCTGCCGGCCCTGTTCAAGCCTGTCGCCGAAAAACTGTTTGGTTTGTTCAAAATGTTGTTTATATCCCTCCATATCGCCATAGCCAATAATAGAGGACCATTCCCTTACTGCAGAATGAAATTCCAGATCGTCGGCACGGATTTTCTTATCATACAATGCAGCAGTGATGGATTCTTCCAGCAGTTCTTCATTTCTGAAAAGGTATTCTACAATGCCTAATCTCAATTTAAACGGGGGTGTTTGACAGATCAGGTTGTCATATGGATTTACCCCAAGGCTGTACCAGGCATCGGCCATACTGAGCAGGCTCAGGTGAGAATTGGGTTTTCTTGTACCTGGGCTGCCGGCCAGTGAAAACTCTTTCATGACTTTATCATCCAGCAACAAGGGCTTTTGGTCTTCATGAAAGATAAAGTCCCGGGCTTTATACAGACGCGTTCTGAATTGAGCTTCTTCTTCCATGATCATCAGCTTGAACAGTTCGGATTCAGACTGTGCATAACGCTTCACCTGTTGGCGGGCATAGGGATTGAGAATGGCTAAACCACCGTAGATGTGCGCTTTATAACTAAAGATCCTTAAGGTGGTCAGAATTTTCACATTATCAATGCCTCCGATATAAGAGTCGTTTTCCCATGGGAAGAAACCGGCCTCTTTCCAGGCGGTGCCCATACTTTCAAAACCGACATGTGTAGCTGCCTGGGTATCGGCCACAATCTGGTCGTGAACATGAAAATCCGGGATTTCTACCATATCGGATCCAAGAGAAGACAGCAGATCTGTCATTCGCTGGTAGGCTTCTTTAGTGGTACGGTGAGGAATAATAATCAAGGTTTGACCTACCGGATCAAAGGCAGGACCATGTAGGGAATGACAGGTAACGATATTTACATCTGCGGGCAGGTACCGTTCAAATGCGGCTATTTCCGGATGTTTGATGGAGGTCTGTCCGCCGACAATGGCGCCGAACTTAGTTGATGCCCCGTATTGACTGAGGACATCTGCTATTTTTTCTGCTTCTACAGCATAAATGATGACATCACATCTGCGTGATACGGCATGACCGTCTTCCAAAATGCCGATACCAAAAGGGTCAAGCTCTTCTTTTAACCTGTCTCTGAACTGGGGTAAATCAGACCCATATACTTGATATCCTGCCTTTGCAAAACACTTCGCATACAATTTACCCATGTCTCCTAATCCAATAATTCCTACATCCATTTCACCTGAAAATATAAAATATGTACCAAGTAAGGACAATTATTTGAATTATGAAAAGATATCAGTGATAAAACCGATATCTTTTCATTTAAAGTGCAGATAAAGTGATTTTTTTCAAATCTATACCGCCTTGTTCGATAAAAATTCTTAACTGATGCATTCCTTTACTCAGTTTAACTTTTGCTGGAATCCCTGTTTGTTTCCGGCCATCAACTGTCAGTACGGCTTTACCTTTGGAAGAGGTTTCCAGTGCAATCGCGTAAAGCCCGTTTTTTTCTACTGTAAAAGTGTATTGAAGCCACTCCCCCTCTTCTGTGTCGCTGACATAATATTGGTGTTTTGATTCCTTTTTGATATCTACCCCGTCGTTTCTATATACCCTTCCGCGGTTGCCTGCGGTGGTCAGGCCTGTAGAACTGTGGTAATCCGCGGTGTCTTTATCAAAATAGGCATAGCCGTTTCTTCCAAAATCATAATCTACAGCCAGGATCTCCAGGCTTCCCTTTTCTTTTAACACCCAGTTCTTGAATGGTTTTGTAGAGGTGGTGTTTACCTGTCTGAACATGGCATCAATCACATCGGGATGCTGGATATTGTGGTCAAATTTCAAATCGTCTTTCAATTGCATTAAGCCTTTAAGAGCGGTTTCTTTGGATGGCTCCGGACCTTTTTTATTCCAGTAAGCCAATACCTGCTGATAGTTGGGATTAGACGGAACTTCCAATGGATTATTAAAACCTAGTTTTTTTAAAGGCCACCAGCACCAGCCGATGTCATTTTTTTCCAGCAGCGAGATGGACTCTGTAAACCAAACGTTGGAGTTCTCCCCTGTTTCACCAACCCAGACAGGCACTTTGTATTGCTCCCGCTTTTCGAGAATTCCCTTAATGGACTCTGCATTATTATAATTCCAATAGCGGTGAAAGCTCAGGACCATATTGTTGTCCCATAGTGGAAGCATGCCATTATAATTGTTTCCCCAGCCATTCCCTTCAATAATGATCAGGTGTTTTTTATCCACTTCCCGGATGCCTTTGGTAATGTCGATGAGTACTTGTTTTAAAAGTACATTCTTTTGTTCCTTTGTGCCATGGGCATCATTTTGTTGATCCTCGAATCCCCAGTTGGGCTCATTCAGAATATCATAACCGCCAATCCATGACTCTGAAGCGTACCTTTCTGCAAGCTTCTTCCAGAGGGCTACAGTTTTACGCTGATTCTCCTTGCTGTCCCATAAGGAGGCATGCTCAGGATTCCGATCGGCAATATTCAGGTCATTTCCCTGCCCGCCTGGTGCAGCATGAAGGTCGAGGATCAGGTACATCTTATTTTCCCTGCACCAGTTCAAAAGGCTGTCTGTTAAGGCAAAGCCTTTTTTAAGCCAGGTATCTTTTCCTGCTACAGGTTCCTTTTCTATGGGTAAAGTATACAAGTCATAATGCATGGGCAGACGGACAGAATTGAAACCCCATTCCTTCATCGCTTTGATGTCTTGCCTTGTGGTATGGTTACTGAGCCAGCCTTCATAAAATTTTGCCGTTTCTGTTTCGCCGATTAAGGCTTGTATCCTTTCTCTGATCTTATATTGCTGCCCTTCCTGCTGGAGCCCCAGCATATAGCCTTCCTGTACCATCCAGCCCCCAAGGCCAACGCCCCGGAGCAAAACTTCTTTTCCCTTCTCATCTGCTATTTTTGTCCCATCCGCCTTTAAGAAACCCTGTGCGTTTGTATACAAAGGGATCGCGCATAAAAGCGCATAAAAGGAAAGTGCTCCTGCAACTTTCCTGATCTGGTTCATGTTCATTTATTTAATAATTAAGGTACTGATGGAATGCGGCATACTGGTGGTTTCAGCGGCTTCGCCTTTCATCCAAAGGTAGTAAGGAACGGCTTTGTCAGTACGGTTCATGACCACCACAACGACTGACCCGTCGGGGTTTAGAAAGGAGGTGGTCAACAAATTGTCGCGGCTGGCAGAGCTGGAAATTCTTTTTGCTCCATTTTGAATGAACTTTGAAAACTGGCCTATATAATAGTAAGCATTGGTATAGATGAGTTTTCCTGTCTTTGTGTCGGCATGTATTGGTGCGAAACAGAAATTGCCCACGTGATTGGGCCCTCCGTTTTCATCTAATAATACATTCCAGTCTGTCCAGGCTACTGTCCCTGCATTAAAGTCGTTGATCATGGAATAGCCATAGCGCTCGCCCAAAGCCCAGTCTTTTAGCCTGCCCGCGTCAAATTTTTCTTCGCAACCTTCGGTAAAGATCAGGTGCTTATCCGGGAAAGCTTCTGCAACGCGCTTCAGGTTTTCAAACTGCATTCCGGCTCCGGTCCAGGTTTCATACCAGTGAAAACCAATACCCCAGACGTATTTAGCCGCGTCGGCATCTTCAAGTAAGGTACTTGCGCGTTGAAAGATCAAGTCACGGTTATGGTCCCAGGCAATCAATTTCTTGTCTGCCAAACCTTCTTTGTGAAGCGTCGGTCCTAAGAAATTTTTGATAAAATCTCTTTCTTCTTCTGCGGTATAGATACATGATTCCCATTTCTGTTTGGCCATAGGTTCATTTTGCACCGTTAAACCCCAAACCGGAATTCCTAAGGCTTCATAGGTTTTGATAAATTTGACATAATGGTTAGCCCAGCTTTGTCTGAATTCAGGTTTCAACTTTCCACCCTGAAGTACATTGTTGTTGTCTTTCATCCAGGCTGGTGGACTCCACGGGCTTACGTACAAAGGAAGTTTTCCACCGGCAGCTTCGATAGCCTGTTTAATAAAAGGGATACGGTATTTTTTATCGTGACTGACATTGAATGATTTTAAACTCGCATCATTTTCTGCCAGATAACCATAGCTCTCCGTAGAAAAGTCACTACTTGCAATAGAGGTCCTGGCCAATGTATAACCGATTCCTTTATCCTTGCTGTAATAAGCCGCTAAAAATTCCTTCTGCGCTGTTTTAGGTAATTTGGCAAACGTTTCTGCAGATGCATCTGTTAAAGCTCCTCCAATCCCCATATAGGTCTGAAAGGTTTTTGCGGGATCTACAAAGACACTGATCTGCGTTTCCAGCGGCTGTTTAAAAGTTTTAAAATGTAGTTTTTCTGTTTCTGAAATCCGGAGTTCTGTTTGGTCTGCCGTAGTGTAAACGGTTACGGACTTTTCTCCTGCTCCCCGGCTTTGTGCCATTAAAAGTGAGGGTACCAGGACAAGGGCTAAAAAAAATTGCTTCATGTATCTAAGTATAATAAATAATAATTCTGGGCAAATTTAAGGGGAGGGCATTAAAAAATGCCCTCCAGCCTGATCAA
>NZ_JAVTSQ010000021.1:0-98118 GCF_032678445.1 Pedobacter nutrimenti
ACCACCAATGAGCTGCACGATATTGCTCTGGTTTTCTGAGGAAATATCAAAACGCTTAAAATCGAGTTCACGCCGTTTCTTCAAGAAAAACACCACCCATAAACTATAAAGCACACTGCTCACCAGGAAAATAATAAAGATATTGACATTGTAATAAGCCAAAACAAACGCAAATACAACCAGGTTGAACAAAGAAAAAACGGTACTTAAAGAGGAGCCGGTTAAAAAACTCTGAATCCTGCCCTGATCACTCATCCGCTGCATGATATCCCCTGTCATTTTGGTTTCAAAAAAACTCATCGGCAACTTCATCAGCTTGATCAGAAAATCCGTTAAAATAGAGATGTTGATCCGGGTAGTGATGTGCAGCAATATCCAGGAGCGGATGAAATCTACACTCATACGCCCCAGAAACAGCATGGTCTGGGCAATCAGGATGATGTATACAAAGTTCAGATTCCGGGTGTTTATCCCGACATCTACTACAGATTGTGTTAAAAACGGAAGAATAAGCTGTAACAAGCTCCCTACACCCAGGCCCACAAACAATTGAACGATCAACTGCTTATACTTAAAAAGGTAACCTAACATGTAAGTTAGATTCAGTCCTTTTTCAGGATCGCCACCTTGTTTGTAGAAATCCGGGCTAGGAGAAATCATCAAGGCAATCCCCTCAGAATGACCATTATTTTGGGTACTTAACCAATGCTTTAAAAATTCTGATTCGGTGTATTCCACTAATCCCTTAGCTGGATCAGAAATATAAAAGACCCATCCTTTTGATCTTTTGGAGACTATCTTATATAAAACAACAAAATGCTTCTGGTTCCAGTGTAAAACACAGGGTAATTCAATCTCAAGAAGCTTATCCAGGGTAATTCTGATCCCTGTGGTACGAAAACCAATTTTTTCTGCTGCTTCGCTGATACCAAGTAAGGATACGCCTTCCCGGTTGATACCAGAGATTTCCCTCAAGCGCTGCAAACTGTAATTCCGTCCATAATGTTTGGCAATCATTCGCAAACACGTTGGACCACAGTCCATCTGGTCAAGTTGTTTATAGTGTGGAAATTTCTTAATTGACATTGTTCAGTTCTTTCATTTGAATTTCCATTCTTTTATATTTTCGGTAAGCATTCATGACTGTATTCAATTTCAGATCTGAATCTGAAAAATGTTTAGTGACCTTTAGGCTTATTTCATCACTGCTTTTAGTGACATCAGAATCGCCAAAATCTTTTCGAACCGATATAAATGGATAAAGCACCATTTTGTTACTGGTCATTTCAGAGAACTTACCATCAGCAGTATCCCCATCTTCAAAAGGCTCCTTTAAAAGGATTTGGAAAAATTGCTTATAGATCACCATAAATTGTGTACACCAGAAAGTATCGACCCAAAGGTGATTTTCGGTAACCGGGACGACCTGTTGGAAACCACCCACTCCTCCAAGTAAAATATTTACACCTTTTTGGTGCGCTTCAATGATATTGCTGATCATATACTCTTTTGTATAATCTTTAGTAAACTCATGATCATCCTTACAAATAATGATGACATCCTCATCATTTTCTATCGCCATATTAATCGCATTAAGCATACTTTCCCAAAGCCCTACAGCATCAACCCCACGTTTTTGTGCAGAAATAAAACGCAGATCAAATTCATTTTTACCTTTAAATTGTTCTTTTATATACTTGAGCCTATCCTTTCTCTCTTCAAGGTTGATGACATAAGTTGGTATACTCAGATCTTCATATTCAGTGTCTTCACTCATTTCAATAATTTAAATTTCAAATTTTAGAATCCCAGATTATAAAATGACCCCACCTGCTTTAAATGGCCCAATTTCTCGGCTGAATCCTCAAATATTTGGGTTACATACCCCTTTTTGTTGTTTTTTGAAGTCACATCAGAATAACCAAACTCCTTTTGAGTGGATATGAAAGGATGCATAATCATTTTATTGTCTGTTAGAGATGAAATTTTGTAATCAGCAGCATCGCCTGCCACAAAATCTACGTCTAAAATGGTTTTATAGAATTTCCTGTAAATAACCGTGAATTGAAGACCAGAGAATCTATCCACCCAGAATAAATTTGAAGAAATCTGTAGTGCAGTGGTAAACCAGCTTACGCCGCCAAGCAATATATCCGCTTCTCTTTTTTCTGCTTCTTGTATTGCAAAAAGAAGCTGATCTTTATTGTAATCCGCCGTAAACTGATGATCATCCTCACATAGAATGATAAACTTCTCCTCCTGATTTATCAAATGTTCTAAAATATGCTTAATCGTAAGCCATAAACCAATAGCCCCAATTTCATGTTCCTGCGCCGTTACAAGATTCAAGTCAAATTCATCCCGATGCTTAAATTCTTGTAAAATATGTTCTTTTCTTTCTAAGCGCGCTTTAAGATTTATTGCATATACCTTCAATGATGTTGTCATTGTTTGAGAATTAATTTTAAGTTGTGTAGCCATGTCTCGCGGGGCTATTTATTGAGGTTCTGCCGAAGCCAAAAAAGCGTTCAACTCCCTTTTAAAATTCACATCATTTGGCCTAAAGAATTCTTCATTTAAGATCCTGCCATGTCTGTCAACAACAATATACCTGGGAATTGTACTGATATTAAAAAACCTCATCAAATCCTGGTAACTGACTGCAGATAAACAATAGTGATGAGCGTCACGTCCCTCTTCCATCTCGTTCAGCATTTTCTTCCATTTCGTCTCGTCCCTGTCAATACTTAGGTATATGAACTTAACCACTTTTGGGTCAAAAATGGGCTTGATCTTATTTAAAATAGCATGATCCTGAATACAGGGCAAACACCAGCTTGCCCAAAGATCAATTACAGTTATTTTTACATTTCCTTTTAATAACTTCTCTTTTAAACTAAACAATTCTCCTTTTCGGTTTACTATTTTAACCGATTTGAGTTGAGCAATATTACGTCCACCTTTGTTCATCGATTTAGCAGGAAGAAAATAGGCATACTTACCTTTGGATATACTCATCAATTCCTTTCTCCCAGACACCATGTCAATCTCACTTTTTAAAAGCGATCTGGCGATCAGGCACAAAGTATCAATAAACAAATCTTTCTTTTGATCACTGAGCTTTGACACCACAATATTTAAGCTCTTTGGATTATAACCATATCCGGAATAAAGTTGTGTAACCAAATAAGGATGATAAAAATCAGCTTCTTTTATACCAGGTTTTACAGAGTTAAAATAACCCCAGAAGTCTTTACTAAAATTTCCATTTTTAAGAGCGTCATATTTTATCATTGAATAATAAATCTGAAAATTACAATTGGTACTAATACTGCTAATCTTTCCAATATTTTTCAAAATATCATCATAACAGCTATCAAGTATGCTTTTATCAGAAGTCGATAGCGAAGTTTCTAAAAAAGGTATATAGCTGATCTTATAACTCCTGATCACATAATTGAAATTATTTAGGATGCTGGCTTGTTTAACATTTACTTTATTTGCTAAGACACAGTTCTTAATGGAATTATTTCTTTCATCATATTTATCATTAATCTGATGAAGTAAGCCCCTAAGCCCACGATTGTTCAGTTCCTGTTTCATTGCTTTTATTGCATTTACATCTATTGCATATTCCTCTAAAGAAATTGGAATAAGCCTTTCAGTAAAATTTTTAAAACCAGTAGATGAGTGCACATTATACCCACTTCTGTCCAAGCTTAGTGTATCACCTGGCAAGATGAATAGACTTCCATATTCTGAATCAAAAGATTTTTTACCGGAATTTATGATCTGCCTAGAATAAAACAATTGAGTAGGTCTGTCAATTAAAATCTCTTTAATAATTAAGCTGTCTTTCAATAAGGGATTCTTGAATTCCAGATTAATGGAATGGTCATTCTGAACTAAATTGAATATTATACGGCTTTGGGGTGACATATAACTTTGAATACAGACTCTATTCTGAGCATTTACAGGGGTTACCAGATAAAAAAATATCAGAAGAAAGAAATACTTTAGCTTTTTCATAAGTTTCTATCACATTAAATAAGACCGGACAAAAGCTTGCCAAGACCAAGTCTCAGCAAGCCGGATAATTTTAATTAAGAACCCCAACCATCACAGCCACAATCATAGGTAGTATGCCCGCCCAAAGAAATTTGTTGTTCACTGGCACGTATCCCGGCATCCGCACTCATAGCAGAACAACTCCAACCGGTATAGGTTAATGTTGTCACTGTCGTTCCTCCATTTGGTTCATTTGTAGTAATAATGCATTGATCACTTAGTCCACCAGTGATTTTTTTCAACTGGCCTCGGGTTAATACCTCAGAGCTTTCTAAAGCTGAGGCTTTTAATGATAATTTTTTCATACTTTCTAATTTGACGTTTTAAGTTTTGTAACCTCATTAAGCCAGGCTACTCAAGCTGCATGATTTTATAACTTCATACTGGTTATTGGACTCTACGTTTGCAACCGAAAGCCCTTTTTGTACAAAATCTTATTGTTATGTCATGGCAACAAATACTGCAGGTCTTCCAGCTTGTACGGACTTAGTAATTTATAACCATTAACTAAAATGGTCGGTGTAAAAGTAATATCAGTTATATCACACCAATCTTTCTGCTTTTGAATTGCTTCATTCAATTCTACATCCAAATTGACCGGATACTGAGTCGCCCAGTCCTCGTAGCCTTTGTTGTTGGACTTATACCAATCATTCAAAGCACTTTCCAGCACATCCTGATCCTTAGACTTACTCAAGGCTAAAATGTGTTTAGCAATCTTTGTCCGCTCATCATTATCGTGGTTGGCAGTCGTAAATACAATTTTCAACTGTATATCTTTTCTATTGTTTAACCAGCTGTCCAAGGCCCTATGAGCAACAGCACATGGTCCGCAAAGTGGATTAGAAACCATTGTAATTACAGTCGCGGCATCCCCATTTCCTAGGCGGATTGGCAATAGATCATCAGGAACAGTATAACGGGGTTGATTGGTGAGCATTTTCATAAAAAGATCAGTGTTGTATTTGAACGCTTTCAACTGCTGTTTTAAGGGTTGATTCTCACCCGATCTGAGCAATAAAGGCCGTAGAACGATCCATATGGCTACCGGAAATAAAAAGCACAGGGCAAATGTAAATAACTGAACTGCAGAAAATTCCGGAGTAGAAAATGGCACATTCGAAACAAACACCAAAGCCTCAGCCCATAACAATGCCTGCACACTACAGCATAATACACACCAGTTCTTTTGCTTAAACTGGTAGCCAATAGAATAAAAAGTATAGGGCAGGCAGGCTACACTCAGCCAAATTAATAAGGCAACACTGGCCGGATTAAGTATAAGGCACAGTAAAGAACCCGCGAAGTAGAACATCCCTACTTCACTCCAGCTTAACCAGCTGGAGATTTTTGCTGCATCCGACTTTAAAATCGCATTGCAATCATTCTTTTTACCCAAACTGCACAAATTTTGAATAAAAGGATTATTTGCATTAATGGAATACATAAGCAGTAATACGCTTACAGACACGCCCGCCATTTTAATCATTAATAATAATAAATAGGGCAAACCAATGCTGGTCAAGTCAATTGTAGTAAGCACAACTGCCAGAACCAGAGTAACCAGAAAAGGAATTCTAAGATCCTCCAGCCAACCCTTAACTACAGATTGCCTGTAGCCACTTTCTCCGCTATCTTCATGTTTTTCGGCCAGCAGCACTATCCCTCCCCACCTAATCAGAAATTCTGCTTGCGCCATTGTCTGATTTACACCTCTTTCATCGGCATATTTTACTTGCCCGTTATTAATCTCATTGATCAATAAAAACCGGCCACCTTCCCCCCTGACATGAGCAATAAACGGATAACTCAACTCCTCTGGATTTAACTCCGCTGGATTTAACTGATAGGCTTCATTCGGTACATTCCAACTGTCAAGGCAATCGGTGAATGCCAATAAACTTGGGTATTCGGGATGATTCTCCAGATCATTCTTAATTGTAAAACGACTTACTGAAATACTCAGTTTTTTAAGCAATTGACAAAGTACAGCTGTTGCGTTAGCCTGTTTTGAGAATGTTAAATTCATACAATAATACTCGTTTAATAAGATATTGGCTTTTGTTACTTAAGCAAGTTACATATTGTAGCAAAATCATTTTAAGCGCAGCACCCTGTATTATGAATTACCGGTATAGCATCCTGAATTAGTGCCACTTTACTAAGAATTTCCCAAAAAAACCAGGCTTATGAATTGCGATATTCTCCGCCACTCCGGAAATTAGCTTTTGCCAGTATTGAAAATCAAGCAATTCCCGCTTTATTGTTTTTTCTTTTGCTTTGTCAATCAGGTATTGTAATCTTTCAACATCTCTAAGCTCACTTTCATGTTTTAAAATAACGATAGGAAGATGATCGTAGATATCGGTATATATCGGGTAGTCGCCGCTTTTAATAGTTACCGGAATCCTCTGACAACACAATACTTCATATAACCTATGCGTGTCTATTCCATTGCCTATAGGACAAACCGTTGCCTCATGAGCTAAAACCCTATCGATGAAAGTAACATAATCCAGATTGGATTCATCAAGCGTAATAAATTCCGTCCCTGCACAAATTTCTTTTATAGGGAAGCGGTGTTTGATATTGGTTTGGATGTTGAAATTTGCATACAAAAGTTTTGAGACGTCATGTTTCTCCGCTTTAGCTGAAACCTCATTTAACAATTCTATTTTTTCCATGGCATGTTGCCAGGCAACACCATGCCCCTTTCTTCTGTTGGTAAATGTGTTTTCCAAACCAATGGGTATGGATCTTAATTTATCATGATACACCAGGTTGTTTTGGCAGTACCAGGTATGAATGTTATCGGGCATCAGCGAAACAAGACCCGGCGTGATCCCAAAATCGCTGTTACCCGAAATCAGGATCACTTCATTTTTCAACTTTTGTATGGCCTTAAACTCCTCTATCAGGAAATCAGTTTTGCAAAAAATAATATTTTGATTGTTATGTAGGTCACCAAACTTATTTAACTGCAGTAAGTCCATCATAAATGTTAAAATTCAACATCATCCAGATCAACAACTCTTCCAACAAACTCCTCATTAACACGAGGAGTTGGAAAATCATTACCATCGCCAAAAAGATTATAACTATCGTGTACTACTGCATAATCCTTTATCTGCGGATAAATCACTTGAGCCAGAAAGCGTTGGTCAGTTCCCTTAAAACATTTGTATTCATATTGGTCTACTAAATCTATTATTCCCTCCGTATTTCTACAGCCCCACATTCCTCCCATAATCAATGCTGTATGCTGTGGATGATCCCGCATAACATGAAAGTGATGGTCGGTATCAAGCCACTCTTTAACTGCATCCACCTCTCTTTTCGACAATCTTGAATCAGCATCCCTGCAAATCATGACATCAGCATCTTCTGCTGCATAAAACCTCCAAAACAAACCAGCAAACTCTTCCGAAGGTTCCATCAATATCATTTCGCAATTTGCCTGATCAATGCTCTTAATCAACGCTGTTGAAGACCTGGCATCCACATAAAACCGGCAAACCCAGTCTGGATACAACACCTCAGCCAGTTGAATGTTTTTTAGCGCTCCAACCCAATACATCGGATTTTCGCCCCATAATGAAAAGGAAATAATTTTCTTCATACTATCTTGTTACTTAACTATTTATTATTCATCAAAATGTTTAATTCCTTATCCCACAACATCTCAATCTTTTGTTTTCGAATTTCATTATGCAAGCGCATTTTTTCGGAAATCCCTTCTAAATCAGTCGAGTTGATTTTTTCTTCCAGATCTGCAAAAGAATCAAAATGGGTTATATAAGGCATCCATTCCGTATCATACCAATCCGCGTAACCTAACCAATGCTCCACAACCTCAAGATTCTTATAATTGTTAGGATCATTGTGTTCTACTCGCAATACTGAACCCCCATCTACGCCCGAAATCTGAGACCAGGAAAGATCTGAAAGCACACCTAAGTCGGAGAAGTTTTCATACAGCTCCATGCAAAATTTCCTGGAAGGGAAAAACAAGGGTATACACGCTGTATAATATTCAAACACAGACATAACCGAAGCATTATAGGGAATGACAATAATACCAGCATATTTTACCAGATCCGTCCACTCAAAACGACCTAAAGACTTCTTATGTATCACGCTTACGTTTTTTAAACGAACTGACAATATTCTACTGTCCACTAAAAAAGAAGGAGACTCTGGATTCCAATGCACATTCATATGGCCACAATAACTCGGTATATGCGTCCAGGAAAGGCCTGTAAACAATTGGCAATAGTGTTGATCGTATTTGTTATTGGCTACTCTTGCAATGAGCTGACGCCTGCTTAAATCGTGCAGACTGCTGTTTAACCATTCCCAATGTCGCTTACTGCCAGAAAAAGGAGCCTCGTATCTGGTAGAAGCTACGGTGATGATCGGCTTATTAAACTCCGTATAAAGCAATGCAAAAGAGGGTGTATGTGTTACAATAAATGCATCATAACTACTTAGCTCATCTTTATATCTCTCGTAAAATCTTCTGCACATTTCTTCATTGAGATGCTGCCAGGTAAACTGGTTCACAACATCTACATCCTTCATCGCCCAACCATGAATCCAGCTATGCGAGGAAATAGACCAATGATCCACCTGGTGGCCAATTCCTTCAAACAGATCTATAAGATCCTTTATTACTGTTGCGTGTAAATCAAGGTTAAATAATTTCATCTTTGGAAGTCCTGCCATTTTAAAAGGTTAATGCCGAAAATGAATTACCCTCAATTCCCATAATGACCTCAGGAATTCCATGCAGTCGTTTATGTCACCATTTTTTCCCGCCATCACAACCAAATCGCTCACCCTATTTTCACCATTACATTGCTCGATCAGCCCTGCTTCAGCATCAGTGATCTCAGCAAGCATCTTGTTTGTATGTATATTTCTCAAACAAAATATTCCACCTGAAATTAATTCCAGTTTATCAACAACAATTGCTGAAGATAATTTTGGTTTTACTTGCAGAATCAAAGAATCATCATGAATATATTCCCTCAGTAAACATTGCTCACTGATCATTCCTTTTATGGAATCAAAAATATTTTCCCAGAAAAATGCTTTCATTCGCTCAATGCCATGATCAGAAATATCTACCAAATCATCCAGTTCCTTTGTATTCATCACATCAAGAACATAAATAATTTCCTGTACCAGCAGAACTGGTGAAATCCGCTCATTAAAATTCCCCCCCGGTCTGCCAGAAAAGCGATTAGGAAGAAAGGAAATTAAATTGTCTTTTGTAACCAATCCCCCAAAACCCTTCTTACCTGCCACAATAACCGGTAGATTTGATAATATTCCTTTGGCTGCAATGCTTTCAGAACCGATTAACAAGCCACATTCAGAAAAAAATGAAGAATAATCGCTTGTATTCGCAAAAAATATAATATTGTCATTCGCTACTTGTTCAAGCAAGGAGATCAAAGCACTCGGAACAACACAATAAAATTCAAGATGTAAAAGGCTGTTAAATGATTTAATAACAGACAAACAAATACTTAAATTTATCCCATCTGGCACATCGTCTAAAATATAAAATATTTTACCTGGATATCCTTTACTAGCCTTTAAAGGAAAAGGATCAGGTCTTTCAAAAAAAGGATATTCAAAATTTGAAATCAATTCACCAGGCACGCCCCAGTCCAATAGTTTGACTTCTTTACCTAGAGCAATGTAATGCATCGGTTGATTAAAATCAATATGGTGCATCCAAAAGTCCTGATGATAAATAAGGCAAATACAATCGTTCCCCAGGTCTTTACCGGAATGTATCAATACATATCCTTTCTCCTGCACAACTACATACCCCATCTGTTCAACGTCCAGAATAATCCTGGAAACTAAATCCGGTTCCTGATACCTGGCCATATTAATTTGCAATTCTTGTCCTATACATGTTCGTGTTTAACATATACTTGTTCCTGTTCTGCTATTTTAATTAATCGGTAACCTTTCTTTTTCATCCAGGTAGAAATAAAATTTGATGCCTCGTCATTGCTATAGACCACAAAAATACTGATGTCGATTTTTTGCATATCAATTGAATTGAGTACAGATATTTCAGACCCCATCGCATTAATAACACACAAGTCAACTTCCGTTCTATGTTCTAAAACAAGTAGTTTGGTCAATGATCGACCTTGTATGGGCTTAATTCTATCCTGATGAAGAAAAATGTGTTCAGGGCTTAACCTGCTTCTATCGTAATGTGCTAAAAGCCCACTAAACCTGCCCGATTCAAGCCATAGGCAGTCGGAATTCTCATGGATACAGGCTTCTATAATTTTCGATCTTCTGTTTTTTCTCAGTTCAGTAATCGCATTTTTATCCGCATCTATACATATACCTTCCCATTTTCTATATTTTTCAAAAAAAAAGCTATGGTTATCCCTTATACCGTCGAAAGCACCAATATCGACAAAGAAGCCTGATTCTTGCCTTTCGAAAATTTCCTCATCAAGGTATTGATCTAATCCAGTTTCTGAAAAATAGCGCATCATCATTCTATTTACCTGTGTATTCCTTTCTGGCCTTTAAACATTCGGCATAACCCTCATCATAATTGACCTGACTAATCCCACCCGGCCTATGATGCGCCAGTAATGCACCAACAGACTTAAAAATGGCTCCGTTTACATAAGCCCTTAACAACCATTCATAATCCATGGCAATCCGATAGTTTTCATTAAACAATCCATATTTAAAATAGGCATCTCTTTTAACAAAAGTTGGAGGATGTGTAATGCTCATACCATTTAAGAGTAGTAAATGGCTGTTCTCTGATCCTTTGGTTATGGATGCTCCGTTAGAGCTTATAATATTACAACTCCCATAATAAACATCATAATATGGATACTTTCCATATGTATTTATCACCTCAGCAACAGCATTTTTTTCGTACCAATCATCTGAATTGATGATGCCAATAATTTCTCCAGAGGCCGCTAAGACGCCTTTATTAAAAGCATTACCAATGCCGGCATCGGGTTCTGAAACAAACACCTCTATATGTTTGGCATATTTTTTCACAATATCGATCGTCCCGTCTGTGCTACCACCGTCTATAATGATATATTCTATATTGTCAGCAGTTTGACCAATTACGCTGTTAATGGTATCTTCAATAGTTTTAGCTCCATTGAGCACAATTGTGATAATGCTCACCTTAGGTTTTGAGATAACGTTTATATGGTACATCTTTATTTGATTCTCATAAGACTTGCTTTATCTACAAGATCATTCGTTTAATGATCTTGTAGATAAAGCAAGTTACATATTGTGGTCAAATCCTTTTATGCACAATACGCTCCATTATGAATAACCCGTGTATTTTTTGGAATAAGTACTACTTTGCTAAGAATTGATCAATTAAATTGGAAACCTCTAATACAATCTCAACACATGTCTTCTGGTATCATTTGCAACAGGTATCAGCTCATCTTCTGCCTTGATATCATTTTCCGTTTTAACAGTCTGCTCATATAAAATATGGCTCTCAAATTTATCTGCTTTGCCATAAGTGATCGCTATTTCCTTCCCGGCATAGGGCAATAAATCTATTGCACACATTTTCCAATCTACGGCTTTAGTACTCGGCATGCCTGATATAGCATAACTTGCAAAATTATTCAGCAATGCCTTTGAACTACTTTTAGCCTTAACAGGAGTGCCATTGATAAACACCTCTGGCAAAACGGAATAGCCGATTAATAACAAATCACATCGTCCTTTAACAGGAGCTGGCACACTTAATATCGTCTTCACAGTTCCATCCGGCTCGTTTGTCGTTTTAGAATTTACAACAGGTTGCTCCCACACTTTAGCGGATATAGATGTCCCTTTTTGAATTTCAAAAGCCATTGTCGAGTATCCCGGTATTTCAATCACCATATCCTTTCCAGACAAGAATGACGATGGGTAAGTAGCACGGTATGGATAAACCACATTTACTTTAAACATTTCACCACCAATGCCATAAAAACCAGTTGTAGCATTAAAAGGTATAGTCAGTTTCTGAGTATTCACCCCTGCATTACGGGCAACCAGTACCGCTTTATCATTTTTCCATCCAATATAGCCATATACGTTTCCTTCATCAGGCCTTCCGCCTACAAATTGGGTATTGTTTAATTCACCTACGTGTACCTTTGCCCAATTGTGTACATTGCACAATGTTTTCCATTGGTCTGCACTCATTGCATCCAGCGAAACATACCATTCTTTAAGCAGCGTACCTCTGCCGTAGTGCATCAGTACATAGTCCATCCAATCCTGTAACGGAATGTCCTTATCCTTAGCCGAAGTTTGGAGGATACCGTGAGTCATTAACCTTGAAACAGGCACTAAAGGCCTGTCTTGAGGATTACCGTATAAACGCCAGATATAAGTATCCCTATCTGTAGTAAACATGGCTTTGGTTGAAATTTCAGGAGTGTTCCCATTAATGCCGTCATCGCCAGCCAACATCCAGAGATAATCTGCATACTGCAACCACCAGGGCGAAAGCCAGATCCAATTGGTCAGGTTCTGAAAAATTTCAGGCTTTACTTTTCTGGTAGCGGTTAATACTTCTAAAGCAACATCGAGATTTGCCTCATGACCATGTCTGTCTGTAGGCGGGTGATTATTACCAGAATCCATATCGCACAACTCATTAAAATCGTGCTTAAAATAAATCAGGTCAGCCCGTTTGGCCAGTTCGGGAATTCTGTTTAAAATTGCTTCTTTATATTTAGTTGCAGATAAACTATAATACCTGTTGTATTGTTTAAAATAAGCATTCCGTTTTGCTTCGCGGTAGCCGTTTTTTAAGCCCCAGTCTATATGGTTGTTATAGCTATTTAACGATAGCCAAAGGCCTAAACCGGTACCTTCATTTTTTAATTTCTTACTTAGCAAAGCCAGATCCGCATCCCCATTTGGAAAGAAATCAGGCAAAGGTTTCCAAATGCCATTTCTATCCTGCCACCCATCATCTGGTACCATAGCATCAATTTTAACACCATAGGGTTCCACCATTTCCTTATACCTTTTGTACACATTCACAAAAGATTCTCCCTTAAGGTCCTTCGCGCTTTGATCAAACCAGTTGTTATAATTTAAAAAAGAGCGGGGTGTCTTCCAAAGTGTAGCAAGGTATTGCATAAAATCATGCTTGATTTCACCCTTTTCTGATGAAAAACCGGCTACACTGATTTTACTTAAAATCTGAAATTGCCTTTTTTCAGGAACTGCATATCCAGGAAAATGCATCAGTCTAATTGTTCCCAAAACACAATTTGAGGCAACATCCCTACCTTCCAGATCAATAAAGCTATAATTCCCAACTTTATCATAATATCTGCCATAGCTTGCAGGCGTATTTCCATCCTTGCAACGGCTGTATCCTGCCGGATATTCCAATCCGAAAAACCAGGCATCATCAACAAATACCGGTTCACCCCTGCCGCCTCCACTCTGATTACCTGCGGCTACAAACCGCTCTACTTCCAAACGATCAACAGTAGCCTGCGTTTTAAACAGCAATTTGATTTTTTTACGGATAAATCTTTGTCCCTTCACCACAAAATGGGAGGCAATCAATTCATCCGGACATGCGGCATTTTTTAATGCCGCAGCTTTGGGTTTATAACTTATTTCCAGAAAGGAAGTGTCACCTTTACTATAAAACTTTGGCTTTGCTGTTGAAGTAAAATCGGCTACAGAAAGGGTCTTATTTCCTTCTAATGGCAAAATATTAAACTCCTCACTGTTCACCATCAAAAGCCGGGTCCCCTCTATATTGGAGAACTTTATGGTACGCCATGCCCCGTTTACATAGGAAAATGTACGTTGTATGAATTCATTTTTTAAAGTAACCTGTTGTGCCTGAATAACACTGTTTATCAAAACCAACAGAAATACGCTCACCAAACGTGATCTCATCATATAATTTATAAGGTTAAATTCTTAATTTTCAAAAGCAATTCTCCTGTCACCTTTCTTCAAATCAACACCCTTGATCTGTATCCGGGGAAGCAAAGCTCCCTTAGACGATTTTATGACTGCTTTCACCAGGTTACCGTATTTCCATTCTATGTTAACGGTATATCCGTTTCGCGCAACCAAACCTTCCACCTTACCTTCCGGCCATTCAGTAGGCAGGGCAGGCAGAATATCCAGATAGCCATTTTGCGATTGTAACAGCATTTCAGCAAAAATACCACAAGTGGCCATAGGTGCATCCATCATCACATTACCCGATTGGTTAGAGAGCATATTTTCGTACCCACAGTCCTTAATCATGGTATTAAATATGCGTATGGCCCGATCTCCATCTTTCAATCGGTTCCATAAGGCACTTTTCCAGGCCATTGACCAATTTCCACCCGCATGTGGCCAACGCGTTCCCTGCACCCCCTCACCCCTCATCTCCAGCGATTTTTTCGCTGCCTGTGCCAAATCATCTGTTTTATCCAGGGTAATCATATTTCCCGGATACAGCGCATATAAATGAGCCATATGGCGATGATGATCGCGTGGATTATCTGCATCGAGGATCCATTCCTGCAGCTGGCCATATTTACCTATTTTTAGCGGCATCAGTTTATCACGTATTTCCATTATTCTACCACGCAGATCCGCATCTATATTTAACGCAGCAGATGCTTCAATTACATTAGTATAAAGGTCGTACACCATTTCTATATCCTGATAAGCCGGAATGGTTAATGCTTTATTCTCATAAACTTCTCCATTTACAGTCGAATAGTCTACCGGTTTACCGCCTTTCATTTCAACACCATGTTCGGCAGAAACAGTTGGAGCAATGATATACCTGCCTTTATACTCTACCATGTTCTCCAACCAAAACTCTGCAGCTTCTTTCATTACGGGATAAGCGCGGTTTTTCAAATAAGCTTTATCTCCTGTAAAAAGGTACTGCTCCCATAAATTACGGCTATGCCATGCATTTGCAGATGGATAAATACCCCACAAAATATCAGATCCAGGCGCTGTAAAGCCCCAGATATTTCCTGTAGCATTACTTACCCAACCTTTGGTGCCGTAATAGGTCTCTGCCGTTATCCGTCCGGGTTTCACCAGCCCTTCTATCCATTCAATATAGGATTCCTGACACTCAGGCAAATTCGTTGAGCCACATCCCCAGTACATTTCCTCCAGATTGATATTACTCTGAAAATTGCCTCCCCAGGGCGCAGATTCAAAGGTATTCCATACCCCCTGCAAAGTGGAAGGCAGGGTTCCTGGCCGGGAAGCGCTGATCACCAGGTATCTGCTCAGATTGAACCATAAAGCTTTAAGCGAAGCATCATCGGTACTTCCCTTTTTCAATTCCTCTACACGCTCATTCGTTGGCTTTTTTTCTAACACAGAATCGCCTTTCAGAGTTAATTTAACGCGGTTGTATAAGTTTTGATAGTCGGCGATATGGTTACTTTTTAGTTTTTCGTAACCTTTAAATGTAGCCACCTTCATTACACTTTCCGTGTTTTTATCTGGATGTTCGCCTTTAAAGCTTGGATAGTCATACTTGTATTCTGTGTCTACGGTATAATAAATGGAAGCCTCATTCGCATTTATGACCCGTATCCCATCATCACCAACCGTTACTGTCCCTCCACTTTGTACAACTTTCATGCGTATAGAATAGCGCAAACCATTAGCTGTAATGAGCCCCGAATAGATGAGCTCATCTTTTTGTTTTACAATTTTATCTGGCTTGTAGGTAAGTATATGAGACAGTTTAAATGCGACCTTATTTTTTGCATTAGCTGTTAAATGCAGAGCTAGTATCTTATCTGGATAACTACATAGATATTCCCTGTTATAAGTCACGCCTTCATATTTATACTGAACAAAGCCCGTAGAATTGGACAAATCCAATCCCCTCACATAATCTGTTGCTTTTTTGCTGTCCTGATTAAAATCAATCTCCAGGTTTCCTACAGTTGAAAAGTAGCCATAATTTGAAAAGTTACCAGTCATGTATTTCCGGCATAAGGAGTCGGCTGCTTTGAACTCATGATTTTTGATTTTTTCACGAATTAAGGCGATCTGATCTTTTCCTCCGGTTATGTTACCGAAATGATAATTGGGAGAAACATTGGGCCCACCAGCCCAAAATGTTTTTTCTGCAATGTCCAGCCGCTCTTTTTCTACACCTCCGTAAAAGGAAGCTCCCATAAATCCATTACCTAAGTGTAATGTTTGTTTAGACCAGTTGGTAGCGGGGTATTGAAACCAAAGTGTTTGATCGGGAGTAATCGAACTGAAAGCATACAACGAACTAGAATACAACAAAATGCATCCAGTCAAAAATCTTCTTAAAAATAATTTCATTTGGCGATAAAATTCGACCAATATTTCCATCAAAACAACATCAAATTTGACTAGTTATTATGGCATAATAGCCTATATAATAGAATATATCAATCCAATATTGACCAATATCGATGCTTTTTTGATATATCCTATTTTTTTCCATTAAATATTCTGAGAATAGATTCCATCTTCTTAAATTTAGGATTACATCGATGACAATCGATTGTTATTTAAATAAAATTTAATTTCATGTTGCTGAATATTCTAAACTCTATTTTTTGCATTGCTTTTATTTTATTCGCTTATGTAAATCTGAACGACAATGATTTCTGGCTTTGGGTACCTATTTATATGGCCGCTTCCATTTGCTGTGGACTAGCTGTTTTTGGTCATTTCTATCCGATAATATACCTTATTGCCATATCTTTCTATCTGGTCTATGCAGTTATTTTGTTTTTCGCTAAAGACGGGGTCCGCGACTGGATCATACGATACAAAAGACCAAGTCTGGTAGAAAGTATGCAGGCCACAAAGCCTTATATCGAAAAAACCAGGGAATTCTTTGGCCTGCTGATTATTAGCGGAGCGCTGGTCATTAATTATTTTGTTGCCATTAATTAGACTGACCATGCTTTTAACAGATGCAACTGATTTAAAAAAACTAAGTGCTGTTTTTCTACAGATCCTTAAAAGGAACCTAAGCATCGCGGCAATGGAATGGCTGCAGCATAAGGTTAGCCTGATGATCATAGAAGACAAGTCTGTTCAGCTAAACCTCTGCTTTTCTCATCTCCCAAGAATAACATCAAAAGAAACCATCGTACTGTTGGATCAGGAAGAACAACAGATCGCAACTTTAATGCCTGGCTTGGTCATCAACAACTGGACATCAGATAAATTGTCGAGGGTCTGGATGCTGATGCAGTTACCCGCAGACAAAAAGGAAACCTATGTTAAAAAAATCAGGGGCCTGTTTGCCGCAGCAGAGATGAATGAACAAATTGCGCTTTACACGGCCCTGCCACTATACCATTATCAGGAAGAATGGATAACGAAATGTGAAGAAGGCATAAGAAGCAATATTGCACCAGTACTTGAAGCGATTATGTATCACAATCCCTACCCTGCCAAATTCCTTTCCCAACCCGCATGGAATCAACTGATATTAAAAGCCTTTTTTACAGAAAAAGACGTTAGCCTGATTGTAGGAATTAGTGACCGGGCAAATGAAGCGCTAACCCTTGCACTGAAGGATTATATAAGGGAACGCCTGGCAGCGAACAGAAGTGTAGCCCCGGAAATTTATCAACTGACACAACAAATAAAACCATAAATAAACTATGTGCTGTAATGAAAATTTTGAAGAAAGGAATCTAGGAGAGAAAATAACAACCAGCCTTGACTTAAGCGACATCAGTGGGATGAAGTTTTTCGATCCACACATACACATGACTTCGCGCACAACGGATGATTATCAGGCTATGGCAGATGCTGGTATTGTAGCACTTATAGAGCCTGCTTTCTGGCTTGGACAACCTCGTACAGGAATAGATAGTTTTATAGACTACTACAGCAGCCTTATTGGCTGGGAAAGGTTCAGGTCTTCCCAGTTTGGTATCAAGCACTATTGTACCATTGGATTGAATTCCCGTGAGGCTAACAATGAAAAACTCGCGGAACAAGTTATGGAAATCCTTCCGCGGTTTATTTTTAAAGAAGGCGTAGTTGGCATTGGTGAAATTGGTTTTGACGATCAAACCGCTGCAGAAGAAAAATATTACCGCCTTCAGCTTGATCTCGCAAAAGAAGCAGCACTGCCTGTACAAATCCATACACCGCACCGTGATAAGAAAAAAGGTACGCAACGCAGTATGGATATTGCCATTGAACAAGGGCATGCGCCGAATATGATCATTGTAGACCACAACAATGAGGAAACCGTGAAAGAAGTATTAGACAGGGGCTTCTGGGCAGCTTTCACCATTTATCCATTTACCAAAATGGGCAATCAGCGCATGGTAGAAATAGTGAAACAATATGGTTCAGAAAGAATTATGATCAATTCTGCCGCCGACTGGGGCATCAGTGATCCATTGGCCATTCCTAAAACTGCTGCCTTAATGAAAAAATCAGGTATCAGTTTAGCTGATATTGAATTGGTTACTTTTCGAAATGCCATTACGGCTTTTGCACAGAGCGGGCAGATTGATGAACAGGATTTTCTTAAAATCAACTCCATTGATCAAAGTCAGAAATATGCAAACAACTCCATTTTACGTGGCGGACAACAACCAAGAATAAATAAAAATTCGATCATCATTTCTTAATTATAACATGAACAAATTTTTAGGCTACCTCAGGTTAATGCGCCCCGCAAATGTAGTTACCGCAGTAGCTGATGTATTGGCTGGTATAGCCATAGCAGGATACTTCTCTGCTGAGATCACCATCGTTCCGGTTGTATTGCTCTGTCTGTCTACAATAGGGCTATATAGTGGGGGTATCATTATGAATGACGTCTTTGATGCAGACCTGGATGCCAAAGAACGCCCGGAACGTCCCATACCAAGTGGCCTGATTTCCAAAAAAGCAGCAACAATTTTTGCTTGCATATTTTTGTTCATTGGGATCTTTACCGCTGGCCTATATCATTCAAGTTCCCAGTACCTGGCCGTGGCGATTATGATCTGCGCCCTTGTTTACAATCGGTTCTTAAAGCACAACCTGATTCTCGGCCCCATAAATATGGGTCTTTGCCGCGGTCTGAACTTACTGCTCGGTATCAGCATCATTCCTTCTGAAATTCAGCACTGGTGGTTTTTGGCCATCTTGCCAATTGTCTATATCGGGGCAATTACAATGATCAGCCGGGGTGAGGTACATGGAGGCCGTAAAAAAACACTCTATTTTGCTGCTTTTTTATATACTGTTGTTATTGCTGCCATCATAACCTTGGCCCGGATAAAAGGCAACCTATTATATGCTCTGATTTTCATCCTTCCCTTTGCTGTGATGATTTTTAGTCCTTTATTAATAGCTATTCAAAAACCCATCGGTAAATATATTGGTCAAGCTGTAAAATCAGGAGTAATTGCTTTAATACTCATGAATGCGGCATGGACTGCCGCTTTTGGGATCTTTAATGTCGCCATATTTATCGTTATTTTATTGCCGGTATCCGTGTTATTAGGCAAAGCTTTTGCCGTTACTTAGTTTGATATTATGAGTTATTTAGAACAGTCTTTTAGTGTAAAATTTGACTATAAAATATACTTTACAAATGCCCTTTTCAATATAGAAAACACCACCCTTGCCCACTTTTTTAAAGAAAGAACGGCAGAAGGTCAGAAAATCTATTTTGTAATAGATGAAGGGGTTTATGTTGCACATCCCAATCTGGTCCATGAAATCCGTAGTTATTTTTCGGTGCATTCAGTGATCAAACTCGTACCCGATTTCCTGATCGTTCCTGGTGGAGAAATGTCTAAGAATAATACAGCATTATTTGATCAGATTATTGCTGCCGTTGATACCCACGGAATTGACAGGCACTCTTATATTGCTGCCATTGGAGGCGGTGCAATCCTTGATCTGGTTGGCTATGCCACAGCGGTTGCCCATCGTGGTATTAAACATATTCGCATACCTACTACGGTCCTTTCACAGAATGATTCAGGAATTGGCGTTAAAAATGGCATTAACTATAAAGGAAAGAAAAATTTCCTGGGCACTTTTGCGCCTCCTGCAGCAGTGTTTAACGATGAGCATTTTTTAACGACCTTATCGGATAGAGATTACCGCTCTGGAATCTCTGAAGCCATAAAAGTTGCTCTGATTAAGGACCCTGAGTTCTTTTATTGGATAGAAAAAAATGCAAGTGCTTTGGCAAACAGGGCAGCCGAGCCGATGAACTATCTGATTAAACATTGTGCAAAACTTCATTTAGAGCATATCGGAGGTGCTGACCCCTTTGAAACCGGATCAGCGAGACCTCTCGACTTTGGTCATTGGAGTGCACATAAACAGGAACAACTGAGCAATTTTAGTGTTTTGCATGGAGAAGCAGTGGCCATGGGTATAGCCCTCGACAGTACATATTCATTTTTAACAGGTCTCCTAACCGAGGATAAACTGGAAAGGATTCTGAATGTGCTGGTGCAACTTTCTTTCGAAATTACAGATGCCATTATGGAGATTAAGGATCAGCAATCCCCCATCCTGAAAGGCCTGATAGAATTCCAGGAACATCTTGGCGGAAAGTTAACCATTACCCTGTTAACCGACCTGGGCACCGGCAAGGAAGTGCACAAGATGGACCATCAACTATTGATTAAAGCAAGCACCTATATTGTAAAATTTGTTAAAACACACGCGGAAATAAACGCCAACAGTTACTAAGATGAGAGTAGATACAGGACATTTAACTTATTGTACCAATATTCACGCTGGAAAAAACTGGACAGAAGATTTTCATGCCTTAAAACAGAACTTTCCGGATATTAAACAGCGGGTCTCTCCTACCCAACCCTTAGGTCTGGGCTTGAGACTATCTCATAAAGCCAGTCTGCAATTGAGCGAGCCTGATACGCTAACCGAATTTAAACAATGGCTACAGCAAAACGAGGCCTATGTTTTTACGATGAATGGCTTTCCCTATGGAGATTTCCACCATGCAATTGTTAAAGAAAATGTGCATACACCTGATTGGACGACACAAGAACGAAAAGATTATACCATCAGGCTTTTCTACATTTTGAAAGCGCTATTGCCCTCAGGCATAGATGGTGGGATCTCAACTTCCCCGCTAAGCTACAGACACTGGTTTAATAACAAAGAAGATATCGAACAGGCCAAACAAACGGCAACCTCCAATATCATTGAAGTAGTTAAAATATTAATCGGCATTAACCAGGAAACAGGGCAATTATTACATCTGGACGTAGAACCTGAACCCGATGGTCTGTTAGAGACCGGCAGAGAATTTATAGACTGGTTTGAAAAGGATCTGCTTGTATCTGGCATCCCCAGTATCGCTCAACATTTTAATCTTTCGGCTGATCAGGCAGAAATCCTGTTAAAAGAACACGTTTGTCTTTGTTATGATGTTTGTCATTTTGCAATTGGTTATGAAGACCATGAATCTGTATTGACAGAACTGGCGCAGAAACGAATTGGAGTAGGCAAGATTCAAATCAGTTCTGCACTGAAAGCAGATTTAAGTGGTACATCCGCCAACAGGGCGTTAATAAAAACAAATTTTGCGATGTTCAATGAACCCACCTATTTACACCAGGTAGTTGGTTTAAAAAAAGACGGAAGCTTAATCCGCTATCCCGATCTTCCAGCCGCACTTGAAGCCGCCGATGATGAAAACATATTGCAATGGCGCTCCCATTTCCATGTTCCCATCTCGGTTAAAGAGATAGGCCTGCTTCAATCTACTCAGGACGATACAGTTACCTTACTTAAACTCCAAAAAAACAAGCCATTTACCAAACATCTTGAGGTTGAAACTTACACATGGGAAGTTTTACCTGAACACCTCAAATTACCAATTGCCCAATCGATCAGTGATGAACTAAATTGGGTCATTCATACAATGTCTACACACAAAGCCTGTTAAAATGAAGAAAACTGTCGTAATTAATGTGGTAGGATTGTCCTCAAATCTCATTGGAAAGCACACTCCATTTTTGGAACAGTATGTCAAAAGTAAAAAACTGAGTGTCATTACGCCCATGTTACCAGCGGTTACGACCGCAGTACAATCGACTTATTTAACAGGTAAGCAGCCTGCAGCACATGGTATCGTAGGTAATGGATGGTATGACAGGACAGACGCTGAAATCAAATTCTGGAAGCAATCGAACAAACTGGTACAGAGCGAAAAGATCTGGGACCGTGCAAAAAGAGAAAATCCCGACTTCAGTTGCTCTAATATGTTCTGGTGGTACAACATGTACTCTACTGCAGATTATTCGGTAACACCACGTCCCAATTATCTGGCAGACGGCAGAAAAATACCTGATTGTTATTCAGAGCCCGCTGAACTACGGGATATATTGCAGGAAAAACTAGGGCAATTTCCTTTGTTTCAGTTCTGGGGCCCAGGTGCTAACATTAAATCATCCCAATGGATTGCCGATGCTTCGATATTGGCAGATCAGCTTTACGACCCGACATTGACACTGGTCTATCTTCCGCACCTGGATTATTGTCTGCAAAAACTTGGGCATGATTTTAACCACATTGCTAAAGACCTGAACCAGATAGACCAGGTACTTAAGGACCTCATCGGTTTTTATGAAAGCAAAAATGCCAATATCATTATACTTTCAGAATACGGCATTGCACCGGTCAATACGCCAATTCATTTAAACCGCCTATTCAGAGCGGCCGGGCTTTTACAAATTCGTATGGAACGGGGCCTGGAACTATTGGATGCAGGTGCTTCGAAAGCATTTGTTGTTGCCGATCATCAGATTGCCCATGTATATATCAATGATCAGGTAGTGAGAGCGCAAGTAGAGGACATTCTTACAAATACACCTGGGATTGCACTGGTTTTGGATGAGGAGGGTAAAAAGGCCCATGGTCTGGACCATAAAAGGGCCGGTGATTTTGTTGTCGTTGCCGAAACACAAAGTTGGTTTACTTACTATTTCTGGCTGGATGATGCCAAAGCACCAGACTATGCAAGATGTGTGGATATACACAAAAAACCTGGCTATGACCCTGTTGAAATGCTCATGTCATCGAAGCTTAGGGCAGCCTATAAACTACTCAGAAAAAAGGCCGGTTTTAGGTACGTCATGGATGTAATTCCTTTAGATGCGACTTTAATAAAAGGTTCACACGGCAGTATAAATACACCTGTGGCATTCCATCCGGTACTCATTACAGATCAGCAGATCAACTCCCGAGATATACATGCGACGGGCGTTTATGAAGTCATTTGGAAAGCATTATTTCCTCAGTCATCTGCAGATGATGAGGTTAACTTCAATCTTCCCCCTATGTCATAGATAATAGTCATCATACAATAAAAACGCTGAGATCAATTTTAGGCAATCGATTGTCAATTTAAATTACACATATAAACACTTAACACACAATGAAAAAAAAACTAATGATCACATCACTCATTGCACTTTTTGCAATCGCTCCAAATTTAAGTTTTGGCCAAAAGGCCAAGAAAAAATTGGTTAAATCCGCTAAAACCACTGCTCCGGCCAAGCCAGCTACAGGTAGTCTATCTAAAGAAATTGTTGAAGGAAAAGCCCTGTTAACAAAGTCTGACTGCCTGGCCTGTCATAAACTGGATGTCAAGCTGGTAGGACCTGCATACAATAATGTAGCTCAAAAGTACCCTGCCACCCCCGGCAATTATGAACAACTGGCCGCTAAAATCATCAGAGGTGGTGCTGGCGTGTGGGGAGAGGTTGCTATGGCGCCACATTCAACTTTACCTATGGCCGATGCTAAGAAAATGGTAAAATATATCCTTTCACTTCGTTAAATAATTTTATACATGAAAGTTTTTGGTTCAAAACCAGTGATCACTCTTCTCCTTATGATGATCATGGTATCCATAAATCATATGGTTTATGCAAAAGGAAAAAAAGTATTAATTTTCTGTAAAACTACAGGTTTTCACCACAGCTCTATCAAAGAGGGCGTAGCAGCCATCCAACTGCTCGGTAAAGAAAATAAGTTTGAGGTGGACAGTACCACAAATGCTGAAAAGTTCACAGAAGCTAACCTGAAACAATACAAGGCCGTAATTTTTTTAAGCACTACTGGTGATGTATTGAATAATGAGCAGCAAAATGCATTTGAAAAATACATTCGTTCCGGAGGTGGTTTTGTTGGCGTTCATGCGGCAACGGATTGCGAATACGACTGGCCATGGTACGGAAACCTTGTTGGTGCTTATTTTTCCAATCACCCTTCACCACAGGAAGCGATATTAAACGTAACCGACAGAAAGCATATTTCGACCAAACACCTTCCGGAGAAATACAAAAAAAGAGACGAATGGTACAATTTCAAATGGGTAGCCAAAGGATTAAATATCCTGATGTCCATTGATGAAACAAGCTATGACGCTGGCAAAGGAAAAATGGGGGCTGATCATCCTATGGCATGGTATCACGAATATGATGGTGGCAGAGCCTTTTATACAGAGCTTGGTCATACTGCAGAATCTTACACTGAACCCCTTTTTCTACAGCACCTGCTGGGTGGAATTAAGTATGCATTAGGTCAAAACAAATAAAACTTCAAAAAATGAGACAAAATAAACTCTGGATACCGGCCATCATGGGACTGTCCTTACTGGCTTATACCTGCAAGGTTTCCAAGAATACCCTGAAACGAGATGCCGAAGGCAAAATAATAGTGAATACAAATCCCTCTCCTGCCTATCTTTCCCCAAAAGAAAGCATTAAAACCATACACCTGCCAAAAGGCTACCGGCTGGAGCTCGTTGCAGCAGAACCTATGATTCATGAACCCGTAGCCATGGCCTGGGATGGAAATGGCAGAATGTACGTTGCTGAAATGAACACCTATATGCAGGACGCAGATGGCAACGGGCAGATGAAACCTGTTTGCTCCGTAAAAAGATTAGAAGATACCAATGGTGACGGAAAAATGGATAAATCTGTTGTATTTATCAGTAACCTGGTATTGCCTCGCATGATCCTGGCGCTGGACGACCGTTTGCTGGTGAACGAAACCAATTCCAATAACATCTACAGTTACCGTGATACCAATGGCGACGGAATAGCTGATGAAAAGAAAATCGTATTTAAAAATGATGAGATTAACACGAGTAATCTGGAACACCAGAAAAGCGGACTGATCTGGAACCTTGACAATAAGCTCTATGTCACAGTAGAAGGTAAGCGTTACTATTATGAAGATGGAATGATTAAATCAGAAGATCTTTATGAAGGACCTGGCGGACAGTGGGGTTTAACAAACGATAATTATGGCCGTTTATTCTTTTCTTCCGCAGGAGGAGAAGTACCTGCAAATACCTTTCAGCAAAACCCTGCATATGGAAGGTTCGATTTTAGCGATCAGTTTAATGAGGATTTTCAAGCCGTATGGCCAATTATCTCCACCCCTGATGTACAGGGGGGACTAGGTAGGCTTAGAGCAGACAGTACCTTAAACCATTTTACCGCGTCCTGCGGGCAGTCGATATTCAGGGGAAATTCATTGCCTCCGGATGCCATTGGTGATCTATTTATCTGTGAACCTGTAGGCAGGCTGATCAGGCGGGCAAAATTAACCGATACCGAAGGGAAAATAACGCTGAAAAACGCCTACGATAAAGAAGAATTTATGGCTTCTACCGATATGAATTTCAGGCCCGTAAATACAGCAACAGGTCCGGATGGCTGTTTATATATCTTAGATATGTACCGGGGTATTATCCAGGAAAGCAATTGGACAAGAAAAGGGGCTTATCTGCGTAAGCAAATTGAAGAAAAGAAACTGGACAAGAACATTGGACGAGGAAGAATTTACCGGGTGGTATATGATGGGATAAAACCAGATAGAACCAAACCAGGAATGCTGAACATGTCATCCAGCCAGTTAATTCCTTATTTAAGTCATGCCAATGGTTGGTGGCGAGATAATGCCCAGAAACTTATTGTACTTCATGGTGATAAATCCGTTGTCCCTGTACTAAAAACAATGGTTCTGAATACCAACTTATCGCAACTCGGCCGCATTCATGCGCTATGGACATTAAATGGATTAAAATCCCTGGATGATGAAACCATTCTTAGCGTTCTGAAAGACAAAGATCCTGAAATACGCAAAACAACCATCTGGGCGAGCGAGGAAAGGATCCTTAAAGGAGATGAGTCACTAATTAGTGCAATGAAGCCAATCATTAATGATCCAAGTGCTGATGTACGTTTTCAACTTGCCTTAACACTGAGGTTCAGCAGCTCGGAACAAGCACAGGCTATGATTAAAGAACTACTCCTTAAAAATCCGAATGATCCGGCATTGACAGCGTCGCAAAACAGATACCAAAGTAGTCTGGATGCCAGAGCTTCCTCTAAGAAAAGTGAGGAGTTATTGAGCGAGGCCGATAAGAAGCTGGTTAAACAGGGTTCACTTATCTTTAAACAGCTGTGCGCTACCTGCCACGGTGCCGACGGAAAAGGTGTGGCAATTGGTGGAAAAAATATGATTGCCCCTCCTCTGGCCAATTCTTCTGATGTTACCGGAGATCCGGAGAAATTGATTAGAATCCTCCTTCATGGACTATCTGGACCTATAAATGGAAAAAGCTATCCTGATGTAATGCCTTCACTTGGTGCAAACGATGATGATTACATCGCTTCAGTATTGAGCTATATCCGGAATGATATCGGAAATAAAGCTCGGGCCGTAAAACCGTCAGACGTTAAAAAAGTAAGGAAGGAAACGACTGGAAGGACCAAATCCTGGACTCAAAAAGAATTGGAAACCATAAAAAAATAATCCAATGCTAAAACCAATATAAACCTAAACATATGCTAAACATGCAAAAGAACAAACTATTCCGTGCAAGTTGCCTGGCCCTGCTCGTCACTTCCCTTTCTTTCGGCATCCGTGCCGGAATGATGAACCAACTCGGGATCGATTTTCATCTGAGCGCAACCCAACTGGGTACCATTACAGCCACTGCCTTCTGGGGATTTCCACTCGCCATTGTGATCGGAGGATTTATTGTCGATATCATTGGAATGAAAAGGCTGCTGGTCATGGCCTTTATATTTCACTTCTTTGGAATTGTATTCACCATTTTTGCACAGGGTTACTGGACCTTATTTTTCTCTACCCTCCTCATCGGCATTGCCAACGGTTTGGTAGAGGCAACCTGCAATCCACTGGTGGCTACCTTATATCCAGACAACAAAACTACCCGTTTAAATCATTTCCATTTATGGTTTCCGGGAGGTATTGTTATCGGCACATTACTGGTTGCCCTTTTTGTTCAGATTGGCCTGGGCTGGAAGGTACAGGTAGCTATGATGCTTATTCCTACTTTAATTTATGGATACATGTTTTCCAAATTGGATTTCCCGGTTACAGAAAGAGTATCTTCTGGCTATTCGAATAAGGATATGTATAAAGCCGTACTTTCTCCATTGTTTATTTTTATGTTCATCTGCATGTTTGGCACGGCCATTACAGAATTGTTTACTGGTCAATGGATTGGTCTATTGCTTAAAAATGTAACAGATAATGCCATTTTGTTGCTCACCCTTACCACGGGCATTATGGTGATCGGACGTGGTTTTGCCGAGCCGGTTGTGCACCGCTTAGCCCCACAGGGTGTATTACTGCTATCTGCAATATTTGCTGCAGCTGGACTTTACATGCTAAGCACCTTCACCGGAAATTCAATTTTCTTTGCCGCGATCATTTTTGGTATAGGTGTTTGTTATTTCTGGCCTACCATGATTGGCTTTGTAGCCGAGAATATTCCTAAATCCGGAGCATTAGGTTTGAATCTGATGGGTGGAGCAGGCATGTTTGCTGTTTCTGTTTACACCATATTTATGGGTAGTTTTTATGACCGTCTAATTGTAAAACATTTACCTTCAGGAAAGGATTTGGATATGTATTTAAAAGCTCCGGAGAATTCCGCTTCTGCCCAAGCACTTGCCCATGCAAAAAACCTGGCTGGCCCGGAGATTCTACAGGCCACATTAATCATTCCTGTGGTATTGATCCTGGCCTTTGGCGGACTGGCGTTCTATATGCGTTCCAGGCCCATAGCAGTCCAGGAAAGTCTCTAATCATTCGGTAAGTAGAGCTTAGGGAGCATATTCACCTTATATGCCCCCTAAGCTCTACTATTTTGATCAATAAACAAGATGTGTCTTAATATGTTTCTGCTTTCTATTTGAATTTTGCTTATTGCTAGGCATCTGTATCCCGCATCATTTTTGATTTTTTCACAGGCGCTTTCTCCTTCCTTTCTATTGATCTTTGAGGAAACTTACCAGTAACAAAGAAGCTTTTCTGTAACCTGATGTCCTCATACGATGCCCCAATCATCAGTTTAAATTCTCCGGGCTCGAGCACAACTTTATGCTCTGCATTGATCAAGACCAGGTCATCAGGAACAATCTTAAATTGTACCCATTTCGATTCACCAGGATTCAGATGAACACGGTCAAAGCCACGTAATTGTTTTTCATAAGTCGTCGTGGAACTGATCACGTCATTAACATATAATTGCACGATTTCGTCTCCAGCTACTGATCCTGTATTGGTTATTTTACAGCCCACCAAAATATTGCCCGTTTTGGTGTTTACACTGTCAACCGTAATACTGTCGTAGGCAAATTTGGTGTAAGATAAGCCATAACCAAAGCAATACAAAAGGCCTTTATTCGCAATAGAATAATTGTTCATCGGTTCCCAGTTGGCATGTGGTTTTGTTGGAACATTAAAGGGCAGCTGACCAACAGTTTTCACCCATGTCCCATTGAGTTTTCCACCAGGATTGTAATTCCCTTTCAAGGCTTCGGCAATAGCCGTTCCCCCCTGGGCCCCTGGATAAGGAGCACTCAGAATCGCTTTACAATATTTGTTCGCAAAGTTGATCGTCGCAGGTCTGCCCCATACCAAAACCAAAATCACGGGTTTATTTGTTTTCACAAGCGCTTCCAGCAATTGTTCCTGGTGCCCCGGCAAATCCAGACTGCTCCGGGTACGGCTTTCTCCCGAGGTACTGTTCCCATCCCCTAATACAACAACTACTGCATCACTTTGCGAAGCGATATCCACAGCCTCTTTTATAGACTTTTTCTCGTTGGCCGATAAAGTATCCGGTATAAGTTCATTTTCTGGCCAGCCTTTAGAAACCAGGTCTATTCCTTTGGCATATTTAATTTCCACAGGATCATTTTTATAGACATTTTTCAATCCATCATACACACTGGTAAAGCTGTAGTCCATAGGGCCATAATGCGTTGGCACATAAGCATTACTATTTGCATTTGGACCAATCAGCGCAATTTTCTTATAATTATTCTTTAAAGGAAGTACGCTGTTGTCATTTTTCAATAAAACCAGGCATTCTCTTGATGCGCGCAATGCTATATCTAAATGCTCCTTTCCCGCAACAATTTTTTCTGCCTCTTCCGGATTACTCGTATAAGGCTGATCAAACAATCCGAGCCAGAATTTGACGTACAGGACATTACGCACCAGTTCATCAATTCGCTGAATAGAGATCTTTCCTTCCTTCACCAGGCTCCTCACATTCTCAATGTATTCATCTGGTTTATCAAAATCAGTCCTGACGTTTAAACCGGCTTTAAGCGCAAGGAGGCAGGCCTCTTTATGATCAGCGGCCACTTTATGAATATCAGAAAGCCTTTCAATAGAATAACTGTCAGAAACAACATATCCTTTAAATCCCATCTCCTGTCTAAGTTTTGTTGTCAGGTAAAAATAGTTACCCGCCATAGGCACACCATTGTAATCATTGTAGGAGCTCATTACACCCAATGCACCCGCTTCCTGAAATACTTTCCGAAAAGGGTATTCATGGATATAATACATTTCCGATGGTGTGATGTGCGGATCGGTACGGGCATCCCATTGCCGTGCACCTTTCGTATCCCCATAGCCAACAAAATGTTTAGGCGTAGAAACCACATGCTCAGACTGAATACCTTTTGCCATAGCTACACCCATACGGGCTACGAGAAAGGGATCTTCACCGAGACAGCCCTCCCATCTTCCCCAGCGCTGATCCCTGACCACATCCAAAATAGGCGCATATACATTGGTATAACCCAATACACGGGCTTCTTTTCCTTCTACTTTTCCTTCTAACAGCGCAAGTTCTTTATCCCAGGTACAGCCCAGCGCATTCATTGACGGGAAACTGGTTGCATGCCTGGCGCACAATCCGCGAATACCTTCATTGGTAAAGTCTACGGGAATACCCAGGCGGGTATATTCCACAAAAAAACGCTGGGTTTCTTTCATTGCCACCGCATTATTAAAGGGCGTTTCATTTTCCTTTATACGCGGGGTATTGTTGATATGTTCATCGATATTGGCAATTCCATCTTTCAAAATTAACTGTTGCCAGGCAGCAGTGGGTAAGCTGTCTTTGAGCACTTTTCCATGCCCATAATAAGTAGCCAGCTGACAAGATTTTTCTTCCAGTGTCATTTGAGAAAGCAAATTGTTAATCCGCTTTTCTATCGGCTGAGCCGGATCTTCATAAAGATCTTTCTTGTTGTTTTTATTAAAATCGATCCATCCCTTCTTATAAATCTCACTTTTAGATGGATATGGATTAATTTGTTGCGAAAACAAATGGAAACTCTGTGCAATCATCAGTATGCATGCCAGATAGAATTTTGATCTCATAATCTAATTGAATAAATAAAAATTTAAAATTTGATAAATGAACAAAGCTTACTGAATTATTTTACTTGTACCGTAACGGTTAACTGACGTTCTGATATAACTTCATCCTGTTTCCATTCATGTTTCTTTGGAATTGAATTTAATATTAACATGTCCGTAAAACGTGAACGATCTATTTGTTGTGCAACTTTATACATAATTGCAGATGGTTTATTCATTTTAAAAAGTAAATTGTCTATAGATGCAGTTGCTGCAGTGCCTGTATACTCTAAACCACTTGCCGCTTTTGCCACAAAGGATCCATGACCAATCATCAAATTTCTTTTACCTGATTCGTATACCCAATTCGGATTGTTTAGAATGCCAAATGTTAGTGTTTCAATTGCATTTGTACTGCATGGTTTTAGTGCCTTAAGCTCTTCGCTTATGGTAAAACTTCCATCGGTATGCGTTTCGCAGATGATATTGCTTTGAATTAAATTACCATGATTAAGCGTCATTTTCACAAGGAAACCATCGTTATTTGGTTTTACCTCAATATTCTTTACAGTGACAGCAAGTATGGAGTCTTTATCTATTGAGCTTTTTACAACTACTCTGCCAATGCCATTTCTTTGATCAGGAGAAACAATATGATCTTTCGCCAATGGCATCATCTGCATCATTACCTTTTCTCCCCATGAAACAGTTTGAATTGCTTTACTGTCCCGATGTAAGATTATTTTTCCCTCCTGAAGATAATTTAATCCAGCTACGGGAGTAGCTTCTTTCAATTCCTTTTCAGCAAAATGCAAAATCAACCAAGCCTGTGTCATCCAATATGCCAAATGTGGTTGTGCAGATGGGAAATAATTTTCGCCCGGCGCATAAATTGCACCATCTGAATTGCGCGCCTGCATTTTCTCTGCAGTTTCAATGGCATTATGTAAATAATACAATGCTTCCGAATCATTAAATCGAGCCAGAGCAGTTGCATGACACGGCATCCAGTCTGCATTTCTAAAAAGAGCCCAATCCTGACCATTCGGGTAACAATACCCCCCATCGGGCAAAAGAAATCTTTTTTGCAAAGTATATATATCGCTGAGGTTATATAAAAAAGTTTCAGATGTTTTTCGGCCTGTTAAAAGATAATCCAGATCATTGCCTGCATTCATTATCCAGGCTCCCATATAATCCGGATGAACAATATCATGATTCTCCAGACTAAAATCATCGTGGATATTGGGGCCCGTAAATTGTTTGGAAATGGGAACATTGTCAACAAGCTTTTCCGAAGCAGCATCAGCAGGACGTAAGTACGAGGAAAGACTCCACCTTTTTACGGCTAAATCCCATTTTGCACAACGAGGATCATCAGGCATCAGCAAAAGGGCCGCCGAAAGAACCTGGCTATCCCAGGCATTTTCTTCAGATTTGCTATCTAATTTAACCTGATGCGGCGGAATAGTCCGCTCAATTCTATCTGCTTCATGCGCTACAACATGGCGAACACCCTCCTTTACATCAGGCGGTAAAGCTTTCCAGCTCCACCAGGCTGCATTGCCTAAATCGGCTGTCCAATGTGCCGATTGCCATGCATCTCCCCACGATTTACCGTCATCTGTTTTAAGATCACCCGTTTTATGCGTCCGCACCAAATACCGCAGCAAAGGAATCAGTTCTTTAGATAACATTAACTCACGCGACGTTCCTACAACTCCTTCATCAAAATCTCCAAAACGATACAGAAATGCTAAATCAGCTGCAAAAGTAGCATTAGGCCTGATGTAATGCTCCCATGATTTACTTTCTGTAATGAGTAACATGGATGAATCGTTTTTCCACGGATGGATTAATCCACGCAAATAATGAACCTGCCCTTCAATTAATCTGTATATACGCGCTTCTTCTTTCTCATATAGTTTAGGATCAGAAAGTTTACAGTCCATAACTTTTTGAACATTTTTATTTACTAAATTATTCGGCTGTATATTTGGACTTTGAGCATATGATATCGAAGTAAATGCTAAAAAAGCCAGGAGAATATATGATTTCATTTGCATGAGATATAAAAGAGTTTAAAAATTACTATTTATTGCCAACTAACTTAACGAGCTCTGTACCTGCCAATAAAAATGCGCCTATCCCATAAGGTGCAGTCATATCTTCAGTTACTTTCTGCGGATCAGCACCTACAGGTTGCACCCAGCCCAATTTACCGTTGGGAAACACTGATTTCACCATCGAATGCCATCCTTTTTCAACTATAGGTTGATATTTTGCCTTATCTAAATAACCATGATTGATCCCCCATGCTAAAGCGTAAGTATAAAAACCAGTACAACTCATTTCTGGATTTGGATAGCTGTTCGGATCTAACAAACTTGCATGCCAATAGCCCTTTTCGTCTTGCAGACCAGCTATTTTTTCTGCCATTTCTACAAATAGGGTTTCGTAGAATTTCTTGTTTTTGAAATTGGCAGGAAGCTCATTAATAATAATAGGCAATCCAGCTAAAACCCAACCGTTTCCTCGTCCCCAAAATACGGGTTGACCATTCTCTTCTTTCTTATCAAAAAAGGAATCGTCCCTAAAAAACAAATGATTTTCCTTACTATAAAGATATTTATAAGTAAACCGGTATTCCTTATCCATAAATTTCAAGTACGCCTCGTTACCCGTAATGTTGGCCATCTTTGCCCATACGGTAGGCCCCATAAACAAGGCATCACACCAACTCCAGCGCTCGGTACAATAATTACCCGGTTCGAAAGTATGTTTCAGATTTCGTTTTGAAGGATGTTTCAAAATAAAATCAAAATAGCGTTCCATCGGACGGTACATGTTTTTAGTTTTAAAAACACGAAACATTTCGGCATACATCATTCCAACAGCATAATCATCGGCGTGATATCTCAAACTCGGATCTGCTTCAAGTTTTTGCGCCCAATTTAATTTCGAACCTACCGATTTAAGCCAATGGAAACATGTTGTATCGTTGGTCGTCTTTGCATATTCAACCATCCCTGTATAAAGCGCAGCATAGGTCCAATCAGCGGTTTCCTTTCCCTGCGTTTCCATCATTTGCCAATTTACAACAAGGCTCATTACTTTATTAATGGATTGTTTTGTTAAATCTGCAGAAGGCTGTTCGTTTTGCGATTTCTGGGCAAATACATTTGCCACTGTAAATAAAGTAAAAGCAAATAGTATACTTTTTTTCATCAGAATATAATTATTGATTTGACGTTCATTATTTTAAAGCAATCATGTACTACCTTGGCTGTCAATATGCTGTTACTTCCATGCCTCTAATTACGGCTCCATTCATGGTTTGACGCAGTCCAATCGTGATCACGTTCTTTTTACCCTTTCCAAAATTCAACCAGCATTCAGGCAGATAAAATTCGCGTTGAGGACCTGCCTCCCAATGTCTTCCAATATTGTGTCCATTCAGGTACATATAACCATTACCAGAAGCATTAATCAGAAGCCGCCAGGTGGTTGCCGGATCGACATTTTCAGGAAACTCAAATTCTGCCCTGTACCAGGTAAACAAAGCAGTTTGCTTTCCCTGGGGCTGTATCCCATTTCCTTTTCTTGGAATAGAAAAACTGGTATCCAGTTGCACTTCCTTCCATCCGTCTGCTACAAAACCTGGCTTCATAAAACCATGATCAACGCCAGCCAGATTGGTTGCAACCTTCCATTTCAGCACTTTTTGTATCTCTGTTGTGGCATCAGAAAAGCCGGCCGTTTTAATGCCGCTCAATTCTTCCATCGGATAATAACCATGCTCGTGGCCTATGTTTTCATACACCACGATGATCTCGTTCTCACCCGCATGCAATAATCCGGCGATATCGAAAATATTATCATATTCATTGTCTTTAATCCGGGCAAAGGACTTGTTTACGTTTCTGCTAACCACCGCAGCATATTTATCCGTAGGATACAGGCGGGTGGCCATTTTGCCATTTACCTGAACGTTCAATACATCTCTTGAATACGTGTTGAACAACAATTTCGAAAAACGGCTGGCTTCTTGTTGCGTCAATGAATCTTGTGAACGATAGAGAACATATCTGGAATCATTCACCTCCAATTCAGGTAAGGAAACATTTGGCTTTAATACTTTCCATTTTGCATCAAAATCCTCATCGAAAGCCAGCACTTTCTTTATTGGAATATGCACTTTAGGTTTCTGTGCCTTTGGCTGTTGATTTAAATCCCCCCGCATGCTCCACCATAAACCTTTACTGGCACTGGCTTTGGGAGGAATGACCAGTACTTTTGTCTCCAAAGAATCCAGCTCATATTTTATTTCAAATGAAGGTTCCGAGAACAATTCGTTTTTCCTGTTGGAATCAGCGGTGATCAAAACTTTTTCTTCGTTCTGATTTACATTGTAAATGGGTGTGGTTATTGCAGCATCGACACCAGGTTTAACCATTGCAGTTCCTGCCAGTTTCTTCTTTTCCGAACTGTTATGAAGAAAAACAAATTTGGTCCCATCTTCTGCAATACGAACCCCACCTACCAATTCACCTGCGGCTTTTTCAAAAGCGCAAATTCCACCCTTAGAATGAATCAGCTGATGTTCATATTTCTTAATAAAAGCTCCAATATTGCTAGCGGCATCATATTTTTTTGATAGTGAACCATTTTCCCTAATCGCTGCATTATAGTCGTAGCTTGTTGTTTGACCTCTTGCTCCCCATCCATCAAAATGAGTACCTCCATAAAACATGTAATAATTCAGGCCCGTAGCACCGCCCAAAATAGACATCATTCCTATCGCATAAAAATGTTTATCATTAGATTCATGGTCTTCGCCTAAACGTCCGGCCACGGTAGAAAACCAGCCCCCCTGCAATTCGGTTACAAAACCAGGTGCGTTGGGCTGCTTGTGTTTTAAATCGCTCATGCGTTTGGCACAACTAAGCGCATCATTTAAACCCACATAGTAATTATCACAGTCAAAAACTTGCGACAGCAAACCGTCCTTACTTGCTCTGCATTGTTCGGTAAGGCAGGTAAATACAGGAACGGTTACACCTGCGCCTTTAACAGAACCATATAAAGACTGTAAAAAAGCCGTCTTGTTCTTGCTTTCATCTGCATCATATTCATTTTCTATCTGAACCAGGATGATCCCCTTTTCGCCCTTTTGCTTGGAGGTAATTTGTTCATCGGCGATGAACTTATTCACGGCTTTGTACCAATGAAGGCTCCACTTTACATGTTCGGGATCATTGCTTCTCAGCCAAAAGTCTTTTAGCCCCTCAGGTCTGAACTTCGCCAGCCAGCGGGGATAGCCCCCACCTGCCCATTCTGCACAAATAAAAGGGCCAGGACGCACAATGGTATACAATCCAAATTCGTATTGAGCCATGTGCAGCCACTCCTGCAAATCAGAAAAATCTATTTGTGAATAATCATTAATGTTTTTAGGCATATTCCGTTCATGCCAGTTCCAGGGAATATAAGTCTCAACGGTATTAAAACCTGCCGCTTTTATTTTCTTAAACCGGTCTCTCCATAATTCTTTAGGGCACCTGAAATAATGGAATGCTGCACTATACACAAAAGTTTCTTTACCATCAATTTTAAGACTATTGCCATTATAAGTTACCTTTTGACTATTCAGGTTAACGTCTTCTCCTTTGAAACGGAACCAATTGAAATCAGCATAACCACCGCTACCTTCTTTTTGGGTACTATAATTGAACAATGCAAATCGGTTGGCTGTCCAATCCAAACCTAAGCCCATGCTCAGCTGGTTGCCAAAGGGAATAAATTTTTTTCCATCCACACTGTAAGCAAATGAAGCGGTGAAACCAAGATGCGTAACATTTGCCTTTAACCATATTTTATCAGGACGGAAATTCAGGATACTGTCGATCACTTTACCATTGTTTACCATCAGCAAAGTCTTTCCATTTCCTCTTTTTCGAACGGCGATATAAGCATAGGGAGATTGAAAAACACCAAAACCAGCAACATTTCCCTCTTTCAGTCCAGACACCTCCATCTCCACGACACCTTCCGAAACGGGCCCTTGTACCCTTTGCGTAAGGGTATTACGCGCAGTGGTGAGTTCTTTTGCCAGCAAGGCATGTAAACGCATATATCCTTTTCTTTCCTTTAACGACCATTGGTCATCAGCGGGATTATGGTTCCACTGCCATTGCAAACCAAGTAAAGAGGTATTGAACTCATCGGAAGTAGCGGGAACAGCAGGCGGATAAATCTGGCCAACATCGGGCTTTCTATAAGTTTCTACTCCTTTTCCATCCAGGCCCAACATGGGCCATCCATCTACCCAGGTAACAGGTTCCAGATTCGGAGTACGTCCAATCGCTCCACGGTCCTGCATAATAATGAACCACCAGGAACCGTCTTTAAGTTGTACCATACCTCCCTGATGCAAACCATTGCCAGGATAAGTATGGTCGTCGTTAATCACTACCTTAGATTCATAAGGTCCATAAATATTATCCGATCGCAAACAAACCTGTCTCCCTGTTGTACCTCCGGTAGAGCCCAGGATATAATATTTTCCATTGATTTTGTATACATGAGATCCTTCCAGATAAGGGTAATCCCGATTGTTATAAATTTCCCTTTGCGGCGTTTTCACCGATCGGGCATCAGCATTCAATTCAGTGATATAAAGCTTTTGCTGCCCATGTGCCACATACACCTTACCATCATCATCAAAAAACAAGCCTGGATCATATAAATATTCAGGAAAAATTGTTCTTTTCCACGGACCTTTGATGTCTTTCGCTGTGCAGATCGAAAAATTGCCTTTCTCTTTATCCCAGTTTGGTGTACAAAAGCCCACATAGAATAATCCGTTATGATGCCGGATAGTTGCTGCCCAGGAGCCTCTGAGATATCGATCGCCACCCTGCAAATTATAACGGGGATCTTCCGTATATTTATCTACAGCATATCCGGCCATTTCCCAGTTCACCAGGTCTTTCGATTTCAGAACAGGGCAACCCGGTACATAGTGCATACTCGTAGAAACAAAATAAAAAGTATCGCCTACACGGATCACATCCGGATCTGGCCAATCGCCCCAGAGCAGAGGATTTTTATAATGCCCATTGCCCTGATCTGCTGTCCATCCCTTGGACACAAATGGAGTTTGCGCCATAAGCGAGGTTCTTTGTACACAAAAAGCGAATACAAAAAGGAGAATCGTTTTTTTAATCATATATCTTTAAATCGTTTTTTTCCAGATGCATTAAAATTAATTCATCCAAACCTTTATTTTTTGCTGCCCACTGTTTTTTATTTCAAAAGGCCCGGCACTTGGCCGCTCCGTATTTCTTTCCATTCCTAAATAATCCGTATTAAAAACAAGGCTGCGACCATGACTGTCTTCAAATGATTGCTTAGGAATGATGGCCGTTCCAAGCAATTCACCATGAATCAGTTTCGGATGTGTTTTTTCCGACCATGATTTTTCCAGATGAACAGTAAGAAACCATTCCCCATTTTTTTCTTCCAGTTGAGGGTTTGGATGATATCCGGGTAGCAATACTGCCTGCTGTTCATGTTTTGAAGGTTTGGCATCCATCAAATATACATTCCCTTCCATTTGCACGGGTAATGCCGCATTATTGTAAGGCGACAAATCTGTTCTTCCTAAAAACACATTATTATAAAACCGGGTATCGCCGCAGGGATTATCATGAAAACCGGCAATAGCAGTTGAATGTGGTTTTAGAAAGGGAGTTGGCCGTTGATCAACATCTTTTGTTTCCCAGAGCTGCCAAGCAATAAGATTGTGTACAAACGCAACACCCTGCGACAACCTCACCTGTGCCTGCTCTGGCGAAAGAAATAAATTATTATCTACCAATACTGGTCCATGATCTACTTCCAAAGAAAAATCCTGTACACGATTGTCGTGCAAAAAGTTTTTTGACACGCGGGTTCCCTGCGCCATCCAGTCCAACCATATTCCACCCTCTGTACGGTATATATGGTTGTTGCTGATCTCTACATCAACAGCCGCATGCAACTTTATCCCAGCCATTTCATAGCCCCAGAATAACTTTTGTCCGGCAATATCATGAATAGAATTTCTGGAAATAGTGCTGAAAATTGCCCCCAGACTGCCTGCAATACCCGCCTGTCCGCAATAGCTGATCTGGTTGTTTCTAACCAAATGGCTTCCAATATGTTCTTTATCCCATGAATGATCAAGTGCCCGCTCTGTTGTTTTAACGAAGCCCGCCACCGATTCAGACTTATTATCCCACTCATCTCCATATTTACCAAGTGTAATACCTACACATTTTGAATAGCTGATCTGGTTATTTTCAATTACCCATCCCTTACTCCAATGTGTACCAATCAAGCCAATCTGCTCGGCCGTAGGAGGCGCCCATGGCGTTGCTGCCTGACTCATCACAAAACCCGAAACCCTAATATAATTTATTCCTGGCTGCGATGGATAGAATACAGATTGACGAACATTGATCTCCACCATTTGCTTATTCGGATCTGCATTAAAAAAATTAGCCCAGATCGTCGTATTCTTTTCGTCTACTTTGCAATACCAAAGTGGAGCTTCAGTGTTCGTAGAGTATAATTGCTGAATATCCCTGGCTTCTGTCAAAGGTTTCCCACCTAAGTACACTTCACCGGTATGGCACCACTTCCCTTTTTCCAGCCAATCGCCATGGATGGTATCGCAATAGGGGTTGAATTTCCCAAAGAAATGATTAGGTATGGTAACCATCCATGTAGATGCATTTGATTTTTTCCACCCTTTGATGATTTCAGATCCCTTTAGTTCAACTTTTTCACCTTTGGCAGCCCTGTACCAAATCCGTTCCTTCTCTGAATGACCACCACGTGGAGGACTAATCCGCTCCCTGTAAACACCCGTATGTACGGTAATGACATCTCCGGACATCGCCACTTTTGCAGCCGCCATTATTGTTCTAAACGGCTTTGAAATACTACCGCTATTGCTATTGTTACCGTTAGCCGCAACATGATATTCCTTTGAAACCTGCTTTCTTTTATCCAAGGCCCACACTTTCGTTGTCATAGGCAATAGAACGAAAAGCATTCCTGATAGAATGAAGAAGTTAAGCAATGTTCTTTTTAACATCTTGGTTATATATAAGTATTCCAAAAAAACAACTATTTTAAATGAGTTCCCCCTTTAAACAAGATATTCCACCAAAAAAGATAAAATCTTCACTCAAGATTGCAAACAATGTTCTTGTTAACATCTTATGGTTATAATTTAAAAACACGGGGGTAACTTAATACCCCCGTGCCAATTTTCAAAGATTTCATCAAACGAAGTCCTTGTACATTTAATATCCAGCGTTTTGTGTTAATCCCGAATTAATGTCTCTTTCCTTTTGAGGAATAGGCCATAGATAAAATTTATCTTGAAATGTCCTTGTTCCTGCAACCACATTTGAATTCGGGTTCAGTGTAAGATGACCATTTGAAGGATCAACTGATCCGGTTAAACATCCTTTTACCTCACCATTCAATGCAGTTGAACCAATTTTCCAGCGTTGAATATCATACCAGCGCAAACCTTCACCAGATAATTCTACCCTTCTTTCACGACGGACCAATGTACGTAACGAAGATTGATCAGGATAAACTGCAACTGTCGCAGCAGGCATATTTACTGTTGGTCTTTGTCTGATCTGGTTAATCGCTGTATAAACAGAGGCATCAATTTGATTGGCTTCAATTTTGGCTTCCGCATAAGTCAGCAAAATCTCGGCATAACGCATTACAATAATACTTCCACCCGTATTCCAAATATCAACACCATATGCTGTATTATTATAGTCATCAAGGTTGGCCAGGTATTTTTTAAAATTATATCCAGTTGGAGAAGCATTGTTACCTCCAACCAAATCCGGAGAACTTTTTGACAATGGATCAAAATAAGCATCCATATACTTCAAACCCGGACGAATAACAGAAGCATCTAAGCGGGGATCTCTGTTCTGGTAAGGTTGAAGCGGATTATAAGAAGGATCATTCTGAATGAGCATCCCATTCTTGGTTTCATAGGCATCCACCAACGACTGCGTAGGTGCCATAGAACTCCAGCCACCCTGAGAACTGATCGTCATATTTCCCAGTGTAGCAAAACTATTGGTGTTAATAAGGTATTGAACATCCAGAATCACCTCTTTGTTACCCGAATTTTGCGGACGGAACAGTCCTTCATAATCATTATACAGCCCATAAGTAAATGGTGCTGTCATTAATTGCTGACAGGTCGTGATACAATCTGTATATTTAGAATTAAATAATTCCACCCTTGCCTTTAAACCTAAAGCTGCACCACGGGTAATCCGACCAATATCGCCACTGGCATAACTCACAGGTAATGCAGGCGCAATCTCAGCCAGTTCTTTCAAAACAAAATCAACTACTGCTGCCTTTTCTGTACGTTTAAGTGTCTTTGATTCATCTATGCTAAGGCTCTGCACAACCAACGGAACATCACCATACACCTGGCTCATTACAAAATATTTGTAGGCCCTTAAAAACCGGGCTTCCCCTTTCATCCGTAGTCTGAGGTTCGCATCCAGAGCTGTTGCCGGTACCTTGTCTACATTGGCTAAAAACCAGTTGCATTTTTGAATGGTTTTATAATCGTACTTATTGACGCCAGGGTTGGAAGCAGAGGCCAGACCTGATGCAAAGGTTTCATAGTTTTCCCAGGGAAACTGATCAATCCCATTATCAGATATACAGTCGTCATAAATGACATCATCACCATATTCCCATCCGCTATAACAACCGGTTAAGGCAGCCATAGCATCATTTTTAGACGTCCATAGGGAACTGTTACTGTACACATCCAGTGGAGCGGTGTTTAAAAGATCTTTTTTACAGCCTGTTAAAGCAGCTGCAGCAAGAAATATATAGAGGAATTTTGTTTTCATTGTTTAATTTTTTACGATGTTCATTTTAAAATGAGGCATTCAAACCAATGGTATTCGTTATTACCTGTGGATAGCTGTAAATACTTCCTGCAGACCCGATCTCCGGATCAATCCATTTGTAGAACTTAGTGAAGGTGAGCAAATTCTGTCCGCTGTAATATACTTTGAGATTGCTTAAACCTATTTTTTTAACCAAAGTTGTTGGAATCGTATAAGAGAAAGTTAAATTTTTAACCCGCAGGTATGACGCATCCTTTACCCAAAAGGAAGAAGGATTACTCCCCGGGTCATTTTGTTTGTTATTATACCACAGCCTCGGAAAGGTTTCACTTGGATTGGTTGATGTCCATCTATCTAAAAAAACGGGGGTTGGTTTCTGAACATCTGCCCCGATCTGGCCAATCATGCTCCCCCCCATGGCTTTTACACCACCTGTACCTTGCAAGAAAAGAGATAGTCCAAAATTCTTCCAATCGGCCGCTAATGTAAGCCCGTAGGTGATTTTTGGAAAATAAGTACCTAAATAAACTCTATCATCCGCATCAATTTTACCATCACCATTTTGGTCTTTATATTTAATATCTCCGGCAGAGACCTTATTATTAAGCACGGCTGTTCCGTTGACCTCTGCTGCGCTCTGGTAAATCCCCTCTGCCTGAAAACCATAGAGAGAATTTAGCGGCGTACCCACATCGTAAAAAGTATTTCCGTTAATCACCTTACCACCAGTTAACCTGGTCACTTTATTTTCCGTGTAGGAAAAATTTCCATTCACACTATACTTCACATTTCCAATCGCATCTGCATAGCCTGTAGAGATTTCAACACCCTTATTACTAATACCACCATCTACGTTTACATATGGAGCGGTGAAAGCATAAGGTGCACCAACCACAGCCGGCATCAAAGGGTTGTTCGTATTTTTTACAAAATAATCAATTGAAAAATTAAGCTTATTGTGTATCAAAACAGCATCCAAACCAGCACCGTAAGACTCTGTTACTTCCCAGGAAACATTCGGATTTCCTCCCGTTCCTGGCGCAATACCTGTGGATAAATTTTGATTGAAAGAATATTGATTGTCCTTGGTAGCGATGGATTCAAAATAGGCGTAATTATTGGAAATCTGCTGGTTACCCAGTTTGCCCCAAAAAGTACGCAATTTAAATACGTCTACCACATCAGCCAAAGGACTGAAGAAATCCTCTCTTGAAATTACCCATCCCGCAGAAGCAGAAGGGAAGAACCCCCACCTATGGCCTGGCGCAAAGCGGGAAGATCCATCCGCCCGAAAATTCGCTTCAAACAAATACTTCTCCTCAAAATTATAGTTCAACCTGCTGAAAGCCGATTCCAGCCCCCACTCATTTGCACTACCGGTTGTAGATTGACCCGATTGAGGACCAGCATTAATTTGCTGCAACGAATTGTTCAGGAATCCCTGACGATAAGCAGAGAAATCATTGTAGGCAGAATGCTCCTGAGATGCACCGATCAGCAATTTGAAATTATTGTTGCTGATAGATTTTTCATAATCGGCCACTGCCTGTACCAGCGTATAAGTTGTTCTATTGTTACTATTGGTTAAATTATTAGGCCCTTCATATTTAGTTGGTACAAGAGGAGTGCCAGCGGGGCCGCCGGAGTAATACTGAATATCGTTAACATACTGTTGCCCCTGGCCTGTGGCTAAACGATAGGCAAAATTGGGTTTAACATGCAAACCCGACAAAGGAGACCAGTCCAAGCCCACATTACCGGTAAGTCTATAGTCTTGTGTTCTGTTATAGGATCCAGATTCCAGCCACGCCATCGGGCTGCCATCCGCCACATAGCCGTATGCACCATTACCCCACTTATAAGGAACCGTGTTAGACACCCGGTTAATCATACGAACAAGTTGCGAAAAACCTGTTGCATAGGTACTTACTGGTTCATTAAACGGAGAATATAAAAAACCTAAGCGAGCATTAATTGCAAGACTTTTGTTCAATTGTGAACTCACGTTAAACAAAGCATTGTATTTTTGAAAGCTTGTGCCTTTCACATTTCCTTTTTGCCCCAGATAACCCAGTGAAAACATATATTTTGTTTTTTCATCGCCACCACTCAGGCTCAGATTATGATTTTGCTGCAACCCAGGTTCAGTGTACAAAAGTGACAACCAGTCGGTATTCGGGTGTGCACCGGTCTGATCGCTTCCGTCTTTGAACAATTGAATATCAGTTGCTGTCCATTTAGGTGCCAGCTTTTCATTTGCCCTAGCCTCATTATACAATTCAGCTTGCTGCCAGGACGGTAAAAAATCCGGACGTTTGTTTATGCTTTGCTTGCCTGCATACATATCGTAATGCAGTTGAAGTGCTCCTTTCTTCCCTTTCTTGGTGGTGATTAAAACGACTCCATTGGAAGCACGTGCTCCGTAAATAGCAGAGGAGGCTGCATCTTTTAGTACTGAAATAGATTCAATATCATTTGGGTTTACCTCCCCCATTGAACCAGGTACACCATCAATAATAACAATAGGACTGGCACTTGCTCCAGCAGATCCCAAACCAGAACCAATACCACGTATTCTTATTGTACCATCATCCCTTCCCGGCTGTCCATTTGTTGTGGTGATGGTGATGCCTGCCATTTTACCTTGTATGGCATTTGTCACACTGGTAACTGGTCGGTCGGCAAAATCTTTTGCATCAACAGTTACAACAGAACCCGTTACATTTATCTTTTTCTGTGTTCCATAACCCACTACCACTACTTCACTTAACGAATTCGTTGTTGGCTCCAACATTGGATTAATATTGGTTTCCGTACCAATTACAACCTCCTTTGTTTTGTAACCGAGCATAGAAAACAGCAGAACATCTCCTTGCTCTGCTTTTATCGAATAGCTTCCATCGGCTCTGGTGATGGTTGTACTCGATCTGTTCTTAACACTTATTGTTACCCCCGGCAGAGGCCCTGTTTCATCTGAGACAACTCCATGTACAATTGCCTGTTCGGCTACCGTTTTAGAAGCACTTTGTTTTTCAACAGGTTTATAATAAATAACAATACCATGATTGCTTTCTTTATATTGAAAATTTGTACCGCTTAAAATGGAATTCAATACATGGATTAACGCTTCGTTCTTAAACTCCAAATGTTTAGCAGAGACCTGCCTAAGCTCATTATGGTTATAATTAAACGGAATTTTTGATACTTCACTTAAACGGCCAAATGCTTTTTCAAGCGTTTCTCCCCCTTTAAAGCCTATGGTCACTTTAATTTCCTGAAGATCCTGAAGGCGGGCCGCCGCCCATGTGGTTAATGTAGCAATGCTGAGTAAGGCGCATAGCCCTCCCTGGGCGACACGTCGCCTTAACTTTTGTAGATTTAAGTTCATATTTAGTTAAAGTTGTTGGTTTATTTTCTTGACTATTTACATGGCTTGCCTGTAATGATGATCTGGTTATTTTTTATTGTATAATTTATTCCTTGTATTTCCTTTAATACGGATAGCACCTCTGCCAATGACTCATTTTTTGTAAAATGAATACTGTTCTGACAATTACTGAAAACTTTATGATCATAAATGATCTCTACATTATACCGGTTTGAAATGGCCAGCATGATTTCACTAAAATAAGCACCCGTTAAAATAAAGTCACCTTGTTTCCAAGCTGTTGCAAAAGACGAATTGACAGTTTCATTTCGAACCGAGTGGTTCCCTTTTTCAAAAACCAATTGCTGATCGGGAGTCAATACCCCCAACTGCTTCTCTTTTTCATTTACACGTACTTTTCCTCTCGCTACAGTAACGGTTACAGTTGGTAATGCCCTGTAGGCCTTAACACTAAACGCGGTGCCTAAAACCCTTGTACTAACGTTTGAGGCGTGAACAATAAATGGTTTAGCCGGGTTGTGCGTTACATCAAAGTAAGCTTCTCCTTCTAACAAGTAAATATCCCGGGTTTTATTAAAGTGCCTCGGGTATTTAATTGTAGAGGCTGCATTCAGCCAGACTTTTGAACCGTCAGGCAGCAACACCTGGATAATTTGTCCTTTAGGGGCGCTAAAAGTGAGGTAGTCAATTTCACTGTTTCTCTTAACAACAGATTTATACGTCAATGTACCTATAGCCAATAAAAGAACAATAGAAGCCGCGATCTTTAAAAGAGGAACAAGGTGATTACTCCTCCTGTCTTCTTTTATCTTATGCTGATCGAAGTTCAATTTGGTCTCATTGATCCTGTTTAAGATCTCCTGCTTAATTCTCTCCCGTTCAACTTCATCCTTTATGGACGAAGGTTCTCTTTTGAGACCAAATTTTCTATATAATTCGTTTAAATCCATTCGTTCTATGTGGCCGTATATCTAATAGACGAATGTACCAGATTATGGTACTATATAGATTTCATTTTTTTTTAAAATAAAGTCTACATCTTTTAGTGGCCTACTTTATATATTATGACCTAAAATTACTTAAGTAAATATCCTTATGGATATTTATGGGTATTCTTTTGGGTATTTATTCTTTTATGGGTATTTTTGGGTATATTTTTGGATAATGAAGATCAACTCACTTAGAATAACTCCTGAAATTTTAAGCATTATTTCGGGCATTGATGAATTTAAAGGTACATGGAGGGTATTGGGCAATCTTGCACCTGAACAATTAACTTCGTTGCGAAGAGTCGCTACTATCGAAAGTATAGGGTCATCAACCCGGATAGAAGGCAGTAAGTTAAGTGACAAGCAGGTGGAAGTACTACTATTTAATTTACAGATTCAAAAATTTGAAAATCGTGACGAGCAAGAAGTTGCAGGTTATGCAGCAGTAATGAATACCGTTTTTGAAAATTATCAGGAAATTCCTCTTACTGAAAATTACATAAGACAGTTTCACAGAGACTTATTAAAGTATAGTGATAAGGACTCCCGTCATAGAGGGGAATACAAAAAACATAGCAATCAGGTAGAGGCATTTAATGCTAGTGGTAAAAGTGTTGGGGTTATTTTTGTTACGGCAAGCCCTTTTGATACACCATTAAGAATGCAACATTTAGTAGAGTGGACAAATGAAACCCTGGCTAATAAATCATTACATCCAATATTGGTGACTGCTATTTTTGTTGTAGAATTTTTAGCAATACATCCGTTTCAAGATGGTAATGGAAGACTTTCGAGGGTATTGACTACTTATTTATTGCTATCAGCAGGATATGCTTATGTGCCATACAGTTCATTGGAATCTATTATTGAACATAGCAAGGAAGGATACTACCTGGCACTTAGACAAACACAGGGAACATTGGAAAATGAGGCTCCTGATTGGCATCCCTGGGTATTGTTTTTTTTGAAAGCCTTATTGAAACAAAAACAAAGATTGGAGACAAAATTGGAGAAAGAATATTTATTATTGGGACAACTTCCGCAATTGTCTGTAGATATTTTAGAACTGGTAAAATCAAGGGGACAAGTAACTATTAGTAATATTGTTACCATTACCGGGGCCAATAGAAATACCATTAAAAAGCATTTGGAAAACTTAGTGTTGAGCAAGCAATTGCAAAAGAACGGTGTAGGTAAGGGAACATTCTATACCCGATAGCTTTTTAAACTCATAAAAAACCAATGACGGTATAAATAGACGAACGCAGGCGTTTCAAAGCACTACTGATTTGATTTTTTACAGTCTGTGGAGATAAGGACAACTTTTCTGCAATCTCTTCAATTGATAATTCTTCTTCCCGGCTAAGCCTGTAAACTTCTTTCATTTTCTCCGGAAGGCTATTTACTTTCAATTCGATTTGCCCTCCTAATTCTCTGGAAATAAGATGTTCCATTGTGGAGTTGTCTTCTTCTGAAAGTGTATACCGTAAGATCTCCAATTGCTTTAATCTGAAATTTTCCTTTCTGGCTTTATCAATAATCCTGTTTTTCAAACAGGTATACAGATAGGCTATAAAAGATTTGTCAATGCTCAACTGTCCCTGTTTGGTCCAAATGTGGATAAAGACATCATGAACAATATCTTTGGCGTCATCCTCATCATGCGATTGTTTGTAGGCAATATCATACGCTACCTCCCAATAACGTTCATATAGTTCGTTGAAAGCCGCCCTATTGCCCGCCTTAACCAGGCGAACAAGTTCTATATCACTTATTTTCTTCACAAAACTATTTAAAAGTGCTGGTTAAAAACTAATTATGCCGATAAGCGTTAATTTATACACTATTCATATTGCTTGTAACTTTAACCGTACAAACTTTGGTCATAAGCATTGATACTAAAGCTCATGACTTTTTATTTGTAACGAATATACAGCAATTTGATCTTGTAATAAGATTCCATTTGGTTGATAAATCAATACTATTTTGACCAATACAGATGTTATTTTGACCAACAAGCTGAATTATAAGATTAAAAGCTCTGTTATTTTGATCAATACTTATGCATTTTTGACCTTAAACCTAAATTTCAAAATTGATTAACTAATTTTCAAATCTAAAACATTTTTGCATGACAGATTTTGGGAAATTGCTGCGTAAAGCTCAGATATTTTCATTCATATTCGGTGCTTCGCTGATGCTTTTGCAAGGTATTGGAAAATTATCTGCCCAAACGATTCCTTATGGAACCGGCCAATGGGACCGCAAGGAGTTTGGCAACCACCGGGCAGTGATAGAAGTAAGTACCGATGCTCCATCTGTTGTGGTCCATATCCCCTGGAGACGGGTAGACAACCCTGCTGGCAAATCCGTTATCCTGGTAGATGCTTCAAACGGAAAATCTATACACAACTATAGCTTCCAGACACTCGGTAAAGAATTTGCAGATCTGGCTTTCGAACCAAGTACCGGAAAAGGCCTTTATTATTTATATTACCTGCCCTATAAAAATACCGGCAGCTGGTATTTCCCAAATACAGTCTATCCAGTTGCACACGAAACTGCAGATCCCAAATGGACATTGAAAAATGAAGGCGGAAAATTAGCTTCTGCCCAGCTACTTCGTTTCGAATCTGTAACGGAGTTCGACAGTTTCTATCCTATGGAAATCGTTGCTACGGCCAGTGAGAGGAAAGACCTGCTGTCTGCCAATAAGAACAAGGAATTCCTCCTTTTCCCCGAGGACAGAAAACACCCGATCCGTATGGATGCTGATATCCCTGTGCGCTGGACGCAACGAAAAGACAACGAGCCCTTTAACGCTACAGCCTTGCGAAATGAATTCTTTGCTTTTCAGCTGGGCATATATACGCCTTTCCAGGAATTGCGAAATGTGCATCTGATCTTCTCCGATCTAAGAGATAAACAGGGTGCCAAGATCCCCAGATCGGCCATCCGCTGTTTCAACATGGCCGGAACAGACTGGCTGGGCAAAACTTTCACCAAAAAAGTAGATATTCAAAAAGATAAAGTCCAGCCTTTGTGGATCGGTATAGACATTTCCTCTACGGCCAAACCAGGTGCCTATGAAGGAGAGATAGAAGTTCAGGCAGAAGGTATAGAAAGCCGGAAGGTCACCATCAGGCTGAATGTGCAGGATTCCGTACTGGCAGATCGCGGCTACGGAGAATTGTTCAGGATGGCAAGGCTCAATTGGCTCGATTCAAAGATCGGGTTGGACGACAGCCTGTACAAGCCCTATACTCCTGTTCAGCTTCGGGATAATACCATTCGGATTTTAGGCCGGGAACTCCGTTTTAACCAATACGGCTTACCAGAAAAAATCACCAGCAATTTTACAGGTTCTAACGACAGAACCGGCGGACCAGACAAGGATATTCTGAATGGTTCCATGCGTTTGACGGCTATATATAAGGGTAAAGAGCTCCTATGGAAGGGTAGTAAACCGCTTATCACTCAGAAATCAGAAGGTGCAGTAAGCTGGAAGACCCAATTACACAATGGAAAAACATTGCTTGAAATTGCTGCGAAAATGGAATGCGATGGGCATATCGATTACCAGGTTGTACTAACGGCCGGAGAAGACCTGCCCCTTGATGACATTCAACTACAGATCCCCTATTCCTCCAAAGTAGCCACCTATATGATGGGACTGGGCCGAAAAGGGGGCAAAAGGCCAGATCATTGGGACTGGAAATGGGATAAACAACTGGCCAATAACCTGATTTGGCTTGGAGATATGAATGCAGGTCTTCAATGCAAACTCAAGCATGAAAGTCCGGACTGGTCACTGTATAATTTCAGTAAGACCGGTACTTATAAAGACTGGAGCAATGAAGGACTTGGGGGATGTACCTTAGATGACGAAGGACAGTCTAAAGGACAGGTGATGCTTAAAGCCTTTACAGGCAAAAAGACGCTTCATGCAGGCCAGAGCATTCACCTTAATTTCGGCTTACTGATTACACCCCTTAAACCGCTGGACAATAACCATTGGAACGAGCGGTATTTTCAAGCCGATCCTCCGGTAGACAACTGGAGAAAAGAAGCCTTGGATAAAGGCGCTACTGTTATGAACGTTCACCAGGGCAACTTGTTGAACCCTTATATCAATTATCCATTCCTAACTACAGATACCTTAAAGAAGTACATCTCAGCAAATAGAAAATCCGGAATAAGGACCAAAATCTATTATACAGTCCGGGAGTTGAGCAATTATGCACCCGAGATCTGGGCATTCCGCAGTCTGGGTGATGAAATTTTCACACCTGGCCTTGGAGCACAACTGGCCGATCAGTTTGCAGATGATGGACTTGGAGGCAATCTCTATGCAAAAGGAGGACCCTGGCTGGTAGAACACCTCCGCACCAGGTACGACGCCGCCTGGCATACCCCACTGCAAGGTGGTGAATATGATATGTCCATCCGCACACAGGGACTTTCCCGTTTGCACAACTATTACCTGGAAGGGCTGGGCTGGCTGGCCAAGAATACCGGAATGCGTGGGATCTATCTGGACGGTGTGGGTTACGACCGGGAAATCATGAAACGGGTCCGCAAAGTACTGGACAGATCAGCAGACAGTTGTTTGATTGACTTCCATTCCGGCAATAATTTCAGTGCTTCTTATGGAATGAACAGCCCTGCCAATCAATACATGGAACTCTTTCCCTGCATCAATACTCTTTGGCTGGGTGAAGGATATAATTACAACGAAGCACCGGATTACTGGCTAACGGAAGTAGCTGGTCTACCTTTTGGGCTATACGGCGAAATGCTCAATGGCTGTGGAAATGCTTACCGGGGTATGCTTTACGGAATGACCTCCCGCCTGGGCTGGCTGGGTTGTGATCCTGCTGCCCTATGGAAACTTTGGGACAGTTTTGGTATCCAGAATTCCAGAATGATTGGCTATTGGGATCCCGCCATCCCCGTAAAATGCAACCGTGAGGATGTCAAAGTAACCGTTTACCAACAGCAGGACAAGATATTGATCGTTTACGCCAGCTGGGCTAAAGAGCATGTACAGATCCAGCTTACTCCAGATTGGAATGCCTTAAAGATGACGCCAGCGCAGGCTTCGATCCTTGCACCTGCCGTAGCCGGCCTTCAGGAAAAACAGGAGTACGCCAATCTGGAAAAGATTGACGTTTCTCCCGGTCAAGGAGGATTTATTATTATTTCAAAGAAATCTTATGCCAACTAAATTATTTATCTGTCAATTTCAAGCAACCATCCACTTAAGGGTTCTACCATAATTTTATCTGTTAATGCAAAGGTTTTAGCAGGTTGATAATTCTCTATGGCTTTTGCTTTGAGTACTGCATTTCCTGGTTTCCAACCTAATTTTTCCCAGTCAATGGTCAGTGTAACCTCCGTTTTGTCCTTTTCCCAGCTGGCTATAGAAATTAACATTTTGTTGTTTTTCACATAAGCCGTTGCCAAAACATTTGGGTTTGATGTTTTTACCACAGCATCAGCTTGCCAATAGCCTGCTATTTTAGCATCAGCTATTCCAAACTCATCCCAGGCTTTCCATAATGGTTTCGGGTCGCAAACCATATTATCAGTACTCCATCCAAGTCTTGCCGACATGCCATAAAGCATTCCTCTGGCTGTATTTCCACATTGAAACAACATATCTCCCATTAAACCAAAAGGAATACCTGAAGTTTCAACCAGCCAATTTGCCGGTGACATTTTTTTATAAAGAAAACTCTCTCCAAACCACAGCTTATTAATGTAAGGGAAAAACTCCGTGTATTGTGTTGCAGGTCCTTTAGAAAAATCTGTATTGGAATGCAGGTCGATCATACCATCCGGCTTCACATTTTCCATAACCTTACGCATCCGTTTTAACATCGTCCTGTCGTAAGAAACATCATCTAAATACAAGCCATCAATGTCCGTTTTACGCAATAACCAATTTAAACCTTCAATATAATAATTAAACCAGCGAGAATCACCACTGGTACGTATTGCTGCATCACAGGCCTCATAGCCTACAATTGGTGTAAACCATTGTACATCATAATTTTTAACCAAATGTTCCTGCAGCCACATATAACCACCCCCATCCCCATCGGCATAAATTTCTGTACCTAAACTTCGTAAAGCCCAAATCTCAGCAGTCTGATTGCTTAACTCACGTATGGTGTAATATATTTTAGATTTGATGCCTCTTTTATGCCATTTATCGGCAAAAGCTTTAATGCTATCGGCCCGTATAAAAGGATAGTTGATATAGGGGTTAAAATGATTGGCATGATGGACATTGATAATTTTTATCCCTGCATCAATCGCAGACTGAGGCGGAGTTGGATTTCCCATATAGTCCTGGTAATACCTGTCCGTAAACTGACTTTTTGGATCAATCTCCTTAAAAGGCGTGATCAATAAAGAAAACTCAAACTTTAAAACACTGTCTTTTCTTAATATTCTTTCGCCGGTAAAAGTTTGCGTGTTGACTGCTTTTTCAGTTGAACTGATGTTAAAACCACCTGCATTATTGTTGTACCAGGATTGAGGCGGCGCAGGTCTGTATAAGTTAAGTAACGGCCCGGCATAAGTAGCACCTAAAAGCTTACAATACAATCCGGCATCATAGTCTCCTATCCAATAAGCATCCTGTGGTCCCTTCCATTTCCAGTTATAACTTTCGGGCGTTAGCTCAGCAGGCCTGCCCATTCCCATAAAATATTTCGCATCGCCTTTGTTTACAGGTAAATTAAGGTGCAAATCCTTTGCTGTAAAGTTCTCCTTTGCTTGCACTTGCAAGCTATAGCGCAAATAACCATCAGATTCCATGGTCCCCAGGCAAACTATTTTCACTTTTTCATTTTCCGAAGTATTCGTCCATGTCACAATTCCAGATGCTCTTTTTATAAACTGGACCTTACCTGCATTTAACTGCAGAACACCCTTATCTGTTGCTATTTCAAAAGAAATTGGCTTTTGCAAAATTTGTTTGTTGTGTATAGAGATTTTGGCCGGCATCCCCAGATGATCTAAAACAACTTGTGTCATTTTAGCCTTAATTTCCAGGTTATTTACCTGTAAGGGGCTATAATTCCTGGTATTTTTATCATTAATACCCATGGTAGAGTTTAACCAGCGCAAGCGGGAATAACGCCATAGTTCATCATCTCCCCTGTTGCTAATCGTTTTGTTGTCTATATGAATTTTAACCGTTACAATTTGCTCAGCAGCATTTTCCGGCTTTACTTTGATTTGAAATGTCCTGGTACCCGCCAAAGCACTTTTAGGAACATCCAAACCAATCCATAACGGCTGCACTTTACCTTTAGCTAAACTTACATTCTTTTTAAAGTAATTGCCTTTAGAGTCATTGCCTTCCAAATTAAAACAGGTAATTGGATAGGGAGCATTAATATAGGATAATTTGATGTTTTTAAGCGCTGCTTTTGATGCAAAAACACCCAGTTGAAAAACATAATATTCATCTTTCAGGGCAGTTCCGGTAAAGGAGTTGGATGCCCCCGATTTAATCCATTTAACAGGGATATCCTCAAACATTTTAATCGCATTTTTTCTATCCTCCGGAAAGATCAAATAAGATTTCTGTTCTTTTGCAGTCAATGCATTTACTTCCGATTGTTTTGCAACAACCTCCATTGGATAAAAACTATCAAAAGCAGTACGGGATTCTATTTTTAAAACTTTTGCTTTTGAAAAATTTACATCACCCCTGGATCCAATCTTATTTTCAGCAAGCCAGGCACCTGAAGGGCTATCCTCCTTTTTCATATAATCCCCGCTAAAACCCCCATCGTACTTGTGTCCTTTCCAGGGGTAGTAATAAACAAAATACTTACCAATACCGCTGTTTGGCTGGAAAATAAAATGTCCAAACTCCCGGTTGATTTCAATACGATATATATTTTGAACAGCAACACCTTTTTCATTCGTAATGATCAGACACCGGTCAGCAGCATTCAAGTCCCTTCTACGCCAGTCAATGTTGACTTCCACTGCATTTTCCGGCTTATCTACTTGTATAACCGCACGATGATTACCTAAGGTATCAGCCCATAAATCTGTTGCTGTTTCATATTTAATTTCCTGGGCAAAAGCCGGAGAAACCAAAAAGATTAAATTTAACAAACCTATAATCCTACTTAATTTTAGCATTTTCTTTATGAATAAATAATGAATCTCCTCAATAATCAACAACCAATTTTGAATATAGAAACTAAATAAATTATCTTTTCATTTAAGCACAACACAAACGATTGCTTAAAAGCATCACTTCAGAAGAAGGGACATACAATGAGTTTTCTGATTAGTTTTACGGATCTGCACCCAAGAAAAATACGTTTGATTTTTATCTATTGCAATACAATACTTATAGGGGCATAGGCTTTGATCATTAAGTTAAGCTTGTTGTCAATGACTGGGATAGGTTTACCCGTTATCTCCCCACGAAGGTTTACCGGGGTTGCTTTAGTATACTTTACTCCTTTAGGGAAAGTTACTTTAAGATTACCAGAAACACCCCCTTGCTCCCATAATCGAAACAAGGTGTGTTTTTTGTCAACTGGAGCTGTTGCAAATACTGGATTCTCTCTAGCATCATGACGAAAGGCTGTAATCTGTATCCCTTTTTTTGAAACAGAAATCCCACTTTGTTCGACAGGAAGATAACCCGCTTTACCCTCAGCTTCTGCTATTAACAACGGGGTACGTGCTTCGAGAGCTGGTGTTACTAATCTGGACTCTGTTGTGCTATTTTTAGTAAAAGTCCAAATTCTGACTTTAGAACTCCAGGTACCAGAATACCAGTAACGATAATTAGTATTCCATTGATTATTATAAAGATTAAGATAAATAACTGGTTTTTTAGGGACAAAATCTTTAGAAAACTTCCAAATCCCGGGTCTATCCAAACTAAGTAATGGATGATCAAACGGAGAAAAAGCAATACCGGATCCATCCAAATCTGTTATGGTAACTCCAGTTCCCACAGCGTACAAGTCTTTATTTGCACCTTCTATAATATCACTTGAAGGATCCATCATACCTAAAGACTTTCCTACTGTAAATTTAGCTGAATTCAATTTAAATGGGAAACAGAACCAGTCTGCTTCTGGCCAGTTGTCTTTTGCCTTATCTTTAATGGTAATTTCCATATCAACAAATGGTTCATCATTTTGTAATGTTACCTTCAAAGAAGAAGCGGGGAAATGATTTGTGGTATCAGAAGGCATATCAACTATAGCGGTTTGCTGATACCCATCATTGGTGATGCTCAACGTTCCATTCTTAGATAAAGCTGCACGATATGGAACTTGTTTTTCTGAAATCATCCCAGGCTTATATAAACCAGGATGAAGCCAGTTCCCCTTTTCACTTATAGCACGATTACCCTGATAATCGGTCACATACTTTACAGTTTGTTCATAAGTAAACCGTTCATTCATATATTGCCCTAAACCCTCTTTAGCATTGGCATCAACCCAATCCCTTCCTGTGCGCTTATCAATAAATGAAGAAATGACACCACGGGCAGGATCTAATTTAATGATGAAGTATTTGTTTTCCATCTGGTTTGAATTTGACACGCTTAATTTATTTGCTGTCAAATCCTTTTCTGTAAATGTTTTATAACCACTCGGGGGAATATCCTGAGCATAGATGAATTTGTTTTCATTCTTTACTTCCACCCATCCTGAGCGAGCATATGGGAGTGGATTATAAACAACAAAACGTTTACCTGCGATGTTGACATTTTGAGCAAGAGCATTCAGATTTTTTGACAACATCGGTTTTATAATATTCTCTACTTTTCGAATATAATCTGTCTTATCTTCCCAAGATCCTTCCAGATCCTTATAACTGTCCGGGGACAGTTTTTTGAATGCTTCTCCATATTTATCAACAGAACTTGCACCACCCCAGGTATGTTCAGCGTAAAGTAAAACATTTTCATAAGCTTCCGAAATATCTTTGGTTGGATCTGCCACAGCAATATTCCAATTTTTGAGTTGAGTATTTAGGCCCTCCACAGCAGGTATTAGTGGATTAATATGACGGGAAATCTTCATTCCACCGGGATCTCCCATATTACCATGAATCCAGGTATCAGGTGCCTCGGCTTTAATAACAGGTAGTTTAAGATGTATTTTTTGAATTGCAGTGGCAAAATCTTCAAGCCTTCCCACCCTAACCTTTACGCCAGGCATCCTTTTAGCAGCTTCATCAAATAATGCCTTTACAGCTTCGGCACTTGGAGGCCCGGAATTATCAGAAGTCACAAAAATTGCAGGCCATACAGGATAAGGCCAATCAGTTGGCGGAATAAGGTTTCGCCCAATAGTAACATCATTTTCGCCCCATGTATTAAATCCCAAGCCAAGCGTAGTTCCATAATCATGTGAATAAAGTGTCAAAACGCGGCTCCCATCTGGGCCTTCCCACCAAAAAAGCGGAGGATACTTTACATAAGGACTAGGCCAATTACTTCCTATATGCATAAATTTCACCCCACCTTGAGCCAGTCCAGTTGCCAAAACACCTGCCTGAGAGGGTACATCCGTCATTTTAGCGGCCCAAGGCAATGACAATCCATATTTACGGTTAACAAAAGACGCCGATTCATAAGACCTGGCTACATCTTCTGGAAACAAAATTTGCGATTGAACAGAGAATGGCATAGCATGGGTTACAAATCGCCCTTTTCTAAAGGCATCTTCTAATCGCCGGCGTCTTTCTGGTGTTTGTCCGGGCCAGTCTTCGAGTACCTTAGCCATTACCCAGGCCGGAGCTGTCCAGGCGAACTGCTGTTCTTTAGGCAAGTCCTTTGTTTGGTCCATGATGTCTAATGCTTTATCTATCATTTCGGTACGATAGTATTGCACTATATCTTTCACACGATGAGTATAGCCAATATCGAAATGTGTTTTAAAAATCACAATGATCTCCTTAACATTCGGATTTACAGACGGTATTTCAGACGGTTTGTTTTGTCCAAATGTGGTAAAACCAACCAACAGTAAAAATCCCAGATTAATTCTTTTCATTATCTTTTAATTTTTTTATTTCCGATAATCATGAACTCAAATAACCAGTTTTCAGCTCTTCTTTACTGATGCTAAATTGACCAAAATAGATGTTTTTTTTGCTTAAACATCAGAACTTGAATCAGCCAAAACAGCAGAAGAATCAGCACAATTAGCAAAGTGATAATTTTTAAACAACTATTCTGTTTATTTATTAGCTTAGATGCCAGTTCCTGATCAGTGAAAAGTAAGCAGCAACTTACTCTACTAAAACCAAATAGCATGTTATGATACCTCTCCTAAAGATAGCGACCTATCATAATCTTACGGATTTAGAGCTCATTTCTTTATTTTCTGAAGGAGATGACGGTGCTTTTACTGAGATTTACAACCGCCACTGGAAACAGGTACTTTATTACGCGGCTCAAAAAACCGGTAATATGACAGCCGCTGAAGATATTGTTCAAGACGTCTTTGTTTCGCTATGGAAGCGAAAAGACCAGTTGCAGATCAGTTCAGATTTTAAAAACTACCTGATCGTTTCTATAAAATACCGGGTACTGAATTTTTTAAGCCGGGAAAGGACAAAAAGATTAGTAGAAGAAAAAAATGCTCTAAATTATGATATCCTGGATGATTCTACTCAGCAATATTTAGAGTTTGAAGAGTTGTATTCCCTTCTGGAAGACATGATTGCACAACTTCCGGAGAAAACCGCGCTGATCTATCGTATGAGTAAGGAGCAAGGAATGAGCCACAGAGAAATTGCGAATGAAATGAGCATGACCGAGAAGGCTGTAAATGCCAGTTTGGTGAGAACAAAAAGGATATTTCGGGCAAAACTTCATATTTTCCTTTCGGGTTTTCTACTGTAAATTCCTGATCATTTATTTTTTTATTTTTTTTTGTGTCATTTGTCTGAGTTATGATACTTGTTAATAAATGGTCATACAAAAAGATGATGGGAACAAAAGATAAAGTAAGACTTCAGGAGATTGCTCATAAATATCTTCAAGGCAAACTTAGCCAGGAAGATAAGATGGAGTTTGACCATTGGTTTAATCAAATCCCTGTTGAGCCTATTGAAGTATCCCCATTGTATGCAAAACAAGAAGATGCCCATAGAAAGGCCATTCTCAAAAGAATTAAAAAAGAAGTAGAGACCAGCCGCCCCAGAACCTTAAAGATGTGGAGGAATATTGCAGCTGCCATGGTCATCATTTTGACTATAGGAATTGGGCTGTTATTCCTTAAACACCAGCAAATCAGCCCCAAAAGCACTGCCAAAATTATGCAGGATGGAACTATGCCTGGTAAAAATATGGCCACCCTTACGCTCTCAGGCGGAAGAAAACTTGTACTCTCCAATACCATTGATGAGAAACTGTTAAAAGAAACAGGAGTTGAGGTTCAAAAGGCCGAAAATGGCCAACTTATTTATAAGCAGATCGACCATCAGCATACAGATCATTTAATTTACAATACGCTAACCACATCAAGAGGGCAACAATACCAGCTCATTTTACCTGATGGTTCTCATATATGGCTAAATTCAGGGTCTTCGGTTAAATTCCCGGTGAGTTTTGCCGGGCTGAAGGAACGGAAAGTATTTATAACTGGTGAAGTTTATTTCGAGGTTTCCAAAGATCAACAGAGACCTTTTCGTGTAATTTCTGAGGGACAGCAAGTTACCGTTCATGGAACACATTTTAACATTAACGGATATCAGGATGAACCGGAAAGCAAGACGACTTTGCTGGAGGGAAGTGTAGATATAAATGGTACTTTATTAAAACCAAACCAGCAAGCGGTACTTGGAAAAGACGAACTCAAAGTAATCCCTGTTGATGCTGAAAATGTCATTGCATGGAAAGATGGTTATTTCCGATTTAGTGATGAATCCCTGGAAAGCATCATGAGAAAAGTTTCGAGATGGTATGATGTTGATGTGGTATTTGAAGACCCATCGCTTAAAAACACCGAATTTGGAGGTGTTATGACGAAATATACAAAAGTATCTAAAGTTTTGGAAATGCTTGAACTTACAGGAGAGGTATCCTTTGACCTCAAGGGAAAAAAGATCATTGTTAAAAATAAAAATTAACTTTTGTAATCAATTATAAACAAACCATAAAACCAAATTACACCATGAACAGATACAGACCAGACTCTTAACGATCAGAATTGAAAGGTTTGAAATATATTCAGAGGTGCAGAAACACCCCTGAATAGAATTTGGTAAAACCGAAAACAATTGAAACAATTATTTCCTGATTATTCAAAAAGCGTGTTTAAGCCTTGGACAGCGCACTCTTTTTGCACTAAACCAAACAACCAAATGTATAAAAAATATACTAAAGATTTTTGTATGCCACGAGGCTACATACTTAAATTTCTGGCAACAATGAAACTAATTGTTATTTTTCTAATTGCGGGTATGATGCAGGTTTCTGCAGCAGGCTTTGCGCAAAGGCTAACCTATATAAAGAAAAGTACATCTTTAAAACAGTTGTTTAACGAAATCAATAAACAGACGGGATATGACATCATATGGTCTGAAAAAAATGTAAAGAACACGAGGAGCATAAAAGCAGACTTTCAAGACGCGCTTGTAGAAGAAGTACTTCAAATTGCTTTAAAAGATCAGCCTTTAAGCTATACCATTAAAGGCAAAATGATTGTCATCAATAAGCAAGCACCTGTTACCGATAATTTTATATCCTTTATGAATGCCATAAATATTAATGGTAAAATTATAGACGAAAATGGAAAACCCTTATCAGGCGCAACCATAAAAATTAAAGGCAGTTCAAAAACAACTGTTTCGGATGGGAACGGAGCATTTACAATACTGGGGGTTAATGAGAATGCCGAACTGGTCATCTCCTTTCTGGGATATGCCACTAAGGAGCTTAAAGTAACTTCAGCGCCTATGCTGATCACGCTGTCTCCACAACAAAATGAACTGGAGAATGTGGTCATCTCTGTGGGTTACGGCGTGCAGAAGCGAGCAAAAATGACTTCAGCTGTTTCTACCATGAATGCAAAAGATATACAGCTGATTCCTGCAACCAATCTGTCAAATGTACTTGCCGGACGTTTATCCGGTATTTTCATCAGTTCATCAACCGGAACACCCGGTATTGGCTCGTCAGTTAAAGTACGCGCCCGCTCTTCATTTAGTAATAGTGCCGTTGAACCTTTATATGTAATTGACGGCGTAGTCAGAGACAAAACAAGTTTCGACGCCTTAGATCCCAATGAAGTAGAAGACATTACCGTATTGAAAGATGCTTCTTCTGCAGCCATATACGGCTCCCGTTCTTCCAATGGTGCCATTTTGGTGACCACAAAAACAGGTAAGAGCGGCGCAGCTGTGATCAATTTTAACGCCACCTACAATACACAACGGGTGGGGACCTTGCCGGAGTACATGCCAGTAAAAGACGGCCTGAATTTAAGTAAAGCGGTAAATGGTGGTCTGAGCGATGAAGAAATCAATTGGGTGCTGAAAAATAATCCCAATGGCGATAATTATTACAAAGCAGCTTATTCTAATCCTTCCAGTCAGCGCTATTCATTAAGCGCTTCCGGCGGCAATGAAAAAATCAAGGGCTATATAGGTGGATCTTATGTTAAAGAAGATGGTTTCTTACCACAAGTATCCTATCAGAAATACAATCTGCGAGCTAATGTACAAGCCAACCTGGTAAAAAACCTAACGCTTGGCCTGAACATGGCGACCAGTTATGGTACCCGTAACCGTTTCAACTTTACCTATGACTATGGCTCCGACGATCTGAATAATCTCTGGGGTAAATTGTTGTATTGGGATGTATTTGCTTCCCCCTATATCGATGGTAAACCGAATAATCCGGGCTGGTTAGGGAACCCTGTAGAGATGATGAAAAACGGTGGATATTGGCGTAACACCAATCAACAGATAGATGCCTTACTTACTGCGGAGTACAAAATACCGGAGGTGGAAGGGCTGAGCTTGAAAGCTACCTATAGCAAGAACTTTGACAACAGCTATATCAAAACCTTCGCTAAAAAACAGACCTTATATAATTTCAAGAAAACAGGGCCCAATGGATTGATTTACACAGATGAATTGGTGGGTTCCGTTTTGAGCGGAGATCCGGGTACACAGTATTTAGGTAATGAATACAATAAATCAAATACTTATCAGCTGAATACACAGATCAATTACGACCGGACATTTGGCAAACATACGATTGGTGCGATGGCTGTTTATGAGCAGTATGAGGGCTACACGAATTTCTTTAACATGTATCGTTATAACTTCCCCCTCATTGCAACAGATCAGTTTTTATATACCAGTGCAAACAATGCTGATTGGTCAACAAAAGGTAATGAAGGTCAAATTGGACGGTTATCCTATATAGGAAGGATTAATTATGACTATGATGCTAAATATCTTTTTACAGCATCTATTCGAAGAGATGGCTCAACTAACTTTGCTCCTGATAAAAGATGGGGCTGGTTTCCTTCCGTGTCGGGCGGTTGGGTGATTTCCAAAGAAGATTTTTTCCAGTCATCAGCGCTTGGCCGTGCGGTTGATTTCTTGAAGGTGAGGGCTTCCTATGCCACCACAGGTAACGATATTCTGGACAAAGATGACCCCAACAGCAGATGGAGATGGATGGAACAATATATCATCCAGGACGGCAGTTATTATCTGGGTGCCACAGGCACTCCTGCCCCACGCTTAGCCTATGGAGGTCTTCCCAACAGCAATTTAACCTGGGAAAAATCAAAATCAACAGGTATTGGGATAGATGCAACAGTTTTTAAAAATGTACGATTCAGCTTCGATTACTGGAAACGTCAGTCTTATGACATATTAGGCAGCCGGATACTGGCCATTCCAAATGAATTTGGTGCGTCTTTACCACCAGAAAATTATGGGAAAGTGAATTCCCATGGTATTGAAATTGAACTCGGTTATGCCAGCAACATTGGCAAAGACTTTACCTATAACGTAAAAGGGATGTTCACCTATGCTACAAATAAGGTGGTCAAGAAAGATGTTGCGGCCAATACTCAAGACTACAATAACCCAATTGGTAAACCCCTGGCATATGGTTATGGTTACCAGGCCGAGGGCATCTTGCGCACGCAGGATGATCTGAATAAATTACCAGCTGGTTATACCGTCAATGGCGTGGCACCAGCCTTGGGCGATATGTTACTGGCAGACCTTAGTGGTCCGGGTGGCAAACCAGACGGTAAAGTAGATAGTTATGATCAGGTGGTGCTGGGTAACTATTTCGGCGCAGACAATGCCCCTGTTTCTTATGGACTGAATATTTCAATGTCGTATAAGAACTTCACGGTAGAAGCCTTATTTTCCGGCCTCACAGGGTATAAAATAGCCTATAATGATGCCTGGGGCAGGAATTTCGGCGGTGGCGGAAAGGTGCCTGAATACCACGCAGATTCCTGGAGTCCCGAAAATCCTAATGGTTCTACACCCAAAATATACCCATGGGGAGATCCTCACTCCGCTGGTTATCAATGGACCTCTACCTTCAACGTATATAATGGAGGATTTTTACGGATGAAATACCTGAACATTAATTACAAACTCCCAAGTAATATATTGAATAAATTATCTGTTAAAGACACCCGGATTTTTGTGTCAGGATCAAATCTGTTCAATATCACCAAATTTAAGTTGTATGATCCTGAGGTGTCTCAATTCATGAGCTACCCTACCATGAAAACTTTTACCGTAGGAATTGATGTAAGGCTTTAGAAAGCGTGTTTAAATTTAAAACAAAGAAAAATGAAGAATAAATTAAATATAGCAATACTCATCCTTCCCGCTCTTTTTTTACTGATGAGTTGTAGTAAAGTACTCGATAAAACAAATCTTTCTGCTGTAGGTCCTGATCAGGTATGGTCTGATGCAAATATGGCAACCGCCTATTTAAATCAGATCTATTCAGATCTGATGCCTGGTAATCCCTATGGAACCGGGAACAACACAGATGAGGGGGTGCCTTATCAAAAACAGACCAATGATTGGTTCAGAGGCACTGCGACCTTTGATTCACAAAATGATTTTAAGGTGTACAATAATATCCGAACCATTAATATTTTGTTAGCCAATGTAGATAAGGCCACTTTCAGTCAAGTGGATAAAGACAAAATTAAGGGACAGGCCTTATTCTGGAGAGCCTGGGCTTATCATAGGTTGGTGAGTAATTATGGTGGCGTACCACTCCTATTGGAGGCCCAACCGCCCTCTACAGATTTAACAACACTGCAGAAACCCCGTAATAAAACATCAGAATGCGTAACTCAGATTTTAAAAGATCTGGATGACGCTATGGCCTTATTGCCAGATGCTTTCACAGATAATGATTTGGGCAGGATTGATAAAGGGGTGGCGCTGGCCTTTAAAGGAAGGGTATTGTTATTTTATGCCAGCCCTTTGTTTAATGGTTTAGGAGGTATTGCTTCATGGCAAAAGGCATACGATGTCAATAAAGCGGCCAAGGAATTTTTAGATGGCCGGGGCAAGGGATTGTATAGTCCTTACAGCAAAATCTGGGACGATGAGTTAAACAAAGAAGTGGTCATGGTTCGCCGGTACAACTATCCTCAAGCTGTTTATTTTCAGGGCGGATTAATACCCCTGGATTGGTCTAAAGATGATGTAGGTTACGACCGTCCGTCATTAGAATTGGTTAATGCTTTCCCTATGAAGGACGGCTCCACCTGGGAATCGAAAACAAGAAGCTACGATACCCTATCCTTTAACAGAGACGACCGGTTTTATGCCAATATTTATTACAACGGATCCCCTAACCAATATTTAAAAGGGATGCGTGATGATAAAACCTATCTGTGGACCTATTTTACCAGCATCACAAATTATAGCGGTGCTACAGGTCTTGAAGGCGTACATAACGCAGTAACACAAGACGTCCTATGGTCTAACTCCAGTTTTTACCGCATAAAAGCCATCGATAAAACTATTGATAAAGGCAGTGTTTATAATGCTGGTGTTGATTGGGTAGAGATTCGGTATGCGGAAGTATTAATGAATTATGGAGAATGCGCCAATGAAACAGGAAACACCTCAGTGGCATTAGCCATATTAAAACAAATCAGGAGCCGTGCAGGTGTATTGCCAGGTGCTACCGGTAACTATGGTATTACTGCGCTGCAGCAATCAGATATTCGTAAAGCCTATCAAAAAGAGCGGTTTGTTGAGTTTTGTTTTGAAGGTAAGCGCATGAATGATTTAAGACGCTGGAAAATGTTTGACTATCTAAGAGCTTTACCTCAACGCCATGGTATAGCCGTATTACTTAAACCAGGGCAATCGGATGTAAGTCCTATGTCAGATATAAATACCGTCTGGAACAAATTTACCTCCACGGTGATTGCTACAGACGCCGTTGACATAGCCATCAAAGATCAATACTATATTTATGGTATTCCTAAAGCCATTTTAGATCGGAATTCATTATTTACACAAAATAACAACTGGGGAGGAACCTTTAATCCCTTCGAATAATAATTATAGGAACCAGAAGTTAGCCTGATGAATATCAGGCTAACTTCTTTAAATACACATTCATTTATGCAGTGCATTTACGAAAACTTCCTGTTTCCACCAGACCAGCGCTTTACCATTCAGCTGGAGAAATTGGAAAACAAAAATTGTGATTCCTTAAGGTCCCACAAGTATTTTGAAATTGCCTTACTCGAAAACTACTGCGGCAAACATTTTATTGGAGACAATGTTATGGACTTTGAGGGAACACAGCTCCTGCTCCTTGGAAGCTATTTGCCCCATTGCTCGAAATACAAAAAAAAGCTGGATCCAACGGCTCCATCACAGGTAATTACCATTCATTTCTTTCCTGATTTTTTGGGAAAAGAACTATTGGAAAAACCGGAGGCAAAACAACTGAATGATCTCCTTCATAAAGCATCCAAAGGGATTTCATTTTCAGGCATAACGGTTGCATTGGCAAAAAATGTGATTCAGAAAATGTGCTTGGCCAAAGGGATGACAAGGATGGGACTCATGTTACAATTACTAGGCATACTATCCCAGTCAAATACAAACCAGGTATTGTCTTCCTCTTATTTCAACAGTGTTGAAAGTACCGATGAAGGACAAAAGATCAGCAAAGTATATGATTACATATTCCAGAATTTCAGAAAAGATATGTCCTTGCCGATGATTGCTGAAATCTTGCCCATGACTCCCGCAGCCTTTTGTCGTTTCTTCAAGAAGAAAACCACACGGACTTTATTAGAATTTATAAAAGAAGTGAGAATTGGCCATGCAACAAAGCTATTGCTGCACGGCCAATATAATATATCCGAAACAAGCTTTCTCTGTGGCTATAATAATTGTTCTAATTTTAATAAACAGTTTAAAGAACTGGTTGGCGTATCTCCAAGAGAATTTCAAAGACAATACCAACTTAAATATAAGGGCGCCGATATGCAAACCCCGGCAAACCTTATGTTTCCAACCAGGTTAAAAGCACTCAGCGAAGTGCCATTTCCCGAAAGCCCCACCTTATACTATTGTTAGCAGCGATGTCACAATTGCCAATTCAGGATTAAAAAATACTAATGCCCAGCACAATGGCGAATCGAAAAGGTACCTCACAAATGGAATCCAGTGTACTTAAACGGATTACCTTAACCTGCTATACGAATGATCTTCCTCTGTTCATTTGCAATAATAAAATGAAAGTGTTTGTTATTGCAGCGGGTTAAATTACATTTGTTAGCAGCATTCCCGTTATAAAATTATTACTGAACACAATTTAAACAGGCTCTAAATGGTCAATAAAAAAATTGATTCTATAAGTCGGATATGCCGACGAACAGTGTTATTGTTTATTACAATATTTGGCACAATATTTTTTGCATCTGCCCAAAATGAGCAGGATATATTTGCAAATTTTGCACATATGCAGCATGAAAAAGTGCCGGGGCTGCAAAAGAATTTGGCACCGGTACTGCCGCATTTGTTGTTGCCGTTGACTGCCACTCCGGGTGCAGCATTTGTTGCCGGAGATGCCATTCAAACACAACAACGTTTAGATATCGAGCTCCGGAAAATGCGCAAGCATTATGCATCCTTCCTTGCTAATTTTGCTCCGGAATTGCCTGATTTTCATAAACGGGTAATGCTGGACACTTTTCAGTGGAAATTGCTCGCGACCGAAATGGCTATTGATGCCAGGGGTAGTCTGTATCCGTTAGCCGCAGTGCGAAACGTAGCAGACTCCACCGTTTGGCGGAAGGTGAAAATCCCCCATTACGAAGGACCAATCAATAAGGCAGAAGCGATATATAAAAGGGATTTGCTGATCGGTAAGGAGCAAATGGCAGCCCCCTCACTGTTCCTACATTTCAATGCGGTTGACTATATCGCCCGCGTGTTTGTAAACGGAAAATTAGTGGGCGAACATACCGGTTTATTCGGCGCATTTGAGTTTGACATCAAACCGTTTGTGCATGAGGGTAAAAACCAGTTAGAAATAAGGGTGTACAATGATGCCATTATGATGGGCGATAATTGGTTTCTCGGTCCTAATAGAAAGTTTGGAAAGAAAATTGCAGCTTGCGGTGGCCCCGGTTGGGATAAATCTGATTTTGGCCTCGGGTGGAAGTCCAGCCCTCCTGGCTTTGGTATTTGGCAGGACTGCTTTTTAGAAAGCAGGAACAGTGCCTATATTAACGATTTGTTTGTGCACCCCCTGCTAGAACAAGCTAAGGCAGAGGTGTCAATTGAAGTACCTGCTGCGGCAAAAAATATTGACGTTGTTTATTCATTATATGGCCAGAATTTCAAAGCAACGCTGGTTAATAAAAAATTAGTAGGGCATGCGGCTATTAGTACACAGCCCGGAACGGACCGATTTGTAACGTTAAAGTTTAAGATTAACATTCCTGCTGGTCGGCTTCGTGTCTGGTCGCCCGAAACACCCTGGTTGTATCAGTTACAGATCAGACTGCTACAGCAGGGTAAATTGGTAGATGCCACAAGCAGCCAGTTCGGAATGCGCTCATTTGTGCAATCGCAAAATAGTGTGCCGAAAGGTCGTTTTTACCTGAACGGAAAAGAAATAAAATTGCGTGGTGCAAATATGATGGGTAACCTCATGCAGTGTGTGATGCGTAAAGATTACCGGCAGTTAATTGACGATATCCTGCTTGCCAAAATTGCAGGGATGAATTTTTGGCGCATGACCCAGCAACCTTGCCAGGCAGAGGTGTATGATTATTTTGATAAGCTTGGGCTACTGGCTCAAACCGATATGCCTGCATTTAATGGTTACCGTAAAGATGTTGTGTCCGAAGCGCAGGCGCAGTTTCTGGAACTGCTGCGATTGGTGCGCAACCATCCGAGCAATGCATTGGTCAGCTATCTGAATGAACCTGATTTCACTAAACCGATGATGATGACCCGTGAACAACATCAGCAATTATTTTATGGATTTGATTCCACAGCGCGAGTAATAAACCCGGGGCAGGTGTGTAAATGGGTGGAGGGTGATTATGTGAATTTGGCACCCCGGTTTTCTGACCACCATGATTATGATATCTGGTATGGCGACGGTATGAGAAATAATTATATCGGGGCATGGCACGATACCCGTGCCGGCTGGATGTATGGCTGTGGCGAGTTTGGCGCCGAAGGGCTGGATAATATTGCGTTTATGAAAAAATATTACCCTTCGGCATGGCTTCAGTTGAAAGTTGATGACCAATGGGACCCACGCAATATTCCGGGCTGCCAAACACCAACTATCGGCTTGAAATGGATGCATTTAAAGGACAATAGTGTGCAGGATTGGGTAAAAGGCAGTCGTCAATTTCAATACTGGGCCATCCGTTTGGCTACCGAGGCACTTCGTCGAAATAATTATCTCAATTCATTTTCTGTGCATTTGCTAATTGATGCATGGCCTGCCGGCTGGTTGAAATCGTTGATGGATGCTGATCGGCAGGCAAAACCTGGTTATTTCGCCTATTTGAATGCATTACGCCCAATTGCAGTCAATTTACGTCCTGATGCCTTTTATGGGTTTTCGGGGGATAGGTGCAATATTGCTGTTTTCGTGTGTAACGATAAAGCCGACCCGATAAGAGGGAGCCGTTTGCGTTATCAGGTGCTACAAGGAAAGAATGTATTATATTCGGGTAGTAAACCGGTTGAAGTGCGGGCCAGCAACGCGGATTTTAAAGGCTATTTAAAATTCCCCATGCCTACAGTGCAGCAACGCCAGGCCATTACTGTAAGGGTTGGTTTGTTTGATTCGAAAAATAAGCTGATACACGATAGTGCCGATGAGATTGAAGTATTCCCGGCCGGTGATAAAGGAAAGAAGCTGGATCACCCCGGTGGTTTTGCACAGGAACTGATTGCACACTAAACTACTCCAATAGATGGTTTAACTATCTTTCATCCCTTAAAAATAAAAATTACGTAGAGAAGGACCAATAAAAGGAGAACACTTATAGGATTTAAAATACGATTTGAAACCCTGCCTTTCAGTAACACAATCAGTAGATTGGCAGATGTAATTGAAAGAGACATCTTAGTCTTTGGGTTGGGTAAATAGAAAACCAATCCTACTCCAATTATAACCATTCCTATGATTATAAAGTCCATAAAAATATCTTTTTTCATTTATTGTTGCTGTGTGAAGTGTTGTTTTTCTTTAGGAGGAACCTTTTACATGATGTAAAAGATTGTATTTGCTGTATTGAAGATGTAAAAAAAAAGCTTCATTAAAAGTTTTTCTTACATCTTCAATTGCGATTCTTTTCTGGCATTTTGTTGTAAATGCGCTAGATTCTAGATCTGTTATTGAGAGGTTCATATAGATACGTCTAATTGAAAAGATCTAACCCCTAAAAAGAATAAAAAAATCTGACAATGAAGTTTAGCCTATTATCGATATTTCTCCTAAACTATGGAAATGAACAACAGCTCTCCTTGCCTCCAATTTTCAATTAGTCATCAATGAATGAGATAACAAACCATATCGAATTCACACTCCTGAATATATGGAGATGAATCAATTTCCTTCACTTGCTTTCAATCTAGAACAACTCGGGATAATATTTTGCGATAAGCTGTTGATCTTCCGCACTTAATTCTTTCAGGGATACAGGAACATCCTGTGGGCGCAATCCCTTCTGATTTATCCGGTTCATCAAACTCCAATCTTTTATCGGATGGTCAGGACTTGGATCTGCAGGTTCTCTAGCCGGAAGGTCATATCGTGTAAAGTCAATCACCTTTTCCGGTGTATTTTTATGCCAGTTTCGCAATAATGCCAGCCTGAAGCTTTTATTCATAAACCAACGTATTTCTTCGTTGCCATACGAGTTTCCGATGCCCAGCCCTTTCTCCTCAAAGCGATAATTCCAATTGTCATTGTTCCGGTATTGCTTCCGCCAAATTTCACCATACTCCCCGAATGTGATGAACTGAACATCTGGCCATCTTTTTTTTGTGTCGCCAACCCATTTTTCCATAGCTTGTAAGATGAATTTATCTCCCCAGTCTTTTCGTTCTGGAGCTTTAACGAGTTGGGCTTCCCAAATATTTGGTATCCAGCCGAAACCATTCAATTCAAACCCACGGTCAAAATGGAGAGATTGGGTATGCATAACAGAGTAATGACCTATTTCCAGCCCAAATTCACAATAGGTTTCTATGGGGCCTACCCCACGTCTGCTGGAAGTTCCATTAAAAGGTGTAGTGCCCGGGATACCACCACTTACCTTGGCACACAGAAAATCCACACTCCAGCCATCTAAGTTGACACAATCAATAAAATCCGCTTTGCTTTGGGCTGGTTTGCAATAGTGTTCCTTTGATGGGTAATAAGGATAAGAAGGAGAACCATCCGCCCCTCCACCATCTACTGCGTGTTGGCTCCAGATTACTCCATGCGCGACATGTATTTTTTCTACTTCAGCAAGATAGCGTAGACTTTCAGCTGACATAAATCCTCCTATTATGCATTTTGGACGATATTTATGACCAACAAAATTGGTAATAAGCTGTAAGGCTTCCGTTATTTCTCGGTTAACCCGCTTCCTCGGAAGGTACATTCCTGGGAAATAGCCCGGGAAATAGGTAACTTCATCACCATATCTCTCTTGACACTCAACCACATATTTTCTAATATCTACATAATTAACACGTTTATCTTCCAACGCATTAAGGGTAAACCCCCAGGTAAGGCGGCCATCAGGATTGTTCTTCGCGAAGGCTTCGCGTATACTACGGACAACTTCCAATGTGTGAAAAGCTGATTCGTCATCTGGGAGCAACTTAACATCCCTTGAAACTTCCCATGGTGTAGTACGGATCATAATGCAAAGGGTTACGAACCTGCCCCCCATCAACGGCCGTACCGATAAAAAAGGAGAATCTTCAGTTGCCGCCAGTAAACTGTTTCCCATTGATGGGGCCATTAAGCCAGCCGATGCTAACAGTGAATTCATAATAAATTTACGTCGTTCCATTTTAAAAACTATTTATTGTTAGAGTGTGTAGGAGGCCTTACCATAATGATCCAAGAGGGCACTTTGTCCAAATGTTCATACATATAACAAGTGCTATTTATTATGTTAGAAATTCCGACCAATTCTGTGGCCTCTTTATAAAGATTATCACTTTCAGACATAAAAGATAGTTTAATATTTGGATAAATTTTTAGATTAAATAGGAAACTTCATGATCAACATATTGTAAAGGAATATAGTAGTTCTTACAAATGCTAAAATTCAGCAAATAGTCACTTTTCCCGTTGCAGCCCACTCCGTTCCCCTTAATACTAATCTTTTCCATTCTTTATTTTCCATCGCAGTAACATCGTGTCCAAGAATACTGCTAAAACATCTTCCTTTACCTTTTTCATTCCATAAAAATACCGGTTCCATAAGACCTCTTCCTTTATTCTTGGGATCAGAATAAGCTTCGGCTAAAACATTCAACTTCGGCTGGACTTTTGCATTTACCCATAGCTCGTCAGTAATCCAAAAGTCATGCATACCTTTGGTAATGGGATGATGCTTATCTTTAATTATAATCTTATGTTTAGTTATTTTTCCATGGGTAGTTTGATCACCCCAGGTAGCTCCTATTAATTCATGAAATTCATCCCAATCATAAAAGACTGCATTTGCCGAATGAATCAAAACAAAACCGCCGCCTTGCTCTATATAGCGCATTAATCCAGCTTTAGCAGACATTGTCCATTTGTCATGATTTTCTGGCCATGCATTCCAATTACTAACGACAACATCAAATTTCTTAAAATCCTGGAAATTCAAAGTATCGGGAGATTTAGTAACGAAAACTTCAAATCGATTATTTTCAGTATAATTTTTCTTCAACTGCAAAGTGGTTGCTTCCCAATCATGGTTGCTGCTTCCTGTAAGTATGAGCAACTGCAATCTATCATTATTTTTTTTTGTGCTGCCAAATGCTATTGCAGCCATTAGAAAACTTAGAATTGTCAATTTAAATCTCATCTTCTATTCATTAATGTACGTAGCTCAATTCGGTTTTTTTTATTAATCGTTCTCTATATTCACTTGGGGTGCAGTGATATCGTTTTTTAAAAGTAGTCGCAAAATATTGGGAACTGGAGAAGCCACATTCATAACAAACACTGGTTACATTTGTCAAATCTTTACGACTCAATAGTTTAACAGCTGCATCCAATCTAACATTAACTAAATAATTAACAGGGGACATATTGGTCAACTGTTTACAGTATTTTAATAAGCTGGTTTTCCCAAGCCCACAATGTTCAGCCATCTCTTCCAATGTCCAAAGTTTTTCAAAATCACTTCGTAAAAACTCCAAAAAAACCTCTACGGTTTTTAAGTTTTGAATCAGTGATTCATCCAGTTCCATGTGGCCTTTTTTAAAGAGGCACAACATTTCCAGCAATAAGTCATTGATTAAAATGCATAGCTTCGATTGCGGGATCTCACTTATAGAATTATCCAAACATTTGCCTAACTCCATAAAACACTGATTTAATTTCTTATCCGTTTTCCATACGCGAACATCATTTTGTCGCAGAATTTTAGTCAAATAATCTAAATCTTCTTTTGCCAGAATAATCCAGCTGGGCCATTCCCAGGACTGGTGAGGTTGTTTCACACCAACATCGATAATTAACCAATACAATTTCCCAATGGTAACATTGGGCGCTCCTACTCTATGCAGCTGCCATGGCCTGGTGATAGTAAAGCTTCCGGGATCAAGATTGAATTGTTCTTTCTGAGTAGAGAAGTATAAACTTCCTGATTCTAAAAAGGTAAATTCAATACCTTCATTTCTGTGCCAGTCCAAACCCCAGTTTTGATCAGTTTTGGCATCCCAATACCCTATACTGTATATTCCAGGTAAAACGGAATCAGGCAATTCCTGTCCCGGATAATTGTACCGGCTTAGCCCCTTCACATTAAGCTGACCGGTATTTGCAGCCTCGATGAGCGGATCACATCGATCCGGTTTATATATTTTATCAAAATCCTTATCCCGCCCCTTCATAGCAATAATTCTATTTTAATGCTAATTTATTCAAAAAGTCATAACTTTCTTTTACCGCATGTTCACCTGCTACCTCTAAGGTACTATATCCATCAAAGCCTATTTTAACCAACTCATCATATATTTTCTCAATACCTACAACCCCTGTTCCCAATGGAATTTGCGACATTCCACAACCAAACATCTTACCACGTTTTTCAATATATTCGGCAGGCAAATCCTTCCAGTGTACATGTTCAATCTTTTCCCCTAATTTTGCGATCATTTCTATAGGTTCAACACCCGCTAACCATAAATTCCCGGTATCCAGATTTACTGCTAATGCATCAGAATTACATGCATCAATGATCCGTTCCATATGCTGCACTGAACCTGTATATTTCCCATGTGGTTCCAGCAATAGTTTAACCCCATAATCTTTAGCCATAGCTAAGGCCTCGTGCAATTTCTCTTTGATGGAGAAAATCGCTTCTGCATCTGTAAGATTTTCGCCAAACTCAGTATGTGCATCCCCCTCTGTAGTGATTACATGTTCAACACCAATGGAAGCCGCCATTCTTATTGCTTTTACGATTTGTGAAGTTCCATACCTCCATGGAGCTGCAGGATCCAACAACGTAGCATGTGCACATACACTTGTAATTGTTATTCCTCTTGATTCAAACATTCTATTTAAATCAAACGCATTGGCATCTAAACTTGCTACTGCATTAAATCCGAAATGTGAACCAAGGCAAGCCCCGTCTGCATTATCAGTAATATCTGCATATTTAAAACCCCAATCTTTAATTTGATCCAATTGTTTATCTAAAGTTTGAAACGGATTTACCAATGCAAAACATCCAATTTTAATAGCCATTTTTTTATTTTAATTCAATTAATAGATATATCCGAAAACTACTTAGCTGCTTCCAAGCTTTCCAAATACCCCAATAAATCATTGACTTCGCCATCAGTAAGCCCATCAAGTAAACCAGAAGGCATTAAAGATGCAGTGATCATTTTACTGGATTTTATATCCTTTTGTTTTATGGTACTTTCTTTATTTCCGAAGCTGATTATTGAAATCTCATCCTTATTCGTCGTCACCATCCTACCATTGACGGTCGTACCATTTTTCAGTTCAATTACCATCTGATCAAAACCTGTTTTAATGTTTTTACCAGGATTCTTAATTGATTCCAATAGTGCACTCTTACTTAAAAGTTTCCCTATTCCCGCAAGATCAGGCCCTAGAAGGGTTCCATTCCCATCTATCGAATGACAAGTAACACACATTCTCTGGCTAAATATAGCTTGCCCATTGTGTATATTTCCTTCAACAAGAGCGGTGCTTTTCTTTGGGTCAGCTGGTTTAACCCAATCCGCCTGAATCATTCTATAAATTGCCCCCATTGGTGTTTTCCAGGGAAGATGCATAGGACCATCATTACCAAACTGAGCTACATATAAATCTCCCTGTTTTCCGATTGCCAAATCTGCAAGTTTTGCAATTTTATCAGCAACAGGAAACTCCTGAGCCTGATACCCACCTTTGGCATCTTTTGTTAATTGTACCCTCGATATTGAACCGTCACCCCACTGGCCATCTGGACCAAAAAAGGAGATCAATAGATCCTGAGCCTTACCAAAAGCATTGTCACTTGGATTAAACCTAATTCCAACGGGTGCAAAGCCGTATTTCAATTTCAATAAAGGCTCAGTTGTTTTCTTTTCATTAGGGTACTTAGATGGATTATTTCCGTAAAAATGTCCTTTTTGAGCAAAATTTAATTCTTCATATTTATTCTCATTACCTCTATTGTCTGTAAAAAACAAATCACCTTGCTTATTGAAGGCCATGCCATAGGCAAACCTCAATCCGGCAGCAAATCTTTCATAAGACTTGCCATCAGGCGCAATTTTCAATATAGAACCGCGCAGGCCATGAGGATCCGGAGCCGGACGATCATTTAAGGCATCTGTGCACAATATAGCAAATAGATCTCCGTCAGGTCCAAAAGTAAGTCCAAAGGTCCAATCAAAGTAATGAAGTGTATGAGGGAAATCCTTAAAAAAGGTGTAACTTTTATCCGCAACTTCATCTCCATTTGTATCTTCATACACCCTTATTTCCTGCGTTGTTCCAACATAAAGTTGATTTCCCTTAAACACGATACTGGTAGGATACCTAAGGCTGTCTTGTTTTACATTACAAAAGAGTTTAGCGTAATCTTCCAGTCCATCTCCGTCAGTATCATGTAAGGAATAAATTTCCCCGGTATAATTGGCCGCATACATCACTCCTTTTGGACCTAAGGTAACTGCCGTTGGATTCCATAAGCTCACTCCGCTATCTATCGGCAGCTTTACGGCAGCATAATGGCCATAAACTTTAACTGTAGTATCTATATTCTTGCTGACTGTCTCTTTCCATTTCACATCATCTTTTGAATGTGATCCATTATTAACACAGGAAATTGCAAATACCCAAGCAATAAATACGATTATCACGGACATCACTTTAATAATATTCCTCATTTATTATAAATTAATCTTTTTTATTAGAACCTATAAATCTAAATTACCTAATACACAGGCACTGCTTGTTCATTATCTATCGTTGCGATATTTTGAACAAAAAAGATTGGATAGCCCCCATAAATGGATCTTTTGCAATTTCCAGATAGCGATTTTAAAGTTCATGGTATGCAGGTTTAAAACACTTTTATTCTTTGTTTACCACTTTGTTTAATTTCGAAAGGTCCGGGCGAAGGATTGACTATATTACGTTTATTACCAAAATAATCATTATCAATTTTAAGGAATGAACCATCTACATTTTCGAAAGGCAGATTAGGAATGATTGCTTTAGTTAAAGAACCAGTAGTTACTAGTGTTCTTTTTTGTTTAGTTAGCCAATTTTTGTCCAATGTAATTTCTAAAAACATCTTGCCGCCTTCTTCCGATAACTTTGTTTCTGCGTCGAAATTTTCATCTGCAATAAAATTCTTTTCTACCGCCTCTTTATCTGCTACATTTTTAATCTTTTCTTTTGCTTCGGCACTTATTTCACCAAAGCTTCTTTGTTTATTACCTAAAACTGCCCTTATTGCTCCTTTTGTATAAACATTTCCATCAAAAACAACAGGTAAAATGCTCTTTTTATATTCACTGGCATTTCCACCATTCACAAATAAATTATTAACAAACTGAATATCGCCACCAGGGTTATCATGCAAAGCCTTAACAAAAGTAGAATGAGGCAAGTGATACGGAGTTAAACGAGCATCGTAAGAAACAACATCCATTTTACCACCAAAAATATTATGGACAAAGGCTGCACCGCTTGAGTTCATAAGTAAGCTTGTTTTAGAAAGCAGTACATTATTGCTTACCAACATCGGACCATGATCTACTTCTAAAAAGATATCCAAGCCATTTTCGTGCATCAAATTATTTTTCACTTGTACACCTTGAGCCATCCAATCGAGCCAAACCCCCATATTAGCTTTATAAATATGATTGTTACGGATCTGCACATCTACTGCCCCATGAAATTTAATACCCGCCATCTCAGCACCATTAAATAATCCTCTAACATGGATATCGTGAATGGTATTACCTTCTACAATACTAAATGCACAGCCCATACTACCCACTATACCCGTTTGTTCGCAATAGGCAATGGTATTGTTACGCACCAAATGCCCTCCAATGGTTCCTTTGTTCCATCCAAAGTTCATAGCCCTGTTAATGGTACCCACATAGCCTTCGGCCGATTCTGTATTTTTATTATCGAAGGCATCGCCATGCTTACCTAAGGCGATACCAACACATTTAGAATATTGAACAATATTATTTTCGATAATCCAACCTTTACTCCAATTGGTACCAATTAAGCCCATTTGCTCGGCAGTTGGTGGTGCCCAATTAGTGGCTGCATGTTGCATCGTAAACCCGCGTACAGTTATATAATTTGTAAATGGTTTTTCTGGATAAAAAACTTTTTGGCGCACATTTATTTCAACATCTTCCTTATTCGGGTCTACGTTTTTAAACTGTGCCCAAATTGTTGTGGTTGTTGCATCTACTTCCGACCACCATAATGGATTTTTTTCGTTGAAAGCTTTCGACATATCCTCTTTCTTTAATGCTTCCATCAACCAATCGCCATTAAGGTATACCGCTCCGGTATGAAAAGTACTGCCTTTAGGAGGCGAATACCAATCGCCACGAATTAAATCAGTATAGGGATTAAATTTTCCAAAAAAACTATTGGGAATTTTCACCACCCAGGTATCATTTTCGGTTTTTTCCCATCCTTTGATGATCTCAGAACCCTTGATTTCTACTTTCTCGCCTTTTGCTGCTTGATAAGTAATCCTTTCTGTATCTGAGTTACCACCACGGGGTGGCACAACCGACTCGCGGTAAATACCGGCATGAACCGTAATTACATCCCCTGGCATGGCTTTGTTAGCTGCTGCAGTAATGGTTTTAAATGGTTTAGTTACCGAGCCGTCACCCGCCTCGTTACCATTGGCAGATACGTGGTATTCGTTTGCAGGCTTTTTATTTTTACTTAATGATTTTGTTTGGGCAATAGTGCAGAAATTAGTTAACACAAGTAATCCCAGAAAAAGAGTTCTCATTTTTATTCGATTTAGATTTGCAGACATTTCTTCAGATTTACAAGTCTGTTTTTATCTTTAATATTTCTGGCCTTAAATAAGGCTCATTTAAATCTACAATAGATTTGTATGCATAAGGATCTTTTCCTGCAACAAGTACAATATCCCGCAAATCTTCAGTAGCAGGTAACTTTCCATCCTGATCCCATGGCAACATACTTTCTGCACTCATGTAGTGATTAACCAATGCAGTCCGGAAATTATGAGTTGTTTTATTACGCAACGAACTGTGCAGCAAGTAACCATTAAAAAAAACAACACCGCCGCTTTTTACTGGAACTGAGATAATTTCTTCGTTACTGTAACTGCTCACATCAATGGTATCTACATCCGCATATTCCTCACTGCTGCCCGGTACACGCGGCATAATATACCCCGGTTTATGGCTGCCTGGAACAATCCACAAACAACCATTTTCTACGGAAGCATCATCAATAGCAATCCACACCCCTACCAGCGACTTATCCCTGGTGGGAATGTAATACTCATCCTGATGCCATGCCTGTCCGGCTTTTCCCGGCCCCTTTACAAACAACATGCTTTGCATGCATTTTACATTAGGGCTAACGGTTTTACTTAATACCTCTACAATATTCTTTTGCGAAAGAAAATCTTTAATAACAGGTGAAATTTTATGCGGAAAATGTATGGCTACATATTTTTTTAAAACATCATCATCAGTTTCATTTTCCAATATCGGCAACATACCTTCTATCGTTCCGTATTTACCACAAAAAATCTTGGTGGTGTCTTTCTTTAAGGCAAGGATTTCTTCAGCAGAAATAAGTCCGGGAGCAATCAGGTAACCATAGTCATGGTAAAACCTCACATTGTCAGGGCTTACCAGTTTATCGACAATGAATTGATTTGGGTTATTCATAAACTTTAATATTATTAATAAACAATCAGACTATTTGGTTAGTAGTTTTTCCAATGCTTCCAATGTTTGTCCCTTGGTTTCTGGAACTTTCCATTTGATATAGAAAAAATAGATCACACACAGGCCAGCGAATATCATAAGCGTTGCCGCTACACCCAGTTTTTCATTTAACACAGGGAAGGAAAAACTTGCTGCAAAATCTGCTACCCATAAAACTAAGGTGCTTAAGGACAAAGCAAGCGCTCTAATCCGGTTCGGAAAAATTTCGGAAAGCAATACCCAGGTTACTGCACCAAGGCTGGCTGAAAAGCCCGCGATGTACAACATCAGGAAAATCAGCACCAGATAATGATCAAAATAACTGAAATGAAAACAAGCAGCAACACCAATGAGCGATAAGCCCATTACCGCGCAACCGGCCAGCAATAACATTCTCCGGCCCGCTTTATCTACTAACCAAATCGCTACCAGGGTAAACAAAAACATCATTATTCCTATACCAATGGTTTGCAGCAATGCATTTTCATTACTAACGCCAGTATATTTAAAAATTTCTGGCGCATAATATATAATAGCGTTGATTCCAGTTATTTGTTGAAATACAGCGATCACGATTCCAATCCACAACACTGAACGAAATGAAGGGAGCCATAATGCTGAAAGTTTTTCCTTGGTTTCATGCTGAAAACTTTCTTCAATCGCAGCGACCTCTATACGACAGTATTCAATACCCCCTACTTTTTCCAGAATTTTTTTAGCTTCCTGGCTACGGTCTTTTTGTACCAGCCACCGCGGCGATTCTGGCACAAAAAATAAGGACACAAAAAATAAAGCTGAGGGAAAGGCCTGCGAAGCAAACATCCATCGCCAGTTATTTTCTCCTATATCTGACAATAAATAATTAGACAGATAAGCCATTAAAATGCCACTCACAATGGCCAATTGATACAAAGAAACCATTCGACCACGTAATGAAGCGGGAACCGTTTCTGCGATATACATAGGACCTACCATTGCTGCTGTACCAACTGCCAGACCACTCAATATCCTAAATCCAACAAATACCTGCAATGACTCCGCAAGTCCAGTTCCGATACCGGTTGCCGCAAATAAAAATGCGCAAAACATCAAGGTGGTTTTTCGGCCACACACATCACTCAGCTTGCCTGCTATGAAAGCCCCTAAGGCACATCCCAGTAAAATTGAACTTACCGCCCAGCCTAACGAAAACTCATTCAATTCAAAATAAGGCTGTATATAGGAAATCGTACCTGAAATAATGGCGGTATCAAACCCAAATAATAAACCGGCTAATGCTGAAATCATACTGACCAGCACAATGTAAGATTGATTTAAGGTAACTTCGGGTTGCTTCATAAATACATTTCTTTAGCGTTATACTGCTTTCTTAATAATTCTATTATATGAACATCAATATCCCACTGGCTGCTTATCGGCTGGCGCGTATAGGGCACAGCTGGCATATATGGCAAAGGGTCAAATTTCTACTAATTTATAAGCATCTATGTGATACAAATGCTTATAAATTATTAAAAAACTAAACTATATTAATCAAACACAAACAATAATATATTTGCAGAACCAAATATTTTAAAATTATGAAGTCACACGTCCAAAAATTACCACTTGGTGATCATAATTCATTTATTGCCAAAACCTTCCGGACACCATATTTTGAAGTTGGCTGGCACCAGCATATTGAGTATGAACTCATCTTGTTTACCCAAGGCTCAGGACTGAGTTTTATTGGCAATCATATAGGAGAATTTGAGAAAGGTGATGTTTATTTCTTAGGCTCCAACATACCACACACATTTCAGAAAAGAGAACCCGAATCTATAACCAGTGCAGTCGTGGTGCAGTTCCGTGAAGATTTTTTGGGAAATGATTTTATCAATGCTCCCGAATGCAGACTTATTAAACAGGTGTTGGAAATATCACGATATGGTTTAAAAATAACAGGCAATACCAAACAGCAATTACAGCCTCTCATTACAAACCTTGAATTTGCTGAAAATTTCAGACGTATACTTATTCTGGGAGAATGCCTTGAAATCATTACTTCGGCAAGAGATTACCAACAAGTAACTGCCTATGGGATGCAGCAGGAAAACCAGAAAGATAAGGAACGAATAGATAAAGTTTTCCAATTCACTATAGATTCATTTAAAGAGCCAATTTCTCTTTCGCAAGCAGCAGCCATCGCCTGTATGAGCGTACCCGCCTTCTGTAACTATTTTAAACGAAGCACAAAGAAAACCTATATTGATTTTTTAAATGAAATTAGGGTGGGCTACGCTTGCCATCTGCTTACAGAAACAAAGAAAAACGTTACGGATATCTGTTTTGAAAGCGGCTACAATACCGTAGCTAATTTTCACAAACAATTCCTTAAAGCCAAAAAGCTGACCCCACTTCAATACAGAAAATATTTGGAGAGTGACATACCACAACGCGGTACCAATATCTACTTTAATTCCCAATCCACATGATCATTTAATTCTTTATCTGATTGATCAGCTTCAGTATTGTGTATTTCCTTTCTCCAAAGAAAGGCTGCAATTAGAGCGGATTAAGCACAAGCGTTTCCTGCGGCGAAGTCTTTAGCATGAAGCATTCGCCACTAACGGTTTCTGTAATCTTGCCTTTGCGGCTAACGCGTACCTTGTGCCCGCGCCATGGATTGGCGACAGTGCAATCGCGGCCCTTTTCGCTGAAAACTTTCACACCGGAAATAATGCCTCCCTTCTGCCGGGCAGAGACTAGAAAGGCACCACGTGCCCGCAGCGTGCCGAACCTGGCATCCTGATTTTTTGGCCAGTTCGGAAATAGGCGCAAAACGCCGTCGTAACTCTGAAATAACATTTCCTGGATGGTACAATGTTGAATACCTACAGCATTGCCATTTTGCCAGGCACAGCCGATCTCACTATAGCGAAAAATCGGCAACGTACGGTTTTCGGGAATAGATAACGCGGTCTGAGAACCTATCGGGAGCTCGCCGAGATTACACTGCGGATAGTCGCCGAGCCGGGCAAGAATGTCTCGCCATTTTGCCTGCCTGCCACGGTCCTCCCCGAGTTCGTTACTGAGGTCGAGCGCCAGATCCATCACCTGCCGGATCAAAGCCAGCGAGACAATGGGGTTTACATCCTTTCCAGAATTCTCAAGCGCGGCGTCATTGCGGTCCACATACCTACCGTTTTCTAACACGAGAAAATGCTCCCAAAACTTTGCAACTTCGCGTACAAACGGATAGGCGCGCCTGGCGAATTCTCTATCCTATGTAGCGTACCAGGTAGAGGCCAATGGCAGACAGGCGTACGAAGCATTCGAACGCTGGCCCCAAGTGGTCGGCGCACCGGCAACTCCATAAGGGAGAATGGAAACGGGGAAAAGCACTCCGTCCTTCATTTGGAGTAACTCACTGTTAGAGCACATTGTTTCATACTTCCCCTCGTTGCGGGCGCAGTCTCGACCGAGTTCTATGGCGTCAATAACCGCATCGTTGCATGGCATCGCCTGTTCGATGTGGTTGGCCGCATAGAGGCCGTAGAAGGGCGCGAAGAAGTTATAGTTGTTGAAATATGCGCCACCCCATTGTGGCGTTTGCTCGGAGAGCGTCCAGCCAAACAATCCGGGTGGGAAATGTGAAAGGCGGCTTACACTCGCCATGCAGTAGTGCGACAGATAATAGCGTTGCTCTAAAGCCTTGTCGGGAATTTCGACAAACGAGCGACTCCAGAAATGCGCCCACCATGCATTGTGGGCCTTCTTCAGCAAATTTAAGCTCGCCATGCTGGTCTGTAATGTGCGATGCACGGCATCTGCCTGATAGTCTGCAATATTTGCCAGACCAGAGGCCGTGATTACAAGAACCACTGGTTTGCCTGGTGCAATTGTGAAGCCCGCAGCATCACCACCAAACACACGCAGCGCACATGCAGCACCAGTGCTGCGTAACACACCATTGCGCCCCTTCTCATAATGGCGTTCAATTAATTGCGGATCGGCCACCACCGTAGTGCTAATTGCAGCCAGCCGCGCATCACCATGGATCTCACCACCAGTGGTCTCCAATTTTACCCACATCAGATTTTCTGTTGCGGCTACTGCGGTTTCTACCTTGAGTGTCAGGCCATTCTTGTGAAACTCTCCATGAGTGATGGCCTGCTTCAAATCTTGAGTGACCAGGTAACTGGCCCCTTGCATGCCCTCAAGGTTGATGTCTAACCTGCCAAGTGCACACGGTCCACCGTTTGGCTTCAGCTCCCATAAATCTGCCTTGCCCAGATAGAATTGAAGCCGTTCTGCCGAACCTCCCATCGCGGCCAGCAGATCGCCATTGCCTAACAACGGCGCGTCTGTGGAACAATTGGAAGGTATTTTTGTAGGCGGAGCAGTGAATATAGCTTGGTTGGGCCGCATATTTTGTCCAAATGCAGCCACGTTAATCAACAGTAAGAAAATTAGTTTTAATTCCTTCATAATTGGGTTTGGTGTCTAAGGGCACTCTTATACGTCACTAATACAAATGGGAAGGAGTTTACATATATACAGAGGGCATCAAAAAGTTAAAATAAATTATAACAAACTAACTTTCAAATACATAAAATCAGTTTATCTTCCAAACCACAGTAGATATTAGATGGATTACATTTCCGGCGGAAAAAAATATTCAACTGATAATAAGACACTTAAATAAAAAACAAACATTTCTTCTTTATTGACGTATATGTAAACCTGCTGCCATTTGTATTGGTTACAAAAAAGCGAAATAGTGGATACAAGAATCATACATCTCTTTATAAAATACCTTAATGAAGAATGCACTCCAGATGAGCTAAATGAAGTGTTATTTTATTTAAAAAATGGGAAGTACCAGGCCGAGTGGGATGCTGTTCTCTCCAAAGATGCTGAACAAATGATGTGCAGCGACAAACAAAGCGCACTTAGTAAATCAGAAGAAAACAGTCTATACCAGCGCATTGAACGCGATCTCAGAAACCTCAATGAAGACGAAGAAACGCCACTTCTGACGCCTGAAAGAAAAGTATCCTTATGGATAAAATATGGTAAGATTGCTGCAATTTTGATTGTCTTTGGCTTTGGTTCCTTTTTTTATTTTAAGCAGCATAGATCTGATACACAACAGTTGGCTCAAACAAATGATGTTTCGCCAGGTATAAATTCAGCTACCTTAACTTTAGCAGACGGCAGGAAAGTAATCCTTTCTGCTGCAGCCAATGGAAAACTGGCAGAGCAATCGGGTGTAAATATTTCTAAGACGGCGAAGGGAGAGCTCATTTATGAGATTAAGGACAACAAGACTGCTGACAAACTAAAATACAATACTCTATCTACAACAAAAGGAGAACAATATCGAATACGTTTGCCTGATGGATCTTTAGTCTGGCTCAATGCAGCCTCTTCTTTGAAATATCCGGTTTCTTTTAATGGGAACAAAGAACGTAAAGTAGAGTTAAATGGGGAGGCCTATTTCGAGGTTGCTAAAAATAAAGCACAGCCCTTTCTGGTAACCACCAATAAACAAACTGTAAAAGTTTTAGGAACCCATTTTAACATCAATGCCTATCCGGACGAACCAGCCACTAAAACTACCCTTCTTGAAGGTTCGGTGCAAATCTCCTCCTCATCTAAGGTAAAAACACTGAAACCAGGAGAACAATCGGCCCTTACAGATGATAAGATTAGCATTAAAGAAGTCAATACAGAAGAAGGCATTGCATGGAAAAACGGCTATTTTGTATTTGACAATGAAAACATTAAAAGCATCATGCGGAAAGTATCCCGATGGTATAATGTAGAAGTCGTATTTGAAGGTGATGTTGCTGAAAAGGAAATCGGTGGGATGATTTCCAGGTACGAGAACATTAGCCCGGTTTTAGAGCTGCTAAAAGCCACTAAGGCTATAAACTATAAATTAGAAGGAAAAAGAGTAGTTATAATGCCTTATAAACGATAATACCAACACACAAACCAATCAACCAAATTAATTAAACCAACAAACCAAATCAGATGAAGAATAAGCTACGACATCAGAGTTAACAGAGGAAAGGTGACTAGAAAAAAAGTCGGAAAGTGCGGGAAACACGATCCGACCAAATATCTGAGTTAACCTACCCGGTAAACCGGGAAAAAAACGGTATCAATCATTTATGCATTAACCCAAACAAAAACAAAAGTATGCAAAAATATACTTATAACCTTGTTATGCCCTTTAAGGGGATACCTCCTAAAATTTTATTAATTATGAAATTAGTCATAATTATAATGACAGCCTGCCTGATGCAAGTAAGCGCAACTACGCTTGCGCAGCGAATAACGTTGAATCAAAAGGCTGCAACATTAGAAAAAGTACTCAGAGCAATCCATGACCAGTCTGGTTACAATTTCCTTTACGATGTAGCACTTTTGAAAAAGGCCGATTTAGTTACAATAGACATCAAAAATGCTACGGTTCCGGAGGCTTTAGAAAGATTACTCAAGAACCAGCCCTTTACTTTTGAGATTAAAAGCAAAACTATAATACTAGACCTCAAGGAAAAAGCTGTTACGGAAGAAGTAAAAGAAAAGATTGCTCTGGCTAAAGTTCCAACATTAGCTGTGGCTATAATTCCTATAAAAGGTAGGGTAACCGACAACAAAAACTTACCTCTGCCAGGGGTAACGGTAAAAGTCAAAAATGGAAAGACTGGTGCAATAACGGATAATGATGGTAGATTTAGAATAGATGTTCCAGATCAGGATGCCATCCTTATTTTTTCATTCATTGGTTTTATAACTAAAGAACTGCCTGTTTCGTCTGATGGTGAAATGACAGTTAGTTTGGAACAGGATCAAAGTAAATTAAATGAGGTTGTTGTGGTGGGTTATGGCACACAAAAGAAAGAGAATTTAACAGGCGCAGTAGCCACTATTAAATCAAAAACTTTTGAGAACAGGCCAACAGCAACACCTTCCAATTTATTACAAGGGGTAACTGCAGGTGTGGCGGTTTCCGCATCAGGACAGGGCGGTTACCCAGGCTCAACTTCCACCATTCAAGTCCGGAATTATGCAACCTGGAAAGGTGGTACTGATCCATTATTCGTAATCGATGGATTTACCCGCGACAAAGCAACTTTTGACAACCTAAATCCAAGTGACATTGATAATATAAGCATTTTAAAGGATGCAGCCTCTGCTGCTATTTATGGAATGAGGGCTGGTAATGGGGTGATCTTAGTGACCACAAAATCTGGAACGGAAGCCAATAAAGAAATATCCTATAATGCCAATTATACCTTTAACTCCCCTACCCGATTGCCAAAGCTGATGAATGCCTTTGAACAGGCCACTTTAGTAAATGCCATATATGCGGGCCAGGGGTATAATTCTAGTAACGCCAACTGGTACGCTGATGATGAGCTGGAGCATTTTAAAACCAATTCATATAGTCCTTTTGATGATGCATGGAAAAATCCATGGGGAACCAATCATAACTTATCTATTCGGGGTGGCTCTAAAGACATCCACTATTTTGTGTCTGGAAGTTATTTGAAACAAGGTGGCGGTTTACAGCAATCATTTGACAAATACACTGTTTTAGCCAAACTAGATGGAGAAATAACCAAGGGGATGACCTTTTCACTGAATATTGATGGGGCTAACACCAATAATAAACGGCCAAATTTCCCTTATGGAACGGATCAGAACATGGGCTATTTCTGGTATTACCTTTATTATGCATTACCGTATCAACCTGGTCAGATTAATGGCCTGCCCAGAGCAGGCTCAGGTACTAGTTTTGTAGACCCGGCGGTGATGAAAACAAATTACCGTATTGATCAAGGCACGGCATTAAACGGAAATTTTGAGCTTAAATACAAAATCCCCGGAATAAGCGGTTTGGCTGCCCAGGGAAAAATTGGCTATAATAATCAATATTCTTTTTATAAATATTTTAATGCTGCTTATAAAGAATATTTTTTTAAACCCGGCGGCTCTCATGGGCACTATTTAACCTCAGAGCTGGATACCAGCAGGCCAGGTGGACCTGCCCAATTTAATGATATTGTTGCTGGAGCATTTGGTTCAAACCAGTACCTAACCAGTGGATACGGGAAGTCTTCTGCTTATCAATTGGATTTGATGCTTACTTATGATAAGAGTTTTGGAAAACACAGTTTCAATGCAATAGCTGGATATGAGCCATCAGAAAGCAATAACAATTCACTTAGTGCATCAAGAAAAAATTATGACAACTTAAATTATCAGGAAATTAATGGAGGCTCATCTGACAATAAAAACTGGGGAAATTCGGGAACTTCAAACTATTATGGCCAGGCATCTTATTTTGGCCGGTTGGATTACAACTATGACCAGAAATATCTATTGGGATTTACATTTAGAAGAGATGGTGATTTAAGGTTTGCCGAAGATAAACGATGGGGTAATTTCCCAGCGGTTTCTGCAGGTTGGAATATAGCTAATGAAGATTTTTTTAAGGGTCTTAAATCGTATGCTGAAAGTCTGAAACTCAGAGCCTCTTACGGAATAACAGGCTCAAATGGTAATATTGCTTATTGGTTATGGCAACAAACCTATAACTTTAATACCAGCTCAGGCTCTCTTTTAGGCTCCTCCATTCCATCTTCAATTACTCTAGGCACCTATCCAAATCCAGATGTTACCTGGGAAAAGAACTACAATATCAATCTTGGCTTAGATTATTCCTTTCCAAATAGATTGGTAAACCTTACAGTGGATTGGTGGCAAAAGAAAACAGTGGACATATTGGATACTAAAATTGCCTCTACCCCTATTACAGTTGGTGCTGTTTTACCTGCAGTTAATTATGGAAAGGCTGTTGCTCATGGTATTGAAATTACCTTAGGCCATGAAAATTCCATTGGAGAATTCCATTATCAAGTTGGAGCCAACTGGGCATTTTCAACCAATAAGTATCTACAAAAAGATCAGGCAGCAACTGTGCGTGATTTTTATAACCAGATAGGAAAGCCGATTGATGGATGGATAACTGGGTATAAAGCAACCGGTATCATAAGAACACAGGCAGATGCCGATAAAATTATTGCAGAAAAAGGATCAGCTTTTACCATTTTCGGATACAAGCCAGCGCCCGGAATGATTATGTATGAAGACATACGCGGGCCACTTGGAAAAGATACTCCGGATGGCAAAATTGATGGAGATGATGCGACCTTACTGAGTACAAATGGCTCGCCAAGAATATCCTATGGTTTTAATGCAAATGTATCCTGGAAAGGATTTGGACTTTCGACTATTTTCTCAGGTTTCGCAAAATATGATGTCATGTTAGCAGACGGCTACAATGGAGCTAGGTCAGCTGCTATTTACCAAACTAATTTAACCGTTTGGAACGATAGCTGGACCCCGACCAATACCAATGCGGCTTACCCGAGCCCCTATTATTCAACTTTAGGTTTGTTTCCCGCTTCCACATTTTGGATGCGCAATGGTGCTTTTCTGCGTTTAAAAAATGTAACCTTGAGCTATACAGTTCCCAAAAAATACCTCCAAAAATTTTTATTAAAAGGAGTAAATGCCTATGTAAGTTGCGAGAACTTATTTCTTTGGGACCATGTTGGCGTATATGATCCTGAACTCGGAACTCAATTGGCTTATCCACTAATGAAATCGGTCTCGCTGGGCCTGAATGTGAAATTTTAATTATAAAATATTTAATTATGAAATTTAAGTCAATATTCGAATTAACAAAGAGCGTTTTCTTTGTGATTGTACTTATAGTATCACTTATCGGCTGCAAAAAAGTTTTTGATCAACCTCATATTGGGGCAATAACAACAGATGAAGTTTGGAATAATCCAGATAATGTTGCGTTATATGTAAACCAATTTTACAGCATCTTGCCTGCCTGGAACCGGAATGAAGTTTATTCGGAAGAGGCAGGTACCATCAATTCCTTTTTGAATGCGAAACAACAAAGTTCGAGTGCCTTTCCAGATAATATCGACTGGAATACAGCCTATTCAAGGATTAGAGCAATCAATACTTTTTTTCAAAACATCAACAAGGTTCCAGGTATGGATAAGGCCAGAAAAGATGCATTAATGGGCCAGGTTTATTTTTTCAGGGCCTATCAATATTATTCAATGGTTAAGCTTTACGGTGGCGTTCCTATCATTACCGATGTACAAAGTCCTATTGATAACACATCGACTATGGTGGCAAGGAACACCACTCTAGACTGTTTCAATTACATCGCAAAAAATCTGGATTCGGCAATCACGCTCTTACCACATACCTGGGGGGCCAGTGATCTGGGTAGAGTGAGTAAAGGTGCTGCAATGGTAGTTAAAGGCCAAACCCTGATGTTAAAAGCCAGCCCGTTATTTTGTCCCAAACAGAATCACCCTGAATTTTGGACAGAGGCTTATAATGCCTATAATGACGCCCTAACTGAACTAAACTCTAATGGTTTTGGTTTATATACAAAGGGTGGAAATAAGGCTTACCAAAACATGTGGTATGATAAAAGCGGAGCTACAAATGAAATGGTCCTTTATGTAAGATATGCCGACCCTACCAAAAACAATGGATTTCAGGCTGGACAGAGACCGCTGTCTGTTTCTGCGGGAAGTGCGGGTGCATGCCAGCCAACCTGGGAAATGGTAAAAGCATATCCTATGATCAACGGAAAAAACATTGATGAACCTGGATCTGGATATAGCAAAGCTTACTTTTGGAAAAACAGAGACCCGAGATTCTCTCAAACCATCGTTTACAATGGGGCAAATTATGGTTTTGCAACAAATACGAGTCGTATTCAGTGGATGTTCCCAGGAGCCCCAGATGATGGCTATTTGGGCCCATATCAACGAAGTGGTTTTTATACCAGAAAAGAGATAGATACCACTTTTGCAACCGCAGATCTTTCTAAACAGGCTTTTGACTGGCCTGTAATCAGATATGCAGAAGTTTTACTGGACCTGGCAGAATGTGCCAATGAAACTGGGAATGGACGTATTGCAAAGGATAATCTAATTTTAATTAGAAAAAGAGCTGGGATAGTTGATGATGGTGGTGGAAACTATGGATTGGCGTTAGGCGTTGGATCTGATTATCAGGCAACCCTTAATGCACTTATGAAGGAGCGTCAAATTGAACTGGCGTTTGAAGGGAAACGTTTCTGGGATTTACGAAGGAGAAGATTGTTCTCTGTTTTGAATTCACAAAATACCTGGCATGCTTACGGCCCTTACCTTGCCGATACCAGGGGAACTGCCGCTGATACAACAGGAAAGAAATTACATGATTATTCTGCTATAAACAGCTTCCTGACTTCATTAGTGCTTAACCCACCTAAAGGTGTATCTAAGGATAGCATACTTAGAGCCGCAACACTATATAAAGAAGAGGTCATTACCAGGTCTACCGACAACTCCATAATGATACCTGACACCTATTATTTTTGGCCTATTAGTACGAACTATATACAGAAGGACAAAAACCTTATACAAAATATTGGCTGGGATAATGGTACATTTAATCCTATAATACCATAAATTCAAGAAAACGTGAGAATTACTCTTTTAAATTCGCTTTTATATGCACTCTTTTTAAGTCTGGCCTCTCCTTGTGTAGAGGCACAGACCAAAAATCAGAGCTGGACTTCCGAATTAGCATCCTATAATTACAGTTGGACAACACCAGGCAAGAACTCCAGTGAATCCATGCCTCTTGCCGGAGGAGTGCTTGGGCTGAATGTTTGGGTAGAAAATAACGATCTGCTGTTTCTTATGGGTAGTCCAAATTGTATGGATGAGAATGGTATGCAGGTAAAATTAGGCCTGGTACGTTTACATTTTTCTCCAACGGTTTTTGAAAAGGAATTTCGGCAGGAACTTAATTTATTAAGAAGCGAAATGGTTATCTCAGGTAAATGTACCTCTGGAGCGCCTGTTAAGTTAAAACTCTGGTGTGCGGTTGATAAGCCAGTAATTCATGTTGAAATGGAATCGGGTAAGCCTGTCGAAGTGACTGCATCTTACGAGACATGGTCAAAATACGATTCTAAATTTGTTCAGGAAAGATTACAATGGGTTCATCGCCTGGCAGATGCAAATGCCAGACGACTGAGCGATATTAAAACACAGGGGATGGAACAATTCACTAAAGATGTTCCTGATCCGCTCTCAAAATTGACAATGGGGGGAATTATGGTGGGATCAGACATGGAACCCGCAGGTACAGAGGTAGGCAAGTTTAACAACTTGCCTACCAAAACCTCCAGCCTTAAAACACGTAAACCTCTAAAAAAACTTGACCTTTGTATTACTCTACGTATGGAGCAGGATTCAACGTTGAATGCTTGGGAGCATCAATTAAGCAAGGCTGCTGTAATTTCAGCTAAACAAAGCAAGAACGATCGTAAAAGAGCATTGATCTGGTGGCAAGATTTCTGGAACCGCAGTTATATTTCCATAAACCCAAATGCAGCACCAACAGATTCTGCCTGGCAGGTTGGCCGAAATTATCAGCTTTTCCGGTATCAGCTGGCTGCTAATCGCGATGGCCGCGCTATGACACTCTTCAATGGAGGGGTATTTACTTGTACGGGAAACCCGGATCAACGCATGTGGGATGGTTGCCAATTCATGGGACAAAACCAGAGATTGGTTTACTGGCCTCTGCTTAAATCGGGCGATTTTGATTTGCTGAAAGTAGGGCTTGATTTCTATAAAGATCGCACTGAAATCAATAGGCTTCATACCAGGAAATTCTGGGGTATAGATGGTGTAGCTTACCCCGAACCTTATAGTATTTTTGGACTGGATGCTATTGGTACAGATAAAGATGGGAGAAATTCGACAGAACATTTAAAATACCACTATACTTCAGGTATGGAATTTGCCTTGATGATGCTTGAAACAGGTCGTTTTACAGGACAAGATATAAAAGCCTATCTACCTGCTGTAGAAGGTATAATCAATTACTATGACCGGTTTTATCAAAAAGAACAAATCAAGAAATCGGGCAAACCCTTAGATGAAAATGGGCAATTGGTGATCTATCCAAGTGATGCTTGCGAGCCTTTCCACGGTTGCACAAATAATACCGATGTAATAGCTGGTCTTTGGGCGCTAAGTAAAGGCTTACTGGAATTGCCTTCTAAATACCTAACACCTCAAAAACGTTTATTTTATGAAAATTTTCAAAAGCGGATTCCGCCAATTACCATATCTGAAGTTGATGGCCACCAGGTAGTTGCTCCTGCCAAAAGTTATGAATGGGTATTTTACAACGGCAACATGGATTTCCCAAATATGTATGTATGTTTTCCCTTTAATTACTACTTTTTGGGAAGAGGTGACAACGGCATCCAACTTGCCAAAAACACCTGGGATTTTGGTGCCATTCGCCCTAAGGTTCAAAAGCAGTCACAGTGTTGGTATCAAAGTGCCATTAATCTTGCACGCATGGGACGCACTGGAGAAGCCCAAAAGTATATCATGCAAAAGTTCCTCCATCCAAGTCTCCGGTTTCCGGCCTTCTGGACTAATCCGGGGTTCTGCCATGCGCCAGACACAGATCATGGTGGTAGTGGTATGATCGGCTTGCAGGAAATGTTAATGCAGTGCGATGGCAAACGCATTCTCATTGGTGCGGCATGGCCAGCCAAATGGGACTGTAATTTCAAACTAAATGCACCATACCAAACCACAGTAGAAGGAGTGGTCAAAAATGGTAAAGTTACAATTAACAAAGTGGTGCCAGCTTCCCGTCGTGCAGACCTTGAAGTCCTCCCTTTAAAATTGAATTAGGCTTTAGTTTATACCCTTTGGAAAAGTAACCGCAGCTGAGACAAGTATGGGATTATCAGGACAGAAATCCCTACCTGTTCAATTGGGAGATTCCGATAAAACAAAGGCATAAAAAAGAATAGAGTATTAAGTTAAAAAGATGGATTAAACGATTGGTTTTTATAGATTACACTGATGAATGGCAATCGAATAATCCATTAAAATAAAGGATTAATCCATTTACAAAGCAAGCAAGGGCTATTACCTTAGAGAAGCACTAACCAAATAATATGGAGAGGTTTATACCTCCATACCCACATCGAGAAGAACACATTTTTATACAAAAACTTTAAATAAGTGGTTAAATACGATGAACTTTCTGATCAAGAACTTGCTATTCTTCTTCAGCAAGGAGATGAACGAGCTTTAAGAGCTTTATATGATCGTCATATAAAGCAATTACATTACTTTATTTTACGCGGCGCTAAATCTCATGCCTTAACACAAGATATAGTCCATGAGGCATTTATAAAAATATGGGAAAACCGACTAGTATTAAATCCTAATCAGTGTACCAAGGCCTATCTCTATACTATTGCCAAACGGCATATGCTTAACCTTTTAAAACGTGCACAACATGAATCAGCAATTTTAGAGGAAATTAAAAGAAACACAATCCCTATTGGGAGTTGCACTGACATGGAAATGGACTTTAAAGAGAGTAGCGCCATCTTTAATGAAGCAATTAATCATTTGCCAACTCAAATGCAAAAGGTCTTTTTAAGCTGTAAAATTCATGGCTTAAGCTATAAACAAACGGCCGATAATCTTGGAATCACCGAGGGCACTGTAAATAATCAAATGGTAAAGGCACTTAAATCACTTAAACAATTTCTTACGGCCAAAAATGTAATCAACCTGATACTATTATATTCACTCCGGAAATAAATAAAAATGAAACTATTTTTCAGCCTTATTCTATCCATCATTCTGATCAATGTACACGCAGCAGATGTAACTATTTATGTATCGCCCGATGGGAATGGTAGCGGAAGCCGTCATACTCCAACAAGTTTACAAAAAGCAGTGGCAATGCTTCCAGACTTAAAGAAAACTCATCCGAAGGGAAAAATTACCATTATCCTACAAGATGGCGAATATGAACTAAGTCAACCCATTTACATCACCCCTGAAAATAGTGGAACAAAAGATTTGGAAATAATTTTCAAAGCTACCAAAAATGCCAATCCTATAATTAGTGGAGGAAAAAAAGTAACAATGACAGGCAATAAGCTCCTAAAAGCTATTGTTCCAAATATGACTATAAATCAGCCTTATGATTTGTATGTCAATGGCAATAGGGCTATCAGAGCGAGAACCCCGAATATTGATCATTACTTCAACACAGGTAAGATAGTAACCAAAGTAGATTCCCAGCAAAAGTCAAAGGTTATACAGCAATATGAAATCCCAACAACATTGTTTAATGAATTGGCAGCACTCTCTAAAAGGGATTTACAGAAAGTATGGTCTAATATTTATTTTAAATGGGACAATTCAATACATACGATAGATTCTTTAAACCCAGAAAAGAACTCCTTTTTTTCCACAACAGCAAGGTCAATAGTTCAGAATCCAAGTACATTTTATGTTGAAAATTACCTTAAGGCATTAGATTCCCCAAACGAATGGTACCTGGATCGGGACACCATAAAATACATTCCAGTCCAGGAAAATGGAAGTTTGGAAGGAGTTGTCCCTGTTCTGGAAAAGTTACTGGTCATTAAGGGCGATTCAACCTTATCAGTTCGTAATATTGCATTTGACGGCATTGCGTTCAAATATTGCAATGTTAAGTTCAAGGGATATGATTTTTCTCAGGCAGCTCAAATCATAGACGCAGCTATTGTGATTGACAATGCAGATGGGATTGTTTTTACGAATTGCGAAGTGGCTCATACCGGACAATATGGAATCTGGTTAAGGGAGGGCGTAAAAAACGTTAAAATTGAAAGTTGCTACCTTCACGACCTTGGCGCTGGCGGAATAAAGATTGGAGAAACCCTTATCCGTAAAAATAAAGCGCAGTGGACTTTTGGAAATAAAGTTGAAAATTGCATTATTCATACCGGTGGATTGAATTTTCCTTCTGGCGAAGGTGTATTTATAGCACATTCAGCCAATAATACTATAGCACATAACGATATTGGCGATTTTCGATATACAGGTATCTCTGTAGGATGGATTTGGGGATACGCTTTTAGCCCCTCCATCAATAACAAAATTTTGTACAATCATATTCATCATATTGGTTGGGGAGTTTTAAGTGATATGGCAGCTATTTATACCTTAGGTATTTCTGATGGCACTGAAGTGAGCAACAACATCATACATGATGTCTATTCTTATGACTATGGTGGCTGGGGAATATATACAGATGAAGGATCCAGTAATATCAAGATTGAGAATAATTTGGTATACAAGACCAAAACAGGAGGATTTCATCAGCATTACGGGAAGAACAATCTGATTAAAAACAATATTTTCGCTTTAAATATGAAATTTCAGGCACAATTTTCTCTCATTGAGGCACATCATAGTTTCGATTTTAAGAACAATATTATTATTTCAGACAGAGGAGCTTTATTACAGGGGGCATGGATGCATGGAAATGTGAATTTGGATAGTAATTGTTATTGGAATATGAATAATGAGAAATGTATTTTGATGCTATCAACCAAGAACTATGGAGGCAAACCAATAGATACATTAAATTTCGTTCAGTGGCAGCAAAAAAGCGGCAGGGATGCCCATAGTATACTTCAAGACCCCGGTTTAATTGACCCTAAAAACGGTGATTTTAGATTTAAGGAGAAATCCGTGCTTCGGAAAATAGGTTTTAAACCTTTCAAGCTAAGTGAACCTGGTGTGTTTGGAAGTAGAAAATGGAGAGAAAAAGCCGAATTGCCAAAAGAAGTAATTGAGGCCTTTGATGCTTCTGTAGCAAAGAACATGTTACCTTAATGTAATTCAATCCTTACTTTTATCAATAATATCTTTAATAACCTTATCCAATTCATTCGCAGAATTTTCAAGGTAAGAGATGATTTGCCTTTCATCCACAACATCTTTATCCGTATTGCCGAGCAATTTAACCAATCCTAATATGCGGGCTAAGGGTGCCCTCAGCAAATGAGTTTGCGACCATGCAATATCCCTGGCCTTATGATGATGGTGTTCAATGACACGGATATAATTGACACGTTCCGAAATATCTAAACACGCACCGATCATTTTAACCGGCACCCCATTTTCACATTTCAACCTGCCCCATGATTTCAAAAATCTGACCTCGCCATTAGGCCTGATGATCCGCTCTTCAAACGCAATACTGCAGCGCTCTTTGAGAACAGTTTGAATATTATCGTATACGATATCTTTATCTTCCGGATGAAGCAAATCTAGATAAGCTTCAAAAGTAGCTTTAAAAGAAGTCTTCTCCAGCCCATAAATTTTAAACAGAGAATCAGACCAGGTAACCGTATTACTTGAAATATCCCAGCACCAGGTACCAAAGCCCGCCAACTCCTGTCCCTGAGCCATTAGTATAGCCGCATCACTTAAATCCTCCTCACGCTGCCTGCTTTCCAAAATAATATTCAGAATAGAACTTGCCCGCTCTATAACCATTAACTCGTCGTTATTAGGTTCCCTAGTCTCGCTATAATAGATAGCAAAAGTAGCAATAACCTCATCAGATGAATTGAGAATGGGATGTGACCAACAAGCCAGTAAGTTCGAAGCCAGTGCATAGTTCTTATAACCTTCCCATCTTAAATCACTTCGAATATCACTAACTATAATCCTTTGTTTAAGAAATGCAGCAGTACCACAAGATCCGACCTTATCACCAATCTCAATCCCGTCTATCTGCGTCAGATAAGCCTCGGGCAGAGAAGATGAAATCCAGTTGTAGATATGCTGGTTTTTCACCTTCATAATGGAGCAATGCATATCAGGAAAAAGCCGTTCAATTCCTTCCACATAATTAGACAATACCTCATCAATTAAAACACCTGCTGTTGAATTTAAGGCCAACACTTTCCTCTCTAAAAACTCCTGACCTATCAAAATTCCAGGTACCGAGCTATAATCAGCACTTGCAGAATGGTATTTCCGGGCAAGTGTAGGGATCTCTTCAATACCCTTAACAAGAATTTCTTCTGAATTTTGTACAATGTATTCTACTTCCTCATGATCATCAAGTAAAGGATATGTATCTATTTTATAAACCCTATCATCTTTAGGTATGGTAAATTGATGCGGTCCTTTAAAATTCAACACATATCCAAGTGCTTCCCTTACCGCTTTAGCACTAATCACACTATCACCAGAACCTATTGGAATTTTTTCAAAAAAATCTCCGCCCAAAAGTTCCGCCGGTACTACATTCATTGCCTTCGCAAAAGCAGGGTTAACGTGAACTATAATGAATTTTGGAGCTTCATATTTTAATATAATGCCAGGATTAGGTTGTATGTTAAAAAAACAGGCGATTTGATCTAGACTCGGCATAACTGAACTTTTAAGAAAACAATTTACCAATTATACCGCAGTCTCTAGTAGGAGAATAAAAATATTTCTTTATTTCACAATCAATGATCAGATATACACCCTCCAGGTCTAATCTAAATCAGTAGACTACCCACGGATTTAGATTCACCGGGTTTAAGGCCCGGTGTAGGTATCTGGATGCTTATTTATGATTTACTTTTCTGTGAAGCACTTGCTTTGGCTTTTATACCTTTAACCATTTCAATCTGTTCGTCAATAGATTTGGTTGGGCGGTCATTTTTAATGTCATTTTCCCTGATTTGATTTCCTACTGCAAGCGCTTTATCCACTTGATAGTTTCTCCAAAGAATATAAAAATAAAAATCCAGGTAGCTCGGGTCTGGATTCCGCTTTAACAAATTCTCCATCCACACAATACCCGCAGCACCTTCATTAGGCCGACCGGTATAATTACCTAAAAGTGAAGTCAATCCAAGTGTATAAGCATCGTTATTTCGACCATATTTAGCCAGGAATTCTGTTCCACGCTCCATGTAAGCTTTAATATCATTTTTAGCTGTATACGCGAAATACACGTTACAATACATTTCATACTCATCCGTATAAGGATATTTCTTCAATTTGAATTTCTTCATTGCGGCATCAAATTCCTTCCGAGCGCCATAAATACTTAAAGACTCAAGATAAGTCAGGTATATTTTTGAAATAAAACTATCGATCTCTTGCTTCCCTACAGATTTGTAATATTTGCTACGACTTGCCTCCACATAATCTAACAATGGGGAAAAAGGCGCAGCACCTACTATTTTAATCAGCTCAAAAGTACTTTTGCTCGTTTTATCTTTATCATTTTCTTTGTTGAAGAAACTTAAAAAATCAGCGCTGGCTTGATCGTTAAGATAGGCTTCTTTCAGAGTCTTAAAATACTTGACCACAAAGTCGTGATCTCTTTTCCCAGTATTCCATTCTTTAATGACAGAAAGCAAGTTCTTATCAGGATTCAAAGCCAGCTTACCTGCCTCAATCAATCCATTAGCCTCTGGTCCACCAACAAGAACATGCACCATTTCCCCATCTCCATTTAAAAACATTAAGGTTGGATAAGCAATGATATGATATTTTTTACCTAGCTCTACACCAACACCTTTGTCATCACATTGAAGTGTACCAAGTCTTATATGTATTTCACTTGGTGGTTCTTATGTCTCGCGTTTCTTCTATAATATTGTAAGATACCGCCAGGTTCCTAGGCATAACGATTTTACTCGTGGATGTGGAGCGATTGACGTGACGAAAACTCTCCACCCAGCCCGGATCACCACCCAAGAAAACCTATTTTTTCCCCCAACCCCTAA
>NZ_JAVTSQ010000022.1:0-78244 GCF_032678445.1 Pedobacter nutrimenti
AAGGAAACAATTTCAACCAGCGATGGGCTGACCAGAGAGGTTAATTATAAGTATCCACATGAAATGGCCAGTTTGGGACGTGATCCGAATGGAATCTATCAGGGCATGATTACCAGAAATATAATTAGTCCTGTAGTTGAACAAACGATCGTGAAAAATGGCAAAATAAGTTTAGAACGCAGAAATTTCATTCAACCATTTTCGAATATCTATGTACCCGGAAGTGTAGATGTACTCAATACAGTATCAAATACCGATGAAACACGTATTCGCTACGAAGCTTATGACAACAAAGGAAATCCTTTGAGCCTTGCACAAGAAAAAGGTGCTAAAATTAATTATATATGGAGCTATAATGGTCAATACCCAATAGCGGAAATAAAAAATGCAGATTATAGTTCCGTGGTTTCTGCACTAGGTGGCGGGGCAGCCATTACTGCATTCAGTATTAAACCTAGTCCTACAACTGCAGAGATTAATAGTTTTCTTGCTAATCTTCGTAGTTCCCTTCCAGATGCGCAGATCTCGACTTTTGTTTATGATCCGTTAGTAGGGTTAGTAAGTCAGACCGATGCCAAGGGCCAGACCACTTATTACGAATACGATGAATTCCAGCGGCTGAAGAACGTGAAGGATCAGAATGGAAACATCATCAAGAACAACATCTATCACTATAAACTCTAACCAGCGCTCCATATGAAAACAAAATCAAACATGGCAAAGCGGATCAAATATTCCTTTGTAGCCCTGGCCTCGCTTTTTCTGGCCTCGAATACTCAAGCCCAAGTGCAGGACAACATTGTAAATGTTTATAACAACGAAACAGAAATCACGGGGAAAGCAAGCGTCACGTTACAACCTGGTTTTTATATTCCATCCGGTAAAAACGTAAGAATTTACATCACCGGGATCAGTTTTAAGAACTGTGCGACATTTGCCGGTGTACCCAGCGCAAACCAGAATTACATCAGTACCCGGGTTTTTAAAGTTCCCAATGTAGCTGACGCAAATTTAGATGCCCAGCGCAATATTTGTGATGTAAATCAAAGCATCCAGTATTTTGACGGACTTGGACGTCCGCTTCAAACGGTGACTACTCAAGGCAGTCCGAGCTTTAAGGATGTTGTGCAGCCTATGGCTTACGATGCTTTTGGCAGGGAAGCGACTAAATACCTTCCTTATAGTACCAGCGGTACCGCCGGAAGCTACAGGTCTGACGCGCTTGCTGGAGCTAGTGGCTATAGCAACAGTGCCCAAAAGACATTTTATGCTCAGACCGGGCAAAACTATGCGACCATCCCAAGCCCCTATAGTCAAACCCTCTTTGAAGCCAGTCCTTTAAACCGGGTGCTGGAGCAAGGTGCCCCAGGAGACATCTGGCAGCCTGCTGCCAGCCGGACCAACTTAGCCGGCAGGACTGTGGTGATGGGCTATGGTACCAATGCTGCAGAAGTGAAACTGTGGACGGTGACTGCAAACGGAGCCACATCAGGCACCTATGCGGCCGGGAAGTTATACAAAACGACGACAAAGGATGAGAACTGGGTGGAGGGCAATCTTAAAGGCGGTACCACTGATGAATACAAAGATTTTGAAGACCATGTGGTGCTCAAACGGATTTGGGAAACCGATACCAAATCCCTGTCGACCTATTATGTGTATGATGACCTGGGTAACCTTCGTTATGTACTGCCTCCGGCCGTCAACGAGAATGGTCAAAGCCCGATCAGTAGTTTTACAGAGAGTGATGCTGTATTTAAGAGCTTTATCTACGGGTATCGTTATGACGGTAGAAAGCGGCTTAGTGAGAAAAAGATCCCGGGCAAAGAGTGGGAGCGGATGGTCTACAACAAACTCGATCAGGTGGTGCTTACTCAGGATAGTCTGCTGAGCAAGAACAAACAATGGGTATACAGTAAATATGATGCTTTTGGTCGGGTCGTAAGTTCAGGAATCTATACCAATACCACCACACTTTCCCGGGCTGCATTACAAGGCCTGGTGGACGGGCAAACTATACTCTGGGAAAGCAGGTCAGCAGCGGATTATACGAATGTGGCTTTTCCACAAAATGGAACAGACCCCCAGCTGATCAATTACTATGACGACTACAGTATTCCGGGAATTCCAAATAACCAAAGTGACAGTTACAGTAAGAAACTCAAAACCCTGCTCACGGCCAGTAAAGTAAAAGTACTGAACACCACAAACGATTTCCTGTGGACGGTGAACTATTACGATGAAGAAGCCAGAGTGGTGAAGATATATAAACAGCATTACCTTGGCGGAGCCGTTAATGCGAACAATTACGATGAAATAGAAAATACCTACAATTTTGCAGGAGAACTCACAGCCAGCAACCGTGTTCATCATGCGGGTACGGCAGTAACCACCATTGCCAACCGCTATGAATACGACCATATGGGTAGGAAACTGGCTTCCTTTGAAGCCATCAATGGAGCAGCGGAGGTCGTATTGAATAAATTGGACTACAATGAAGTTGGGCAGTTGCTGAAGAAATCTGTACACAGCACAGATGGCAGCAATTTTACCCAAAGCAATACCTATGCTTATAATCCAAGAGGCTGGATGACCAAGGTCAATGATCCCAACACCGTGGATGCCAAAACCATATTTGGAATGGAGCTGACCTATGCGGACCGGACCAATGCCTTTAATGGAAACATCAGCGGAATGAATTGGAAAACCAAAGTTCCTGCCGGTCTTGGACTGACTGAAAACACACAAAATTATTTCTATGATTATGATAATCTAAACAGGTTAACCAAAGCGGGTTACGCGACATCAGGTGCAGTAGATAAGTTCAATGAAGAACTGAGTTATGATGTGATGGGTAACATCAATACCTTAAAAAGAACCAATGGCTCTACGGCATATTTCAATAATTTTGCCTATAATTATACCAACGGAACTGTAAAAGGGAACCAGTTGATGGGAATAACAGATGCGGGTACCGCTGTCCAAAGCAGCAACTACCAGTATGATGAGAATGGGAACCAGAAATCAGACAGCCGTAAAGGAATTACAATAGCATACAATATGTTGAACCTGCCTAAAACCATCACTAAGACCAGTACAGGAGAAACCCTGAACTACACTTATGATGCCACAGGCCAGAAGCTGAGAAAGGTTTATGGAAGCAGTATCCGGGATTACATAGGTGGTATAGAATATAGCAATAATACTATAGAATTCATTCAGACCGAAGAAGGCAGGGCAATCCCAGGTTCCAGCTATACCTATGAATACATGATAAAAGATCATTTGGGTAATACCAGGGCAATGGTGAAACAGAATGGTGAGATTTCACAGGTACAGGACTACTACGCCTTTGGATTAGAGATGAACCCAGGCAATGCAAAAACGCCGAGTCCGAATAACTTGTACAGATATAATGATAAAGAAAAGCAGACGGAATTGAGTTTAGATCAATTAGATTATGGAGCAAGGTTCTATGATCCGATGATAGGAAGATGGAATGTGGTGGATCCGCTGGCGGAGCAGATGAGGAGGCATAGTCCTTATAATTATTCTTTTAATAATCCGATTAGGTTTATCGATCCTGATGGAATGGGCCCCGAATCGGTGCATCTTGATGAGTTTGGAAAAGTACTTGGAAATTATAACGATGGTGACAACGGAGTTTATGTTCATCAAGGAGCTAATTCATCTAAAGACTATAAGAAGGATTATGATTCTAAAACTAATACTGCTGCTGGTGGTAAAAAAATCGGTGAGCTTGGTGGCACAATTGATGTTAGTGAAATTGCAAGTAATATTATGGAAAGAGATGCCGAAGTCGCCTCTAATTTAACCCAGGATGAATGGATTGCCAAGGTCCTGCCAGGGCAGGAATGGGATCTAAAAGCTAATAAAAACACAATATTTGGAGTAGCGTGGGAATTTGATCAAAATAAAATTATGACGAATAAAGTTGAATCTCATACATTGTTCGGCTATGGAGAAAATGGTAAATTAAACGCTGCAGATTTTGGAAATTACCATGCTGGCTATACAGGTGTGTTTGCTGGTGTATCCCAACGAGAGCAATGGACTTGGGCCGGTTTAGGTGAAATAGCTAAAGATGTTGGTGGACTTCGAATAGGTAGTGCTTTTAATCGCCTAAACCAAATGATATGGAATGTGTCGCCTAATGGAGATAGAGTGATCGACTTTAGATGGAATACGAAAGGTATGGTAGATGCGAGTAAAACTCTTCGACGTTAATAATTAAGGAAATTATGAAAGTCATTTATTATTGTATATTAATTTTTATACTATCTGGCTGTCGGAACAGTCAGAAGAAACATTTAAGAACGATCGATATTTGCAGAAATGAGAGTAAATTACCATGTAGTAAACTCTATGTGGAGGTCTTTAGTGATTTAGGAGTAGGGTTGCCTGGAAGTGATCTGACCTATGATTATCTAACCGATTCATCTAGTTTTAGGTTATTTATGGGCAAATATGACGATACCTCTGAAATTCTTACTGCAGATATCAAAGGTGATAGCATTATCATTACTAAAAGCACAAATGAAGGTCAAAGTCCAGAGTGGCAAAGTCCTAAAATTATAGAAAAGAAGGTATATAGCTTAAAGGTTCTACAAGAGAAGGGAAAGTTTGAATAGAGCATTCTATAATTAATTTTATTATTGAATATTTAATACAGGCTGCATAGCAAAATATGCAGCCTATTGCTTTGGTACAAAAACCTAGTAGATAATTATTCTTTTATTAGTGCCATTGATGTACCGTTAATCAAAAATGATGTTATACTATTAACAGTTGCAAATGGCAAAGAAGAATTTGAACCCGATTTACTATACCGTATAGTTAAAAAGTAATTTGGTTTACTGTAACGACTATTCATTGTTATTGCGGTAGCTGGTCGTGAATAACTGACTGTTTGTCGATGGTTACACTGCTGTTGGTCTAATAGGGCTAAAACCGCTGCAACGTTTTGATATTGAGCGTGTCTTATGTACAAAGAGAATTAAAAAACTTAAAACATAAAGATATGAAAACCGCTATCAAAACCTTATTCGCAACAGCATTCACCGCTATCGTTTTAACCTCATCTGCTTTTACCACCTTCGCAAAAGAAGGTGATAAAAACCCATCATCATCCGTTGTAGCCTCAGGTTATAACATGATCAAAGTAAAAGGTAATGTACTGGTTTACCTGTGCCAGGGAACCAAGGAAAACGTTCGTGTAGAAACTGAGCAGTCGGAGACTAAAGTATCTTTTAAAAGAGAGGGCAATAAACTGCTGATCAATGCCACAGGTAATGAAAGAGCCACTGTATTTTTAACAGTAAAAGATCTGAAAAGAATTGAAGCTTCTGAAAACGCTGTGGTAAAATCAACAGGTCGTTTCAACTTGTCTTTACTTCAGGTTTTTGTACAGGACAAAGCAAAGGTAGATGTGAATGTTGTTGCACAGGATGTATATACTGTAGTTAAAGATGCTTCTACCTTGAAACTAAGTGGATCCACCGACCACCATTTATCAGAAAAGGATAACGATTCGAATCTGAATGTAGCCCATTTTGCAGCATTAAAAACAGATTCTTCCAGTCCGGTTTTTGCCATCAAAATAGCAGGTGTTTCGAACAGCACTTCCAAATAATCAACGGCTTAAAATATTTGTCAAAATCTGAGCCCGGCGTCTGTAAAGATGGCCGGGCTCAGTGTTTTATGCCCCGAGACCTGTGCATGAAAATGAAATGCAGCGCTGAAACGGGAACATCAAACTAATTTCTCCATCTCCGAATCATCAGTGATCAGGTGTTTGTATTTGTTGTACAAAAAGGAAATGATCAATAGCAAGCCTCCTAAGGACACAAAAACAACCGTTTTTGCAATGGTACCCAGGTCTCCCAGGTCATATAAAAACAGTTTAGCCAAGGTAACAGCAAACAAAGCAATGGCGCCAATCCTCAGGTGCTTTTTCTTTTTCGCAAAGCCCAGGATGATTAAAAATAACGAATATACACCCCAAAGAATGCTGAGCCCAAGCTTATCACTATTCTCTAATCCTATCAGAGAAATGATATTAATGAGTTCGCTACTCAGGATCCATAATAGAGAAATGTGCAATACATAATCGAATCCGTTTTTGATGTTCTTCTTTAAGAGACCCGACCGGTCCAAATAGTAACACTGAAACAGGAGCAAGGCAAAGAACGCAAGAGAAATATAGCGGATGCCGATATTCATAGGCCCGCTGGGGAAGTATTGATCAAGCTGCGACTGATAGCTGTTACGCAGTTCGGTTAAATTATAAAGTCCTGCGGTCAGGAAAGCCAGGATGGTAACCAGACTAATCATCATGCAAACTGTAGCCAGTTTCTCCATCCTGATCTTTTTAAGATTAACCATAATGAGTATTGCGGCAAAGAATAAGGTATATATATAGATCCATGCGGTTTTCAATAATGTATAGTCATGGTTAACCGCATAACCAGGGTGGTCTGTAGCTACTGTCGGCTTAATGGTGACCATCGTTTTTGCTAGCATTCCATCGAAATATTTACTGATCTCCATTCTAAAAGTCATATAGCAAACTGCTAATAAGACAGTAGGAATGAGGTAAGCCAGGGTGTTTTCAACCCAAACGGATTTATCCGGGTTGTCATTTGTCTTTCTGCTCACGCGGTACATCCATGCAAATGCGGCAATGGAAATACAGGCCGTCAGGAAGTCTACGTTGAGTATGGGCTTGATTATTTCTTCGGTCGGAGAATTGGCCCCGTGATAGCAGATCCAATCTTCCAGGATACTCAAAGCGGACAGGATGACCAATGGCAGAGCGAGTTTTTCATAGATCGCAATGTTTTTTACCAGGCCCAGATATAACAGCAGAGCGGCTTCCATCGTCCAGAGAATGGTCACATATCCACCATTCAATTGTACCGGTATCGCAACAGTGATAAAGGTGATGACCATAGCCAAAATGAGGTAGAACAATTTCTTATCGGCGAGGTTTTTTTTTATAAAGAATCAGGCTTACCACCAAATGAATAACTGCATTGCAGAGGGTAAACAGACCAAGTAATTTTGCACCTGTAATATCAATGTTGAGGATAAAATAACCGATGCCATAGTAAACAAAAGAATTGAGCAGAATGATGAGCACATCTGATAGGCCAAAAGACTCCTCTTTTTTGACTTTATAGGCCAGGCTGCTGAGGTAGAAAGTGAAAGAGAAGATGGTAGAGAAGATCAGCCCCAGGCTTAAATAGTTTGCTGCATCGGTTTTAAAAATGGCCCAACCCAGAAAGATCAACCAGGTAAGTCCAAAGGAAACATACAGCATGGGTTTCCAGTACCGTTTGAAACTTATGATCAGGATACCAATATTGATGATAGCCATATAGCTGAACAGCACGACGACCTTCCCGGAACCATCACTGAGTAAAAAGGGAACACCATAGGCACCCACTAAACCTATATGTGCAATCACTTGTTTGTTGTATTTTGTAGCCGTAATGACCGCAAAAACGGTAAATATCACCATGAGTATAAACGTCAGGGCCTGAGGAATCAGCGCATAAGAATCGTAGGCGGCAAAGGTGATGAAATACAATATGGCAATAGCACCACTAATGAGCACTGCAGAAAAATTCTCGTATTTGGCTTTAAGTTTAACCGCAAAACCAAACAGACAGCCACCAACCAGGTAGCCCAGAATGATACGGGTTAAAGGACTGATCATATCATGGTCAATGGCATATTTTGCTCCGATACCCACTCCGATAATCAGGATTAGAATACCGATTTTACTGATCAGATTTTCACCAACAAACTTCTCCAGGTCAGATTTATCCATTGCTTTCCGGCTAAACTGGTTTGGAAAAGAAGGGGGCACCGGCCTTTTTGCTGGCGTAAATACTGGTGGCTTTTGTGGTCGCGGTTGAGGAATACTTGGAGCGGCCAGAGGTGCATCAGGTTCTGTTGATGGGAATTGAATTGACCTGATCTCTGATTGTAGCGCTTTGATCTCAGCGTCGAAGTCTGCTTGTCTTACCTGTAGATTTTCCAGTTTCAGTAAAAGCAGATCTAATTTTTCGGAATTATTCATCCTATTTTCTTTTTTTGAGCATTATGGTCTTAAATATATAAATATATTGGTGAAATGTGCAGGACTGATGGTGCTTGATTTACAGTAGTCTATATATATTGGGCTCATTTATCAGAGAACTTTTTATAACTTGGATTTGTTAAATAAATGCTAAAAATACGTTCAAGATGGCAATACCTAGATTAAATTCGACCTTAAGAGTAAGTATAAGAATCCTTTGGATTTTTGCTTTAGTTCCATTCTTTCTTGGCTGTCAGTCCAAAACTGATCTGTTGTCTTTAAAATTTGATCAGGATGTATCAAAACTGTTTAAAGGGGATAAACAATTGAAATCCGGTAGGGATATTTTTTTTGGTCTAAGGGGATATATCGACGATGAGCCGAATAATTACTCTATTGATGGGATAAAGATCAGTTCCTATACTTATCCAAATTCTGAAGCCCACAATAAATTGCTGATTTATATTAACGGCGAAGCTAGTTATCTGGGTTTTAAATATAGCTCTGTGAACCAGGATGAAAGCAGGGAAATTATAAATGACCTTAAAGCAAAATATCCAAAATTTCAAAAAGTCGCAGCAAGAGGAGATGGGGAATCGTTCCTCTGGGATGTACCTGCTCTCCAGGCGTGGATTATTTTTTATCAGCGGAACCAGATTGCAAACGACGGTAAGAAATTCTTTGAGTCTAATTTCATCGTTGTTAAAAAGGGAACACGTATAGCCAATAGCGATGATCCTAATGGAATGAATATTTACGATTATTATTCCAATACTATGGATCCAGAATTGCTTAAATAATTAAAAACAAATGAATTATAACGCGGGTTTTGGCTTAAAAAACTTAGTTCGTGAATACAGAAAGAAACTTTTAAATGATGCCTTGTTTGGAGTTATCTAACTGATGTCCGCTATTCCTGTTTTAGTGATTACATCAATTCGGTAGGTGACTTGCCCTATAATGTAGGTTTGAATATCGTATTTTGCGGTTATGTGCAGAAAATTGGATTGTTTGGCGCGCGTTCTTCCAAGAATTGGAAGAACTAGGGGGAGGGGTACTAAAGAGCTTCGATTTCCTGAACTGAGAGCTCAGTATATTCTATGATTTTGGAAAGAGGCTCACCATTCATTTTCATTTTAAGACCCATTTCTAAGGCCTTTTTGTGCTCTCCTTTGATTTCACCTCTGATGTATAAGATGTCCTTTTCTTCTACAAATATTTTTCCTGTTAGTGCCATATTTTTGATTGATGTTTTTTCTAAATTACGCAATTGCATCAAAACGCGCAATTGTTTTAAATATCTTCCTTGTTCTAATTCTCCAATGCCTTTGTTTTCTATTTCGTGAACGATCTGTTGTAAGATCATTTCTGTATCCTTAATCTGGAGATCACCGAGGATAGCCAGCATCTTTTGTTCTATTTTATCTGAGTTTAGAAATACCTGGTAATCGATCTCCGAAAATGTAAGCAGGTTATACCAGAAATGGAGGTATTTGTTCCTGATCCGCATGGGCATATTAGGTTTTCCTGCACCAATGTAAATGACAAACTGGGTCACTGGCAGTCCATATTTTCTTTGCAGCATGATGCTGTATTCTGCCATGCGGAAAGCCATATTTTTCTCGTTGTCGCGCTGGTATTCTTCGTTGATGGTTACCCAGCTGTTGGTCTAATAGGGGCAAAATGGGTGAAACGTTTTTGTTTTAGCGATTTCATCAATTGTGTAGGTGATTGTCCCTATAATGTAGGTTTTAATATTGTATTTTGTGGTTATGCGCAGAAAATTGGAATGTTTGGCGCGCGTTCTTCCAAGAATTGGAAGAACTGGGGGGAGGGTACTAAATAGCTTCGATTTCCTGGATCGAAAGTTTGGTGATTTTGGCTATAAATGATGAAGAACATCCTTCGTTCTTCAATTCCTGCGCAACATCTAAGGCTTTTTTGTGCTCGCCATTAATTTCACCTCTGATGTACAAGATGTCCTTTTCTTCTACAAATATTTTTCCTGTTAGTGCCATATTTTTGATTGATGTTTTTTCTAAATTACGCAATTGCATCAAAACGCGCAATTGTTTTAAATATCTTCCTTGTTCTAATTCTCCAATACCTTTGTTTTCTATTTCGTGAACGATCTGTTGTAAGATCATTTCTGTATCCTCAATCTGGAGATCACCGAGGATAGCCAGCATCTTTTGTTCTATTTTATCTGAGTTTAGAAATACCTGGTAATCGATCTCCGAAAATGTAAGCAGGTTATACCAGAAATGGAGGTATTTGTTCCTGATCCGCATGGGCATATTGGGTTTCCCTGCACCAATGTAAATCACAAACTGTGTCACTGGCAATCCATATTTTCTTTGCAGCATGATGCTGTATTCTGCCATGCGGAAAGCCATATTTTTCTCGTTGTCGCGCTGGTATTCAATGTGAAGTATAAAGACTTTTCCCTGGTCGTCTTCAACTCTTTTTAAAAGATCAGGTTTGCGTTCTTTGGTGTGCTGAACATCATCTGCGATCTCTTCGCTTTTAACGATATGGAGATGGAGCACGTCTTTAATAATGTCTGGTAAGGTGCCTTCCATATTTTCTTTAAAGACTTTGTCATACATGCTGCCCTGTTCGGGTCCATTAAATTTTTCTGTCATATTTTATCTGAATTGCACCAATGTAGAGATGGGAAATTCTAATAAAAAATAACTGTCGATCTTTGCAGAAACTATCTGGTAAGTTAAACAAATGACGGTTTTGTCCTGGTGAAATTGGTTGATTATGAACAATAACAAAATCGGTCCTGTTGGTTTATTTTTATTGTGGGTTGGCATATATAATAGCCTATTTTCTGGTAAGCATATAGAGTCAGATGGTAGAAAACAAGAATTCTGTTTATCAAAGACCTTCTATTAAATTATGAATACTAAAAATATTAGTATAACTTTATGGTCATATGAAATATCAAGCTGTTTACGAAACCGTAACTCCCGAAACCTACATTCATCTTAGAGTGTCAAGTGGATTAAGCTCTAAAACAATGGAAGCTGCAGTGACCGGGTTGAAAAACTCTGTTTGCTGTGTTGTCATAATTGATACCGAAAATAATAACCAGCCTGTAGGGATGGGGAGGATTATTGGTGATGGTGCCTGTCATTGCCAGGTTGTGGATATTTGTGTCCTTCCTGATCATCAGAAAAAGGGACTGGGTAAGCTCATTATGCAAAAACTAAAGGACTTTATTGACGAACATTTACCAGTTTCCTGCTATATAAGTCTAATTGCTGATGGTGAGGCCTTCAAATTGTATGAAATCTATGATTTTAAAGAGGTCTGGCCAAAATCTCGTGGTATGGCTTTCCTGAAAGCGTTTTAAAATTCAAAAATCATTTAAATAATCCAGAATATGACGAATGCTAAGCCTTATTTGCAAAGCATAAATTTCAAACGTGAACTTGTTCCCTCGTTTGATGAATATCCGTTTAATATACCGGCGATCAGTACTTTACTTTCTATGGACTTTCATCCGGATGTTACTTTTATTGTCGGAGAGAACGGAGCAGGTAAATCAACACTGGTTGAAGGAATAGCCCTAAGCCTTGGTTTTGGAATAGAGGGTGGAACGAAAAACGTTAATTTTCAAACCCATGATAACGCATCGCCGTTATCTAAATATTTGGCAACAGTAAGGAGTTTTAAAAAGCCGAATGACTCGTATTTTTTGCGGGCAGAAAGTTTTTATAACGTGGCTACTTATATGGATGAAGTTGATTATACCAAAGGGTATGGTGTCCGTTCTTTGCATGAATGTTCTCATGGAGAGTCTTTTATGGCTACATTAACCAATAAGCTTAGTGGGGGCGGGCTTTATATTTTTGATGAGCCCGAGGCTGCTTTATCACCGAGCAGACAATTGGCGGCTTTAACGGCAATTAATAATCTTGTTCATAGAAACTCTCAGTTTATTATTGCTACGCATTCTCCTATTTTACTGGCGTATCCTAATGCTAAGATTTATCAGCTTGATGATTCGGGTATCAGGAGCGTTAAATATGAGGAAACTGAACATTACATGGTGACGAAGTACTTTTTGAATAACCATAAAGAAATGATGGAAATTCTATTGAATCAATAGCTGGTATTTTATACGTTCTACTGGGGGCGTTCGTGCCTGGCGTATATTTTAGTGGGGTTTTGTTGGGATAAGGGTACCATTTATCCCAACAAGACTCCACTAAGGGTTCAAGCTGATGTTACGAAGTTTAGTTTGAAAATATGTTTTCTGAGCTCTCTGAACCTTAACAGGTTCTAAGGTTCGCGCAGTAAATCATATTTTCTTGGGTGCAGATCGGATTGGGGGGTGAAAGGGAAAAATTTTTGTTGCTTAATTGCCAATGTCAGGCTAATTTTTTATATTTATTCATGAGCGCTATCAAAAAACAAAACTCTAAATTTTATAAGCTAGGCTTGTTTTATTATAACCCCGATGATCCTTCATTGTATGTGGAGAAGAGAATAGGTATTGGTCAAGATTTCAATTGGGCACACAGGAAATCATATTTGCTTTTTGTTTTTATCATCTTATTTCCTGTACTTGTCATAATTATTCCTCTTTATATTTTTGGATATATTTGATAAACAGGGTTCAAGCTGATGTCAATAAGTTTAGTTTGAAAATATGTTTTCTGAGCTCTCTGAACCTTAACAGGTTCTAAGGTTCGCACAGTAAATCATATTTTCTTGGGTGCAGACCGGATTGGGAGGTGAAGGGGAAAAAATTTGTTGCTGCCGACCAAAATTTTGATTCTATAAATAAAAATGCCCTTGAATTTGTTCAAGGGCATTTTTGATATAATTTTTAATTCGATTATTTTGTAGTCTTAGGCAAGCCGACCTTATTAATAAACGCTTTTGCTTGTTCTACTTTTTTTACAACGTAGGGGTCGTTAGCGTGACTTCTATTGCCTTCTAGTGTAGCGATAGTTCCATCACTACCTTGGCTTGCTGTGGTTTTCCTTATAGTAGCCATAAGCTGCTTTTTTTTATCTATTAGTTCAAATATAAGATAATTACTTTCCTAATCAGGGTTCAAGCTGATGTTAGTTTAGTTTGAAAATATGTTTTCTGAGCTCTCTGAACCTTAACAGGTTCTAAGGTTCGCACAGTAAATCATATTTTCTTGGGTGCAGACCGGATGGGAGGTATATTTCTTATGAAGCTATAAGGATTTAATGAGCTTTAAGGGAAGTTTTGTGGACTTTGCAATAATATCTAAACTAATTCCATTTTGTTTAAAATTCCTTGCTATTTCTTTCTTTTCTTCAAGAGCTTTGGTTCTTTCTTCCATCTTTGCGTCCCGTATTGCCTGCATTCTTAGTACTTCTATGACGCCTACCGGTTCTCTATCGTTTGTTCCTTCCATGATTGTTTCTAATTGCTCATCAAATTTACGATTAATATCTTGATCTTTAATAAATATGAAATTTTTAATAAACAGAATGAAGCTCCTTACTCTGTCTGGATCATAATTCTGGGTGAGTAATGCTTTTACAATATCCAGTCTTTGGGTATTAAGGTCGTCTTCTGGAATTTTACCTTCTAATAATGCTTTTTGGCAAGCCAGTGCAATCAATGCAAATGGATTCTTGTTTTTGAGGAGTGCGCTCTGATGATGATCAAAAACGTGATAGCTGGTGTATCTGAATGAAAGCACTGTTCCTAATAGCTCATCTCGATAGTTGGTTTGTCTTTTTTGATTTTTATCGCCGGTAAAGACAGCAATAGTAGCTACAGAGACATTATATTTATCTCTAATCCTGTAATTGTATTGTAATAGGCGGTATGCAAACTGAGTGTCGTCACCACCCTCGATTTCTACATTGAGGAGGATCCACTTCTCAGTGCCATTTTTTAAGTAAACTCTCGCCAAAAGGTCTGCCACGCGTTTATCTCTTTTCCTTTCTCTATTAGGGATTATGGAAAAGAGTTCCTTGTCAAGAAATTCTATGCCTTTGTCAAAATCTAATACTTTCTGGGCATCTGGGTAGACGAAGCGGAGAAAATCTAGAAAGTTGTCTTGGAAGGCTCCTTTTAAAAGCTCGTCACTTTTTTTTCTTGGTTTTTTGCCGTTTTTCTGCTCTGGCGAGTTAGTTCGTTTTTCTGCTGCTCTCATTTATGCTAATGTAGATGCGATATTTCTAAATAAAAAACAAATACAAAAAAAATAGAAAAAATATTTATTATGGAGAATTGTTTGTTGAATTTGGATTTTCAGCTCTCGTTTATTATTACGCAGTTTAGTTAGGGTGCAGACCGGGGAATGGATCGAATTTCTATAATATTTTCTAGTGCCATATTTTTATTTTAAATAGACTGCAAAATATTGATTTACAGATTTTTATGAAATTTTTTATTTGGAAAAACTATCGTTACACTTGAAGTCATTTTTAAAAAATCAAGTGTAAATTATGAGTAATACGAAGTATGTTGATCCACTTCTTGATCTGTCCTTTAAGAGAATTTTCAGTGTCGACCAAAACCGGGACTTGCTGATTGCCTTCTTAAATGAAGTTTTCAAGGGGAGAAAGCGGATTGTAGATCTTACCTACAATAATGCTAGAAGATTTTTCTTCTTCTAACATTTACATGAATTCTCCATATTAGGTAGTTCTTGTTAACCACCAATCTGTGCCTGGTAAAATACTTCCCTAGTCAGTTTCCTGATGATAGTTATGTAGTTAATAAACACCCTTCTGAATTTGGGGAAGTTTTTTTATGTTCCAGAAAAATAGACGCTAAATACCGGAAAATAACGGCGTCTGTGATTTTTCTATTGCTCAACTTTGCTGATATAATTAATCTATCTGTGGATATTAAAATTAAATCTGATGATCTCAAAAAGAATTATTGTTCTCTTATTACTCCTGGCTGCGTCGCTCCAATTTGCCGAAGGTGATTTTAAACCTGTTTGTATCCATGATCCCGACAATTACCAATGGGCAATTCGGGTGGATTCTTGTGCTAAGCCGCTTACTTCTGTACCAGCTTAGCTTTAAATAAGGGCAAAACCTAAATTTAACATCTGTTTTAGTAAAGCCGGCTTAAAGAAAGTTGGCTTTGCTATAAAATCCCATCTGCTGGGCGATTATACCCGGATTTTCTTCCGGGTTTTCTCTATGTCTATCGCATTTTTTACGCAAAATTTTGCTTTAAACTATAGTTGTTGAATAATATTTTTTGTTATGTGAAAAAATAGTAACCATATATTCGTTTTAATTATTTACTATTGCCAAAAGTTTTTGCTACTTTTAAACTAACCCTATCTGTGCGTTTATGAAGTAACCGGCTTTGCCATAGCAATATGTAACGATGAGGATGTACAATAAACTTTCTGATGTTGAATTAACTGCTTTGCTTAAGGAGGGGGATAAAGCTGCGTTTAATGAGATTTATAGCCGTTATAACGCGTTGCTGTATGTTTATGCTTTTCGGATTACCAATGGAGAGGAGAATGATGCGAAGGATATGGTACAGGAGCTGTTTATTTCACTTTGGGAAAAAAGAGAAACTGTTGTCTTTTCATCTTCCTTATCGCCGTATCTGTATACGGCGGTTCGGTATAAGTTTTTGAAGCTGGTTGCTCACCGTAAGGTAAGAACGGAATATGCTGAGGATTTTTTAAACGTTATGCAGGAAGGTATTGCGGCTACGGATCTTTATATTCTGGATAAGGAACTGATGGCAGAGGTAGAGCAGCATGTAAATGCACTTCCGGAAAAGATGGCCCGTATTTTCAGGATGAGCAGATTTGAATTTAAATCTACAGAAGAAATTGCTGCTGAAATGAATCTGTCGGAAAAGACGGTTCGGAACCTAATGAGTAATGCGGTTAAGACCCTAAGGCTAAAGGTTGGCTTGAGTTTGATCGTGGTATTTTGGTTGTATTGAAAAATCTAACCCGTATGAGGCAGTTTTTTCTAGCTTATCAAATTTATGCGACAGTGTCGCATAAATTAGGTTGGGTACATTTTGTTCTAATTTTAAACTTTTAAATACTTTAGTCTGCAAATCGCATAAGCTCGATATAAATGAAAAATATATTAAAAATAAACCCTCAAGATATTAATGAAGTAATGTGCTTAATTAAAGAGGTTATTTCTGAGATGAAAAATAATGAAATAGATCAGTGGGACGACGTTTATCCAAATTATAAGGTCTTATTCGATGATATACATGCAGAAGCAATGTTTGGGGTTTTTGAAGACCTGGAATTGGCTGGAATTGTGGTTCTGGATGGGAATCAATCTGCGGAATATTCAAGTGTTGAATGGGAATTAGATCATGAAAGTCCTTTGGTGATGCACAGGTTGTGTGTACGCCCTAAATTTCAACGACGGGGAATTGCAAAAGAATTGCTCAAATTTTCAGAGCAGTTTGCGATTAACAATAGGTATACATCTATAAGGTTAGATGCATTTTCCGGGAACCCTTCTGCTCTCAGTTTGTATGAAAATAATGGTTACAGAAAAAGAGGAATGGTTACATTCAGAAAAGGAGATTTCTATTGTTATGAAAAAGCGCTATGATAAGGGCATGGTTGAATAAACTTACCGCTACTAAAAAGATGTAAATCAGCTGTATTTATAGTTTATATCTTTTGATGATGAGTTTTTATTGTAAATGAGTTGCTTAATGATAATGAAATATACTTTACATAGCATTGTAGGAAGTAGAAAGAGTAGAGGAAGAAAACATTTTACTCTATAAAAAACGAAACCCGCTAGTTTGAATTGCTTCAGGGACTAACGGGAATAAGATAACACAAATATAAATCTAATCTTTTAAAATAACAAGTCTAAATTAATGAGGTATTCGGATTTCGTAACTGTCATGACCAATGCAAGAATGGACCGCTATTTAACCGCTTGTGCAGGAAATACTAGGAAAACTATGACGCTTTACAGAAAAAATTTACAGCTATCCCAAGAACTCTTTACAGTAATAAGCTGTTTTGAAGTAGCATTGCGCAATGCCATTGATAAAAAATGTGTTGCTTTTTTAGGAAATGACTGGCTGAGAAATGGCGCTGTTGCAGGGGGGATTTTTGATAATAACCGTTGCAGATTAACAAAGCAGAATATTAACGAAGCGATTGGAAAACTTCACCACTATACTCATTTTAAATTGGTTGCAGAGCTGGGGTTCGGATTTTGGCGGTATATGTTTGCCCAAAATCAATTTAATGCAACAAGTAGAATTCTTCTGGGTATATTTCCGTCAAAACCAGCTTCTAGCCCGGCAATTCAATACAACAATATTTATATTTTTAATCAATTGGCACATCTCAATGACATTAGGAATAGAATGGCTCATCATGAACCAATATGCTTTCTCCCAGGACAACCTATTAGAAACACTGCCTATGCGAGACAGCATTATAATTTAATATTACAACTTTTTCAATGGATGCAGATAGACGAGGGATCTCTTCTTTACGGATTGGATCATATTTTAACTGTCTGTAGTGAAATTGACGCCTTATAGCAAGTTTACGAATATATTTATCCTGCCGCTAAAAGATGTAAATCAGCTGTATTGAAAAAAAAATAAAAAATCTCGGGATTTTTGTAAAGTTGAACGGACATGTATTTAAAGGGGATTAAATTCTTAAGATATGATGACCAGATCAGAAGCAGAACAACTCATTGCAAAGTATATCGACGGCAACTGCAGTTCGGAAGAAAAGCAATTGGTAGACACTTATTTTCTTAAGTATTTGGATGGTAAGACCAAGCTTCCTTCTCAGTTTGATATTGAGACAGCCAGCCGTGAAATGCGTGGTGCTATCGAAGCTGAAATCGGAAGTTTTTCTGCAAGTAGAGCAACACGCTTATGGTCACGTATCGCTGCGGCAGCAGCTGTTCTTTTGGTTGTTGGCTTGGGCTTGTTGTTTTATAGCCGCTATACTAACACACTTCGTCATCTCGAGGGAAGCGCAGCGACGAGAGACCTGGTTAACGACATCAAACCCGGAGGCAACAAGGCCTACTTGGTTTTATCGAATGGTAAACGCGTATCCCTAACCGATGCGGCTAATGGTGAGCTTGCTAAGGAAGCGGGGGTAGAGATTACAAAAACTGCCGATGGGCAGGTAATATATACCGCGAAGGCCCCTCTCTCCCCACAAGGGGGATCTCTCCCCGAAGGGGCGAGAGGTAGCGATGGGGCTAGCAGCGATGGGGTAAAATATTCGAATGCTCTTAACACAATCGAGACGCCCCGTGGGGGGCAGTATCAGATCCGGCTCCCTGACGGATCCAAAGTATGGCTTAACGCCGCTTCTAAATTGATTTATCCTGTTTCCTTTAATGGGCGTGGGCAGCGGGTAGTTGAACTTAGTGGCGAAGCCTACTTTGAAATATTTAAGAATAAACTCCAACCTTTTGTGGTGAAATCCAAAAATCAGGAGGTTACTGTACTGGGTACACATTTTAATATTAACAGTTATGCCGATGAACCGGGTACTAAAACAACTTTGCTAGAAGGCTCCGTGCAGGTAAGCACCCTGCAACCTCTCGCCCTTTCAGGGAGAGATGCCCACGGGGCAGAGAGGGTTAATGGAAGTGCTGGTAACTCAAACTCCTCTCTCCCCGCAAGGGGGATCTCTCCTCGGGGAGGAGAGAGGTTTGGCCTGGTGCTCAAACCTAATGAACAATCTGTGCTGGTTAATGGTAAAATAGTGGTAAAACAAGTAGATCCTGCGCTTGCTGTGGACTGGAAGAACGGGCAGTTCATTTTTGAAAGTGAACCCTTACCTAGTATCCTTCGCAGGGTGGCGCGGTGGTATAACGTCACCATTATATACACCAGTACCGATAAAAACAACACCACTTTTAGTGGCGTCGTATCACGTGCCGATAACGTATCCAGCGTGTTAAGAATGCTGCAAAAAACCAGTAAAATAAAATTCACGATAGATGGCAATACTGTGAAAGTAGAATAGAATCATCAAATCCGGGCCTAACCAGCCCTTAAATAACCATATCAACTAATATTAACCGACAAAAAAAATGAAAAAGATTAAAGGCAAAGGAAGTTAATACGACCAGGTTTAGAAGATAAAAAGCCATGAAGGGATTCGAGCACCTCCATGGCAGTGTATCTGAGTTAACCCAAAAAACAAATTCTGAGATCATTTAACGTATTAACCCAAACAACACGAAAGTATGAATTTTACTGCTTTTAACCTAGGCATGCCGCGCTTGTGGTTGCCGCCAAAACTATTATTAATTATGAAACTGATCATAATTATCATGACCACCTGCCTGCTGCAGGTTAGTGCCGCCACTTTTGCGCAGAAGTTTACTTATGCGAAGAAGGATGCGACCTATGGCCTGGTCTTTAAAGAGATCATCAAACAGACAGGATATAAGATCTTGTATTCCGACCAGATCCTGGATAAAACCAAAACCATCAATGTAGATTTCAAAGGAGCAGAATTGAAAGAAGTGATGGAAACCCTATTGAAAAATCAACCCCTAAGCTATGAAATAGATGAAACAACCATACTTATAAAAGAGAAGGAACCTACCTTTCTGGGCCGCCTGGCTAAGCGCTGGGCTAGCATTGACGCTAATGGGCGTGTGGTGGATTCGGAGAATCGTCCGCTCCCCGGCGCGAGTGTGAAGGTAAAGAAAACAGGGAAGGGCGTGAGTACAGATAAGGATGGAAGGTTTTTTCTGAGAGGTGTAGAAGAAGGTGCTGTGCTGGTGGTGAGTTTTATTGGCTATTTGCCAAAGGAAGTAAGTGCTTCGGCGAATATGGGGAATGTGGTGCTGGAGCAGAGTTTGTCGAAGCTGGATGAAGTTCAAGTCATTGCTTATGGAACGACTACTCAGAGGCTGAGTACGGGAAATGTGACGACGATTAAGGCAGATGTGATTGAAAAGCAACCAGTGAATAATCCGTTGCTGGCTTTGCAGGGTAGAGTACCGGGATTGTTTATTGAGCAGGCTACTGGGTTTGCAGGGACGGGGGTGAAGGTAAGGATACAGGGACAGAATAGTATTTTTAATGGAAATGATCCTTTGTATGTGATTGATGGGGTTCCTTTTATATCGCAGCTATTACCAGGAGGTAATTCAATTGTTGGAGGATCAGGTGGTTCGGGAGACACTGGTTCATCAGTAGGAAATCCATTAAGTTTTATTAATCCCTCTGATATTGAAAGTATCGATGTATTGAAAGATGCGGATGCCACAGCGATTTATGGTTCAAGGGCGGCTAATGGGGCGATACTCATTACTACCAAAAAAGGAAACGCAGGAGATACCAAAGTGAATATGAACCTTCAATCGGGCTGGGCAAGGGTACCGCGGAAGCTGAATCTGATGAATTCAGAGCAATACCTTGAAATGAGAAGGGAAGCATTGAAAAATGATGGTATTGGTGCCCCTGATCCGGGTCCATATGTAGATAGTGATGTCAATGGCAACTGGGATACCTCCCGTTATACGGACTGGCAAAAAGAACTGATTGGAGGAACGGCGATATTTCAAGATTTTAATGCATCAGTTTCAGGAGGGAATGATCGAACTGTATTTTTAGTAAGTGCAGGTCATCATCGAGAAACTAGTGTTTTTCCGGGTGATTATGCTGATAACAAAACATCAATACATTTTAATATAAATAATACGTCTGCCAATCAAAGATTTAAAATTGGGTTTTCTGGGAATTATTTATTTGACAACAATCAATTACCAAATCTAGATCTAACTAGTTATGCTATGCAATTAGCTCCTATTGCACCAGTATTATATGGGCCTGATGGCAGCATAAATTGGGCACCCGACCAATCAGAAAGGAGCACGTTCATTGCAAATCCAATAGGATATATGTTCAATAGCTTTTTGAATAAAACAAGTAATTTGATAAGCAACTTAAATTTGAGTTATGAAATTGTACCGGGTCTGGAAATCAAGAGTGTTTTTGGTTACAACAGTCTAAGATCTAATGGAAATAATAAATATTTTCTTCAATCTCGTCCACCAGAAACCCTTTCTTACAGCCGTAGAAGTACCATTTTTACAAATAATGATATCAATTCATGGTCTATTGAACCCCAATTGACATATAATAGAAATATCGGTAAGGGGAAATTAGAAGTTCTTTTGGGTACAACCATTTCTAAAAAAACCAGTCTAGGATCTGGAATATCAGCGTTTGGTTTTAGCAATGACCTTGTAATGGACGATATACTCTCTGCTACGACTGTAAGTGCAAATTCTTCAATCAATTCCACTTATAAGTACAATGCTATATTTAGTTGTATTAACTATAACTGGCAAGATAAATATATACTAAATTTAACAGGGCGAAGAGATGGAAGTTCGCGTTTTGGGCCCAAAACCCAGTTTCATAATTTTGCAGCTTTGGGCGGTGCCTGGATCTTTTCCAATGAATTCCTAACTAAAGATCATTTGAGTCTTTTAAGTTTTGGAAAGATTAAAGCAAGTTATGGCGTAACTGGTAGCGATCAAATCCCCGATTATAGATTTTTGAGTTTATATGATCCTGTTCAGCAAGATATAGCTTATCAAGGAGTGGTAACTTATCAACCAAATCGTTTAACCAATCCATATCTGGAATGGGAAGAAACAAGAAAACTGCAGTTTGGGTTAGATCTGGGATTTCTAAAAGACAGAATTCTACTTAATGCTAATTATTATGTAAATCATTCTTCCAATCAGTTAAGTGGTTACGCTCTTCCAATTACAAGTGGTTTTTATACAATTGCAAAAAACTTAACAGATAAGATAACGAACTCAGGATGGGATTTCACAATTACAAGTATTAATCTACAAGATAAAGGTCTTAAGTGGACAAGTAGCATCAATTTCACGAAATTTAAATCAGTATTAAATTATTCCCCAGACCAAAGATTTTCGTCAACTAAAGTAATTGGACAGCCAGTAAGTGCATTGTATGTCTATCATTTTTTAGGTGTGGATCCTGTAGCTGGAATTTATCAATTTGAGGATAGGAACGGAAAACCGACGACCACACCGGACAATGTCCTAGATAAAACGATTCTAATTGATCTCGCACCTAGGTTTTATGGGGGCTTTTCGAACTCATTCTTCTATAAAGGCTTTCAAGTAGATTTTTTATTCTCTTTTGTCAAACAGATCGCCCAAAATCAGGGATTTGGAACTAACCTGACTCCAGGTGCGGGTAAAGGAGGCGGAAACCAGTTAGCATCTTTGATGGATAGATGGCAAAGTCCTGGAGATGTATCTTCAATACAAAGATTTACAACAAATAGATCTGATGTATCCCAAGCTTTGGGAAGAGTGTATGAAAGTGATGCAGCTTGGACCGATGCCTCTTATGTACGCTTAAAGAATGTATCCCTTTCTTGGCAGTTACCTGAGGGATGGAGTAAAAGTGCCCGCTTACAAAATTGTAACATATTTATACAGGGCCAAAATTTGTGGACTCTTACTAATTATCAAGGACTAGATCCTGAAACTAAAAGCTCAACTACGCTACCACCTTTAAGAGTAATTACTATAGGTTTAAAAGTTGGTTTATAATTTTTTTTAATCTAAAAAAACAAAAAATGAATCCTAGAATAATTTCCGTTTCGACTTTAATACTTTCCATACTTGTCTTTGGCAGTTGTAAAAAACTCGTTGAGGTCGGTGGCCCAACAACAAGCCTCAACTCAAAGAATGTCTATAATAACGATGCGACGGCTATTGGTGCAATAACTTCTTTATACGTAAATTTAAGTAATGGCAATCCTGTATATCCCCAATCGCTTTCTGGTCTGTCTTGTATTACAGGCCTATCTGCAGATGAATTTGATTATTATTCAGAGGCTGGGAATCAAGCTTTAGCAGTATATTATCAAAATGGTCTTAACTCATCAAATGTAAATAATGATTTTTGGGGCGCTGCCTACCAAGATTTGTATGTTGTAAATGAGGCTTTAGAGGGGCTTGATTCGTCTGCAGGACTGAGTCCTGCAGTAAAACAACATTTGCTGGGGGAGGCTTATTTTATGCGTGCCTTCTATTATTTCTACTTGGTGAATTTATATGGTGATGTACCTATAGTATTAAGTACAGATTATACGATTAATGCGGTGATTAAGAGATCTGCCAAAGCTTTAGTATATGATCGGATTGTAGCGGATTTGAAAGCAGCACAAACCTTGTTGGGTAATGGGTATTTGAAAGGAGATGGGATCACAGAATATTCCCCCGGATCTGAAGAACGGGTAAGGCCAAACAAATGGGCCGCAACTGCTCTTCTAGCAAGAACTTATCTTTTTATGGGGAGATGGGCAGATGCCGAAGTAGCAGCCACAATGATTTTGTCAAATCACACATCTTTTCAATTGGAAGCCTTAGAAAATGTATTTTTAAAAAATAACCGTGAAGCGATATGGCAATTGCAACCTACTGGAATTGGTTTTAATACACAGGAGGCTCAGACGTTTATAATCCCGGTAGAAGGACCTTCTAGTTATAATCCTGTTAGTCTAAGCAATGAACTGATTAACGATTTTGAGACCGGAGATCAACGGAAAAACAGTTGGGTAGGCAGTGTTAATGCGAATGGCACAACTTACTATTATCCATATAAATATAAGATTAAGTCATCATCACTAACAGATGCTCCAGTTACGGAATATAGTACTGTAATTCGTCTTGCTGAATTATTTTTGATCCGGGCTGAGTCCAGGGCCATGCTAGGTAATGTAGCCGACGCGATTTCTGATATCGATCGGATCAGGAACAGGGCGGGATTACTATTGATTAAAGATGTTAATCCAACTGTCAACAAGGAGGATTTGATCAACCTTATTATGAGGGAAAGACGGGTTGAATTTTTTACGGAATGGGGACATCGCTGGTTAGATCTGAAGCGGACTAACAAAGTAGATGAAGTAATGGTTAAAGTTACACCTAAGAAAGGCAATGGAGCAGCGTGGAGAAGTTCTCAGCAGTATTACCCGATTTCGTCTTACGAATTACAGAGCAATCCAAATTTGACGCAAACGCCAGGATATTAAGATCAAGAACGATGAGAATTTTTTCAACGATGATGATGGTTTTCTGCGCGAACTTCTTATTTGCACAGAAACCTGTAATAGATTCCATTACTTATAAAGAATGGTCTTCCTTAGGAGAACCCACAATTTGCAAGAATGGAAAGTATGTATTCTACAATATTAATAATATACCAATAGGAAGTAAAACCCTGGTGGTTCAATCCACGGATGGCAAATGGAAAAAGGAATTTAGAGGAGGACTGAAGGATTTTGAAAGTAAATTTAGTGATAGATATTTCTTGTTTATCAACAAGAATGATAGTCTGGGCATACTTACGCTCGGAACCAGTCAAGTTAGTTATATTCCAAATACCCGTTGGTGCAATCTTCGCGAGATCAAAGGAGTGGAATATCTGTGGTATCCCTCTGCTAGCGGTCCGATGAACTTTGTATTAAAGAACTTGAAAACTAGAGAAGATAAATCTTTTATTAATGTGGATAGCTGGAATTTTGATAAGGATGTCTTAATTTTATTCAAATCTGTACGGGGCAATGATCAGAAACGATCTATCAATATCACAGATATAAATACCGATAGAAGTTCTAAAATATGGGAAGGCTACAAACCAGAAAACTTAATTTTGGATGTTAAGCATAGACAATTGGCATTTAGGACAGGAGATTCAGTTTGGTATTATAAATTTGGGTCTGATAGCCCTGTTTTCATCTCTGGTAAAAACTTGTCAGGTATCGAGCCTGGGCTTACTTTAGGTTATCTTGATTCTTTTAGTGAAGATGGGAGGTTTATATTCACCTCCTTGATCGGAAAAGGAAAGATCCTAAAACAAAAAAATGGAGTTGTAGAAATCTGGAGTTATACGGATACACAATTGCAAACAGAGCAGGAAAGAGCAACTATTGATCAAAAATATCTTGCGATAATTGATGTCGAGAATCATCTTTTGATACGTTTACAGCAGCAAGATAGAGAATTGTTTCAATTTTCGAAATCTGAGAATGCTAAATTAGCTTTAGTGCAAAATTCAACGTCTGGAGGTCCATTGAGTTTTTTTGCAGGTAAACTGACATGGAGTTTGGTCTCCATGGAAAGCGGAAGAAAAAAAACGTTAGATTTTTTGGATAATGTTGGGGAGCTCTTGGTCAAACTATCTCCATGTGGAAAGTACATTTTATACTTTGATAAAATAAAGCAGGATTATTTTAGCTATGAAATAACAACCGGAATCATTAGAAACTTGACGAAAGGGCTAATGGTTTCGTGGATTGATCTTGATCAAGACGATAGACCTGGTTGGGATAAGGAACGTGCTAGAGGGATTGTATCCCGTCTAGTATGGCTGAAAAATGATCAATCTGTGTTAGTCTATGATCGTTATGATATCTGGAAACTAGACCCTTTGAATATAGAAAAGGCTGTTAATATTACAAATGGTTACGGCAAGAAGAACCAAATCATTTTCAATTATACAATCGGTTCAAATTCCGAAAGCATAGTGGATGAAAAAGGAAAGGTATATCTAACTGCATTTAATAATGAAAATAAATACAATGGTTTTTTTGAAAAGCAATTGGATAAAGCGGGAGATCCTGAGCTTTTACATATGGGATCATATTTATATGAAACAAATAATTCGAGAGTATTTGTTGGTAGTGATTTCTCTCCTATTAAAGCGAAAAATGTGGAGATGTACATTGTTAGGCGAATGAGTGCGACTGATGCTCCAAATTATTTTAGTACAAGGAATTTTAGAAATTTTACCAGGTTAAGTGATTTACAGCCTCAGAAGAAATACAATTGGTATACTACAGAATTACATAATTGGAAGTCACTTGATGGGAGAAGACTTCAAGGTATTTTATATAAACCAGAGAATTTTGATCCTAATAGCAAGTACCCAGTTATTTTTTATTACTATGAACGTAAATCAGTTGGTCTAAATGCATATATGAAACCAGAAGTTCTATGTGGGGGTTGTGCAATTGATATTCCCACTTATGTAAGTCGTGGATATTTGGTGTTTACCCCAGATATTTACTATAAGATTGGTGACCCGATGCAGGGTACTTATGACGCGATAGTTTCTGCCGCTAATTATGTTTCGACCTTGTCATTTGTGGATGCCAAAAAATTAGGGTTACAAGGATGTAGTTTTGGGGGAGCTCAAACTAACTATTTAGTAACTCATACGAATCTTTTTGCTGCTGCCCAAAGCTCTTCTGGACTTGCTGATTTTGTAAGTAGCTATGGAAGTCTGACTGAAGCAGGAATGGGATCTAGTGAACAAATTCTTCATGAGCAAGGTCAAATCAGACTGGGGGCTAGTCTTTGGGAAAAACCAGAAGTTTATATTAAAAACTCATCAATTTTTCAAGTGGATAAGGTAACAACTCCCTTATTATTAATGCACACTAAAAAAGATAGTGTTTGTCCTTATCCAAATATAATGGAATTTTTTAACGGACTGAGAAGAATGGGAAAGAGGGTCTGGATGTTGGTGTATTCTGAAGGTAATCACGGTGTTGACGGAAAAGAAGCCGAGGATTTTAGTGTACGAATGATGCAGTTCTTTGATCACTATTTAAAAGATAAGCCTGCTCCACTCTGGATGTTAGATGGCGTAAGTGCTAGTAACAGAAGCTGGAAAGCCGGTTTGGAATTAGATACCAAAGGAAGAACTCCTGGTCCTAGTTTACTAACCGCTGAAGAACGGCAAAAAGTGGAAGCTATGATGAATAGAAAACCTATAACTATCACAATGAAATAAATAATTAGGTAAGGAAAACTAAAACAATAATACATGGAAAAATTACTAGTAGGTTTGGCTTTTTTAAGTCTGACAAGCCTGGCTTTTGCTCAAAAAAAAACTGATTATTCAGCGGTGCCTTCCCAGGTAAAGGAAGCTAAAGTAAAGGGAAACATCAAACTTGCTGACTCTCTGGCACAAGATTATATTAATAATCACCTTTTCAAATTGAAAAGAGAGGAGTTATTTATTAAGGAGAACTTATCCTTTATTGGCGAATTCTTAGGTGATAGCAACAGTAAAGCTTTTAAGCTTTTTATGAAAGAACCTGAAAAGATAAATTCTGTCTTAGGGGATTACCAAGCCCAAAATAAGGTTATGGATTTTATTAATAAACAATACTTACCTCAAGGAGATTTTGAAAAAATGGACAGACCAGATTGGGATACTTTAGAAAAGAAGGTTTCGGCCAAATTTGGCGCTCTAGGTCAGGAAATTGTATGGGGGCAAAGAATGATTTATCATTTGTTAGTGAAAGATAACTGGTCGAGCTTTGCTAAATATTATGTACTGTACTTTCAACAAGGGTTAAAACATCCTAGATATCAAATTAATAATTTATCATGGTATGGAGTTTTTGAACATGTAGATGACCCTAAAGTGCTTGAGTTTTCAATCCAGGTGATGAAATATACTTTGGAGAAGTATAACCAAAATGATGTTGCGTGTTATGATACCTATGCCAACTTACTTTATAAAGCGGGATATAAAGAAAAGGCTATAGAATGGGAAGAAAAAGCCATAAAACTCTCCAATAATAACAAAGAGCTCGTAGAAACATTAGAGAAAATGCAAAAAAACGAGATAACGTGGCCTGAAACTGTCGTTAATCCATAAATGATGAATAGTATGAAGCTGAAATCATTCACAGTAAGCATTGCCTTATGGACAATGATACTCGGTTCTTGCAAAAAGCAAGATATTAGATTAACTCCTTTAGCGAGTATTCAGATCATTAATGCAGTTGTTGGAGGCAGTGAACTGCAGTTTGGAACCAATAAGGCAACCATTCCAAATAATGCGTATGCTGCTTATGGTGTTTTAACTGGAAGCCAGGTGTTGAAATTATCATCAACTGTTACTCCCGATTTGGTCTACTATAACCAGACGAAGAATTTTGTAAACGGCGAAGTTTACTCGTTGTTCCTTACCGGAACACCTACGTCAGTAGAAACTGTGTTTTTTAAGGAAGGGAACATTCCTTTCCACACGAATAATGTCTTTGGTGCAAGGGTGATCAACTTGGTTAAGGATGGTGTTCCGATCAGTGTAAACCTGCAAGGCAGAGCAAACGGCTCCTTTATTGATAACCTGGGATATAAAGCTATATCCGCATTTAAAGACGTTTCTTCTACAGCTTCTGAAGGAGATAAGGTTCTTGAATTCAGAAATGCAACTACAGGTGATTTAATTACTTCGTTTACAGTGCCGAGTTGGAATATACCGAGGTTCAGGAACATTACCCTCGTATTTGCTGGTACTGCAGGTGCGGAGATTATATTCAGGGCTACTAATTATTGATATTAAAACAATGCAATATGAATTTTAAAACAAAAACTGTGATAGTAGAAGTGATTTCCGCTCTTTTTATCCTATTGTTTATTTATGCGTCATTGAGTAAAGTGCTTGATTTTGAAAAATTTATGGTGGAACTGGGTAAGTCACCTATACTAAGCTCTCTTGCCGATCTTATGGCAATTACAGTGCCTGCTCTTGAATTGATTATTACAGGTTTATTGTTTATCAAACGATCTCAAATGATAGCACTATATTCTTCCTTTTGTTTAATGGTGATGTTTACAGCTTACATCGTAGGGATATTAAACTTTAGCCCTTATGTACCTTGTTCATGTGGAGGCTTACTACAATACATGAGCTGGAATCAGCATCTTGTTTTTAATGTAATATTTGTATTGCTGGCTGGAATAGCAATTTTGATTTATCCAATTAATATAAAGGACTTATCTGCAGTAAGAGGGAAAGCCGAAACCCTTTAATCGTAGGCAATTTAATCTAACCAAAATAACATGAATTTAAGAAGTATTTTTTTTAGTGGGGTTGTATTACTCGCCCTTACAGCAGCATTTGGGTTTAAATCCAAAACAGTGGATCCGGGACCAGTATCAATATATCTTGGTGGCGTATGTACAAATATGCCATTTCCAACAAACGAGCCGAATTGTTCTGAAACTGGTACCGGTCCACAATGTACTGCGACGGCTTCTAGGTATCTTGTGTATAAGTTTGAGGCAACTACTACACCGACTTGTTCGGTTGCGTTAAGAACACCATTTTAATTTACCTCAACTAAGTCCGGATATTCTCCGGGCTTAGTTTAATTATTTCTTTAAATGATTTATAAAAGGCTATTGTCAATTGGAGTATGCTTTGTTGCCAGTGTGATCGTCATCCTCATACTATTTGTTTCCTCAGATTACCTGAGGAATCGTTCTAATAGTTTCGTACGACTTTTACCACCGCATAAAATCATACCAGGACCTATTTTGGATTTGAAAAAATCTGACTATTATTTTGCTGGATCTAATAAGGATAAAATCTACTTGGGTAATTTCTTTATCCCTGATTCAATATTAGATATCAAATCAGATATGAAAGATTCTGTAAGATTGCAACTTCACTTTTCAAAACAGGCATCCTTACTGAAAGGATCTTTTTCCATCGTAGAGGACTCCTCTGTATTTGTTTTGGACGGGAACCAGCCCGCATTGTTTAGCGGCAGTTTATTTAATGGTAATGAACTTAACATATCTCATCCTCCCTTTTTCAATAAGGCGGTACACATTGATAAGCAGTCCTTCGTATTCAGGGTTGTTATGAGGGGCAACAATGTGCTTGTAAAGTATAGATCAGATTCCACGGGCTTTAAGGCGGGAAACACGATATTAAAAAAACAGGTGGACGGCATTTTTTGTACAGATGGCAATCTTGTGAAAACGCCTGATTCGAAACACCTGTTTTATATCTACTATTACAGGAATCAATTTCTGTGCAGTGATACAAACCTGAGATTGACCTATGCTGGAAAAACTATTGATACGAATACCCAGGCTAAAATAAAGGTTTCCTATATTAGATCTTCAAACCAAGCTACTTTATCATCACCACCGATTTATGTAAATAAACAAACTGCGGCTAATAATAAATTCTTGTTTATTGTTTCAGGATTAAAAGCTGATAATGAAAAATATAGTTTATTAGGTGATTTTTCCATCATTGATGTTTATGCTGTTTCAAATGGAAAATATCAGTTTAGCTTCTATCTGCCAAATTTCAATGGAAAGAAACTTGCCGATTTTAGGGTAGATGAACAATCACTATATGCACTCTATGATCACTACCTCTACAAATACCAATTGAACTTTTAGAACGAATTATTTATGAAACTCAAAATATTAACTCTAATGCTCTTTTTAATGGTAGGGTATACTGCGGTAGCACAACAAGTGCTGCCGCTTTACCCGGACACTATTCCAGGAAGTACGGTCAAACTATCCAAAGAAGAAGAACCGACTTTGACCCTATATCTACCAATCAAAGAAAAAGCGACAGGAACAGCGGTCCTGGTGATCCCCGGAGGAGCCTATGGCTTCATTGCCTTTGAAGAAGAAGGCATCGCTATAGGCAAAGCTTTTGCTGAAAAAGGAATCGCCGCCTTTGTACTCAAATACCGATTGCCGAAAAAGGAGACTATGCGGGACAAAAGCTATGGACCATTAATGGATGCGCAGCAAGCTATGAAGGTGATCCGGTCTAATGCGGTGAACTGGAATCTTAATCCTGCTAAGGTCGGTGTAATTGGGTATAGTGCAGGAGGACATTTGGCAAGTACTTTGGGTACTCATTTTTCCAAGAGCTATATTCCGAACAAAGAAAGTATCAGCCTCCGGCCAGACTTTATAATCCTGGTTTATCCGGTGATCAGTATGAATGATCTGCTCACCCATATGGGTTCTAAGATTAACTTATTGGGCATGGAGCCTTCGAAGGAAAAGGTGGATTTGTTCTCTAATGAACTTCAGGTAACTAAGGAAACTCCTCCAACGTATTTGACCCAATGTGGTGATGACAGTATCGTAGATGTGAACAACAGCATTGTATTTTACCAGGCATTACAGAAGAACAAGGTAGATGCGGAACTGCATTTGTTTCCGAAAGGGAATCATGGGTTTACGCAGCGATTGCCTGTGAGTGAGTGGCTAGATCCGATGCTGGGGTTTATGAAGAGGGAAGGGTTTTGAAAAAGCCTCTATCCGGCACTCCGTGCCACCTTTCTCCACATGTGGAGAAAGGGCAAGTGAGTGTAGCGAGTGTGAAAGGTAGGGCGTTATAAAGGTTAGGCGTCATACTATCCCCCTTTGGAGGGGGCAGGGGGAGGCCTAACATTGAGATTTATAATATTCCTCCCCCAACCCCCTCCAAAGGGGGACAGCGAGGTGGTTATAGCATAACATATAAATTATGAAAAACAAACAAGGATTAAAATACAACATACAACTCTTCGTTGAGCTCCTGGATGATCTGGAAAACCACTCTCTTGACATTCCTGCTGCGGTGAATGCCAGAGTTGAACTTGCTTACCGAGGCTTATCTGGTTATCTCTTTGAGCTGATCTTATCTCAGGAAGAAGACCTGGAGTATAAACAATCGGTCATTAAAAAGTTTATTTCGTCCTTGCTGTTCAGAACCTTCGCCTTACTTAAAGAATATGGTCCAGTGCCTGAGAAATCCGGTATGGAGTTGAATGTACACCAGTCTGTTCTGTTGCAAATCAAAGCGGGTTTACATCGCATATTGCAATTTATTAATTACCAGCCTTTAGAAGAAATCTCCCTGGAGCTGAATCTGGTATGCCGTAAAATTTTAAAACGCAGTTTATGAAAGAAAATTTTATCCCCGAAGAATTGGTCAAAGCTTTCCTTGATCATGTGGATGGGAAACCATTTACGCTACCAGAGGTTGCAGTGGCTTTAGATATAGATGAGGAAATAGCGGTGAGTATCCTGATCTATTTGATCGAGAATAAGCTCCTTGATGTGACTTGTACCTGGGTGCCTAAGGGGTGAAAATATGTTTTATGATCTAGCTGAATCTTACAGATTCTGAGGCTTGATCATGAAATCATATTTTCTTGGGTGCAGACCGGGGAGGGTTCAGAGTTTGGGTTATACTTCCTCTTCTTAATTCTCCTCCAATTGAGACAGCGAGATGTCTAGCCAATACACAATACATAAAAAAAACTCAGAATGATGATTTATATAGATAAAATGGACGTATATCCGCTTACAGGTGCGCAAAGATATTTTCTTTGTCCGGAGCCTGTAGATAACCGGAAAAGCTTTGATGGTTTAAGTGCTATTGTATTAAAGCAAAGTAAGCAAGCTCCGAAATTCGGTGATGCTTTCATTTTTTATATTAAAGGTAAGCTTCATATCAAAGTGTTGTTCTGGACTGAAACGGGACTAACGATTCATGAACTTCCCGGAGAGAGAGGCGAAAGATTGAGGTGTAAGCTGAGAATAGCGCAAATAGATGGGAAGATTCAATGACGTAGGGACGTATGCTAACAAAAACGAAATCATCTACTAAAGGATTTAGGCTGGTAGACTCAGGCTATTACACGCCAGACTTTCAGCGGTTAAGGGTATTGCAGTCTTTGATTGAAAAGGATTTTAGACTCAACCGGGATATTTCTGTGTATGCGGTTAAAATGGATACCAGCATCCATGCTTTGAACAGATTTGCGAAGGCTTATTTGGGTAGGTCTGTGTATGAGTTGCTGCAGGACAGGATTTACCGGGAGGCTTTGTATTTGTTGCAGTATACGAAGCATACTATAAAAGAGATTTCGGAGTTGCTGGGGTTTAGCGATTTGCCATATTTCAGCAGGTGGTTTAAACAGAGGAATGGCCAGACTGCGAAGGTTTATAGAAAGGGGTTTAAGACGTGAATTTACAGGGTGCAAAAGGGGAAGTGGGAAAATATGTTTTCTGATCGCGCTGAACCTTCTAGGTTCTAAGGCTTGATCATGAAATCATATTTTCTTGGGTGCAGACCGGTGAGGGTTCATAATAATTCTCTTCTCTGCCCTGTGGGCCTCTCTCCGTCATTCCATGACACCTCTCTCCACAGGTGGAGAAAGGGCAAGTGCGATAGACCACCCCGCCCGTTGGGCACCCCTCCTGAAGGGCCAAGAGGAGAAGTAGCTAGTGTACTATAACGAGTGTGCTAGGTAAGGCGCCATAAAGGTTATGCTCCCTGCAACCTCTCGCCCTTTTTAAAGGGAGAGATGGGCGCAGCCCAGAGAGGGATTAAGATAAAACAGGAATCAACCAGGGTACAATTTGTACCTCAGTTGAAGTGATACGGGTGGCAAAATAAATTAGTGCAAACTACCTGGCCTAAATGAAAGTGTTACAATTTGTAACGCTTTGAAAATATGGGTTGCAAAATTGAACTGTCGACAATTTGTCGATAGTTCAAATTGAAAGTTCAGGATGAAATTTCTTTCTCACAAACAATTATTAAAAAACGTAACAAACGCTATTTATAAAAAACATTAAACTATGAACAAAACCATTGGCGAAGCCATCGATTACTTGATACAGCAAAAGGGGCAGTATAGAAAAGACATTGCAGAGGTGCTTAAAATAAGTGGAGGCACTTTAACTGACATCATCCGCAATGAAAAGGAACTGAGCTTTTTAATGGGGATGCGTTTGCTGGAGCATTTTGAACTGTCTGTTGATGAGTTTTTGAGATTGTTAAGTAAAGAAGAGATAGGTAGAAAGGCACTGTCTAGTATTAAGTTTTTTGAAAAGAAGAAACGAAAGGAGAAGAGGTTGGAGGAAACTAACACACCATAAAGGTAAGGCGCCATATTGTCCCCATTGAGGGGGCTGGGGGTGGATAGCGGGATGTCTAGCCTGCAAGATGTACAAAAAATTACTGCCGCTTACCAGCGGTTTTTAAAGCTTCGTTAAAATCAAAAAAATGCTTAGAAATGGAATTATTTGGAAATAATTCTTGAATTTCTAAGCGATAGTTCTTTGACATATTTTAATACTATTATGAGAGCTGCTTAACGGTGGGGTTTGTAAGAAGTGAGCGCATCTGAATGATGGCGATTTCATTTAATCGCTCTAAGCGTTCTATTTGAGAAAGTCCTTGTTTAATAAATACAGCGTTTATGCTCTCTAAATTGGATAGAACAACCAGTTGTTCTATTGTGGCAATGTCTCGTATATTACCTTTGTTTGATGAATGACTATCTCTCCATTGTTTAGCTGTCTGGCCAAACATGGCTACATTTAATAAATCGGCTTCATCAGCGTAGATATGGTTCTTTTGCTGTTTGTTAATTGTTAAAGGAATGAGCGTTTCTTTTATTGCATCGGTATGTATTTTGTAATTAATTTTGGCCAATGTGCGTTGGAGATTCCAGTTCAGATTTTTGTTGCTGTTTTCTTCATCTTTTAGGCGTTGGAATTCTTTGATAAGATAAAGCTTAAATTCAGGACTAATCCAACTTGCAAATTCAAAGGCTATATCCTTGTGAGCAAAGGTTCCACCATATCTTCCTGCTTTTGCAATGAGCCCAATAGCATTGGTTCTTTCTATCCATCTTTTTGGGGTTAAAGAAAAACTATTTGTACCGGAGATCATTTTAATTCCATCGAATTCGATGGAATTAAAATTTGAGTTATGAAGTAATTCCCATAGGCCTACAAAATCAATAGTGCTGCGGTTTCTTAACCAGTTTTGTATGATATAGTCTGTTCTTTCTCTGTCTTTATAAAAGGCTATACTACTTAAAGAGATATAGTCTAACTGATCTTTTTGTAAAATGGAAACGTCTATTCCCTTAACTGGAATGCTTTGTTTTTGTTCTTTCATAATAGTATTAAAATAAATTATTGTTTTATAATTAAAAATAATACTAATTAATTGATTTATTAATGTCTAACCAAATATAAATTTTATGATTAAAACTAGTGACCTGGTCCAGTACTTCTGGACTCATGCTAATCTCATTACCAGTAAAGAGGGTGTTGAGGCCGCGCTTCATGGTGATCAACTTATTGAGGTGAGTGTGATGCTTCGCAATCATGAGGAAAATGAGGTGCGGCTTCAGCTGAGATGTGCTTTTAATTCGCCATTAAGGTTTATTGAGGCATTCAACCTTCAATATCCTGAGGATGTTAAAAAGATCAGCATGGAAAACCTGATGCTGCTGTATAAAAACGGAAAGGCGGAACTGAGTGTAACGGAGTTCTAAAGTATGGAGGGGGCTATGGCTTGTCCGAAGACCAGGGTGTTTCCGTCGGGATCATCTACCGCGAAATCCCGCATTCCGTAAACACGGTCTCCGAGGGTTACGGATATGATGGCTCCGTTGGCTGTTAGACGTTGGTAGTAGTCGTCTACATGGTCTATGTCTATGCAGAGGTGTGCGCTTCCTACGGGTTTTTTTCGGCCGGGGTTTCCAGATCCGTTGATGTGAATGAAGACTTCGTCAATGAACAGGCCTGCATATTCTCCGAACTCGAAATCAAAAGTGAAACCGAGGATCTTGGTGTAATAATCCAGGGAATTACGAAAATCGCTGACATGGATCACTGTGGCTGAACTGAATGCTTTCATAAGTCTTGGTTTTGATCTATTTATCAATGACGAACGTTTTAATATAAAATTATAAAAAATTCAAAAAAAACTTAAATCTGTTAAATTAATGAAACTCAAAAAATCTGAACGGGAACTGATGGAAATCTGTCCTATGAACCCTAATACGCTGGCTAAATTGCTTGAAATCCTTAAAAAGGTGAGAGATCTGGGTGAGCCCTTTGACAATTACCTGAAAGATGTCATGGTGGCCAAGCGTTGCCTGGAAACTCATGTGATCCATAAAGAAGGAGACATCACCGAAAGTGCCTACTTTATCGCCAGGGGTTTTATCATTGTGTATTACTTTACTGAAGCGGGTGTTCTGCGGGTGGTTAAGATTATTGGACCTGGCTGGATTGCTGCGGGACAGGGTTTTCTGAGTCATAAGAAATCAATATATAACCTGATGATTTTAAAAGACAGCCTGGTTTTGGAAATTACTTATGAGCAAATGCAAAGGGGTTATGTGGAAGTACCTGGCATGCAGGAATTGGCTATGGTGACCAAGGAAGATCTTTACGATGAGGATTTATTGGTGGTTGAAATGCTGGGTAAAACGGGTGAACAAAGGGTGATTGATTTTTATACCAAATTTCCAATGTTGCTGAAGCTGCCGAGGTTGATTCAGGATCAGTATATAGCGAGTCATCTTTATCTTTCTATTGATCATTTTCAGCATATCCGTTCTGCTTTGCTGAAAAATAAAATTTTACCTGTGAAACCATCATGAGCAAACGCTTACAAATAGCAATGAACCGAGCTTGCGAGCTCTTGAACACAAAAATCAATAGACACTAGTGAAAAATATGCTCATGATAGCTTCATCTCCATTAAAAAACAAAATTATATACTGATGAAAAAAAGCGGATAAATCCCGCGATTTAACGGCTGATGTTTTTTTGAGGTGATTTATCTTTGGATATATCAAAATTAAAGCACTCTGTTATGAATATTACGCATCTCGGTTTCCCATTTATATTTCGAATTAAAGTAAACACTGCTGCCGTTCTTGGCTTGGTTAGCCCTGGCTTTGGTGTTGTCGGTTAATACCCGCGGGTGCCAGTTTTTCTGGTACCCGCTTGTTTCTTCTTGAATATTCTTCGCGGTACGTAACGCGGGTAGAGTATATAAATCATCTATTTTTTTACATTAAAATTCATTAACATGAAAAAATCGTTTAAAGCGGCTTTAATGGTCGTGCTGTGTGCTGGCGGGTTGACCGCGGCTTTTGCTTTTAACAAAGCAGCGTCTGGTAAAAAGGCGGGTTTAATTGCTTACACGTACAATTTGGGTACGTCTGCTGGTGCGAGGAATGCGGCCAACTGGACGCTGGCTACGGGTTCTACGCCGAGTTGTGGTGCTGCGGGTTCGGTGCCGTGTAAGGTTGTGTTTGATTCGTCGGTGTATCCTACGTTGCAGGATTACATCAGTGATCAGGGGTTTAGTAGTGATGCTGAAGTGGCTTATGGGCCGGGTGTAGTGAGTAAGCAATAACCTTTTTTTGAAAAATATGTTTTCTGATCGCGCTGAGCCTTACAGGCTCTGAGGCTTGATCATGAAAACATATTTTTCCTAGGCGCAGACTTGGTTGGTGTATTAGCTTTTCCGGGTGGTGACCTCTCTGTCCGTCTTCCTGAATTTATTTCAGGATCCCGGATCAGGTCCGGGATGACGGCAACCACAATTTTGGGTACAGGAAACCCGCAGCGGGCAGTAATGCTCTGTTCTGCGGGTTTTTATTTTTTAATCAATTTTAAACTTAAATATTAATGAATAACCATTTACGATTGAACATTTATTTGATGAAGAGGAACCGGGCTTGCTTGGTTTTTAAGAATGAGGGAATACTTTTTAGGGTGAACCGCTTGGTTAGGGCGCTGGAGTTTGTGGCGGAGATGGAGTTGCTGGCTAAGGGGATTGCTGCTGGTGGGATGCAGGAGTGTTATTATGAGTTGGTTGATGACCGGGGTGTGCAGCTGGTTTTTGAGTGTGGTTTTGATTTGGAGGTGTTGTCTTTGTGTTTGTGGAGGCCTGATGGGAGGTCTTCTGGCTTGATGGTTAAGGTGTTTAGCTGGGTGGGGAGTGGGAATGATTTTAGGAAAGCAGTGCGGGGTTTGACCTTGATGGCCGGTTGTGTCAGGATGTTTAGAGGGGATGGAAAGGGGTGAGTGTTATGGCAAGGTTGTTTGTGTATACAAAGGACGTGCAGGTGTTGACGGGTAGGGGTAGAACTGCTTCTTGCCGGCTAATTATGGCTATTAAGAAGTCTATGGATAAGCAGAATAACCTGCCGCTTACGGTTGAGGAGTTTTGCGAGTATACGGGTTTGAAGCTTGATCTGGTTTTGGAGCAGTTGAAATAGAAACGGCCGGAGTATTTCCGGCTGTTTTTATGATTTTGACGGGTTAAATCGCTTGGTATTGATATAAAATTTCGGATTTTGATCATCCTTGAGCTATCTTTAGCTACGATTACCACCACCACCACCACTACTAGAAAGTTGGATCGACTTATTTTAGAACCACACAAACAAAACATTTTAAATATGAAAAAATATTTATTGCTCTTATTAACAGGTATTTCCACGACGGGTTTAATGGCGCAAAAGAACAATGATGTTCCTTTTCAGTTACAGGGATCGGTTAATTTACCGGGTTATGATTCGGCCAATCGGGCAATTTATTTTAGCTATCAAAAGAACGGAAAGGAGATTTTAGATAGCGCGGTAATTAAAGACAATAAATTTAGTTTTAGAAGTACTGCTGATGTAGATATTAAGGCTTCGTTACAATTTACTAAGCCGAATACTTCGCCAAATGCTGCGGCTGATCCTAATTCGTTAAGCTTGTACCTTTCTAAAGGAGTGGTCAATGTTAGTGCGAAGGGCTATTTGCGTAAGTCCATCATCACTGGATCTGTGGTGAATGATGATTATATGGCTTTTAAAAAGCCGTATTTAAAGTTGGATACTTCATTGCGTTTACTGGGTTGGAAAAAGAGGTCGGTAAAAGCTGGAGATGCTATTGGTGCAAAAAATGTTGATGCGCAGATAGATAGTGTGAAAAACCTGAAACTTGTTCAATTGTCGGAATTTTTATCGAAAAATATCGCCAAACCTTATGCTGCTGAAGCGCTGCTCATGTATGTCAGTACTGATGGTTCTGCTTTGAGTGCAGTTAAAGCGCAACAATTCTTTGATCGGCTGCCAGCCAAACAAAAAAACACTAAGCTGGGTAAGGAGATTACAACGGCTTTATCTAAGTTAACAGATAAAACATCAACTATTAATGTTTTAAAAGGTGTTGATTTTTATGATGGTTATGCGCAAAAGGTTACTCAACCAGTGGCTAAGGGTGTAACTCGTATTAGTAATGCCGAGTATTTGCGTCAGCTTAGCCCGGCCGAAATAGATAAGATTGGTAAGACATTAAAGATAAAGGTTACGATCAAATCGGGATGCGATAACTATGATAGAATTGGCCATGTAGCTTTGGTTGTGATGCCAAAGGGTGAAGCCTATAATTTGGAAAAAGGGGAGCAATTTGAACTTTTAAGGATCATGACGCCGTTTATGTATCTTACTCGTCAGCCCGACCATATTCCTTATGAAGCGCAGATAGACCAAATGGTTAATACGATAAAGCAAGGTGGAAAGGATGTTTATTTATTGACGGAGGTGTTTGGTACAACTGGTGCCGGGCAACGGGAGGTAATTGGTTGTGATGGTTCGTTATTAACTTTTAACGTGTCTGTTGATTTAATCAGCGATAAAACGAAAGATTTTTCTACGCAAAAAGGGATTTCATTGTTAAGTTATTATAGTTTGGACGGCAAAGATAAATCTGCTGGAAAAAACAGTAAACAGGTAAATTTTGAACTTCCTCAGGATACTAAAACAACGGTTCTTTATCTTATTTCATCGGGGCATGGGGCTGCTGATGGTGGAGAGGAATATAATTGGAGGGAGCATATTTTAGATCTGGATGGTAAAGAATATATCCGATTGGAGATGAGCCAAAATTGTGCGCCTTTTGAGATGTATAATACTCAGCCTAATGGGATTTATTTTGGCGATATTAGCAAGGAGCGTCGTTCGTGGTGCCCGGGTGGTCCGGTGCCTACGCGTGTTGTTAATCTTGGTCCATTGGCTAAAGGGAAGCATACTTTAAAAGTATCCATCCCTGAGGCTGAATTTGAGAAAACGGATAGTAAGTATTATGTATCGGCTTATTTGATCACGGAATAAATTGATAAGAATATCTATGTATATTGGTATATAGATATTCTTATTTATTCCAGTATTTTACGGATGATTTCTTTCATGGCTGGTCTGTTGGCGTCGTCATCGCCGGCGAGCTGTTTTTGTTTCAGTAATTCTATTTTCATTTGTGAGATCAGCTGCTGGTATTGGGAAAATATGTTTTCTGATCGCTCTGAACCTTCCAGGTTCTAAGGTTTGATCAGTAAAACATATTTTCTTGGGTGCAGACCGGTGAGGGTGCAGAATTTTATGTTCAAAATATTGGAGTTGTTTTTATTTTATTGTTTTGTGATAATATATTAATTAATATGAATTTTTATGGTTATTATGATTGTATGTTTGCATACTTTTGTAGTGGTATCGATAGTAAATCATAACTAATAATTAATTGACTAATCATGAAAAAAGAGTATATCCGGGTGTTATTTCAAAAGTTTGAGGGGGCACGTTATGAATGCAAGAATATTGAAAATGTGATTTCTGATCATTTTGTTGGCGTCAACAAAATGATCAGTTTGGGAAAAGGTGGTGTTAAACAAGTAAATATTAAGCTATGATTACTTATATAGAAGAAATCAAAAGCATATTAGCCGTGGCTAGACGAAAAGCTTATACCGCGATTAATGCCGCAATGGTCGAAGCTTATTGGTTGATTGGAAAGCGTATTGTTGAGCAAGAACAGCAGGGAAAAGAAAGAGCTGCGTATGGAGAAGGCATTCTAAAAGAACTTTCCATGGCGTTGACAGCCGAATTTGGCAGAGGTTTTTCTTATGCTAATTTGCGCAATTTCCGCCAGTTTTATCTCACCTATCGTAATCATGAGAATTGCTACACATTGTGTAGCAAATTGACTTGGAGTCATAATAGACTCATTATGAGGGTTGAAAATGAGGATGCAAGAATATATTATTTAAACGAAGCTGCAGAACATGGGTGGACAGTCCAAACACTAGGACGTAACATTAATACTTTTTACTACTACAGGCTCTTATCTTCAGATCACAAAAATGAGAATCAAATGGAGGCCGGGAAACCGGATAAGCATCAACCTGAAGATTTCATCAAAGATCCATATGTTTTTGAATTTCTCAATATTCAGCAACATTTAACTGCAAATGAGTCTGAAATTGAAATGGCCTTAATAGAAAACCTGCAGCAATTTCTACTTGAACTAGGAAAGGGCTTCTCATTTGTTGGAAGGCAGTTTCGAATTGGTACTGAAACAGACCATTTCTTTATTGATCTGGTTTTCTATAATTATTTGCTTAAATGTTTTGTGTTAATTGATTTAAAAACGGAAAAACTAACTCACCAGCATGTTGGTCAAATGGATATGTACCGCAGAATGTTTGATGATTTAAAGATGCCAGAAGGAGATAACCCCACCATAGGTATTATTCTTTGTACTGAAAAAAGTGAGACTGTTGTGAAATATTCTGTTATTAACGATAATCCAAGGCTCTTTGCAACTAAATATATGCCTTATTTACCTACAGAAGATGAATTAAAACAATTGATAGAGCAAGACAGGATAAGGCTTGAGCTTGATCGTAGAGCTTAAATAAATTACGATTATAATTTGATTTCTGACCATTTTGTTGGGACTAACAAAATGGTCATGTTCATCAGTGTAAAACAAATTGTTTAATGTGATCAAATTCCTCTTTTTTTTCAGCCAATTCAATTCTTACATCGTAATCATCTTGTATACCAAGCCAAAATTTTACTGAATTACCGAAAAAACGACTTAGCCTTATTGCGGTGTCAGCTGTAATTCGTCTGTTTCCTTTAATAATTTGAGAGATTCTTGTTTGGGGTATATCCGTTTCTTTAGCCAGACGGTAGGGGGTAATTCCCAATGGGGATAAGAACTCTTCTTGTAGTATTTCACCGGGATGTACGTTTGGTAGCATTTCCATATTAATGATAATCTATAATTTTTCAAATTAACTTGTTGGAACTGTTGATTTAGTTCCTGTATTTTTCTCCTAAAAGTACTATCTTTTATTCTGGAAAACCACATGGTTTTATTTGAATATTTAATTTTTAATATACTGTAATACAATGAAATATATTTATTTTTTGAATATTTTTTTGACTAGAATCGACTGGTGTTTTTTATAGTTAGTGTTTCTTGTTTATCAGGAATTTTTGCTTTTCTAGAGGTGTGTTCCTGGATGTCATCCAAGGTTGGAGTGCTTTCTTGTTTATAGCTTGGTCAAATCCGAATTATTCTGTAAGTTTGAAACAACCAAGCTGATCATCAATGAAATGTACTTCTACGATTGTATTTCTGGTTATCTTCGCTATCATTGGAATTTCTTGTGAAAAGAACAAGAAAATAGATCCGGAGGTTGACCAGCAGGCTCAGGTTTTTTCGCAGCATTTTTACGCATTTATTAATGATAAACCGGTAACTGTGCACAGCTCTCTGGAAAAAAACAGAGCTCTTTTTAATGGACAATGGACTGGTATTGGGATGCCAAAGGGCAGCAATATCAATTTGTATAAGGTAAATGTAGTGGTGCCTAAAGAGGCGTTTAAGGAAGGGTATGCTTCTGATTTAAAGTTTCAGATCTATAATATTTCCAAGAAGACTTTTTTCATTACGGGTAAAGACGATTATTATAATGTAACGGGTACTTATATCGCGATGAGAAAGAAAACTGGGCCGGCGGAGACAGATCAGAAAATATACGCGGCTAATATAAAGAAAAAGCCTTTTCAAGTGCTGATTACCAATTATGAAACCATTAAAGGGAGTCTGGTGCCTCTTGTTGAGGGGAGACTGAACGGGGTGTTGTATAATATTAAGAATCCTTCGGATTCTGTTGTGATTAAGAACGGGGAGTTTAAAGTTCGGTTTTAGAACTATTCCATTTTTTGATATTTCTTTCGTTTTTTTGGAGGTAATCTAATTTTATTTCATATTATTAATATTATTTAATTTTTAGTTTATTTCAGCTATAGTTGCTTATTTTTGTTTTTCCTTTTATTAGATAACAAAGGGTGGATAAAATAGCTCAATATGGACGAGAATAGGAATTCGAAATACATTAAAATTGCAAAGAAAATTGATGGTATAACTATGCGCTCAATACTGGAAAAAAAGGGGTGGAAGGAAACTCTTTATTTATTGCAAAGTCCCAAAAATGCAGCGCGGTTAACGGAAGGAATTGAATCTTATGCAATGGCGTGCTTAGGCAATAAGAAAATTGTTGATCGTAATTTATGTGAGTTACTCTAAAGATCTTCAGTTTGTTACCTTATTTTTTCAAATAAAAAATCGTATATTGATCTAACCAAAAATAGATGCTATGAACGTATTTGAAAAGATTCAGAATTGGGGCGATCGGAATCACCCAACCTGGTTAGATTACATCAGAATTGCTTTAGGTATTACCTTGATTTGGAAAGGTGTGTCTTTCGCTGTAAACCTGCATGCATTTACGCGTTTAATGGAAGATACTCAGCTTGGTGCTGCTTTAAGTATCAGTTTATTGGCACATTTGATTATTGTGCTGCACATTATTGGAGGGCTTCTTATAGCATTGGGTACGCACACCAGAATGTTTTGTTTGCTTAATTTGCCGGTTCTGCTGGTTGCTGTTTTCTTTGTGAACCTTCCTCAGAATATCTTTGCGCCTTACTCTGAATTCTGGTTTTCATGTGCTGTGCTTCTGGGGCTTGTTTGTTTCCTGATAGAAGGAGATGGTGCTTTATCCATAGAGGGTAGAAAGAAAGAGAAAGCGTCTGCGTGATGCTTTGTTGGTTTTTCTATAAATAGCCATCGGGATATTCTCCGTGTACGCTTACGTACGCTCTCACCATTTCGCAGGGTACCATACATTCTGCGGCAGACTGGAGGTTTCTTTGGTACTGTAGTTCTTGTGTTTGCTGGTCTATGCTCATTTCTTTGAGCAGTGCTTCTTCGGGATTGTATTCTTCAATGGATTCTGTTTTTTGCCGCTCTAATATGGTTTGTTCAAGGCACTCTATAAAACTGTCAAATTCTGGCCAGGATCTTTCGTAGTAAAAACGGAGTTGAAGTTCTTTGAATTTCCGGAATACGAAGCAATAGAAAGGGGCAAGGTCAATGTTTTTATCATAAATGTACCGGTCAAAAAGGTCTTCTTCCTTGAACCGATAATTGTTAAATATGGATAGTCTGTTGGCTGCTTTGAGGAAATATTCATTAAAGTAATTCTGAAAGACCAGCCCGTGGTCAAGTCCTTTTTCATCGTAGATAACATGGTATTTGGAGAATATGGGCACCATAACCTTGGCGGTTAATGAGAGGATCTCTGCGGGTAGGTTGGGCTTGGCGGCTTTATAGGTTTTCTTGAAGTCGGCAAAGGAAAGTTTTGCGGTATAGGCTGGTTTTCTGGACCAGAAGGCAGACCATTTGTATTGGGTGATGCGCAGGGTTCTGTACTTGATGTAATCTTTTTCCAGGTTGCCGTAAAGGATCTGATGGTATATGGAGTTTTCAAATCCATCCGGAGCAATGTCCTGCAATAGTTCGGGTAGTGTTGTCAGTATTTTTTTGAGAAGAAAAATAGTTGCTCTTTTACCTGCGGGTTTATATTGGTTTTTTTTCATCGAGGTGGCGTTTAAACAAATTTAATGAACTATTCGGTATTCTTTTAATTTAATTTTTAGCTGGAATTTTGAATGGTTTAGTCGTGAAACTATATTTTATTGATGTTGAGTTTTGCGGGGAAGCTTATTCGGTTGTGCTTTTTTCTTTAGTTTTTATTACTTTTGATTTATGAATTAAATCAATAATTTATATTTTTATTTATTTATGAAATTGAAGGAAAAAAAATATAACGTTGAATATCCGGTTGTGCATCAGGTTAATGATATTGATTTGTCAGGAACTTACTCTTATGCGCATTATTTGAATTGGAAATTTGAGGATCGTTTAGAACTGATTAAGGGGAAGATCTTTAAAATGGGCTCGCCTTCCACAACACATCAGAGGATAATCGGAAGGATTTATGTGGCGTTATTTATGTTTTTGAAGGGGCATCGTTGTGAAGCTTTTATTGCTCCTTTTGATGTCCGTTTTCCTAATGATTCATTAGAGGATAAGGCAGTTTTTACGGTTCTTCAGCCGGATATTGCAGTGATTTGTGATCAGGCTAAATTGGATGAGAAAGGGTGTATTGGTGCTCCGGATATTGTGGTGGAGGTATTGTCTCCCGGGAATTCTAAAAAGGAACTGATCAATAAATTTAATATTTACCAGGAGTTTGGTGTAAAAGAATATTGGCTCGTTAGCCCAACCGGTCGATCTTTTATTAAGTATGTGTTGAATTTGGATGGGGTGTATGAGGCTGGTTTGCGGTATGTTGGCGGGGAGTTTGTTTCTGATATATTGCCTGGGTTTAGGTTGAATGTGGAAGAGGTTTTTGGAGTATTGAAATAATTCGGTTTATTTATGCTCTTTGCAAAGTGCGGTCGTCATCCTGAATTTAGTTCAGGATCCCGCACTTGAAAGATCGAATTTCTCTTCCGAGGTGCTGAAATAAATTCAGCATGACGATGAGGTGATAGCAAACTTCATTAATACCCCAATGTGTTTGAACAAAAACTGCCTCCTCAGGATGACGTGATGGCGATAGCGAGGAGGATATGATATCTTAAACTTCAACTGTCCTTTTACATTACCAAGTTGGGATACAGGAACTTCTTGGTTTTTCATTAGCTTTTTCGGTGTTGAATCTTGGATTTCGACGGTCATTTGAAAAAGTTATCAACATTTTCTTTAGTGCAGTGGGGTAGCACTGAGTTTATTTTACTTAGCGCCAAAATTAAATGGCGTTATGAAAAACACTCTTTTTTGTCTGCTTTTCTTTGTTGCGGGCACTATTTTAAATCTAAAAGCACAAACTACTGGTAGCATTACTGTAGGTGGTGATTTTGATAAGTTTTATCCAACACTTTGGACTGATGGTGGCTGGAACGACAATGTTGCTTCTCAATTGGAGATAGGACGTTCGTCTGTGCATGCAAATAGCAATTGGCGAGGCTCATTGATTGCTAGGTTTGACTTTCATGTGAGCAATTGGGGGAATGGTGCTAATTTTATTGATGCAAACATTATTCAAGATCATAACTCTTCAATAACATTAGATTTTATTGCAGGGTGGAAAGATGTATCTTCTGCCAACTCATCGGCCAAAATCATTATTTGGTTGCGTGGCGGTGGAACGACCTATTTTTATAAATCTCTTTATCCTTCCTCTCCTGTAGTATATGATGGGGTTGCCAATCCTTTACCTTTTCAAGAAATGAATGGCCCCACATATACTTTTAAAACTGGGAGAGATCCCTATGTTAATTCTAATGGGATTTCTAAAGAAGGAACTGCTCTTTTCTATGGGGCTTCACCTAATTATTTTGCCGGTAATGTGGGCATTGGAGCCCGGGATACAAAGGGCTATAAGCTTGCTGTTGCGGGAAACATGATTGCTGAATCTGTTAAAGTCCAGTTGCAGGGGAGTTGGGCGGATTATGTTTTTGATGACGATTATAAGCTGCAGCCTTTATCTGAGATCGAAGCTTTTGTGAAAAAGAACAAGCACCTGCCGGAGATTCCTTCTGCCGAGGCTGCAAAAACTCATGGAATTGATCTGGAAGATATGAATGCTAAACTGCTCAAAAAGATTGAGGAGTTGACTTTGCATTTGATTGACATGAAAAAGAGCATGGAAAGGCAAGACAAGGAAATTCAAGACTTAAAATCCAAAATTAAATAATATGCTGAAATATTTCGCTCTTATAGGGTTAACGTGCTCTGTTAGCCTTTCTATTGCACAAACCAATGTATTTCCAGCGAATGGAAATGTTGGGATTGGAACCTTAAATCCTGAGAATGCTGAAGGTTGGCAACAGGCACTTGAAGTGCGCGGAAATCTAAATTCAAAAATACTCGTTTCTACAGAGACAGTTAAAAGTGGTTTCTGGACTAATGTCACAGGGTATTATGGTGCTCCTGGCGGAGGTATATTAGGAACTCTAAGTAATCATCCTTTTTCTTTAGTGACGAATAGTTCTTCAAGGATGACGGTTCTTCCAAGCGGCAATATTGGTATAGGAACTACAACTCCAACAGATTTTTTAGAAATCAATCTGGGGACTGCGAGGAGAGGAATTACAATGACGGGTGATGGAAATGCGGATGCTTACACGGATATACAATTAGCCGTGAGCAATAAAGCTTCGGTTGCTGTAGGTAAACCGCATATCTGGAATATCAGTCATCGTAAAGACGGATACTTTTCAGATACACCTATTGGAGAGTCTTCTTTGGAGTTCTATGCTGTTCGCACAGGCGGAGGTTATTTTGCTCCATTGAGCTTTAAATCTAACGGGGATGTAATTCTTGCTTCTAATAAGAATGCTTTAAATGGAAATGTGGGAATTGGTACCACCACGCCACGGGAGAAACTTTCTGTTAATGGTAATATCCGGGCGAAAGAAGTTAAGGTGGAAACTCAGAACTGGCCAGATTATGTGTTCAAGTCAGATTACTCACTTCCTTCTTTAGAAGCAACAGAAAAACATATCAAAGAAAAAGGCCATTTGCCGGGAATTCCTTCTGCAGCAGAGGTGAAAGCGGATGGGGTTGAAGTTGGAGATATGAATGGGAAGCTTCTGAAAAAGATCGAGGAGCTGACTTTGTATATGATCGACATGAATAAAAATGTCTCCGATCTAAAGCTTAAAGTAAAAGAACAAACGATACAAATTAATGAGCAGGAAGCTCAAATCCGACAACTTAAAAACAATAAAAAATGAAAAAAATAATGCTCTTAGGGCTGTTGCTGATTAATCAATTGTGCTTTGCTCAAAGCAATATAGATTGGAGTGGCACGGTGGTTTTTCCCGCAAATTTTAAAGTGGGGGATTATATTGAATTTTTAGTCGTGCAGCCCATGGATGCCGGAGCTTCTGGTAACTATGAGATTTCAATTACCTATACCAGAGGAAATGTCGCGGCTGCTGCATCTCATCTAGCAAGTATTTCACATTATAATCCTGATATATGGAGGGAAGTAGGAAGGATTAATAGTAATGGATATTCATCAAATCCATCCAACTCCTATTGTTTTACTGTGGATTGCAATACGCAATATGCTTACCCCCGGTTTAGGATTCGGGCAGTTAACGTATTAGGTGTGACCACAAGTGACCTACCCGTTCATATAAAAGTCAGGTCGATCAATCTGAATGCCGGATGGATACCATTAAATGTGGCAGGTACGGATTTGACGGCGAAAACCTTTCTTCCTATGACTAACGATTGGAGCTTGTATGTTGGGAATAGCTACCTGCCTGATGGCGCGAATTTGGCGATTAAGGCAATAGAGAATGGGAATGTGGGTATAGGAATAAGTTTTCCCTCTGAAAAGCTTTCTGTTAATGGTAATATCCGTGCAAAAGAGGTTAAAGTAGAAACTCAGAACTGGCCAGACTATGTATTCAAATCAGATTACAGTCTTCCTACTTTAGAAGCCACAGAAAAACATATCAAAGAGAAGGGCCATTTGCCAGGGATTCCTTCTGCAGCAGAGGCGGAAGAACAAGGGATAAACTTAAGCGAAATGAATGGGAAGCTGCTCAAGAAGATAGAGGAGCTGACTTTGTATTTGATTGAACTTGAAAAACGAGTTAAACGAAGCGAAGAAAAACAGAATAAATAAACGAATAATTCAATTCTCTCATTGTCCGGGAAAATAGAAGATTTCCAGGACGATAAAGACAAACACAAATAAACTTTATGATGATAAAAAATCTTTTTTTTCCTTTAGTGTTTTTGCTAATCAATCTTTTTTTCTTAGAAGAAGGGTATGGGCAGACACAGAAATTAACCCCAGTAATGCCTTTGGCTCCAGAGGCAGCAGAATTTAGTAAATATGGCTCTGTACCTGTATCGCTGGTTTCTGGTACGCCCTCCATAAGTTTACCAATTTATGAAATCAATAGCGGTGGAATAAAAATTCCAATTAGTTTGAGTTATAATGCTTCAGGTGTTCAAGTGAACCAAAGATCAACTTGGGTTGGGCTGGGTTGGTCTCTAAATTCTGGAGGTGTTATATCAAGAGCTGTAAGAGGGAAAGCGGATGAGGAAGTTGATGGATATTTTCAGACAACTTATACCGCCGATCAAATTATGGCCCTTCCATCAACAGATATTGATTTGTTAGGTCGTTTTGCAGACAACTCTCTTGATGCCCATCCTGATATGTTTAGCTATTCTCTACCATCAGGCACAGCAGGAAGATTTATATATTCAAAAGACTTAGGTAAGTTCCAATCCATTCCCGATGAGAGGATTGAAATTACCCGAATCACGCCAGATAACGTATATACCATTAGAGATATAGATGGTAAAAAATATTTCTTCACGGCTAAGCAGACAATGAGCAGTGACAATAATACAACAGGACTAAAAACAAATATACAATCTTGGTACCTAACAAAAATCTTAAGTGTTGACGGAAGGGATTCGATCTCCTTTACGTATAATACAGTGGCTTCTGGTGGGGTAGACAATGATGAATTTACAAGGACACAATATCACTCATATAAAATGGAAGAAGGAGGTGGTGGTATGTGGGTAGATCAGGGTACAACAACAAGTACATCCAGCTATTTTATAAGTTACATGGTACCTGATGAAATTTTGTTCAGAAACGGAAAAGTTAAATTCTATGCGGGTACAGGTAGGAAAGACTACGCGGGTAGAATGTTGGATAGCATAGTTGTTTTTAATAAAAATGATGTTGGGTATTCCCGGGTGGAGAAGTATAGTTTGGATCATGATTATTTTGTTTCGGATCCAAATAAGACATTTAAGGACTTTTATAGATTGCGTTTAAAGGCATTTAAAAAGGAGAACATCAATAACAGTTCCGATCAACAAATACATAGCTTTGAATATAATACCACCACACTACCTGAATATAATTCTAATAGCCAGGATTATTGGGGATATTATAATGGAACAGCCTTTAACGACTTATTGCCTAATACTGTGCCTATGGCTTCTGAATTAGGTGTCTATCAGAACAATGGTTCACTTATTGGATCAGGAAACAGGAGTGGAAGCCCGGAACATGTTAAAGCCGGGATACTTGAAAAGATAGTATATCCCACAAAAGGCTATACTGTATTTAATTTTGAATCAAATAGATACAAATCAGATGTATCCAAAATTTCAATTTATACTGTAACTTACTTGAGTAACTTTGGAATAGGAAAAAATAAATTAAGTACTGCAACAAATACATTTACCTGGCCCCAAAATGCCTATACGAACAATGTTAATTTTAGTATAGAGTTCTCTGCCCATACTAATCCAAGTGCGGCAGATGTGGCACAGAAGGTATGGATAAAAGATCTTACAGACGGATCCCAATGGGTTTTTGAACACACGGGTGACTTTACAAAAAAGTTGGTGACGGACTATGGTATGATGTTGACAGCTGACCACCAATATGAGATCAGAAGTATAATCGATGACGTTGCTGCTACATCTATTAAAATAACAGTTACCAGTAAGAGAAGATATTCTGAAAGTATAATCAACTATGGGGCAGGGATAAGAATTAGAGATATACTCAATTACGATAATAGTGGCGCATTATTAAATAAAGATACCTATACGTACTCTAGTAATGCGGGAGGAATTGACAATGGAATGATTACTCGAAATGACCAGTCGCTATCGGATAATTATTATAAATCAACGGAGGTAGATTATCTTTGTTATACTTCACCTTGTACCTGTAATCCGCTCGTTTCTCGTTATATTACTTATGTTGGTTCAGCAACGTATAGTACTTTTGATTTTTCTGGAGCAAAGATAGTCTACAATCAGGTAACTAAAACAAGCTATGATGCAGCCGGTGTTCCAAACGGTAAAATCGTTTCTTATTTTGATACTAACCCAGGCTATTACCCAAGTTCTATTTATAATCCTACATTACCTGGAGGTAGAGAGTACTTTGATAACAGTTTGTTTAAAGCTAGTCAGCCAATTTATGAAGGCATTTATCGTTACAACCCCAACACAAGTGATTTTGCCTTAGTCAAGGAAAAAAGTTATGAATATGGCGGCATTAATAATCGTTCAGATCGTATTGCTAATGTTTGGCGTACTAAAAGCTTTCCGCACGGTAAATGTCCTTTTGATGCATATGCGGAGAAATTAGATTATTATATTTCAATGGGAACATTTAAACTTTCCGCAATTGAAGAGACTAATTACGACGGGCCATCACCCTTAACTGTTCGTACAGAGATGAGTTACAATCCGCTCAATTTATTGGTGAATCAAGAAAAGAGACAAAATAGTGATGGGAAGACATCAAAAACTTTAAATAAATATTCCGTCGATTACCAGGATAGTAGTTATGGATCGGATTTACTTCGGAGTAATTTTATGAATGATGTTCTTATTGAAAAATCATCCTATTCTAATGATCAACTGATTTCAAAAGACGTTACCAGCTATGCAAACTTTAACGGTGTAATAAAGCCATCTCTGGTTCAAAAGCTTTCGACAAGTAGTCAATTGTTGGAAAACCGGATCAGATTTAACAATTACGACTACTATGGTAATTTACTTAATTTAAATAATGAAGGAGGAATCAAGGTTTGTTATTTGTGGAGTTACAATAATCAATTGCCTATTGCTGAGATTAAAAATGCAGATTACAACACGGTAGAACAAGCGTTAGGAGGGGCAGCAGCTGTAAAAGCATTTTCTAATAGATCTGTTCCAAGTAAATCAGAAATCGAGACCTTTTTGTTGCCGTTAAGGAATAATTCAACTATTCAAGTCCATACTTACATCCATAATCCAATGGTTGGAATATCGAGTCAAACTGATGCTAAAGGCCAAACCACTTATTACGAATACGATGAATTCCAGCGGCTGAAGAACGTGAAGGACCAGAATGGAAATATCATCAAGAACAACATCTATCACTATAAACCCTAACCAGCGCTCCATATGAAAACAAAAACAAAGAACATGGCAAAGCAGATCAAATATTCCTTTGCGGCAGTGGCCTCAATTTTCTTGGCTTCGAATACACATGCGCAGGTGCAGGATAACATTGTAAATATTTATAATAACGAAACAGAAATCACGGGGAAAGCAAGCGTCACCTTAAAGCCAGGTTTCTATATCCCATCTGGTAAAACGGTACGGATCTACACGACCGGACTGAGTTTTGAAAAGTGTGTCGCGGCGATTAATACTTTAAATACGGTAAGTGCCAATCAGAATTACATCCTCACCAAAACCTTTAAGCGAAAGGGGATTCTCACCGATGGCGATACCCAGCAAAACCTAAGCACCTGTGAGGTCAACCAGACCGTCCAATATATCGATGGTTTGGGCAGAGCTCTTCAAACAATAACCGTCCAGGGAAGCCCAGGCTTCCGGGATATGGTTACTCCCATAGCCTATGATGCTTTTGGCAGAGAAGCCGTGAAATACCAGCCTTATGCTGCGGTGAGCAATGGTGGCGCGTACCGCTCCGATGCTTTAACCACTGGAGCTGGACAGGCAGCTTTTTATGCCAGTACGGCGGGAATCAAAACCACAACCAAACCTTTTTCGGTCACGGTCTTTGAAGCCAGCCCTTTAAACCGGGTCGAGCAGCAGGGTGCACCTGGTGATGCCTGGCAGCCTGCTGCCAGCCGTACGGCTACTGCAGGGAGAACTGTAGTGAGTGAATATGGTACCAACGTTGCCGCAGAACCCATCAAACTATGGACAGTGAGCTCTTCTGGAGCTTCTTCGGCAGGTGCCTATGCCAATGGCAAACTGTATAAAACCAAGATCAAAGATGAGAACTGGGTGAGTGGAAACGGGGGTACTGTGGATGAATACAAAGACTTTGAAGATCATGTGGTGCTGAAAAGAGTATGGGAAACCGATGCCAAAAGCCTTTCTACGTATTACCTGTATGATGACCTGGGCAATCTGCGCTATGTATTGCCTCCGGCCGTGAATGAAAACGGATCCAACATCAACAGCTTTACAGAAAGTGATGCCACCTTTAAGAACTTCATTTATGGTTACCATTATGATGGCCGCAAGCGCCTAATAGAAAAACAGGTTCCCGGAAAAGGCTGGGACTTTATGGTGTACAATACCCTTGACCAGGTGGTGCTTAGCCAGGACTCCCTGCAAAGAGGATCAGGCAAATGGAATTACAGCAAGTACGATGCTTTCGGTAGGGTGATAATTACTGGATTATATACCCGTACCCAGGCCAGGCCGGCCATGCAAACTGAAGTGAGCACGGATGGGCTAAGCAACAGCCTTTGGGAAAGTAGACCGGATGCTCCAAACTCAGACTATACCAATGTCGCTTTTCCAAGAGCAGCAACAGAGGCTCAGATCATCAATTACTATGACAACTACTCTTTTGCAGGGAACAGCTTTAATGGACCTACCGGAGACCAAATGCCTGCTGCCCGTACCAAGACCCTGCTCACCGGAACCAAGGTGAATACCCTTGGAACAGCCACGATGTTGTTAACGGTCAATTACTACGATGATGAAGGCCGGGTGATCCAAAGCAAAAGCCAAAACCATGTAAATGGAACCGATGTGGTAGACAACACCTATGATTTCATCGGACAGCTGAAAGCCAGCAAACGTACCCATGTTGGCAATGGAGCGACCACCACTATAGCTACTCGCTATGACCTGGACCATATGGGCCGAAAACTGGCCACCTGGGAATCGATTAATGGCGCGCCAGAGATTGCCCTGAACAGGATGTCTTACAATGAACTGGGGCAATTGCTGAAAAAATCAGTCCACAGTAACGATACCACGAACTTCCTTCAATCAGGTACCTATGTCTATAATGAAAGAGGCTGGACAAAAGCTTATACTTCCCCGCAATTCAGTTATGACCTGAAATACCAGGACGGCACTATAGCCCAGTTTAACGGCAATATCGCCAATCAAAGCTGGGGGGCTAACGGATCCAATCCCAATACCTTTACTTATGGCTATGATAAGCTGAACAGGTTACTCAGCGGAACCAGCACCGGCATTGTGATGAGTGAAGTGCTGACCTATGATGTGATGGGTAACATTGCCAGTTTAAACAGAAACGGAGCGTTAGGGACTTATGCCTATACAGGAAATAAGTTGAACCAAGTGACTGGTGGACTGGCTACAGGACTTTATACTTATGACGCCAATGGAAATGCCAAAGTAGATGGAAGAACAGGAGTAACTTTAACCTATAACCAGTTGAACTTACCAGCTACGGCAACTAAAGCAGGTTTAACCATGGCCTATACCTATGATGCCACAGGTGCTAAGCTGAGAAAAGTCAGCAATGGAGCAACCCGGGATTATGTTGATGGAATAGAGTATGATGGGGCCAATATTGATATTATCCATACAGAAGAGGGCTTGGCCAGAAGAAGTGGAACTGCCTACAGTTATGAGTATAACCTGACGGACAATTTGGGTAATGTGCGGTTGAGTTTCTACAAGAACCCAAGCGCTGCTCTGGAAGTTTTACAGCAAACCAATTATTACCCATTTGGAAAAATGCTGGTTGCAAAAGAAGGTCCGAACAAGTATCTTTACAACGGCAAGGAGTTGCAGTCGGAGTTTAGTGCTCCTAATAAGGATGGACAAATTGATTACGGAGCTAGGTTTTATGATCCGGAGATAGGTAGATGGAATGTAGTGGATCCGTTGGCAGAAAAGATGAGGAGACATTCTCCATATAATTATGCTTTTAACAATCCGATACGGTTTATTGATCCTGACGGGATGGGACCTTGGCCTGTAACCTTTGATGGTTTATTTATGGCATTAGCTGTGAAGATGTCGGCAACATACCAGAAGATAGTAAATCATGTTGGCAAAACTGGATTGCAAATGGAGAAACCGCAGAAAACAACTACAGGTAAAGATGTTATTAGAGCTGGAGCTTCTGCATCTGCAGAAAATAAGAAAGCAGGAGCCAAAGTTGAAGCTAGTATAACTTCGGCCATTAATTCTGATAAAGGATTGGTAACATCTGCATCGGCTTCTGGTGAGGTTAAAAATGTTGTAAATGTGGAATTATCAGCCCAACTTTATAGCGATGCAATTACAACAAAATCAAAAGTAGATGTAACAGGGGATATTCAATTCGGTAAATCAAATGAACAAAAGGAATTTAAACTGGGTGAAGAATTCACTACTGGTGGGGATGGGGTTAATATGACTATTAATCCAAAGGAACTTAAACGAACTGTATTAGATGCTGTTGATGGGGCAAAAAAATATATAAATACTGAACTCGAAAATATTAAAAAAGCTATGAAACGTGGAAAAAGCTAGAATTTTAAATGTCGCAAGTGCGACTTATCTATTTATATGTGGAATTGCAAGCTTATACTTTTTGATTATAGTTTTAGTTCAAAATGATATTGTTAGTTTTTTGACTTGGTTTTCCTTCTTTTGTTCTATTGCGGTTGTGTTAACTACAATTTTTAATAATTACAAGATTCTAAGTTCTTTATCGAAAATAAATAAAACAAATATTGTTCTTAATCTTTTTATATGCGTACCACAGGTAATAAATATTTCTATTAATGGATTTCAATTTAAATTTAATCAGGGTTTTGAATTTATTTTTTATACAAATTTGGAGAACGTAACTAAAAAGGTAAACTTAGGGCTGTATTTTTTAAATATTAATTACTTATTGAATATAAAATTTCTCGAATCTAATTATTCCATAGTTGGTATAAACCTGATAAATCTATTTTTATTTTTATTTTATCTTTCTCAATATAGAAAGATGACGATTGTGAATAAAATGGAGTCGACCCATTTGGATTAATTTATTAAATAACATATTTAAAGTTTTGAGTTTCCTGATTTAAAGGATTTAAGTGTAAACTTAAATCCTTTTTTTAAACTGTTTAAGATGTAAATTTTTATATCTTAAGTGTAATATTCTATTATAAGACATTATATTAGATCCTACCAGTGTGTTTTGGAATTTTACCTGACACGATTAATCCCACTCAAAAAAATATTTTCATTTTGTTGATAAAAAAAACTTCAGTGCAATCTGGCTGCACTGAAGTTCTTTAACATTGTCCTTTCAACGTTAACAATTAACAATTAAAGGAAGATATGAAAATCTCAACAACGCCAGAATCAACAACAAACCAACCATCCAGCGCAATCAAACGTGCGCTAACCAAAAAAGTAAAAGCCTATACCTTAACCGAAATCCTTGTGGTTCTGGTGATTATAGGAATTCTTGTGCTCCTTGCACTTCCAAACCTTCTTCCTTTAATCACCAAAGCAAAGAGTACAGAAGCTAAAGTGCAGCTGGAACATCTTGCTACGCTCGAGAAAAGTTATTTCTATGAAAAATCCAAATACAGTTCGGATCTGAATGAACTGGGCTTTATCCAGGAAAAACTCTCTAGCGATGGTAAAGATGGAAAAGCGAATTACAGGATTGAAATTGTACGCGCCAATAACACTGGTTTCCTGGCCAGGGCTACTGCAGTTGCCGACTTTGATGGCGATGGTACCTTTAACATTTGGGAGATCGATCAGGATAAAAACCTGAAAGAAGTAGTTGCAGATTAAGGGTTTATCATCATGATCGCAACGCTCAATTTGCTCGCTTTACTGGCGCTGGTTTCTGTATGTTATCAGGATATGCGCTATCGTGGTGTGTACTGGATCTTTTTTCCGGTTCTCAGCGCTTTATTTTTCTTTTTAAAGTTTAAACAGGTGGGCTGGGTCAATACCCTGCAGGATGCTGGTTATGCCATTACTTTCCTGGTCGTCCAGTTGCTGCTGGTATGGCTGTATTTCAGTGCTAAACACCAGAAACTCTTCAACATCGTAGACAGTTACCTTGGCCTTGGGGATATTCTGTTCCTGGTGACACTGGCCTTTTACCTTTCTCCGCTAAACTATGTGGCGTTTTACCTGCTGAGCCTGATCCTGGTATTGGTTTATGTACTGGTAACGAAAAGGATCAAAGGCTTGGATCATATCCATATTCCTTTGGCTGGCCTGCAGGCCGCTTTTTTTGCCACGCTCTTGGTTTGGGATTTGGTACAGCCTCAATTACAACTCTGCCAGGATTCCTGGATTTACAAAACCTATTTATTTAATGGCATTTAACCCGGGAAATATGAATACGATACCTATAGAACTCGATATGGCTTTTATCTCTTCTGTAACGAGAGAACAGGCCTGGCATTACAGGATCATTCCTAAAGACAGTGATGAGGGCAGTATGGTCTTGTTTTGCGATGAGAACGCGGAGCAGCATATGCTGACCGATGAACTGGAAATTGTACTTGGAAAACGCATCCGCCTGGAAGGAATTCCTTCAGATACCATCAATGAATGGCTGAACCTTCACTACCTCAAAGAAAACGGACAGCACCAGTTTCAAAAATCTGTTGTGGCTATAGAAGGGGATGGTTTTTTGAATGAACTGATCCGGGAAGCGCGCAATTTAAAAAGCAGTGATATTCATATTGAAATTTATGAAGAGCGGTGCAGGGTGAGAATCCGGATAGACGGCATGATGGTGGAACGTTATGTGCTGAAGAAAACGGAGTATCCGGCCCTGATCAATAAGATCAAGATTATGGCCAATCTGGATATTGCAGAAAAGCGCCTGCCCCAGGATGGAAGGATCAATTTCAGAAATGGGGAGGAGCAGTTTGATATCCGGGTATCGGTATTGCCTACTTTACATGGAGAAAAAGTGGTGTTGCGTTTATTGAACAATAACGCGGCAAATATCGACCTGGAAAAGGTGGGCTTTTCTGCATTTGACCTGGCCAATTATATGCAAGGTATTAAAAGACCCAATGGTATTATCCTGATCAGCGGGCCTACGGGTTCCGGAAAAACCACTACGCTTTATGCCACGCTGAAGTATCTGAATAAAGAGACCCGGAACATCTTAACTATTGAAGATCCAATAGAATACACCCTTCAAGGTATCAACCAGGTTCAGCTGAAAGAGAGTATTGGTCTTACCTTTGCCTCAGCATTGCGTACCTTTTTAAGGCAGGATCCGGATGTGATTATGGTGGGAGAGATCCGGGATCCGGAAACGGCCAACATGGCGATCCGTGCGGCTTTAACCGGTCACCTGGTGTTGTCTACAGTCCATACCAATTCTGCCTGGGGAACGGTATCCAGGTTAATGGATATGGGGATTCCTTCCTTTTTGGTGGCCAATACGCTGAATACATCTGTGGCGCAGCGGCTGGTCAGGTTACTTTGCCCCAATTGCAAAACGGAGGAGGATTTTGATCCGTCTTTTTACCCCAAACAATTTAAACCTTTTGCACCAGTACACCGGCACTATGTGGCGCGTGGTTGTGAGCAATGTTATCATACAGGTTACAGTGGCCGGAAGGCTGTATATGAGGTGATCCCTCTGGATCATGAACTGACACAGGAAATTAAACAAGGAAACATGTATATCAATCCTTTACTGGATCTGCGCGGAATTAAAACTTTAGGTGAAAATGCCTTTGCTTTATTCGCCGCAGGCCAGACAACTATAGAAGAAATTTACCCTTTATTATTTACAAATTAATGCGGAACTCAAAATTAATCCATCGATTATTGAAGCAGGTGCTCTTGTGTGCGGGACTGTTTACAGCCGGTTTAACCGGTGCATTTGCACAAAATCCTATGCCAGGGCAGCAAGCCAACCAGGTGCAAAGCCCGGCGGCCGAAGAACGGCTAAGGCTGGTTAAAGAAAGGTTGAATAACCTGGCCATTACGGTTCCTGGTTTAAACCAGAAAGTGCAGATGAATGTGTCTAACGTTTCTGCCCAGGAGTTTTTACGTGCTCTGGCGCAATCGAATAACCTGAACATCAATATTGATCCTCAGCTGAATTTCAAGGTGTTTAACAATTTTACCAACGAAACGGCTTTAAATGTACTGGTCTTTTTAACCAAGGAGTATGGACTGGACATTAACTTGATTGGGTCTATTATGTCGGTAACCAAAGCCAAAGACCCTGTGCCTGTGATACCGGTCAAGCAGATCAATGTGCGCTACAATCAACAGAACAATACCTTGAGCCTGGAGCTGGAGAACGATACGCTGGCGCAGGTGGCCAGGAAGATCACTATGGTTTCCGGGAAGAATGTGGTGGTGCCCAATACTTTACTGACAAAGAAAGTAACAGGTTTTATGGCAGATGCTCCTTTTGAAACCGCCCTGGAGAAACTGGCTTATACCAATGAACTGAAACTGGTTAAAACCAATGACAATGTATTTGTTTTCCAGGCTTTGGGCGAGGATGAGCAATTGTACATTGACAGTGAAAAGAATACGGCGGTGAAAAGAAACCTGAAGCCGGTGAATGTGGCGAATGGGAGTCCGGGCGGAGGTGCTAATTTCAGCTTGCTGAGCAGAGTGGTGGGTGGAAAGAAATTGCTGAGTGTGGATGCCATGAATGTAAATATGATTGATCTGATCAAAAATGCGGCCCAGGAACTGAATGCGAATTACTTCCTGTATTCGGATATTAAAGGGAGCATCACGATGCGGGTCAACGACATCAGTTATGATAATTTGCTAACGGCTGTTTTCCAAGGGACCGACTATACCTATAAACAGGAAAATGGGATCTATATGATCGGGGACAGGAAACTGGAAGGCTTGAGAGCGCATAAAATTATCCAGTTGCAGAACCGTTCGCTGGACACGGTACAGAATATGATTCCTAATGATTGGAAACGGGGCGTGGAGATTAAGGAATTCAGGGAACAGAATACCATTCTTTTATCGGGCTCCGCACCTCAGATTACTGAAATAGAAGGTTTCATTAAACAGCTGGATAAGCTGGTTCCCATGGTGTTAATAGAAGTGACGTTGATCGATATCCGCAAAGGCCATGGTGTTAAAACCGGAATTTCTGCCGGGGTATCGGATAGCATTTCCAATCCGGGAAAGATCTTTCCGGGGATTGATTATACCTTTAGTTCCGGAGCGATCAATAGCTTTTTATCCAAACTGGGCCGGAACAATTCCATTAACCTGGGCAGGGTAACGCCTAATTTTTATATCAATATTAGTGCGCTGGAGAACAACAGTAATGTAGAAGTGCGGTCTGTACCTAAATTGTCTACGCTGAACGGCCATTCTGCAAATCTGAGTATTGGAAGCAAGCGTTATTACAGTACGAAGACGCAGAATGTGATTCCTTCTTTGACCACACAAACGGTTATTACGGAGCAGTTTACGGCGGTTGATGCGAATTTGAACATCAATATTAAACCGGTGGTTTCGGGTGATAGCCAGATTACGCTGAACATCAAAGTGGATATTTCTGATTTTATTGGTGATCCGCCTTTGAATGCGCCGCCTCCAACCTCTACCAGTAAGTTTGAATCTATTGTGCGCGCAAAAAATGAGGATATGATTGTTTTGGGTGGTTTAGAGCGTACGGAGAGCAGCGAAAGTGGTTCTGGTGTGCCGATCTTGTCGCGGATTCCAATCTTGAAATGGTTGTTCAGCAGCCGCAGTAAATCGAATAACAAGGTAGTGACTGTGGTGTTTATTAAACCAACTATTATTTACTAGTATGGCTGTTGACTTCAATTTTAAATCGGGGCTGAGTAGTAGTAAAGGGCTGGAACTGAAACTTCAGGCCGATGGTTTGATCGATGTGCGCTTGGTGGAGCTTTCCCTGAAAGGTAAAATGGTTCAGATCGGGCTTAAAAAGCAATATACCGCTGAACTGGATCAGCTTGCTGATGGGCTATCTGGTCCTCTGGCGATTACGGTAACTGGCCGCGGGGTGTTGATTAAGAAAACGAAAAAGCTGGATGAAGTTACGGAGGCTGCTTTACAGCAGGTGTTTCCTGGTTTCAATTTGACGGAGTTCTATGTTCAGAATTTTATCTCCGGCGAAGATTCCTTTCTGGCCGTGGTGAGAAAAGACATCGTTGATAAAATGATCGCTGCTTTTAAGAAAAAGGGGGTGGAGGTCTTGATGTTGAGCCTGGGGCCTTTTGTGGTAGACCAGGTGCTTCCGCAATTGAACGTGTATCAGGATTCATTGAGTTTTGACGGGCACCGCATCAAATTCAGGGAGGATAAGAGCTGGGAAAGTTATACCCAAACGCTGGAAACAGATGCGGGTTTTGCGCTTAAAATTGATTTGGAAACCATGCCCGAGCCGTTTTTATTAAGTTATGCTACAGCATTTCAGCTGATCCTGGCTGAAGTTTTGGAGCCCATAGAGGTGGATGCTCTGGAGATTGGGGAAAACCGGGCGGAATGTATCGCGAAGCTCAAATTTGAGAAAAGAGGTGTGCTGGTACTGGGTATTTTTTTTGTGCTCCTGCTTCTTAATTTTTTGTTGTTTGGTTTTTACAATTCCAGTAACCAGGAAATGGAGGGCCGGGCGGGCAGGAAATCTGATCTCTCGGCCAATAAGAAGAAAATGGAAACGGAAATTAAGGAAAAGGAAGTTCTGGTGAAGAAACTGGGCTGGAATAAGGGCCTTGGTTATGCCTATATCTGCGACCAGATTGGGGCAGGTTTGCCAGGTTCTGCTACACTGACCGAAATGTCTGTAGAATCCGGTTTGATTAAATTGAAGGGGACTGCAGAGAATGTGTATGCCATCAACGACTGTATTTACACTTTTAAACGGAAATCATGGGTGAAGGATGTGCAGCTGGAAAAGTATGCCGCCGATGACCAGAAGCAGGCTCAGGTTTTTACCATTACTTTAAATTACTGATATGATAAATAAGCTCAATTATAGACAGCGTAATAAGCTTTTGCTTCCACTGGCGGCTTTTGGCTTATTGCTGTGCTGGTTTTTTGCGTTTAGCAAAACTTTTGATGCCATTTGTTTACACCATAGTTTTGAGCAGGAAGCTGCTGGACTGGCGCAAAATGACCTTTCTTTTAATCCTGTACATGCGCAGAAAAAATTGAATGCGCTGAATGAAATTATCAAAGCCTACAGGGTGAATCCGGAGCAGTGGCACAACGATATCTGGATGAAAGTGTCTGCGGTTGCCGGGGCTAGAAATGTGTCTATTGATTATACTTTAACACAGCCTTCCATAGAAAGAGATTCGACGGCTGTTGGGGTCAATCAAAGCCTTCATTTTTATGGGGGCTATGTGGAATTGGTGAAGTTGATGGATACTTTGGAGCGTATGCCGGGAATTGGAAAGGTATCTGCGGTGCAGATGAAGGCGCCGTTAAAAGATTTGCTAAGTGAACGGAAAGATAAATGTGTGTTAAAAGTGGACTTTAAAGGGATTGAACGGGAAAAATAGCCTCCAATTATCATCAAATTGTCAGCTTTAATAATTGTTAAGAAATGATTAATCCTTTTTGCTTTTCAATTGTCATATAGCTAACTTAACAGAAGTTAACACACTCATGGCAACATGATTAGCATATGAACAAGAACACTAAATAATAAACAAATGAAAACTCTAAGGTTTAAATCGTTAATTGTCGCAGGAACCATCCTCCTTATCAGTGGCTTTACTACCACCAGTGCCCTTGCTCAAAGAGGCAGTCGTGGTGGAGGCGGTGGCGGCCATATGTCTGGCGGCGGCCGTGGGATGTCAGCAGGTGCACATATTTCATCAGGAAGGCCTAGCGGTTCCCGTCCTTCGTTTAGTACCGGTTCCCGTCCGTCGAGGCCTGTTAGCGGCTATCGTCCAGGTCGTCCGGGTTATCGTCCAGGCGGGGGTTATCGTCCGGGATGGGGTTACCGCCCAGGATGGGGATATCGTAGACCTTATTATGGGTATTACAGTTTCTACAGGCCTTTTTTAGGCATTAGTTTAAGCATATTGCCTTATGGATATTATCCTTTCTATTTTGGTGCAGATCAGTTTTATTTCTCTGATGGATTCTTTTACAGACAATATGACAACGAATATAAAGTAGTAGTTCCTCCGGTAGGCGCACAAGTACCAAGCTTGCCTTCAGCAGCTAAAGAGGTGACCATTAATGGCCAGACTTACTACGAATATAAAGGCGTCTACTATACAATAGGGCAAGATGCGAATGGTAAAACAGTATATGTGGTTGCAGGTAAAGATGGTGTGTTGAACACTGGTAATGGCAACAACGCGGTAGATACCCCGGCGAATGTTCCTCAGGTTGGCGATACAGTAGATCAACTTCCTGATGGTGCCAGAGACGTGATGATCAAAGGCGTACAGTACTATGTAACCGAAGATGGCATTTACTATGAAAAACAAGTAGATGGCAACAACAAGGTAACCTATAAAGTTATTGGGATAGGAAACTAAGGTTTCCAGTGGTTAGGAGAGCGATGAGCGGAGCAGATATAGATGTGCTCCGCTTTTTTTATTTCCGCCTAATTCGTTTTAAGAGCTTCTTTTAAATTTATTATATTCGCCTACCTGAAACATTAGGCCTTAAAGCCTTTATATTGATATGAAACCGACACTATACGCACTTCTTCTCGCAGCTGTTCTGTTTGGCTGCAGCAAAAACGAAACTTCTAAAGTATATAAGCCGAAAGTATTAACGGCTATGGAAAGCTTTAATGAATATGGTAAAGGCAGTGACACGCTGGGCATCAGCAAAATGGAGGACTCCTCAGGTCAGCTGGATAAAAAAGATGGCGACGGCATAAGAAAATGGTATAGCGTTAAATTTCTGGATACGCTGGTGCAGATCCAGGTAAATCCAGATGATCCGAAATCTGCAACCGATAAGTTTGCTTTTGCAGAGTTTATCAATACGGCTAAAACCTGTGCACTGGTACAGATTGCAGACCAGTCTGGTTTGGCAGCTCCGGTATATATTGTAACGGTAAAAAACAATAAGGTGGAAGTGGTGAGCTTGTATCGCCCTTCTAATGGTCCTGCAGATGTTAAATTTACCAAAGGGATTACCAGGGTTGGTAATGCAGGTTACATCATCAACAATGATTTTTACGTAACCAGGGTATATGCCAAAGCTTATTTATTGAAAAGACAAAATCCAGACCAACGCATACAAGGTGATTTTGTGATCAATTCTTCTGATATCTCTACCTTCGTGTTCTTGGTAGGTAATTCTTTATATGAGTTGCATTATCCAACTGGCGAGGTTTTTCTGCAGCCGGTTCCAGCCGAAACCGCATCGAGCCTGGAAAGCACTTATGATTGGATACAGCAAAATTGTAAATGGGTTAAAAATGCCAAAGGGATTTCTTTTCTTAAAGCGCAGGATCCGGATAGAATTGTAGACATCAAGGAGTTTAAATAAACTTTCTTGCTGTAATTGCTGAATATTCTGCTGATTGGGCTCATCTTTTCGGCAGGATTGCGCATATTTTTAAATTTAAATATGGGCATGAACAAATGGACTTTGGTTTCGGGTATTCTTTTACTGGGCGCTGCTGTTGCTAAAGGGCAGGGCAACCCCGTTGTGCAAATTAAAAGGGATACGATTGTGCTGGACAAAGGCACTACCTATCGTTTTACGGTGGATACACCTGAAGATCAGGGCCTGGTTTCAGCCGGAGCAGATGTATTTGGACTTTTCCAGGTGTTGAATAGCAAAGGTGATTTATTGCCTGGCTGTATTGTACGGAATAAACAGGGGGAAATTAAAACTGGAACGGAACTGTTTACGGGCGACCGTTTGCAGATAAAGGCAAAGAATGGTCGGGTTCAAAGCTATTTCATCGAGGTCAGGAAAATGGCTTTGGGCGGCCTGTTGGTTTTTGATACACCTGAAATAACCCGCGGCACAAGGGGAGATGTGTTGTTTTCTTATACAGCAGGGCAGAGAAGCCCGAAGGCCCGTGTTCAATTTTATATTCCTGCTGAACTTGGTGTGACTTTAGAAAATACCTCTGTTAATGTAATTGGACGGGGGTTTGTAAAACTGAAAGATTTGAGTACCCAGTCTGTCGGACGGGTGGGCAGTGCCTATCCTTACCAAAAAGTTGGAGAGGTCCGGATTTCTAAGGATGCATCGGGCACTGTACTTCTGTTTTCCGGGCTGGATTTAAGGCCGGCGAACGGACCGGACCTGAAAGTGCGCATTGAAAATGTTTGTTTGACTAAAACAGGTGATTATCAGTTGAAAGCTGTTTATACGACTGCTCAGCCGGAGGTGTTGAGCAGTACGGGTACAGGGGCTGAAATTGCTGTATTAAAGGTTCGGAACAGGGTTGCAGACTTTGTGCGGGTTCTGGACAGAGGTTTGCATTATAAAGAAGATCAAAATAGCTATACCAGGCTCAGTTTTAAATGGAGATCGGCCGTGCCGCAAAAGGCTGTTCAATTGATGCAGTCTTTAGATCATGGGAAGTCCTGGAAGCCTTTGGCTGCAAAATTTGGGGAGGGGGCGGCTGAAGTGAAGGCTCTGCTTCCCGGCCGTTTATACAAGTTTCGCTTAAAGATTCTTTCCGGGGAGTATAAAGGCTTTTCAAATGTGGTTTCTTTTTATTCGGGTAAAATGGATGTTGGTCCTTTTATCTCGGGTACGGAGGATCATACCGATGGAATCAACAAGGCCGTTGACTTCCTGAACCGTATTGGTGGGGGAACTCTTGTTTTTAAAAAGGGAGATTATAGGGTAAGAACGGTTCATTTGAAGAGCAATGTCTATCTCTATTTGGAAAAAGGGGCAGTGATCAGGGCGATTAAAGGGGCTGATGCACCGGAAACGACCTGGTTTAGCGACAGGAAGTACCGCTCGGGCTTGTCGCCCACAGATATTGGACCTTATGCCGACCCGGAAAACTATATGACCAAACAGGATGTGGGGCATCATTATTTCCACAATGCCATGTTTTTTGGTGAGCGGCTGGACAATGTGAAAATTATTGGCGCTGGAATGATTACTGGCGATGGTAACCTGGTGAACGGTGATAAGGTAATGAACAATGCGCCGGATAGCCGGGCGGACAAGATGTTTAGCCTGAAACTGTGTACGAATCTGGAGATCGGGGGGATGGAACGTGAGGAGGACTTATGGTATGATGAAGAAAAGGATGAGCCTTATTATATAGGTAAAAATGGGGAAAAGCTTTTTGAGGATGATCAGATGCTCAAAATAGAACGTGCAGGGCATTTTGTGTTATTAGCTACAGGTACCGATTATATCAGCGTTCATGATACGTATTTTGGAAAAGAGCACACTACAAATGCCAGGGATATTTATGATTTTATGGCCTGCAATGATGTTTGGGTAAAAAATATTTATTCTAAAGTGAGTTCTGATGATATTGTGAAGCCGGGTTCTGACTGTGCACTGGGCTTTACGCGTCCGGCAAGTCATTATAAGGTGAGAAATGTGATTGGGGATACCAATTGTAACCTGTTTCAAATTGGTTCGGAAACGGCCGATGACATTACCAATGTTTGTGTAGATAATATTTATGTGCTTGGGGCCAATAAAGCTGGTTTTTCCATTTCGACCAATGATGGTGGGCACATCAGTGATGTTCATTTGAACTGCGGACATACCGGACCATTGCATTCCAGGTCTAAAATGTACAGGGCTATGGCACCATTTTTTATCTCTATTTCTAACCGCGGCAGGATTATCGGTGCGGAAGTTGGCCGGTATGAATTTACGGAGAACGGAAAACAACATGATGAGCTGCTGGTTAAAAATGTAAATATTGGCCAGGTGGAAGGTATTCATTTAAAACATATTGATGTGTCGGAAGTGTATAGCGGGAGTTCTTATAATGGAACAAGGTGGAAGCGTTTTGATGGCAGTCAACCTCGTTCAACACCCATTGTGGCGGGATATCGGTTGCCAGACAATGCTGTGGTAAAGGGTGGTCTGGATTTTAAATTACCTAACGGAAAACACATAGGGTATATCAGGAATATTTCTTTTGAAGATGTAAGGGTACTGGTAAAGGGTGGAAATCCGGCCAGTGATACGTCCAATGTGTGTCCTGAATTGGGCGTAGGGCAATACAATGCCTCAAATCTTAAAGTCCAGCCTTCTTATGGCCTTTGGGCAAGGCATGTAGCAGGGCTTAGCCTGAAAGATTGTTCCTTTCGTTTTGAAAAGCCAGATGGCCGTTATGCCATAATGCTGGAAGATGTACGTGGCGCAAAGTTATTTGGTATACAAACGGACCCACCTGCAGGTCAACGGGTTTTGATCAGGGAGAAAAATTCTTCGGATATTTTAACACAAGAATAAGATTTCGGTAACCACCAGTACTTGGCAAATGTTTACATTTATCGGGAATGGAAAAACAACAGGCTTTATTTAACTGGAGTGGTGGGAAAGACAGTACCCTGGCCCTTCATAAGGTTCTTGAGGAAAAGGAACTGACGGTCAATTATTTACTGACCACTTTGAGTGATGCCTATAACCGTGTCAGTATGCATGGTGTACGGGAGGAATTGCTTGTTGCCCAGGCAGAAAGCATTGGGATTCCTTTGTATCAGGTCCGTTTGGCTGAATCTCCGCAGATGGATGAATATGAGAAAACCATGGAACTGCATTTAAATAAATTAAAGCAGGAAGGAATTTTAACCTCTGTTTTTGGAGATATTTTTCTGGAAGATCTTAAAATTTACAGGGAGAAAAAATTGGCGGAGATCGGGATGGAGGCCGTTTTTCCGTTATGGAAAAAGGATACCCGTACTATTTTAAAGGAGTTCCTGGGCCTTGGTTATAAAACCGTGGTGGTTTGTGCACAGCGTGGTTTGGAGGCTTTCTGCGGGAGGGTTATTGATGAGAAGTTTATCGATGATCTTCCGGATGGTATTGATCCTTGTGGGGAGAATGGGGAGTTCCATACTTTTGTTTTTGATGGGCCGCTTTTTAAGCACCCTGTTGGTTTTGTTACCGGCGAAAAGGTGTATAAAACTTACGCTTCTCCTTCTGGCAGTACAGATGAGCCTGCGGGTTACTGGTATATTGATCTGGTTCCCTATACCGAATCCTGAAATGGACTATAGTTTCAAAAAAAATACATTTACATTGGCCGAATGAATATAGAATTCAATAAGAACGAAGACGTGAACAAGCAACTGATTTATGGGGTTAAAACGCGTCTGAAAAAAATATATGCGGGTGGGGGCGAGAAGGCTGCCGCTAAGCAGAAAGAACAAGGGAAATTGTTGGCAAGGGAAAGGATCTCATATCTGATTGATCAGGATAGTGAGTTTCTTGAACTTGGTGCTTTTGCCGCTGAGGGGATGTACGAGAATGAGGGGGGCTGCCCTTCTGCAGGGGTAGTTTGTGGGATTGGCTATGTTTCCGGAAGGCAATGTATGATTATGGCCAACGATGCTACGGTTAAAGCTGGAGCATGGTTTCCGATGACGGCTAAAAAGAACTTGCGTGCGCAGGAGATTGCTATGGAGAACCGCTTGCCGGTCATTTACCTGGTAGATAGCGCAGGCGTTTATCTGCCTATGCAGGATGAGATTTTTCCAGATAAAGAACATTTTGGAAGGATGTTCAGGAACAATGCGATCATGTCTTCAGAAGGGATTGTACAGATTTCTGCTATTATGGGTTCTTGTGTTGCAGGAGGGGCTTATCTCCCGATTATGAGTGATGAGGCCATGATTGTAAAGGGTACGGGTTCTGTTTTTCTGGCGGGTTCTTACCTGGTTAAATCTGCGATAGGGGAAGATGTAGACAACGAAACATTGGGTGGTGCCACAACGCATTGTGAAATTTCGGGGGTTACGGATTATAAACAACCGAACGACCAGGCCTGCCTGGATAGCATTAAGAACATTATGAGTATGCTGGGGGCTCCTGAATCTGCTGGTTTTGATCGGATCAAGCCTGCCTTGCCTAAATTTCCGCAAGAGGAGATTTATGGGATTTTGCCTGAAAACAGGGAGAAACCCTATGATATGGTGGAATTGATTAAGCGCCTGGTGGATGATTCTGAGCTGGAGGAATATAAAAAAGAATACGGAAAAAGCATCGTTTGCGGTTTGGCCCGTGTGGATGGCTGGGCTGTAGGGATTGTGGCCAACCAGCGGAAGATTGTAAAATCGAAAAAAGGAGAGATGCAGTTGGGCGGGGTAATTTATTCCGACAGTGCTGATAAGGCGGCACGCTTCATTATGAACTGCAACCAGAAAAAAATTCCATTGGTGTTTTTACAGGATGTGACGGGTTTTATGGTGGGCAGCAAATCAGAGCAGGGTGGAATTATCAAGGATGGGGCTAAAATGGTGAATGCTGTAGCCAATTCTGTGGTGCCTAAATTTACCATCGTTATAGGAAATTCATATGGTGCAGGTAATTATGCCATGTGCGGCAAAGCTTATGATCCGAGGCTGATTTTTGCCTGGCCGAGCGCGAAAATTGCAGTGATGGGTGGTGCTCAGGCTGCAAAAACCTTGTTACAAATCCAGGAGGCTTCTCTTAAATCTAAAGGGGAAACCATTACTCCTGAAAAGGAAACTGAACTGCTTAATGAGATTACAGACAGGTACAATAGCCAAACGACGCCTTTTTATGCGGCATCGAGGTTATGGGTAGACGGGATCATTGACCCGCTGGAAACCCGTAAGGTGATTTCTATGGGGATTGAGGCAGCAAATCAGAGTCCTGTAAAAAAGCGCTTCAATGTAGGGATTATTCAAACATAGAATGATATTTTTGTATATGAAGAAGATTTTCATTGCAGGCTTGCTGACCTTGTGTTCCGCTTTGTGTGGTTACAGCCAGGTTAAAACCGTTTATTTTGACATCAAAGATAAAGTGACTGCAGATTCTGTACATGCTGTGAGCTATGCGGTATATGGTAAAGTATCTGGGGACAGCTTGTGGGTATTCAAAAAATATGATATGGACGGGTATATTGCCGCAACCGGGTCTTTTAAAGACTCTTTGCTGGAGGTACCTCATGGTCGGTTTGTCTATTATGACTGGATCAACCCCAATAAAAGTGAGACGGTTTATGAGGCATTGAATACAGGTAAAGACCGCTATAAAGTACTTTCCGGAGATTTTGAGAATGGTTTAAAGCAGGGTAGATGGCTGGGCTATTATGAAAATGGATTGGTTAAAACCCTGGTTACCTTTGACAGAGGTGTAATGCAGGGGCCATTTAAGGCTTTTGATGATAAAGGAGAGCTGATAGAAACCGGTCAGTACGTACAGAATAAGAAGGATGGAGACTGGGTGATCAATGGCGGACTGCGGGTTGTTACTTTCAAAATGGATGAGGTGGTTTCGGATGTGAAGCGTACTAAAAAGGAGCTGAAGCAATTAGAAGAGTCTAAGAAAAAAGGATTATAATCTTCAGATCACAATAGCTGGATGCTATTGGTGGATTTGATGTATTATGATTAAATTTGTAAAACAAACGAATTATATAAAAATATGTCGCAAGAAATAGAACACGTTCCCTGTCTGATTATTGGTTCCGGCCCTGCTGGTTACACGGCTGCAATTTATGCTGCCCGTGCAGATCTTAAACCTGTATTGTATACAGGTATGGAAGCTGGTGGACAATTGACACAAACTACGGACGTTGATAATTTCCCGGGTTACCCTACAGGTATTATGGGACCGGAAATGATGGAAGATTTTAGAAAACAGGCAGAAAGATTTGGTACTGATATCCGTTTTGGTTATGTAAGTTCTGTAGATTTTTCTTCCTTGCCTCATAAAGTGGTTGTAGATGAGATTAAAACCATCACTGCTGATACAGTGATCATTTCTACAGGTGCAACTGCTAAATGGCTGGGTTTGCCGAGTGAACAAAAATATAATGGTTTCGGTGTTTCTGCTTGTGCAGTATGCGACGGTTTCTTCTTTAAAGGACAGGATGTTGCTATTGTTGGTGCAGGAGATACAGCAGCGGAAGAGGCTACTTACCTGGCTAAACTTTGTAAAAAAGTATATATGCTGGTTCGTCGTGATGAATTCAGAGCTTCAAAAGCCATGGTACACCGTGTACTGAACACACCGAATATTGAAGTGATCTACAACTCTGAAGCAAAAGAGGTATTGGGTAATGGTAAAAATGTTACTGGTCTGAAGATCTCCAATAACAAAACCGGAGAAGAAAAGGATATTGAGGTAGAAGGTTTCTTTGTGGCTATTGGTCATAAACCGAACACGGATATTTTCAAAGGATGGATTGATATGGATGAGACAGGTTATCTGAAAACTATTCCAGGTACAACCAAAACTAATGTTGAGGGTGTATTTGCTGCGGGAGATGTTCAGGATCATTATTACCGTCAGGCAGTAACTGCTGCCGGATCTGGTTGTATGGCTGCATTGGACGCGGAACGCTATCTGGCAGCTAAAGAACACCATTCAGAAGTCGTTTCTTAAGCATAGAAATCATGAATATAAGCGGATCTTTTTTTAAACAGGTCCGCTTTTTTTGTGCTTTATGGTTTGGTATAGAAAAAAATATGTGTTGTTTCTGTTCATTTCAAACGTTTGATTTCTATTGTAACAAAAATGTGATGTATCGAAGGCGACGGTTCTATTTATCTTAGGATAATTACTTAGTACCACCTAACACACAAAACAAATCATGAAAAAAATCTTACCAATTGTCATCTGTGCATTGCTGAGTACAAATTTGTACGCACAAAATGATGCCAGCATGGGAATTATTCCTGCACCGGTTTCTGTAGAAAAGCATTCGGGCTCCTTTGTTCTGGATAAAACAACTTTGCTGGTTTCTGCGCGTCCTGAAAATGCACGTGTTGCAGATTTACTAAATGCTTTTATTGCAAACAAAGGAGGTTTTGCGCTGAGAGAAGTTAAGTCTCCGGAAGCTAACCACAAGTCTATAGTTATTACTTCTGAAGGAGCGGATAAGCTTCCGGAAGAAGGTTACAGCATCAGCATTACTAAAGATAAATTCCTGATCACCGGAAAAGGTGCAGGCTTATTTTATGCAGTGCAGTCGGTGATGCAGCTTTTACCTGAAAAGCAGGATGGTAAAATCACTGTACCTGCAGCAGATATTAATGATTATCCAAGGTTCAAATACAGAGGGATGCATTTGGATGTAGGACGTCACTTATTCCCGGTTGCTTTTGTTAAAAAGTATATCGATATGATGGCTCAGTACAAATTGAATAACTTCCACTGGCATTTAACGGAAGATCAGGGATGGAGAATTGAGATTAAAAAATATCCAAAATTAACTTCTGTCGGTTCTTCCAGAAATGGTACCGTGATCGGTAATTTTCCTGGGGTAACAACAGATGATAAAGTGTACAAAGGTTTTTATACTCAGAATGAGGTAAAAGAAATTGTAGCGTATGCTTCGGCCAGATATATTACGGTTGTTCCTGAAATTGAAATGCCGGGTCATGGTTCTGCTGCTATTGCGGCTTATCCTGAATTGAGCTGTTTCCCTAATGAGGATACCCCAACTGATCCTAAAGCGCCATGGGCGGGATCTAGAAAAGGGAAACAAGTGCAACAAACCTGGGGTGTACATCAGGATGTTTTTGTACCAACAGAGAATACCTTCAAATTCTTAGAAGATGTACTGGACGAGGTTATGGTTCTTTTTCCATCTAAATACATCCATATTGGTGGAGATGAGTGCCCTAAAGATTTCTGGAAGCGTTCTACTTTTTGCCAGGACTTTATTAAAAAGAACAACCTGAAAGATGAGCATGGATTGCAAAGTTATTTTATACAGCGTATTGAAAAATACCTGAATGGTAAAGGTCGTTCGATCATTGGCTGGGATGAGATCCTGGAAGGTGGTCTTGCACCAAATGCAACTGTAATGTCCTGGAGAGGAGTTGAGGGTGGTATTGCCTCTGCGCAGCAGCAACATGATGTGATCATGACGCCTGGATCAAATGGTTTGTATTTTGACCATAAGCAATCGAATTCTCCAGATGAGCCTCTGGCGATTGGAGGTTTTGCTCCTTATACCAAAGCTTATGGCTATGATCCTATACCGGCTGAATTGACAGCTGATCAGCAAAAATACATTATCGGTGTACAAGCTAATCTTTGGACTGAATATGTTGAAAGTCCTGAAAAAGCAGAGTATATGGTTTTTCCAAGGATGTTTGCTTTGGCGGAGATTGCCTGGACGCAGAAAAACCGTAAGGATTTAAAGAACTTCTCTGAAGAGCGTTTACCGCTTCATTTGTCTCGTCTGGATAAAACCAATACGAATTATTGGGTGCCAACGCCGATTGGACAGAATGATAAGGTGCTGAAAGGAAGTCAGTTTAATATTGAACTTAAAGTTCCGGTAGAGGGAGCAAAGATCTATTATACTTTAGATAATTACAGGCCTTCTGAGAGTGGAGCTTTATACACAGGACCAATCAAAGTGAATGTGCCTGAAGGAAAGAAACTGAACCTTAAAACGATTGTGATTACCAAAAGTGGTAAGAGGAGCGTGGTGACTCAGACGGAATTAAATAACGGTGCGCCTGAAACACCTGCGAAATAATATAATTAGTAGAAGTAAAAAAATGCCAGACAGGGGATTCTCCTTGTTTGGCGTTTTTTTTTGAGTTAAATTGCTTGCTATATAATGTAATTAAGATGAAACTGAAAGATTTAATTGTGAGATCCTCCTTGTTCGCTTCAGGTATTTTATTTCTGTATTCCTGTACCGGAGATAATCCTGAAAAACATGTTGCTTTAAGCAGCAGCAAGGCACCGGTAGAAAAACAGGCTAATCCCTTTCCCTTTTATAAAAATATAGCCATCAGGCCCGGGCTGAATTTTGAAGTCCTGAGCTGGGGTAAAGGTGTAGACTCCCTGGGTGGTTATTTGATCCTGATGTCCGACTCGGCCAGGAATGACTATAAGTCTTTTTCGAATGAACGCAAGGGGATTATTACAGATGCCTGGAATATGGATCTGGACAACGATGGAAATCCTGAACTCTATGTAGAGCTGCTCAGCAAGAAGAATGTTCGTGATTTGAATGTTTATGAGTACAGCAGAAATGGTTTTCAAAAGATCAATTTCCCGCCGCTAAGCAGCAGTATGAAAAAGTTGTATAAGGGCAATGATAAATTCTATATTAAGAATGGAGAATTGTTCAGGAGTTTTCCGGTAACCGATCCTGCCGATACGACTAAAAAGACTGGTGCAGAGAAGAAGCTTCAGTATAAATTAAACGGAAACAGTTTCTCTGTAACGGAAGTAAAAGAATAATTTTAGTGCCCGGTTTCTTTAAATTGGGCACTAATTCTTTCAAATTTCTCAATTAAAAGATTGATACGCTCTTTTTCCCGGTTCATAACGGCTTTTCTGAATATTGTTGAGCAGAATATCATCCAGCCAAAGGTGAAGACTATGGTAATGCATTGTTTCCAGAAGCTGAAATAGGAGAGTACCTCAAAGAAGAAAAGGACAATGGCAATACTTAGAGCTATCGTGTAAAACCAGTACAGCTTGTGGTACAGGCTAAACCTGTTGAGCTGGTAGAGTTTTAATTGGCTTAGAAATTCATTGGGATGGGCGGTAAAGTCATTTTGTGAGATTAAGCGGTAACCTCTGTATAGAATGAAGGTATAGATGGCAATGGAGCAGACAATAATGCCGATACCTGCGTGGGTAGTCCAGGATTGAAAATCAAAAAATAACCAGAGCGCAGCGAAGGCAAGGAGCGACAAGATCATACCGCCAATGTTTAAAAGCGATTTGGTACGGATGCTGTTCACTTCCTTTTTCGCCTGAGCAAGCATCTCCTCAGAAGAGATGTTTACCTCCACTGTGTGTGACTGCCAAAGCGATTGTATATCTTCAAATTCTTGCATGCTCATTGTATATTTCTGTAAGTTTCTGCTTAATGCGGTGAATTTTTACCCTTAAATTTCCTTCGCTGATGCCGGAGATCTCAGCGATCTCGTTATAGGGTAGTTCATCCAGAACCATGGTAATAATTAAACGATCGTTCTCTTCCAGTTTAGATATGGATTTGTAGAGTAAGGCGATCTGCTCATTCTTTTCCGAGTATTCTTCTACCTTGTTCTCTATAATGTTGTCTGTAAGTTCGTCCTTAGCTTGTCTCTTTTCTGATCTCAAATAGGTTAAACAGGTGTTCACGGCGATTCTGTAGATCCAGGTGGAGATCAGGGATTTGTTTCTGAATTTATCCAGGTTTTGCCAAACCTTTAAAAAGGTTTCCTGTAACAAATCATTTGCAGAATCCTTGTCTCCAGTATATCCATAACATAAATGGAATATTTTCTTGGAGTTGGTATCGAAGATTTGTTTAAATAACTGGTCTTTTTGTTCCACCTATAGAGAGTTGATATAGCTTTAGAAGTATTTTATGGTTGTTTGTTACAGCGAAAATGCGAATTTTATTGGTTTATCAACAAACTTTATAGAATAATTTAATTATTGTAGTTTTACAGCCTTATAAAACTGTCCATGGCCCAGTCCTGCAGTAACACAAACAAACCGTATTAATGAAATTAATTAGCAGATGTCGAAGAACAACAGATTAACGTTTTTTATCTTTTTAGCTCTGGTGCTGGGTATTGGCCTGGGATATTATCTGAATGTACAATCATTCAGTACCTATAATGATCATATTGCCGCCGCAGATACGAAAGTAAAAGCTTTAGATGGCCAGATCCTAAAAGTAAAAGACACTACAAGCACTGTCTTTGCGGAATTGAAAGCGCAAAAATCAGCGGCCGAAAAATTGCGTCATGAAAATGAGGCGATTCGGGAAAAGAAACTGGAACCGCTTACGCTGTTAAGTGATATTTTTCTCAGACTGATCAAAATGATTGTTGCACCGCTTGTTTTCAGTACCCTGGTGGTTGGAGTGGCCAAAGTAGGGGACATTAAAGCTGTTGGAAGAATTGGTGGCAAAACGATGCTGTGGTTTATCAGTGCGTCTTTGCTTTCGCTGGTCTTGGGACTGATTATGGTCAATATTTTCAGACCGGGGGAGACCATGCATTTGCCTTTGCCGCCGAGTAATGTGGATACGGGGATACACAAAGTAGCTTTGTCTATGAAAGACTTTATTTCCCATATCGTTCCTAAAAGTATGGCGGAGGCGATGGCAACCAACGAAATACTGCAAATTGTGGTGTTCTCTTTGTTCTTTGGAGTGGCTACAGCAGCGATAGGAGAAAAAGGACAGGTTATCATCAGTTTCTTTGATGCTGTTGCCCATGTGATTTTGAAAGTGACTGGTTATGTGATGAACTTTGCGCCTTTTGCTGTTTTTGGAGCAATGGCTGCTATTGTGGCTAAACAGGGGCTGAGTGTGCTTTCCACCTATGCCTTATTCATAGGAGAATTCTATTCTACGATGCTGTTGTTGTGGCTTGTACTGATCTTTATTGGTTTTACCATTTTGAAATCCAGGGTGTTTAACCTGATGAACCGGATGAAAGAGCCTGTTTTGGTGGCTTTTAGTACGGCAAGTAGTGAGGCTGCTTATCCGAAAACAATGATGCAGCTGGAGCGTTTTGGCTGTAAAGATAAAATTGTGAGTTTTGTACTGCCGCTGGGTTATTCTTTTAACCTGGATGGTTCTATGTTATATATGACTTTTGCTTCTTTATTTATTGCGCAGTCTTATGGAATCCATTTGTCTTTTGAGCAGCAGATTACCATGTTGCTGATCCTGATGCTGACCAGTAAGGGTATTGCAGGAGTGCCAAGGGCGTCTTTAGTGGTGATTGCAGGAACCATTGCTACTTTTAACATTCCGGAAGCCGGTCTTGCACTGCTGATTGGGATAGATCCGCTGCTGGATATGGGCAGATCTGCTACCAATGTGATTGGAAACAGTCTGGCTACTGCAGTAGTGAGTAAATGGGAGGGTGAACTTACAGAGCCTTTAGATTAGAATACAACATACATTATAAATACATTTAAATGAGTACCAGAGGAAAAAAGATATTTTTAATACTAACTATCGTAGTGCCTTTTTTGATCTATTGCATTGTCTATTATGCACCAATCATCAAAAATGCACCTTTTAGATCTAATGAATTCGTATCGCTGCAGTTTAAATGGGGCGTGGGTAAGGATTTAGTCAACTCCTATGATTCTGCCACCGGCAACTATCAGTACCTGAACAGCCGGGATTCTTTAGTGAAAACAAACGTAAAGCTGCGTACCAATGATATTATATATTTGCACAATAAAGCCAATGAGCTGGGACTGTGGAATTTTCCTGATTTAATTGCCAACAGGGGATCTGATCTTACATCGCCTAAAGTATTGAGGTATGAATTTCAGTTCAACTACAAACGCAAATCTAAGAAAGTGATCCTGATGTCTGACTTTAATGAAATTCCTAAACTAGGGGATGCAGCGACACAGATGAAAAACCTGGTGGCGCAGAGTATAAATGATGCAGAGGAGCGTTACGGTAAGGAAGCTAAGGGTAAATAAGTAGGTTTGGTACAAATATATTTGTGCTATTCTTCAATTCATTTGAATTTAGAAAAAATAGTTCTATATTTGCACCTCGATAAAAAAAATAAACAATTTAAAATAATAATTATTTAACAATGTACGCAATAGTAAATATAGCAGGACAGCAATTCAAAGTTGCAAAAGACCAGCACCTTTTTGTACACCGTTTGCAAGGAGATGAAGGCGCTAGTATTGAATTTGACAATGTATTGTTGGTTGAAGATGGTGGTAAAATCTCTGTAGGAGCTCCTGCATTGAAAGGCGCTATAGTTTCAGCTAAAATCGTGTCTCATTTAAAAGGTGATAAAGTAATCGTTTTCAAAAAGAAACGTAGAAAAGGTTACAAAAAGAAAAACGGTCACCGTCAGTATTTCACCAAAATCCAGATCTCTGGTATCAGTTTATAATTATTGTTTAACACAAAAATTGCCGTTAGTTTAGGCAGTTTATAAAATATAAAACAAGATGGCACATAAAAAAGGAGCCGGTAGTTCCAGGAACGGACGTGAATCGCATAGCAAACGCTTAGGTATTAAAATCTTCGGTGGTCAGGAAGCTATTGCCGGAAATATCTTAGTACGTCAACGCGGTACAAAACACCACCCGGATAAAGGTGTAGGTATTGGAAAAGATCATACCTTATTTGCTTTGGTTGATGGTACCGTAATCTTCAAGAAAAAACAAGATAACAAATCTTATGTATCTGTTTTACCTACTGAAGTTGTAAAAGAAGTTGTAGAGAAAAAAGCACCTGTTGCTAAAGCTGAGAAAAAAGTAGCTGCTCCGAAAGAAGCTCCTGCAAAAAAAGCACCTGCAAAGAAAGCTGTTAAAGCTGAAGCACCTGCTGCTGACGCTGCTGCAGAGTAATCTTAAAGATACATTAAACAAA
>NZ_JAVTSQ010000023.1:0-74260 GCF_032678445.1 Pedobacter nutrimenti
AATTAAAAATGTCCCAATTTTGATAAATGTTATATTTGGGAATATGCTACCCTTTATCTTAGGCTTAGTTCTGTACTTTCCATTATTAGTAATAAAAATGGCGCTCTTGAATTAGAAGCAATTTACATAGTTGTTGTCAAATCCGCTTGGGCACAACACTCTATATTATGAATAACCTGAATTCTTTTATGAATCGGGACTTTTTTATCGGGAATTGACTATTAACTCTTTTAAATGGAGGCCGAAAATAGGTGGTACCCGAACAGGAAAATCGGGAAAATAAGTACTTTGGAGAAAGACTAAACTTTGAGGAAACTTGTTGATTTTTCCTTAAAACCTATTTGAAATATATGGAATTCTTAACCAAATGGCCATAATTCATAACCAATAGATAATGAGGGCTTAATTTATTTTGAATCCTATAGTTTTGCTTAAATCAAACAGATAGATTTTATGAAAACTATCCCCACCTATATCCTTAATTTAGAAAATAGAACTGATAAAAAGCACCACATTTTAAAAGAATTTGCTGGCCGAGCTGAATTCTCTATCAATATTATTGCTGCAGAAGAATGTGAAACTGGCGCTATTGACTTATGGAATACGATAAAATACATTCTTCAGAATTTAGTTCCGTCAGAAGAAGAATATATTATTATTTGTGCAGACGATCATGTATTTACCGAAAGCTACAATGAAGAATCACTTATTAAAGCTATAATAGATGCTCAAAAAAAAGAAGCAGCAGTTTTAATTGGGGGAGTAAGTTGGTTTGATACTGCATTACAAATTTCACCTGGTTTATTTGTGATTGATAAATTCTTGGGTTTACAATTTGCAGTAATCTACCGTAAATTTTTCAATGCCATTTTGGAAGCTGACTTTGGACCTAATGATGTCGCAGATTATAAAATATTTGGGCTTACAGAAGATAAATTACTGATATATCCATTTATGTCAGCACAAAAGGAATTTGGTCACTCTGATATTACCCCAAAAAATAATAATGGGGGTCATGTTACTCAAATACCGAACGATTCTTCTGCAATACTCAAAGTGCTGAATGATATCGCCTTGTTTTATGAATTAGATGTTGCTAAATGATAAAATTGTGAGAGAAACAGACTTATATAATGATATGGTTATACCCACCTATGTCATTAATCTTTCCGAAAGAACAGATAGATTAGCACATATCCGGAAACAATTTGAGCATAAGAAAGAATTTGAATTGATTCTTGTAGAAGCATGTAAGCATGAAGCAGGTACCCTTGGTTTGTGGAATAGTATAGTCAAAGTTATTAAGCTGGCTATTGCCAATGATGATGATGTAATTATCATTTGCGAAGATGATCATGAGTTTACCGAAAACTATTCAAAAGAGCATCTGCTGCAAAACGTTATTGAGGCCAATGAACAAGGGGTCAATATTTTAAGTGGGGGTATAGGGGGCTTCAATTATGCAATTCCGGTTACCAATAGCCGGTGCTGGATAGATTCTTTTTGGTGTACGCAATTTATTGTGATTTATAAAAATTTCTTTCAAATCATTTTGGAAGAACCTTTCTCGGGTAAAGATACTGCTGATGGTAAATTCTCTGAAATGACCAGTAGCAAGATGGTGCTTTATCCTTTTATATCGGTTCAAAAAGACTTTGGATATTCAGATGTTACCAGGATCAATAATGAATTTAGCGGGCAGATCACCAGATATTTCGAAAGTGCGAACAATCGGCTATCAAGCGTAATGAAGACTTATGAAAAATACAGAAACATGTCTTCCAATCAATAAATGAAACCATCATGAGTTTACAATCACAAAACACAATGAGTAGAAACTCATGATAGCTTCATAACCTTTAAAATTAATTATATACTAATGAAACCATCATAAGCATACCGCTTACAAACAGCAATGAATATGCTTATGATAGCTTCATAACCTTTAAAATTAATTATATACTAATGAAAATAAAAGTACGAGTGACCTGTTTTTGGCAAGACGATAAAAGCTTTTTGAATACAATAAGACGATTTGGTCGAGGTCTTTTGCAATGGAAGAATATAGAATTTGTGGCCGATAACAGTTATGACCGATTAATCATCCTGACTAGACCACATAAGGACTTTGGGGAGTACGATCTTGGAAAGGCTATTACATTTTTCACAGAGCCGCCGGCTTCAGCAAACCGGCATAATAGTCCATGTGCTCGAACCGAAATAATGTATCTCCCAACACCTTTTTGGCCCTCAAAAATATCTGGTGCTGTCAAGCATGGCGGAGATGGAATCCGCATTCGAAAAAGAAAGCTACTGTCATGCATTACCAGTGACCTGAATTTTATGGAAGGTCATTTTTACAGATTGAGAGTGGTAGATATGCTGGACCAATTAATCACGGAGGGTTTAGACATATGGGGGAAAGAATATGGAAATATGTTCTTCAACAGGCTAATGAATTACAAAGGAGAACTGGTCCAAAAATATGATGGGCTTTGGGATTATTATTATCATTTTATCAGCGAAAATTCTTTTGAACAGGGCTATTTTACAGAAAAGATTGTAGATCCTATTGTTGCCGAGACGCTATGTTTCTATGATGGGTGTAAAGACTTGGAGAAATTTATTGATGAAAGGGCTTTTGTGAGAGTTAACGTAAAAGAACTAGATGCTGCTGACGTCATAATAAAAACGATACAGAATAATGAATATTCCAGGAGAGTTAAATATATCAGACAACAAAAGAAGAGACTGTTAACTGATCTAAATCCGCTAAATATAATCTGGATGAGCGTTAATGACAAGGATGTTTTAAAAGAATGCCTATTGTAATACTCGAAGACTTAAAGTATATAAAAAATGCATAGAAAATTAATAGTGGTATGCTTATTCATTGCAATGGCATGCAATTCCAGAAAAAGTCTAACGATAAATGGACAAATAAGCAACTGTGAAGACGGTAAAATAACCCTTTATCTAAAAAATGCAATATCAAGGTTTGAGGAGACCTATACTGTGGAAATAAAAGGAGGTGTTTTCAATTTTAATAACATTAAGATTGACGAACTTAAAATTGCTGATTTAATATACCTTCCCAATCATGGTAAGGAAATAGGTTTAAACACTCATTATTTTTGGGTAGAAAATGACAGAATAAAAATCTCTGGAGATTTCCGCGAAAGAGAGAAGATTCAAATAGTTGGAAACAGCATAGATAAATTAGCTGAAAGGTATAATGATGTCTGGATGCCAAAAAGATCCGATCATCATGTAGATGAAGGAAATATTAATAGTCCCGAGCTAAGCAAAGCGCTTGCTGCCGATAGATATTTCAATAGGATTCTTAAGGTTGTAAAGGAAAATAACGATTCTCAGTTTATGCTGGTTGTAATTTATAATTATATAAAGCTTATTAATATCTATGAAGATGATAAGGGAGCGAAAAGGATTGAAAAGTTATTGGCTACTTTAAATTTCAACTATAATAAATTGCCAATCTCAAAGAAAATTATCTCGACCTTAAATCTTTTTAAAAGTGTTTCTGCAGGAAATGTATTATCCGTTTTTGAAGGACATGATGAATCTGGAAAATTGTTTAATTCAAGTGCGCTTCACAACAAATTTACTTTGTTGGAATTTTGGTCATTGGGCTGCAGGCCATGTATTGAAGCATTTCCCGCCTGGGAGGAAGTGTATAAAAAATACCATACTAAGGGGTTTGAAATGCTTGCGATATCCTTGGATAGGGATAGACCGGAAGAATGGAGCAGATTTTTAGAGAAGAGAAATTTACCATGGAAAAATATCGTGGAATTTGATGGAGAAAAAGGAAGAGCGAGTGAGAAATTTTTTATAACCTATTTGCCTCAAAACATCCTGATTGATGAAAATCACCGAGTCATTGAACGGAATATCAGTAAGGACAGATTGGAGCTTTTTCTAGAGAAATCACTATAAATCGGAAAATGAACTATTACGACTGAAGTTAACAAGCCCTTCAATGACATCATCATTGAAGGGCTTGTTACAACAGGGCGTTAATCTTTAAATTAAACAAACCTTTTGATGCAAACATACAATAGTTTTGTTTTCAAAACAAAACTATTGTATGTTTGCATCAAACACTTTTTATGATAGCACAAAACGTCCTCAGCCAGATCATTCAGGCGCAAAGCCTCAATATAGCTAACAAGGACATGGGGCTAAAAAGAGACGCGCTTCCGTTGTTGCCGAATTTAGCTGCACATGCCTTAATCGTATCAGGTATAAGGAGATGTGGAAAAAGCACTTTGTTATTTCAATTATTAAACAGTAAATACCCTGGTGCACTATATCTCAATTTTGAAGACCCCAGATTATATGACTTTGAAAACAAGGATTTCTTAAGGTTAGATGATTTGATTAGAGCACAGAACATTTCAGTGTTAATGTTTGATGAAATCCAAATTATACCAGAATGGGAAAGATATGTACGACAGAAATTAGACGAAGGTTATAAGATTGTAGTTACTGGCTCAAACGCTTCGCTGCTGAGCAGAGAATTAGGGACAAAGCTTACAGGGCGACACATTACTAAAGAGTTATTCCCATTTTCTTATCATGAGTTCATTTCTTACCAGAAATTAAAACCCTCATCCGAATCATTAATTAATTATCTGACAATCGGTGGCTTTCCAGAGTACATAAAGGAAAGAACCGATGATATTCTAAATCATCTTTTTGAAGACATACTGATCCGTGACATTGCCGTTCGATACAGCATCAAAGATGTAAGGACATTACAGCGTTTGGCCCAATATTTAATCTCAAATGTTGGAAAGCCAGTTTCGGGCAATAAGCTTAAAAACATTTTTGAAGTGGGTGCTACCAGTACTGTATTGGAATATTTATCACATATGGAATACGCCTGTTTATTGCATTTTGTACCTAAGTTTAGTTACTCTTTAAAAAAACAGATTGCAAACCCGAGGAAAGTATATGCAATTGATACGGGCCTTGTCAATGTCAATTCAGGGTCTTTTACCGAAGACAACGGGCGTAAATTCGAAAACCTTATCTTTTTGCATCTTCGCCGAACTTATAAAGAGATCTATTATTTTTCTGAAAAAGGAGAATGCGATTTTATTGCATTTAAAAATGGGGCTTTTCATCAAGCTATTCAAGTATGCTATGAATTAAACTCAGATAACTTGGATAGAGAAATCAATGGTATGATTGAAGCCCTGGAGTTATTTAATATTGAGGAAGGTACTTTAGTCACTATTTCGCAAAAAGATCAATTCGAAAAGAACGGAAAAATTATTCATGTCGTTCCCGCCCATGAATACCTATTGAAGCAGTAACTCAAAGAAAGCAGTTTATTATAATCTAACCTATAAGTCAAATCTCCCGGATTGGCATCCAATATTTTTTCTGAAATTCATAAATCTGTCGAGTCTGATGGATGTGGATATTCCGCTGCAGTTCTCATGTGGTAAATTCCTGATAAATAGGCGATAATTCAGAATGCTATACCTATTATTCATAATACAAAGTGCTGTGCTTAAAATGATTTTAATACAATATGTAACTTGCTTAAGCTACAAAAGCGATTTTGTATTAAACGAACATTATTTAATCGCATAGTTTTTAAAGACCTTGTACAAAAAGGGGCTGCCAGTTGCAACAGAACAGCCCCAATAACAAGCATGATGTTATAAAAAAACATGCCGCTTGAAGCATCCCGGCGTGGCAGGGATGCAAAATCTATTTATTAAATCTTACACAAGTTATGAAAAAATTAAAATTGAATGCTTTAGCCCTTCAAACAGGAGAAGTATTGAGTAGAAGTCAATTGAAAAAAGTATTAGGGGGTAGTGGTAGTTCTAGTGGAGCTTGCGACAATGAGTGTACTACAGAAGATAAGTCTTGTACGATGCCCGGACAAACAGCAGGTACATGTAAATCTCATGGTATATATCCAATTGGATCATGTCCAGGTAGAACAAGTGTGCTACTTTGTGATCCTAGCTAATTGATAACAATGAGCATTAGAAGAACTTTCTCTAATGCTCATTGTTTCAATGTCAAGAAATAAATTATCGTTAATTGCTAAGCTCTACCTTATGAAGTTTTTATCTCTATTACTATTTCCGTTATTGTCCTGTGCAGCTTACGCACAAAATACGTTGACTATTCATGGCTACGCACCCAAATTAAAAGATGGGACTTTGATTTATTTTGAACCTTTTTATCCGAGACGTTTTTCAAATCAACAGGAAAAGGAAACAGCTGAAATAAGAAAATATGGATCTTTCGTTGTAAAAAACGGGAAGTTTCAATCCAAGATGAAAATAAGAAATGGTGAGATATTTATTTTGTCTCTGGATAGAGGGAAATCAGAATGGTTATGTCTTTCTCCAGGAAAAGTAGCGATTACCATTCCGGATACCAGTTTGCTGAAAATTGAAATCGACAGTAATAAAACAGCTCTTGAATATAAGATGTACAATGGTTCCAGAAGTAAAATATATAGGGATTTTGCCCTGGCTAAACGGAATTGGTACAACTCTATGGAGACAAAAGATATTCCCTTAATCAATAAAAAGAAGCAATTGTATGATTCATTAAAGGTTGTAGTTGTAGAGCAGGATATAACAGATTGTCGGAAATGGATTTTTGAACATCCCGATTCTTTTATTAATGCTTCTCTTTTATATAATAGTCAGAAATCTATGGCAGATGCTGAAGTAAAAAAAATATTTCTGTCTTTTCCTAAAAGTGTTAAGAACAATAGATACGGTGACGATTTACAATACATCGTAGATAGTCTGCTTATAGGAGGCTACGCTCCAAAATTTGTTCAAAACGATACCAGCGGCCGTTTGGTAAGTTTGAAAAGTTTTAAGGGAAAATACGTGTTTATAGATTTTTGGGCATCATGGTGTGTGCCTTGCAGAGCCGAGAATCCAAATGTGGTAAAGGCTATGAACAAATATAGCGGCAAAAACTTCACCACAATAAGCATCTCTCTGGATAGTAAAAAAGATGCCTGGATCAACGCGATAAAGCAAGATGGTTTGAACTGGACGCATTTGTCAGATTTGAAGGAATTTCAAAATGAGGTGTCTGTAAAATATAATATTTATTCGATTCCAGATAATTTTCTAATTGATCCAGATGGAAGAATTATTGCAAGTCATTTGCATGGTGAACAGTTATTAAAGTTGTTAGATCAATTGGTAAAATAGCCTATCAGTTATATACTTTTTTCATTTCACGTAATACAAAGTACTACGCTTAAAATGATCCTGCCACAATATGTAACTTGCTTAAGCTGCAAAAGCGAATATTTCGAATTGTACAAAAAGGGGCTGCCAGTTGCAACAGAACAGCCCCAATAACAAGCATGATGTTATAAAAAAACATGCCGCTTGAAGCATCCCGGCGTGGCAGGGATGCAAAATCTATTTATTAAATCTTACACAAGTTATGAAAAAATTAAAATTGAATGCTTTAGCCCTTCAAACAGGAGAAGTATTGAGTAGAAGTCAATTGAAAACAGTGATTGGGGGAAATGGAAGTGGAACTGGCTCTGGAAGTTGCTTTCTCAGGTGCGATCAAAACTCAACTTCCGGCACCGATGTAGCTGATTGTTCAAGAGCAACTGCAGAAGCAGGATGTGGTTCAGATTTAAGTAATACAGTTTGTGTTTGTGCCTAGCTAAGGATATAAACTGGTTCAACCGCAGAAAATGGAATGAGGATGTATATCCTCATTCTAATAAAACATATTTTTATGATTCATCCTTTTAAATTAAAAACATGAAGTTTTTTAAATTGATATTTCTTGTTTTATTTTTAGTATCCATCCACGCAAGAGCAGATGTGATCATTACAGGTAAAATAGTGAACGCGAAAGCGGGAAAGGTAGTATTGAAGCAAAATAGCGCCTTTTTAACAGATTTTTTGCCAGATGTAATTTTTTCCTCAGATGTAATTACGGATAGTTTAAGCATAACCTTACCCTTAAAAAAGGCAAAGCTTATCACATTTCATTTTTCAGGTACTGGAATTAATCAGGAAATATTTGTTAGTCCCGGAGATAAAATCAACTTCATACTTAACGACAAAGGGGTAGAGTTTTTTGGTATAAACCAAGGTTCATATAATTTTTCAGCAGAGATGGCCCGTACAATAGATAATCGTACAAGACCATCGTTTAAGAAATATACAGATCTATTAAATTACAAAGCAGATTTAGTGGAATGGTTTAACAAGAAGAGCGATTTTTTAAACAGATACAGCAAGACCCATAACTTATCAAAACAAGCAATCAAATTCTTTAATGAAAATATTCAGTATGAGTATAACTTTTACTTAAATAGTGCGATAGCTGATGTCAATGCTAATAAAAAAAATGCACCAAATGATTATTTAGATGATACAACCAAATTTAATAAAGACCATTTACTCCTTGGAAATTCATTTTACAGGGATGCTGTTATTAGAAAATTTCTATATACAGAGGTAGACAACCCATACGATCATTGTAATGAAGTTTACGCAAATGCAGTTAGAAAATTAAAGGGTAAAACAAGAGATTATTTTATTACAAATATGATTGGTTTATTTATTGAAAGAGCTGCAAAAGGGAATAAAGATAATTTAGTGAAAATAATCAATGCTGAAAAGGAAACCATTAAAGACACCACATACCTTAATTATATCCGTAAAAAGGAAGCCAAATTGTTGATTTTAGAAAAAAAGCTACCTGATTTAGTTTTGGACAAAACCTTTTTAACAAGCTATGATGGCAGGAGGTTAAGCCTTAGGGAATTGTTAGAAATAAACACCGGTAAAGCCCTTTATATTGATTTTTGGGCGAGTTGGTGTATTCCTTGTAGAGAAGATATAAAAAATTCGGCTATTGCAAAAGATTTGATCAAAGAGAAAGGAGTTGAATATCTTTATTTCTCTGTAGATAAAAATGATGAATTATGGAAAAAAGCGGTGCAAGAGGAAAGCATAGAAAAGAATCAATATTTAACTGTAGAAGGACTTAAGAGTCCACTAGCTGTTTTTCTACAAACTTTTTATATACCCCGTTATATTTTCTTAGACGAGCATCATATAGTTAAAAATATTTATGCCCCCCGGCCTACCGAAGTAAATGATTTAAAAAAGTTAATAAGCCCAGCTGTTGTAACCACTTACTGATACATTGCGGATACCTTATCAGATGGCTGATGTAAGCAGAGCAAAGTGGAACACCCTCTCATTTTTGAATGTTCTGTAAGCATTGAGTATATGTTGCCCCAATGGGAATGCTCTTTTCGCCTATCCAAACCTGGAACTTATCAAACTTACTGACCTTATCTCTATTGATGATAAAGGCACGATGAACCCTGATGAAACATTTTGCCGGCAATAAATTCAACATTTCAGCAATAGGAACTCTGGTACTTAAAGATTTATTGTTCTCCAGATGTAAGATCGTATAATTTCCAGAGGCTTCAAGATAGAGGATTTCTTCTACCTCTGTTTTGATCTGTTGATAGCCATCTTTAATAAAAATTGAACTTTGCTGCTTTATACCTTCAGATCCTGCCCTCAGATCATACAATTCCATTGCTTTATTGCATGCTTTTAGAAAGCGGGGAAGTGAAAAAGGCTTTAACAAATAATCTATTGCATCAAGCTCAAAACTTTTTACCGCATGTTCAGAATATGCGGTAGTAAAAATAACCATCGGAGGATTACTTAGAGAGTTGAGCAGGTCCATGCCATTAATGTCTGGCATTTTGATGTCCAGAAAAATCAAGTCAATTTTATGCTGTTGTAAGTAACGGACGGCATCAAAGGCATTTGTGAAGGTGGCTTGTAAGGTAATAAAAGGAACTTTAGCTGCGTGTGATTTTACGACATCAAGGGCAATTGGTTCATCATCTATTGCAATAGCATTCATTGGTTTAAATTTTATAATTGCAAGGTAAGATGTATAAAGAACTCTTTTGCATTTTCTCGGATAAGGAGCTCGTGTTTTTCGGGGTATAGCAGTGCCAGGCGTTGTTTCACATTCTGTAAACCAATTCCGCTTTTAAACCGCTCCGGGTCATTGATTGATTTTAGGTGAATGCTGTTATGTACATCAAAATATAACTTATCTGAACTGGTTTGAAGGGTGATTTTGATATGTGAAGGATATTGCAGACTAATTCCATGTTTAAAGGCATTTTCTACGAATGGAATAAGCAACATCGGAGCGATCTGAAGTTCGTTTAATTGTTCCTCGATCTGGGTTTCTATAGTAATATCTGTTGAAACCGAGGTTCTGAGCTTTTGCAAATCAATGTAATTCTTTAAGTATTCTACATCTCTGGACAGCAGAATTTTATCTTCCAAATTCTCCTGAAGCATAAAACGCATCATATCTCCAAGTTTTTGTATCCCTTCGCTGGTACGTTCTGCCTGCTCCTGAAGTGCTGTACCATATAGCGTGTTTAAAGCATTAAACAGGAAGTGAGGATTGATCTGTGACTTCAGGAAATGAAGTGTCGCATCTGATTTGCCCAATTCAGTTTTCAAGGTGACAATTTCTTCCATGTTTTTTCGGTTTCGTGATTTGTATATGTTCCAGGCAAAGATTGGAACCAGGAAAAGTTGGATAGGAGGATTGATAGCCAATAACAGCTCTACAACATTTCCATTGTTTATGGAATCGAATATGCCGAACAAAAGCACTAATATACCCATAGAAAGAATCGTGGTTAACAATGAATAGCCGATGAATTTTAATACCCGATATTTTTTATGGATCAGATTTGGAATTACAGCGAAAACCAAGATGGCATAATTTGCTATAGCAATGGGTAAAATAAAGCTGAACGCGGCACGGAGAACTATGGGATTGTTAAGCAGTACCGAGCAAGCCTGAAGAAACATACTTATGGCAATTAGCACCGTTACGTCGCTATGAAGCTGGTTTTTTTTGTTTTGCAGATCTCTGCTGAAATAGTTTGCAATCATCTTTACAGACAATAAGATCAGCAGATAGGAATCAATAAGGTTTGCGAAAACGCAAACTTCAATTAATATATAAACAAAGAAAATAGCATTGGAGGGCCTGGTGTCTTTTTTTTCCAGCTCAGGTTTAACGAATAAGGCAAGCAGGAAGTAGCAGGTCGCAACAATGATATATCTAAACAAGGTATTTAACCAGAAATTAGGTTGATAAGGAATTGAGCTCGGGAAATTATGGATACTGACTGCTTGAATTGTTGAAAATATAAAAATAATGACGATGAGCGCCGTAGCTACCCATAGCTCAATTTTTGTGGATTCGTTTAGGTTCTTCATTTAAGGATGGCTGATTAATTTTGATACAGCAATACTACAAAGGCTTTTTCTTTTAAATTATAAAATGTGATGAAACCCTAAAAAAAAGTGACGGATTATGACTCTATATTCCTGCAGTGTAGTTTCTGCCTGGTTCTTTGGAATTGAGTTTGCCTATGGGGAAATTCCTGCTGAAATGGTACTAATTCATAATATTAAACCGGTTATTCATAATACAAGGTGCTGGGCTTAAAATGATTTTGCTATAATATGTACCTTGCTGAGAAGGTACCCTAACCAGCATGAAGTTATTAAAGGCATGCCGCTTAAGTGACCCAGCGTGAATGGGTTACAAAATCCAATAAGAAATTAATTTTATACATGAGTATGAAAAAATTAAGTTTAAATACTTCGGCTTTTCACAAAGGAGAAGTGTTAACACGAAGTCAATTGAAAAAAGTATTGGGAGGCGATGGCAGTGGCGGGGGCTCCGGAGTTACATGTCACGTAACAATAAAAGAGGGATGTTTTGGTTATCCTGGCCCGGGACCAACTTATACAGGTGCTTCGGCAGCAGCTGCTCAAACATGGTGCAGCACTCAGCCATGTTGCGGAAGCATTTCTTGCTAACTTTAAAGGTATACACGAAAGTGTATACCTTATCTCAATACTCTTATGTTCAGAAACTTCAAATGAATTTAAAGCTAGCCATCATTTTAATATTTTTTTCAGCAATAAGTGCAAAAGCCCAAAACCTAACTATTGAACTCTCGTATAAATACAATGCAGGTGAACCCTATTTTAGCAGAGATTCTTTTTATTTCCAGTTGAATAAAACACTTTTTCCTTCACTGACTGGTGAGACGCCAAACCATAAAGTGAAGAGCATACAATTTTTTAAATCAGGAGAAAACAGAAAAACAGTTTGTACCTATAAATTATCAGATGCAAGCCTTGCGATTATTGCTGATGGTTTTGGACATGAGATCATCTTAATTCCAAACGATACGATTAAGATAGCTTCTATTAAAGAGGATATCTCTAACAAAAAGCCACTTCCCTGGACACGTAGTTTTACTTTTTCAGGGCCTAACAGATACATACATTCGTTATTTGATTCATTAGCTTATTGTACCGGAGATGTAAAAATGGATATGGTGAACCCAAATGGAAAAACAATAGATGAATATCTAAAAGTGGTAGATGATAGATATGCAGATCGTTTAAAATACCTGGATAAATATTGTAAAAAATATGGTATTCCTCCGTCTATCAGTAATTTAGTCCGTTCGGAAATCTATTCAGCATATGTCAAGGATATAACTTTTCTTCAATCTTTCCAACTGATGAGTAAAAGCTCAAATGACTTACGGTATTTATTAACGCCCAGGATTGATTTTAACAAGTTAAAGACCAAAAATTTCTTAAAGACAGTTTCAGCCCTACAATCGATATATGAATATCTTTTATATCTAAAAACACCATTTAAAGTTACTGATTTTTATGATAAAACCCGTTTCATGAATGTCTATGATCTAATCAAAGAAAATTATAATAGTAACCTGCGGGATGATTTACTTACATGGCACATGGGGCGTTTTATTAGTGCTGGATATAGCTCTTATATTGATGCCCATATGAGTACCTATAAAATAGATTGTAAGGATGAAAAATCTATATCGTATATAGACTCATTGTTTAAAGTAAAAAAGGCATTATCTAAGCTAACTTACAAGGATGTAATAAGTATGGTTGTCAAAGATTTAGATGATAAACCTTTGGTACTTAAGGATTCTTTTAATCATAAACCAACCCTTATCGATTGCTGGGCGTCCTGGTGTAAACCATGCCTGGGTGAGTTTCCTTTTTCAAAACAATTGGAGGAAGAGTTTAAAGGGAAAATCAATTTTATTTATTTATCCTTTGATAAAAGTTCAACCGCTTGGAAAGCTAAGGCGAAAGAATTGAATATAGTATCTAATACTTACCATATTCCTGACAACTTCGATTCTGGTTTTGCCGGATACTTTAAAATCAACACGATTCCGAGATATATTTTAATAGACTCAAATGGGGATTTGGTAAGTAATGATGCCCCAAGGCCAAGCGATCCGAAATTGAAGGAGATGTTTGATTCTCTTTTGAACAGTGGTGCTTATTAATTTTTTTCAAATACCATAGAATCACTCATTTCCACTTTTAAGCTCATTTTCAATTTCTTCTACAGTTGGCAAGCTACTTTTTAGATTATCAGGCAAGATTTCCGTGAATTCAAATTCACTTACCCCCATTGGTTTGTTCATATCTCTTAAAGCAAATTCGGCTTCAATATTATTCTTATCCCGGCATAACAAAATACCTATCGTTGGATTGTCATCATCCTGTTTAACCAGGCTATCTACTGCCGACAGATAAAAATTGAGCTTACCAGCATATTCAGGTATAAACGATGTGTTTTTAATCTCTATTACAGTATAACATTTTAACCGGGTATGGTAAAATAATAAATCCAAGTAATAGTCAGATTCACCAACAACCAAATGATATTGGCGACCTATAAATGCGAAGCCTTTACCTAGTTCTAGTAAAAACTTTGTAATGTGCTGTACTAACTGATCTTCAATGTCCCTTTCTTTATAAGGATTGGTCATTGTCATAAAGTCAAATACGTATGGATCTTTTAAGGTTTGTTGTGCCAGGTCAGAAGCCGGATCAGGCAATGTATGCTTAAAGTTCGTAATGGCTTTTCCGCTTCTTTGATAAAGTTTTGATTTTATTTGTAAAGCAAGAACATTGCGGCTCCAATTGTTCTCAATAGCTTGTCCAATATAGAATTGGGCTTCCGTTGAATCTTTTGATTTGCTAAAGATTAATATATTATGACCCCAAGGTAATTTGTCCAACAGCTTGTTGGACAAATTATCCAACAAGCTGTTGGATGTTTCATCTTTATAGAATAAATAAAACTGTCTTGCATAGAATAGGTTACTTCTTGACAAACCTTTCATCTCTGGAAATTCAGATCTCAAGTCTTTTGCGACGGCATCAATTAAGTTATCACCCCATTTAACTTCCTGTTCACTGATCATCTGTCCTAATTCCCAATAGAAACGAATCAGTGCTGCATTTACAGTCATCGCAGCTTTGATTTGAGAGAAACGTATTTTAGATTTTAACTCTGTTAACCAAATTTTATATTCTTGAGACTTGTCCATTGAAAAGACTCCAGTTTGTTTTCCTTTAATTTCCATAAGCTTCAATTACAGTCTTTTCTTTGAATTTTCCAAAGCGCAAGAAATTCCTGCCAATGACTTTATTTTCAAGAACGGTGAATTCGTTATCCCTAATTTCTGACATAATTCTATATGGGTTGTCTTAATAGATAATTTATATAGGTAAAAATACTAAAAAAAATAGTAATCAACAACGTCTTTATTCAATTGTCAGGCCCTGTCAATTGCAGAGCTTTTTAAAGTATCTATTGTTGATATGTTTTCAAGCGACGCTACATAACTCAAATCAGAAGATACTTTTGAAAATTGAAGAATTGAGCTAGAAATTGTATCAAAGAGAAAGCTTACAGAAACATTCCTTAGTTTTATATTGAATAAATTACAAGAAAAATGATGAAACAAGCATTAATTGGTGAATTCCTGCATGAAGCAGAAAACACAAGAAAGTTATTATCAATGATTCCGGACAGTGCATTGGAATACCGTCCACAGCCACATCTTTGGTCAGTGGGGCAGCTGGCTTCGCATATTGCCGAAGTATACAACTGGTATGAGCCTACATTTGCCCAGGATGAATTTGATATGGGGTCTTATAAATATGACAAAGGTGATATTAGCAAAGCCTCTAATATCCTGGAGAAGTTTGAAGAAAATATTGCAAAGGCAAAGACCGTAATAGAAAACTCTGATGAATCACAGTATATGAATACTTGGACAATGTCTGCAGGAGGTAGCCCAATTATGCCACCAATGCCGAAGATTCAGGTGATCAGGGGATTTCTTTATAATCATTTGTATCATCATCGTGGAGAGCTTATCTCGCACCTTAGGGTAACAGGAAATAACGTGCCATCTATGTACGGTCCAAATTATGAAGAATCCCAACGCTCCTAAGCTTTATTAAACAAGGCTGATATTCACCAACATTGTTTATTTGTAGATTGAAAATAAAAAAAAGGCCCACTGTTCAATACCACGGGACAGCCAGTATATAATTCCTGTGTTGACATAAGTTTGTTTCTTACTTAAAGGTAAGCTAATTACCTTTAAGTAAGTGTGTTGATTGCCGTTTTTTTTTTGTTGTAACTTGTTTTTATCCATAAAGGACGAACCTTCCTAATCCTAAAAGAATGAAAAAAAACATGAGCATGTCAAGACGTATGCTGGTTCAAAGTTTGGCAATGGCTACTGCAGGTATTGGTTTGGCGCAATTTGTATCAGCCAAAGAGTTAGTTTTTAATAAAAGTGACAGTAAAGGAATAGCCCCACTTCTTCCTTTTTATCTTCCGCCTCGAGAACCTTTGCAACCTGGGCCGGGTGGAATTGACATACGCACCTGGGTAAGGAGTTCTAAAACAAACCGCCAGTTTTCCTGTGTAGAAACAGCGGTCGCTTCTCGAACAATGGGACCAGCACCACATGTGCATAAAGATCTGGATGAACTTATGTTCGTACTGGAAGGGACAGCTACAGTTATTGTGGACGGAAAAGTGGAAGAAATTGAAGCTGGCGGCTGGCATTTTAGACCGCGAAAACTTGAGCACACATTTTGGAATGGTTCTGAAAAACCGCTTCGATTTATAGATATGTATTTCAATCAGAACTTTGAAGATTTTTTAGAAGAACTCTTTCATAAGATTCTTCCTGATATGATTAAGAATAACTTAACAATGAAAGACCTGGAAATTGAAAAACGGCTAAAAAATCTTGATGCACGTTTTGGAGTAACCACATTCTCAGAAAAAAGACAACCGATTATTGACAAATATGGATTAAAAGGTTAAATCATTGTATCGGTTGTGACCATTCCGCCGATGAGTTGGAATCTGATTTAGACAGAACTGATAGGCTAAACTTCGTCACCGTTTTTTTTTATTCTTTTTAGGGGTTAGATCGTTTCAATTAGACATGTCTATATGAGTCTGTTAACGATAGATCTAGAATTGAAGATGGGCTCCATTAACCATCACATGGTAACGATAAATGAAAAAAGCTACGAGTTGCGAAGTCGCATTTGAAACCCAAAAGAAGTTGCAAGTACATCTTGATGAAATTATCGATATAAGCGTTCTTTTATTTCAAACCGCTTTTTATGATAAAGAGAATTTAAAAAAAGTTAGTGGCTTACTTAGCGCTTCAACTCTTATAATAGAAAAAATACGTGAAATTTTAAAGAGGGAGGAAATCGAAGGCAAGCATATGGAACTTGAAGCACTTATTAATGAATTGATATTATTAATGGATTCATTCAAATAGCTAAGCTAAACATTTCATCATTTCTTCTTAAAATTTCTGTTCCTGCATATTCAAAAATAGTTGGCCAGCACCCGTCATCGTGAGGAGGAACGACGACACGATCTGAGAGCCAGTCTTAGATTCTTCGTTGTACTCAGAATGACGCGGGGGGCGACGCGAAGTAGCGGATCGTCACCCGTCATCGTGAGGAGGAACGACGACACGATCTGAACAATATTATTAGATTCTTCGTTGTACTCAGAATGACGACGAACGCCAGGCTCTGGCAAATTGCGGATTTTTTTAAAGTATCCATAGAATAACAGTCTGTTAAATAATCAATAAATTTTATATAATATTGTATATGAACCAGGTCTCTATAGGGTGATAGATCGTTAATATGGCTGACTATACTAAATTTACAGATGAGGAGTTGGTAACTTTGCTAACGCAGGGTGATATGTCTGCTTTTAATCAGATTTATCATCGCCACTTCGATGCGATGTATAAATTTGCTTTCCGGATATTAAATGATGAGGATGATTGTAACGATATCCTTCAAAACATATTCGTTTGGCTTTGGGAGCATAGAGAAAAACTTAGGATTAATTCACTTTCTTCCTATTTGTTTGCTGCGATCAAATTTAACCTTGTAGGTGTAATAAAACGCAGCAATCGAAGAACTGAGATCCTGGCAAATGCCCCCGCCATCCAGATAGAATTTGAAGATCTCAGTCTGGAATTGAAAGAACTTACCCAACTCATCAAAAGTTTCACGGAAACCTTACCAAATAAGGCGAGGGAAATCTTTGAATTGTCAAGGTATCAATACTTGAATAATAAGGAAATCGCAACCCTTATGGGACTTTCTGAAAAAACCGTGGAGAACCAAATGACCATTTCATTAAAAAAATTGAAAAATCATTTGGAAAAAAACAGTTTCTGGCTAATATTAATTTAAAAAATATTTTCATTGCACTTGGGGGATGTACCATCCTCGCGTCTCTTAGTAATATAGGCAGAGATAAACAACTTCTATAAACTAACCAAATATGAACAATGAAGCATTGCTGCAGCTAGTTGAGCGAATTGCTGGCGGAACTGCAACTGAAGATGAGATTTACAGGTATAATGCTTGGTGCGACACCTTTAGAGGGACAGAACAGGAAATTCCCGGCCTGGAAGAAATCAAACTTTGGAACTTAAAACAGATTCAGCATAGCATTACCCCTAAATCAAAATTCAGATTTTTAAATATTAAATACATTGCTGCCGCAAGCATATTAATTGTTTTGAGCGTTGGCCTGTTCTATTTTATGGTAACGAAAAATGAGGCTGTTAAAAATTCATTGCAGGTAAACGACATTCGCCCTGGCAAAAATAAAGCAACCTTAACCTTAGCTTCTGGACAATCTATAGAATTGAGTGATACCAAATCGGGACTTGTTATCGGTTCGACAGAATTAACTTACAATGATGGAAGCGCATTGACCTCAACGTCAATTTCGTCACAAAACAATCTAAGTATTGCGAAAAATGTACAATTAATGGCCAGTACACCTCGTGGTGGAACCTACCAGCTGATACTGCCTGATGGCACAAAAGTTTGGCTTAATGCTGCATCAAGTCTAAATTTCCCCTCCAAATTTATTGGAAAACAAAGGATAGTAACGCTTAAAGGGGAAGCTTATTTCGAGGTAGCAAAGGATAAAGTTCATCCGTTTATTGTGCAAAGCAAAAGCCAACAGGTAGAGGTACTGGGAACCCATTTTAATATTAACTCTTATGAAGATGAGGGTGCCATAAAGACAACCTTGATGGAAGGAAGTGTACGTGTTATAAGTAAGGAATTAAAAAATAATAGTGAACAGAAGATTCTGAAACCAGGGCAGCAATCCAGTTTCGCAAATAATACCATTACTATAGCTGAAGCGAATACAGATGAAGCACTCGCATGGAAAAATAACGAGTTTGTATTTCACGATGAATCTATCGCTTCTATCATGCGAAAAATTTCTCGTTGGTACGATGTTGATGTAGTATTTGAAGGAGTCGATCCGAATGAAAAATTTTGGGGCTCAATATCAAGGTTTTCTAATATTTCAAAGGTTTTGGAAAATCTACAGTTAACTGGAGAAATACATTTTGAAATTAAAGACCGAAAGGTTTATGTACAAAAAGAAAACAAATAGAATAAATAAAACAATTAATCAATTAACCAAAAAACCAAAAAATGAAAAAACGATTACACCCAGCGTGACAAAAATTTAGGGTGGTCATAAAATAACAAACGCGAAAGTGTATCGAGCACTTTCGCGTAAAGTTCAGGCCAACCTTGACCGATACAAGATCGGTTAAAAACCAGCTAAGATTATCTATTAACCTAAACCAACCCAAAAGTATGAATTATTATGCTTTTTACAAGACAGTTATGCCCGATCGGGTCTTGCTGCAACAAATAATCAGAGTTATGCGAATCACAGCATTCCTAATTTTAATAACATTAGTTCAGGTCAGCGCTTCCACGTTTGCTCAAAGAATAACTATGCAGCAGAAAGACGCCACTTTAAAAGATGTTTTTGAACAAATTAAACACCAAACCGGCTATGATGTAGTCTGTAAATCAAACCAGTTAAAACAATCCAGAACGATTCAGGTTAATTTTGTTAATCAGGATGTTAGATCCGTTTTAGATCAGATTTTGCCCGAACAGAATTTAGATTATGTACTCAACGGGAGAACTTTTGTAATCAAAGCTAGAAATAAACAAAACATTCTTACGAAAGAAGAAAATACTTTGATGGAACAGAAAGTTTATAGTTCTGTTGACATTCGTGGTAGAGTTATAGATTCGGAAGGTAGACCGATTCCTGGTGCTTCTGTGAAAGTGAAAGGTACAACAAAGGCTGTGATTACCGATACAGACGGAAGCTTTCAATTGAAAGGAATTGCTGATGGATCCTTGCTGGAAATTTCTTTTATAGGATATACAAGTGTAGAGATAAAGGCGAGTAAAGATTTAGGAAATATCGAATTAAAGCAAAGTGATGCAAAACTGGATGAACTCGTAGTTGTGGGTTATGGTACACAGAAAAAAGTTAACTTAACAGGAGCAGTTGCTCAAGTAAGCGGAGCCGTATTGACAAAGAGACCTGTTGCGAGCGCTGCAGCAATGCTCGAAGGTTTACTGCCGGGAGTAGGTGTCGTACAATCAAAGGGCCAACCCGGTGAGGGTAATGTATCTATTCAGATTAGAGGTAAAGGAACTTTTAGCGGGGCAGGAGAAAATCCTTTGATTCTGATAGATGGAATTCCAGGTAATATGGAGTCATTGAATCCCAGCAGTATCGAATCGGTTACTGTGTTAAAGGACGCAGCTTCTGCGGCCATATATGGTTCAAGGGCTGCAAATGGAGTTATTTTGGTCACTACGAAAGATGGAAAAGGCGGTGACGGCAAGGTGAGAGTAACCTATGATTTCAACTATGGCATTCATAGCCCGACAAAGATGCTGGATATGGTAACCAATTCTGCAGATTACATGAAGGCTTGGAATACAAGGATTAGAAACGCCAATTATGGTGTAGATATACCAACCAGAGAGTATCCCCAAACAGAAATAGACAAATATGCAAATGCAACAGATCGCATTCTATATCCTAATTTTAATTGGATAGATTATATGATTAAACCTGCACCTACAACTATGCATAATTTGAGTGTCAGTGGAGGACAACAGACACATTATAATCTTGCATTGGGATATATAGATGAAAAGGGTACGATGAGTCCTTATCGCTATAGAAGGATTAACATGCAGGTTAATGTTGTATCTGAGGTAAGCAAAAAATTCAAGGTAGGCGCTACTGCTTTACTTAAAAATGGGATAACAAATTCTACAAATTCAAATGGTGGCGGTGATGCTAATCAATTTTTAACCATCCTGGCTCAACCACCAACCATAATGCCAACTTTACCCGATGGAAGCGGACGTTACTCATGGAGGTCGCATCCTTTTGAAGAAAACAACTGGAATCCATTATTGTTAGCTAATGAACAACCTCAAGTGGATAAAAATTATACTGCGAACGCTCAAGTATGGTCTGATTGGGAAATTCTAAAGGGATTACACTGGAATGTTAAGGCGGCTTCTAATGTTATTATTAACAAAGGAAGCGTCTTTCAGAAGCCTATGTTAACCTTCAGTTATCTTGATCCCTCTATACCAGGTTATACAAATCCCATAGCCAGCTTATCTAAATCTGATAATTATGATGTTTATACAAATTTGTATAGCTATTTGACATACGATAAAAAAATTGGCTTGCACAATTTTAATTTGATGGCAGGATACAATAATGAGAAAGATAATTATGAGTTTATGGACGCCTACCGCTCTAATTTCGCCTCAACAACAACTCCAGAATTAAATGCTGGTTCGCAAACTGGTCAAACCAACGGAGGAAGCAGTTCCGCCTGGGCAATAGAGTCCTATTTCGGACGCTTTTCTTATAATTTTAATGGAAAGTATCTAATTGAAACCAACTTGAGGTATGACGGTACTTCAAGATTGTCTTCTGCAAATAGATGGGGCTCCTTTCCTTCTTTTTCTGCAGCATGGCGATTAAGTGAAGAATCTTTTATGCAGTCAACAAGATCGTGGTTATCAAATGCTAAAATTAGAGCTTCCTGGGGAAGATTGGGTAACCAAAATATTGGTACTTATCCTTATCAGGCACTGTTAACTTATGCAGGTGTATATCCATTTGATAACGCTTCTTTAACACAAGGGGTAGCTCAGACGGCTTTGAACAATGAAGATATAAAATGGGAAACAACGACTTCCTCTAATCTGGGATTAGATTTGACTCTTTTTAATAAACTGTCATTATCCGCAGATGTATATAAAAAATACACAAAAGATATACTGAGAGGTGCCCAGGTTACAGGAATTGTAGGTTTGGATGCACCCACTATTAATAGTGGCGCAATGCAAAATACCGGTGTCGATTTCGAAATGCAATATACTGACAAAGTTGAATCTGGACCATTTAAGGACTTGAAGTTAAATGCAAAAGTTATATTAAGTGCTTTCAAAAACAAATTGGTCAAATTTGGCGTACGTCAGGATAATGGATCTAATGTTTATGAAGAAGGCAGACCTTGGGGTACATTTTATCTACTTCAAAGCGACGGCATATTCCAAACCGCTGAAGAAGTTGCCAATTCACCAAAACAATTTGGTGAAAACACAAAACCCGGCATGATGAAATGGAAAGATGTAAGTGGTCCTGATGGAAAACCGGATGGGAAAATAGATAATAATGATAGGGTTCTTATGGAAGATGGTGTATTTCCTAAATTCACCTATGGCTTTAATCTTAATTTAGAATGGAAAAACTTTGATGTTTATGGATTTTTCCAAGGAGTGGCTGGCTCAAAAGTATTGTTGAATGGCGGTAGCAACAGTTGGGGTATAGTGCCTTTTAGCCAGGGAAGTGCACCAACAAAAGAACAACTAGCGGAAGCATGGACTCCAGAAAATCATTCCAATACCTTCCCGATGCTCGGTGACCCTGTTTCTTTTAATCACCCATCCACTTTATTATTACGAGATAATTCATATTTCAGATTAAAGGCTATTCAAGTTGGATACTCTTTGCCTAATAAATGGGTTGGTAAATTGGGACTCCAGGCGGTAAGAATTTATTTTGCTGGAGACAACCTGTTTACATTTACACCGTATGGTGGGCTTGATCCTGAAAGATCGGGTAGCGGCACGTATGTCAGTTATCCTCAGAACAGAGTTATTTCTTTTGGTTTAAGTGCTAAATTTTAATTGCCATGAAAACAACATTTTATCACATCCGATTCATCATTATACCATCATTAATGATTTTTATGAGCTCTTGCTCCAAGGAATTTCTTGACAAGAACCCTACCGATCAGTTATCGGCAACCGTATTTTACACGACCAAAAATAGTATCGATATGGCCCTGGCATCTTGCTATGCAACCATGCAGGATCAAATATTTACGAGTTCTAACCCTGTTTATGATTGTTTGACAGATAATGGATACGATTTTAATAATAACTATGGAACCAAAACGCTTTCGCAGGGGCCTATTACATCACTATCCGGCGGTTATATAACCGGAGTTTACTCGGGCTCATACCAAAAGATTGCACGTTATAATATTTTTATTAAAACACTGGCTGATTATAATCAACCAGATGTAAATGCAACTTTAAAAATGACTTATGAAGCCGAAGCAAGGTTATTAAGAGCGATTAAATATTTTGATTTATACAAATTCTATGGATCAGTACCCCTGGTTTTAGAAAAAGTTAATATTGCAGATCAATATCAGCCAAAAGTAGACGCAAGCAAAGTACAGGCACAAATACTTGCAGATATTGATTTTGCCATCAACAATCTGCCCGATAAATCTTATGCCAGCAATGGAGGACATTTTGTTAAGGCCTCAGCACAAGTACTTAAAGCGAGGGTTTTGCTTTTCGATGCATATAATGATGGAGGGACAGCTAAACCTGAAGTGATGGCACAAGTGAAAACGGTAACCAACGAAATTATGAGCAAAAATTACTATAGCATTGCTCCAAGTTTCAGAGGCCTTTTTTGCGATGATTTAGGTAAACAAGAGGGTAATCCTGAGTTTATTTTTTCAGTCAAATATTTGGCCCCGAATAACTTTAATTCGAATAATTTTGGCTGGAGTCAATCCGCAGTCTATTTGATGGATGCCAGTTCTCCGGGAGGGGCTTTGCTGCCATTAAAAAATTTCGCAAACGAATTTGAATTTAACAATGGCACTTCATTTTCTGTTACCAATCCATTATATGATGCATCGAATATTTATAAAAACAGAGATCCTAGAATGGCAAAAACTATTTTTTCTGGTAGTGTAACTTTTGAGAATGGATTCACATTAACTCTTTTGCCATCTGCTACCGGCTATAGTTATTACAAACATATACAGGGATCTGATGCAAAAGATCCATATGCAAATAAGGATGGGAGCGATTGGCCGGCCATGCGATATGCAGAAGTCCTCTTAATGTATGCAGAAGCAGCAAATGAAGTTGATGGTCCCACAGCTCTTGTTTATAGCGCCGTTAATCAGATTAGGAACAGAGCTGACATCAATATGCCTGCCTTGCCTGCTGGTCTTAGCAAGGATCAGATGAGGGTAGCTATACGCCATGAAAGAAGGATCGAACTGGCCTTCGAAGGTTTCAGGTATGATGACTTAAAACGCTGGAAAATTGCCGAACAGGCTTTGACCATTCCTGCTTCCGAAGCGATATTTTCTAAAACATTTTTGAAAAAGAACTATCATCTTCCATTGCCCCAAAGCGAAATAGATATTAGTCATGGAGTCCTAATTCAGAACCCTGATTACCAGTAAATAGTTTGGTTGAATTTTGGCTTAGCTGTCAGTATAGATTGGCAGTTAAGCCATTAGTTAAGAAAAATAGGAACAAAATTGTAGAACAAAAGTAATGAAGATAATAAAGTTTAGTTTTTTTTTAGTCCTATGTTACGTAAGTGGTTGGTCACAAAATATTTGGACTAAGCCACCAGCGCACATTCCAAATGATGTTTCAATTGATGCTCCATTAATGGGAAATGGTGATGTGACCATGAGTGTGGGTTTTAAAGGGGATCAATTACGTTATTATTTATCTAAGAATGATTTCTGGCGGTTGCGATCAAAGGCTGATCGTTTGTCGGGCCCACGTGTGGTTGGTTTTGTAGATATAAAGGTGAACGGTTTTAATGATGAAAATTTTTCTGCAGAACAGTCGCTTAAGAATGGGATTACTTCCTGCTTGTTGCAAAAGGATGAGCAAAAGATCATGGCAAGATCATGGGTATCGGCAACGGAAAATCTGATCTTTTTAGAACTTAGTACGTCAGGAAAAGCAGCAAAAGTAACGATTCGCCTAACCGCTCCAGAAAATCGACAAGCTAAATTAAAAAGCGGAAAGGTAGGCAATGTTTATTGGCAAACGCGTTCTTTTACTGATAGTGTAGATATTCCTACTGAAGTGTCTGTCGCTTTAAAAACATTTAATTATAAGGATAGTTCTGTGGTATTACAGCCAGGAAAGAAGGTAATTGTAGGACTTTCTATTGAAAGCAGGTTTAAAAAAACGAAACCTCTTGATGCTGTATTAAACAGAATAAGCAAACTTGACGAAAAATCGGTTGCGGCTTTAATGAACAAACATAACAATTGGTGGAAATTGTATTGGAGCAAATCGAATATTACTGTCGAAGATCCGGTATTAATGAAAGCCTATTATCAGGGATTATATACCATGGCCGCTTGTAGCCGGGATCCTAAATTTCCTCCAGGAATATTTGGCTGGACTACTACCGATAAACCTGCATGGAATGGCGATTATCATTTGAACTACAATTTTCAAGCTCCTTTTTATGCTTTGTATGCAGCCAATCGTTTACAACAGGGCGCGCCTCATGATGGCCCGCTGATTGATTTTATGCCGAGAGGGGAATGGTACGCAAAAAACGTAACCCATACGCGGGGTGTTTTATATCCGGTAGGTATTGGCCCCCTGGGGATTGAAGTTACCCGGAATTTTGCTGTGGGCGGTTATCAAAAGCAGGCAGACATTGAACTTGGGGGGCTATTTTATCAGCAGCGGTCCAATGCTTCTTACGGGCTGATTAACATCGCCCAGCATTGGCGCTGCACGTATGATCCAGCATACGGTAAAAAGATCTATCCTTATGCTCTGGCAATTGCTAATTTCTGGGAAGATTACTTAAAGTTAGAAAATGGCCGATATATTATTTACGGAGATGCCATTCATGAAGGTTCCGGACAAGATATGAACCCAATCTTATCCCTTGGACTCGTTCGGAATGCCTTCGAGCTGATCATTGATTTAAGTTCTACACTAAAAGTGGATAAGAACAGGCAGACAAAATGGAAAGATATTTTAAGCAAGCTCAGTGATTTTCCCGTTCAAATACGAAATGGCAGAAAAGTTTTCCGATATACAGAAAAAGGCATGGATTGGGCGGATGGAAACGGTTTGGGCATTCAACAAATTTACCCTTCTAATGCTATTACTTTAGATAGTAAAGAGGAAGAGCTGCAGGTAGCACTTAATACAATTGATGAAATGAAACGCTGGCAGGATACGAACACCAGCAATAGTTTCTTTATGGCTGCCATTAGAGTTGGGTACCATCCATCTGTTGTTCTTAATGAGCTGCATAAATATGCTTTGCACACCTACCCAAATGGCTTCCAGTTAAATAATCCACATGGAATAGAAAACAGCTGCACCGTAGCCAATGCACTTAATGAAATGCTTTGCATGAGTGCTGGAAACGTCATTAGATTATTCAGTGGCTTCCCTGGGGACCAAACGGCCAGTTTCAAAAACATCAGAGCATGGGGTGCATTTTTAGTGTCTGCGGAGTTAAAACATGGAATTGTTTCTGAAGTTCAATTACATAGTGAACAAGCTAGGCCTTGTATCCTCGTCAATCCATGGCCAGGTCAGAAAATTCAATTGATACGAAATGGCAAAAAGGCCGAATTAGTTGCAGGCGATAGGATATCTTTTAATACAGGGATAAATGAAACAATAAAGCTTAAGGCAGGTGATCCAGCCAGCTAATAAAAGGAATTCTGGTAAAACTAAAAAGCTGTGAAAACATGAAATATAACGAACAGAAAACAGTATTTATAACCAATCTTTTTAGATCGATTTTCTCGATACTAGCAATTAACCTGTTCACTGTAAGTGTTCTGTTAACAAGTCATAGCGTGTATGCACAAGAATCGTCTTCTTCAGCTACAATGCGCGCTAAAACCTTGGGTATCCCAACTTTGGATGAAATGGCAGGTGAATGGATACCCTTTGCAGATATCGTGAATCCTCCATCCCTTCATAACGGTCACAATATGCTGATCGTGGACCGTGATCTTACGTCTTATTTTTTCAGTCCTGATGGTTGGTTATATAATTTGGCGGCTTATGCCGATGCTAAGGAACCCAGTGTCTGGCGCAGGGGATATCCTGCAGTTAAATTATTTATAGATGACAAAGAGTATATGGCGCAGGAAGCTCGCCAAGGTAGTTATCGTACCCTTCGTCGCAATTTAGCTTGTAATGGCCTGGCAGTTGAAACGGATACACGAATGGTAGACGAACAACGGGGTGTACTTTCTCAAATTACTTTTACCAATACTACATTACTACCCCGAAATTTTCGGGTAAAATTAAGGATGCCGGGTAGTTTGCAGCCCGACCATGTTGGCGTAGCTAATGAATTTCAGCGTGCGGGAGTTATTTCCATCATTCGCCCCACACGTAAACCCGACAAAGTAGATATTGATGCTTACATTGTTGTGGATTGGACATGGAATATTACACTGTCCCCCGGTGAATCTTGTCATCTAGGTTTTGCAGCTGGGGATGAACCGACAACCATAGGTAAAACTGATGGTTTTATTCAAGGCGACATTGGCAATCAGAAAGGTAATAAGGTCGATGCTCGTGTAGCAGATTGGGCCAATGATTTCGATAAAGCTTTTGCTGAGATTAAAGAAACCAGGGAAAACCGTTGGGCCGATGCTTTTACGCCGGGAAATCGTCATTTTTCTGGTCATTTACCAGTGCTAAAAACTGAAGATTTGGCTTTGAAGCGAAATTATTACATGGGTGCTTTTACTATTTTATCTTTGGAACGTACGCAATTTGCGCTTTATTCTAAAAGTTTTGTTACCAATGGTGAGCGGGATGATGGTACCCAGTTTTATGGTGATATTGCCGTAGAACCAACCGTTTGGGCCTTACTCGAACCCGGTAATATGAAAGCAACATTGCGTCGCTGGTTAGTTCAAAATCCGCGTAATTCTGCTTGGCTAGACTTAAGACAAACCAAGGGGTACGATTCGAAGCAATATGACCGCATGTACGGTTATTCCAGCAATGCCTGTAACTTTTTATGGGTTGCCGATGCTTACCTGCGCATTACCGGAGATACCTCTTTTTTAGATGAAAAACTTGAAAATGGTAAAACTGTTCTAGAATGTATGGATGCCATGGCCACCGATTGGGAAACGTTGCCCAAGGGGCCTTTTGGCCTTGTAGATTACGGAGGTAACGAATGTTTGCTGGAGTGTATTCCTGCATACGCCCATTGTGTTGCTTCAATAAATGCCCAAGTGGTGTGGACGTTGCGCAATATTGCTAAATGGCAAGCGCTAAAAGGTAACCCTGCTCGTGCCAAATCCTTGCGTGGAAAAGCTGATGCATTTCTGCCCAAAGTAATGCGTTTGTACAAGCCTGGGGACGGCGTATGGTATTCCTATCAACCTGATGGAAAAAAGCTAACCCAACGGCATGCTATGGATTACATATATGCAGGTATGGCTTTAACGCAGGATTTAAATCCAGTGCAAAAAAACGAAATGAATGCTTTCGTAAAACGTGAGTTATTCGCCAGAGACTGGATGCGGGCAATGAGTCTTAGTGATGAATCGGCAACCACCACCAGGCGAGCCGATCACGGGCCTAATGGCTCTTATGATGTTTGGCCGGCATTGACCATTCGTACCATGTGGCGACTGGGAGATCCAACGGCTGCTTTTGATTTTTATCGTCGTATAGCAATTGTGACACGAGAAGGCTCTTTTACACAAGCCCACGAGTTTTATGGCCCTAACTGGGAAAAATTTGATGCCCCGGTTCGCATTTCGAGTGACCGTGGTAATATGCGGGAAGCTCTTGGCGGTGCCACCTTTACAGATTTGGTTATTAATACTTTTTTTGGTTTTGACCCAGGAAGTTTGGGTCCAGAAATTCTTATTGATCCTAAAATCCCTCGTCCGTTTAAAGCAGAGCTGCTTAATATCAATTTTTCAGGGAAACAACTAAGTCTTCAGGCCAATGAAAAAGGAATAAAAACTATTAATAAAGTGGAATGATAGAAGCGAATTGCAAGACCACACCTCTATGATTATTTTTTGTATTCAAGATTTAGTCCCTGATCTTCAGCGGCAATCAGGTAGCCGATTTGGCAGAACTCCAATATAAATTATAAAATTATAACCCGATGAAATTAAAAGGTAAACCATATGTAATACTTATTTGTGTAACAGCAGGACTCGGGGGCTTCCTCTTTGGTTTTGATACTGCTGTTATCTCAGGAGCCGTCAATTTTTTAAGAACACAATTTCAATTAAGTCCAGCGATGGAAGGCTGGGTAATGAGCTCTGCATTATTGGGGTGTGTAATGGGTGCTGCACTTGCCGGTTATCTGGCTGATAAATATGGAAGAAAAAAGATATTAATGGTGTCTGCATTGCTTTTCATTGTTTCTTCAATTGGATGTATGGTGGCAGGAACACCGTCTTTCCTTGTTGTCGCAAGGATTGTAGGAGGGATTGGTGTTGGATTCGCAGCAATGGTCGCACCCATGTTTATCGCTGAACTGTCTCCTGCAAACTGGAGAGGCAGACTTGTTTCTGTTTATCAGCTTGCAATTACCTTGGGTATCCTATGCTCTTACCTATCCAATACTTTTTTGTTACAATATGCCTCAGTACATGTTTTGGAAAATTGCGATGGCCTTAATTATTATCTCGTCAAAGAGGTATGGAGAGGAATGTTAGGGTCGAATATGATACCTTCTGCTTTATTCTTCCTTTGTCTTCTGTTTATACCGGAAAGTCCACGTTGGTTAGTAAAGGAAAACGAAAACAAAAAGGCCTATAAAATACTGGAAAGAATTAATGGCTCTGTAGAAGCAGCAATTGAATTGCTGGGCCTTAAAAGTACGATCACAACTGAAAATGGTAGCTTCCGGCAATTATTGGAACCTAAGATGAGGATTGCATTGATCATTGGACTGGCTCTTCCTTTTTTTTCCCAGCTTTCGGGAATTACCACTGTAATGTATTATGCACCCGCAATCTTTGAAAAGGCCGGTTTTCAGTCGGGTTGGGCTATGGGTAGCGCCTCTGTCATTGGTTTTTTTAACATGGTATTTACCTTCGTTGCCATTTCTAAAATAGACAAATGGGGGAGGAAACCATTACTCATCTGGGGCTTCACGGGACTCAGTGTGGCACTGGTGTTAATTGGATGGTTGTTCTATACTAATGGTGGTTCCTCTCTTTTATTGGGTTCATTTATCTTCTATATCGCAATTTTTGCAGCAACACTGGGCCCTGGGATATGGGTAATACTCGCGGAGATTTATCCCACAAAAATTAGAGGCAGAGCCATGTCTTTAGGGACACTTTCGCTATTCTTGGGATCTACTTTTGTGACCCAAACCTATCCAATTTTAAGGGAGTCTTTGGGGATTGGAATAACATTTATGCTTTACGGACTGGCATTATTGCCCGCTGCATGGATTGTGAAAAAATTGGTGCCTGAAACAAAAGGAAAGTCGCTGGAAGATATTGAACGTTTCTGGGAAGGAAGGCACAAAGATGAAAATGAGGAAAGCGCGCTGCCATATGAACAGACAGCTACTGATCATCCAAAATCAATTTAATATAAACATAAAATAGAAAGTCTATGTATAAGGAACGTAGTGAAATGATATCTGGTATCATTCAAGCTCATGATCTCTCTGCACTTATTTTCTGGCGGCCGGATGAGCTTGTACTTATGCTCAGTTATATGCCGCTCTGGGGTTTGTCCGTACTCGTTTATTCGGCCGATCATGAACCGGTCCTGTTTGTTCCGGAGTTGGAGCCTCAGGATTTATTGCCATCGAATATTACCATAAAAACATTTCCCTGGGGTGTAAAAGATTGTGCGGATCCTTGGGGTATTTTGTACAATGATATAAGAGAATTGCTGCAGCAAAAGCATTTGATAAAGAAGCCGGTCTCATTTATTAAAAGTATTGGGGGTACAGCCCCCTGCAGGATGTCTGGAGAACAGCCTCCATTGCCGGCGGATTTTACAGAACGTTTATGCAACCTGAGCGATACTGGTTTTAAAGATACTACAACAGATATACTAAGCTTGTATTCATATAAAACAGCTGCAGATATAGTTGCTTTAAGACTGACCCACAGGGTGACGGCGATCGCTGTACATGTATTTTACCAACAGGTAAATACAGGAATTACTGAATCGAAACTGGCTGCCCTGATTGAGTACGCTGTACAGGAAATGATAGGACAACACAACATCAGTTTCGCAAGGGCCTGGCCAATGGTGCTATCTGGTGAGAACACGGCTAATGGTGGGAAATATAATAGGACTACCGGTAAGATTATCGCCTCGGGAGATCTTGTGATGTTGGAAATGGCAATATGCGTAAATGGCTATTGGGCCGATATTACCCGTACGGCGATATGTGGGGAGGCTAGTGATTTACAACTCAAGATTTTTGAAACGGTGAAGAACGCTCAACGAATTGCCATAGAGATGCTAAAGCCAGGGGTGGCAATGAAAGAGGTGGATGCCGCATCACGAAATTACATTGAAGCGGCAGAGTATGGTGCATATTTTAACCATGCCCTTGGACATCAGGTTGGCTTTCGCTACCATGATCCGGGAGCAACACTATCTCCCAATTCTACCGAGATTTTGCAGGAAGGGATGGTAATAACTATAGAACCTGGCATTTATGGCGCTGAGCTGAACGGAGGTGTGAGGATCGAGGACAATGTTTTAATTACCAAAGACGGTTATGAGTTATTATCTGCTTACCCCAGAAGCTTGAAAGGCGACTGATAAACTCACATATTGCTATTTCAAAAATAAATAAAACGATTCTATGGACAATAATATTAACCTAAAGAATAAGAATGTATTGATTACCGGCGGTAGTCGGGGTATCGGTGCTGGCATAGCTCGTACAATGGCAGCATGTGGTGCCAACGTTATGATCAATCATTTTGAGGATGAGCTGAATGCTACAGTCCTGGCTGAGGAAATCCGTGAAACTTATCATGTTCAGGTATGGATATATGAGGCGGATATCTCAAGCCAGGAGAGAGTACTACAGATGTTTTCGTTTGCTGATGCGGCTGTAGGTAGTATAAATGTTCTGGTGAATAATGCCGGCTGCGAAACTATTGAACATGCTGTTGATTTAAAGCTGGAGGATTGGGATAGGATTTTTAATGTTAACCTGAGAGGAGCTTTTATCTGTTCACAAGAGGCAGGGAAAAGAATGATAGCGATAAATGAAGGGGTGATTATCAATATTTCATCCATTCATGATAAAACACCGCGTAAAGGTTTGGTTCACTATTGCGCATCAAAAGCCGCGATGAATATGATGACCAAATGTTTGGCACTTGAGCTTGCTGAACATAACATCAGAGTATTGGCAGTCTCTCCCGGTGCAATTGAAACTGAAATGAATAAAGAGGAAATAAATACGTTCGGGAGAGAGAAGTTTAATAGTTGGATTCCGCTGAGGAAAATAGGTATCGTTGATGAAGTAGCCTGGACCTGTGCTTTTCTTGCCAGTGACAAAGCCGCTTACGTTACTGCAACTACAATTTATATTGATGGTGGGTATAAAGAAAGCACAATTCCTTATGATCCCCGTACTAAAAGAGCATAAAATGAATCAAATGATTATAGAAACATACCATCACAAAGGGGGCGGCTACAATCCTTTTTTTATTAAGGATAACTGGCAGGTTGCCCAATTGAACTATATGCCGGAGCTGGGGTTCCGGTCTATAGAAAAGCTGGAAAAGCATATGGAGACAGATGAGATTTTTATACTGACTAAAGGCATTGCCCTGCTTATAATAGGTCTTGAAACTGCAACAGAACTCCAGTTTCAACTGACAAAAATGGAGCCCGGTGTGACTTACAATGTCCCGGTAAATGCATGGCATAACATTGCAATGTCTACAGACGCTGAAGTCATAATCGTTGAAAAGAGTAATACACATTTGGGTGATTTTATCTATCGCCACCTTGATAAAACTGAACAGGAAAATCTTGTCAAGAAGATCAGTTCATTATTGTAATAATAACAGGAGATATCAACATTTTAATTAAATACAATGCAATCAGAAATAATAAAAGTACAAGACATAACATGGGCTAATGATACAGAGTTGTTTGAGATCCTTAGAAAGGAATTGTATACGCCTGTTGTGGGTGATGTTCTGGATGATTTAGGCTACTATCATCAATTTCTTCCCCAGGCAATCCAACCTTTGAGAACTGCCGATAAAATTATTGGCCGTGCAATGCCTGTGTTAATGATTGATGTGTATGGCCCACAGAAAAAACCATTTGGTAAGTTAACAGAAGCGCTCGACCAACTAGAACCTGGTGAAGTTTATATTGCAAGTGGTGGGGCCATGCGTTGTGCATATTGGGGGGAAATTCTAACTGCGACAGCAAAAAAGAGAGGAGCAGCCGGTGCCGTAATCAATGGCTTTTATAGGGATACTCCAATGGTAATGGAACAAGACTGGCCTGTTTTCGGCCGTGGAAGATTTGCACAAGATTCGGGCGTCAGAACACAAGTGGCAGATTATAGATGTGATATTGAAATTGAAGGGGTTTGGGTATCACCTGGTGATTTGGTTTTTGGAGATATGGACGGTGTACTGGTGATCCCCAAAAAAGTTGAACAGCAGGTTGTGATGAGCGCTTTAAAGAAAGCAAGAGGAGAAAAAGTAGTCAGAAAAGAAATAGAAAATGGAATGTCCTCTACGGAAGCATTTTTGAAATACGGTATTTTATAAAAAATTAGGGAGCATCGGATGAAACTTGGATTAGGACTATACCAGCATATGCTTACAAAAGAGCATTTTGATTTTGCTAAGCAATGCGGTTGCACGCACGTGGTTGTACATCTTGTAGATTATTTCAATAAAGGGAATCAAAAAAACAAAAATGATCAACCTTTGGGAGATGGTGATGGATGGGGGCTTGCCGGTAACTCAAAAAAATTATGGGAAGTTGACGAATTGTTAAAGCTAAAAATGGAGATCAACAATGCGGGACTTGAGCTTGAGGCAATAGAAAACTTTGATCCTGCCGACTGGTATGACATTCTGCTGGATGGGCCTCGCAAAGAAAGTCAGATTGAAGAAATTAAACGGTTAATTCGAAATGTCGGGCAAGCTGGAATCCCTATAATTGGATACAATTTTAGTTTGGCAGGCGTTTGCAGCAGAATCTCAGGTCCTTTTGCGCGTGGCGGCGCGACTTCGGTGGGAATGGATGGTGTAGATGATTGCCCAATTCCAAACGGTATGGTTTGGAATATGGTTTATGACCAGGATGCTCCTGCAGGGACAGTTGAAAATGTCTCCCATGAAACATTGTGGCAACGTCTGGAATATTTTCTTAATGAAATTATTCCTGTTGCAGAAGAAGCGGGAGTTATACTGGCAGCTCATCCCGATGATCCTCCAATGCCAGTGGTCAGAAATACACCCCGCCTGGTTTATCAACCTGAAATGTACAGCCGGTTACTAAATATAAAGCCGAGCAAAAGTAATGCACTTGAGTTTTGTTTAGGGTCTATTGCGGAGATGACTAAAGGCGATGTGTATGAAGTAACTGACCTTTATGCCGACCAGATCGCATATATTCATTTTAGAAATGTAAAGGGGAAAGTTCCTTATTACAAAGAAGTTTTTATCGATGAAGGCGATATAGATATGATTCGCGTACTTAAAATACTGAAAAGTAAAAACTTTAATGGCTTACTTATGCCGGATCATACCCCTCAAATGAGTTGTGAGGGGGCATGGTTTGCAGGAATGGCATATACTTTAGGGTATATGAAGGCCGCAATGATGCTGGTTTAGCTGGCCGAATATCTCGGCTGCCCAACGTGCCGTTTGAATACAAGTGTATTGAATACCCCAAACCTGATTTGGAAGTGTCTTTTCAAAATAAATTGATGCTTTGAAGCTGAATAGTTACATTAATAATTCTCGTTGCTATTGTTGAAATGATTAATTGGAAATGGATATTTTTTTATTAAATTATTTGATTGTATTGAGATTATATGTAATTATGTATGAACAATCGTAGTTAGTGTAAAAAGAAAGGGAAATCAATGAAATCTTGTCATATTGAGGATAATCCAGAGCTACTACGTGAGTTTCAGATGGGAAGTGAGCGTGCTTTTAATCAGGTTTTCACTCATTTCTATCCTTTATTATGTGTGTATGCCAATCGGATTCTGCGCGAGCCTGATATCGGACAAGATTTCGTACAGGAAAGTCTTATTACTGTATGGAATCGTAGGACAGATTTTGATAGTATATATAAAATTAAAGCATTTCTTTATACTTGTGTCCGTAACGCATGTTTAAAGCAATTAGATAAAGAGAAGGTGAGGAGCAAATATGAATCCTCATTCGATACGAATGAACCACTGGATGATCAAAGCCTCCTTAAAGACATCATTCATGCTGAGGTGATCAGCCGGATTTTTTCGCAGGTAGATACTTTGCCTGAACAATGCCGTAAAGTTATTTATATGACCTTCAAAGAAGATAAAAAACCAAAAGAAATTTCGGAGGAACTGGGGCTTACTGTAAGCACAATAAATAGCCAAAAGATGAGAGGTCTTATTTTATTGAGAAGAAAACTATCCGATAAAGACTAGGTAAAAACAATCTGATTATTGCAGCTCTCCAATTGTTGCGCATGTGTTTTTAAGCACTATTATATTTTATTCCCGAAATAAAAATAAAAAAAAAGAAATTCTTTTGGACAAACCGTATGGGTATCCGGTTGTACAAATATTCACCAAATATATTAACGATGAATCTCCCAAATATGAATATAAGCAGTCGCATAGCAAATCTAATCAGCGGTTACCTTTTAGAGGAGCTTAATGATAAAGAATTGCAAGAATTGGTTGAATGGACTAATGCCTCTACTGAGCATATGGAGATATTTGAAAGTGTGTTAGATGAGTCCAGTTTGGTGAATCAGGGACGTCTTTATGCGAATGCAAATGTGAATTTGGCTTTGAGCAGGACGAAACAGCAATTGAAATTTGTTGAAAGCTCTGAAATTAAGGATAGAAAAATTGAACCACTTTGGATACGTATTGCTATTGTAGCTTCTGTAGTGCTGATCTGTACAGTTGGCGGGTATTATTTAAATAATTCCAGGAACGCAGTTTCATCCACCAACCTGGCTAAGCAAAACGAAATTAATCCGGGAAGTAATAAAGCTACTTTAACCTTGGCGAACGGAAAAAAGATTGTTCTATCAGAGGCTAAAAAAGGAGAGCTTGCTCATGAGGCTGGAGTTGTAATTACTAAAGCCGCTAACGGGATGCTGGTTTATGAAATTAAAGCTCAAAACGAGCAGGATAATCATAGAATGAATACGCTTTCTACTGCAAATGGAGAGCAATATCAAGTGAGTTTACCTGATGGAACTAAAGTTTGGTTAAACGCAGCTACATCATTAAGATATCCTGCTTCTTTTGGCCTGACTAAAGAGCGTAGAGTCGAATTAAATGGAGAAGCCTATTTCGAGGTAGCAAAAGATAAGACTCATCCCTTTATTGTTACAACCAATCGACAGTCTGTAGAGGTACTGGGTACACATTTCAATGTCAATAGCTATTCGGATGAAACAATTACAAAAACCACCTTATTGGAAGGAGCCGTAAAAATCAATGATTTTGTAGTACTCAAGCCAGGAGAAGAAGGTGTATTGGCCAAATCCGGTACTTTGACTGTTCGTAAGGCAGATACCGAAGGTGCTGTTGCCTGGAAAAATGGTCTATTTGTTTTTGAAAATGAGTCTCTGAAAACTGCCATGAATAAGATAGCACGCTGGTATAATGTGGAAGTCCAGTTTCAGGATCGCAGTCTTGAACTGTTAGGAGTAGGAGGGAGTATCTCCAGATTTGATAAAATTTCGGAAATTTTGCGCCTTTTCGAAAAAGCAGGAGATATACAGTTTACCATAAAGGGGCGAACGATTATAATTAATAATAGACCAAACTAAACCAACCAAATGAGAAAATCCAAAAAAGAACCTTAGAGCCAACTAGAACGGTGATCATATAAAGAATCAGGAGCGTTGCAAGCGCTCCTGATCAAAATATCTGATTAAACCGAAAATGAGTGTTGAATTCCTTTTTTAATCTAAACAGAAAATCAAATGTATAAAAATTACACCAATAATGTATGTTGGCCTGACCGGCTATTACCAAAAATCCTGTTGATTATGAAACTAACGATGGTTTTAATAATAGTAACTATTATGCAGGTAAGTGCAACTGGTTTTGCACAGAAAGTAACCTTAAAACAAAAAGAGATTTCCCTAGAGCAGCTGTTTACTGCAGTAAGAAAACAAACGGGCTATAATGTACTGTGGATCGGAATTGAAGCAGATAACTTCAAAAAAATTGACGTCGATTTCAACAATACGCCTTTAAATGATGTACTGAAAAAATCTTTCGAAAATCAACCCTTATTCTATGAAATCGAAAATAAAACAATCATTGTTACAAAAGCCAAAAGGATTTCGAGTCCCAACAATGAGGATATTTATACTGATATCGACATAAGAGGTAAAGTTATAGATGCGAAAGGTGGACCTATTCCAGGTGCATCTGTAAAAGTGAAAGGTGTCAAAAAGGCCGCTATTACTGCTGCCGATGGAAGTTTTCAATTGAAAGGGATTGATGAAGGTGCAATGCTGGAGATTTCTTTTATAGGATATACGAGTGTAGAGATAAAGGCCAGTAAAGATTTAGGAAATATTGTCCTGCAACAAAGTGATGCCAAGTTGGACGAAATAGTGGTTGTTGGTTACACAAACCAGAAGAGAACACTTATCAGTGGGTCCGTAGCTTCGGTTAAATTTACAGAAACAGACACTGAGATTCCGACTACATCTGTTGGTAATTTATTGGCAGGTAGAATGGCCGGGCTGTCTGTTTCTACACCTAACGGCGTACCTGGCGCACAGCCCGGTATTAGCATAAGAACACCAAGTTCGTGGAATCCTGCTCCGACTTTATATGTTATGGACGGAAAAGTTACCAGTGACGCTTCAGAATTCAACAATTTAAGCCCTAATGACATTGAAGAAGTAACCATTTTAAAAGACGCAGCTACTACTGCCGCCTATGGTGCCCGTGCCGGCGCCGGGGTAGTATTAGTTACGACCAAACGTGGGAAGGCAGGTAAAGCAAGTATTAACTACTCTATAAACACGGGGCGGGATGTTCGTGGAAAAAATATGGATTTAACGAGTATTATGGACTGGGGAGTTATTCAAAACAGAATTTGGGGTGAGGCTGGGGGGCCGGCAAATACACCCTGGACCCCGGCCGCAAAAGCGTACTTTAAAGATACCGATTTTGGTGGCGGCAAAGGATACGGTTTTGATCTCTTAAAAGATGTGTATGTAAATCCTTCCATTACAACACACAATTTAAGTGCATCTGGAGGAACAGATAAGCTTCAGTATTTTATCGGCGCTTCGTATGTAAATCAGGAAACTTTCATCAAGAATACGGATGAAAAGAAATACAATGTCAGGGCAAATATAACAGCTAACCTGACCAATGATGTAACGGTTTTTGCTGGCCTTAGCTTAAATAATAATAAATTTAATGCGCCACAGGGCGATTGGTCAGGAGATATGTATGGTAAACTCCTGGTATGGCAACCTTACATGCCTTCCTTTACCGCGTCTGGTTTACCGGTAGATTATTTTTGGATTTCCAATAAATCAGCTGAAGCAAATGGATTGTCAGGTTATAGCTACTCAGAAGACCTTAAATCTGTTGCTAATTTAAATTTGACTTATAAAGCCCCATTTTTGCAAGGATTAAATGCTAAGGTTGGGTATATAAAAACTTTTTCAAATAGTAATCAAAAAATATATACGCACCCTTTTACCTATTATCAATTGAAACAGATTGATCCTGTAATTTGGGACTTGAATACCATTGTCGGGCAGCGTCTTAGTTCCCAAACGCCTAGCCTAGAAAAGCGATCAGCCTGGAACCAGGAAGGGCAATTAAACCTTCAGGTAAATTTTGACAGAAGTTTTGGTGAGCATCACGTAAATGCAGCATTGGTGTACGAGCGTCAGGAAAAGAGTTATGACGGTATAGATGGCAACATCAATGGTTTCCCTATTTATATGACCGATCAATGGTGGGCGTCTACCGGAGGGGCTGGCCTTGTAAATGGTACACCTACAAAAGGCATTAGTAACACCTATGGTTTCCTGCCTACAACAGGTCGTAAATCCTATATTGGACAATTTGCCTACGATTATTCAGATAAGTATGTGGCTACTTTTACTTATCGCTACGACGGTTCGGTAAATTTTCCAGCAGATAAACGTTGGGGGTTCTTCCCTTCGGCCTCAGGAGCCTGGATCATTTCAAAAGAAAATTTCTTTAAAAATGTAAAAGGCATTGAATCATTAAAATTAAGGGCTTCAGTTGGACTAACGGGTAATGACTTTGTTGCAATAGATCCAAATGGTGCAAAAGATGATTCTAATGCCAAACGCTGGCAATATGAAGATAATTATATTGCAGGAAACAATGCAATTTTCGGCGAGACGGCTTCTCTTAATCCAGGCATACAATACAATGTATTTCCGAATCTGAACATTACCTGGGAAAAATACCTGAATAAAAATTTCGGTGTCGATATCAGTTTCTTAAAACACTTTACTGCTACTGCAGAATATTGGAATACCCTTACCTATGATATTTTAAGTACAAGGATCCAGAGTACACCACCAACTTTTAGCCGCCCTTTACCATCAGTAAATTATGGCAAAATGAAAGCAAATGGTATTGATTTGAGTTTGAACTACAGCAATAAAGTTGGTGAATTTAAGTATGATATCGGTTTGAATGTCACTTATGGTAATGCCTGGTATGTGTTAAGGGATCAGAATCTTACCTACGATTATCAAAATATAATTGGAGATGGCCGATCTGCTAATATGATTACAGGCTATACAGTAGATCATATGCTCAGATCACAGGCTGATGTTGATGCATTGCTGGCAGCCCACCCAGGATATAATTTCAATGGTTTTGCTCCCAAACCTGGGCAATTTGCCTATAAAGACTTTAATGGAGACAACACCATCAATAACTTCGATATCACCGTACTGAATAAGAGCAATAATGCTAAAGTATTGGGCCTAAACTTAAATGCAGAGTGGAAAGGGATAAGTGTTACTGCTAATTTCAATGGTTCATTTGGTTACAAAAAATCTTTCCGTGATTTGTCGGGAGGTGTTGAATGGAACAGAATGTGGCGCCCTTGGGCCAATGACTCCTGGAGCCCGGAAAATCCCAATGCCTGGTTACCTTATCGCAATAGCGCAGTTGATGATGCGAGTGTGGTTAATACCAGTGCAAGCAATTTTTGGTTGGCCGACGCAAGTTTTTTACGTCTGAAGTTTTTGAATATTGGGTATAATCTCCCACAAAAATTGTATAAAAAATATTTAAATAACGTCCGTTTTTATGCATCTGGATCTAACCTTTTTGTGATCAGCAAATTCAATAAAAAATTCTATGATCCTGAAATGAGTAGCGGTGTTGCATTCCCCATTGTTAAATCATTCAATGCAGGTGTTAGCGTAACGTTCTAAATTTTAACATTAAAAGGAAATCAAAATGAAATATCTAAATAAATATATCTATATCCTTTGTGTCGTCCTGATTGCATTAGGGTCATCTTGTAAAAAAGGACTGGATTATGAAAATACAGGAGCCATAAATCCAAAGAATGTATGGACCGATTCTGTCTTAATTAAGGCCTATTTGAACGATGTTTATGGTGGCCTTATGCCTGGATGGCCGCTTGGAAGTGGAGCCAGTGCAGACGAGGGCATTAACGGATCAGGAGGAAACCTAGGCAACTTTCAGCAGGGTATAGTCAATGTGACAACAAATTTCACTAATCTGAATTATACCTATATAGACAAAACCAATTATTTTATGGATCAATTGGCTAATGTATCGGAATCAGTGTTAAGTCCAAGTACAAAAAATAGGTTGGTAGGCGAGGCCAAATTTTGGCGTGCCTGGACTTATTGGGGAATGGTAAGTTCGGTTGGTGGCGTACCATTGATCTTGCACACCCAAAATGGAAACGACCTGAGCTTATTAAAAGTGGCACGCAATAAAACTTCTGAGTGTGTTGCACAAATTGTAAAAGATCTGGACGAAGCTGCCGCCGTATTACCCCCTAATTATAGTGGGACAGATTACGGAAGAATTAACCGCGCTGCAGCGCTTGGTTTTAAAGCGAGAGTTCTTTTATGGTATGCAAGCCCATTGTTTAACGCAGCAAACAATCAGAGTAGATGGGAAAATGCCTACAACGCAGCTAAAGCTGCAGTACAAGCCGCAGATGCCGCAGGTTTTGGTCTGTTTGAAAACTACAGGTTAATTTGGTATTCGAGAAATAAGGAGCAAATCATGACCAGGCAGTACTATTACCCAGATAGTTATATGAATTTTGCTCCAATAAGGCCAATAGCGTTTACAAACGGAAGTACCAATAACGATCAGCCAATATTGCCATTATTGATCGCCTATCCAAAACGTGACGGCAGCCCTATGCAGTTTGATAAAAACCAATTGTCCAATCCAGCTTACAATCAACAGTTTTTAACAGATTTTTACACCAATCGCGACGATCGTTTTTATGCAACGATTTGGTGTGGCGGTACGGTATACCCTACACCTGATGTCAATACGCTGGGTATGACAAGCCCAAGGTCCCGTACTTACTGGCAGGCCTGGACATGGAAGGATGCAGCAACGCCAAGCACTATTGTGCCGGCAAAAAGTAATGCGCTGTTTTCAGGTATTTCGCCAATTGTCCAAAATGGCGATGAAAATGGTGTAACCGGTTTTTTCCAACGTAAAGGCTTAGATACCACATTAAATTCAACAAACTTAGTAGGGGTAGCATCTGGCTCTAAAAGTTGGTTCTCACCAATGCGTTATGCCGAACTACTCTTAAACCTTGCCGAATGTGCAAATGAAACAGGTCGTAGTAACGAGGCATTGACTGCTTTATACGCGATTCGCAAACGTGCAGGCATCGCTCCCGGTGCAGGCACAAATTATGGCGTTACCGCAACTGGACTATCCGATATTCGTATGGCAATTATGAATGAGCGTCAGGTGGAGTTTGCATTTGAAGGATTTAGATTTAATGATTTAAGAAGATGGAAACGTTACGATATCCTGAACGCCCAAACAACCAGAAGAGGATTATTACTGATGTTAAATAAAGGACAGGCACTGCCCGGTAACACAGATAATATCATGACGGCTTCTGTAAGGACTAAATTCTCTGCGGTTATTGTGGAAAATCTGGATAAAACAGCCTCGACTAATCAGATGTATAACCTGACGCTTAATCACTGGTTTAACTCTTTAAACCCAGCGCAGATTTCTATTGAACCTGATCGATTACCGCAAAATACGGAATGGGGTGGCTCTTTTGATCCATTGCAATAGGTTTTTTAAAATAGTTAACATATTAAAAAAAATATAGGTTAGGATTCCAATCATGGCCGGAAGAAATTCTGGTCATGATTTTAACTGAAATAACCAATCCATTATGAGACTAAACTTCATTAAAATCACATTTGCCTTTCTTGTTACTACAATTCCAATATCGGTTTTTGCACAGCACAATTTTAGCACCGATTATTTTAAAATCCAGATCAATAACAAGGGCTGGATCACAAGTATGAAAAACATCACGGTTAAGCCTAGCCGAGAATTTAGCCCTACAGATAAGCCCTCGCCGGTGATGAGTTTATACGATAGTAAAAAGAACGTTTATTATCAGCCAACCAGCGCAACTTATACCAAGGCCAGCCAGACCATGGTACTTAAATATCCAAATGGCTCGGTTGCCAAAGTCAGTATCGTACCCAAAAATAAATATTTTAAACTCACGTTGCAATCACTCTCGCCCCGTAATGGGATCGATGTTATCCAGTGGGGGAATTACCATACCAATATTACCAATTTAATGGGTGAAATTATCGGAGTTGCCCGCGACACCAGCAAAACGGTTAACTATGCAATTGGTATGCTTGCATTGAATGACAAAACCTTAAGCGGGTTAGCTGAAACTGTTGGCGATGCGGCTCCTTTTCAATATATCATACATACACCGGATGCCAAGCGTTTTCCTTTGCCTAAAAACCTTCATGAAGGGCAAATTTTTACGCTGGGTGGGAATGGTATCAATGATGTTGCTTTTTACGCGCATAAAGAACCCTGGTATAGGACTATGTATGGGAATGCAGCTTTAGTTGATAAAAAAGGACAGATATCCATTGCTTATCAATCAAGAGACAGGTCTTTTGAAAGAGAAATCTATTTTTCACTTATGCCGATTATGGAGATTAATAAACCAAACCACATACAAGTGCAACCATTGCCGGTGGATTACATCGGATCATCTGTAGCCTTATGGGGAAGTCCCGATAGCACAGCTTTGATGGATGTGATTCAAAAAATTGTTTTAGCAGAAAAGCTTCCTCACCCAACCATTAACGGAAAATGGATAAAAGATCCTGCGGCTTTTGTTCCTGACGCCCTTACCAGTGGCAATCTAAACGATAGCATCATCTCTTATACCTCGAGATTGGGTTTTAAAACAATAAGCTTATATGATCAGGGCTTTTTAAAAGCTGATCGTGGCAACAATGGTTATATTGACGGAAAGAATTTTGAGAAAAAACCAATAAAATTAACATCTGGAAATGTTTCGCATAAGGAGTTTTCAGAGATGGCAGCCAAGTATGGTATCATGATTGGCAGAACGCCTATTACTAATTCTTTGGCCCCGGGTACTATGGATGCCAGTCCGATACCAAGCGATAGTTTGTGTTATCAGCAAAAACGCTTGCTGGTAAAAAGTATCAGTGCAACAGATACGGTGATTCTGGTTGATGACCCAACACATCTTGATGAAATTTCCAGTTGGGAAGCTCATTGTGCCAATTTGAATATGATCAAAATCGGTAAAGAACTGATCTATTATATGGGGGTGTCGAAAGAGAAACCATATCGTCTTTTAAATGTAAAGCGGGGATACTGGAAGACTACGCCATCAAATCATGCGAACAGAGATTCCATTTATAAACTTCAGGTTACGGTTAATTATGGTTACGATGGGCTTATCCCGAACATGCAATTGCAGGACAAAATAGCAGAGCACTTTGCAGAGATTTGTAAAATCAATGGCCTTGCTTATTACGATTTTGATGGACAGGAATTTTTGTTTAATAATGGACATGGCTATTATTCGGCCAAACGTTTCTTTCATAAAATGTTCGAAAAAGCAACGCAATTAGGCGTTCCCTATATCCGCTTCACAGGTGCTACTTTATCTGAAGGATCATGGCATTATCAAAGCATTTGGAATGTTGGTGGTGGAAAGAATTTGTATGATGCTGAAACACGCGAATGGGGTAGTACGACCAGTCAAGGGAAAGATCTTCGCGATGTAACCTATGCTAACTATTTTCCTGTAGGTATGGGTGGAAATTTCCCAATCAATGCCAAATCTAAAGTTGAAGAATATGAGCATATACAAGCCATTTCAGTAGGGGTTGGTACAACATATAGTTTGAGAATAAATCAAAAGGATGTTGAAAGTTGCCCTCAGAAAGATGCTATTTTCAAAGTAATCAGAACCTGGGAAGATGCAAGAGCTGCCAATGCATTTCCAAGATGGGTAAAAGATCAGCTATCAGACCCTACGCAATCATTTCATTTGGAAAGTGTTGACGTCAATCATTGGAATTTATATAAAACAAGTAGAGATGGTTCGAATAAAAAAATGTTTGTGAAGTTAAAAAGGGCAACCGGGTACTAGTAATTTTTTAAGCCCCAAATAAAGGATAGACAAAAAGGATCGTAAGTGGCTCGGAAAAGCTGATCAAACTTTTTAAAAATGGGAAGATCCAGGCACATAAGTTTAGCGCTTTCGAATATACCTTCATTAATGTACTTTCAAAATTGCTAGATACCGAAAACCAGGAAGTTGACATGACTCAGTACATAGTAGTGGCATTCCTGTAGAAAATGTGTCTTTTGGCTTTGGTGGAGATAAATGCACCCGTGGTTGATATATAAATTTACCATTGAAAAAATAGGCAAATAAAAAAAATAAAAAAGATGAGAAAAAAAATTGGAGTGTTATGTTTGGTCTTGTTTCTTTTTGCAGGACAAATATCGGCTCAAAACCAGATCAAGGAAGTCGATAATTTTCTTAAAGAATTAAAAGGATCCTTTAAGCCCGCTGTAAATGAATATACTGGTACGGAATTGAAAAAGTCCCAAATTATTGACAAGGGTACTTTGAAAGTGAACGGTTCTGATTGGCAATGCAACGTGACCACCAAAAAAAATAGTAAGCCTGAAGTAATAGACGTGAAAGTAGCATTCCAATTGCAAAGCGGAACAGCCAAAGAAACTGCGGTTGCTGCGACTTTCGACTTCAGTCAATGGAATACCAAAAATTATGTGATGATTCCGGCAATCATTTACAATGGAAACCGTTACCGTACGATAGGCAACGGCTATATGCCAGATTATCCAAAGGACATGTACTACAATCCAAATGTACCTTTGACATTTTCCAACGATCCGCAATTATCACCCGATCCTTCAAAACCATCATTGATTGATTTGCAAACCGGAAATATGGCCACACCGGCCGTTTGTTTCTATTCGCCGAAGCTAAAAAAAGGATTTATTTTATTGACAGAACAGCAAACGCGCTTTGGGAATTCTGGAATTTCGGTTAGTGAAAATACGGATCGTTCAGTAGCCTCTATTCAGGTAAGCGCACCTTCTGTACGAAAATTGCGAGCTGGATTTGGTGATTTTTCGCCAAGCGGTGACAAAGCAGCCGATTGGAAAACAGGAGATGAACTAACCTTGAATTTTAAATTATTTTCTTTTCCCGCCAATTCAATACCCGATTTGTTGAAGAAATTTATGGAAGTCAGAAAATCATTATCAGGCGAAAATAATCCACGAAATTTACTTCCGATGAGTAAGCAGGTAGAAGTAGGAACTGGACTTATAGCATCACGTTGGGTTGAAGCTCCGTTTGGAAAATTTTACGCTCCAGAAGGTGGAAATAATTTTCAGTTAGGATGGGTAGGCGGTATGATGAATACTTTTGCAATATTGTCCTTGAACGATGCCAAAGAAAGAGAAAGAGTTGGTCTTGAATTTGATTTTGTTATAGATAAACTACAGGGGAAAAGTGGTTATTTCTATGGAATTATAACAGCTGCTGGAAAAATTGTCCCTGAAAGACAACACAAAGATTATCCACAAATTCAGGCAATGGTTCGTAAAAATTGTGATGTTTTGCTCTGGATGACCAAACAGTTGATGTTGTACAAAGAACTGGGTTACGGAAAAGAGATCAAACCAAAATGGGAAGAAGCTACCAAAAAATTGGCTCAGGCATTTGTAAATACTTGGAAAAAAGATGGCCAATTTGGTCAGTACATTGTTCCGGAAACAGGAGAAGTTGCCGTATTTAACTCAACGGCAGGGGCAATCGCACCGGCTGGTTTGGCAGTGGCTTACCTTTATTTTGGCAACAAAGAATTTTTGGAAGTAGCCAAAGCATCAGCAGCTTATTATTACAAAAGAGATGTTGAAAAACAGGGGCTAACAACAGGGCACAGTGGTGATATTTCACAAGATGCTGATGCTGACTCTTGTTTCGGATTTTTGGAATCGTTAATAGCGGTTTACAATGTGACTAAAGATGTTCAGTGGTTGGAAAAAGCCAAAGTTACTGCGGCTTTGGGGTCGACTTGGGCATTTTCATACGATCCAATTTTTCCAGCAGCAAGCCAGATTGGAAAAAATAAATCAAATATGGCAGGATCCGTTTGGGCAAGTACACAAAACAAGCATGCAGCCCCAGGTATTTGTACTACTTCGGGAGATTATCTGTTTAAATTGTATCGAGCCACTGGTGATAAAAAATATGCCGATTTGATTCGCGATATTCAACATGCCAACGTTGAGACTTTGGATATGCCTGAAAAGAGAACAACCAATTCCGGTTTTGGAGCACAAATGGAGCGAATTCAACTTTCGGATGCCGAAGGGAAATCTGTTATTGGGAATTATTACCCTGGCTTTAATATTTGGTGTGTAACAGATGGTGTTTTTATGGCACTCGAACTTCCTGGAGTTTATGTACAAACTGATACCAAAAAAATCTATGTTTTTGACCATGTTGAGGCTACTTTAAAAGGTAATGTATTAACGATAAAAAACAATACTGCATACGATGCCAAGGTTTCTGTGTTTGCCGAAACTTCAAAACAGGCACAAACTCCAATGAGTTATGTGGCTTTTGCAAAATGGCCAAAAGTGGAAGTCAAAGCAGGGACGGAAATTAGTATTAATGTTAAATAATTTTTTAGATTTTAAAATCTCAATGGAAGCAAAGATATTCTGCTCACTAAGGAAGTTTTTTCGTAAACTCGATCCCTAAAATTTGCGTAATAATCTATTTATAAATCAAGGTAACGTCGGCAACCCTTCTTTCTTCTGGATCTTTTGAAATTACAAGACCTGGTAATCAAAAAATAAAATAATGAAACCATCATGAGCAAACGCTAGCAAAACGCAATGAATATGCTCATGATAGTTCATAACCATTAAAAATGGCGAAGCCCTCTTGAGTACAAATAAAAACATATAGATAATACGAAAAATCAAATTATATACTGATGAAAAAAACCACCTTAATTTTGTTGTTTTTCTATAGCCTTAGCACATTTGGACAAAGGACTACGAAAAATAAATTGCAAAATATAAAACAATCCGCAGTGCCTTCACTTGACGAATTGTCTTCAGAATGGACAGAGGTAAATACATTACTTAACTTTCCTTCTGTAATGAATTTTGTTGGAGGAATTAAAACGTCACAAAATCTTACCGCATTTCAAGACTTAACACTTCCACCATATGCTCAAGGTGGCTTATCTGCTGAATTACTACTTGATGGCAAACGATTAAATGCTGAGCAATCAATGTGGTATCCATATCAGGTTCGCAGAAAATCAAGCGTGGATGGAGTTAACCTGGAATCTACAATACGAATGCCCTTTGAGCGACAAGGTATTCTATTGCGGTTTGCTATTAGTAATGATACAAAGAAAACACACACGTTAAACCTCTCCATGAATGGAACTGGTCGGATCCGGTTGTATTCCCCTCAGGAATGGCGTACTTGGGGTAATTTGAGACCAACGGACTCGAATTTTATTGCATCTGTATCTAAGGAAGGAAAGACGTTAATTATTTCAGATAAATCATCTCCAGCTGTTTCAGTATATGCTTTCTCTCGTAAACCTTCCGCATTAATAGCGAACGAAGACCATGGTGATATTAAATGGACAATTACTCTTGCCCCTGGAAAAAATGAAGTTATTGAATTTGCTTATGCAGTAGGTAGTAATGTTGAGACTGTAGCTAGTACCGCAGAAAAATGGGTTTCAAATTTTAAAATGGAATTTGATATGGCCAAATCAAAATGGGAGGAACGCTGGCAGGCTTCATTCAAGCCAGGAAACAAACATTTTTCCGGAAATTACCCAAAATTGGTTACAAATGATCCTAAGATACGTAGGGTGTATTATCAAGGGGCATTGGTTCCACTTCTGCTTTGTCGTACAAATCTTCCTTACAGCCAACGTTCGTTCGTAACAGCTGGACCAGAATGGGCAAATACACTGGTCTATTTTTGGGATACCGAAATGTGGGCAAATACCTGGGCCATGCTGGAACCTAAATCCATGAAGGAACAACTCTTAAAATGGTTTTCGACAGATCATCATAAATATTATGCAGTTGATTATATTTCTGGTGAAGGCGCAGGACCATGGTATGCTGCCAACGATTGGTCTATCTTTCGGTGTATAGAGGCATATATTGATGTAACAGGAGATAAATCTTTTCTCAACAGCTTGTCCAATGGGAAAACAATACTTCAACATCTTGATGATTTGGCAACTTTTTATGAGAGCCGGCCGCTCACAAAAGAAACCTTACTTGCCAACTATGGCGGACCTCAAAACCTACTTGAGTGTTCACCAAGCTACGTCCAAGGTGTTCCATCTTTGAACGCAGCCAATGTCTACATGCTTCGCAAAACTGCAAAATATTATGAAAACTCGGGTAAAAATGGACGGGCTCAAGAGCTTCAATCTAAAGCCAAAGCTCTTCTTCCACAGGTAATGTCGTTGTACGAGCCGGGGCAAGGTGTCTGGAAAGCATTGGATTCTACTGGTAACAAAGTTCCAATACGTCACTGTTATGATTATATAACTATAGGTCAGGCACTCGAGAATGATTTGTCATCTAAGCAAAAGTCGGAGATGAATAATTTTGTAGAAACCGAATTACTTACCAGAACCTGGATGAGAGCAATGTCGCTTAAAGACCCTGCTGCTGCGAAATCTGACCGCCCTGATCATGGCCCAATGGGTAGTTATGATGCATGGCCGCCGATGACAATGGATGTAATGTGTCGCTTTGGGGATTTTGATAAAGCTATTTCTTTTCTTCGTGCAACCGAAGAGGTAACTAGACAAGGTTCATGGGCTCAGGCACATGAATTTCTTGGCCCCGATGGTCGTGGTTATGATCCAATCATTAGAGTGGCCCATCGCGGTGGGCAAGATGCCAATGAAGGCTGTGGTACTGCATTTGCAGAAGTTATCATTCGTTCCTTTTTTGGTTTTAGGCCAGATCTATCAAAAGATAAACCAGTTTTATTATTGCCAAATACACCAAGAGGGTTTAATGGAAAATTAGAGCATGTTTCCTGGCGTAAGAAATTGTACACCATTGTCAGTGACATAAAAGGTGTACATATAATTGCGGAATAACGATGTAAGATTCATCGGTCTGAACTCAAAACTTTATTACATCACCTTTAATAAGTACCAAAATAAAATTTACCCTAAAACTAAATCATTTCTATGAAATCATTATTCAAAGCCTTTATGGCATTATGCTTCGTTATGGCACTGAATGCCTGCAAGAAGAACCTCGAAACCACCGATCCCGCACAAAACGATGCGATCAGTTCAGTCAAAAAGGGTGATTCGATCATCCATAAATTAGTTGTTGATGGACAGCCTAATTATGTGGTCGAAGTTAACGGAACATATTATTATTCAGATGACCTGATCATCAGCCAAGAACAATTTAATGCCCTGAAAAAGCTCACGGTCAATAACCTGTCTACACAGGAAAGAAGTACCATAGCGCAGGACTTTGCCGCGACCTGGCCAAATGCAACGGTTTATTACCAGTATCCCGATCCTACGACTATGACGGCAGCCGAATACAATTCGTTTGTTGCCACAATTGACAATGCATTTAACAAGTTGACTAATGCTACTGGAATTAAATTTGTAAAAAGAACTATTCAGCCTGAATATATCAGGTTTGTGAAATCGGGAGGCAATAACTCACCCCTTGGCTGGAGAAAAGGTGGAGTGAATGCAATTAATTTATATAACTACAATATGGTTGGTATTGTCATGCATGAAATTATGCACTCACTGGGGGTAATGCATGAGCAGTGCAGGCCAGACAGGGATCAGTATGTTATCGTGGATGTATCAAAAGTGATACCCGGATACGAGCTTAATTATAACATACTTTCAACTTACGCCGGTTATGGCACTTTCGACTTCCAGTCTGTGATGCTTTATAGCTCTGGGGATTTTGCTAAAGACCGGACAAAACCCCCGATGACGAAATTAGATGGTACTACATTCTCGGGCCAAAGGGCTGGAATCTCTGCAGGAGACATTGCCGGGTTAAAGAGTTTATACTTCCCGGTAGTTGTGAGTGGTATTTATAGGATCAGTCCTGTGTATGTCAGTACAAAATCGCTTGATATTTTTGGTGGAAGCCCGGCTGACGGAACAAGGATTATCATCTGGCCTTCTCATTCGAACAATAATCAGAAATTTGTCTTCAGGAAAGATGTGCATGGTTATTATCAGATTAAATCTTTGTTAGATACCAACAAGGTTTTAACCGTACGCGGTGCGGCTACAGCCAGTGGAACACTGGTGGAGTTTAGAACTATTGCAAATACGGACAATCAAAAATTCAAACTCTATAACAGGGGTAATGAAGGGTTCAGCTTTGCCCCAAAACATGCCCCGGGATTAAGGTTGGAAGTGAGTGGAGGAGGTACCTCGAATGCCACAAATGTGGTAGTAGGCACTTCTAATACCACCAGTCAGGCGCAAAGATTTAACCTAATCAAATTCTAAACTAAAACCCCCATACAGTTGGGTACTTGCTGTATGGGGTTTTATTTAAACACTCGATTTTGAAAAAGATATTCTTATCAATCATCTTCAGTTGTATAGTTGTTACGGCTTTGGCCCAAAACCAAAAGTTCAATATTTCTTTAGGATCGGGTTTATTTAATGAAGATTTTAACTGGTCAATAGCAGGAAATATGGAGGGAAAAGCGCCGAACGTCTTATCCGAATTAATATGGACCAACCTGAAAGGCACACAATACAACATCACTGCTGAATATTTTTTAACACCGAAAATAGCCATCAATGCGGATTTCTTATATGGAAAAATAAATAGTGGTACAGCCAATGACGCCGATTATTTAGAGGACAACAGGAAGCAATCTGTATTTGATGAAACTTTTCTAAGTAACAAAGGGCATTTTCAGCATATTAACCTCAACCTGCTTTTAAAAAAAGATTTAAGTGATCAACTTATCTTAAATGCGTTAATCGGCTATGATAATCTAATCCAGGAACTTTATGTACTGGAAGACCCCGGAAACCCAGCAACTGAAGGTTTGAACTCTTATTACAAAAACCATTGGTATGGTGCACAGCTTGGTTTTAATTTAAAGTACCTGATGGGGAAATTTTCTATCACCGGAAAAGTAAGGAGTGGATATTATAAGTATTATGCCAGTGCAAACTGGAACCTCATTCCGAATTTTGAAAAGCCGATAAGCTTTGAGCACAAAGCAAATGCCTACAAATATAGTGGCAGCTTACATTTGGCGTATTCAATCAACAAGCAATTAGAAGTTAACAGCGCTCTAAATTTTACTTACGGAGCAAGTTTTGCCGGAAAGGATCAAGCCTATTTTACCGACGGGAGCATTGCAACAACAAAATTCAATGGTGCAGAATTAAAAAGTAAATATGTACAGTTGGGTTTAAGCCTCTATTTTTAAGGGTGGCAGATTATTCATTTAACACAAAAAGATTATGAAAACAGTTTCAAATAACATCAGGCAACTCCGTCAAAAAAAGGGATGGAAGCAACGTGACGTAGCGGCGCTACTAAAGATTTCTATTCCTGTAAAAAGTAGCTGATTTTTCCTTACCGGGGGGGTAGGTGCCAGAAAGGAATTTGCTATGAAGAAGCCTTTCATTAACGCAACACTTTGTTTAATAACGATGAAATGGGAAATGATGGATGTCATACCGATTTCTTTTTTTTGATTAAATAGCATGAAAAAAGCTACGAGGTACCATGTCGCATTTGAAACCCAAAAGAAGTTGCAAGTACATCTTAATGAAATTATCGATATAAGTGTTCTTTTATTTCAAACCAATTTTTCTGATAGAGAGAACTTAAAAAAAGTTAGTGGCTTACTTAGCGCTTCAGCTCCTATTATAGAAAAAATACGTGAAATTTTAAAGAGTGAGGAAATCGAAGGCAAACGTATGGAACTTGAAGCACTTATTAAAGAATTGGTATTATTAATAGATTCATTCAAATAGGTAAGCTAAACATTTCATCATTTCTTCTTAAAATTTCTGTTTGTGCATAATCGAAAATAGCTGGCCATTACCCGTCATCGTGAGGAGGAACCGACGACACGATCTGAACAATATTATTAGATTCTTCGTTTTACTCAGAATGACGCGGTTTTACTCAGAATGATGCGAACGCCAGGCTCCGTCAAATTACAGAGCTTTTTAACTTAACCTTTTCATGAAGCAGACAGGTAAGGATGGGAAAAGAGAAGGATGAGATGTGTAAATCGTCTTTATGCGAAAGATGATTATGTTTGTAATTGTCTTTCGTATAAAGACGATTGTGTATATTTGATTTATTATGAAAGAGATTTTAAAGGAGATTTTGATTCAAAATCAGGAAAGAAACCTTTCCAGAGGGCTTAGAGTGCGCAACACAGGAATGTCTTTGGATCTTGAAAAGATACAGGCTATTATCGGGCCTCGTCGTGTAGGCAAAACTTCAGCAATGCTTTTAGCTATTGAAGAATTGAAAACCGTCCGTGGAATATCTCCAACGCAGATTATCTATTTCAATTTTGAAGACGAGCGTATACAATTTGAGCCTCATCAACTCGATTTAATTCTCCAGGCATGGCAAGAACTCTATCCGGAAAGTACATTGGAAGATGCCTGGTTTTTCTTTGATGAAGTACAAGCCGCACCGGGCTGGGAGCGTTTTTTAAACCGGATCAACGAAACATGGTCTAAAAAAATATTCTTTACCGGTAGCAATAGTTCGGTTCTGCATACAGAACTTAAATCTGTGTTACGGGGGCGGAGTATTGCTATCGAATTGCTACCTCTTTCTTTTAAAGAATATTGCGAATTCAACAATTTTAAACCTTCAGAATACGGCTCGGGTAAAAGCAAAACAATGGCGTTGTTTCTTAAATATCTGGTTCATGGAGGATATCCCGAGACCATTAATCTTCCTTCCATGCAAGTAGGCTTGGCCTATTTACAGGAATATTATAATGCCATGTTGCTCCGTGATATTGTAGAATACAACCAGTTAAGCAATTATACCTATTTAAGAAGCTTGTATCGCCAGGCAGCCTCTACTATAGGTAAGACAATAAGTAACAGACGATTATATAATCAGCTCAAATCACAGCAATATAGTGTTGGAGTGAATAGTGTCTATGAAGCAATGGATATGGCCGAGCAAGCCTATCTTTTTAAAAGAATCAGCCGCTTTGATTATTCGGATAGTAAGCGCGAAAAATCAGATAAAAAGATTTACTGGCTCGATAATGGCCTATTAAATGCCAATACGGCTCAGTATACAGGCAATAATGGTTTGCTGTTAGAGAATCTCCTATTTAAGGAGCTTTATCTGAGATTTGGAAGTATTTATACCAATAATATCTACTATTATGCAGAAGCCTCCGGCGAATGTGATTTTGTAATCTATCCGGAAGGCGGAACTGCCCTACCTATACAAGTAAGCTGGACACTCGCTGATCCAGAGACAAGGAATAGGGAAATAAAAGGATTGCTTAAGGCCACCAGTTATTGTAAGGTTAAAGAAGCCTGGATTATCACGCTCGAAGAAGAAGAAGAATTAACAATAGATGGTGTGCATATCAAAATAATGCCTGCGTGGAAATGGATGTTAAATGTAGAATGACCCACTACCTTAACGAAGCCTAATTTCTGACATAGTTCTATATAGGTTGTCTTAATAGATAATTTACAGAAGTAAAAATACTAAAAAAAATAGTAATCAACAACGTCTTTATTCAATTGTCAGGCCCTGTCAATTACAGAGTAATAGAAAACTCAGATGAATCACAGTATATGAATACTTGGACAATGTCTGCAGGAGGTAACCCAATTATGTCACCAATGCCGAAGATTCAGGTGATCAGGGGATTTCTTTATAATCATTTATATCATCATCGTGGGGAGCTTATCTCGCACCTTAGGGCAACAGGAAATAAAGTGCCATCTATGTACGGTCCTAATTATGAAGAATCCCAACGCTCCTAAACTTTATTAAACAAGGCTGATATTTAGCTATATTGTTTATTTCTAGATTGAAAATGTAAAAAGGGGAGAACTCGTCTTAAAATGGGGGGGATTTGAAATCTGCAGAACTACCTGTTGACTTTCCTGAAACTGGCTAAAAGTGGAATGAACTTGGAATGGAAAAGGTAAACAGTTGTTCAAAAGAAGCGATCTAATGGCTTAATAAATTGGCTCATCTGACGACTACCATATAAACTAAAAGAACAGAAACAGCTCAACGAGCAGCCGTTCCTGTTCTTTCAGCAAAAAGATATTTAATGAGGTGTTATAGAAGGCTAGTTAAGAGCTATAACCCCAATATCTTCACCTTTTTTTAATTTTATATCTTCTAATTTTTTGGAGCTGGTTTTACCTTTAGATTCTCCATTCTGCCTGCCGAGAACATACTCGAGCTTGTTATGCTAAATCAGGACTTTCCAAGATCCGCTATTTATTCCGTAAACAATATACAAAGGTATTTTGAACGCCTGAAAAGCGAGAAAAATCTGGAACACTACAGTAATCTTTCCTTTAATATAGGCAGGTTAAACAGTAACATCACCTACAGCTCTGTTTACAGCATGAAGGAAGAAGGCTTGCATAACTACCTGGTAAAAGTCAGAAATGAACTTTTCGGTATCGGGAGTCTTTTAGATGAATACTATTTTGCCAACTCTTAACTTTTAAACTATATAACATGCCTATCTTCAAAATAAAACATATCACAAACTATAAATATGAATCTCCAGTTCGTGACAGTGCCAATCAGATCATCCTGTTCCCAATCAAAGATGCATATCAGAAAGTAATCAAGCACGACCTTAACATTTCCGGAAGCCCGGATGTAGATATCTTTATAGATTATTATGGGAATGAGGTGGGAATTTTTACGCAGAGCGAACCGCACAATCAACTGAAAATATTCTCGAAAATTTCTGTGGAGACCATTGCGAAGCCTGTTCCTCTGGACGATATTTTTGCAGGCGAACAGTGGAACACACTAAATACGATCAGATATGATGTTCCCTTCATTGATTATCTTAAACAGGAGTATTTTGAAAATGGAGAGGTGTTAAAACAAACAGCCACAGATCTTAGGAACCAAAATGACACACCCTATCAAACGGCGGTAAAGTTCTGTAATTATGTATTTACGCATTTTGAATATATTAAAGGCTTAACAACGGTTGATACTACAATAGATGAGATTCTAAGGCTAAAGGCGGGTGTTTGTCAGGATTTTGCCCACATCTTAACCACAATGCTCAGATTTATACAAATTCCAGCACGATACGTGAGCGGCTATATCTGTCCAAACAGAGATGGAATGAGAGGCGAGGGTGCAACACATGCCTGGGCCGAAGCTTATATCCCAGAATATGGTTGGTTGGGTCTTGATCCTACAAATAATTGCATTGCCAATGAGAATCATGTAAGGCTTGCAGTAGGCCGTAATTTTTGTGATTGTTCTCCTGTAAAAGGGGTTTTTAAAGGTACATCCGGGCATGTGCTTGAGGTAACGGTATCGGTAGGGCATGATGATGATGACGGCCAGGAAGTAGAAAATTACTTTCAGCCGAAAGAGGTCAACTACAGCAAAGCCAACCCAAGTATTGCTGTGAAAAACAGCTACCAACAATATATGGATGCTATTATGCAACAACAGCAGCAGCAACAATAAATTTTCTATTTCTCCTGCGTCTTCAAAAGCCAAAGAGGGGAACGATGATCATTCCCCCTCAATTTAATCTAATGCTCTGGTATAGATTAATTTTACCTATCCAGATGTTAATGGGAAACAAGTTTCAGTTTCTTTAGATGAAGGTGAAAAATCCATCGTTATTAGTCAATTTTCATGCAAAATTGCTGGCCGAAAATATAGTTCTTTGTTATTAAAACATGTACGCTTCGTAAGTATTAGCAAATAAATTTTTAAGTATAAAATAAGTAATGAGAAAGTTAGTTGTATTAATGTTTTTGGGATTATTCCAATATGGGTATTCGAAAGATATTACCTTAAAAACAAAGTATGCTTCGGTTTCAATTAATGAAAAAGGATTTATTACTAGTTTTAAAGATTTGAAACATGGTAAAGAATGCGCTGCAAAAGGGCAAAATTCGCCCTTATTGGCATTGCATATTTGGTATAAAAAGCAGACGTTTGAACCTTTGTCTGCTTTATATAATAAAGAAAAACAAACTTTTGTTTTGAAGTATGCGAATGGTTCGGAGGCAACAGTAAAAGTTGATCCGAAAGCACAATATATTCGATTTGAATTGGTTGATTTGAAAAATCGTGGCGAAGTTGATAACTTAATTTGGGGACCAATCAAAACAAATATTTCTAAAACTATAGGCGAACTTATAGGAGTAGTTCGCGATAACGATTTTGCTATAGGAATGTTTGGTTTGAACGATAATACGACTACAGGCTTACCAAACAACGGTGATGGACTCGAAATGATGCACTATTACATTCACTCTCCCGACCCTATTAAGTATCCTCTTCCCGCTAATCTGAAAGAAGGGCAGAAATTTCGGATTGGAGGGGATGGCGTAAATGACGTTGCCTTTTATTCACATCCTGAAGAATACTATCGAATGACTTGTGGAAACGGTGCAATATTAGAGCCTTCTTATGGTTCATATATTGTTTATCATTCGAGAGATCGTAGAAAAGCACATACAATTTCTAAATCGGTAGAGGCAGAACTTCTTTTTCAAACCGATCCACAGCATCAGGTAGTTGATGGTTTGGAAGGTGTTGATTTAATGAATTCGGCGGTGGCATTATATGCTTGCCCCGATAAATTAGGGCTTTCTGTTATTGAAGATATTGTAAAAACCGAGGGCTTACCATATATTAAAGACAACAAAAAATGGATTAAAGACCCCACCAATAACCGCCCTGATGTTGCCTGGAGCGGCGTTCATGACAGTTTAATCACTTATACCAAACAGATTGGCTTTAGGACAGTCCAAGACGAAGGCCAAGGGGGTAATTATGCCGAATATTATTACAATCCCGGCAATCGTTTTGGTGGAATGAAAGGAAAATTTTCCAACAAGAAAGAGGAAGATATTCGTGTTTTTGGAGAACGTTTAAAAAAAGAAGGAATCGCATACGGAGTACATACTTTGTGCGAATTTATTCAAACCAACAGTTCAGATGTTACCCCTGTTCCCAACAAAAACTTATTAAAGTTATTTACTGTTCAATTGGATAAATATGTATCCCCAAAAGATACCATTATTATTGTAAAAGATACTTTGTATTTAAATGAAAGAGGCGATTTTAACGTAAATGTTCTAAAAATTGGGGATGAAATTATTCAATACAAAGGGGTGACAAAAACACGTCCTTACACGCTAACAGGTGTTAAAAGAGGGTATTTTAAAACCTTTGCTTTGCCTCACAAAAAAGGAGATGATATATCAAAATTAAAGCCTAGTGCTTATTCGGGTTTGATGCCGGACATGATATTACAGGACACTTATGCTAGGGCCTATGCTGATTTATTGAATGAATGTTCGATGGATTTTATTGATTTCGACGGTATGGAAAGTTGTTTGTACCAGGGGCATGGTTATTATTCTTACAAACGTTTTTTTAGAAATTTGTTTGATCAGGCTGCAAAACATGGCAATACGTATATTCGAGTAATGGGGGCCGGTCCTTCTGAAGGGAATTGGCTGTATATGAACACCATTAATCTTGGTGGAGGAAATCATATGTTTAATGCTGAAAAAGGAGAATGGGGTATTGAAGGCAAAGACATGCGCTATGTCTTTGAAAGCAGTTATATGCCAGGTACTTTTGGGATTCAAGCTTTTCCAAAAAATGAAGAAGTAGCCCATAATCTGCAATGTAAGTCAATTGGCTGGGGGGCTCAATACATGCTGGCAATGAATCAGGCAACCGTGGAAAAAAATCCGGAAAAATATAAAATATTCAAAGCTTTAAAAGCTTGGGAAACCGCTCGTGAGGCTAATGTTTTTACTGATAAGCAGAAAGAAAATTTTAAAAGCACAAAAGATAAATTTAAAATAGAACAAACAAGCTCAACAACTTGGACACTTTATACTCAAAAAGAAGGTAAAGAGAACTGGATTGCCGAAAAATTAATAAGTAATACCAAATAAAATGAAATCATGGAGGCTGAAGGGCCTCCACCAAGGATGATTTCTTGAAATATTATGAAAGAAGAGATATACCTTAAAATATGTATAGCAGTGTTCCAACTTATTAATTGTTCGATTTGGTCTTCAGATTTACCAATTCTTTAGGAAAGCCAACTTTTTCGAGAAAGGCTTTAGATTCATCTGCCTTTTTGATAAAGTAAGGATCGTTACTGCGGTCTTTCAATTTCGAACTTACTTTGACTTTAATGTCGCTTAAGGAAAATCGTTTAGACATACTCTGCATAGTTAATTTTATTAATATTTAAATATAATTATTTATTTGCGCATAACTATAAAAGCTTCATGTTTTCTACTTTCTTTTGAGGAGTAGCCATTGGCTCTACAGTGATATTCTTCGTAGCTAAATACCTATTTGTGCCCCTGGACTTTTGGAAATGTTATTTGTTGTCAATATCACTAGGACTAATGCTTTTGCTTATTTGGGTCCTTTTTAAAGGATATTGGAACTTAAAATAGCTTTTATTGAAATTGATTTGGAATAGGACTCAGCCTCAGGCGGTAACTCAGGAGTTTGCCAACCATCGCTCAGAACTACCCAGTCGATATTTGATATTTTAAAGCAGAATTTTGCCTTATAGTTATTGCTGTGAGATAATATTTTTTGTGTAGTGAAAAAATAGTAACCACTTATTCGTTTTAATTATTTACTATTGCTAAAAGTTTTTGGTAATTTTAATTAAGGTACATTTTACAAATACTAGAATGCAAAAGCAGCAAAACAATTATTGGAGCGATGCGGATTTGTTCGCTAAGCTTAATGAAAGAAACGAGTATGCCTTTGCTCAGGTTTTTAGGGAATACTATGCTGCTTTATGTTATTATGCAAGCAAATTTGTTTTTGATAAACAAGAGGCGGAAGATATTGTGGAGGAGGTTTTTGAGAAGTTGTGGTCAAAAGATTTAGAAATTACCAATGCCCGGCATTTGCGGTCTTATTTATACATGGCTACCAAGAGGGTAAGCCTGGACCATCTGAGAAAATCAGACCACTCCAAAGAAAGGCAAATGAACTTTGCTACTGAAATTGGAGATCAGGAACCAAGTCATATCAATGAGATCATCAGAACTGAGGTGCTGAAGGAAATTTATCTGGCCATTCAAAACCTGCCAGAGCAGTGTAGTAAAATTGTTTCTATGAGTTATATAGAGGGATTCAAAAATGAGGAGATTGCGGAGAAGATGGGTCTTTCTGTTCAAACGATTAAAAACCAAAAAACCAGAGGACTGACTATTTTAAGAACGAAATTGTCTTCAGAGCATTTTATGGTTTTTGTGTTGCTGTCTCATCAGATATTGGGCTAGGTGAGCGGATTGAATTAAACTAGCCGGCATAAGTGACCCTACTTTTTTTATCCGTTTCTTCAGGCAACGGAGCTACCTCATATTTGCAATTCCATTCTTTGATGCTTTCTAAAATCGGCAAGAAAGCTAAGCCTTTCTCAGATAATTTATATTCTACCCTTGGCGGCAGTTCCTTATAGGCCAATCTTTCCAGCAATCCATCTTCTTCCAACTCTTTGAGTTGTTCGGCCAGAACTTTTCTTGAAATGAGTGGTATGATGGAATCCAGCTGCCCAAAACGAACAGTACGGGTGCCGATGACATTGATGATGATCGGTTTCCATTTATTACCAATCGTGCCGATTGCTCTCGTAAAGGGGCAATTCGAAGCGCAAAATCTCTCGTCTCTCATATTTTTAAAATTTGTAGTTACCTGGCGGTAACCAGAATAAACTATGTTAGTTACAAATATAAACTATTGATAGTAACTTTGAGAAACAAATTTGAAATATTTAAAAATGGATAGATTAAAAAATAAAGTAGTCGTGATTACGGGCGGTAATAGCGGCATTGGATTGGGCATTGCCCTGGAATTCAGGAATGAAGGTGCTAAGGGAGCCATCGTTGGCAGAAATCCGGAAACCTTAGCAAGTTCGGTGGCCCAACTTGGGGATAATTTTATAGCCATCAATGCCGATGTGACTAACCTGGCAGACCTGGAAAGCGTATTTAAAGACACCGCTGAAAAATTTGGTAAGATAGATGTCATTGTAGCCAATGCGGGTGCCGGAGTGGTAGGAACGGTGGCGACTTTTGACGAAGCTGCGTTTGACCAGGCCATGAACCTCAACCTGAAAAGTGTTTACTTCACGGTTCAAAAAGCATTGCCCTATATGAATGACGGTGGTTCGATCATTCTGATCGGGTCAAATGCGGCACACCGGGCCTATGCAAATTTTACGCTTTATGGCGCTGCAAAAGCGGCCGTGATCTATTTGGCCAAAGGATTTTCAAGCGACCTTTTAGATCGGAAGATCAGGGCAAATGTGATCACACCGGGCACAACAGATACACCGGCATTTGACAAGTTTGTTCCCGCAGAACAAATGGAGGCGGTAAAAAAACACTTTGCAGATCAAATGCCGATCGGCCGGATCGGGCAACCGGCTGACATTGGTAAAACAGCAGTTTTCCTGGCCTCTGATGATTCTTCGTTTATGTTGGGTGCCGAACTCCTGGTGGATGGCGGCATGACCTATTTATCAAAATAATTTAAAAATTCTCAAAATGAATAAATTAGAAAACAAAGTAGCGGTAGTTACCGGTGCTTCAAAAGGAATAGGCGCAGCTATCGCGAAACATTTTGCAGCAGCAGGTGCAAAGGTTGTTGTGAATTATGCCTCAAGTAAAGAAGGCGCAGATAAAGTGGTTAAGGAGATAACCGACAACGGAGGCACAGCCATTGCGGTACAGGCCGATGTATCGAATGAGTCTGATGTAACCCGGTTATTTGAAGAAACTGAGAAGGCTTTTGGCGCGTTGGATATTTTGGTGAACAACGCGGTTGCCCAAGGATATGCACCGATTGAAGAGATCTCGGTAGCAGCATTTCACCAGAGTTTCAATGTATTAGGGCCTATCCTAACTATCCAGGCAGCTCTAAAATTATTTGGCGACAAGGGCGGTAATATCATCAATATCAGTTCAGGTGCCAGCAAATATCCGCTGCCCGGAGCCTCGTTGTACTCTTCAACTAAGGCGGCACTGGATGCCTTCACCATTGCTTTATCTAAGGAGTTGGGTGTTAAAAATGTTCGGATCAATTCTATTTTACCAGGCGCTACGGATACGGAAGGCGCCGCCAGTGCAGGCGTCACGCCGGGCAGCGACTATGAAAAAATGTTTGTCGAAAAAACACCGCTTGGCCGCAGAGGCCAACCCGCTGATATCGCGAAAGCTGCCGTATTTCTGGCTTCCGATGATGCCGCATGGATCACCGGAGAACAGATCTCTGTTTCGGGTGGTATGTATGGTTTCTAAAATACTGATCATTACTCTCAAATCCCTGTTTCTTCCGGAAGCAGGGATTTTGTTGCTTCAAATAAACTTCAATGAAAAATATTTTCATATCCTTTGGTACTTTTTGGATTTGGCATCGTAATAATGGTATAAATCAAGCAGCGATGTCATTAGAAGAACAGCAACTTCATGAAATTATAGAACTGATTAATAAGCAGTTTAAAAATGAGCTAAGTGCAACAGAAGAAAAACAACTGCAGGCATGGCTAGATTCAGACTTGGAGAATAAGGTTCTTTTTGATCAATTGAATGATGCAGATTACCGTAGAGTACAATTGCAAGCTATGGGGAGTTTTACTGATGAAGAAACTGCACTAGCTGGATTCCTGGCAAAACAGAAGTTGACAAAACAGAAATTGACAAAACAGAAATTCGAGAAAAAGACTTATAAGCTGTGGCCACGAATCGCTGCAGCAGCAGCTATCCTTTTAATCGTAGGCTTAAGTATCTTCTTTTACACCTCCTACTTTTCTGCTCCCCGTCATTCTGGCGCAGGTCAGGACCTCGGACTCGCTAGTAACGACATCAAACCCGGCTCTAACAAAGCCTACTTAGTTCTATCCAATGGCAAACGCCTATCCCTAACAGATGCCGCCAACGGCGAGCTCGCCAAAGAAGCAGGAGTGGAGATCACCAAAACAGCCGATGGACAGGTAGTCTATAAAACAGCGAGTGATATTAGCGATCGCATAAACGGTCGTCATCCTGAACTTGATTCAGGATCTCCACACCAATATTCGAATGCTCTTAACACAATCGAAACGCCCCGTGGGGGGCAATATCAGATCCGACTCCCTGACGGATCCAAAGTATGGCTTAACGCCGCTTCTAAATTGATTTATCCTGTTTCCTTTAATGGGCGTGGGCAGCGGGAAGTGAGTTTGGACGGCGAAGCCTATTTTGAAATTTATAAGAATAAACTCCAACCTTTTGTGGTGAAATCCAAAAATCAGGAGGTAACCGTACTCGGAACCCACTTTAACATTAACAGTTATACCGATGAGGGCAGCGTGAAGACAACGCTTCTTGAGGGTAGTGTAAGGGTAAACGAGGCTGTGCTTAAACCCGGCCAGCAATCGATCCTCGCCGGAGGCAAAATCAGTGTTGTTCTTGCCGATCTAGACGAAACTATGGCCTGGCAGAAAGGTGATTTTGTATTCAAGAACGAATCTCTGGAAAGCATCATGAAGAAGATCTCTCGCTGGTATGATGTAGAGGTTGTTTATGCGAAGGGTGCACCTAAGAACATTACTCTGGGTGGTTTGATCTCTCGTAATAAAAACCTAAGTGCCGTATTGAAAATGATGGAGATGACCAAAAAAGTGAAGTTCAAGGTAGAAGGGAAGAAGGTCACTGTGTTGCCTGTAAAAAAATAGAACCATCTCAAATTAACATAAATATTAACCGATAAAACCAACCAACAACATGAAAAATTCTATACGACAGCGGAGTTAATGTAAAATAAGGTGGGCTTGTATGAAAAAAAAGCGCAGAAGTGTTCGAGCACTTCTACGCCTATAGCTGGGCCAATCCTTCCTGAAATGAATCAGGTAAATTCTTGAGAGAATCTGTATTTGCATTAACCCAACGATTACAAAAGTATGAAAATAATTACTTTTAATTATGGCAAGCCGCGACTATGGCTGCCACCTAAAATACTATTGATTATGAGACTGATCATAATTATAATGACTACCTGCTTACTACAAGTAAGCGCATCTAGCTTCGGACAGCAGGTCACGCTGTCGGAGAAGAGTGTTTCTTTGGAAAAAATATTTCAGCTCATTAGACAACAAACCGGCTATGATTTTTTATACGATGGTAAGGAAATTCAATCTGCAAAACCGGTAGATGTAAATTTTAAGAATCTGGATTTAAGAGGAGCTTTAAAAAAATGTTTAGAAGACCAGGGCTTCGATTTCGAGATCGGTGATAAATCGGTTGTTGTAACCAAGAGAACAAGTTCTTTGATGGACAGGATAGCTGGAGTTTTAACGAATATTGACGTTCGGGGTAGGATTACTGACGAGAACGGTAATGCGTTGTCTGGCGCGGTGATTAAAGTAAAGGGAGCGAACCGAAGTACTTCAGCAAATGATAAGGGAGAGTTTTTTCTGGGGAGTGTAGATGAGAAGGCTGTTTTGATTATCGCGTATGTTGGGTATGAGACCAGGGAGATTCCTGCAGAGAAGGATTTGGGGGTGGTTGCATTGAAACTGGCTAATAACGCATTAGAGGAAGTGAATGTTACCGTAAATACGGGTTATCAAACATTGCCAAAAGAAAGAGCCACAGGTTCATTTTCTTTTGTAGACAATAAGCTGTTGAACAGAAGTGTAAGTACGAATGTGTTAGATAGATTGGACGGGGTTACAAGCGGCCTTATTTTCAACAAACAAGCCAACAAAATCGGCGGAGATCCAAGCAGTGGTGGAGATCCCATCATCAGTATACGGGGACGGAGTACCATATTTGCGAATACGGAACCATTAATCGTCCTGGATAATTTTCCCTATGAGGGAGATCTTTCTAATATTAACCCAAATGATATTGAATCAGTTACGGTTCTCAAAGATGCAGCGGCCGCTTCTATCTGGGGCGTACGGGCAGCTAACGGCGTAATTGTGCTTACTTCCAAAAAAGGAAAAACAAATCAAAGGGCAAAAATTTCATTGAATACAAATATCATGCTTTTTGACAAGCCTGATGTTTACTCGGTTCCTCAGATGAGTTCAAAAGATTATATCTATCTGGAAAAATTCTTCTTTGATAAGGGAAAATACGATGGCGATTTGAACAACCAGCCATTTTTTACTCAATCTCCAGTCATAGATATCCTGGATAAAGAAAAAACGGGAAAAATAAGTCACAGTGATGCTGCTAGTCAACTTAGCGCATTAAGCAACATCGACAATAGATCTGACTATTCAAAATATTTTCTGCGCAAAGCGTTAAATCAGCAATATGCCTTATCTATAAGTGGTGGAAGCCAAAGCGACCAGTATTATATTTCAGGTGGATTTGATAGAAATTTAGCGAGCGAAATTCCTAATAGCTATAACAGGTTTACGATTAATGCCAAAAACACCTATCAACTACTAGGAGATAAACTGGAGTTTACCAGTGAGTTACGTTTTGCTAAAAGTAAAACGGAAGCCAATCCAAACAATTATAGGCCAAGCTACCCGTATGAGCAATTGGTTGGGTCCGCTGGTCAGGCCTTACCGGTGATACGTGACTGGCGCCAGGCAAGCAAAGATGCGTTAAGTAATATCGGGCTGCTGGACTGGAATTATTATCCCTACAATGAGCGTTTCAACAAAGGGGACAAGACGGATTTATCTGACTATCGAATTGACCTCGGATTAAATTATAAAGTGTATAAAGATATCCTTTCTTTGGCATTGAGTTACCTGTTTCAACAAGGAAATACCAATCGCTCCGTTTTAAACGATCAAAGCAGCTATAATACCCGATTACTGATCAATCAGTTTGCCCAGATTGATCCTACTGGCAATATCACCTACCCGGTACCTTTAGGCGGTACTTTAGCTACGACCAATACCAATTACAAAAGCAGTACAGGAAGGATCCAGTTGAACTACAACCAGATTTTCTCAGTAAAGCACCAAGTGAACGCTATTGGAGGATTTGAAGTGAGGGATAATAACAGTTTTGATATGTCCAATCTCCTTTATGGATATAATCCGGACAACGCCAGCAGCGTACCAGTAGATTACTTCACCAACTTCAATACACAAATTGGGGGAAACTCAATTCGTATTCCTGACGGATCTAGACAGAATGGATCAACAGACAGATTTATTTCTTATTATGTCAATGCTGCCTATACCTATAATAACAAATATACAGTTACTGCAAGCGGCCGCCGCGACGAATCCAATTTGTTCGGAGTAGAGGCGAATCAAAAAGGTGTCCCACTCTATTCCTTTGGTATTTCCTGGGACCTGAGCAAGGAGGCCTTCTATCACCTGGACTTTCTCCCATACCTAAAAATCAGATTGACTGATGGATACAGTGGCAATTTGAGTAAGAACCTATCTGCATATACCACCGCCCAAATCGCTTACATCAATCAATTCGACGCGCTGACACAACAGATCATCAATCCACCCAATGCTCAGCTGAGGTGGGAAAAGGTTCACCTGTTCAATGCAGGGATAGACTATGCCAGTAAAAACAACCGGATTTCCGGCAGCATTGATGTTTATTCTAAAAAAGCCATGGATCTAATTGGTAACAGTCCAATAGCAGCCCAAACCGGGGTCACCCAGTTTACAGGAAATACAGCCAATATGCTTACCAAAGGAATGGATGTTATGGTTAACAGCATTAATCTTAATGGCAGGTTTGGATGGACAACAAACTTCCTTTTCAATCTGGTCAGGAATAAAATAACCGCTTATCAACTTCAGACAGGGGTAAATGATTATTATGTTAACCAGAATTATTCCAATCCACTGGTAGGAAAACCTTATGCTGCTATTCTGGCTTACCCCTGGGCAGGCCTGGACAATACAGGAGACCCCCAGGGTTTTCTGGATGGTAAATTAAGTAAGGACTATGCTGCTATAGAAAATTCGACCAATCTGGATAACCTAAAGTTTATAGGTACCAGCACCCCAACGCTATTCGGAAGTTTAAGAAATAATTTAACCTATAAAAACTTAGATCTTTCATTCAATATTACTTACAAATTTGGTTACTATTTCCGGCGCGGATCATATCAATCCAGCGCTTTAGGATACCAACAAGCTGATTTTGAAAAACGTTGGCAGAAACCAGGAGATGAAAATGTAACTATTGTTCCGGCGTTGAAATATCCTTTAGATGTTTCAAGAGATGTATTTTTTAATGGATCAGAAGCCTTAATCGAAAAAGGTGATCATATCAGGTTACAGGATATACAAATTGGATATACCTTCAAACTTAAGCATATGAATCAGTTTTTTTCGTCCCTTCGTCTCTATGGATATGTCAATAATCTAGGTGTTATCTGGCGGGCAAATAAACTAGGTTTAGATCCTGATTATGCAGGAGGTAATTCCTATTCAATTCCAAACCCCAGGAGCTTCTCGTTAGGACTAAACTTAAACCTATAAAATTAAAATCAATATGCTAAGATATACTAAATACATCGCAGTATTGCTTCTGATTGTTGTCTGCAGCTGCACTAAAAGTGATTTCCTGGATAAGAAGCCCAATACCAATATTGTCGTTCCTGTAACATTAGATGATATGACCCAGTTACTGGATAACGTAAGTGTCCTGTGCTACAATACTCCGGCCACCGGAATTATGTCTGCGGATGAGTATTACTATCCTACAAAAGAAATTTTTGACGGGATAACTAACAAAACTACAAAGAACTGTTATACCTGGAATAAAGATATCTATCAGGGGGAAAAAAATATAGCCGATTGGAATGCACCTTATCAGGCAATATTTTATACCAATGTGGTATTGGAAGCATGGAATAAATTGAGCAATGAAGACAAAGAGAGCGAAAAAGGTAAATTTGTGAAGGCATGGGCATTATTTGACCGGAGCTATAATTATTTCAATCTGGTTCAAATCTTCGCCCCAACTTATGATCTGAATACCGCGGATCAGGACCTTGGAGTACCATTACATAAAACAGCAGATATTAATGATGTACAGCAACGAGCGTCTGTAAAGGAAACTTACAATTTCATTTTATCAGATCTTACAAACTCGATTACGTTATTTAGTACGGTTATATCCACCAAGTTTAGAAATCGTCCTTCCAAGTCGGCTGCATACGCTTTATTAGCCCGTATTAGCCTTTTTATGAGAGATTATCCTTCAGCTATGAAAGCCGCAGACAACTCGTTGTCAACTTATGACAACCTAATAGACTACAACACGCTCGACTCAACTGCATTTTATCCTTTCCCGGTCGCAAACAATAACGTCGAAGTACTTTTATACTCTATTACTAATTTGAATTACGGAGCCGCCACACTCCTTTATTATGGGCGCGGTTTTATCGACAGTGGATTGATTTCGCTATATAAGGATAACGACCTACGTAAGCCTATATTTTTCCAATCGGTCAATGGCTCCTATCGCATCAAAAGTGCCTACACCGGGGATGGCCTTTATCCATTTACTGGATTAGCTGTTGATGAAATTTATTTGATTAAATCCGAATGCCAGGCCAGATCAGGTGATGTTGCCGGCGCTTTGACCACATTAAATAAATTACTTATAGCAAGATATAAAACAGGCACCTTTGTTCCCTATGATACACAATCTGTTTCAGAAGCCTTAAAGATCGTTCTCACTGAAAGAAGAAAAGAGCTGATATGGCGGGGATTACGCTGGAACGATATTAAACGTTTAAATAAAGAAGGGAATAACATTGTACTAAAAAGAATAATAGATGGAACTGTTTACACCTTACCACCCAATGATCCAAAATATATTATGCCCATTCCCGAGGATGAGATAGCGTTAAGCCATATTCAACAAAATCAGCGATAATAGAAAGCAAACAAAATATCATGATACTAATCTCTGGCGATTTCACTGAGAGATCATAATGGTTTTATCAATTTTTAATCCAAATACACAAATGAAAAAATTATTCTTTTTGCTATGTATGTTGATGACATACTGCCTGCATGCACAAAATTCTAAAAAAACAGTTATCATAAATTTTAAAATTAATGATAGTACTATCCAAGGAGAAGATATCCGTATATTATATAGTAAACTTAATATTTCTATGTATAGTTTGGATATCAATTACAAAGATAAATACGTTATTAAATGTGTTGGCAATCAACTTCGTTTGGAAATAAAGGACGCAAAACCTATAGGCTACCTACAGTTTAATATTGATGGGTATAGGTCTAATAATATTTATAATCAGCAAATATCGTCTTGTGTATTGTTGGTTGAAGCTGGCGATGAGCTAAACCTTGATTTAAATCAGGGCAAACTTAGTTTTACCGGGAAAAACGCAGAAAAATATAATTGCCAAGTTGAGGCTAGTCTTATTACACCTGGTTATAACTGCCCTTCCGGCACAAATATCTGTGATTGTATTCTAAAAGAGATTAATGCAAGTGAAGAGATGTACAATAAACAAGTAAATATTCTTAACTCTTTTAAGTCAACCATCACTAAATCTGTTTATAATCAGTTAAAATTTAATTATAGATTTAAGAGCAAATTCTATTTGATCGATGATTTCTATTCTGGCTGGTTATATTCGGACTCACTTTCAAGACATGAATATTCCAGTTGTTTCAAAAAATACATTTATCAAGGTGACAATTCAGTTAATAAGCAAGAAGTTGCACGAAGTTCTAAAGCAAACCATGTCAAAAAAGATATTCCGCAAATTGACGATTTAGTTAATGAGCAAATGGCTCTAAATTCAAGTAGTTATTTAGACTTTTGTTTTGCAAAGGAAATTTGTTCCATATATGCTCAGGAAGAGGCTATTAAGTTTAATAGAGAAAATTCATTCTATAAACTCTTTAATAATATCAAATCTCGTTATAAAGGGGTATTAAGGGATGGAATCATCGTCAAAAGCCTTGATCATTGCCCAGGAGACAGTCTTCACATTTATTTAACTCAAGCGCTGAAAGTAATAAAAAACCCAAATTATTTAGTGTTGCTCAATGAAAAAAAGAGAAAAGTAAAAGGTATGATTGTCTATAATTTTAGCTTGCCAGATACATCAGGCAACCGGGTTAACTTATCTGATCTAAAAGGAAAAGTTGTGCTAATGGATATTTGGTTTACTGGTTGCCATGGTTGCGCCGTTTTGAACCATAATCTTGCTCCGGTTTATGAAGCTTTTAAGGATAATTCAAAAGTTGTGTTTTTGTCTGCGTGTCTTGATAAATCAAAAGAGGGCTGGGTTGGATCCATGAAGTCTGGCATTTACACTCATCCTGGTTCTACTAACGTATACACCAATGGACAAGGTGAAAGTCATGAGTTGATGAAATACTATGGATTTCAAGGAGGGCCACATATGTTATTGATAGATAAAAATGGTAAACTATGGAGGGGAGACGAGTTCAAAATATCGAAATCGGATGGTAAAGCATATCAGGAAGTAATTGATGAAATTAATTCCGCATTAAACGCGAAATGAAACGCCCTGAATTATCCATAATCTCCGGTACATGCTATATTGACAATAAGAGGTATAAGATATCTTATGCATCTTATTAAAATGACCAGGACAATTAAAAACTTTTATATGTATAAATTAACCGTTAAGACTTTAACATTAGTTAGTGTCTTTATTTTAACCATTGTTTCAACGGCCACAATAATTCCAAAGTCAATATCGACACTATCTGGAACCTGGGTATTGGATTCGTTGCAATCAGATCTAGGAAAAGTGCAGGACGCTTGTCCCAAATCTATTAAGATAAATATTGCTGATAAAATAGTATCCATTGAAAAAATTGCAACGAATGGAGAGGTACGAAAGGAAAAGTTTATGGTGGATGGTAAGCCAGTTAGCGTTCCGGTTCCAGTTAAAGGTTATATTAAGATTAGTACCATAACTTTTAAAGAGGGATTGTTTGAGGTATCAAGCAATTATACTGTTGAAAAAGATGACAAGGGCAATCCGGCATATTCTTACCAGCGAAAAGAAATTTACGCTGTAAGTGCCGATGGAAAGATTCTTACTTATACAGATAATTTTACAGGTACTAAAGGTAATCAAGTCTTTAAAGGGGTATATAATAAGGACAAATAAAATGAAGTCGGTCCGTTTATGTTATATAATTGTTCTGATCTTTTTTTATACAGGAGTCGTTGGTCAAAATATTGATAATAGAAGGATATTAGGCGCCAATTTCATCCCATCTACAGCGGTGAACCAATTGGAAATGTGGCAAGCAGAAACATTTGATCCGATAACAATTGATCATGATTTAGGTTATGCAGAAGGAATTGGCATGAATACGATGCGGGTCTATTTGCACCATGTGGCCTGGCAGATTGATCCTTTAGGTTTTAAAAATCGGGTAAATCAATATTTGACCATCGCCAATAAGCATCATATCAAAACAATGTTTGTTTTCGCCGATGACTGCTGGATGGATACTTATCATGCAGGTAAACAACCTGATCCTGTTCCTTCAGTGCACAACAGTCAGTGGTTAAAAGATCCTGGAAGTTTGATCGACAAAGAACCTTTATTAATGGATACACTGCAAACTTACGTTAAGGATATCATGCAAACCTTTGGTAAAGACAAAAGAATTTTGATGTGGGATTTATATAACGAACCCGGTCATTTTGGTCGCGGTGAAAAAAGTTGGACGCTCTTGAAAAACGTGGTTAGATGGGCGAGGGAGGTGAAAGCTTCCCAGCCCATTACCATTGGCCTCTGGAATCCTGAATTTACTGCTTTCAACAGATTTCAACTGGAAAATTCAGACGTGATTACCTTTCACAATTACCGGGATACGGTCTCTTTAAAAAAGGCTTTGGATACTTTAGTGAATAGGAGGAAACCAGTGATCTGTACGGAATATATGAAACGGCCAAATGGCAGCACTTTTGAGAATTGCCTGCCGATTTTCAAGCGTTATGGTGTTGGTGCCATCAGTTGGGGCTTGGTCGCTGGTAAAACCCAGACCAATTATCCGCAGGGAAATAAAGGAGGGGAGCCGGAACCAAAGCTATGGTATCATGACATCTTTAGAAAAGACGGAAGTCCCTTTGATCCGAGGGAAATAGAGGTGATTAAAAATTGGAATAAAGATGCCGGATTTCATGAAGTAAAATTCGACAAACAACCAGATTGGAACTTTAAAGTTAAATTGGTTGAATATCCAGTTGTTCCAGGGCCTTCAGTATTCGGGCCTGCTAAAAAACTCTTGGTATTATCGGATATTGAAGGAGAATTTGCGGCTTTACGTAGTTTACTATTGGCCAACAAGGTCATAGACAAACAATACAACTGGATTTTTGGCAAGGGGCATTTGGTGATTGCGGGTGATCTGTTTGATCGTGGTGATATGGTGCCGGAATGTTTATGGTTGTTCTACAAACTGGAACAGGAAGCAAAAGCTGCAGGAGGTTATTTTCACACTTTGTTGGGCAATCACGAAATCATGAACCTATCAGGAGATCTGCGTTATGTGCATCCTAAATATTTGGAACAAGCCAAATCTAGCGGAATGGATTACATGCAGCTATATAGTAAAAATACGGTGCTGGGCAATTGGCTGAGGAGTAAGAATGTAGTTGAATGCATAGGTGATCTGCTTTTTATGCATGCCGGTATGTCGACAGAAGTACTGGCCTTACATTTGCCTATAGAAAAGATTAATGCCATGTGCCGTCCGTTTTACGATGTAAAAAAAGCCTTGTTACCAGACAGCCTTAAGATATTTTTCGAGAAGGAATCTCCGTTTTGGTACCGGGGTTATTTTTTAGAGCCAAGGGCTTCTATGCAAGTGATCGACCAAACTTTGAAACAATACGATTGTAGCAAAATTATTGTTGGCCACACGATTTTGGATAAGAATGTTGCTTTCTATTATCAGGGGAAGGTACTGGCAGTAGATGTAGATGAACATTCTGGGCATCGGGCTGGTGCGCTATGGACTGGTAATAAATGGTATAAAATAGATGATATAGGGAAAAGGGTATTACTAAAATACAATCCTGCAAATGATGTAATTAAAGCGGGAGATATTTTATAACTAAGCTATGAATAGAATGAAGGATGACGATAGAACTAATATAAAACACCTATGGAAAAACTAATCAAACTAACCAATAACCCTTTATTCCAAATGTTTATCGGCGATAAGGCATTTAGGGTTTACAGGAAAGAAGTAGATGGCCGGCTTGGCATGCCGGGTCTAAGCAAACTGGTGGTAAAAGCCACGGGCAGTGCATTGAAGGAGGAAGAAGCCTACATTTTTGCGATCCGGAATCAGAATGCTATAAAAATCCTGACCCGAGATCACCGTAGTACCAGTATGGTAGAAGTGTATGATGAGCACGCAAGGGGGCTTAAGGAAGAATGTATTGCTTTTGGCTTGTTGTAACGAAAGAACTGGTGAATGAACTTCAGGCAAAATTGATCAATTGCCTGGAAGGGAAGATGTGCTGTAAAGAACAATGATCGTACAAATTTAGACAACTTATGAAAGAAAATTTTATTCCGGAAAGCAAGGTTATGGCTTTTCTGGAGCATGTAAAAGGAAAGTCCTTTGTGATCGCTGATGTTGCAGTGGCATTGGATATAGACGAAGAAGAAGCCGTGAGTATATTGATTTACTTGTTGGAAAACAAGCTGCTAGATGTGACTTGTACATGGGTGCCTAAGGGTGGAAAATATGATTTCTGATCGCGCTGAACCTTCCAGGTTCTGAGGCTTGATCATGAAATCATATTTTCTTGGGTGCAGACCGGGGAGGGGGCAGAGTTGGTTTTTTAAGGGAGGTTAACTCCCTTTTTTAACCTCGTATACAATCAAAATATTGCCAAATATTATTAAATATCTAAACCAAATATAAAATCTATGATTAAAACTATTGACCTGGTCCAGTACTTCTGGATACATGCGAATCTTATCACAACTAAAGAAGGTGTTGAAGCTGCGCTTCATGGGGACAAACTTATCGAGGTGAGTGTAATGCTCCGCAACCATGAGGAAAATGAGGTGCGGCTTCAGCTGAGAACTTCATTTTCCTCTCCTCTAAAGTTTATTGAAACTTTTAACCTCCAATATCCGGAAGACATTAAAAAGATCAGCATTGAAAACCTGATGCTGCTGTATAAAAACGAGAAGGCGGAACTGAGTGTAACAGAGGTTTAACGAACAACAAATACAACCTATCCTAAAAAAAACTAAACCTATTAAATTTATGTCTCTTTTTACCAATAAGGAACTGATGCGTATCGTTCCTATGCCTAAAACGGCATTTCAAAGATTAATTGATTATTTAGAAGCTATTAAACCCCTGCATCCA
>NZ_JAVTSQ010000024.1:0-50981 GCF_032678445.1 Pedobacter nutrimenti
CGACACTCCTTGAAAAAAATAGTAAATTTAGTATTACTTAAGTACCACAAACTGGAAATCAAAATGGCATATTCAATTAAAAGAAAAATAAAATTTTTGCTCCTGACAATAGGTGGAAGAAATCGTCATTTAAAAAGAGGCGTCAAATGTAATTCCAAATGGTATGGTAATATGTACGGTGGATTTTATGTCTGTCCTACAGCATTAAATGAAGACTCTGTCATTTATTCTTTTGGAATAGGAGAAGACATTTCATTTGATAAGGATATGATAGAGAATCATAATTGTTATGTATTTGGGTTTGATCCGACTCCCAAATCAATAAATTGGCTTGCAAATCAAAAATTGCCGGAAAGATTTAAATTTCATGAATTTGGCATTAGTAACAAAAGTGGAACTGTAGATTTTTATTTACCTAAAAATCAAAACCATGTATCTGGTAGTATTATTATTCAAGATAATATCGATACACAAGAGAAAACTTCAGTGATAATAAAATCACTAGATCATATCCTTAGAGATTTGGGACATCAACATATTGACGTTTTAAAAATGGATATTGAAGGTGCTGAATATGATGTAATCGAGAACATACTAAAGTCCAAAATATCAATATCCCAAATCTTAATAGAATTTCATGACAGATTCTTCGAAAACGGCAAATTAAAGACCCAAGAGACAATAAAAAAATTAAATGATGAGGGCTACAAAATATTTGCAGTATCCGAAACATATGAAGAAGTCTCTTTTATACATAAAGATAGTCTAAAGAAAACCTAAAGCTTAGTTCATATATTTCAAGCTCTATATTCTCACCTTTCTGAGAAGCGCTTTCGAAACAGTTTTTTATACCAATCTTTATCCATACAAGGCCTTTCAACACACAGAAAAAAAACAGAAGAAATAGACATTACCGCAATGATTAACAAAAATGGATACATTAACACGTTGATAATCTCATGTTTTGAGAATGAAAGTTTTAAAATATTGCTGCCGAACATACTAATTATAGGATAATGTACAAGGTAAATGGAATAACACATTCCTCCAATATTAGTGATTACCCTATAGGACAGAAATTTAAGAATCTTATGAAATAGAACATAATAGTAGAAAAAGAATATTCCTATTAGTTGAACTAATTCCCAACTACCCTTTTGAAAATTTGATTTAAAATCGCTTTCATCAAAAAACCATATAATTGAGAAGAAAAACAGGCCAATTCCAATATCAAACTTTGTTTTTGGAAGGATTTCGGATTTCGAAATATATAAATCTGCTAATAAGAACCCTATTAAAAAATATTGAATATAACCAACTAAACTTCTAAATGGCAAATCAATGAAGGAGTTAAGTATTAAAAAAAGAATTGCTATTCCAAATATTAATGTTCTCCTCAATAACGAAGATTTCAATGCAAACATATAAGCTAATACTGGCGCCAAAATATAAAATTGAACTTCAATTTCTAAACTCCAAGTAACTCCATTCAATAACGGAAGAACATCCTTTCCATAAATAAAATTATGACAATATGTAATTGATGACAAATAACTAATTAACCCATCCCCTAAAGTGATGTTTTTAGCTATGTAGACCGCACCAAATAACAATATGGTCATAACTAGAACATAAGGGGGTTCCAATCTAGTCAACCGTCTAATAAAATAGTTTCTAAGATTAACTGGCTTATTCTCTTTAAGGTAATGTTTTGCAAATGGCATTGCCAAAATAAAACCGCTTATAACAAAAAAAAGCGGTACGCCAAGATGGCCATTGGAAAACATCTGCTTAAGGAACAAATAATATGAACTATATTCAGAGTTTTGACCTTTCTTGGTCATTAAATATCCGGTGATATGGTACAAAACAACACTTGTGATTGCAATAAATCTTAACCCATCTATTTCCGGAATAAAACTACCTGATGATGTAATTCGCTTAAACGATAATTTCATTATTATTTGTTCAATGATTAAAGCTGTAATCTAATATCAATTATTAACATCTAAGGAGAACACCTTGAGAATTCCATTTACGACACGATTAATATCATCACTCGTTAAATTTGATCCTGACGGAAGACATAAGCCATTTTCAAATAGCCCTTCTGAAATCCCATTTAGATAACATGGGCTTTCCCTAAATATCGGCTGCAAATGCATCGGCTTCCATAGGGGTCGACTTTCAATATTATCTTTCAAAAGTTCATCTGCTATCTCCTCTCTTGTTATACCGTTTGTTAGTATTGGATTAACAACTATTGTACTCAACCATCTATTCGAATAATAACCGTCGGGCTCACTCTTCAGACTAATTCCTTCCACAAATTGTAATTCATTTTTATAAGCCTCGAAATTAGCACGTCGTTTTTCAATATGAGATTGCAAAACTTCCATCTGACCACGGCCAATACCCGCAGCAATATTACTCATCCGATAATTGTATCCTATTTCAGTATGTTGGTAATGAGGAGCAGGATCACGTGCCTGGGTTGCCAAAAATCTGGCCTTCTTCATATAATATTCATTATCTGAAATCAATGCCCCTCCGCCTGAAGTGGTTATAATTTTATTCCCGTTGAAAGAAAGAATTCCCATTAAACCAAAACTTCCCATAGCTTTACCGTTGATGCATGAGCCAAGTGCCTCAGCAGCATCTTCAATAACAGCGATATCATATTCTTTTGCCACTTCCAAAATCTTATCCATCTGAGCTGGCATACCATACAAATGAACAGGAATAATCGCTTTGGGCTTTTTACCTCTCGTTAATCGATCTTTAATCGCATCCCTTAAAAGTTCAGGACACATATTCCAAGTCTCTTTTTCACTATCTATAAATATAGGGATAGCTCCTAAATAAGCGATAGGATTAGCAGTTGCAGAGAACGTCATTGACTGACATATCACTTCATCACCTGCTTTAACGCCTAGCATAATTAAAGCCAGATGTAACGCGCTAGTACCAGAACTTAAAGCTGCAGCATATTTCGTTTTGGTATAAGCAGTAAGATCATGTTCAAAGCCATCTACATTAGGCCCAAGAGGAGCAATCCAGTTTGTTTCAAACGCCTCATTCACATATTTCTGTTCAGACCCACCCATATGTGGGGATGAAAGCCAAATTTTATCCTTCATGTTTCTTTCTAAATTTGATTATACTTAATTATTTTCCCAGGATTCCCAACAACAACAGCAAAATCAGGCACATCTCTAATGATAACAGCTCCGGCTCCAATAGTAACCCATCTTCCGATCTTTACACCTTGAATAATACAAGCTCCAATACCGATATGGGTGCCCTCACCAACGTCCACATTTCCTGCCAAACCTGCCTGGGGAGATATATGAACGAAATCACCAATTCTGCAATCGTGATCAACAGATGAATTTGTATTTAAGATAACGTGTTTACCTATTTTGGCTAGAGAATTAACAGTTACATTAGGCATAACCACTGTACCTTCCGATAGTACAGCCGAAGAAGATATCACACTGCTAGGATGCACAACTATTCCAAATTCCGCGTAGAGTTGTTCTGCAATCAACTTCCTTGTCTTATTATTTCCTATCGCAATAACAACTTTTTGGCCAATCTGATTTTTAAATGCAGAAACATTCCCATTAACTGCGAAATCTAATACTTTTAAGTCCTCGTTGTCGTCCCAAATACCTAGAATATCCTGTTTGTTCAATACAAGAGTATCTATGATAACCTTAGCATGTCCACTTGCGCCTATAATATGCATCTAGTTTCCTGTAAATTTTTCCATTGTTTCTGAGGTATCCGAAGAAATCCCTTCTTTAATGATTACCTTTTTTATTGTTAATAATATGATTTTCAAATCTAATGAAAAACTTAAATTATCCACGTACCATATATCCAAGCCAAATTTCTGATTCCAACTAATTCCATTCCGGCCATTTACTTGGGCCCAACCAGTAATACCTGGTCTAATATTATGCCTCCGAGCTTGATTTTCATTGTATAGCGGTAAATACTCTATTAATAATGGCCGCGGTCCAATTAAACTCATATCACCTTTGATTACATTTAACAATTGCGGAATCTCATCGAGCGATGTCTTACGTATAAATCTCCCAACTGCCGTTAGTCTTTCCGAGTCGGGCAAAAGTTCTCCATCTTTATCCTTCTTATCATTCATTGTCTTGAACTTAATAATCCTGAATATCTTTTTTCCCTTCCCCGGTCGTGATTGAAAGAAAAAAGGTTTCCCATTATTTGTAACACATAAAAAGATTAAGACTACTATAAATACCGGTGACAGGATAAAAATAAATATAGTGCCCAAGATAAAATCAATCAGTCTCTTTAAGAATAACTTGTACATACTGGGAAATGATTAATTATTTTTTGATAAGAATGCATTGTGAGATAGTTTTTCATTAAATAGGAATACGAATTATGTCCCATTTTTTCACATAGAACTCGGTCAGCAGACAGCATATTTAAATATTGATTAAATTTAAACGTATCCCCATTCAAACACCAAAATCCGAATTGATTTTCTTCAATAATTCTTCCAATATCCGTATTGATATCAGTTGCTGCGAGTACAGGCATTTTACACTCCATATATGATAACAATCTCGATGGAAAATTTGGTATAGTAAACCTTCGATCTAAAAATATAAGCCCGACATCACATGATTGTAATAATTGATCGTAATCGTCTTTGACTAATCCTTCTATTAGAGCGGCGTTGATAGGTTTATTAACTTCAAACCATTCCTTTAACTTTGGAAATTCGGTACCCGTTCCAACCACCATAAAATACATGTGTTTTTGATCACAATTTGACCGAATAATTTCTATTAGGAAATCAATGCCCTGAGGCTTACCAAGATTCCCTCCATATATAAACACTGTTGCGTTTAAGGGAATTGAATAATTCGTTCTCAAGCGATTTCTGTCCTCCTTCGAAATGAATGTTTCAATAGGGTCAATACTATTTGGATTTACTTCTATTCTATCCGGATCAAGCTCATTATTGTTTTTTCTAACAAACTCAACATTCGCAGGAGACATACAACCAATATAATCGGACACAGCGTATAATGCTTTCTCTTTTTTTCTAAAATAACGGTGAAGAATTCCTCCTAATCTAAACATACCGAGATCGACCGCATTCTGGGGAAAGATATCCTTCAATAACAGATAAGATTTAGCCTGATCTCTCCTTTTAAAAAAAGAGACAACCTTTGTAAAGGTAATTGGGGGGGTTGAATATAAAACAAGATCAAATTTAACTTCAGAATAATATTTTTTTATGGCTTTGAAATACTGATTTTCCAGAAGCAGAGTACCAATTCCCTTCTCGATAATATTGGCCTTCTGGAAATTGAGTGTCTTAATCCTCAAAATCTGTATACCGTTTTCTGTACTAATACATGTATTTCTTTTAAAACGCCTTTCTAATGGGCAAGCAATGTAAACACTATGTCCCTCCTTGCTAAATTGTCTCATGAGATCTGTATAAAGACCTCTCTCAGCTACATCATTAATCCCCAGAATTGTTAAAAAAAGAATGTTCATAATGTATTAATATCTTTCGCTCCAAACTACCCGTTTGATATAATCAACATAACTAATGATTATTCTAACAACTTTTTCAGAAACATTTGGCATAGAATAATCTGCTACAGTTCTAAAATTTCTTTCTTTTCCTCTCTTCTGATACTTTAATTGAGTCAATCCCTGCATTATCCTTTCAGGATTCATACCAACCATCATTACAGAAGCCTCTTCCATAGCCTCCGGACGCTCATGAGCATCCCTTAAGTTTAAAGCAGGGAAGTTAAGAGTTGAAGACTCTTCAGAAATGGTTCCACTATCGGAAAGAACAGCATAGGAATGCATCTGCAGGGCATTATAATCATTAAAGCCCATAGGTTTCAAAAATTGAATCTCTGACCTCATCTCAATCTTCTTTACTTCAATCATATTCCTAGTTCTTGGATGCGTACTCACAATGATAGGATAACCATATTTCTCAGCAATCAGATTTAAACTAATCATTAATCCAGTAAAGTTCCTTTCGCTACTGATATTCTCTTCACGATGTGAAGAAACAACAAAATATTTCTGCTTTTCCAGTTTCAAACGGGATAAAACATCTGAATTTTCTATCTCAGGCAGATAATGATTTAGAACTTCAAACATCGGAGAGCCGGTTTTAATAATCCGATCCGCAGGCAGCCCTTCACGCAACAGATACTCTCTTGCTATATCACTATAGGTCAAATTAATATCAGATACATGATCAACTATTTTTCTATTGGTTTCCTCTGGTACCCTTTGATCAAAACACCTGTTCCCCGCCTCCATATGGAAGATAGGAATATGTCTTTTCTTTGCAGGAATTGCGCATAGGCAGCTATTAGTATCACCCAAAACTAAAAAAGCATCGGGTTTTTCGGTTTCCAATAAAGGATCAATTTTGATTAAGATTTGTCCTACGGTTTCAGTTGCTGTTGCACCAGCGGCATTAAGAAAATGATCTGGTTTACGAATAGCAAGATCGTCGAAGAAAATTTGATTTAACTCATAATCATAATTTTGTCCAGTATGTACAATAATATGTTCAATTGCCTCCGAGGCATCTAACGCTGCCATAACCCTAGCCAATCTTATAATCTCTGGCCGTGTGCCTACCACGGTCATTACCTTTAATTTTTCTTTCATTTATATGAAATCTTTATATTTAAGTTATACGTTCTCAAAATAGGTGTCCGGATCATTTGGATCATAGAACTCATTAATCCAAAAATTTGTATATAGTTCCTCGTCACCTATATTTTTAATATTATGTGTATACCAGATTGGCATATCTACATAAGCAGGCTCTTCCCCATCCAGGTAAAAATCTAAAACCTCCTCAGTTCCAATTTTACGAAGTTGAATCAGTGCTTTACCCTTGATTACGGCAAAACGTTCAATTTTACGAGTATGGTAATGATTCCCCCTGGTAATTCCAGGCACCGTAGTGGAAAATGAAACTTGTCCACCAATATTTAAACGAATAACTTCGACGAAAGCACCTCTTGGATCAGTATGTTTTATAAACTTAACTGGAAAATGATTTTTAACATCCATATAACACCTGAACGTATTAAATAGATTAAGCTCAAAGGAATCTTTTAATTCAGGAATAATTCCAAGATCAAAATATTGGCCTTTATATTTCTCTAACAATGATAATATCTCAGATACCTTGTGTTCTTCTGTATAAGGAACAATCAGAAGATCATTTCCTTTTCCAGACCTAATCTCTTCCATCAAACTTTCTACTAACTCTCCTACATAAATGAGTTTAACCGAGCCGTCAACTTCTATCTTTGGTTTCTCATTGTGACAAAGTTGGTGTGAAAAAGTTGCAATAAAGGAATTGTAATAAGGATTCCCAAAAGGTCCAAATACGTTTGGAATAACCATTCCCGTAAATGTTCCTTCCGATTCCCTAGCCCAATTTAGAAGCAATTCTCTTCCTTCCTTTTTACTTCTTCCATATAGATTATCCCTTTCTTCTTGGGAGGAAGAAGAAAAAATCACATGGGCTTTACTTTTTGATACTTCAAGTGCGCCAACCAACTTCTTTACTAACCCAATGTTCGTATTGTAAATAATCTGAGGATCATTATGTCTATTCATCGCTGCCAGATGAACAATTACATCACACTTACTTACAAATTCAACTAGTTCCGCTTCGTCTTCGAAAAAAGATCTCTTGTATTCAACACGCTCAAATTCATCAGGAAAAAGGCCTAGAGTATTATAAAGATGTTTACCGACAAAACCATCCTGTCCAGTAATTCCAATTTTCAATTTCATGAATTATTTTCTTTATGTTCAAAAAAATCTGAAGGGTATAGGTAATCATCCAATTTTGCATTGTCAATTCCATAATCACCAAATACAATCAATTTGGAGTTCTTTTCAATCGCCTGGATTGAACTTCCATAACCTGCAGGAATGTGCAATACTTCGGTATTTTCAGCAGTCAGGATAAACTCTTCAATGGAGAGCTTTCTATTTGGCATCTCCCAATTATCAATTTTAACCAAACGGATAAGAAATCCCCCATCCAATGCATGAAACCAACGTTGTTCAATTTTGTGTGCTCTCCAAGCCCTAATAATATCAGTTTCAGGATGGAAAATAACATATGACCTTTTTACCTCAGTCATATCAAAATCATTCATAAAACTTACTTTCCCACGATGGTCTGTATGAATACCTCCTTTTATTATTTTTGGTTGTTGTATCATTTAACCTGGATATTGAACCGCATTTAAATCACCTAAAACTTCTCTTTTAATATAAGGTTGTTTAGACAAAAGTTTCTTCATCCCTTCTACACCTAATTGTTCTGTATTGTGGGAATGATAATCTTCTATTTTCGACAAATCAGTCTCACCCTCTGAAAAATATTGGTTATAATTCAAATTGCGATTATCTGCCGGAACACGATAAAAATCACCCATATCTTCTGCTTTCTGCATTTCTTCACGGGTACATAAGGTCTCATACAACTTTTCCCCATGACGAGTTCCAATAACCTTAACTTCATTATCTGCGTTACATAATTCCTTTAAAGCAACGGCCAAGTCTCCGATAGTTCCAGCAGGTGCTTTATTAACAAATAAATCACCTTGATTCCCATGTTCAAAGGCAAATAGAACCAATTCTACTGCTTCTTCCAATGACATTAAAAATCTTGTCATATTAGGATCTGTAATGGTTATTGGGTTACCCTCTCTTATTTGCTTTAGAAACAAGGGAATAACAGAACCTCTAGATGCCATAACATTGCCATAACGAGTAAGGCAAACCGTTGTATCTCCAACAATATTCCGAGAAGCAGCAATAGCTACTTTTTCCATTAATGCTTTTGAAATACCCATAGCATTAATTGGATAAGCAGCTTTATCAGTACTTAAACAAATCACCTTCTTTACTTTGTTGTTTACAGCAGCATCTATTACATTTTGTGTCCCAAACACATTTGTTTTTGTTGCCTCCAGAGGGAAGAATTCGCATGAAGGCACTTGTTTTAAAGCAGCCGCATGAAAAACATAATCCACTCCACGCATTGCACGTTCAACACTATCATAATCCCTAACATCTCCAATATAAAATTTCAACTTATCATTCTTAAGTTGGTTTCTCATATCATCTTGTTTTTTTTCATCTCTGGAGAAAATTCGGATTTCTTTAAAGTGATCTGTATAAAGAAATCGATTAAGAACAGCATTACCAAACGATCCAGTTCCACCAGTAATTAATAATATCTTATTTTTAAGCATACTCGTCATATTTCATTTACACATTAATATTAAAATTGTAGAAAAAAAATTAATTTGACCTATTGTAATCTTACCTATATTTTTTCACAACCATCTAATAAAGATTCGATTGTGTAATTAGTTATTTTATAGCCCAAAAGTTTAATCTTGTTGTTATCCCCTTTAGTTTCCCAAACCTCATTATCCCTATAGGCTAATAACGTTTGATATTCAAAATGAGACTGAACCGTTTGCTTGAAGTATTTAACTATATCAATCAATTTACACGAATTTCCACTGCAGATATTTAATATTTGCGAACCATTTCCAGAATCCACAACAAATAAAACCTGATCTAATAGATCATCTATCTTTAGAATGTCCCTAGCTTGCTCTCCTTTTGTCATAGGGAATCCTTTACCGCCCAAATAGCATTCTATCATCTGCCCCATGAAGGTTGTAGGAGGCATATCAATTCCAAAGAAATTAAATATTCTTAGAATATTGTATGGCTTCTCTCCATTAAGTTTAGAATACAATTCAATCAGATTCTCAGCATAAAGTTTTGTTAACGAATATGGTGACATTGGAGTTAAAGGATCATCCTCTTTAAATGGCGTTCCATTCCAATCTCCATAGACCTCAGAAGTACTTGCAAAATTGAAACTTAAATATGGAACTTCAGACAAGGCTTCTAAAAGATTAAATGTTCCCCTTACATTTACCCTATATAACTTTTCGAAAATAGAGAAGTCCCTACTTCTATCTATTACCGAAGCGAAATGGAATATGTGATCCGGTTTATGTAAGCCAATAAACTTTCCTACTTCAGATTTTTCCGTTAGATCAAGTATTTCACAAAATACATTATCATAAGACTCCCCTAAGTACTTGGACAAGTTATTAAAATTCACATCAACTAAATGCACACTACATTTAAGCGGAGCTAATCTTTCAGCAAGTTTGGAGCCTAAATATCCACCCCCACCGGTAATTACAATACAATGACTAGATTCTATTGCGTTGCCCATCCTGTCTTCTTATTAATTGCATCTTTTATATATTGCTCTAATTGGCTTTCGGAAATTACTTCATTTAGAGTATAATATGTCTTATACCATCCAATGGTTTGTTTTATCGTTTCCTTAAAATCCCAAACAGGTTTCCAATTTAATAACTTGTTCGCTTTAGAGCTATCAAGCATTAAAAAATTAGCCTCTTGAACATGGCTTTTATTTTCAATTTCATAATTAATATCAATCCAAAGCTTGGTCGACTCTTCAACAAGTTCTCGGACAGTAAGATTACTTTCTGCCGAAGGGCCAAAATTCCAAGCTTCTGCAGCTTTACTATCTCCCTCCAATAGTTTTTGACCAATATTTAAATAACCGCTTAAAGGCTCTAATACATGTTGCCATGGCCTAGTTGCATTCGGAAACCTCAAATAAAGAGTTTCCCTCTGATTCGCTGCTTTTACCATATCAGGTACGATTCTATCTACAGCCCAATCCCCCCCACCAATTACGTTTCCTGCTCTTACACTCGCAATAAGAGTATTATGTGTTTCGCCAAATTTATTATTAGGGAAATAAGAATGTCTATATGCAGCAGTAATTAGTTCTGCACATCCCTTAGATGAACTATACGGATCTTTTCCTCCCATAGGCTCGTTTTCTCTATAACCCCATAACCATTCATTATTTTCATAACATTTATCACTTGTAACCACAACAACCCCTTTTAAATTAGAGCATCCTCTCGAAGCGTCTAAAACATTCACAGTTCCAATCACATTTGTCAAATAAGTATTATATGGATCATCATAAGATAATCTGACCAATGGTTGCGCAGCCAAATGAAAAATAAGATCAGGCTTAATTTCCGAAATTAAAGAAGCGATAGCTCCTCTATCATTAATATCCTGTATATGGGTTTTATATTTCCTTTCAGTAATATCAAAGTGATTTGGATTCGTATTTGGCTCTAAAGAAACTCCATAAACACGTGCTCCTAATTTTTCCAACCATAATGCTAACCAAGAACCTTTGAATCCTGTATCACCTGTTACAAGAATCGTTTTATGATTAAAAACGCCGTTAAATAACTTTCCTATTTCCATAATTTCCACGGAGCTTTGTTACTTTCCCACATTTCTTCCAGTTGTGTTTTATCTCTTAAGGTATCCATTGGTTTCCAAAAATCAAAATGTTTATAGGCAAACAACTCATTGCTTTTCGCAAGGTTTTCCAAAGGAGTCCTTTCCCAAATTGTCTCATCTCCTTCATTAATAAAATCAAAGACCTTCGGCTCACAAACAAAAAAGCCTCCATTAATCCAGGAGCCATCCCCTTTTGGCTTTTCCATAAAGAAATTCACTTTATTTGACTCACTATCAACATCTAGAGCACCAAATCGCCCTTCGGGCTGTACAGCAGTCATTGTAATCAATTTTCCATGGCTCTTATGAAAATCAACCAAACTATTTATATCAACATTACTAACACCATCTCCATAGGTCAACAAAAAAGGTTCATCTTTCAGATACTTCTCAGCTCGTTTAATCCTTCCTCCAGTTAAAGTATTCAACCCGGTATCCAGTATTGTTATCTTCCAAGGTTCGCTTTTTGAGTCCAGAATTTCAAGACTATTGTTTGAAAGATCAATTCTAACATCAGATTGATGAAGAAAATAATTGGAGAAATACTCCTTAATAACATAAGACTTATAGCCACCTAATATTATAAAGTCATTGAAGCCATAGTGAGAATAAATTTTCATTATATGCCAAATAATTGGTTTATCTCCAATTTGAACCATTGGTTTAGGAATGGAGACCGTTTCTTCACTTAACCGTGTTCCAAATCCTCCTGCCAGGATAACTACTTTCATATCAATTAATTTTGTTTAAATACTTTTTCAAAAAAATCCACACACTCTGCATATCTCTCTTTATAATCGAATAATTTATTTGCACGATCAACACAATTTTTAGCGTAATTCTGTTTTCCCACTTCCTTTATTGTCTTAATTTTAGAGTAAACCTCATTAATATTGCGTTTTTCGCACACAAAACCTGTCATATCATCGACTGCCTCAGGGCTTCCGCCAGTGTCATAGGTAATTACGGGTGTTCCACATGCCATTGATTCGAGATTTGTTGTAGGAAAATTATCTTCATAGGTTGGATTAAAGAAAACATCAGCAGTGGAATAAATACTTGCTAGTTCAATAACATTTGGTGCTTTACCAATTGAAATAATATTTACCGGTAAAAGTCTTTCCTGTTCTTTACTAAGACCATCCATTATAATAATCTCATCAGTAAGTATCTCACTTAACAGTAAGAAGTCTTTAAACCCCTTTCGTTCTCCCCAAACACTTGCTACGCCCAGAATTACAAATTTATTTCCGAGGTTATATTTGTCGCGTATCTTGTTATCTTCTTTAGGTTTAAAGTTATCTAAGTTGACACCATTTCTAATTAAAGAAACTGGATAGTTTTTAAGAAAGGATTTCCCGATACTTTTCCTTAACCAATCGGAGTGAACAATTAGATTTAGATTCTCAATTCCATTAAATATTCTTCTTTTGTCATTAAAATTTTTCGAAGAATTACAAACTAAAGATTTTGGATAGGAGTTTTTACAAGGACAATTAAAACAATCCTTTTGCCATTTTTCACATCCCACCAAATCAAAATAGGCACAGTGTCCTGTAAAGGACCAGCAATCATAAAGTATCCAAAAAACGGGCTTATTATATTCTTTTAAAAAGTCAAATAAAATCTCTATGTTAAGGTAATACCCATGAATATTGTGAAGAACAACCACATCTGGCCCTATCCCTTTAATATATCGAATTAAGTTTTTAGTAGTCCTTTTTGAACCGAAACCATGACGATCAAACAGCCTTGTTGTAACTAAATGCGCATAAAAATCAAGTTTATTCCCAATCTTAAACGTCTTTGACTTACTCTCGCCTCTAAACTCTCGTCCATAGGCAATGTAACTATTCCACCCCTTTTCAATAGAAATTTGACCAAGCTCCTCTGCTATTCTTCCAGTGGAACCAATATTTAACACTGAATTAATCTGTAATATTTTCATTTAGTTCTGAGACAAAATCTATAAGTTGAAAATGAGAGGTATTACATGATTGAATGTGAATCAACTTACTTCTATCCATTTTTTTCATTCAACCTTAAAAGAACATCGACGATACGATCGGAAGTCTTTCCATCCCATAACTCAGGTATCCTTCCCTTCTTCCACTCATTATTTAGTAATTTCTTAAACGCTCCTGGAATAGCCGAGGGATTAGTCCCTAATAGTTCGTTTGTACCAACTGAAATTGTTTCTGGTCTCTCTGTATTATCACGTAATGTCATACATGGAATCCCCATTACTGTTGTCTCTTCAGTTATACCTCCAGAATCTGTTACTACAGCCTTTGCATTCTTAACAAGATAGTTAAACTCCAAATAACCTAATGGCTCAATTAAATGTAAATTCGGATAATTTATCCCAATACTTTTGAGCATTTTCTCTGTCCTGGGATGTACAGGAAAAACGATGCTTAGTCCATTCGATGATTTTACAATAGTCTCGATCAAATCTCTAAGTTGAAATTCCTGATCAACATTTGCAGGACGATGAAGAGTCATGATAATATATTCTTTCTCTTTCAAATTAAGCGTATGCCAAACTTCAGGCATTTTAAACCTACCCATCTGCCTTAGTAAAGTATCAATCATAGTATTTCCAACAAAAAAAACACGACTATCTTCAACCCCACTCTTTTTTAAATTTTCATTCGCACTTACTGAAGTCGTAAAAAAATAGTTTGTGATACTATCTGTAACAAGTCTATTTATCTCTTCGGGCATACTCCAGTCGTTAGATCGAATCCCTGCTTCCACATGTGCGACTCTGACATGAAGTTTTTGAGCAACTATAGCACATGCCATGGTAGACGTTACATCACCAACAACTAATACAAGGTCAACTGGATTCTCTAGAAGTTCCTTTTCAAATCTAATCATTATTGCGGCTGTCTGTTCAGACTGGGAACCACCGCCCGCTTCAAGATTAACATGCGGTTCAGGAATCCCAAGTTGCTCAAAGAAGTCCCCTGACATTTTCTTATCGTAATGCTGACCCGTATGGATTAAGCGAAAATTAATGTTTTTCCCGTCTATTTTTGCTTTTTCTATGGCCGCAATTATTGGGGCAATCTTCATAAAATTTGGTCTAGCACCAGCTATTATATCTATCAGCATATTATGGTTTTATATAATATTATTTTGATTTGATTATATCAATAAATGAATTTGCATAATTACTAATGTTGCAATTAGTATGATAAAATTCGTACGCATTATTTGCGATCAGCATATTTTCTTTTTGATTATTTACGATCCATAAAAGTTTTTCAGCGAGCTGAACTATTGTACCGTCATAAAAATATCCATTTACATTATCTTCAATATAAAACCGCTCTCCCCCAGTAACGGAATCATTAGAAGTAAGAAAAGGGCAACCAAAAGCCATAGAATGCAATACTGCCAGTCCAGCTTGGGTTGGCGATACAGAAACCATAGACAGGGAAATAATCGGAAAAATTTCGCTATCACTTTCTCTTCTTCCCCAAAATATTACGCGTTTCTCTAAATCGTATTGTTTTACCAATTGTTTTAACTTTTCTTCTTCTTCTCCATCCCCAATAAAGTCTAGCGTGATATTTTCAGGCAATTTGTCTATAATCTGGCTAAAAGCAATAACTAAATTCCCCAAATTCTTATACTTTTTAAAGCTACCTATAGACAAGATTTTAGTTCTATTTTCTCTTGAAAACGGAAACTTTTCTACTTCAACAGTATTTTTTGCAACGTAGACTTGCTCTCTTTTATTTACATTTTCGACATAATATTCAGCAATTTTTGGTGAGTAAAGAATAGTACCAGATGATATGTCATTCAACAAAAATCTAACTTTGTCTATTATTGTCTTTTTTCGCAGTCCGTCTTCAGACGACATCCCTATTCCCCAAAAATAGACCTTTGCCTTTTTTCTGAACAAAAGCAGTAAAATAAATGTAGGGAGCCATCGTAAATCTGCTATTATTATAACATGACTAAATGATTTTATAAGCTGCCTAAATTGCTTAATTTTATAAAATTTCCAAATCTTCTTATTACTGTAAGGGACAGTATTAAAATTGGTAGCCCCGATTTCATCAAAATCCCCCTTTTCATCATAAGCCACTGTCAACTCTATATTTGGTGTTTTGCCAATTGTGTTAAATAATGGGAGTCTATAATGAGGAATAACTTCTTGTATTATTAAAACTTTATTCATTAGGGCGAGAAAAAATTAGTCCATGTATTATCATCTTTAATTCAAATTATGCTTAATTACTATTTTTCATTTCATTTAAAAGCCCACCCGCATAATCAATAAACCATTTGTCATGATATGGAGTAAAATTACTTTTACTCCCAATTTCCATCAATAAGGGTTTTGCTTTAACGTTTAATGAATACAAATCTGACCCCCACCAGATAAGTCCTGCAACCTTATTTCCTTTATAAGACTGTCTCAAAATAGAACCAGTGTGCTTTAAAAATTGATCTTTTGGTATTAGGCTATCATCAGGCAATCTATGCCAGATGTATGGATAAACAGGTTTACCAATCATCAGGCCAATTTTTAGAGCAAGTTGTACATTTCCTGAAACATATTTTTCATCGTATCCTTTTCCTACTGATGCAGGATAAAGAGAATATAAAGAAGGAGTAATAATATCACACATTTTCAATAAAGGCAGCAATTTCATACACCTTTCTTCCCATTTGCTATTGATATTCCAGTATTCCCTAAACGGTAATCCATATACAGCCCATCTCACATTTGGTCTCATTGTTTGGCCTATCCTAACAGCTCGTTGATACTGTTGTAGTGCAGTTAAAAATTTAGGATCATCTGCAGAGGCTGAGCTCAGAATATTCATTGCTTTACCCTCCCAATCTAAAATTCCAATTCCACTATCATTAGAATTTGGAAATAGTTTGCTTATTTGAGCTCTCAATAGGCTCTCATTAACAATCATGTCATTATCTGGATCTATATAGGCACCCCCAACCAACCGAACGTACCCAATGTTATTATTTTTCACAAACGACTCTGCCTGATTGCCGAGGTCGTACATGCTCAAATATAATTTAGGTGTATTCTGCGCCTTCATCACCTGAAATGAGCATATAAATACGACAATACAAAGAAATATTTTTTTCATGATTTCAAATAAACATTTTTATAATAAAATAACGATAACGTTAATATTAAAAGATAAATACCAGCAAAATTCTTACCAGATTTAATGTCCATATTTAACATTCTTATATTTAACTGAAAGAAAAAGTGCAAAAATAAGCCATAAGCCAGGATTAAAGCCAATTCCACCAGAGGTCATCGATGATAAAAAAATAATTAATAAAATTATCAAGAGAAGAAAAAATATATAATCCTTCTTTTTAAAGATATATTTTATCCTTCTAAACACCTCCCAATGAAGAAATAGTAACAGAGCCATTCCAACTATACCTAATGACATCAAGACTTCCAAATATATATTGTGTGGGTAAGTAGAATCCAATCTTGTAGTAAATCGATCCCCAAAGATAGGACTATCGCAAAATTGGTCCCAAGCACTAGAATACTCATAACTTCTAGCTTCCTTTTCGCCGCTCTTCAAATCCTGACCAAATTGCTCAAATCTAGAAAATATCGTAAATCTTTCTGTTAAATTATCCAGAAATCCTGTAATGAGAACAAAGAAAATGGTTATAATAGATATCATTATTGTTTTAGCCAGAAAATCGGCTCTTCTAGACACAATTTTATACTTAAAATATACCATATAAATGACAATAAGAACCATTACGACCAAAGGACCTCTTGATGCCGCCGCAATTAAATTTAATAACCCAGTTAATCCAAAAAAAATAACTAATAATTTTATCAATGAGTTCTTAAATCTTAAAAACAACAATGAGTAAACTGATAGCACAAATAAAAGATCACCATAGAGTCCTATAATAATTGTATTAATAACACTTTCATTATCTCCGCCAGTTATACTAATTCTAGAAGTAAATAAATTAAGAGACAAACTTCCATTCTGATAAACAATCAGGATCAGCAATAGAAGATTACTTAAGGCCATTATACTATACAATTTCTTATATATAGAATTCAGATTGATATATTTTGCATTAAGGATTACAGCTAACATAGGGAAAAAGCAACTTCCAAATGCAAAGGAATAAATATATAATGCATCCTTATCACCAAGTTTGATCCCTCTAAAACTAACATCATAAATAAGTCTAATGCCATACAATATCCAGAAAAAAATCAAGGCCTTTATCCCTTTTGGGAGCTTATTACTTCTTTTAAAACTGTTTACAATTAAAAATATTGATATAAACAGATACAATCCTCTAAATGTGGCATTTATAGGAGTTGAAGGTATATGAAGAAAAATAGGAATCGACGCCTGAATTGGATAGCCAAAAGATAAAAAAAGAAATAGCCACAATGTTAAATTACCTTTCCAATTGTCCGTTTCTTTTGGTCGAGAATTTGTGATTATATTACTTACCATCTGGAAAATACTTTTTTTAATCTGAGAACAGAATCTATTAAAAATGTATGCCTAATATTAAATTTCGTAGCGTTCCGAACTAGGAATGTTGACTTATCAGCATATTCATTGAGTTTTATTCCAATATTTTCCACACTATGATATTCATCAACATATAAAAAACATTTTTCTCCAATTTGATTAATGGAATCTCTACTTACATGTGTAACAATATCCATTAAATTTAGCTCATTTGTTGAAGTATTGAAGGCCAAATCTATACCAAGCATAAAGCCTTTAGTGTCAAAAATCCATTTATATCTATAATTATTATTCATTAAGATATTTTTCTTACTAGTATAATCCAAAAGGATAGTAGGAATTTTATAGGATGCGGCATCTAATGCTGAGGTACCCATTGCGAACATACAATCTATTTCGCGAAACATATAGTCAATCAATTTCTCTCCAATCAGAATCCCTTTAAATAGAACTTCTGTATTTGGATTTTTCATTGAGATTTCACTTAATATATCGATAAGATCTCCGTCACCAATTATATGAAACCTAATTTTCGAAGATTCGTTTCTCTCATTAAAACGGATAATATCATTTAACACATACTTTATACTCTCAATCTTCTCAGACGTAACCCGTCCCAACCAAGCAATGTTGAATCCCCTCTTTTTACTTTTGTTATAAGTAACTGTTTTTTTATCCGTTGGTATAGGTAAATACTCCGGATAAATTCCCAAATTAAAATACTCTTTGTTAACCGTAAAATTCTCTTCATCCATAAAAAGCAAGCTACTATTAGCTGACAATCCATTCAACAATTTTCCAATTTTTTTTATTCTATTTCTCATAAAAAACCTAACTAAATTTTTAAATTTAGGAAGGTTTATTAAAAGATAAGGCTGTATAAACCATACAATTATGTTAGCATCATTCTGATTTGAAATTTCTCTTCCTATTTTACTAAAATGACCGGGAAAAATTAACAAAGTTGTATGAGTTGGTAATTCTACTATTTCCTCTTCTTTATAAGATATTAAAGCTATATTATCATAGTTTCTTACTTTATTCCAAATAAAACCATCGTTAAAATCAATAATATAGATTTTCTTTCTAATTTTACTTGCAATCTCAATTGCCAATCTAACAATTAAATATTGGGCCCCCCCGACTGCTTTACTTGGATAAAAAAAAGTGATACTATCTCTCATATTCTCTCTTAAAAAGTAGCTTCCGAAAAACTATCAACATTACAATAAAACATATTAAATAGTTCATTGCATATGCCATTGTAACTCCGACATTTCCATAATGATTAATAAGAAAACAAGAAAATCCAACAAATAGTATGCTAAATCCAATCTCAACTATAATATAAAGCTTTGTCATTGCCTTGGCGATAAATTGATATGCTAAAATCCAAGTGCACATTTTAAAAAAATCACCTGTTAACTGGAAGGCGAATAGATCTTTCATTCCATAGAATTTTTTATCAAAAATCACCTGGATAATAATTCCTCGTAACAAAAAAATACTGAGTGAACAAAGAATAATAATAGGCACAATAATTTTATATGTATTTAGAATTTCCTTTCTGAGTTCAAAATCATTCTTTATCTCTGCCAATCGTGGCAAATAATAAACACTAAGTGATGTTGTTACTATCATTAGATATGCTGACGAGATACTCGTCATACCAGACCATATACCCGCATCATTAAGTGATGTATGCCTTACCATATAACTTCTAATGATCAACTGGCTCACAGGAACGGTTGCTGCACTTACTAAAGTCATTAAAGAGTAATGTGATAATTTGAGGGCCGCGGCTTTACTAAAAGCACCCTTGAAATTACTCCATTTAAACCAAACACATTTTCTTACAATAATTAAAGTACTAAAAAATATAATTGACTGATAAGTTACAGCGGCTAGTAGAGCACCATAAATACCAAAATATCTAGATAGGATAATCGTGAATATGAGCCCAATAATGCTATCAATAACATTCACCTTAACGTACCTCTTAAACTCTTTAAACCCATTTATTATCGCAATTAATAAGCTATTTAAAGAGTACATTATCAATGTAAATCCGAAAACAATAAGAATCGATGTATATTTTACATCCCTTAGAATCAACCCTGAAAAATAATAAGATCCAAGTATTAGTATCAAACCGCACACTATAGAAAGAGAAGTAGTAATAAGAAATGATGTTCGTAGGAACATAGCTACTTTAGCCTTCGATCCTGAGTATTCAGCAACGTACTTTGTTACACCATTATTAATTCCTCCATTGGAAACAGACATAAAAATTGAGGAGAAGTTATTTAGTTGGCTAAGCAATGCAACTCCACCAGGCCCAATTAAAACAGCAACGACTTTTACACTTACAAATCCAGTCAGAACCTTCACTAGAGTCGAAATTGAGCTTAGAGATGATACCTTAACAAGATCAGATTTAAGAAGTTTTTTTAATTTCGTCAAAATATACATTTTAAAGCGGTCTAATTATTTTACATGGATTTCCTCCTGCAATTACATTTTCTGGCAACGATTTGGTAACAACAGAACCATTGGCAATTACAGTGTTATCGCCTATTGAAACCCCCTTTAAAATAGTAACGTTAGAACCGATAAAAACATTTTTACCTATATTAACAGCAGCAGTCCTTGGTATTCCCCCTATTCTCTTATCGGGATCCAATTGATGAAAATCACTATCAAATGCAGAGAAATTTGCTCCGATTAATGTTCCTTCCTCAATAACTATCCCTTCTCCTTCACTAACTAAACAAATATTATTATTGATCCAAACATTTTTCCCAATTTCAATTCTCGAGGTAGTCTTTCTGGCATCTAAATATGCGTATGTAGTAAAAAAATAAGCTGAACTTGGCAATCCTATTAAAACATTATCCTTGAATTCAATAGTTCCTTGTCCTCGCGTTAAAAGAGGTTGATTTAATTTTGGATTTCCAATCACATTCTCACAGGTAGATAAAAAATAATATTTCAAAATTCTAATTCGCTTATAGACAGGAATTACAAAGAATTGAACAAACATTATCCGTAGTTTTCTCACACCTTTTCTAATAGTCATTCAGAACTCTAACCACTGTGGACACCTCTTCCTTGGACATTACCGGGCTAATTGGTAAGCTCAATACTTCACCATGAATTTTTTCAGAGATGGGTAAACTTAAATGCTTCAACTCCTTATATGCCTCTTGTTTATGAGGAGGTATTGGATAATGAATTACAGTTTGTATTTTGTTATCTGCTAAATATTTTTGCAAATGTTCCCGATCATTTGTCCTAACTACAAATAAATGCCATACATGTGCATTTTGATCTATTACATTAGGAAGTACGATTTTTGGATTGACCACCTCTGAGAGATATCTGTTAGCCACAATTCTTCTAGCAGCCGTTTCAGCATTCAGGTTCTTTAATTTAACATCCAACAAAGCTGCTTGTAATTCATCCAAACGGCTATTGATACCTTTATACTTATTCTCGTATTTAATATGTGACCCGTAATTTAATAAAGCTCTGAGTGTCGCGGCAAGCTCATCGTCATTAGTTGTAATCATTCCGGCATCACCTAAAGCCCCAAGATTCTTACCTGGATAAAAACTAAATCCAGCAGCATCTCCAAAACTACCAGCTTGCTTATCCCATCTCTTAGCTCCGTGCGCCTGGGCACAATCTTCAATTACTTTCAATCCATATTTATTAGCAATAATCGATATCGACTCCATATCACAAAGTTGCCCATATAGGTGAACCGGCAATATAGCTTTTGTTTTATCCGATATTTTTGATTCTATTAATGAAGGATCTATATTATAAGTTTCTATGTTTGGTTCCACCAAAACAGGAACAAGGTTGTTAGCTGAAATAGCTAAAATACTAGCTATATAGGTATTCGATGGTACCAATACTTCATCACCATCTCTAAAAATTCCCATCTCTTTATATGCACGAATAATCAAAATAAGAGCATCCAGACCGTTAGCAACACCAATGGCATGTTTCACATTACAATATTTGGCGAAATTGGCCTCAAATTGTTTCAGTTCTTTCCCCATAATGTACCATCCGGAGTCTAAAACACGCTCAAATGCTTCTTTCAATTCTTCTTTATGCTGTTGATTAATCCCAAGCAGATCCAAAAACTTTATCATGATTTCAAAAATTTAATAAATTATAACATTAAAGATGCTTTTTTACTATAGCCGGATTACCACCGGCGACTACATTTGATGGAATATCCCTAAGGACAACAGAACCAGCAGCAATAATACTATTCTCTCCTATTGTAACTCCTTTTAAAATTATACAACCCCATCCAATCCATACATTATCACCAATTATCACTTCCTTTTTATTAACCTCAGTATGATCAATTTTATAACCTAAGGCCTCTCGTTCTCGAATCACCGGATTAACGGGATGAAAGTCAGTGTCTGAAATAAATGTACAAGAAGCAATCTGACAGTTCTTACCAACTTTTACCCTCTGATACGCCGTAACAGAAACACCGTTCATCATCGTATTATCACCTATTTCAATTACTCCATTTAATCCGCAGGCCAATGTACATCTGAAAGTTAAGGCCGTATTAGAATTATCGGCATCAGAATTAAGAACCACTTTTTCACCCAGAGTGATACTTGAGGTTCCAGGTAACTTAAAAACAGGTAAATCGCCCAAAATCCGGATTGCTCCATTAGTCCTCAATTGATCACCGTATTTATTTTTAAGTATCCACGTCTTTAGCTTTTGAATGAATGTTACTTTTCTTTGATTTTTCAAAACCTCAGTCATAATTGAAAATTATGTGTTAACAAAATGTCCTAGCTCAGGAACACCACCAGCAATAATATCGGGAGCATATTCTTCTAACTTTTCTTTGCTTAAGAATCCCGTAAGAACCGCTGCCGTATTAATTCCTAGCCTTTTTCCAGTCTGTATATCTTTCCCTGTATCTCCTATGAACCAATCCTCTTTTGAAACAAATACCGAAGTATTTATTAATTCATATTTCTCTTTCTTTTGTCCTGTTACCAATATCATCTTAAATATTTTATTCCATCCAAATGTTGTAATCTGTTCAATTGCAATTTGTTCAAATTGTCTGGCTGTGACAAGGTATAAACTATGGTGCTTTCCCAATTCAGTCAGATAGTCCGTTATTCCTTCAAAGGGATGATCTAAAGCAAGCCATTCTAGCTTTTCTATCTTCTCCATCCAGGCTTTTTCAAACGAAAAAACATCTTTATCAGAGTACAAAAATTTTGTCCTTAGAATCTCCTTATGCCCAATTTTATTTTTTTTCAAGTCCCAATACTCATCAAAAGACAGCTCGGATTCAGAAACCAAGTGTTGAAACAATTGATACAAACGAGGCTTAGAATCCAGCAGCGTACCATCTAAATCAAAAAATATATTCATTTACTTTTATATTTCATATAATGAAACTCTTCGAGCAACCCCTCATACAACGAAACTTCTTCAGTCAACAAAAATTTCCTCATTTTTGTATTATCAAAAACTAAATCACGTCTCTCTTTATCGGAGGGAATAAACTTAATTGTCGAGGGCTGCAGACTAATATCAATTAATTTCGAAACCAAACTTTTAATGGTAATTTGATGGCTGCTAACTAAATTTACTGGTCCAATACTCCGTTCCAATATCATTGCTTGAAAAATAGCCTTTACTATATCTTTTACATTAATAAACGATCTAATATCATCTCCACTACCCCATATCTCCAAGACCTCTTTATTTAGTATCTTTTGAATAGTAACTGGAATTATCTTTTGGTATGCCTCCTCACCAGGCCCATACACATGTCCTACTCTCAATAATTGGCATATTTTATTCTGCTCCGTGGCCCAGGCAGTTAACATTCTCTCACAATATAGTTTTGAATCACCATAAAGAGAAATTGGTTTAATCAACGAGTCTTCAGAAATAATACCAGTTTCTCCATAAACATCCAATGTACTCAGATATATAACTCTTTCAAGCGAGGGGAGATCAGCATTAAGCAAGGTAATGGTATTAATTATATTACTATTGCAATTTTGGCTGTCATTAGCTTGAATTCCATTCTTTGGTGTAAATGCTCCAGCATGAATAATGGTTCTAATTGAGCTAAATCCAGATGTTACAAAATAATCTTTAGTAAATGTGTAATTATGGTGTAATAAAAAGCGACATTCAACAATTGGCTCAGAAGTAAGAGCAACAATATTAGCTGATCCATAAAACTCTATCAGTGAAGAGAGTAGATGTTTACCAATAAAACCAGAAGCGCCCGTTATTAAAATCATTACAAATTCTTTATTTCTCTTTCAATATCGATATGGCGCATTAACCTCGGATGAGTATCCATTCCCCTCAACCATAAAAGACCATCTTCCAAAGGATTAATCCTTTTTTCAAGAACAGGAAATTCATTATATAATGCAATATTTTTAAATATTTCCGGCATATTTAATCCAGCCTCGGTAAAGAATAGAACTGTTGTAAAAAATCTGGAAATATTGATTTCAGTAGGATTTGGTATGCCATTTTTATCATAGGTCATATCAACACCAAATATACCATGTGGCTTCTTATCCACGGCTTTTATAGTCTCAATAGAAATTCTATCAACTTCTGCATTAGAAAAAGTTTGTCCAACCTTAGTAACTCCCGTAACGCCAGAAACAGAGCGATTACCATGCGTCCAGCCTTTTCTAATTCTCGTTTGAGCAACGACTAATTCTCCTTCGTGCCAGATAGATAGCCATGTTACCGTGTTAGCCGTTAACATCTCAGCAGCAACAAAATCACCCCATCCATTATATCGTTCTATCCAACCCTTTGCAAAAGTAAAATCACTAGTAGGTAATGCCCCCTTCCCCCCACCACCAATTGAGGATGCGCGTAACCAGATTTTTCCAGACTCATCACCCAAAGATTCAAAGGCATTTTTTAAATCATCTTCATTATTAATTATGATATTTGTTGGAACCTTTATACCTGCCTCTCTACATTTCAAATATGTCTTATATTTATGAACGCAAGTGTCAATAACATCATGATCGGGCATAAATATTTTTGCCCCCGTTGCTTTAATTTCATCTCTAAAAAGGGACGCATGAAATATTTCTAAATCATTCTGAAAGTGAACTAAATCTGGTTTCTCCTGATTAAGAATATTAAGCAAAGAAGCCTTATACTCAACTGTATCAGCATACGGCACATAGAATTTTTCATGGGCATTGGATAGAACTAGGTCAGTCGGTTCACTTCCCATACCTAAAACAGTTTCCTTCTTATCACTTCTTAAAAGTGAATTAATTACACCCTCTGAGGGAGCTCCACCAGCACCAGCTATTAAAATTTTCTTCATTTTACGTATTCTAAATATTCTTCGTAATTTCTTAAATAATCTCCTTCATTATAATTATGCGAAGCAAACACAAGACAAATAGATCCAGATGAAAAATTAATCTCAGAAGCCCAAATTCCAGGAGGAATGTGCAATCCAATATTAGGTCTATTTAACTGTACCAAACGCTTGGCAGTACCGTCATCCAATAGTACTTCAAAACCTCCACTTGCAGCGATCAAGAATTGATGACATTCTTTATGTGCGTGTGCACCCCGTGATTCACCGCCGGGTACATCATATAAATAAAAAACTCTTTTAACTGAAAATGGAATTTCCAGATCATTTGTAACTGGAGTAATATGGCCGTTTCTATCTCCTATTTGTGGAAGATAAATCATAGAACAATCAAAAACAGATGTATTAGGCATTGTTTTCTCCTTTCTTAAAATCACTAAAATCCCTTATATAATCTGATGCTTCGTATGCTCTATTGGTTATATGTAAGCTCAATGAATTTGTTGAGAAATTCTCCATATGTCTCCAGGTTAGTGCAGGTAGATATAAACCATAATAACTTCTGTTGAGAGAATATTTAACTGTCGTTCCATCCAAATTTGTAATAACAATATCGAAACTTCCGCTTAGAGCTATTATAATTTCCTCTTGTTTCTTATATGCATGTCCGCCCCTAATTTCTCCCCCAGGAACATCATAAAGCCAGAAGCATCGCTCTACTTCAAAAGGAATCTGATTTGAATGTTGTAAAAAAGACAAATTGCCTCTCTCATCTAATATTTTTGGTAAATCAATAATTTTTGGGCCTATCATAATCTCGAATTAGTTAAACTTCTGTCTATACAACTTTTAGTATCAAAAACAACTATTTTATTCTCCTTTAATTGAGAAAAATCCAATGACAAAAATTCATTATGTGCTACCGCTACAATGACTGCTTTATATTTGCTGAGATTTAATTTATCAAGTAAATTAATTCCGTATTCATGAAGAACTTCCTCTCTATCTGCCCATGGATCATAAACATCAACCATAATCCCAAATTGTACAAGTTCATTATAAATATCAACAACTTTTGTATTTCGAATATCTGGGCAGTTTTCTTTAAAGGTCAAGCCAAGGATTAATGCTTTTGCTCCTTTGATTGTATGGCCATTTTGGATCATCAATTTAACAACTTTATTTGCTACAAACATCCCCATATTGTCATTTACCCTTCGACCAGACAAAATTACCTGAGGATGGTAACCCAAAGATTCTGCTTTATGGGCTAGATAATATGGATCTACACCAATACAATGTCCACCAACCAATCCCGGGCTATATTTAAGAAAATTCCATTTTGTTCCTGCGGCTTCCAACACGTCTGTAGTATCAATTCCTATCCGATCAAAAATTAATGCAAGTTCATTTACAAAAGAAATGTTTACGTCCCTCTGCGCATTTTCAATAGCCTTTGATGCTTCCGCTACTTTTAAACTAGGTGCTTTATGTGTCCCTGCTACGATAATGCTCTTATACAATTGATCCACAAATTCGGCAACCTCAGGTGTAGAACCGGACGTAACCTTCTTAATCTTAGTTAGAGTGTTGACCTTATCTCCGGGATTAATTCGTTCTGGAGAATAGCCACAATAGAAATCTTCATTAAACTTTAATCCTGAGAATTTCTCAAGAACAGGGACGCAATCTTCTTCTGTACATCCAGGATACACAGTCGATTCATAAATAACTGTGTCCCCTTTTTTCAACGCTTTACCAAGCATTTCAGACGCTTTTAACAATGGGCTTAAATCTGGAGATTTAAATTGATTTATTGGTGTTGGAACAGTGACAATAAATACATTATTCTCCTTCAAATTTTCAATTTTTGAAGAAAATCGTAAACCAGTCTTTCCTTGCAAACGATTCGAAATCACTTTATTTAAATCATCAATATCGGCCTCTCTCGTTCTATCCTCACCTTTTTCAAGTTCAAGAACCCGATCTGAATTAATATCAAATCCTAAAACATCGAATTTTTTCCCAAATTCAATTGCCAGGGGAAGACCTACATATCCAAGTCCTATAACAGCAATTTTTGAATCTTTAATACTCAAATGCATAATTATTTATTAAAATCGTTTAAATATTTCTTTAAAAAAATCTTTGAAACCTGTTTTACGACTCTTAAGATCATCAGAGTAGTAGCCGTAGCCATAGCCATAGCCATAACCATAGCCATAGCCATAGCCTCCACCCATCTGGATTCCATTGAGAATAATATTCAGTTTAGGGAATTTATGGTCAAGATATAACTCATTTAATTTTACTATTTGCTGTTTAAATGTTACACCATGTCTTACTAAATAAATCGTTGCATCAGCCAGCCTAGCTAAAATTTGAGCATCCGTAACTAAGCCAATTGGAGGTGTGTCGATAATAATCTCATCAAACCTGGATTTCAGGTTTTCGATTAGGATCTCAATTTCACTATCTATCAATAATTCGGATGGGTTTGGCGGAATCGGTCCAGAACCGATTATATATAAGTTAGGATTCACATTTGAAGGCTGAAGAATATCATTTAATGTTGCTTTACCAATCAAATAATTACTCAAGCCCATTTTGTTTGATAAATTCAAATATTTACTAACCTTTGGCTTTCGTAAATCCAACTCTAACAAAACCGTCTTACGTCCGCTAATAGCTAAAGCAGCAGCAATATTCGAGGCAACAAAACTCTTTCCCTCACCAGACATACTAGAGGTTAAAAGTGTAACTCTTGTTCCTTCCTTTCTACCATGGATATATTGCAAATTCGTACGAATTGTTCTAAACTGTTCAGCGATAGCTCTTCTACTATTGGCCTGAACAACGATTTGTTCATTATCATCAGAATAAACAATCTCACCCAATACTGGAGCCTTAGTTAATTTCTCAATATCCCCAGATTTAAGTATTTTGTTATTCAATAAATCTTTAATATAGAGATAGATGATAGGAAAAAGAAGACCTAGCAATAGGGCAATACTATATGTTAATTGTTTTTTAGGTTTGATAGGGGATGCGGAAGAAAAAGCTGCATCTACAATTCTACTATCAGCAACGGCAGAAGCATAAGATAATGCAGCCTCTTCCTTTTTCTGTAGCAAATACAGGTACAGATTTTCTTTTATCGTTTGTTGTCTTTTGATACTTATAAATTGTCTTTCTTGTCCAGGTATCCTTTTAATAGAACCCTCATATTTTGAACTATTAGACAGTAAAGATTTTTGAGTACTTACTAAACTAGCCTCAATATTCTTAATAACCGAACGGATACCACTCCTGGTTGACTCAATCTGCTTTGTAATTGGATCCAAAACTGGATTACTGGCCTGGGTAGTAGCCAATAACCTTTCCCTTTCCAATTGAAGTTTAGTTAATTCTTGGATTTGGTCTTGCAAAACAGGGTCATCTAATCCGATCGTCATAGGTAATTTATCATTCACAGACCCTGAAAGTCGACGTTCCATATCCTTGATTACATTCAACTTAATATTGACTTCATTTAGCTTAGCATCATTCTCTTTAACACTACTTAAATACAATTCTCCTTCACTACTTATATCTGTAAGTCCCTGACTACTTTTAAATCCTTCAACGCTCTTCTCTACATCATTGAGTTCACCAGTTATTAATTTAAGTCTTTGATCAATAAAATCCTTAGTACTTTCTGTGGTCCTATTTTTATCTGCTAAGGAGGCTTGAATGTAAACCTGGATTAGGGTATTTAAAATATCTTTACCTCTTTGAGGAATAGTGGTTTGGAAACTTAAATCCAATACTGTTGATTGCTTAGTAGTAACACTCACAGATAACGTAGATAACAAATTATCGGCTACTTGAACCGGATCGTTAAAAACAATATTTAAACCACTATATTTTGGTGAATAATTCTCAATCTTACTAATTTTATAAACGCCAAAGACGTTTCGTTCCATATCGCCAAATACTCCTGAAACCTTCTTTCCTGTAGCATATTCTTCAAGAATATAATTGCGATTGTTAATGAAATGAAATAAGAATTTTTTTCCAAAAAAATTCGGATTAATTCCAAACGTAGTAATATCAATGGGACTTTTCTCATATATATCCGTGTTAATCACTCTTCCTTCGGCTTCGTATCTAACATCCAAATGTAAACGACTAACAACTTGTCGCATTAGAGTTTTAGATTGAAGAATTTCGATTTCATTATCAACTACTTTTTTTGGTCCACCAAAAAGATCAAGTTGACTTAACACATCGTCAGTTTGCACCCCTTTCTTCTCATCCTTAATTAACAGGGTAGAGTTAACTTGATATATTGGTTTTGTATAACGCAAATAAAAAAAAGCTACAGATAATGCTATAATTAAGCTAAGTACTGAAACTGGCCAGTAATAAATATACCTATTTATCACTTCCCCTATATTTATATTTTGATCTTCTGAAGAGTCTTTGTCGTAATTATCAGAATGTATTTCTGTATTCATGTTAATATTTAATGCAAGTAAACTATAGACGTGTTATGATAATCGCAAGTACTGAAAGTGCAGAAATAATCAGACTAACATTTCGATATGATGAATCTACACTGGCATATTTTGCATTTCCAGGTTGAATGTACAACACATCATTATTTTGCAAATAATAATATGGAGATTTGAATATATCCTTACTACTCAAGTCTAACCTTATAAATTGTCTTTTCCCTTCATTCTCTCTTACTAACAATACATTCTTACGCATAGCAGTTATATTCAAATCCCCAGAAAGGCTCAAAGCTTCAGGTAGAGAAACTCTCTCTGTTTGAATTGGATATACACCTGGATGAGCAACATCTCCTAAAACGGAAACTTTAAAATTAATAAGTCTCAGACTAACAACAGGCTCCTTTAAATATGTAAGCAATTTAGATTGAACTAACTCCCGCGCTTGCGTTGTCGTTAAGCCAGACACTTTAATTGAACCGACCAAAGGCAATTGAATATCCCCTTTCTCATCTACCAAAAAACCATTAGCAGCAGTACTAGACACAGTACTATTATTAATAGCTGGATTAGTAGATGAGGTATTTCCCATATTAAAAATCGCTGAAGCTTCGTTATTTAAACTTGTAACGGTAATTGCTAATATATCCTCTTTCTGAATCTTTAAGGGATTATAATTGTCAATTCTTTCAGCAACCAGTCCACTATCCTGTAAATCCTGAAAATAGGGCACAGATTTATATTTAACCCCGCAGGAGCTAAAAAATAGGACAACAACAATAGACAAGTATAATATCTGTTTCATAGGCTCTAAGCACATTTTAGTTAAAATCCCCCAAAGATAATATTAAATCAGTGGAAACAATTTTACTACATTTTTGTTACGCTATCCCTCTAAACAATTACAATGCCAATTTGCGTACCATATATTTATTTGGGACTCTTTAACACTCAAAAAATGTCAAAATCCTCAAATAACTAACACAAAAACAACACCTACCTACACTTAAAGTAAAACCTTTCCGGGTTTTGAAAATATTAACTACCTTGCCTTTAGATTAATTAAATAATAAAAAACAGAATACAATGCTATTTTTCAAACGTAAACCTGCCCATTCAGACTTTTCCGCCATCGGAATTGACATGCACTCTCACCTGGTTCCTGGTGTAGACGATGGAGCAAAAGACGTACAAGATAGTATACAACTCATCACCGGTCTAAAAGAATTAGGCTTCAGCCATCTCATCACCACCCCCCATACCTTACAGGATATCCATCCCAATACAAAGGACACTTTACAGGCAGGCCATGCATTACTAGAAGGCAAATTACCTGAAGGCATGAAACTCAACCTCTCTTCTGAATACTATCTGGACGAACAATTCCTAAACCAGGTAGAAGCAGGAACAGTAATGCCGATGCCAGGCAACCGCCTGCTCATAGAATTCAGTCAAATCTCACGCCCGCATGATCTTGAAGAACAAGTTTTCGACCTGGGCATTAAAGGCTATCAAGTAATCCTTGCCCACCCGGAACGTTACCTTTTCTTCCACAAACAATTTGATTACTATAAACGCCTGAAAGAAATGGGCGTTGAATTCCAAGTAAACGCCATGTCCTTAACCCCACACTATGGCGAAAGGATCAATGTCATCGCGCAAAAACTCATCGACAAAGACTATATCGATTTCATCGGAACAGACATCCATCACCTCAGACACCTGGACTCCCTGAAAAAAGTCCCAGGAACGAGACATTTCGCAAAACTAATAGACAGCGGATTATTAAAAAACGACCAACTACTATAAATGGAAAACAACAAATAAGGCCACAACTACCATTTATCCTCTTATAAATCCATTCGTCATAATTTCCGCAAGAGACAGCTCAATTTTTACCACCTTTGGGCAACAACGCTAAAAATTATGAGAAAAATCTATACGCTACTCACCGTTCTGTTTCTAAGTACCAGTCTCTATGCACAAGACATTACCGGCACCTGGTACGGCACACTTCATATCTCAGGCACCAACCTTAACCTGATATTTCACATTGTCAAAAAAGGTAATGACTACAGCACCACTATGGATAGCCCATTACAAAAAGCCATAGGCATTCCAACAGCAAAAACCACCTTCAGTGACAAGACCTTAACGATAGAAGCCCCGAACATGGGCTTGACCTACACCGGAGTCTTTCTGCCTGACAGCAACAAAATAACCGGCACCTTCCAACAAGGAGGTAAAAGCCTTCCTTTAAATCTAAGCACAACAGAAGAAAAGCTGAGCTTCAAAACAGGGCCAAGACCACAAGACCCAAAAGATTTCCCCTACAAACAAGAAGAAGTGACCTTCACCAACCCTAAAGGAGGCCATACACTTGCCGGAACCTTAACCATGCCAGCCAACGGTAAAGCATCAAAAATCGTTGTCCTGATTACAGGTTCGGGCCCACAGAACCGCAACGAAGAGATTAATCAATTTAATCACCGGCCATTCCTGGTACTGAGTGACCATCTGTGCAGAAATGGCATTGCAGTACTTCGTTACGACGATCGCGGTGTAGGCAAATCAACCGGTGATTTTAAAACCGGAACAACCGCTGACTTCGCAGATGACGCAGAAGCTGCAGTAACCTACATCCAATCCAGGCCGGACCTTAAAAAGCTATCAATTGGTTTGGTAGGGCACAGCGAAGGCGGTATGATCGCCCCAATGGTGGCCAGCCGCAATAAATCGGTTAAATTTATCATACTTCTGGCAGGCCCGGGAATTAACATTCCTCAACTCTACACCCAGCAACTTGCCGATCAGATGAAATTAGGTGGGGCACCTTCAGAAACTATTCAGCGGGCAGAAGCAACCAATCTAAAGGTATTTATGGGCATGCAACAAAGTAAAAACCTTCCCCTGGAAAAATCCATCTCCAATATCGACTCCATTCTGCGCCAGGAACTGACCTCTACAAAGGAAGCAACAAACAAAACCGAGATAGACAAGATCATTAAACAAACAACCGATGCCTATAAAAGTCCCTGGTTCAGGTACTTCATAACCTTTAACCCGGCAGAGTACCTCAGCAAAGTTAAATGTCCGGTATTAGCGCTCAATGGAACACTAGATAGCCAGGTAGAATGCACATCCAATCTCGCCGGAATAAAATCCAGTTTGCAAAAAGCAGGAAATACCCGTGTTGAAACCCTTCCTATGCAAGGACTAAACCATCTCCTTCAAAAAGCAAGTACAGGCGCTATTTCTGAATACAGCCAAATAGAAGAAACCATTAACCCAGCAGTTCTACAAAAAGTATCCACCTGGATCAATACGCTATAATGACAGAAACAAAGAAAAAGAATTGGTTCTGGACGGTTCAAATCAGTACCTGGTTTATAATCGGCCTGATCAACTATCTGTTTCAGAAACGTATTCCAAAAATACAGGATGTTATCTTATACCTCAATTTTGTAAATATGACTGCCGGTGGCTTACTCATCACCACAGCCTATCGTTATTATCTGAAGAGATATCATCAAAAATTGAGGATAAGAGGGGGAAAATTTATATTATTTCTACTCGGCTCCTCTCTGCTGCAAGCCATTGGCTGGCTGTTACTCATTTGCCTGTTTTGTGTTCCCTTTTATAAAAAATATTCATTCCCATTATTCCCCCCTATTTACAATATTATTCCGCTTTTCGCTTTAATCCTGATCTGGAACCTGGCTTACCTCAGCTACCGGTTGATCAGCGAGAACCACCTTGCAGAGGTAGAAAGATGGAAACTGGAAGCCGAAGTACAAAAATCGCAATTGGGCGCACTCAAAGCACAGATCAACCCCCATTTCATGTTCAATGCACTGAATAATATCCGCGCATTGATCCTCGAAAACCCGGTACAGGCGAGAGACATGCTCACCAAATTTTCAGAACTGTTCCGTTATGCCCTGCAACACTCAGAAGAAAAAGAAGCCAGCGCAGCCGAAGAACTCAAAATTCTAACGCAATACCTGGAACTACTGAAAATCCAATATGAAGAAAAACTACAGTATTTCATTGATGCAGACACTGAACTGCTCAAAGAACTGATCCCCCCAATGGTGCTGCAGCTACTGGTAGAAAATGCCGTTAAACATGGTATTGGTCTAAGCAGCACAGGCGGCAGCATCTGGATCACACTTAAAAGGTCTGGAACCAAACTCCTTTTATCGGTCAAAAACACAGGAAAAATACAGCAAGGCAGCCCCCTGGAAGAAAGCCTGGGGATTGGCCTGAACAACATTAAAGAACGCCTAAAACTACTTTATGGAAATAAGGCCTCCTTACACATGGAGGAAGAAGCTAATTTTGTAACCGTAACCATTAGTTTAGAGAAACACTTATGATCACTGCCGTTATTGTTGAAGACTCCCGTTTAGCCCGTAAAGAATTAAAAGAGCTGCTGAAAGCCCATCCCGAAATTGAAGTCGTGGCAGAAGCAGATTCGGCAGAACAGGCTTTATCCGTTATCTCAGCTGAAGAACCCGATCTCCTGTTCCTGGATATACATTTGCCAGGCAGAAACGGCTTCGATATATTGCGGGAACTCGATAAAGTCCCACTGGTTATTTTCACAACAGCATTTGATCAATATGCCCTGCAAGCATTTGAATACAATACCATCGACTATCTGCTCAAGCCCGTAGTGCCAGAACAATTGCAAAGGGCCATTTCCAAAGCAAAAGAACAATTAAAACAACAGCCGAACCCAGGCTCAAAAAAAGAGAAAATGACCTCAGCAGACCGCATCTTTGTCAAAGATGGGGCTAAATGCTGGTTTGTAACCCTCGAAGAAATCCGCCTTTTTGAATCCAAAGGCAATTACACGCAAATTCATTTTGAAAACAATAGCCCATTGATTTTAAAATCCCTTCAGCAAATTGACCTGGTATTAGACCAGCAGCAATATATCCGTATAAACAGGCAGCAAATTGTCAACACCAGGTTTATCAGTAATGTCAATGAATGGTTCGGAGGCAAACTGAAACTTACGCTAAGCACCGGCGAAATTGTAGATGTATCGCGAAGACAAGCCAACCGCATTAAAGAACTGTTCACCTTATAAAAAAACCGCCCCGGTCCAACACCAGGGCGGCCAAAAAACCACTCAATCTAAACGAAATCCCCAATTAAAACTGCACCTTCTGCAGCGGAGAAAAAATCATATCCTCCACCCCGCTGATCTTTACCCCAATCCGTGCAAAAACATAATTCTGCGTCGGAACAATCGTCGGAACAGCAACCGAAAAACTCAAATTATTCAAATCCGCAAGCGCAGCACCCGTCAATTCCTGGTTGGCTAAATTGTTACTCCCATCAACAAACTGCGTCTTATTAATATACAACACCGCCCTTTCAATATCCTTCGCATTAACATCCGTAATGATCTTTTCCAGCTTACAACTCGCATTCACCTTACCAGAAGCCGCCGTAAAAACACTATTCCGCACCATATAATAAGGCATCACCTCTATATCCATCGTCTTGCTCCCACTCATAATCACCGCCACCGTATCCTGTGCACCCTGCCCATTCTTTGGCCATAAAAACGGTCCCTGGTTCGCAGAAAACACCAGCTTATAATTCCCATCAAACAATTTCGCAGAATAATGCCCTTCCTGGTCAATATTCACATTAATAGCACCGCTCTTTCCAAAACCCGGCTGCCACAATTCAAAATAAACATTCCCGTACTGCACATTAATCGCTTCCCCTTTATAAACAATCCTGCCGTTAAAATCTGTAGCCGGCGCATCATAATTATCTTTCTTGCAAGAACCCAAAAAGAGCACCAGCAACGCAGCAGTTAAAAAATAAAATCTAGGTTTCATATCTGTATCTTTAAACTTATTGATTAGGATTTTTAACAATTTTCGGATTTCTGTTGATGATATCCTGATTGATCAACGAATAGTAATTCCCTAAACGGAAGCGGTGTGCCGCAGTAACCTTACTTGGTTTGACCAACTTAAACACATACTTACCATCATTGGCATCACCCGGATTATAATATTTATAAGGCCATAAACCAAACACCTGCGTATTCGTTCTTGCAGCAACACCGATATTGGTCGCATTGGTAAAATCAGCAACAGACATCGCATTTCCATTCCAGGCCTTATCCGCAAGCCGCCACCTTTTCATATCCCAAAGCTCATGCCCTTCAAAAGCCAGTTCTACCCTACGCTCATGAACCAAACGATCCAAACTCATATCACCCGCAGTCAATGCCGTGGTCAAACCAGCCCTGTCCCGAACAGGCTTCAGATAATCTGCAGCCCCCTGAGCATCACCTAAAGCAAAAGAAGCTTCAGCAGCATTCAACAACACTTCCGCATACCGGTACCTGATCCACCAAACCTCACTACGGGTACCAATCTGACCAGAACCCGTAGCCGGATCCAAATACTTACGTACATAAAAACCAGACTGCGCACTAAACTCCAATCCATCAATAGGCCCGTCTGCGCCCACCACCTGCACCGTTCCAGGTTTACCAGGAAGCACATCTTTCTTGGTCTGCCCAAAATTATCTCCGGTGATGATCGTTCCATTGGCCAACATATAACCCGCCCAGATATCTACCGTTTTATTCTTAAACTGCGTTCCAGGAAGAATCACCGTACCTGCCAGCCTGGCATCTCTTCCAGCAAAAATATCCGTAATCCCCGTATAATACACCGGGTTCCCAGAAGCATCCACACTCGCCAAAGAAGCATAAGTATTGTCTAACTTTTCAAAAGACTGCACTAAATTCAAAGAAGGGTTCAAACGCCCACCCTGCTGTTCTTCAGCAGAAGACCGAGGCTGATTATTAATCGTATACCCATGTACCTTATTGGTCTTCAATTTGAAATCTTTAGCAAAGATCACCTCCGGATTATTGGCCTTATCCGTAAAAAGGCTCGAGAAATTATCCGACAAATTCGGATTCTTCTTGTATAAAGAATACTGTCCGTCGCTGATGATCTCTTTTGCCGCCTGCAAAGATTTCTGGTAATAAGCCGTCGCCATAGAGGCAGGTATACCCACTTCTCCACCCGGCAAACTCACCTGTCCAGTCGACACACCATATTTAGCAATAGAAGCCGCATATAAAGCCGCCCGAGATTCCATAGCCAAAGCCGCACCTTTAGTCGCCCGGCTTTGCGTACCAGCCGAATTTGGAAGCTTATTTTTAACCGCCTCCAGTTCACTGATCACAAAATCATAGATCTCCGATTCTTTAGCACGGGCATGCTGAAGATAAGTCGGATCACCACTGTAATTATATTCCATAGGCTCCGTAATCAAAGGAACACCACCCATTCTTTTAACCAGCTCAAAATACACACCCGCCCTGATAAAACGAGCTTCAGCAATAAAACGGTTCTTATCTGCCTCACTCAATGCAGTCGCTTCCTGGCCTCTTTTCAAAAACACATTCAGGTCTCTGATATAGCCATAATCCCACCAGTTCCAGTTGTCATAACCAAATTCAGCATTCTGATGACGTCCATAATCTCCACCGTTGGAAGCAAAAGCCTCATCAAAATCCGTAAACTCCCACCAGGATTCAATGGTTTGGAAATCAGGATAACGGTCATAAAGGTCACCAATCACAGAAAGAACCAGATTCGGATCCTTCCAGGTGGCTTCTACGCTAAGCGTATTCGTTGGTTGTTTATTTAAATATTCAGAATCTTTTTTACAGGATTGTCCAAAAGTCAGCAGGACGATGGCAAACCAGGCATATCTTATATTTTTCATAACTAAGTCTTATTTTGATCGATTGATGATTAGAGGGCTAATTTGATTCCTATATTAAAAAACTTGTTTTGCGGATACTGCAAACCATTATCGTCTGCAATTTCCGGGTCAACCCCAAAACTTTTCAGGTTATCGATAGAAAACAAATTGTAGCCATTCAGGTAAACCCTTGCATTTTGAACCTTGATTTTCTCCAGCCATCTCTTAGGCAAGGTATAACCAAACTCAATTGTCCTGGCCCTCAGATAACGCACATTGTGCAACCAAAAAGTAGAATTCCTGTTGTAATTGCTATGGCCGCCTTCATTAAAACGTAAAGCAGGATATTTACCCGCCACCCAAGGACTATTCAAATCATAAGGATCGGTCCGGTGCCAGCTATCGTCAGCAAAACTTTGCAATAAAGCGCCCGTATTTTGAAATGCCCAGCGCTGTTCATAGTTCTGATTCCAGGAATACAAAGACCCACCAGAAAAATCTGCAGAGAAATCAAAATTTTTGTAACTCAGACCAATACTAAAGCCAAACATAATATTGGGCTGGCCAGTTGTCGTATAACCAATAGGCCTTTCATCATAACCATCAATTACACCATCCCCATTCTGGTCCTTATAAATCAAATCCCCTGGCAACAAAGTGCTGTTTCCTTTACCATCAATATTCACTTTGTAATTGTTGATCTCATCCACACTCTTAAACTGTCCGGTCACCTCATAGCCCCAGAAAATATTGTTATAGCGGTTTTCTATTGAATTCCTGTATTGATCCAGGGAGTTGTTGAAACGTGGCTTGTAAGATTCCAGGAATTTGCTCCTGGACAAAGAAAAGTTTCCACCAACAGTATATCCAAACTCCCCTATTTTATTCTGATAGTTCAGAGAAAACTCCCCGCCATATTGCGCATCACTGTTTACATTCTCATCCGAAAGATTATAACCCAATTCAGCAGGTACCAAAATATCATTCTTAGTGCCTCTAAGGCCCGTACGTTTCCTATAGAAGTAATCAAACGTACCCGTCAGTTTCGTTTTAAAGAGAGAGAAATCTGCTCCAATATCTGTGATACGGCTTTTAAACCAGGTCAGGTTGTTCACAATCGGGCCTTTATCCCTTGAGGTCGTAATCGTTTTCCCATCCAGGATAACGGTTCCCGCATTATAGTTGTATCCTGGAATATAAGCAAAGGGGTTAATATTAATATTATCGTCACCCAGTTGACCATAAGAAGCCCTGAATTTTAAATCATCCAGAACCGAGTTTTCTCCCAGTAATGACTTCATAAAGCCCTCCTGCGTAATTCTCCAGCCAATAGATGCCGAAGGAAAATAACCTACCCTTCTGTCTGGTGCAAATTTCCAGGAAGCATCCCTTCTACCCGAAACCTCCAGATAATATTTATTCGCATAATTATAATTCAAACGGGAAACATACCCGATTCTAGCCTCTTCCTCCTGTACATCCTGAAAATCCTGACCATCCATATCTGCAAACTGTAAAACAGGCAAAACATTGGTCTGCGGAACCGCATGCTGGAAAGTATAGGTGCGGAAACGATCCAAACGCTCCGCAAGCAATATGCCGCCCACCGTATGCTTTCCAAAAGTCCGGTTATACGTAGCCTGTAGCTGATAGGTATTCGTTATAACCTTTTCATTACGACGCTCCCGATAAGGATTAGAACTCCCTACCTTCTCTTCATACGTATCTGTATCCGGATGATACGTATAAACATTATACGTGTACTCGTGTCCGTTCACCACATTATCCGCTATATAATAAGAATACAAGCCTTTTATACTTAAACCCGTAATCGGCGTATCATAAGTTGCAGACAAATTGGTTTGCAATACCCTCCAGTCAGACTTCCAGTAACCCGTCAAGGCCTTGCTTTGTACCGCAAACTGCTCCGTATTATGACCAATATCATTAGGGTATAATGGATTTCCGTTCGCATAAGCCAGTTCAGTAGGCCGGTTTCTCAGCAAAGCAAAACGCGCAGCCCAGTAATCATCCCCACCAGGTACACCCGGCTGATCACGGGTTTCAATCCGGCCATTAATGAGCATATTCACCTTGAAACGATCACTGATCTTAGCTTCCACATTACTTTGAATATTTGTACGGTTAAAATCAAACTCCCTCTCCTTACCATAAACCGCCTTCTGGTCCAAATGCGTAGCAGACAGGTAGTAAGTGATCTTATCCGTACCTCCCGAAGCATTCAAATTCACCGAATACTGCGGCGCATTCGGAACAATGATTAAATCCTTCCAATTCTGGCTCTGATAACCATATTCCGTTCCAGCTTTCCATTTCTCCAGTTCAGCCCGTGTAATATCTGTTTTCCCCGCCGAATTCAGTTCTGCAGTCGCCTTGCCCAACATCCACTGATAAGCATTAGTCGTTTCCGGAAAACGCACCCAGTTTTGCCAGCCCGTATAAGCATCAACCGTAAAAGTATTTCTGCTATTATTAGTACCCTTCTTAGTCGTCACAATAATAACCCCATTGGCAGAACGGCTTCCATAAATCGCCGCAGAAGCATCCTTCAATACCGTTATACTTTCAATATCCGTTGGAGAGATATTGTTAAACTGACCCGCATCCTGCTGGATACCATCAATCACATACAAAGGATCACCCATATTCCTGATCTGGATAGCCGCACTAGATCCAGGCCGGCCATCCGGCATCCTGAAAGACACACCAGGCAGTTTACCAGCAAGACCAGTACTCACGGTAGAACCACCATGTACCTTCTCAAAATCCTTACTGGTAATCGTCGCAATAGCCCCGGTAATGGCCTCCTTTTTCTGCGTGCCATAACCCACCACCACCACATCTTCCAGGCTGTTCGCAGCAGGCTTCAGCGATACATTAATCTGGCTTCGGCCATTCACCTCCACCTCTTTCTGATCATAACCAACATAAATAAATACCAATGTCGCATTCTTATCATCAAGGTTAACACTATAATTACCATTCTTATCGGTTGTGGCCCCTCCCTTGCCATTTTTGATCTTGACACTCACTCCAATCAATGTTTCGCCAGACTCATCCTTAACCGTTCCGGTTACTTTAAAAGCTTGTTGGGCACTCGCAGCAAAAGAAATCATCAAAAAAGAAAAACCCGCCACAAACGTGATCAAGAAACTCCTAAACAAAGACGATTTCCAAAATAGGCACCATTCAAAAGACATGTTCGTTGAATAAGCACGTAGACTTCTGTTCATAAGGTTTAAATTTGGTTTCCCAAATATTGATCTTTTAGCCTTACGCTCCCCTACAGATTTGTATCAAGTTTTCTGCAATTTGTCTCGATTTTACAGAGTATTACGCCCATTAGGCAATAATGTATTTATAATATTTTCTTTATCATTACACAATCTAAATTAATTTCAAAAAGTCTTTCCAAAGGTTAAGCCAGAAGTTGATTTCTTTTGGTATTATAATAACGAAGATAACTAGCTCTGGCTTGATCAGAAAGATAAGATTGTGAAATTAACAATGATACAAGCGGTTGACGTTCCAAAAATGCAGACATTATTTTTTCTATTCTAGTTTCCTGAACACCAATTCTTTTCCCAAATTCGATAAAATCTGCCTTCCCCACATGCCCCGTTCTCCTTTTCGCCACAGACTTATAATCATCAGCAAAAAGTCCCTTATCCAGACCAAAATCGGAGTCTTTTACATGGATTTTTGTATTCAACAAATCATAGGCTGGGCTTAATCGAAAATCACCCTGCGAGGTCTCCAACAACGCAAAGTTTTTAAGATGCGCATCTCCATTAGAAAACAAATAATTAAAGAGCACAAGCTGAAAATATTTCTCAATTTCAATTCTCCATGCAGGAACAAATTGTCTGATCAACCCGCCTAACTCTTCATAACTATAATGATATTTATAATCCGGTCCACTACTGTCTTTTGATTTTCCAGCCAGACTGGCAAAATCTTCTTTCCTCCATTTTTCACCATTAGATTTCACATCAAACCTTAATGTAATATAGGCAGGTTCCCCTCCCTCAAAAAAAACAAGAGCATTTTCAGCAGTAGAGATTTTATATACCTGTCTAGCAATTTGCATGGTTAGATGCTCATTTGCCGGCACCTGATCAACTAGTGAAACATCGCGGGGAATTGGCTTTAAAATATATGTACCCTGCTCTCCCTCATTAGTTAATCGAAGTTCTTTTTTCTCCAACAACAACGATAACTTTTCCTGCACTCCAGAAATGGAAATCCGCTTCCGGTTCTCTATAAATTTTTCCGCATCTTCTTCGCTAGATTTTGGAGAATGGTATGGCAAGATATGACTAACCTTTTTACCACCAAACATCCTTTTCAATGCCAACGGACTATAGGTATGAAATCCTGTTGCAAGGGTTCCCGGGCAGTTGTTTATTTCAGGTAGATTCATTTATTCAAAGGCTTTACAGTAATTGCACCTACAGTATCAGAGCCCGCAGTAGCCAATAACAAACCAAATGAATCTTCCTCATCAATCTGGAGTTGCCTGCTTTGTAGCTTTTTGTTGACCCCTTCGGCTAACATATTATAGAAGAAAGGAAATAGATAAGCTGAATGAAATTTTCTTTGTTTTTTTGGCAGGGTCAAACTAACCTCTGGTGCCATAGGGTCGGTATAATATTCCTGTTCGTACTCAAAAGTGTAGCTATTATCCTCTTCTTCCGTTAAGACTCCAGCAAGTCTGCGATTACAATAAACGGTTGCCTGTCTCATCATTTAATTGTTTAATATCCATTCTAAGCCTTAACCCCAGCACATCAGCAATTCGGGTAAGAATATCTAAAGAAGGATTAGCCTCCCCCCTCTCTATTTTATAAATAGTATTTTTGCTAACGCCGGCGAGTTCCGCCAAATGAGGTTGGGTGATTTTTAACTCCTTCCTTCTAAACTTTATAGATTCACCTATCGACAATAACATTATAATGTGATTTTTAATAAAAATAAGTATTATAATTGTATAAAACAAACAAAAATCACATCATAATGTGATTTTAAATGTTAATCTACCAAATGGTCCGCACTATTTCCCGGTCTGCACCCAAGAAAAGTATGATTTCATGATCAAGCCTCAGGATCTGTAAGATCCAGCGAGATCAGAAATCATATTTTTCACCCTTATCCATATCATTCATTACTAATAAACGATATCTTTCATTACTAACAAATAAAACTTATATTTGCACATAAACAATTCAAAAGCAAATGCTTAGACAAGACCAAATAGCAACCGTTTTAGATGCACAGCAAAAATCTTTCTTAAAAAAGGACTCCACCTTGTCCAGAGAAGTACTTAAACAAGTTCCTATTCTATCAAGTTTTGCAACCATAATATCCGGCGTACGTCGATGTGGCAAAAGCACCCTCCTTTTACAGATCATTAAAGACAAATACGAAAACGCATTATATTTTAATTTCGAAGATCTCCGTTTAGTTGGCTTTGAAACCACTGATTTAATCCGCTTTCAACAAGAAGTAGAAAAAAGAGGAGTTACTGTACTCTTCTTTGATGAAATACAATTAATCAGCAAATGGGAGATCTTTGTACACCAACTATTGCGCGAAGGCTACACCGTATTTATTAGCGGATCAAACGCCTCCCTTTTAAGTAAGGAATTAGGTACCCACTTAACAGGTCGTCATGTTTCCATGGAGATGTTCCCCTTTTCTTATACAGAGTATCTTACTTTTAAAAGTGAGACAGCCAACCCTAACTCTCTCCGGGCATACCTTCAATCCGGCGGTTTTCCAGAGTTTGTAAAAACAGGTGCAGAATTGATACTGCAAAGTTTGATGGAAGACATTTTGGTACGCGACATCGCGGTGCGACATTCCATTAGAGAAGTAGAATCTCTGAAGCAATTAGCTGTTTATTTAATTTCCAACGTAGGCACATTAGTTTCTGCGAATAAATTAACAGATCTGTTCGGGATCAAATCAAGCGCGACTATATTAGAATATTTTGCATGGCTAAAGAACGCCTATTTAATTGAATTCCTGCCCCTTTTCAGTTACTCTTTAAAAGTTCAGGCCAGGAATCCTAAAAAAGTATATGCTATCGATACCGGCCTGATTTCGGCTACCTCTACCGCATTCAGTGAAAATGTGGGCCACAAATTAGAAAACCTGATTTATCTCCACCTCCGCAGAAAAAGCAAAGAACTCTATTATTATAAAGAAAAAGGAGAATGCGACTTTATAAGCTTCAACAAAGGAAAAGCACAAGAAGCTGTACAAGTATGCTACCAGATAGATGACAATAACTTCAAACGAGAGTATAACGGACTTCTGGAAGCATTAAAATTTTTCAAACTATCAGAAGGAACTATTGTGACCTTAGACCAGACAGATCTTTTCGAAGAAGATGGCTTTGTAATCAAACTTATCCCAGCACACGAGTATCTATCTCAATAACGAATACCTTATTATCACTGCTAATTTCTTTTAATATCTCTATTGCACGATCAATTTTTACAGTGCCATTTACAGTGTCATCTTCAGTGCCATTTATGGTGCCACGTTAAATTTTCAAAGTCATTTTTTACTCAACAACCTAATTCAGCAATAAACACCAATCACACACCAACTCCCGTCTGCACCCAAGAAAAGTATGATTTCTGATCTCGCTGGATCTTACAGATCCTGAGGCTTGATCATGAAATCATACTTTTCACTCCCATGAATTTATGATACAAATGAAACTTCGATATATTTCAAACAAAGTTTACGATATACCGTAAACTTTGTTATATTTATAAAAAGTTTACGATATACATGAAACTCATACAAAGGCCGATTTATACAACCCGGATAATACCCTTTATCAACAAACAGGTTATTAAAGTTCTTACAGGACAGAGACGTGTAGGCAAAAGCTATGTAATGCTTCAATTAATGGAACATATCCGTAATACGGATCAACAAGCCAACATTATCTACATTAACATGGAATTAGATGATTATATCCACATCAGAACCCATGTAGATTTAAGTGCATATCTTAAAGATAAGTTTATTGAAGGCAAGAATAATTATTTTTTCATTGATGAAGTACAAGAAGTACAAGAGTTTGAAAGAACCTTACGAAGCCTATTAGCCAAAGGGACTTGTGATATTTATTGTACAGGTAGCAATGCAAATATGCTATCAGGGGAATTGGCAACTTATTTAGCCGGCAGATATCTAGTATTCCACATCCATAGCCTAAGTTATCAAGAGTTTTTACAATTTCACCAACTTGAAAACAAACTTGAATCACTCCTGCTCTATCTGCAGTATGGCGGGATGCCTTTTCTACCCAGCATAGGATTAAGAGAGGACTTGCCTTATGAGTATTTGCGTAATGTTTACTCTACAATTCTGCTAAAAGATGTCGTGGCCAGAGAGAACATCCGGAACGTTTCTTTTTTAGAAAACCTGGTCGCTTATCTTGCAGACAATATTGGTAGCTTATTTTCCGCCAGTAACATCAGTAAGTATCTAAAATCACAAAAGGTCGACATCTCACCACAACTTACCATTAGCTACTTACGGGCGCTTTCCAATACATTTTTTGTACATAAAGCCGTCAGATCAGAAATAGGAGGATTAAAAATCTTTGAAATCGGTGAGAAATACTATTTTGAGGATATGGGCTTACGCAATGCCATTGTAGGTTTTAATCAACGCGCCGACATTCATAAACTCATGGAAAATGCTGTTTATTTATATTTAAAACAACAAAACTATCAGGTCTTTGTGGGTAAACTTGGAGACAAAGAGATCGACTTCGTAGGAGATAAAAACGGAGCAAAAATCTATGTTCAGGTATGCCTTACCATAATCGATGAAAGTACAGCGAACAGGGAGTTTGGTAATCTTTTGAAAATTGAGGATAACTACCCAAAATACGTAATCACATTAAATGACATCTTGATTGGCCAAGGTAAAGATGGAATTATTCAAAAAAACCTGATAGATTTCCTAACAGAACAACTTTAAATTACACACCCTATCCGGTCCGCACCAAAAAAAATATGATTTCATGATCAAGCCTCAGGATCTGTAAGATCCAGCGCGATCAGAAATCATATTTTTCATCACAAAACAACCAGACATCTATTTACGATACACATGAAACTTTAATGTATTTTAAGAAAAGTTTACGGTATACATGAAACTTATACGGAGGGAATTCCTTTCGATAAGTAGGTATGGATTTCTCTGGTCGAAACTGAATGCGTGTATAAGCATAAGTTCACAGACAAAGAGCAAGCAACACTCATATAGTTAAAAAAGTATTGACGAAAGCAGAGGCCCCATACCATGCCAGATATATTAAAATTTGCGAAAACCCAAGCTATATAGAAGAATTTTATGCCGAACCCCATTATTCAATTGCAAAAAGATACAATACCGATTACTACATTCGATACAAGGTTTTGAAGTATATTTAACTGAAATCATAACAATCTGCTTCGCTGTAAATAACAAAAGTCCGGATATACCGGGCTTCTGTTATTTATCTGTTTTGTAACAATCTAAATTTATAAATCAAGGGTAAAATATTAGTCAATTTTGATCTCCCAAGCTCTTTTCTCGCTTCTATGATCATCATTAATTAAGACAGTATTGTTATCTACCCATTTGAAACCAACATAATAAATAAATTCTCCAAAAGAAGGACTGTCTTGAATAAATAGCTCCCTTCTAATTTCTTTGCCGCTCTTATCTAATAAAATCCAAAATACTTTAAATTCATCTATATCCCACTCACACCAAAGTCCAAATTTATATTGCCTATTTGGTGAAGATTTCAATTTATTTTGGACTAAGAATTTGTATTCCAACTTTGCTTTAACGCATAAATTGACGGTATCTAATAATTGATTAACTTCCCAGCCCTCTTTATTTGCTATAATCATCATACCAGAATGAATCATCTTTAAAAGTATTTCTTTCCTATGATAATTATTATAAGAAAAGTACTTTTCGAAATTTAAATCCAGGTTAACACCTTTACAATCATTCCAATTTGTATAGGTATTAAGTTCTTCTCCCCAGTCATCACTAACAATTATCAAACATTTCTTTACTTTTCCAACTTGATAATCTCCTAAAAAAGACCAATATAGTTCAGAAATACACCAACTCTCTTTATTAAATCTTGCAGAATACTCATGCCTAAATTTTGCTCTTAAATCTATCTGTGATAACGACATATTACTGTTTTTTTGGTTTTGGTCTTATCTGATTAACTGGTCCACGTCCCTCATTTAAGATAGAAAAATCATCAACTTTTGCTTGTTCTGCCTTTAATGCTTCTGCTCTATTAATGATATTATCATCAAGGACATTTCCATAAATATCCGGATCTTTTCCATATTTAGTTCGGATTTTCTGTGCAACTCTAGGAGAGGTTCCATCTTTATTTAATTTCTGTCCGCTTATACCATACTCTAATGGTTCCTCTGATTTAACATTTTTTATCTCGTATAAATGTTGTGTTTTTGTTGACGTTTTTGAATTTCCATTAATGGATTCAGATGGTTTTGCTCCGCTGCTAGCTGCACCATCAATTGTCTCTATCCCCTGAATAATAACAACTCCGGCTGAGAGTACTTTTCCTACCGTTATCTCCTCACCAGAAGTAATTAAATTATCTAATCTATTTATCCCAAATGCTTCAAGAAATGCAAATGAAGCATCAGTAATAGCTGCCTTAATAGGATTAGATTTTTTATAGTGTTCTGGAGCATTTCTTATAAAACCAATTTGATCACCATCTTCATCGCCAGGCCCCCCGTTTCCAACTGGCATCATTCCATCCGGATCAATAAATCTTATTGAATTATTAAATCCATAGTTGTATGGAGAATGCCGCCTCATCTTCTCACTTAACGGATCCACCACATTCCATCTACCTATCTCCGGATCGTAAAACCTTGCTCCATAATCGAGCTGTCCCAGCTCTTCTTGCAACTCCTTGCCGTTATAAAGATACTTGTTCGTTCCAGCTTTTGCAACCAGCGTTTTTCCAAATGGATAATAGTTGGTCTGTTGTAAAACTTCCAGAGCAGCGCTTGGATTCTTGTAGAAACTCAACCGTACATTCCCCAAATTATCCGTCAGGTTATACTCATAACTGTAGGCAGTTCCACTTCTTCTGGCCAGGCCCTCTTCTGTATGGATAATATCAATATTAGCCCCATCGTATTCTATTCCATCAACATAATCCCGGGTTGCTCCATTGCTTGTTTTTCTCAGCTTAGCACCTGTGGCATCATAGGTATAGGCCATGGTTAAACCTGCTTTAGTTACCGTAGCTGGTAAGTTCAACTGGTTATAGGTTAAAGTTACTCCTGTCCTTCCGTCTACTTTGGCATTTCCATTGCCGTCATAAGTATAAAGCCCTGTGGCCAATCCACCAGTCACCTGGTTCAACTTATTGCCTGTACCTGTATAGTCATACGTTCCCAACGATCCGTTTCTGTTTAAACTGGCAATGTTACCCATCACATCATAGGTCAGCACTTCACTCATCACAATGCCTGTACTGGTTCCGCTGAGTAACCTGTTCAGTTTATCATAGCCATAGGTAAAAGTATTGGGATTACTTCCATTAGACCCCCAGCTTTGATTGGCGATATTTCCGTTAAACTGAGCTGTGGTACCATCCTGGTATTTCAGGTCAAAACTAAACTGTGGGGAAGTATAAGTTTTTGTCCAGCCTCTTTCATTATAGGCATAAGTACCTGATTGAAGGAAATTCGTGGTATCACTGCTGTGTACGGATTTCTTGATCAGCTGCCCCAGTTCATTGTAATACATCCTGTTCAGGGCAATCTCTGGTGCACCATTGATGGACTCCCAGGTGGCGAGTTTTCGGCCCATATGGTCCAGATCATAGCGGGTAGCTATAGTGGTAGTCGCTCCATTTCCAACGTGGGTACGTTTGCTCGCTTTCAGCTGCCCAATGAAATCATAGGTATTATCTACCACATCAGTACCACTTACATGGTTTTGGCTTTTGCTTTGGATCACTCTCCCCTCATCATCATAGTAATTAACCGTTAACAGCATCGTGGCTGTTCCAAGGGTATTCACCTTGGTTCCGGTGAGCAGGGTCTTGGTACGGGCAGCAGGCATTTGATCTCCGGTAGGTCCATTAAAGCTGTTCCCTGCAAAAGAATAGTTGTCATAGTAATTGATCACCTGAGGCTCTGTGGCTGTTCGTGGAAAAGCCAGGTTACTATAATCTGAGTTTGGAGCATCCGGTCTGCTTTCCCAAAGGCTGTTGCTTAGCCCATCCGTGCTTACTTCAGTTTGCATGGCTGGTCTGGCCAGGGTGCGGGTATATAAACCAGTAGTTATCACCCTACCGAAAGCATCGTACTTGCTGTAGTTCCATTTACCCAATCCTCTTTGCAGGGAATCCTGGCTCAGTACTACCTGGTCGAGGGTATTGTAGACCAGGTATTCCCAGCCTTTTCCGGGAACCTGTTTTTCGGTTAAGCGTTTGCGTCCATCATAATGGTAACCATAAATGAAGTTCTTAAAGGCGGCATCACTTTCTGTAAAGTTGTTGATGTTGGAGCCGTTTTCATTTACTGCCGGAGGCAATACATAGCGCAGATTGTCCAGGTCATCATATAGGTAATAGGTAGAAAGACTTTTGGTATCGGTTTCCCATACTCTTTTGAGTACCACATGATCTTCAAAATCTTTGTATTCATCTACTGTACCCCCGTTTCCACTCACCCAGTTTTCGTCTTTGATCTTGGTTTTATACAGTTTCCCGTTGGCATAAGTACCTACCGAAGAAGCACCTGAGGAGGTCACTGTCCACAGTTTCACTGGTTCTGCGGAGACATTGGTTCCATATTCACTCACCACGGTTCTCCCTGCTGTAGCCGTACGGCTGGTAGAAGGCTGCCAGGCATCACCAGGTGCACCCTGCTGCTCGACCCGATTTAAAGGACTGGACTCAAAGACCGTGACAGAGAAGGGTGTGGCTGTGGTTTTGATGCCAGCACTACTAGCGTAAAAGGCCGCCTGACCTGCCCCAGTTGTTAAGGCATCGGTGCGGTAAGCGCCACCATTGCTAATCGCGGCATAAGGTTGGTATTTCACGGTTTCTCTTCCAAAAGCATCATAGGCTATGGGTTGTACCATATCCCGGAAGCCTGGGCTTCCCTGCACGGTTACCGTTTGCAGCGGTCTTCCTAACCCATCGATATATTGGACGGTTTGGTTGACCTCGCAGGTGCTGAGGTTTTGCTGGGTATCACCATCGGTGAGAATCCCCTTTCGCTTAAAGGTTTTGGTTAAGATGTAATTCTGGTTGGCACTTACCGTAGTTAAGGTATTGATGGCCGCAACACATTTCTCAAAACTCAGTCCGGTAGTATAGATCCGTACCGTTTTTCCTGATGGAATATAGAAACCAGGCTTTAAGGTAACGCTACCGCGGGCCGTGATTTCTGCTTCATTGTTAAAAATGGACACCTCTCTATCCTGTTCCTGCTGGGCATGAACCGTGAAAGCGGGTGTTAATAATGCTGCCAGGATGGCAAAGGAATATATGATCCGCTTTGTCCTATTTGATTTTGTTTTCATATGGAGAGCTGGTTAGGGTTTATAGTGATAAATGTTGTTCTTGATGATATTTCCGTTCTGGTCTTTCACGTTCTTCAACCGCAGGAATTCATCGTATTCATAATAGGTTGTTTGCCCCTTGGCATCAGTTTGGCTAACCAGTCCGACTAGTGGCTCATACATAAAAGTGGTAACTTGTGCATTTGGAAGCGAGGTACGAAGATTAGCAAGAAAGCTATTAACCTCTGTCGTTATAGGACTAGGCTTTGCACTGAACGTGGCTACAGCGGCTTCACCTCCCAATGCTGAAACTACAGAACTATAATCTGCATTCTTTATTTCTGCTATTGGATATTGTCCATTATAACTCCATACATAATTAATTTTAGCACCTTTTTCTTGGGCAAGGCTCAAAGGATTTCCTTTGTTGTCATAAGCTTCGTAGCGAATACGTGTTTCATCGGTATTTGATACTGTATTGAGTACATCTACGCTTCCGGGTACATAGATATTCGAAAATGGTTGAATGAAATTTCTACGCTCTAAACTTGTTTTGCCATTTTTCACAATCGTTTGTTCAACTACAGGACTAATTATATTTCTGGTAATCATGCCCTGATAGATTCCATTCGGATCCCGTCCTAAGCTCACCATCTCATGCGGATATTTGTAATTAACCTCCCTGGCCAGTCCATCGCTGGTTAAAATTGTTTCCTC
>NZ_JAVTSQ010000025.1:0-19099 GCF_032678445.1 Pedobacter nutrimenti
CCTGGACCTGGACCATACCATACAAGAGGAACGGGCAAAATTTGTACAGTCGCTGAGTAATATGCTAACTGAAACCGATGGATGGATCAGTAAATATATCCTGACAGCACCGATTGGAGGAAAGGTTGGTTATGCGGGTATTGTTCAGGAAAATCAGACGGTTAGTGCTGGCCAGGAGTTGTTCATGATCAATCCTGCGAATACAGATTTCTTTGGAGAGGTTTATATACCGCAGTATAATATGGGGAAGGTGAGGCTTGGACAGCGTACCCTGGTGAAGATGAAGAGTTATCCGTTTGAGCAGTACGGGGTAATCAGGGGCAAGGTGAATTACATCTCAGAAGTTGCTTTTAAGGATAGTGTTTTTATTGCAAAAATTGGTTTTGAACGATTTGAAAATAAAGATCCTGAGCATAAAATTGTGCTGAAGAACGGAATGCAGGCCGATGCTGAAATTGTTACCGAAGAGAGTTCATTACTGCAGCGGTTTTTGAGGAATATAACCAAGATGTTGAATAGTAATTGATTTGTTATTACAAATTATATTCTAATGAAACATAGCTGTCCATTTATTTTTTTTGTTAGCTGTTTAATCTTGTTTTCTTCAAACAAGTTGGCAGCGCAGCAAGGTACTGCGACTAAATCCAGTCAACCACAGCCCTTGCCTTTTCGCCAGGTTAGCGGCATTGTACAAGACAGTACCGGATCGGCGGTTGCGAGTGCTCAAATAAAATTAGTATCGACAAAGGATTCGATATTGATGGGCACGAACAAAGACGGAATATTTGTACTCGAAAACGTAAAAATGGCCACATTTGTACTTACTGTTTCTGGTATAGGCTTTAAAACCATTGTAAGAAGGTATTTAAATAGCGACCAGACCCGTAAAATTGTACTGGAACCGATCATACTGCGAGATCAATCCTATCAGTTAAAGCAGGTTAATATCAACGGAAGTCCCAGCATTGTCTATAAAACTGATACAGTTGAATACAAGGCCAGCGACTATAAAGTACCGGAATATGCCACCGTTGATGAATTGCTTAAGAAAATGGAGGGGATGGAAGTAAGTGGAAATGGCCAATTGATACACAATGGGCAGCAGGTAACCAAAGCCAAGCTCAATGGCAAGGTATTTAGTGGTGGGAGTGTGGCGCAGGCCATACAGAATTTACCAGCCAATATTGTAGATAAAATACAGGTAGTAGATGATTACGGTGACCAGGCTGCCCGTACAGGGATTAAGAATGGTGACCCTGAAAAGACGCTTAATATTACCACAAGGGCTGATAAATCTATCGGCAATCTGGCAACAATAACTTCACAAGAGGGGAATAATAGCCGATATAACGAGAAATTTTCCATCCAGAATATTTATGCCAATCGCGTAATAAGCTTAATTGGTAACATCAGTAGCACGGTTAATGGAATAGCTTCATCTAATGCAATAGGCGGCGGAACAAATGGATCGTCTATGCCTGGAACTATCAGATCTGGGTCGTCCATATTGAGTTACACCAATAGCTGGAACAACAAAATAACGGTTACGGGTAGTTACGCTTATAATTTCAATAATACCAATTCTGTAAGTAACAGTTATGGGCAAATTAATTCGAGTATGGGGGCAGGTAATTTTAAAAACAATCATGAAGCTCGTAATGACAGTAAAGGTCAGGCTGTAAAATTTGAATTAAACTACAATATAGGTAAATTCGATTATTTGCAGATAAATCCTACATTTAATTATACCAGTTCGGTTGTAAACAGCAATGTATTAACAGATAATTTAAATTATTTTACTACGGGATTTGAGCATGCTGTAGTAAATCTTGTAACGATAAATCCTGCAACAGGCTATAATTATGGATTAACAGGTTTATACGTTCATTCTTTTAAAAAAAACAGGAGGAACTTTTCGGTACAGGCAGGATTTACACAATCCAATAACCAAATAAATGGAGATAAAAGGGCTGATTATCGTTATTATATGGATGCTACGCAAAATGTATTGGTAAAAGACTCATTGTCACATTTGCTAACGTTTAAAACCAGTAATAATAAGGTCTATCATTCTGTTATTACCTACGCCGAACCTATAAGTAGCCGGTCGCAGCTCGAATTTACCGGACAGATCAAAAATTCCGCTTACGATAATAAGGCGGTATCAGATACTGTACTTGCTGGTGGTCAATTACGAGAACTTAGCCGGCTGGAGAATATCTATAACTTTTCATTTACAGAAACGAGGCTAACAGCCGATTACAGGTATGGAGGTGAAAAAGACAATTTGTCACTGGGCGCAGCACTTGTCCCCACTGTTTTATCAGGCGTTCAGGTAAATAATAATACCAATACTACTATTTCAACCTCCCGTTCTGATTTCAGGATCATACCTATATTCAGGTATTCTCACTCTTGGTCAACCGCTGAACGGTTCCAGCTCACCTACTCCGGGACAAATAACGAGCTCAATTTTCAGCAGATACAACCCTTTATCGATAGATCGGACCCCAACAATATCATTATTGGTAATCCCGACCTCAAGCCTACTTTTACCCATAATATTACTTCCAGTTATAACAAATACTTCCCGAATGATAAATTCAACCTTTCATTTAATGTAAGTGCGCTGTTGTATGATAACCAGGTAGCTACTAACATTATACAAATAACCCTGCCTATTTCTCCCACGTTAAATAAAACAATTAATGAGGTCAATTATGTTAATGTTAACGGTGATAAAACGCTATCCGGAAGATACTCGATCTCAAAACAATTGAATGACCGTAACTATAACCTCGAATTAAATGGCAGTATTACTTATGGATTTACTAATGCCCTAAGTAATAATTTGTCTTACCACACAACTATATGGGATTTTAATGAACGCTTTGGCCCCAGGATAAGTTTGAACGACAATAAACTGATGATAAATCCGTATGTGGGCTATGATGTCTATAAATCATCCACGACTACCTTAAATGCCATAGGTAGCACTATTACAAGTACGAAACTAGCCGTAGATGGACAAATATATTTTCCGCATTCTTTTCAGATACATTATGCCGCCAGCAAAAATTATATATCAGGTTTTTCAAATTATAATTTGAATCCCTTGATTATTAATGCCGGTTTTGAAAAGCGCCTTTTAAGGGCACATAATCTAGCGATTACTTTTGATGTCTTTGATTTGCTCCATCAGAATAACTTTATGCAGCAATTTGTTACACCACAATCGACAACCTATACCTTATCGACTACCAATAGCAGGTATTTTTTAGTTGGCCTCCGTTTAAATCTACAGAAATGGGGGGGGACTCCGATGCATAATGGTCAGCCTATGATGCGAAGAGGTGATGGGGGTTTTGTTAATTAAGCCTTGAATTCCAGTTGTTTAGTGTGTTATTCTGAATGAATGCCTGTGGATTCTTAAAAGCCCCTGGAATTGTAAATAATTGAGTTGATAAACGATTATCTTTAAATATAGTAGCTAACAATACTTAAATGTTTTTTTCTCGTACAGCCCTAAAAACGAGTGCCGACGTTATCGGTACCGCTTAACTGGCCCGGCGTGGCAGGGCCAAAATTTTAAATAATTAAATTTTGTACAAAAGTATGAAGAAATTAAGTCTAAGAGCTTCGATCTTTCAGAAAGGTGAAGTATTAACAAGAGGTCAATTAAAAAAAGTACTAGGGGGTGATGGAAGTGATGGTGGTAGTAGTGGTGGGCCAGGTGTCTGCAATTTTCGCTGTTGTACAGACCAGCATACCAATTGCAGTGCATACACCTCTTCCACCCATTCATGTAACACTTCTAACGATTGTAATAGTACGATGGCTAGTTGCAGTTCCGGGCATTTATACTGGAGCTGTTTTTAATTGCAATAAAGTATATTGTATCTGTACAGATACAATATACTTTGATTACCTCATTATAAACCATCTTTCTATGAATAAAAATAGTATTATCAATATTGCGTTGTTGTTACCTGTTATTTTATTTGGAAATGCTCCTTTTATGGCTGTGGCCCAAAAACTGCCAAAGATACAACAGACAGGTAAGCGTGCACCAGCTGATATTAAAATAGACGGTAAAACAACAGAATGGAATGATGAATTCCAGGCTTACAATATCAATAATCGTATTTATTATTCAATATCTAACGATGATGTTAATCTCTATTTAACGGTACGCGCGAGTGACGGATACGGGAATGAGAAAGCAATATTTGGAATAAGTTTTATGGTGAAAATACCGGCAGAAACAGGCGAAAAATCTAAAAAAAATATAGTAGTTACTTTTCCGCCTACAATTGAGGTAGCAAAAATTGATCCTGTCAGATATACCGTAGTAGCTGTTAGAAGACTAAAAAATGGTACAACAAATGCAGATCAGAAAAAGATAGACTCATTAAGGTTGGTTGCTAATAAAATGATGGGGGGCGTATTCAAAGAAATAAGTATAACCGGTATAAAAGAGATCCGTGAATCTTTAATTTCCATTTATAATACAGAAAGCATAAAGGTAGCTGCACAATTCAATGATCATATGCAATATACATATGAGATGGCTATACCATTGAAATATCTTGGTCCAGCCATCAATGGCGGACAGAAATTCAGTTACAATATTAAGATGAACGGATTACCGGAAAAAACACCTGATAGTCCCTATCCTCCCCCTACACTATCGATTGAGGCTTTAGGTCAAGATAATGCTTATGTAAGCTATCCTACAGACTTTTCAGGAATTTATACTCTGGTGAAAAAATAACCAATTGCCCTATAGTTAAGAGATACTTCATTTTTTATTACTGCTTAAGGCTATTTAGAGGTGCGTCAATAAAACATCGATAATAATCAATATTAGAGGAGTTTGTTAAGGGAGGGATTGCTATTTTGGTATTCAAACTTGTTTGTTAAACTAGCGTCTCATGAAAAAATTAATGTTTTCTTCTCAAGAATCTCTCAGGGTCATCTCTTCCCTGGATATCATATATTGTAAATCAGATAACTGTTATACCAGCGTCTTTTTGAAAAGCGGAGAAGAATTGATTGCCTGTAAATCATTGAAGAGAATTGCTCAGGAATTGGGCTCTCTGACATTTATCAGGGTCAATCAATCCTATTTAATTAATAAAGATTTTATTAAAAGTATTAACAAGAAGAGTAAAATTGTAGAACTTGTAAATAATCAGAGCATTCCATTTACAGTTACTTTAAAGGATCTGCTCATGAATCTTGATATCTGTATCTTTTAGGATTGCAGTATCATCAAATCGAGTTGATGATACTGCAAGTCTTTAAGTTAAATGGTCGTACGGCTATTTGCTTTCTAAGCTAATAACTGCACTGTTTAAACCCGGGCTTTCTGCTTTTACAGAGAACTTGCCTTTTTGGCCTTTCTTTCCTTTTACAATAACCAATGCCATTCCATTATAGGCTGGTCTTTCATGGCTTTGAAAAGGCACAAAGCTGGTTGCATCGCCATTATCTGTGGCTACAATTTCTCCTGGGCCTTGTACCGAGAATTTAATGGAATTATGCGTACGGGGTACTGTTAATCCCTCTTTGTCTGTTATTTTTACAGTAATATAAGATAGATCCTCTCCTCCTGCTTTAATCACAGGATGATTGGCGGATAAAGTCATTTTAGCGGCTTCTCCTGTGGTTTTTACCACATCGGTGGCCCATGCTTTACCTTTTTTATAACAAACTACTTTTAATTCGCCAGGGGTATATTTTACATCGTCCCAAACCAAACGGAAATCTTTTCCAGGGGTTTTAGTTTTGCGCCCCAGGCTCTTTCCATTTAAGAATAATTCGGCTTCATCACCAGAGGTGTAAACATGAACAGGGGTAACCTGGCCAATCCGTTCTGCCCAATTCCAGTGGGGTAAAATATGTGCCATTGGATAATCTGGCCTCCATTGTGATTGATACAGGTAGTAGCGGTCCTTTGGAAAGCCAGCTAAATCTACAATGCCAAAATAGCTGCTTCTTGATGGTGGGTTCTTTTTGCGGAGTTCTTCCAGCTTTAGTTCTAGTTCTTTCCTTTTAGCAGGATCGTTCCGGAAATTTTGCAGATTGGTGGCGTCTGAATTATAAGGGGTGGGCTCTCCGAGATAATCGAAACCTGTCCAAACAAATTCACCTAAGAGATGCGGATATTTGGCATTGGTACGGAACTGCTCATCTGGTGAACAGCCCCAACCCGGAAAGGCGGAATCATATGAAGATATTTGCCAGTTCTGATAGTCATTCCCAAAGAAATACTCACCACGTGAGGAAACACAAGAGGAGGTCTCACTACCCAGGGTGGGTTTATTTGTGTAACGGGGGTCGGCATCCCATTTAGGTTGCTGACTAAAGAAATAATTAACGCCCATAATGTCTAATGCTTCAACGGCACCTGATTCCCGTCCTCCGTCAGGATCGTTATAGCCATTGGAAACCGGGCGGGTTGGATCTGCTTTTTTAATGATGTCTGCGAGGTGTTTTGTCATTTCTACATTTCGCTGTTCCATTACCTCGTTTCCGATAGACCAGATAAAAACGGAAGGATGATTGCGATCGCGGTGAACCATGGCTTCGAGATCTTTTTGATGCCATTCCTCATAAATCTTATTGTAATCTAATTTCCGTTTGCCGGCTTTCCAGCAATCAAAAGCCTCATCCCATACCAGAAAGCCCATTTGGTCTGCTAGTTCGAGTAGTTCTGGTGCAGGTGGATTGTGTGAGGTGCGTAAGGCATTACAACCCATATCTTTAAGGATAGTGAGCTCACGGCGTAGCGCACTGGTATTGATGGCTGCACCTAAAGCACCTAAATCATGATGGTTACAGGTTCCCTGGATTTCAACCCTGTGGCCATTAAGCTGGAAACCATCGCGGGCGGTAAATTTAAGGGTACGGATGCCAAATGGGGTCTGGTAAGTATCAACCACTTTACCATTTACACTAACGGTGGTTTGTGCGATGTACCGGTTAGGAGCAACAATATCCCAGCGCTTGGGATGCTGAATTGTAGCTTGTGTATTGGTGGTTACCGCCGCACCCGCATTTATTTTTATTGCAGACGTGTTGAAAGAAGTGATTTTTGTTCCAGGCTTATTTTGCTGATCCAATTCGAATACAGAAGTTTGAACCGTGGCTTCCACCGGGAGTGTACTTTGGTTTTCAACAGTAACGTCCATCTTAACCTTTGCCGAGGCGTCAGTAATTTCCGGAGTGGTAATAGAGGTACCCCAATGGCCAACATGGACCTGATCTGTTTTTACCAACCACACATGGCGGTAAATTCCGGCACCTGGATACCATCTCGAATCCCAGTTTTCGGTGTCCAGACGAACCGCGAGTACATTCTCTTTACCCGTCAACAGGTAAGGTGTTAAATCCATCCGGAAGGAATTGTACCCATAGGGCCATGTTCCTACATAATGGCCGTTGAGCCAGATTTTGGCATTGGCCATGGCGCCGTCAAAGTCTACAAAGATCCTTTTTCCCACGTCCGTTGCTGGGATTTTAAAATGTTTTCTGTACCACCCTATTCCCTTCCAGGGAAGTTTGCCTGTACCGCCCTCCAGTTCAATTCCAAAGGGACCGGTAATGCCAAAATCGTGGGGTAAGTTTAGTTTTTGCCAAGAGCTTTCATTTAAAGTTGTACTTTCTAAATTTTGAGGTTCTTCAATTCGTGAACCATCAGCTTGCAAGCCGTATCTGGCAAATGCCCAGTTGTCGTCAAATGACTGGGTATTGGTTGCACCCATCCTTATCACAGGTTTGGTTTGAGAAAAGGATGTGGTTGCTACCGATAGGTTGAGAATAGCCATTAAAGCTATTCGTAACATTGGTAATCGTTTAATGGAAATCATTTAAATGTGTGTTAAACTATTATTTGGGTTGATATTAATCAGTTTTATACTAAACCTTGGGCTCCCAGCCAGGTTCATAAGTGCGACTCCAAAGTTTTTGTGCTTCATGGTCATTAATGATATGTCCGTTCTTCGGGTTCAGATGCAGGTCGCGTCCGACACGCCAGGAGATATTGGCCAGCTGCATAGCGACAACACTTTTGTAACCCAGTTCTACATCGCAACTAGGGAGCGTATTGTTGCGGATGGCGTCTAGGAAATTTCGCACATGCAGACTGTCCATACTTAAACTTGGACTGGCTGTATTTCGGCCTTGTATTGATGCATCTGTCGATCCTTGTTTCTTTATTTGTTTAGCTATTTTACCATCCAGATCATATATGGTGTAGTTTTCGCCGTCGGTATCCAGGCTGCCATTTTCACCATAAAAAATAACACCACGCTCGGCGCCTTCTATTTTTCTGCCATTGGAACTTCTGTTTTCCCACATCAGAGAAATCCGGCCCGGATAATCCATGGTGACGATTTGCGTATCTGGAGTTTGCCAATCATCTTTAAATTGGTACCGGCCGCCAACAGAACTGACTCTGGTTGGAAAATCAACCTGTAAACCCCATCGGGCAAGATCTACTTCATGCGTGCCATTGTTTAAGGCCTCGCCCGTACCGTAATCCCAAAACCAATGCCAGTTATAGTGTATCAGTCCGTCCCGGTAGGCTTGGCGCGGTGCAGGGCCTTGCCACAGTTCATAGTTCAGCCAATCGGGTACAGGAGCAGGTTTAAGATAGGTTGCTTTGCGGTTATTGGTGTACCAGGTTTTTGCAAGATAAAGCCGGCCGATTACACCGCCGTGCAATTCTTTTATACACTGTATAGCCATGGGAGAGGACCTGCGCTGAGCGCCCATTTGTACAATACGTTTATATTTTCTGGCGGCCTGAACGGCCAATTCACCTTCATGAGGATTGTGGCTTAGTGGCTTTTCGACATAAACGTGTTTTCCAGCCTGACAACCCATAATGGTCATTGGCGCATGCCAGTGATCGGGCGTAGCAATGAAGATGGCATCGATACCTTTATCCTGCATGACTTTGCGAACATCAACTTCACCTTTAGGTGCTTCGTTCTGCTTACCGATAGCCATAATATTTTTCTGAACCTTAGGGATGGTTCTCGAATCTACGTCGCACACTGTATTGATCATTACGTTCTGCTGCTGGGCAAAAGTGCCAGACATGCTATCTCCCCGGCCATTTAGTCCAATGATGGCTATATGCATCCGGTCGTTAGCACCGATGATCCTATTATAGCTAGATGCGGTAAAACCGAAGGTCTTACTTCCTATGGCCAGGCTGCCGGCTGTTATAGCTACCTTTTTGATGAACTCACGTCTTTTTTCCATGGATTATAATATGTTCATTATTAAAACTACAGAGGAGTTGCTAATCTGCAGTGATTTCATCGGCAAATGTCCATCCTGGTTTTCCTTCGCCAGGATGTCCTTTTGGACATGCTTTGACGGTTGCTGCTGTTACGCGAATATAGCGAACATTTAGTGCTGAAAATTTGGTTTCAAAGTCGCGCATAATTGGATTAAGTGCAGTTACCGGAATATCATTAACAAGAGATCCCACTTCCTGGAAATGCTGACCATCGGTAGAGACTTCAAATTTTACCGTTTGTGGTAAGAATATCCAGTCCTTATAGCTTTGTAAACAACCAAGTCCAATTTTGCTGATCTTTTTCTCCGATCCAAGATCCACTGTAGCAATGAGGTCGTCGTTGCTAATTCCTATCCAGAATTTACCGGGATTGGATTTTCCACGTATGCCGTCGGTTAAGGAATTGGGGCCATCGGCAGGATAATATTTAGAGGGTGCGTTGGTGTATTGGACCGTGCCTCCAATGGCTTTATGAATAGCGAATTTTTGTTCAACCGGCACTAAGTTCATGACCTTGTCATTGAGCACGCTAACGGCTTTGATGGTTTGGGTAGACTCTACCGGAATAGGTGAAGTATATTTTGTACTGGATAATCCAGGAACAGAGCCGTCTAAGGTATAATAGACCGTGGCCTCTGGTGAATCGGAAGATAAGTTAACGCTGAGTTTTCCACTTTGGGATATCGGGTTAATTTTTACCGTAAAATTCCCGGGTGAATAGTGTAAGCCTTTTTGATCAAAAGCTTTAAAATGAACTTTAAGACGGGAGTAAAAGTTCTCCCAGTTTTTTTTGCCTGGTGGAGACCATACAGATTCTGCCAGGGCCAGCATTCTGGGCAGAACCATATATTCAAGATGTTCTGTTGTGGATATATTTTCTGTCCATACGTTACCCTGGGCTCCTAGTACATGTTGATGTTCTGCGGTATTTAATTCTTTTGGAACGGGGTCATAATCATATACATTTCTGAGGGTGTTAAAACCGCCACCAGCATAGGGTTCTCCTTCTGGTCCGGCCTGGTAGGCATCAAAGTAACAAGGAGTTCCTGGTGTCATGACCACATCGTGTCCCATTTTTGCGGCTTGAATTCCTCCACTTTCTCCGCGCCAGCTCATAACGGTTGCTTCGGGGGCAAGGCCGCCCTCCAGGATCTCATCCCAACCAATAAGCTTTCTTTTTTTACTAATGATAAAACGTTCAATGCGTTTAATAAAATAACTTTGAAGTTCTTCTTCATTTTTTAAGCCCTCTTTTTGAATTCTTTGCTGACAACGTGGGCATTTTTTCCAGGGTTCTTTATCTACTTCGTCGCCGCCAATATGAATATAGGTGGAAGGGAAGATCTCCATAACTTCTGTCAACACATCTTCTATAAAAGAGAATACCGCTTCATTGCCAGCACAGTAATTGGAAGCCATATTGGTGTAATTTCCTCCGGTTAGCGGAAGCTGCGGCATTTGTGTACAGCTCAATTGTGGATAAGCTGCAATTGCTGAGGCCACATGGCCGGGCATTTCTATTTCCGGAATAATGGTGATATTTCTTGCTTTGGCATAGGCTACGATTTCTTTCAACTGCTGTTGTGTGTAAAATCCACCATAATTAGCGGGTTCTTCAGGTTTGGCTTGTGGCCGGTTGCCCCATAGTTTGTCCGTTTGATCAACCCTCCATGCACCGACTTGTGTAAGTTTTGGGTATTTTTTTATTTCCATTCTCCAGCCCTGGTCATCTACCAGGTGCCAGTGGAAGGTGTTCATTTTGTACAGGGCCATCAGGTCAATATATTCTTTAACTACATCGGCTGAAAAAAAATGACGGCTTACATCGAGGTGCATCCCTCTCCATGAAAATCTGGGATAATCATTGATCAGCATACAAGGTACATGCAAGGATTCGTTGGTACGCACTTGAGGTAAGGTTTGCAGCAAGGATTGAATACCATAAAAAATACCACCATAACTGCTTGCCTTGATGGTGAGGCTGGAATTGGTTACAGATAGCTGGTAGCCCTCTTTCGGTAAATGACTGGCATTTGAAAGGACAAGGTTTATTGTGTTTTTTCCTGGCTTATTGACTTTTAGAGAATATCCGGAAATATTTTGCACCATTTTTTGTAAAAACTGCACGGCAGGCTCTGTTGCTTTTTGTTGTTTGTCAAAATGTACCGAGGTATTGTTGTCGATAACAAAGAAGCCACGGCTCATTTGTATTTCGACTGGTTGGGGGATAATAGAAGGGGGCTGTTGTGCTAATAGTAACTTAGGTAACAGAACAATAAAAAGAAATTTGAGTTTCATAATGAGGATATACCATATCGTAATTTACTAAAATCGGAATATAAAAACCGAAGTACTACAATAAATTTGATCTATTGTGATGTTATTTTGATTATAGAGCATCCCTCATCTTATTGTTGAGAAAAATATGTTTTCTGATCTAGCTGAATCTTACAGATTCTGAGGCTTGATCATAAAACATATTTTTCCTGGGCGCAGACACTGGATAGTGTATAGGCTGGGTACATAAATGTTTTTTATAACCAGGTCAGGTGCTAATTCTTCAAAATAATCCAGTGTTGTAAAAATAAAGTTTATGGCTTTTTAACAGACGTTTATTGAAATTTTGATAATATGGTTGCATTGGGAAAGTTTGTTTTTTGATTGCTTTTCTGGTCGTAAATTTTTTATATTTGATTTTATATAAACTTGCTTCTGGATATTTCCATCTATGATTTCACTAAACAATGAACAAGATCTTCTACTTAGATTGAAATCCAACGACCAGGCAGCATTTAATGAATTGTACAGGAAATACGAACGAAAAATATTTTATAACCTGAGTAAATTAGTTCACTCTAATCATATCGCGGCAGAATTGCATCAGGATGTATTTTTAAAAGTCTGGCAATCTCGGAGCCAGTTGAATACGGAACTTCCTTTCGAAGCTTTTCTGGTAACTATAGCTAAGAATATGGCTATTGATTTTTATCGCAGTACTTCAAGGAACAAGAAGTTAATGGATCATCTGATCAGTTTAATGACGGAGCTACATGATCCAATTACAGATTTGATGGAGGCTAAAGATTACCGGATGATATTAGAGAATGCAGTTAGTAAACTCCCTCCCCAACGACAGCTTGTATTCAGATACATCAAGCTGGAAGATAAAAGTTATGAAAATGCTGCAGTCTATTTTGGGGTTTCTGTAGGGACAATCAAAGACCATATGGCCAAAGCAATGGCTTTCCTTAAGGAAGAAATGAACAATAATAAGTTTGATCTTTTGTTGCTTTATTTTATTCACCTATATTTTCGTTAATTTATAAATAGAGTTTTTCAAAAAAAATAGAACGGAGCATAGATTTTTTGTTTTACAATCGTATGGTATATAAAAGGGGAGAATCATGGACGATTTAAAAGCACTTTATGCCAAATATCTTAGGAGACAATGTACACCGGAAGAAGTGCAGAAACTGATGGGACATTTTCAGTTATATGGAGAACAGAGTCCTTTGGCAGAACTTATTGAACGTGAGTTAGAAGAAGAGGAGCCAAAAGAGGAAGATCCGGCAGATGTAAAAGCCCTTTTGGAAGAGAATTTTGTCTACATAAACCGTTATATCAACAAAAAGAAAAGTTATTCGTGGTATTGGCAGCTCACCATTGCCGCTTCTGTTCTTCTGGTATGTGCAGCCGGGTTATATTTCTATAAAAGACCTGAACAGAACATCGGTCAGCGGGCAGAAGTGGCCAGTGTTACTGATGTAAAACCAGGGGGGGACCGTGCTAAATTAACACTTAGCAATGGTAAGACCATTGATCTGGATGAGGCTGCTAATGGAATCCTGGCTCAGCAAAGTGGTATCAGCATCACCAAAACAACCAGCGGACAGTTGATTTATAGAGTAAAGACAGCGGACCTGAGTAGCAAAATGTCTTATAATGTAATTTCTACCCCAAAAGGGGGGCAATACCAAATCATTCTTCCAGATGGAAGTAAAGTTTGGTTAAATTCGGCTTCTGCTTTGAAATTTCCGACCGCTTTTAAGGATAAAGAAAGGCGCGTCGAACTTCATGGAGAAGGTTACTTTGAAGTCGCCAAAAACCAAAATAAGCCTTTTATTGTTCAAGCTCCAGGAACGACAGTACGGGTATTGGGCACACATTTTAACGTAATGGCTTACGAGGACGAAAAAGAGGTGCGTACCACACTACTGGAAGGCGCTGTGCAGCTAAAAAGTAAAACCGCTTCAGTAATCTTAAAACCGGGACAGCAAGGCTTGCTTTTAGGAAATATAGGGAGTATTCAAGTGCAAGATGCAGATTTAGAATCCGTTATGGCCTGGAGGAATGGCTATTTCATTTTTGATAGAGCCAATCTTCCCGAACTCATGCGCCAGATTTCCAGATGGTATAATTTAGAAATTGTTTACGAAGGACCGATTGGTGAACATGAGTTTGTAGGTAAGATCAAAAGATCGTCTAGCTTAAACACAGTTTTGAAAGTATTAGAAAATGGGGGCCTGAATTTTAAACTGGAAGGAAAGACTTTAATTGTAAGGCCCTGATTTAAATGTAGAATCAATTAACCAAAAATAGATAACCAAACAAAACTAAACCAATAATCCATGAAAGAATACTACTAACCTCACCTTAGGTTAACCGTGCCATACGTGGTATCAAGGAAAAAACCAGGCCCCGATAGCGTCAGGGCCCGGTAATGCTGCATCCAATAGCGTTAGATGCAGACAGGTTCCGGTTAATCTCAAAAAACTTGTAACAGATTTATCTTCTAACCAAAACCGTACAAAAGTATGCAATTAAACTTATGTGGGAAAACTTTGCCAGTCCGCAAATATTTCCCATCTCAAATCATTCTGATGATGAAATTGACCTTAATTTTATTAACAGTATTCTGTATGTCTGTATCTGCGAAAGTATTTTCCCAGAGAATTACGCTTTCAGAGAAAAACGTGTCTTTACCCTCTGTATTGAAAGCCATTGAGAAACAGAGTGGCTACCAATCTTTTTATGATCTTAAACTATTGAGATCAGTAGGCAAAATCAACATCGATCTTAATGGGGCAACAGTTGAACAGGCGCTGGAACAGGCACTTTCTGGAAAGCCACTGATATTTAGCATTGTTGACAATATCATTGTGATCAAACGGGGAAAGATTGAAAGCCTGTCGTGGGCTATCCTTAAAGATAAAATAACAGGGATTGTTCTGGATGAAAAAGGCTTGCCGCTGCCAGGAGTTAGTGTCAGGGTTAAAGATAACAATACGGGCTCTACTACCGACAACGACGGTAAGTTCCAGTTGAACGCAAAAAAAGGTGATATTCTTGTATTTAGTTACGTAGGTTATGCAATGCAGGAAATTGCGCTTACCGGGAATACATCTTTACAGATAACCTTGAAGGCCATAACTAATGAGATGAGTGAAATCGTGGTCATTGGTTATGGGGCGGTAAAACGTAGAAATGTTACCGGGGCAATTGCTTCTGTTAAAACGGCAGAACTGAATACTTCCACATCTTCTAATATTGGCCAGGCGTTAGCTGGAAGGGCCGCTGGTGTAACTGTACTGCAATCCAGCGGACAGCCAGGGGCAGGCGTGAGTTTGCAGATCAGAAGCAACCCGTCCAATGCTTCTGCCGGTGCCTTGTACGTTATAGATGGGGTAGTGGTCAATGATAATGCTGGCGAGCCGGATTCCCAAACCCGGTATGGGGGATCTGGTGTAGACCGATCACCGTTAAACTTTATCAACCCCAATGATATTGAATCTATTGACTTTTTGAAAGATGCCAGTGCAACGGCCATTTATGGTGCACGTGCCGGAGGCGGCGTTGTACTTATCACTACAAAGAAAGGAAAAGGGGACAGGCCTAATGTCGAATATTCGGGAAGTCAGTCTTATCAGAAAGCGATTAAATTTTATGATATTCTTGGAACTAAGGATTATATGATGGTCAGAAATGATATCCTAAAGGAAAAGTGGATGCAGGACAATAAAATAGCGCCCTATGGTACCGTAAATCCGACCACAGTGAATCCATTTGTTCCAAAATACACCCAGCAGCAGATCAACGATCAGCCAGTAATGCCAAATGCCATTGATGCCATTACCAGAAATGGTTTAACGCAGCAGCATAATCTATCCGTATCGGGTGCACCTAATATGGGTAAGACCAGGTACTTTGCCTCAGGTAATTTCCTGAACCAGGTTGGTGTTTTAAAGCACTCGGAGTATAAAAGATACAATGGGAGATTGAATTTAGATCAGTCTTTGGGAGATCATGTAAAGGTAGGCGCCAATATCATCGTCTCTAATTCCAATGCCAACAATGCAAATATTGGAACCACTGGAAATGAATACTCGGGGATGGTACTTTCTGCATTTTACTATCCGGCCACTATGCCGTTGCAAGACGCCAATGGGAATTATCCAATTAACCCTGATTACCAGAACTCTCCAAACCCATTGTCTTTTCTTGAAGTAACCGATTTTACCAAAAGCAGCAGGGTACTTACCAATGGATATGCAGAGTGGAACATCCTTAAAAATTTATCTGCAAGGGCTAATTTTAGTTATGACCAGTCTACAGCAAAAAGGTATACTTACCTGCCAAAAACGTTTCTGTATGGCGCCAGAGCGGGTGGACAGGCCTCTGTTTCTGAAAGCAGCTCTACCTCAAAGCTGATGGAATATATCCTTAATTATACACATGATTTTGGAGGGGCTGGTAAATTGACTGCCGTTGCGGGGCATTCTTATCAGCTGACGGATCGGGAAGGGTTAAGTGCTGAAAATGATCATTTTGCAACAGATAATTTTTTATTTAATAATCTCGGATTTGGGACAGCAGATCGGCCGCAAGTTGGATCTTTCCGGGCCCCGACCAAGGTTTGGAAATCTTTCTTTGCAAGAGCAATCTATGAACTGGATGATAAGTATATACTGAGTGCCAGTATCCGAAAAGATGGGGCCTCTAACTTTGCTAAGAATAAGAAATACGGTACTTTTCCAGGTGTTTCAGCAGCCTGGGTCATTTCAGAAGAACCCTTTATTAAAAAAACTGTTCCAGCCATTGATCTGTTAAAATTGCGGCTGGGATACGGAACAACCGGAAATAGCGAAATTGGAGGGAGTGCCTCTTCTTATTATTCGTCAGATGCATCTTATGTGTTCGGGAGTTCCAATTACCCTGGGGTAGTTTTAAACCAGTTGAACAATGATAATTTAACCTGGGAAACCCAGCGCGACCTGAATGCAGGGATTGATTTTGCAATATTGAAGAATAGAATAAGCGGATCTTTTGATTATTTTAACAGAACGATCAGTGATTTGCTGACCCAAATTCCACTTTCAACGGATTTTCCGGTAAGTTCCGTTGCTTTTAACGCTGGAAAGACAAGAAGTAAAGGCTGGGAGATGAACTTGCAAACAAAGAATCTGATCAGTGAATCTGGTAAAGGACTGAATTGGAGTACAAGCTTTAACGTATCTCATTATTACAATTCATGGGTGGAGAGAGAGCCTAATGCCTTAAAAACACTTGCCAAATATATAGATGTTCAGGGGCCTTATAATGGCTTATACCGTTATGTTTCGGACGGGATCTATAGAGGAGACGGACCTGCACCTTCCTGGATGCCCGGTATTTTACCAGGGGGCGTAATTATTAAGGATTTAAATGGCTATGATGCCAATGGTAATTTAACAGGTAAACCCGATGGTAAAATCTCGTCAGCAGACCAGGTGCAGGTGGGTATTAATGGTGCCCGTTATAGTTTTGGTTTCAACAATACCTTCACCTATCGGAATTTCGATCTTTCTATTTACATGTATGGTTTTATTCAGAAAAAGCAGAATCAGGATTATTCTGAAGCTTTCAGGACCTATGCTCAGTTGGGTGCTTTTGGATGGAATGTTTTAAGTATTGCAAAAGACCGATGGACACCCTCCAATCCAAATGCACAATTTCCAACAGGTCTTCCAGATCCTTACGCAACTTATGTGAGTAATTCTGACTACTGGTTGGAAAATGGCAATTTTATACGCTGCAGGGATATTACTTTGGGCTATAAATTTGGAAATAAAATCCTGGATAAACAGAATGTATTGAAGAATCTAAGGCTGTCCGTAAACGTTCAAAACCCATTTATCATTACCAAATATAAAGGTATGGACCCTGAGCTTCAAAACTACTTGGTTTATCCCATGACCCGTTCGTTTACTATTGGCATAAATGCAGGATTCTAACTAATTATCATTAAACGATGAAAACAAATATGAAATTAAAGATATATAAAAGGGTTGTGCTGTTGATCATTGCATCAAGCACACTATTGCTGTCTTGCGAGAAAGCCCTGGAAGAAAAGACATTTGACAAATATGCTTCAGATAGTTTTTTTAAAAGTGCAGAGGATGCAAAAAGTGCCGTTACAGCGATGTATTCAGGAATGACCGGAGCAGGTATTTATGGCGGCGGCTGGGGTGCCACAAATGAAGGCTGGGATATCCAGTCGAGCTTTACTACAGATGAAATGATTTGTTCCTGGGGATGGGACGGCTGGATTAAATTTAACAATCTGAATTTTTCAGAAGATTTTGGCGAGCTGCTCAATCATTACAATGCTTTGATGCCGCTTATTTCGGAAATTGCGATTGATATGGATAAAATTCAATCGATCCAGATGGATGGAAAATTAAAATCCCAGTATATCGCAGAAATGAAAGCATTGCGGGGACATTATTCCTGGATCCTGTATAATCATTATGGCCCGGTGCCCATCCGTATAAATGCTCAGGAGGCCTCAGATCCAAATACAAAAGCCATAGCCAGACCGACCAGGGAATGGATGGTTGGCCAGATTGAAAAGGATTACAAGGAGGCGCTTGCTGTTCTACCTACGTGCAAAGAACTTCCCTCTGTTGATTATGGGCGTTTTACGAAAGATGCCTGTTTAATGGGGCTGATGAAATTATACATGCATGAAAAAAAATGGACTGATGCGATTGTCATAGGCCGGCAGATCCAGCAGCTGGGCCATAGCCTGCAGACCAGTTATAAAGATGTTTTTACATATGAAAATAAGGGCAACAGTACAGAAATAATGCTGGCCATTTCCTGTCGTAAAGATGCAAATAACAACAATCTCTGGCTGGCCTGCAGTATGCCGGGTAATTACGTAGATCCTCACGGCCTGGAGATCACTCAGTGGGGCGGTTATAAAATGCCATGGAAAACCTATGATAGATTTGATCCTTCTGACAAACGTTTAAGTATTTTGCTGGCCAAATGGCCAACAGATGGAGGCGCTATTTTTGATGCACGGGCAAATAATTACATTGGGGCAATCCCAATAAAGTATGGCCCAGATCCTACTGCCATTAGTGAACAACAGGGTACTGACATCGTGGTATGGCGTTACGCCGATGCGTTGTTACTGCTCTCTGAAGCCATTAACGAAAGTCAGGGTCCGGTAAATGAGGCATATGATCTGATTAATGTGATCAGGGCCAGAGCAGGTGTAACTTTATACAGCCCAGGGCAATTTGATCAGGCCGGATTTCGGAAAAAAATAATGGATGAACGTTTATTCGAATTATGGGGAGAAGGAACCAGAAGAGAAGACATGATCCGGTGGGGAACATATATTCAGCGTGCTAAAGATAATGGGTCTGTATTTGCCAAACCGGAATTTGTACTGTACCCTTTACCTCGTAAAGTAATTAATGAGAGTAATGGAATTGTACAGCAGAATCCAGGCTA
>NZ_JAVTSQ010000026.1:0-15597 GCF_032678445.1 Pedobacter nutrimenti
TTTGGACCTGGACCATACCATACAAGAGGAACGGGCAAAATTTGTACAGTCGCTGAGTAATATGCTAACTGAAACCGATGGATGGATCAGTAAATATGTTTTGACAGCACCGATTGGAGGAAAGGTTGGTTATGCGGGTATTGTTCAGGAAAATCAGACGGTTAGTGCTGGCCAGGAGTTGTTCATAATCAATCCTGCGAATACAGATTTCTTTGGAGAGGTTTATATACCGCAGTATAATATGGGGAAGGTGAGGCTTGGACAGCGTACCCTGGTAAAGATGAAGAGTTATCCGTTCGAGCAGTACGGGGTAATCAGGGGCAAGGTGAATTATATCTCAGAAGTTGCCTTTAAAGACAGTGTTTTTATTGCGAAAATTGGGTTCGAAAGATTTGAAAATAAAGATCCGGAGCATAAAATTGTGCTGAAGAACGGAATGCAGGCTGATGCTGAAATTGTTACCGAAGAGAGTTCATTACTGCAGCGGTTTTTGAGGAATATCACTAAGATGTTGAATAGTAACTAGGTGAATATAAGTCGAGATGTTCCTGTCGATATTTTTATAATTAATATCCTCGACATATGTTCTTAACACAAAACTCTTATTTTTATTTAAACGGATTTAATATCCTTTAAAACTCAGTATATATGATTTTAACGCTCGAACCTTCTGCTACCAATTCTGTTGTAGTATTTATATGCCTAATTAAGAACTCTGCTTCCAGATTCACGATGAAATATTATTCGAGTAATCCCAGGGGTATAAGTCGAAAGGAAAATAGGATTCGACAATGCATTCGCTGAGCGCTTTTTCAAGATGCTAAAAGCTGAATGCAAATATCAAATGGATTTAACAATAAAGAGCAGGCATTACTCATCGTATTTGAATATCTGGAAATATGTATAACTGTAAAAAGACTACATTCTGTACCAGGAGTACTTATCGCCAATAGAATTTGGACAAAACTTAAATAAAGAAAATATTCCGGCTAACTGGTTGTTCATTTACCGCAATTCCAGTTAAAAAACCTTAAACAATTTAAATCTTTAAAACAATGAAAAAACTAAAATTAAGTGTAAATGCCTATAGTAATGGTGAAGTACTATCAAGGGCACAAATGAAAAAAGTAATGGGAGGGAGTGGAAGTGGGACTGGTGGAGCTGATGAGAGTCTTGTGGCTTGTACTGCAAGGGTTTATAAAACTGCAAAAGATGCTTGTGATGCTGATAGTATTTGTAAAACGGCCTGTGATATACTACCAACCTGTGTTCCAACTATGGTCGCAGCAGCGGCAGCGGCATGCGCATTAAGATAAAAAGTTAAATGGAAAATATATGAAAGTACTGGTTTTTTTATTTTTTGGCTTGGTTATTTTAGGCTATATTTTTATGACTATTAATATAGTTAAAAGTAGAGAAAAGATACATTGGTTAAATCTTGTTGCCATGGCTTTTTTTCCTTTTCTGTGGCCAATGATATATTTTTATTTGAAGATATATGGACATCGCAGATAACTGATCTTTTTTATTATCGGGGAGACTTTATATCCTCCCCGATAATAAGTTTGTTTAAGGAATATTTAATAATTTCATTAATTCCATCCTAAATCTAGGATCGGAAGGTCCAAAAAAATCTTCATTTAATATATTTCCTGTGTGATCGATTACGATGTATCTCGGTATTCTGTTTATCCTGAAAAAATGTGTTAAAGGCGATTCTTTTGCATTTTCTAACATAAATTGATTAGCGTGTTTATGCGCCCCCAATTTTTCTAAAGTCTTTAACCAGGTTTTCCTTGATCCTTTGTCATCTATGCTAATGCTTATAAATTTAATAGATTCTTTTTTTAACTGGTCCTGAGCCTTTTTTAAATAAGGGTAATCCTCAATACAAGGTTTACACCAACTGGCCCAAAAATCAACAAAATATAGTAAGGCACGATCATTAAATACTTTTTGGAATACTGTTTTTCTCTGCTCAATATCAAATAATGTGACAGTTTCAATTTGCTTAATATTCCTTGTTTCATGATTTGCTACATTTTCATTTTCAAATAGATATAGGTATTTTCCGCCTTCAAAATTTGTTAAATCTTGTTTTGCCTGCCTAAAATTGACTGTTGTTTGCAACAAAATATCCGAAAGGGATATGACTCTTTTTATCGCAGGATTGGGATTGGGTATTCTCTTTAGCTTTGCATCAATAATTCCCAATTCTTTATAATCATAAAGAAAATAGGATTGAGCCCAAGTAATAAGATAATCGTAATAATAGGGAGCGTTAGCCACACTAGTATCAATATTGTTCACCTCCGACCAGAAATCACTTATTGGTCTTTTGTTCTTTTTATTATAACTCCATTCAATAAGATGTTTGTAAATTGTCTCTGTTAAAGTCGTGTTTATGGATCCAATTTTTTGCGCATTTTTGGCCATTTCATTATCTAAGCTATCTAATAATGTCGTTTCGTTTAAAGTTAAATTTCTTTGATCGATATAGCTGCATAACTGGTACTTAATGGTATTATTTAGGTCGTTCAGAATGGTCTTTAAACCATCACTTAGTTTAGCGTCATTAATTTTTTGATTGTTTTCTTCGAATCTTTTTTCAATAGATATCGATGCGGAAATAGCGCCTTTTACATTTAATTCTTGTATTAATTTTGGGTTAAACTGATAGAAGAGCGGTGGTACATCAAGAATATCTTCGATATAATCTGGATAGGATGTTGAAAAGAGGACTTTTTTTCCATTGTCCGAAAGCAATATACTATCGCCAGGTAAAATAAGAAGAGTCCTGAAATTATTTGTAATAGGATCTATTATATAATGAAACAAAGTAGGCGCTGTCAGCAAAAAAGATCTCTTTACAGTTGTATCACTTGAGCTTAAGTTTTTAAAGCTAACATATGTGCCGTAATTCTGTTTATAATTTAAAATAAGTTGCTCTTTCTCACTTAATCTAACAGAAATTGTAGTATGAGGAGTAATCTGTTTGATTTTAGGATCTGGCTTTCCATTTCCGTCGGTAAAATTGTAGCATAGAAGGGAAAAGAATAGTACTATTGAGATAGAAATAAAACGCGTTAACATATCCAAATATATTAAAATACACTCAAAAGAAGGCTATCCTCCTTTTGAGTGTATTCTTGATTTAAGAACCCCATCCGTCACACCCACAGTCATATTTACAGCTAGCAAACAGACCTACTGTGATATTGTCTACACACATTTTTTTCATGCTTGAAGATTGTTCAGCGCAAGTGCCTCCCACAGAGTAACTAACGGTTTGTGAAGACGAATTATTAGGTGTTGTGTATGTCATTGTACATGTTCCACCGGTTCCTCCAATTACTTTTTTTAGCTGTGCTCTGCTAAGTACTTCTGCACCTGCAAAGGCTGCTTTGTTCAGTTTTAATTTTTTCATTAGTATATTATTTGTTTTTTAAAGGTTATGAAGCTACCAAGCGCTACCAAAAATTATTCATTTTATAACAAATACCTATTTTTACTTTTGTGTTCAAGAATTCGCAAGCATGGTTCGGTTTGTGTAGTGCAACACATGATGGTTTCATTGTTTAATTTATTATGATAAATGTAATTAGAAGTAAAGAGTATGTTTAATATTATCGGAATAGACTTATCCAGATGAAGAATGAATTTAATTGCGGTTGGAATAATTATATTCCTAAATAAATAAAAAAAACAGATTATTTTACCAAAATGTATTCTAAGGTTAAAAAAATGGTTGGTTTTAAAGATGAGAAACCTCTGAGTAAAAATGAACTAAGATCTGCTTTCAGTGAAGATATACGTAAATACAGAAATGAAAAGTGTTATACGCAAACCTACGTAGCAAGTAAATTAGGGATTGGGCAAAGTGCTTACCAAAAAATCGAATCAGGCGAAGTTAAAATCTCTCTGGAACGATTAATGCAAATAGCTGACATTTTGGATAAACCTATCGGTGCATTTACCAATAATGTGGAGGAATTGAGAAATTCAAAAACTGAACAGGTAATAACAGATGAAAAAGTTGTTATTTCTGTTAGAGAGTTGAATTTAATGAATAATTTAATCCTGCAGCAAGAAAAACGCATTACAGAATTAGAGGAAAAAATAAAGATAAGGGAGCAAGAAATAGCGCAGTTTAGACTGGAAAAATTCGAGGAAAATTCCTCAAAATAAAAATAAAATATGACCCGGATAGCCCGGGCGATGAGTTTACCAAATCTGGTAGGATCAGGTATTTGAAAGGCAGAACTTTGATTAACCGGCTACCTTAATATATAAGTCAATCTACATAAACTATCATTTGCGGGAGTTCTGCGTGTTTATCTCACTGATGTTTATTGGCTACAGCTATTATGAGTAATGACCTACCAAATGCTGTAGCCAATTTATTATGGGCTTCTATTGGTTTTTATGCCTTAACAAGGCGGCGGAGAACCAAAGGTGTTTCTGAAGTGGATTGAAGTGGAAAACCTAAAATTTCATAGGCTTTGTTTTTGTAATCGTCAAGCCTTTCTTTGTAAGCTTTTTTATCATTTTCCAGCGATAGGTAGAAATATGCGCCATCTACGAGTACAAATATTAAATCGGCAGCAGCTCTGGGTGAACTGACGTTTAACAGCTGTTTTTTATTGCATTGTTCTATCATGAATGCAAGCTCAAAATGGAGGGAGTCCAATATGGTTTTATATTTAGCTTTAATTTTTTCTTCGCGGAAGGACAAAGCGTAAAACGTGTAGAACAAACCATCGTCAAACAGGAGATTCCACTTTTTAGAGAAAAGCATTTCGATCGTTTTTTGCAGGTCGGCAAGTGTAATGTTTTCTTTGTTTTTTGTTTTATAAATAAGGAGATACTTTTCAAGTATGTAATCTATAAGCGCGTGGGTTAAGTCGTCTTTGGTTTTAAAATAATGTATAATAAGGCTTGGATTAATATCCATAACCTTAGCAACTTTAGCAATTGAGGCGTTTTCATAACCGTCTTTTCGGGCGGTATCATAAAATACGGTAATAATTTCCTGTTGCCTGATTTCTTTGAGGCTTTTTCTTCCCATATTGATTTTCTGTACTAACAAATCTAATAATTAATCTGTATTCGGAAATGAATTAATAATAGATTAACATACTGACTTCAGATAATCTTGTTGTGAATCAAAAAACAATCGATAATAGTCAATATTGCATTGGTTTTCAGCTAATGAATTAGTCTATATTGGCAATAGATTGATTGACTGTTCAATTAATTTATTAATTAATACAGTCTTAACTTTTACTTGTTGGCATGTGTATACATTTGCCCTCGATTTAGGAAGTGATCAATCTTAAACCAATAAACTCAAAAACTATAAATTGTATGGAAAAAAACTACACTTCGTTCTCGTTGTATGGGAGGATTATGAAAAAAAGGCACTCTTTATTTTGGATAATTTGCTTTTTTCTAATGACCACTTCTGCTTTTGCACAAAATATTACCCTGAAGGGTAAGGTATCTGATGGTGAAACAAAGGAGACATTACCTGCTGTAAGTATCAAGGTTAAGGGTACCAAACAAGGTGTTTCTACGGATGTCAACGGTTCATTTACCATAAATGTAAGCCCGAATGCAGTACTTGTTTTTGCCTACGTAGGTTATAACTCACAGGAAATTGCTCTAAATGGGCAAACCTACTTAAATGTATTAATGAAACCACAGGAGGGAGGGCTTGAAGAGGTTGTTGTGGTTGGTTTTGGTACTAAGAAAAAAATAGACATTGCGGGTGCAATCGACCAGATATCAGGTAAAGCATTCGAGTCTCGTCCAATTTCAAATGTAATGCAGGGCTTGCAGGGCGTTAGCCCGGGCTTAAATATCACCTATGGCGGTGGAGCTCCGGGTACTGTCCCAACAATTAATATCAGGGGGTATACTTCTATAAATGGCGGCTCTCCATTAATCGTGATAGATGGCATTCCGGCAGTAAATAATGATGATATGCTAAGATTGACTCCTTCTGATATTTCCTCCATTTCGGTATTAAGGGATGCTGCATCAGCCGCTATTTACGGTGCAAGAGCTTCTTTCGGGGTTATTCTGATCACCACCAAACAAGGTACTGTGGGTCGTCAACAACTTAGCTATAATGTACTGTCGTCATGGTCCAAACCTACTATATTACCACAGCCAGTAACTGATCCTTTTATCTTCTCGAAAGTGAAAGAAATATCTACCAATAATACACCCTGGGATTACATCAATTTTAGTGACGAATATTATAAATGGGCCAAAGAGAGATCTGATGATCCCTCTCTTCCAGACACCAGGTTAAACCCTTCTGATCCAACAAAGTGGGATTATATGGGAAGTAACGACTGGAATAAATATTTCTTTAATAATGCGAGTTTGTCACAAAGTCACACTTTAACATTTTCTGGTGGGGCACTGGTTAATGAGCGGCCGCTGACTTATTATTTATCGGCCGATTATACCAAAGAAAATGGTTTAAATAAGCTCGCGCCAGACTACTGGAATCGTTATGGGTTAAGACCAAGAATAAGCTTTTCCCCCTTAAAGTGGCTTAAAATAGATAACAATCTCAATATCTATGAAACTAAACGTGCCCAGCCTAGTGCCAGCATTACTGATATTTATTACCTGAACCCAACTGATGTTGCCAAAAACCCAGACGGTACCTGGGCGAATACCGGTGCAGGTAGGCTTGCAGCCGGACTGGTTGACGGCGGAAGTAACCTGCAAACGATGTTTGGTTTTCAAAATATTGCCAGTGCGACAGCTACCTTCCTGAATGGTGATTTAACTGTAAATGGGGATGCTTCATTTAAACGGGAATTGAGTAAGTATCACGCTAGTACAAATGCGTATAATATTGGATACGGGCCAAATGATGTACGGCAGGAAGGTGGTACTGGTGGAGTAAAAGAGAATAACAGTTATTTATTCAATAATGCATTCAATTTATACACCACGTATAAAAAAACGATAGGAAACCACTTTTTTAGCGTTATGGGCGGATATAACTCCGAGGATTACAGTTCTTCTGAAGTAAATACTTCAAAAGATGGGTTGATATCTCCCTCGTTGCCTTATCTCAATCTTACTAATGGAGCGGCATCGGTAGTTGCAAAATATGGAGCTTATGCAACCAGCAGCTTATTTAGCCGGATCAACTATACCTATAAAGGACGTTATATTTTAGAAGGCACAGGCCGGTATGATGGGTCTTCACGTTTCCCTACAGAAAGGCGCTGGGGCTTTTTTCCTTCGGCAGCGGCAGCGTGGATAGCAAGTAATGAAGAGTTCTTTAAACCTTTGTCTTCTGTGGTATCTACATTTAAATTGCGTACGTCATATGGTGATCTTGGTAATCAAAATGTGGATAATTTCGGTTATTTGCAAACTTTAAAAACAGATGTTTCTGGTTATCTGATAGGTGGTAATTATCATAACCCGACTATTAAAGGTGCGCCAGGATTAGTGGTTGATCCAAATACTTATACCTGGGAAAGAGTCTCTACATTTAACGTAGGGACCGATGTTGGTCTTTTTAAAGATAAATTCCTGGTTGGATTTGACTATTATATCCGTAATACAAAAGGAATGCTTGTACCAGGGCAAGACCTTCCTGGTACGCTTGGTACAATCTCCCCAAGACAAAATGCAGCGGATTTAAGAACTAAAGGCTGGGAGTTATCTGTAACTTACCAAGATAGGTTTACAGTGGCCGAAAAACCTTTTAATTTTTCAACCAAAGTAATTCTGGCCAATTCTGATGCTGTAATTACGAAATTCCAAAATGACCAGAACCTTTTTGTTGGGAAAGATAATAAAGAAACCTATTGGGTAGGAAAAAAACTAGGAGACATTTGGGGACTACAAAATGATGGTGTATTTCAAAACAAAGATCAAATAGCTGCACTTGATGAGTCCGCTATTATCCCTTGGGGCGCCTTGTCAATTGTTCCGGGTTGGCCAAAATACAAGGACCTGGACGGGAATGGTAAAATTGAAAAGGGGTTTAGTACTAATGATCCTAAAGATCTTAAGATTATTGGAAACAGCGCTGATCATTATACTATTGGTGCCAATTTTAATATGGATTGGAACGGATTTGACTTTTCGATCTTCTTACAAGGGGTATTAAAAAGGGATTTCTATCCGCACCATTATTTGTTTTGGGGTCCTTATCAGCAGCCTTATGCTAACGTATATCCTTGGAACCTTGATTTCTACCGCGCTACAGGTGAGACAGCTTCACAAAGAGCCCAGGATTCAAAATCTTATATTGCAGCAGGTTTGGCCGATGCGAATACGAACTCTTACTATCCTGTTTTGCAATCCTGGTTAGCGGATAATAACTACGGAGCAGGATTAGATATTCCTCAAACAAAATACCTTTTAAACGGAGCTTATTTGAGGATTAAAAATATTTCATTGGGCTATACTTTTCCTGCCAGTTTAACAAAACGTGCTGGTATTGGTCGTCTTCGTGTATTTGTAACTGGTGATAACCTCTATGAATTTTCTTCTATAAAGAAATATATAGATCCTGAGGCTGTAAATCAAGGCCCAAGTGCTTGGGCATATCCCTTCCAGAGGAAATATGCAATCGGGCTAAACTTAGATCTTTAATATTTAAATTTTTTTTCATGAAAAAATATATCATATATATTCTGTTTATTGCAATTGCATTTGCTGCTTGCAAAAAAAGTGAACTCGATCGTTTCCCACAAACGGAAATCTCACCGGCTCTTTTCTTCAATACGGAAAGTGACCTCGTATTATATACTACTGGGCTGCTTTCGATGTCAGACAGAGGTAGCTACCTGAGTGATCAAAACAGTGATAATCTTGTAACTACAGCGAATGTAGAAGTGAAAAATGTGATGGCGGGTAATGTCAGTCCGCAAAATATGACTTCTGGATGGGAGTGGGATAGATTACGCGACATCAACTATTTTTTAGAAAATTATAGCAAGGCAAAGGTTACTGCAGATATAAAAAATCATTATGCAGGATTGGCCAGATATTACCGGGCGATGTTTTATATAGATAAAGTTAAGCGTTTTTCTGATGTGCCATGGTATTCGGGTACGATGAATCCGGGTGATCAGGCTTTATATAAGGGACGTGATCCAAGAGCTCTGGTTATGGATAGTGTAATGGCCGATTTGGCTTTTGCTTATCAGCATGTAAGGGAATCTGTTCCTTCCGGAACACCTGGAAAATGGGCAATTGCTACATTTTATTCTCGTGCGGCACTTTATGAAGGTACTTACCGTAAATATCATTCGGAACTGAATTTGACAGGAACTGCAAATGCATTTCTTGAAACTGCAGTTAAAATTTCCAATGAGATTATGACTTCTGGAAAATTTAGTATTTACAATACTGGACATTCGGATCAGGATTATGCTACTTTATTTAACAGCCAGGACTTGACGGCAAATCCCGAGGTAATTTTGGCCAATATTTTTGACTATAGCAAGAACAGGGGGCAGGACGTCAATATCGTTTTTGGTGATTATGAACAATCTCCCGCCAAAGATCTGATCAAAACCTATCTGATGAAAGACGGCAGCCGTTTTACTGATCAGCCAAATTATGATAAAATGGGTTTTGTACAGGAATTTCAGAACCGCGACCCAAGGCTTACTCAAACTGTGGTGTATCCGGGTTGGATTCAGGTTCCTAATACAACGCCATATGTTCAGCGTTTAAATAAAAGTTTTAGTGGTTATCACCAATTAAAGGGATATGTAAACAGTACGGATGCGAGTATTAAAAATGGCGTAGATTTTCCAGTATATCGTTATGCAGAGGTACTCCTGAATTATGCTGAAGCACTGGCAGAACTTGGTACCTTAACGCAACAGCAGCTTGATATGTCGGTAAACCTGATCAGAAAAAGAGCTGGTATGCCCAATCTTAATCTGATACAGGCAAATGCATCACCAGATGCGCTGTTACAACAGCAATATGGTAATATTACAGCTAACGTCGGAGTAATATTGGAGATCAGAAGAGAACGCAGAATAGAATTTGCATTTGAAAGTACGAGATTTGACGATTTGATGAGGTGGAAAGCCGGTAAGTTGTTGACCAACAGCCCGGAAGGGATTTATTTCGCAGGCCTTGGAAAATATGATTTAACAGGTGACGGTATACCAGATATTATTTTGATAGACCAATCCTTGCCCATTCCAGATGAAGATAAGAAGGAAAAAAATTCATTAGGAGTGAAGTTGGCGTACTACCGTACGGGTACATTTGGTTCTGATGCAACAGTATATCTGAAAAACGTAAATACAGGTAGTGCTATTGTAACTGAATCGGCGGTACGTGATTTTCAGGAGCCGAAATACTATTATCGTCCGATACCACAACAGCAAGTATTATTGAACCCTAATCTGAAACAAATATTCGGTTGGTAAACCGTTGGTAAATAGTTTTTAATTTGAATATGTAATTGAAAAGATGAAACTGAACAGAAGATCTTTATTAAAAGCGGCAGGATTAGCTACAGGTGTAGTGATAACCGGAGGGCTTCCTGCTTTGGCTTCCGGTGAGGATAGGGAAAGCAAAAAGGGTAAAAAACTGGCCATGACGGTTGCGCATATTACAGATGTGCACATTGGGGCTGGAGAAAATGCACCTGAGCGGTTTAAAAGCTGCTTAAAGCATATTATAGCTAAACACAAGCCAGATTTCTTTTTAAATGGTGGAGATTCCATAGGTGATGCTTCTTATGATCACGTAAAATACGACCAGGTTATTCAGCAATGGCGTATTTGGGATGAGTGTACTTCTTTGCTTGATCCTTATGAGGTGCATAGTTGTATTGGCAATCATGATCCATGGTGGAAAGCGCCTTCTAAGGATGATGAAATGTACGGGAAGAAATACGTTGTTAAGCGGTTGAAAATCCCCAACAGGTATTATAGCTTCAGTAAAAAGAACTGGCATTTTATGATACTTGACAGCATCAACGATAATGTTTCTTTAGATAAGGAACAGTTTGAGTGGTTAGAGAAGGAAATGGATAAAGTTCCTGCCGGCGATTCTGTGTTGGTGATGTCTCATTATCCAATTTTGGGGACTACTCAGGTTTTGGTGGGTGGTGGTCACTCTGATTGTAAGAAGTTAAAGGATTTGTTTTATAAGCACCATAGTAAGGTTAAGATTTGCCTGAGTGGGCATAATCATTTGTCTGATCATTCTAGCTATAATGATGTTTTGTATTGCTGCAATGGGGCCATGAGTGGTTTTTGGTGGGGCAAGGGCGATAATGAATCGGCTGGACCTGGTTATTATCTGGAAACTCCTCCGGGTTATGCGATATTAAAATTGTATACGGATGGAACGGTAGAGAATGAGTATATCCCGCATACTTTTTAAGGGGATGAAATTTTAATTGAAGGAGGCGTCTGAAAAGGCGTCTCCTTTTTTTATTGGCAAGGTTTGGGAAGTGGTTTGGTATTGGGCTGGAACCCAGCTCCTGGGCATCTGCTGCGGCGCTTGTTCGGTAAAAGGGTACCTTTTCTGAACTTTCTGCGCAGAAGGTGTGGAGTTGATGCGGTTTTGTCCGGAGAAAAGGGTTTATTTATCATTCTGATATAGCTTCGTATCGTTATTTCTTAATCCTGAATTGGCATAGTGGGTGAAAATATGTTTTCTGATCGAGCTGAATCTTACAGATTCTGAGGCTTGATCATAAAAACATATTTTCTTGGGTGCAGACGGGTGAGGGTGGTGAAAGGGAAACTTTTGTGCATCAATCGGCATAAGCCACCAATCCGCTATCCTGGGCTTGGGCTGCATCTAGCATTTGCAGCAGGGGGCTTACATCACTATCAGGAATTGCTTGTTTTTGAATGTTCTTCTGGATTTCCTGGATTAAATCCTTATCCCACCGAAAGTCTGTGTGGTAATCAAATCTTTCTGGAATGATCTTCTTGAGTTTTAATCTTGCAAAGTTCTGCTGGTCTATCTGGCCAATAAGGTTACCTCCTGTTTCTTCAGGATAATTCGGTGCATTTTTCTCATCGGCCAATAAATAGAAATCTAGCATATTACCTGCAATTTTTATAAAACTTTTCAATCTACCACTTTGCTTCTGATAAGGGGTCATATATATACCAAAGATGCAAACTAAATCTACTGATATTAAATTATGAAAAATATAGATCATATTACTTACTGATTAGTTTTCTGGTGCTTTTTTCCGTTAAGGGCAAAAGAACTGTGGTATAGGAATTATTTGCGTCTTCTACATTTTTCATATCTACATTTCTTGTCTGTTAGTGATTGTATATTTATAAGACAGGAGGGCATTTGGTATTACAAATTCCACACCACCAGTACTCTAGTATGTCATCTTTAAAAAAATTAAGTACTTACAGGAACGGGGCCATCGGGATAATTATTCGGTATGTAGCTATCCTATTATGTGGGTTTTAATATCGTATTTTGTGTTTTTGCGCAGAAAATTGGAGTGTTTGGCGCGCGTTCTTCCATGAATTGGAAGAACTGGGGGGAGGGTATTAGAGCGCTTCGATTTCCTGAATCGAAAGTTTGGTGTATTGGACGATTTTGGAGATCGGTTCTCCGTTAATCTTCATTTCTTGACCCATTTCTAAGGCTTTTTTGTGCTCACCTTTAATTTCGCCTCTAATCTCTCCATTAATTTCACCTCTGATGTACAAGATGTCCTTTTCTTCTACAAATATTTTTCCTGTTAGTGCCATGTTTTTAATTGATGTTTTCTCTAAATTACGCAATTGCATTAAAACGCGCAATTGTTTTAAATAATTTGCTAAATCTAGCATATCATAGTACGATGAGCAAATTACATTCATAGATTTTATCAACCTATCACAATTCAGTTTTTCAGAACTATAAAACCTAACACAATAATCCCAACAAACACCATAACTAGTCCCGCAACAAACATCACTGTATTTATGGGATGAGGTATTTTTGCGGTAAAACCAATTCCTGCACAAAGCCAACCTCCAATCATTAGAGCTATACCAATTAACTTAAATATATTTCTCATAAGCAGCGGTAATATTAATGAATTTATCAGAAAACCATTAAGGCCTGGTGATAACCGATTCTTTTAAATAGCCTGATACCGTGAAATGATCCTTTTGCGTCCTGAGGCCCATTCGTATAGTAATATAATGCGTAAACATCTTTATTATCTGCTCCAACCGTAAAAGCCGGCTCGTCGAGCAGTTCTATCACCATATTTTTGTACTTGTAAATTATCTTACTGCCCATATCAAGTTATGTATCTTTGTTCCCAAGTATTTTTATAGCCACCTTCTTATTATGATTTCGATAGTGAATTATGGAGCTGAGTTCGTTCGATTGTTGAAGGTTATTTTCTTCCTTTTTATGTGTCAGATAGGGAAACCCTGTTTTAGCACATTAATTTAAATCCTGTGCTGGAATAATACCTTCGTCTTCCAAATTGGAGCCTAGATGAGCTTCGTCCTTTTGCTTTTGTTTAAGCCGCCACAACCAGTACAAACCCCCGAGGGGGATTCCAAATACCCACCCTGAATTATGATATCCCATGAATGAAAATCCAATTCCAAATAAAAACTGGAAAGAAATAAGTTTAAATGATAGACCAGTCACAGCGTTATAAGTGATAGATGGGGCGTTTAAGAGGATAACAGCCAAGTATCTGGCCCACTTCCTTTTGAGGTCGCTTTTTTTGATCAGTCGAATTACATATATGTTAAAAGCGGGTACACAGAGGGCCAGAAGGCCAAAAAGCCAAAAAAACGTCATTGATGGTTTCGGTTGGTTTATCTGTAATACATTTATATTCAGTATTTTATTTGACTTATCGTCAAATACTACATCCAGCATCCCAAAAACTTCTTTATTGGCTAATTGAATCTGCACATTTGTTGTGTTATTGGTTTCTTCGGTTGAAAAGGTCTTAGTCGCACTTACAAATGAATATTCTAACTCGGTACCAAATTTTTGACTTAGCATCATCTTAAAGTTGCCTAAACCCTTCTTTAAAGTGTCTATATTGGTGTTTTTGGCACTTTTATGGTCAAGTGCCATATAAGTTAAAGCTTTATTATAATCATCTTTATTCAAAGCATTAACAAATGCTTTTGTGGTGTCTTTATATTTTAAAGTATTTCCAACAAACTCACAACTTGTAGAAAGCATTAGGAACACCAGCAGTACCGGTATGAGGCGTTTTATTTTCATAGTGCAATATAAATATTGTTATCAAATTCGTATAAATTAATCGCTGAAATGGCGGCTAGATCATAAAACATATTTTCTTGGATGCAGACCGGGGAGGGTGGTGAAAGGATTTTCGAATTAGTTTAAGAAATCTGTAATCTTATTTAGTGTAAAGCGAGCTCCCAATCTTTGTAGGGTGGCTCTGCTACGAAATGCTTGTCACAGTATTCTCGAAGATAGTCTGTTGCTCTTATTTCGGCGAAGCTTGCATTTAGAACAGTGCCTTCGTCATCCATTTCCAGTACATTAATAAATATAACATAGGCTTGTTCGATGGCGCTAGGCTCTTCACCATATAATGCGAGGTAGTTTATTCCTTCGAGGTTATGGTGATTGCCGCTAGACAAAAAATAAGCGAACTTTCTAAATGCGGAGTTGAAGGATTTACTTAGTTTCATTTGATTGTAGGGGCTTTTATAGAACCTTGAAGCGAAGTACTTCCATTAAAAAAATTAATGATGTTACCTGTTCTTTAGTTCGTTTGATACCATGTACTAAAATAGCTTTTTTAGTTAAAACATCTGATATAGAAATGGTACCTGTCGGTTAATGACTGCAATCATTCGGTTTTTCTGTATAAATTAGCGCTGATGGTACAGGTAACTTGTGCCAATTACATCATGATTGAATTAGATAATGTTATAACGCTTCAAACAAATTCTTCAACAGAATTCTTGTCATTTGCTACTCGCTACCTGGTTGGAATTAACTTCACATTCGATTTGACCGTCTTGTCTCTGGGATTTGGTGGGACGTCTCATTTCTGTGTTAGAAGGGACCAAATAGAGAGGCTGAGTTCCGAATTGTCAACTATGCATTTAATGTTAAAAGGTAAATCCAGACTTGAGGATAATGACTCTGACGCTTATGTTGAGTTTGATATGGAGTCCAGTGGAGGTTTATTTGTTAGCGGGCAGGTAGGGGGTTCTTATGAAGATCATTTTGTCAGGTTCAAATTTAGAACAGATCAGACCTGTATACTACAGTTTTTGACGGATTTTAAGATGTTGCTGAGCAATAGCTATTGAGTAAATTTATTAAAATAGAAAAAGGGACCAAATCTTTCGACTGGCCCCTTTTCATTAAATTAACGCTCTCGATGTAAACGTATAAAATTTTTCTGATATTCTGTTAATCAATTTTTTGATCGATTGCTTTTTTCTAATTGGGTACGGATTTTCTTTACGAAGGAAAGAGAGACCTCTGCGGCCTTTGATGCTTGTTCATCTGAAAATCCAAAAGCAATGATGAGGTTTTTCACAAAGTGTTCTCGTTCCTCTAGCTTAGTTTTCTTTGTGCCAATTTCAA
>NZ_JAVTSQ010000027.1:0-13317 GCF_032678445.1 Pedobacter nutrimenti
TAATAGCCCGGGTTTTGAGTGAGTTTATTATGGCTACGCTGAATTTCGCTGTAGGGAATAGGGAGCCAGTACATTTTATCTGACCACTTGCGGTTGTTATATACAGTGAAATTATAATTGTATTCCATGACTGTACCATTTTTGTAAATATCTACGCCCATTACTGGTTTGTTCAATGCATCTGGCCCGATCTTCCATCTTCTGATATCCTGTATCCGATGATCTTCAAGCACCAGCTCCACACGTCTTTCCCTTCTGTACCGTTGCACCAAAGCAGCTCCGCTTTCAGTTATACCTGTTAAACCAACCTTGCTGCGTACGGCATTAATCGCCGTTCTTGCGGGCTCTTCGTTACCTAAAGCTATTTCACACTCCGCATAATTTAAGTAAAATTCAGTTTTACGAAAATAGATCCATGGATTAACCTGTGTAGTGCTGCCAATGTTACGGGAACCAAGTCCTTCTACAGTATACTTTTTAAAGTTGTAACTTGTAGGAGAAGCACCTTCTGCATAAAAACTTGCCCCCCTTGATTCATTTCCGTTTAAGAGTGGATTTGCGGGGTTGTTTTTATCGCGATAGTATTGGAGGGCACGTGTGGTTTTTGTGGTATACGGATCATAAAAGATCGCTCCATTGAACATAAAATTGGCATAAAACCTGGGCTCTCTGTTTATGTAAGGATCTTGATCATTGTAACCAGATCCAGCTTCTTTAGGCAATTTTCCGTTACTCATTTCATAACTATCAATGATATCCTGAGTTGGTGAAACGGGCGACCATGAATTCATTGAATTGGGGTAAAGCCAAAAGTTAGCGCCCTCGCCGGCAGTATTTTCAGACTGTGAGTTTGCTGCGGTAAAATAGCGCGCAAAAATAATCTCTGATTGATTTTTGCCGTTAAACGTATCGTAATAGTCTGCAGCTGTACCATTATTGATCATATTAAACCCAGGTAAATTCATGACCGCTTTATTGGCATCTCTGGCGGCCGTCCACTTGGTTGCATCGAAAGTAGGGCTAAATAATGGACTTGCGGCATAAAGCAAAGTTCTGGCTTTTAAGGCCATAGCAGCCTCTTTAGTTGCTTTTCCCTTATCTGCTGAGGCAAAGCTTGATAAAACCGGAATAATCTCATCGCATTCCTTAACGATAAATGCGGTTACTTCTTCAATGCTATTTCTTGACACATCAAAAGTAGGTGCACCGAGCGCAAATGTACTCGTGATAATGGGTACTCCACCATAATACTTCATTAAATCAAAGTATTTGAATGCTCTTATAAACCTCATTTCTGCACCCAGTTTACTGATTGTAGCGGCATCTATTTTGCTCGCAGCAGATTGCTCAAAAAACAAATTTACTCTTCTTATACCGGCATAGGCATTTGCCCATTCGCCGCGGTCTACCGTTTCCCCGTTATCTCTAACGATTTCTCCGTCTGTATATGCCTGTTGAGAACCTACGTATCTTGTATATGCATTGTCTGTAAGTCCTTCTGTAAGCCCGTCATCGCTGCTAAAAGGCTGCCTTAAATATCGATAGGTGCCATTTACAAAAAGACTTAAAGTTGGGCCATCGCTAAAAACAGATTTATCACTGAAAGAGTCCAGAGGCTGAAGGTCTAATGCTTTTGTACAGCCTGCAATCAAGACAATAGTTAAAAGAATTGCCGGGAGCAACTTTGTTCTTACTTTTTTGTAAGTATATATATCTATGCGTTTCATGATTTAATATTTAAATAAGTTAAAAGGTTGCGTTTAGACCAAACGAAATGATCTTTGTCTGAGGAAATACAAATCCCCTTGGATCAACATTTTCAGGATCACCCAATCCATCTTTTTTCAGGCCGTCAAACGTAAGCAGGTTGTAACCATTGACAAACACCCTTGCGGATTGGAAACCTATTTTGGAAAGTATTTTTTTAGGCAAGGTATACCCCAACTCAATATTTTTTAGCCTTACAAAGGAAACATCCCTCAAAAACAAGTCGTTGCTTGCCGTACTTCTTCCTATACTAGGCAAAGGGGCATCTATATGATCTGGTGTCCAGGCATTTTTTACATAGTAGGCAGGGGCGTTGTTGCCATTATCAAACAGATAACTAAAGTATTGAACTGCACGTGCCTGACCTTGAAACTGTGCCATAAAATCGAAATTGGCATATTGCAGGCCAAAATTAAAGCCATATTGAATTTGTGGTGTAGCGTTTCGTTCTACCGGATACATATCGTCTCCATTTATGATTCCATCACCGCTCACATCCTGATAGATCAGATCACCCAGTCTTTTACCTGCGAGCCCTGGGTATTTCGCCAAATCAGCAGCAGTTCTATAGACACCAATTACCTTATATAAAAACTGCGTCCCTATTGGACGGCCAGTGGAATTTTGGTAAGGTACTGTGGGTGGAACTTCATCAACAAATACAATTTTGTTTTTTGCAAAAGTAAAATTTCCGCCCACGTTAAAACGTACGCTACCAAATGTTTTACTGTAATTGATCTGTCCGTCAACACCGGCATTGTCTACAATACCTATATTTTCGTTGGGTAAAGAAAGCCCTGTATAATTGGGTACCGTAGCATTCCTTTTAGCAAGAATATCAGAAGTCCTGCTGCTAAAATAATCTACAGTAAAAGATAGGCTGTTGTTAAGTATAGTGGCATCTAAGCCCAGATCGAAACTCTTTTTCCTTTCCCAGGTGATGTTTGGATTGGCCGCAACACCAGGATTTAAGGCAGAAACATCTGCGCCATTAAATACATATCCAGCTCCCAAATTATACACATTTAAATATTGGTATTGGCCAACTCTGTCATTTCCCAATATTCCATAGGATACCCTTACTTTTAAATTATTGACCAGCTCGATATTTTTCATAAACTGTTCTTCGGAAACTACCCAACCCAATGATCCGCCGGGAAAATCACCAAAACGTTTGCCTTTAGGAAAAATTTGTGATCCGTTGATACCGAAATACAACTGTGCCAGATATTTTTTATTATAAGCATAAGAAATACGCCCAAGGTAGTTTTGACGGGCACCACTGCTTGCGCTTCCATTATTGCTTTGATTATCTTTTATTGGGCTGCCCGCAAAAAGCTGATCAATTACAGGCGATACAAAGCCAACTCGGGATGCGGATAGATTTTGACCATTACTTTCATTTTGTTCAAACGAAACAAATGCGGAAAGGGCGTGTTTCCCAAAATCTCTTTCGTAATTAAGCTTTATATTTTTTGTGATCGATTGGCTTTTGCTAAAGGTCTCAGACAGTGAAGATGGATTTTCTCTTGTTCGGGGAGAAGGAGTTCCATTTACGTCTACATAAAAAGTCCAGGGTTGCTGCCAAACTTTTTGAAAATTCTGCCCTTGATCCAGAGCAAAAAAGCCATCAACCGAAAGACCTGAAACACCAGGGATTTTATATTTAGCCTTTAGCGTTCCGTTAAAAAGAGAGCTTTCTGTTCTGTTGTAAGAAGCGCTTGTAACTGCTGCCAGAGGGTTGTTATTTCCTCTTCCCGCTGCTGGATAATCGCCCAAGATTGTTGCTGGCAATACAGGCGGACCAAGCACACTCCAGCTAAATAAAGATCCATCGTCAACACCTAAAAAATTGACATTTTGCCTTCTTCCGGCTATATCAAGCCCAACGCTGAAATTTTTGGTAACCTGCGCATCAATATTAGACCTGAAATTGTATTGAGTATATTTCGAGGTATTATCGTTTACGTTTATTGTTCCCTGCGTTCCTGTTCCCAAAGAGAGAAAGTACTTTACCGCTTCATTACCTCCGCTTACACTAAGGTTATGTCTGTCCTGGTTAAAGCTGCTTTTTTGTGTTGCTCTTAACCAGTCTGTACTTGGTAAAACTCCGTTTTGATAATCGGCCACTTGTTGTGCGCTATAAGTAGCTACTCTTCCAGCCTGCCTGTCCAGATCGTTTATTCCTTTTACGAAATCGGCTGCATTGCTCATTTCCATATATCGTGTTGGGCTTACGATACCATGGTTAAACGAGTAGTTAACGGTAGGTTTACCGGTTTTACCCCGTTTAGTCGTTATGAGAACTACACCATTGGCAGACTGAGCTCCGTAAATAGCCGCTGAAGCATCTTTTAGCACTGATATGGATTCTATATCATTAGGGTCAATTCTCGAAATTCCATCTCGGTTGGCTACACCGTCCACTACAATTAATGCCGCTGTATTTCCTGTAGTACTTGCCCCACGAATAAATATAGAGGCATCATCGTTCCCCGGTCTGGAGGTACGTTGGTTTACAATTAAACCGGGTACCCGTCCGGCCAAGGAGTTAGATACAGAAAACGATTTGCTCTGCAATATTTCCTTGCTGTCGATACCAGATACGGCAGTGGTTAAATCTCTTCTTTTTTGTGTACCATAACCTACCACCACCACTTCATCTAACTTCGAGGTAACTTCTTTTAAAACGACATGGAGACTGGTTTCCTTTCCCAGGGTAATCGTTTGGCTGATGTATCCAATAGCAGAAATGATCAGTTCATTTTCTCCGGTGGCCAACGCAATGGAAAAGTGACCATTCACATCTGTTGAAGTTCCCTTGCTGGCACCCTTCACCGAAATATTTACACCCGGTAAGGCCTTTCCTTGTTCATCTACAACTTCTCCTTTAATGGTTTCTTTTCTCATCAAACCATTGCCAGCGGTAGGGAAATTTTCTTTCTCCCAAATGGTTATCGTATTTTCATTGATGCTGTAGGTTAAAATCTGCCCTTCAAATAGCTGCTTAAGGGCATCCAGGATATTGGTTTTATTCAGACTTATGTTAACAGGTTTCGCCTTTTTCAGGATATTATCCGTGTACAGAAAATTATATCCGCTTTGTTGTCTGATTTCTTTTAAAACAGCTTTTAAAGGTGCATTAGATCTCGACAACGTAATTTTTTGCGCAAAGCCAGCGGCACTGACCTGCATAAATGTAGCAATTAATATCGCGGTGGTTAATCGCATAATTCGCAGTATTTTAATGGCACAGGCATTACCCATACCACGTTTAGTAGTATATTTTTTATACATTTGGTTTACAGTTTGGTTTAATGCAGTATGCCTTTTGCTTCGAATCTTCAGGCTTCTGCTTTACAGTTTACTCATAATTTACGTAGGCCAAACACTTAACCAGGAGCGTTAATTGCGCTTCTGGTTTTTTTCATCGCTGTCTGTCCTGGCTTCCTCCAGCCCTAGCTTTTCTGTCGTAGGTATTTCTTCATCGTTCTTTGGTTTAGTGATTTATTTGGTTAATTATCATTATTTGAGCGCTATGTTTACCTGGAAACATATATTTTTCTTCCCTGAATTTTAAAATGAACCTTTCCTGTACTTTCCAGCGATTTTAAAACTTTAGAAACATGGTCAAATCTGGAAACAGACCCACCGAATCTTTCTTCCGTTTTTTCTCCTGTATATTCAACTTCTACATTATACCAGCGTTCGATCATCCGCATAATCGTCTCAATTTTTTCACTTTCAAACATAAATTGTTTGTTTTTCCAGGCCACGGAAAGTTCTGTATCCACATCAGATACCTTTAGTTCTCCGTTCATGGATAAGTCTGCTTGTTGTCCGGGTTTTAGCACGCGATCGGCCATATTGTTGCTACTTACTTTTACGCTGCCTTCCAGTAAGGTTGTTTTAACTAAAGGCTCGTCCGGATAAGTATTGACGTTAAAATGTGTACCTAAGACTTCTATCGTCTGGCGGTCGGATTTTACGGTAAAAGGATGTTGGCTATCCTTTGCTACTTCGAAATAAGCCTCTCCTTTCAGCAACACTTTTCTTTCTTTAAATGCTGCAAAACTTACGGGATATTTTAATGTTGAGGCCGAATTTAGCCAGACAATAGTACCATCAGGCAGGCGCACCTCATACTGACCTCCCTTTGGCGTTTCTATGGTGTTATACTCATTGGCCTGGCGGGTTTGACCATGATCCTCAATAGTATAAATCAATTGTCCGTCTGCTTTTTTTGTAACTTTAATCCCGGATTGCCTTGCAATGGTTCCATTGGACAGTTCTCCCAGGGCCAGTCTTTTTCCATTGCTCAAGACCAGAAAAGCTTTATTACCGCCAGGAGCTACATCATTGGCATACAAGGGCGCAACTTGTTCCACCTTTTTGGCACGATTTGTATAAAAAACCGCGATTCCCAAAATCAGGATACTGGCCGCTACCCCAATGTATTTATAGATACTTAGTTGTTTTTTTCTCTTTTCAAACTGCTGAACATCATGGCTTAGCAATTCGAAAACATAATCCTTTACCGTTTCTTCATCCTTCATTAACACAGGATCCCATTCTTTATATTGGTTGCTCAAAAAGTCATAAACCTGATTAAACCGTTCCCTTTCTGTTTCAGTGGCAGTTCCATCTTCGCATTTGATTGCCAAATCCCTAAATTCTTTATTTGTCATGAGCTGTCTTCTATATATAAGTCTATATAAAAGCTGTTGACCCCAGTAAGAAAGGAAATTATTTTTTAATCATCGACACTAATGGCGTAATGATAAGCACCAAGAAGAAGAAATCGCCCATTTTAGCCCTCAATTGTTTTAAAGCAATGGTCATCTGAGATTCCACTGCTTTCACCGTAATTCCTAAGCGCTCGGCAATTTCCTTGTTACTTAGTAATTCTTTTCGAGAAAGGATGAATACCTGCCGGCAACGTTCTGGCAAAGAGGAGATTCCCAATTCAAGGATCTTTTTGATGTCATTTAGCTCTAAGTTATTATGGGGTTCCTGTATTCCGGCCAGTTGTTCAAGATCATCATCTTCAATGAAGACCTTGCGGTGATCTGCCGATCGAATGTAAGATAATACCTTATAACGAACTGCAGTAAAAAGATAGGCACTTAACTTTTCAATATCTGCCTCATTTTTCCGGATCCACAATTGTAACAGAACTTCCTGAACAATATCCTGTGCCTGGTCACTGTCTTTAAGAACGGAGTAAGCTGAAAGGTAAAGACGCTTCCAATATTTTTCATAAATATTTTTAAGCGCTACCTGATGATCTGCTTTCAGCAAAGCAATTAACTCATGATCTGCATAAACTTTGTGTTCGAGCATAGTTCTAATCTCCAGACTGAGGTAAATAAATATCTAATTATTTGGTCTCTACAAACACCACTTCTGAAATCATCGCATTACTCCCCGCCACAGATTCAATCTTTACATGGACTTTGCCATCGTTGGTATCTTCCCTCATCACAAATAATTTTATCCATTTGCCTGCTTTGTCCAGTTTCCCCGTGGCAAATTCTCTTCCTTCAACCCATATTTTGGCATCCCGGCCCTCGTTATTCCAATCTTCAAAATGAAGATACAGTTCACCGATAACACCCTGGGGTGGATTCATTTCCATCTCCAGCTTTTTGCCATACCAGGCTTCCTTTCCATCCCATTTCCATATATCTTTTGTGCCGATAAATTTGAACTGCGTATTCCGTTTAAGTGCAGGCGCATCTGTTCCTGCCTTTGTATATACCAGAGCCTCAGAAAAAGCTGCGGGTACAGGTGTCTTGCTTTCCGCTTGCTTAACCATTGGAAAAGTTGCCCTCAGCAGCCCTGTGTCTACACTAACTTCTGGTTTAAAAGCTTCACTAGACATGTATTTGAGCAGGCTATATCTGAATTGCCTGGCAACCGGGTTCTGCGCAGACTGCACATCGTATCCGCAAATCAGTAATTTTCCTTTACCCACCTGGCATTCAAACAATGATCCTAATTTCTCATTGAGGTGAAAATCGCTAATGGGCTGAGCCATTGGCTGTATATTCTGAGGCCATTTTTTCAGCTTAAACGATCGCCCTCCTTTACTGATGGCCTCCCATTGCCAATCGCTGTAAAAGTCTGTCGGAAAATCATTAAATACCGGATGCTGAGCGTTAACAGAGGTACCCAAAGTGGTATTTTCCTGACCTGGAAAAAACACATTAGACCAAAACAGTGGCTCAAAGAACACTGGCCTGAAACCATCCGCCTGTCCAAGCTTTGAAGCGTAGAGCAATACGGTTTTACCATTTTGCAGGTCTAGCAATGTTTTTTCGTCGAGTCTGTCGGTCTCTGTGACTACTCCGGAAGTTTGAACTGGAACTTGCTCCGGGTAGATCCAGATTTCCCATTCATTGTGATAGGCCGTTCCTGGCAAAGACAATACAAACCTGGCTTTAGTTGCCTTCGCTACTTTTGTTAAAGGCAGGCGCACCTCAATCACTGGTTTTACCTCTCCTCTTTTTATCAATACATCGCCTGCTGTCCCCTGCCCTAACACCTGACTACTCTCATCAGTAAGTGTCCATTTCACCTCATTTTTAAGATCTTTGCTTCCATAATTGGCCACTTGCAGCTTTGCGACAAAATCTTCTGTATTTTGCCAGGTGAATTTTTTAAACCTTGCCAATGGGACGACCTCATTGTTATACTGTTTAAAATAAGGAGCTGCTGTTGTGCCTTTATCATCATAAAATGCATCCAGCCATCCCACTAAAGCTTCCCCCTGCCCCTGGTAATCCTGCATACTCAGCATTTGAAAACCTGCACAGGAGGGTGTGCGGTAAAAATTTTCAATCAGCGCCTTGTATAAAACTTTTTGCAATGCGCCGCTGGCTTTATGGAAAACGGCATCTTGCTGATCTAATCCATTCTCCACTGCAGAGGCTTTGCAAAGCTCTAAATTGCGGGCTTTCAGTACGCCGGTATATTTATCAATCTCGGCCCATAGAGGGTAAACGGGAAATTGCCCCACCTCATGGGCTATAATTGGAATATTACTTTTGGAATAGTTCTTCTCCAGGTCATAATCTGTACCCGCCTCCTTCAGTCCATAAGTTCCGCCTCCATTGGGGATGTTATGCGTAGCGGAGAAATCATCAACAGGCATGATCTTTCGGGCGGTAGATAAAGCATATAGCCTTCTGGTATCCTTGTCTTTTATTTTTGTGATCCATTCCTGCATTTTGGAAAAATCAGAATTTCCCAATTCATTGCCTATACACAACATGGTAAAAGAAGGATGATTTCCATATGCCTCTACGATCCGCTGCAATTCGTCCTGTACAAACTGATCGGCCGAGGGATTATGACCAAGACCTTTAGGCAGGCCCTTTGTCAGCATATCCGGACGGTCTTTAGGCGGCTCGGTCATCCACCAATCAATCCATATCATTTCGGCCTGGATATAGATACCTAGCTTATCCGCAGCTTTAAAGGCCGCTTCAGGTGGGCACCAGGAATGGAAACGTACATGATTCAGGCCGTAAGATTTATAGATCCTGAAAATCCTTTCCCATTCTGCTACATCGCAGGAAGGGTATCCTGTTAATGGAAAATGAACGCAATCCAGGTTTCCCCTCATAAATACAGGTGCATCATTGATCAGGATTTTTGAGGCGCTTCGGCTAATGTTCCGGAAACCAAAATCAACTTCAACCTGGTTCTTATTCTGCAACCTGGCCGTGATCTGATAACGGTTCGGACTAAACTCATCCCATAGTTTAACAGGAAAGTCCAGTTTAAGGTCGTGTACCTGCTCAGCCTCATTGCTTAGCCTAAGTTGCTTGCTGAATACCAGTTTGTTGGTTTGCAGATCAACAATCGTATAAACGATATTCATGGGAGCAGGATCCTGGAGTTTTAATTTCAACTCCAGCTGCTTCTTTTTTGCATCAGCAAACACCTGCAAATCTGTTAACCGTGTTTTCGCTTTGGCTTGCAGTTCAATTTTACCAACTACGCCGTTCCAGATGCTCTGCGTATACTCTGTATAGGCATGGCCTTTATCTCCGATATTATAAATCAGGTCGTTGTTGATTCGAAGGCTGAGCTGGTGCTTTCCTGGTTTTAATACGCCTAAAGAATGAATATGCGGTACGGCAAGCGCATCTTGTTTAGACAATTCCACTCCGTCAAGCCATACTGTAGATTCCCACATCACTCTTTCCAGAAAAAGTTCAATTTCTTTTCCTTTCCAGGCAGATGGAATATTGATTTCTCTGCTGTACCAGGCTGGTCCTATGTATTTATAAGCTCTTGATAGAATTCCGTAATCGGCACCCTGAGTCTTTGTCCCTTTTTTTGCCTCGTCTGTTGTACCTGGAAGCTGGATATGTTCTACCTGAGGGTTTTGATACCAGTCCTGTTTCATTTCCTTACCATCGGGATCAAGTTGAAAACACCAGGAGCCGGCTAAAGAAAGTTTTTCCTGCGAAAAACCTGTTTGCGTGAATAAAACAAAAAAAAGAAATCCGGCTAAGTGTTTCATCATAAAGGTAATCTCGGCTTGAGTTGACAAGGACAGAAAACAAATTTACATGATGTTCAGCGTTAAATTAATGGACATTATTCCATTAATGATGGATTTTCTTTGGAAAAGAAAAAGCCCTGAAAAACCTGCAAAATAAAACATGCCGACTTTACTCCAGCTTAACCAGCTTGTTAAAAATGTTACACGCAACTGATTAAAAAACCTTTAATCAGGGCTTGGTTATAATTAGTCTCTCCGCTTTGTTCATGCGTAGACTTATTGTTATTAGCTTCTCTTTTTAGATTTGGTAATTGAAGTTATTCTGGCTCAATAAAATCAAGATCTTTATCGTGCGTTTCCGGAATGGTGAGAATACAATAAAAACCGATGCCAAAACAGATAAGTCCTAATATAGCCGCTGCATGCAATCCGAGTACATAAGGCTTTAAAAAAACATAAAAAGTAGTCATCAGGATAACCGTTCCACGCACCATATTTGGAATTGTGGTTGCTGCTGTTGCGCGTACATTGGTTCCAAACTGCTCTGCTCCAATAGTTACGAACATAGCCCAGTAACCAATCCCAAAACCTAACCACAAACACATCAGGTACAGTCCCTTTGCACTTTGGATACCTGCATAAAGATAGATTATAGTGCCGATAAGAGTAAAAACCATCATAATGCCTACAGTTTTTTTTCTGGAAGAAAGATAATAGCTGATTACTCCGCTCAACAGATCGCCTGCGGCTAATCCGATATAACACCACATTACTGCAAGACCCGGTTTTACTGTCTCGGTAATGCCTAGCGCCAAGGCAAATTCATTACTAAAAGTGGCCAGAATACCAATAACATACCAGGTAGGCAATCCAATCCCGATGCATTTTGCATAGAGTTTTAAACGCCTTCTATTGGTAAAAAAGGATAAGAAATCTCCTTTTTTTAACTGGCTCTTTTCGGACATGTGTTTAAACATACCCGATTCAAAAACGCCTATTCTTAAAAACAGCAATAACACGCCCAGCCCGCCACCAGTAAAATAGGCATAGCGCCAGCTGAACAGTTCAACAGTAAAGTAAGCAGCTACAGCTCCTAACAGCCCTACACCGGCCACTACTGAAGTACCGATTCCCCTCAATCTTTTAGGAAGACTCTCTGATACCAACGTAATTCCTGCGCCCAGTTCGCCAGCTAAACCAATGCCAGCAACAAAACGAAGGGCTTTGTAAATGGTAACATCCTGAACGAAACCACAGGCAAAATTGGCAATGGAATAAGTAATAATAGAGCCAAATAAAACTGAAAGCCTGCCTTTTTTATCACCTAAAATCCCCCATAAAATGCCCCCCAATAATAAACCAGTCATTTGCCAGTTTAAAATACTGGCTCCTTCGATAGATCTATCAGCTTCATTTAAACCCAGATCAGTTAAACTTGGAATTCTTACGATTCCAAAAAGCAGAAGATCGTATATATCTACAAAATAGCCGAGTGCGGCAACAATTACGACAGCGCTAAAAAGATACTGCCATGATTTTTTATTTTCCTGAATGTTCATTTTATTGATAGGTAAATATTACGGTATTATGTAAATTTATCAGGAATCAAATCTAAAACCTCCTAGATGGCTATGCAATTACGAATCAATATTACGAACAAGAAATTAAACTCATAATCAAACAGTTAACGCACATGAAAAATAATTCTGAACAACCTGTCAACGCAGTTTTTTTCACCAATTAGACTTTTGCTGTAAAAAAATGCCCGGGCAAGTCAGCGATAGCCAACTTACAAATAGCCTGTTAAAAGGCCATCATTTGCGTGATTCCAGTGCTACTTATTGAATGTGCTTAAGTTCCACTCATCTGTGAAGTTTATAGTCATCTTATCATTTTGAAATTTGATCGGCAGCCATAAATAGCGTCCATTAATCGGATTTTTTGGTTCCCATATATCGGCCATAAAAATAAATTCCCCCTTTTTTGCTGGTGCTGGTAATACATATGTGCTTTGCCCACCGTAAGTTATATTAGCCTCTTCCCCCTGGCAGGGATTTCCCATATACGTCCAGGGGCCCCAGATCGAACTTGCTTTAAACCATCTTGCAGCATTTGGTGCCCAACCTGTGCAACCTGAGCCGATCATATAATAGGTCCCATTTTTCTTGAATAACGCTGGTGCCTCAGTTGAGTGCCCAACGTAGATTCGTGTAAATTTTCCAGTATGACTTAAATAATCAGAGGTTAACTCTGATAAATGCAGGGTAAAATTATCTTCTGATGAGAATACGTGGTAAGCTTTTCCGTCATCATCTACAAAAACTGTCATATCTCTGGCCATTTGCCCATCCTTGAAATCCCTGCAGAAAAGACCATCACTCTTGTTGGCTGGCCTATCGCAGTTTACCTGATCATTTTCCTGTATTCCTACTGAATAGTAAGGCATTTTACCTGGATTTGGGCGGTAACTCTTAATAAATGTATATGGTCCGGTCGGACGGTCGGCCACAGCAACACCAGATCTAGCTGCTGAATACCCCTTTCCTAAAAGTTCCAAATGAAACCACATCACAAACTTGTTGGTTTTCTTATTGTAAACAACTTTCGGACGCTCCAGGATACAGCCTTTAGCGATATCACTTTTCAAATCTTCTGAAACAGCCAGGGCAATACCTTCATCATTCCAATTATACAGATCTTTTGAAGAATAGCAATGGACCCCAACCTGAGCGGTATTGCCTTTTTCACCTTCAATTTTATGTTCTCCAAACCAGTAATAAATTCCTTTATGTGCCAGGATTCCACCACCATGGGCGTTAATATGAACACCGTTATTATCTTTCCATATTTTTCCAGGAGTAAAAGAAGTATACGCTTGTTGTGCAGAAAGACTATTGCTTAACACAAATAAGATCGCAAAGCCCATAATTGCAGCTATTTTTCCATTCATTATTGAATATCTAAGTAAGACACTAATTTGAGAAATTCGCAACAATTGGCAAGATTGTCGTTAAATTTTAATAGTAATTTAA
>NZ_JAVTSQ010000028.1:0-10847 GCF_032678445.1 Pedobacter nutrimenti
GTTATAAACCACCAACAAAACCAATGAAAGGAATTAATACTGTCCAGTAGACAGAAGAACTAAGGTACATGCTTCTACAGGCTCAATCCCCTGCTTCGTCAGCAAGTCCTCCAACTCCTGATTCTCTGTACCAGGATTAAAAACTACCCGCTTTGGATTGGTATCCAGGATATACTGATAATACTCTTTCTGTACATCCTTACCTATATAAAGCGTTACAGTATCAATATCATGATAAGGAATTGACGGTTTTTCAATCTGTATCCCCGCAAGCTCCCCTTTCTTAATCCCGATATTAACGATATCATGCCCCTTCGCTTTAAGCATATGCGCCGCTTCATACGCATATCTTTCCGGATTGGGCGTTGCCCCTATTATTAAAGTCTTCTTCATTACAAACAATATAAGTACACTTGATACATCAACATTCATTCAGAAAAGAATGTTTCATCAAAGAAATTTCAAGACAGCATTTGCACAATTTACGCCATCAATTGCAGCAGACACAATACCACCAGCATAACCGGCACCCTCAGCACAAGGAAATAAACCCGCTACCTGGGGATGCTGCAAAGTCTCCTTATCCCTTGGAATCCGCACAGGCGAAGAACTCCTGCTTTCCACACCAACCAATATAGCCTCATTCGTATAATAGCCTTTGATCTTCCGTCCGAAATGAGGCAAAGCCCCTCTTAGGCTCTCCGCAACAAAAGCAGGCAGCGTATCATCCAGCATAGCACTCCTGGTTCCCGGGAGATAAGAATTCTTCGGAAGATCCAAAGAAACCCTCTTTTCCACAAAATCAACCATTCTTTGGCCCGGAGCCACCAGATTTCCACCACCAAGCACAAAAGCCTTCTTTTCAATTTCAGCCTGAAAATGCATCATCCTTAAAGGATCATCACCAGGCACATCATCAAGAGTGATCTGCACCACAGTGCCGGAATTTGCAAAAGGATTGTTTCTTTTGGAAGGAGACCAGCCATTCACCACGATTTCATTCTCGTAAGTAGCACAAGGCGCGATAATACCCCCCGGACACATACAAAAAGAAAATACCCCCCTACTGCCAACCTGTTCTACAAGACTATAATAGGCTGGAGGTAAAAATTCACTCCGGATATCACAATGATATTGTGCCGCATCAATAATAGCCTGAGGATGCTCAATGCGGACACCCAGGGCAAAAGGCTTTGCCTCAACCAGGATATGTTTATCGTTTAACAACTCATACACATCCCTTGCAGAATGCCCGGTGGCCAAAATCACAGCATCCGCAGCTATACTTTCTTCTCCGTTTACCACGACACCTTTCACCTTTCCAAATTCCACCAGGAGATCTGTCATTTTTTGATCGAAACGAACCTCACCACCAGCATTTAAGATGGTTTCACGGATAGCGGTAATAATATGAGGCAATTTATTGGTGCCAATATGCGGCCTGGCATCTACCAGAATATCCTCCGTAGCCCCATGCTGCACAAAGGTTTCCAGCACTTTATTGATATCACCACGCTTATTGGAACGGGTATACAACTTACCATCCGAATAAGTTCCGGCCCCTCCTTCTCCATAACAATAATTAGATTCTGTGTTTACAAGCCCTTCCTTATTGATCGCAGCAAGATCTCTTCTTCTTTGTTTAACATCTTTTCCACGTTCAAGAACAATAGGTTTCAGCCCATTCTCTATGCACTGCAATGCAGCAAATAATCCAGCCGGCCCGGCACCTACAATAAGGACAGCCTTCTTATCCCTGACATTTTGATAGTTAAAATGATAAATATCTGTCAAAAACGGTTCATCTATGTAAACACGAACCATTAACCGATAGACCACCTGACGGGAGCGGGCATCTATAGAACGTTTTAGAATTTTATAGCCTTTAATTCTTGCTGAATCAATCCTTAAGGCAGCTGAAAGATTTTTCTTTAGGACTTCCTCCTGCCCTATTTCTTCGGGCAAAAGCTTTATTTCTATTTCTTTTTGCATAAAACTTGTCAGGTTTTTATCCTGAATTTCAACAAAGGTACAGAAATTGCATTCTATTGTGTAAATTAACCAATGTAAAACACATAGAAAAAAACGAAGAACCGGAACTGAAAAACTGGCAAATCACCAAGAAAGAAGATGATATTTCATCACAAAAAAAACAACAAATGAGCCGCAAAGCGCTTAAAAGCTTTGATAATAATAATCCAAAAATTTATACATTATGAAAAAAATCGTATTAATAGCTGTAGGTGTCCTGGTTATTCTTTTGGCCTTTGCAGGCTGTAATGGTTACAACAGCATGGTCAAAATGGACGTAGATGTTCAGGCAAAATGGAACCAAGTAGAAACACAATACCAGCGTCGTGCAGATTTGATCCCGAACCTGGTCAATACCGTTAAAGGAGCCGCCAAATTTGAACAATCTACCTTAACAGCCGTTACAGAGGCCAGAGCAAAAGCTACGCAGATCACTGTAGACCCAACTAAATTAACCCCGGAAAATATTGAAAAATATCAAGCCGCACAAGGCCAGGTGAGCCAGGCACTGGGCCGTTTATTAATGGTTACAGAAAACTACCCTGAATTAAAAGCAACAGAACAATTCAGAGATGTTTCGGCAGAACTGGCAGGAACTGAAAACAGAATCGCCGTGGCCCGCAAAGATTTCAACGAATCTATTCAGGTGTACAACACCAAAGTCAGAAGTTTCCCTAACAACATCTTCGCCGGACTTTTTGGTTTTGGCCAGAAAGCAGGATTTAAAGCAGATGCCGGTGCGCAGAATGCTCCAAAAGTAGAATTCTAATTATATCACTATAACTTTTAAGGGTAATGAGCGTTCCAGAATACAGACCTCATTACCCTTATCTTTATAAAAATTCCTTATGGCACTTTTTAATGAACAAGAACAGGAACTGATTTCTACCGCTATTTCAGAAGCAGAAAAACTGACTTCTGGAGAAATCAGAATAGCAATTGATAAACATTGTAAAGGTGAAGCATTTGATATCGCCACAGCTTATTTTAAAAAACTGGGCATGGATAAAACCGCCCATCACAATGGGGTTTTAATCTATCTCGCCCATGAAGATCACAAGTTTGCCGTTATTGGAGACAGTGGCATCCACAAGGTTGTTCCGGAGGATTTTTGGGAAACCACTCAAATCGCAATGAAAGCACATTTTGCCGGAGGCAATATCACCCAGGGCCTTATTGCAGGAATCAGCCTGATTGGCGAACAGCTGGCCCTGTTTTTCCCATATCAAAGCGGTGACATTAATGAGTTGCCCAACGATATCATTTTTATGGATCAAATAAAACAAAATACATGATAAAACCATCATGTGCAGTAGCACGTGATGGCTTCATCATCTCTAAAAACAAATCATATACAGATGAAAAAATCGATCCTGGTTCTTGTACTGGTTATTTTCAGCACCATTGGTTTTGCACAGGAATTCCCGGCCAAACCCAATAAACTGGTTAACGATTTTACGGGCACCTTAACCGCGTCACAAACCCAGCAACTCGAAGATAAACTGGTTGCTTTTGACGATTCTACTTCTATTCAGATTGCCATTGCTATAGTAAAATCAGTTGGCGACTATGACATCAATGATTATGCCCTTCAACTTGGAAGAAAGTGGGGCGTAGGCAGCAAGAAAAACACCGGAATTATGCTTTTGGTTGCCCTTGGAGATCGAAAAATCTCGCTTCAAACAGGCTATGGAATAGAAGGGGCGTTGCCAGATATGTACACCAAACAAATCATTGAGAACGATATTAAACCTTATTTTAAAAATGGCGATTATTATGGCGGCCTGGAATCCGGAACCAATGCCATTATCCGCTATACCAAAGGGGAATATAAAAATGACAATCCTAAAAAAGGCAATAATAACAATGGATCTGCCCTGCCTATCTTAATCATCATCATCATTATCATCATTGTAATCATCCGCAGAGGCGGCGGACGCGGAGGCAGTCAGGTTATTGGCAGCCGGGGCGTTGCCGATGCCTTATTCTGGAGTATGCTCTTTGGAGGTGGAAGAGGTTCCGGAGGCAGTGGCGGTTTCGGCGGTGGCAGCAGCAGCGGTGGCGGTGGCGGATTTGGAGGTTTTGGAGGCGGAAGCTTTGGCGGAGGTGGAAGCAGCGGAAGCTGGTAAAAGAAAAATATGCTAAGAAGAGATTTATTAACAGCGGAGATCAAAAAACTGGCCGAGGCGCTGGCCCGCATCCTTCATTTAAAAACAGAAGGGAAAACAGAAGAAGCAGATCAGAAATTACAGGATCTGCTTCAAAATGAATATAACCTGAGCGACGACGATCTGCAGGTGATGGATGAAACTGATTTTTCGGCCTTTTTAAAGACATCTGCATTTCCCGCAGAGAAACTGGACGTACTGAGTCAAATACTTTATTCCATTTTTGATCCGGCCCTTTCAAACCAAAAAAACAAGTCCCTGGCTATAAAGCTTGGGCAAATTTATCAATTGTTAATCACAGAACACCGCACCATCAACATGATCAATCTGGACAGAGAAGATGTGGTGAAGAAATATTTAAGCACGAATTCCTAGATGGAGATTTTAAAATGGCAAAGGCTCTCTTCCAGATACCTGGTAAAAGAGAAATGGGCAACCCTAAGAGTAGATACCTGTAAACTTCAGAATGGGACAATAAAAGATGATTATTTTGTTTTAGAATACCCCGATTGGGTAAATGCCGTCGCCTTAACTAAAGACAACAAAATCATTCTCGTTAGACAATACAGGCATGGCGCAGATATTATTTCTCTCGAAATCCCTGGCGGTGTGATCGATGGCGACGAACTTCCGGAAACTGCGGTTAAAAGAGAATTACTGGAAGAAACCGGCTATACCTTTGAAACCTGTGAGCAAATCGCAACGTTATACCCAAATCCTGCTACGGCAAACAACAGAACTTTTACGTACTTCTTAACGGGTGGTGTAAAAACACATCCACAGCATCTCGATGAACATGAGATCTTAAATGTAGAAGAATACAGCATAGAAGAAGTCAAACAATTCCTAAAGGAGAATAAGATTGAACAAGCACTGCATACCGCAGCCCTTTTCTATGGACTACTCCGACTGGAGCAACAGACATAATACTCTAATTCATCAAAAAGCCCCTGCAAGTTATTCTTAAAGGGGCTTTTTATTAAACGATGAGCCTTAGCTCATTTTCAGTTTTTTCTGGATATCATGTACATATCCCTTAAATTTCTTATCCGTGTCGATCAGGTCTTCTACCGTTTGACAAGCATAGATTACCGTAGAGTGGTCACGACCACCAAAGAAAGCCCCAATGGTCTTTAATGAGGATTTGGTATGACTTTTAGACAAGTACATAGAAATCTGGCGTGCCTGAACAATTTCACGTTTACGGGTCTGGGATTTCACCATATCTACCGGAACCTCAAAATACTCGCAAACCAGTTTTTGAATGTATTCCATAGAAATCTCCTTGGAGGTATTCTTGATGAAATTCTTCAGCATCTGTTTGGCCAGGGCCAGGTCAATATCTTTCTTGTTTAGCGTAGACTGGGCAAGCAATGAAACCATTGCGCCTTCCAGCTCACGTACGTTATTATCAATATTGTTGGCTACATATTCGACCACTTCCGCAGGAAGCTCTATCCCATCGGCATACATCTTCTTTTTCAGAATCGCGATACGCGTCTCCAGATCAGGAACCTGTAAATCTGCAGAAAGCCCCCATTTAAATCTACTCAACAGGCGTTCTTCCAGCCCAGCCAAATCTTTTGGCGCTTTATCAGAGGTTAAAATAACCTGCTTTCCAGACTGATGCAAATGATTAAAGATATGGAAGAAAATATCCTGTGTTTTTTCTTTACCAGAAAAGTTATGGACATCATCCATGATGATCACATCCATTGCCTGATAGAAATTCACAAAATCATTAATGGTATTGTTCTTCAGGGAATCTACAAACTGCTGGCAGAATTTCTCACAGGAAACATAGATCACCAGTTTATCCGGCATGTTTCTTTTGATTTCGTTCCCGATGGCTTGTGCAAGGTGTGTTTTGCCTAAGCCCACACCGCCATAGATCATCAGCGGATTAAATGAGGTACCACCTGGCTTGGCTGCAACAGCATATCCTGCTGACCTGGCCAAACGATTGCAATCCCCTTCAATATAGTTCTCAAAGCTGTAATTTGAATTGAGCTGTGGGTCTACATTGAGTTTTTTTAATCCCGGTATAATAAATGGGTTCTTAATGTCTTTATTGATAGAAACTGGAATAGGCATAGATTGCATCTTTGCTTCTGCTCCGTTTCCATTGGATGGCATATTGGTGGTATAAGGAGATCCGCTGTTGGAAGATTTATCCACAACAATATTATACTCCAGTCTACCCTCTTCTCCTAGTTGTTTTTTCACTGTTTTTCGTAATAGTCCAACATAATGTTCTTCAAGCCACTCATAGAAAAATAAACTTGGCACCTGTATCGTCAAAACTTTACCCTCCAGTTTAAGAGCGGATATAGGTTCAAACCAAGTTTTAAAACTCTGGGTTGGAATATTATCCTTAATAATTTGGAGACAGTTTTTCCATACTTCCGTACAAGTTATTTCCATAGGTTTTCTATAATTTGTTGGTTTACAGTAACGGGAAAGGCGTTATGAATCGGCCGCTCCGAGACATCGAATATTGAAAAAATTATCAACAAAAAAAACTTAAATTTCATTTATTTGGTAAGAGCTTAAACATCAGTATCATACTGCACTTAACCTGAATTTTTTATGTGGATAACTATTTATTAACATCCTTTTTAATATTCTCCAAAAACACTACGTAGCGTATCAGCGATTTCTCCAAGCGTAGCATAGGCTTCTACCGAATCCAGGATATATGGCATCAGATTTTCACTTCCTTCTGCCGCTTTTTTCAAGTTATTCAATGCTGTTTCTACAACAAAATTGTCTCTTTCCTGTTTTAGTTTTTTTAACTTTTCTGTCTGGATCAATCGGATAGATTCATCAATGTTCATAACATCGGTAATTCCTTCTTGTTGCTGGGTAAATTTATTCACTCCGACAATCACTCTGCTGCCCTCTTCAACCTCCACCTGATACTGATAAGAGGCCCCTGCAATCTCATCCTGAATATAACCATTCTCTATAGCCTGAACCGAGCCACCCATCGCGTCAATTTTATCGATATAAAGCTGCGCAGCCGCTTCAATCTCGTCGGTGAGGTTTTCCACAAAATAAGAGCCGGCTAAAGGATCAACGGTATCTGTTACTCCGCTTTCAAAAGCGATGATCTGCTGGGTACGTAAGGCAATTTTTGCCGCGGCTTCTGTAGGCAAAGACAAGGCTTCATCATAGCCATTGGTATGGAGGGATTGTGTACCTCCAAGTACAGCAGCCATCGCCTGATTAGAGACCCGGATCACATTATTCAGAGGCTGTTGTGCAGTTAACGTAGATCCCCCGGTTTGTGTATGAAAACGAAGCATTTGTGCCTTCTCATCAGTTGCTCCAAGTTCCTTTGTGATGTGTGCCCACATCCTGCGGGCAGCCCTGAATTTTGCAATCTCTTCGAAAAAATTATTATGGCAATTGAAGAAGAAAGACAATCTCTTGGCAAATACATTAATGTCCAGTCCTTTCTCTAAAGCCGCATTCAGATAAGCCTTACCATTGGCCAGTGTAAAAGCCAGCTCCTGCACCGCAGTAGATCCTGCTTCTCGGATATGGTAGCCGGATATAGAAATCGTATTCCATTTGGGCACCTCTTTGCTACAGTATTCAAAAATATCGGTGATGATCCGCATAGAAGGCTTAGGCGGATAAATGTAAGTCCCCCGGGCAGCATATTCTTTAAGAATATCATTCTGGATCGTCCCGGAAATCTGCTTGATATCTGCCCCTTGTTTTTTTGCCAGGGCGATATACATGGCCAGTAAAATGGAGGCTGTAGCATTAATGGTCATCGAGGTGGTGATCTTTTTCAGCTCAATACCATCAAAGAGGATTTCCATATCTTTTAGAGAATCAATCGCCACCCCCACTTTTCCAACTTCACCCTCTGCCATTTCATGATCAGAATCATATCCGATCTGGGTAGGCAGATCAAAGGCTACGGATAATCCCATAGTACCCTGATTGAGCAGATAATGGTATCTTTTATTCGATTCTTCGGCCGTAGAAAACCCAGCATACTGGCGCATGGTCCATAAACGCCCGCGGTACATGTCTTTTTGTATGCCCCTGGTAAAAGGAAATATGCCCGGACGCTCATCAGAGGGGCGGGCTACAGTATACAGTTCTTTAATTTCCAGACCTGAGGTCGTCGTAAATTTCTTGTCGTCCATATTTAAAATAATAGATGTATTTCTTTGGTGATCAGTTCCTGGCTAAGGTCATAAGGATTATGTTCCATCCCCCCGAGATGTTGCAGGACTATTTTACACAATTCCGCAGCCAGGGCTTCGTCTGGCAAATTTTGCCGGGCATGATTGATCATGATTAAAGTATCTTCTTTTAATTTTCTGACCGCCTGCCAGGTTGCTGTTCCGATATACAATTGCTGGGTCACATTATGCTGATATTCAGTACGTACTTCCTCCAGGATCAAAGCATGAAGCACGGCGGCAGGCATCCCTTGCTGATGCAGTCTTAGAAACAAGCTGGCCGGATTGATCCGGTCTACGAAAAGGATCAACCGTTCATGGGCCTGAAGACGTAGAGTGAGTAATTCTTTCCGGGCAGTACCTTCGCTTTCTGACGACTTCAGTTTCAGGTATTGATGGATATCCTGCTTTAGCAGATAATAACCCGCAGAAACGGTTACAACACCGGCTATACTCAAACCAAAGGTGGCAGCTGCAAAATCTTGTATGTTCATTGAAATTGTTTGAATACCGTAATAATTAGTGTTTTACAAGGGCAAAAATGTACATTTTATTTATATTTACCCCACAAATCGTTTTTTTTCGCCGGCAGCCAACAACTGCTGCCCGTATGGAAAAACAAATATTTTTTATTTTATTATTCTTAATTTCAAATCATATGAGTACGACAGTTGACACCGCATTTGCACCGGTAACCTTTACAGAAGGTGCTGTAAAAGAACTTTTAAAATTAAAGGACCAGCAGGAAATTTCCGAGGACTTCGGTTTAAGGGTTGGCGTTGAAGGCGGAGGCTGTTCAGGAATGAGCTATATTTTAGGCTTTGACCAGAAAAAAGACGGCGACCAGGAATTCATTATAGACGGCATTAAGGTATTTATGCACAAAGCACACCAGATGTACCTGATGGGTATGCAGGTAGACTGGCAGGACGGACTGAATTCAAGAGGTTTTACTTTCAGCAACCCCAATGCGAACAGCACATGCGGGTGCGGAACAAGCTTCTCCGTTTAAATCAGATTTAAACCGCAACCATTGTAACATTTCAGGAGGTCCCGTTGTCTTAACAGCGGGACTTTTTATTTTTACCCCTCAAGAATTTTAAATCTGGAAAATGACCTATACTGAAAACGTTCGACTGGCCCTTCAATCTATTCAAAGCAACCGGTTAAGAACCATGCTTACCGCATTGATCATCGCCATTGGACTTTCCGCATTGGTTGGGATTTTAACCACCCTCGACGCCGTAAAGAAAAGTATGACAGAGGCCTTTTCCAGTATGGGCGCTAACGCCTTCACCATCCGCAACCGGGGTACCGGAATACGTGTTGGCGGTCCGGGACAGCGGCCAAAAGCCTTTAAATCCATCCGGTTTGAAGACGCTGTTGCTTTTAAAGAACGCCTCCAAACACCAGCCACAGTCTCTATCAGCATTCGTGCCAGCGGCGGATCAACCGTTAAATATGGAGGAGAGAAAACCAATCCCAATATTGCCATACAGGGCGTGGATGAATATGGTTTAATTGCCCAGGGTCTGGACCTTTCCGAAGGCCGTAACTTTAGTGCAACGGAGGCACAACTGGGGGCTGATGTGTGTATCGTGGGAAGTGAGATTATCAAAACGCTTTTTAAAAAGGAAACTCCAATAGATAAAATCATCAGCGTTGGAAACAACCGGCTGAGAATTGTTGGTATCCTGGCCTCTAAAGGCTCAAGTATTGGCTTCAGTGGTGACCGGGCAGTTTATGTACCTTTACTCAAAGCCAAACTGATCAATTCATTTGCAGATCCTTCTTATACCATTACCGTGATGGTACCAGGCAATGAAATGATGGACAATGTGATCGGCGAAGCCACCTCCGAATTCAGGAACATCCGAAAGCTGAAGGTGGGTCAAACAAATAATTTTGAAATTACCAAAAGCGATGCTATTGCTCAAACTCTTTTTGAGAATTTGAAATATATCGCCATTGGCGGCATAGCCATTGGAGTCATCACCCTGATCGGTGCCTCTATTGGCCTGATGAACATCATGCTGGTTTCAGTAACTGAACGAACCCGGGAAATTGGCGTTCGTAAAGCTATTGGTGCAAATCCTTCGGTGATCAGGAAGCAATTCCTTATTGAAGCCGTAGTGATCTGCCTGATGGGGGGCGCACTGGGCATATTACTTGGTATCCTGCTCGGCAATAGTATTTCCTTAATGATGCACGGGGCCTTTATCATCCCATGGGATTTTATACTGGGCGGTTTTGCTTTATGCGTCGTTGTTGGAATTTTATCCGGTTATTATCCAGCTAAGAAGGCTTCAAAACTCGATCCTGTAGAAGCCCTTCGATACGAATAAAAAAAGCCTGACCGGAAAAATTTCCGGTCAGGCTTTTTTTCAATAGGCTTAGGACTTACCTGCCTGCATATTGTGTATTGTAATAGGCCTGATAATTT
>NZ_JAVTSQ010000029.1:0-5608 GCF_032678445.1 Pedobacter nutrimenti
TGAACTACAGGCTTTCTTTAAGATTTGGCACCGACCTACTCTCCCACGTGTTACCGCAGTACCATCGGCTCTGGTGGGCTTAACTTCTCTGTTCGGAATGGGAAGAGGTGGACACCACCGATATAGGCACCTAAATATTTTTAAATATTTAGTGAGCTATCTCTCGATATAATTTCACTAATAAATGACATATTATTGAAAGAAGTTAGTTTGGAAGAGCAAACAACAGTGTTGTTGCTTTTGAAAGCTTCGGATGATTAGTATTACTCGACTTTGATCTCACAACCTTTACATCTGTAACCTATCAACGTAGTAGTCTGCTACGGTCCTATATGGAATTCTCATCTCGTGGCTAGTTTCGCACTTAGATGCTTTCAGCGCTTATCTATTCCCAGCGTAGCTACTCTGCAATGCCCCTGGCGGAACAACAGATTCACTAGAGGCTAGTCCAACCCGGTCCTCTCGTACTAAGGTCAGCCCCACTCAAAATTCCTACGCCCACAACAGATAGGGACCGAACTGTCTCGCGACGTTCTGAACCCAGCTCGCGTGCCACTTTAATCGGCGAACAGCCGAACCCTTGGGACCTTCTCCAGCCCCAGGATGTGACGAGCCGACATCGAGGTGCCAAACCTCCCCGTCGATATGAGCTCTTGGGGGAGATCAGCCTGTTATCCCCAGCGTACCTTTTATCCTTTGAGCGATGGCCCTTCCATGCAGAACCACCGGATCACTATATCCGTCTTTCGACCCTGCTCGGCTTGTATGCCTCACAGTCAAGCAAGCTTATGCTATTGCACTCCTCATACGGTTACCAAGCGTATTGAGCTTACCTTTGAAAGCCTCCGTTACCTTTTTGGAGGCGACCACCCCAGTCAAACTACCCATCAAACAATGTCCTCCTACTAGAGGAGTTAGACACCGAATACAGAAAGGGTGGTATTTCAACGTTGACTCCACGACGCCTGGCGACGCCGCTTCATAGTCTCCCACCTATCCTACACATCCTGTATCCAATGTCAATGTTAAATTGTAGTGAAGGTGCATGGGGTCTTTCCGTCCCGTTGCGGGTACCCGGCGTCTTCACCGGGACCACAATTTCACCGAGCTCATGGCTGAGACAGCGCCCAGATCGTTACACCATTCGTGCAGGTCGGAACTTACCCGACAAGGAATTTCGCTACCTTAGGACCGTTATAGTTACGGCCGCCGTTTACTGGGGCTTCGATTCAATGCTTCGAATTGCTCCTAACATCCCCTCTTAACCTTCCAGCACCGGGCAGGTGTCAGGCCTTATACTTCATCTTTCGATTTTGCAAAGCCATGTGTTTTTGTTAAACAGTCGCCTGGGCCTTTTCACTGCGGCTGATATTGCTACCAGCGCCCCTTCTCCCGAAGTTACAGGGCCATTTTGCCGAGTTCCTTAGCCATGATTCACTCGAGCGCCTTAGAATTCTCTTCCCGGATACCTGTGTCGGTTTGCGGTACGGGTTTTTATAACCTGAAGCTTAGCGGTTTTTCTTGGAAGTCTGATTACCTGCGCTATCCACTTACCCGAAGGCTTGCGGTACTATCGGCGTTCAGCAAGACCGGCGGATTTGCCTACCAGTCCTATACCTACAGCCTTTAACGATCTATTCCGTCAGATCGCGGCAGTGTCACTACTCCGTCCCCACATCGCAGTTATAAAAAGTACGGTAATATTAAACCGTTGTCCATCGAATATCCCCTTCGGGTTCTCCTTAGGTCCCGACTAACCCTGATCCGATTAGCGTTGATCAGGAAACCTTATCCTTTCGGCGGGCAGGTTTCTCGCCTGCCTTATCGTTACTTATGCCTACATTTGCTTTTCCAGAAGCTCCACCACAGCTTACGCCATAACTTCGCTGCCGCTGGAATGCTCCCCTACCGTAATATTAATATTACCCATAGCTTCGGTGTACTACTTAATGCCCGTTTATTATCCATGCACGATCGCTCGACTAGTGAGCTGTTACGCACTCTTTAAATGAATGGCTGCTTCCAAGCCAACATCCTAGCTGTCTATGCAATCGCACCTCGTTAGTTCAACTTAGTAGTAACTTGGGGACCTTAGCTGATGGTCTGGGTTCTTTCCCTCTCGGCCCGTGACCTTAGCACCCCGGGCCTCACTGCTGAGTATATTATTTAGCATTCGGAGTTTGTCTGGATTTGGTAGGATTTGACTCCCCCGCACCCAATCAGTAGCTCTACCTCTAAATAACTTTACCTCAACGCTGTTCCTAAAAACATTTCGGGGAGTACGAGCTATTTCCCAGTTTGATTAGCCTTTCACCCCTACCCACAGATCATCCGGAAACTTTTCAACGTTTATCGGTTCGGTCCTCCAGTACGTGTTACCGCACCTTCAACCTGTCCATGGGTAGATCACAAGGTTTCGCGTCTACCTCCCCTGACTATACGCCCTATTCAGACTCGCTTTCGCTTCGGATCCGTGTCTTAAACACTTAACCTTGCCAGAGAAGAGTAACTCGTAGGCTCATTATGCAAAAGGCACGCCGTCACGCCACCTGGACGCTCCGACCGCTTGTAAGCACACAGTTTCAGGTTCTATTTCACTCCCCTGTTCGGGGTTCTTTTCACCTTTCCCTCACGGTACTGGTTCACTATCGGTCTCTCAGGAGTATTTAGCCTTACCGGATGGTGCCGGCAGATTCCCACAAGGCGTCTCCGACCTCGCGGTACTCAGGATGCTACTAGACTAATGGTACTTACGTGTACGAGGCTCTCACTCTATATTGCCAGGCTTCCCATCCTGTTCCACTTCATTGCATTATAATCATATCGTAGTCCTACAACCCCACTAATGCCGTAACATTAATGGTTTGGGCTCTTTCCCGTTCGCTCGCCACTACTTAGGAAATCATTATTATTTTCTCTTCCTCTGCTTACTTAGATGTTTCAGTTCGGCAGGTTTGCGTATATATACGACTAGTCTTCAACTAGCCAGGTTTCCCCATTCGGAAATCTTCGGATCAATTCATATTTGCTAATACCCGAAGCTTATCGCAGCTTATCACGTCCTTCATCGCCTCTGAGAGCCAAGGCATCCCCTGTGTGCTCTTTCTTACTTTCTTCTCTCCATAGCCTTTTGCGCCTATGGAAATGCTTTTTTTGATTTGTTGTTATCTCTTTAGATCGCTCTGATTGCTCATCCCTCTCTTCCAAGCTAACAACGTCTCTATTGTTGTTTGCTCTTCTTTTTTAACTTCTTCCAATATGTCAAAGAACTGTTCAATCCCGGGGTCCCTTTACGGTGCCCTATTTACGTACCTTTTGTAACAGGTACCGGTGATGGTGGAGAATAACGGAGTCGAACCGTTGACCTCCTGCGTGCAAGGCAGGCGCTCTAGCCAGCTGAGCTAATCCCCCTTAGAATATTTCTGTAGTCCCGAGCAGATTTGAACTGCTGACCCCTACATTATCAGTGTAGTGCTCTAACCAAACTGAGCTACGGGACTTAATGTATTACAGGACTGAGTACTGATCTCTCATTTCACAATGCCTGTTTACTCTTTTTGTCCAATCTTCAGTAGGTCACACTTGTGATGTTATCCTATGGGTTGTTTCTTTTTTTTCTTTTGAGATTCTTTTGTCATTTATATCATTTGGCGTAGCGAGTAGTCAAATCTACTCCAGAAAGGAGGTATTCCAGCCGCACCTTCCGGTACGGCTACCTTGTTACGACTTAGCCCCAGTTATCGGTTTTACCCTAGGACGCTCCTTGCGGTTACATACTTTAGGTACCCCCAACTTCCATGGCTTGACGGGCGGTGTGTACAAGGCCCGGGAACGTATTCACCGCGTCATTGCTGATACGCGATTACTAGCGAATCCAACTTCAAGAGGTCGAGTTGCAGACCTCTATCCGAACTGTGAATGGCTTTTTGAGATTTGCTTGCTGTTGCCAGCTTGCTGCCCTCTGTACCATCCATTGTAGCACGTGTGTAGCCCCGGACGTAAGGGCCATGATGACTTGACGTCGTCCCCTCCTTCCTCTCTGTTTGCACAGGCAGTCTGTTTAGAGTCCCCACCTTGACGTGCTGGCAACTAAACATAGGGGTTGCGCTCGTTGCGGGACTTAACCCAACACCTCACGGCACGAGCTGACGACAGCCATGCAGCACCTAGTTTCGTGTGATTGCTCACTGATCTATCTCTAGATCATTCACTAACTTTCAAGCCCGGGTAAGGTTCCTCGCGTATCATCGAATTAAACCACATGCTCCTCCGCTTGTGCGGGCCCCCGTCAATTCCTTTGAGTTTCACCCTTGCGGGCGTACTCCCCAGGTGGAATACTTAACGCTTTCGCTTAGCCGCTAACTGTATATCGCTAACAGCGAGTATTCATCGTTTAGGGCGTGGACTACCAGGGTATCTAATCCTGTTTGATCCCCACGCTTTCGTGCCTCAGCGTCAATAACACCATAGTAAGCTGCCTTCGCAATCGGTGTTCTGTGACATATCTATGCATTTCACCGCTACTTGTCACATTCCGCCTACCTCTAGTGTATTCAAGCTCATCAGTATCAAGGGCACTGCGATGGTTGAGCCACCGTCTTTCACCCCTGACTTAATAAGCCGCCTACGCACCCTTTAAACCCAATAAATCCGGATAACGCTTGGATCCTCCGTATTACCGCGGCTGCTGGCACGGAGTTAGCCGATCCTTATTCCTTCGGTACATTCAGCTACTTACACGTAAGTAGGTTTATTCCCGAATAAAAGCAGTTTACGACCCAGAGGGCTGTCTTCCTGCACGCGGCATGGCTGGTTCAGAGTTCCCTCCATTGACCAATATTCCTTACTGCTGCCTCCCGTAGGAGTCTGGTCCGTGTCTCAGTACCAGTGTGGGGGGTCATCCTCTCAGATCCCCTAGTCATCGTCGCCTTGGTGGGCCGTTACCCCGCCAACTAGCTAATGACACGCATGCCCATCTTAATCCTATAAATATTTGAACATTGGATAATGCTATCCTGTGTTTTTATGCGGTCTTAATCCGAATTTCTTCGGGCTATCCCCCTGATTAAGGTAGGTTGCATACGCGTTACGCACCCGTGCGCCACTTTCATAAGAAGCAAGCCTCTTAATCTCGTTCGACTTGCATGTATTAGGCCTGCCGCTAGCGTTCATCCTGAGCCAGGATCAAACTCTCCATTGTAAAATGTTGTAGTTTGAACGCTGACCATTCTTAACTTGTTAATAATAGTCTTTATTCTAATTGTATTGTCTGTCAGAATTTGACTCGAAATCATAGCTCCGGTTTCATGTACTTTGAATCGTACTATGTTACCTCGCTACGCTTTTATAAATGACATCTCTTTAATGAACTTATCGATCTCGCCTCACGGTGATCTATATATTTTGCAATTCTGCTGCTTCGTTTTCCGAAAAGGTCTGTTTGAATATTCCTTCTCTTTCACTGTTCAACTTCATTGTTTCAATCTTGTTTACTCGTTATCAAACTCCGTTTGGTAACTCCCGTTTTGTTTGGGACTGCAAAGGTAGCAATCTTTATGTTATTCGCAAATTTTATTTTATCTTTTTTTGCTTTTTTATTTCCGCTGCT
>NZ_JAVTSQ010000030.1:0-5159 GCF_032678445.1 Pedobacter nutrimenti
ACATTGAAGATGAAGAATTAAATACTAAATTTGAACAACAAGTAAGAACCCTAACAGGAGAACAAATCACTATGGGAATTATAGAAACAGAGAAAATGCTCAATATTGAAGAGGGAAAAGAGAAGGGAATAAAAATTGGCGCAAGGAACACCAAGCTAGAAGAACGGGAAATACTCGTAAAGAAATTAATCGTAAAACTAGCCTTTACGGATCAGCAAGCAGCAGATTTTGCTGAAGTATCTCTTTCCTTCGTAAAGAAAATCCGTACCCAAATAGAAAAAAGCAATCGATCAAAAAATTGATTAACAGAATATCAGAAAAATTTTATACGTTTACATCGAGAGCGTTAATTTAATGAAAAGGGGCCAGTCGAAAGATTTGGTCCCTTTTTCTGTTAAAACCATCTAGCAGAACCAAATAACTCATTATTATTAGAAAGCTCTTAAAAAATCAAAGCTAGATAAGGGTTCGAACCCCTTCGGCTCCACACAGGCCTCTGAGATGATCTCAGAGGCCTTTTTATTATGTTGTTTTAGTCGCTAAGTTTGTCAGTTAGACTAAATATTATATATTTATAAATGAGTTTTGAAATACACATATACTTAGGATCTGCATGCATAACAGAAAAATCAAAGCACAAGTATCCAGTCGGAGAAAAGCATGCCTTTTTATTTTATTTGAAACAAGATAAAAATTCTGAATATGCCCCACTACAAGCAGAAGATATTATTGCAGAACTTGGATTTAGCAATATCGAATTTTCCAGAGTGGGAAAGGTTAGTCCCGATAGAATAGAACATGGGGACAAAAAAGACTATTACGATAATGCTATAGAACAAGGATCTACATTTGTATTATATGAAGATCCTATGTAGCGTAAGTGGTCAAAGCTCATATATAGAAAAGTACCATCTATTATAATTGATAATTATTTAGCATTTAAACTGCGTTAAATAGCACTAATGAAATTTGAATTAACCAATGAACAACGCCTATATTTTGGCTTAGACCCGATAGAGCCACATTGGGAAAAAACGATTTTTAAGGGAGATACCTATCGCCCGGAGAGCACTCTTTATTTTGAAGGAGAAGTGATTAAAAGGCATATCCTCTCTACTAAAGAGCAATATCAGGAAAAGCAGTACAATGAGTTAACTCGTGGTAGAACAATATTACTACCTAAAACGGGTAAAGGGAAAGAAAAGAAATTCTCCCCTTCAGTATTGGAGTCGCGTCAACCGACTGGTGTATATTGTGACATAGATTATCTTGGACGTGTTTTTATTGGCAATTACAATACCCAAACCACTTTTTACGATACTCGCTGGGAAAAGGAATTTGTAAAAGATGCTGTAACATTAGAAATAAGCAGTATTGTAACAGACTTTATCAATAGCGCTCCACCACAGCACTTAGTCGAAATTAATCAATTTAAGGAAGCCCGGCGTAAACTCTCTAAGTTTAAGTCTGGTGATTTCTTTGCCTTTAAAGTTAGTAGAACCCAATATGGCTTTGGACGGGTACTGGCCAATATAGACCAGATTAAAAAAAAGAGCGCCCTATCTGGTGACCACGGCTTGAATCTGATAATGACCAAACCAGTACTGGTCAAGGTATATGCTTATTTGTCTGAAACTAAAAATATCGATCTAACAATTTTACAGCACGCAGGTTCTTTACCATCCGATTATATGATGGATAACTTGCTGCTTTACGGGCAATTTGAAGTGATCGGACACAAGGAATTAAAGCCCGAAGAATTGGATTTTCCAATATCATATGGCCGACATATTAATATGCAAAAACATACATCATTTTTGCAATGGGGGCTTATTCATCAGGAACTTTCTACCACTACATTTAACAAGTATTTCGTTGCAGAAAATCCATTCGTAGCAGAGAATAGTTACTCAAGAAAAATTTCCAACCCTTATGGTTTTTATGGCATTGGTTTTTACCCTAAATATTCTGGTCTATTCGATATTAAAAACGCCATTGCCCATAAAGGAAAGTTTGACTACAGTAAAAATCCTAATTACCTCACTCATTTTGACCTGCGTAATCCGGCTAATAAAGCAGTCCGAGAAGAACTCTTGATTGCTTTTGGCCTGAACCCTACTAAGGATTATGATGATAATTGCTGTTTGACAAACACCATCGATTCCAAAACTTTGATCAGCTCGTTATAAGCTAATAAGCATTATATGAGCACAGCTAATTTCATTCCTGCCGCCATTAACCTCGCTACATTTCTATGAATACCTAATTAGTCCACCACCGTAGCTGTAAGCCTTTTTTTGCCTTTCTTGGGTTCCGGTTCAGGTGCGAAATCTCACAATTAGGTATTCGATATAATCCTGCTCACCTTTTAAGCGGCGTAACCGACAATAGATTCCTCTTCAGGAGTGCTTCTTTCAAAAAACATTATCCCAGACACAGGTATTCTCCAGAATTTATCCCTATTTCCCTATGCTTTTTTGGATAGAATTTATCTTTGTTAGCCGTTCCGTTTCAAAATCAGCAATAATTTTTTATTAGAATTCCCAATCTCTACATTGGTATCAATAACCAGTATTAAGCAACATCTTAAAATCCGTCAAAGACTGTGGTATACAGGTCTGATCTGTTCTAAACTTGAACCTGACAAAATGATCTTCATAAGAACCCCTACCTGACCGCTAACAAATAATCCTCCACCAGCACACTCCATATCAAACTCAACGTAAGCATCAGAATCGTTATCCTCAAGCCAAGCTTTACCTTTTAAGTTTAAATGCATAGTTGATAATTTGGAGCTCAGTTGTAACCCTCCCGGATTTCGAACCGGTCTCCTGACGAGAACTCAAGGGTTACAAATGAACAGGAAATACATTTGCAATTCCAAAAACAGTTAAAAGTGCAAAAAAAAATATCGCTATTAATAATGGAGCAGTAATCAATACAAATCTATTAATACCGTGTCCTTCTTTCACAAAAAGCATTACAATTGAAAGGATAAAAACTAAAATGCAACTGCAAAAAAATGAGTAAATAAATAAACTACGAATTAGAGTTTCATAATGGCTGTTTTGACCAGACAAAACACTGATTACCTTTTCTTTAGCAAGATTAAGTGCAAATAGAACTAAAGCAATATTAAGAATATAATAATATCTTTCAGAAAAAAACTTGAGCATCATTGATTTTTATATTTAGAACTTCGCAAATCATCCAGAAAGTAAGTTCGTTTTAAATGTATTTATATTAAAAGTCGTTTTGTCCTCCATACAAATCATAAACATCAAAATCGGATTTTAACCTTTTCCATAGATGTTAGGTCGTGGTTATAAATATAGATGAAGCTAACGAATTTATAGCCAAAACCACCAAACTTTCGATTCAAGAAATCGAAGCGCACTAATACCCACCCCAGTTCTTCCAATTCATGGAAGAACGCGCGATAAACACTCCAATTTTCTTCGCAAAACCACAAAATATGATATTAAAACCTGCATTATAGGATAGCTACATACTGAATTGATGCAATAGCTACAACAGAAATGGCGAGCATCAAGCAAGTGAATTATCCTCATTGCTCCACTCCTACTGTAATACTTTTAAACGCAAATAATTTTAGTAATTCCCTAACTCTTCGGCTATGTCTCTCATAAATTCAGAAGTCGTAACTACAAAACCTGTTGTTACGCCAACAGGAAAAGCATTTAACAAGAATCCATCTTTATCAATTTCTGGCAGAACGGTTTCTAAAAAAACACCAATTGAGGTTTCAATAATTTTAAAACCAGACCATTCATCAACAGCGCACTTTAATGCAAATTCTTTTGCAGACCAAATTGGGTAAAGGATATATTCTTTTATTTCTGAAGATGCCCAATCACCTTCTTCATTCTCCAAGGTGTATATCATTTCGTTATCAGCTATTCGCTTCAAAAGATATTGATATCTTTCAAAGGCCCCTAGTGAGGATACTTTTTCTATTTCCTTTTGATTAATTTCCATATTCAACAAACTTGCTACTTCTTTAATTCAGATTTCTCCACACATCCAAAATCAGCCTTTCCAATTAATCTTAGTCTATTATCTTGTTGTATATAAATTTCATTTGAATCTTTATGTTTATAAAGGGTATCTAAAGGATTAATTCTCTCAAATAAACCACTCTTTTCCAGAACCAAATTTATTGTCAAGACAGTATCCAATCCATTATTACTCCTTATCTTAAGTATAGGATAAGAATGCTGGTCGCTATCTATATACTTTTTAATAACGATTCCATTTATATCCAATTTATTGAAATTATCCGTTAAAATACATGGTGAATCGTTTAAACCTGACAGAAATACCTTTATTAATCCAAAAAACAACACTAAGAATAAAACGATATAAATTATTTTTTTCACAGCAAACTTATTATTAAATAATATTCAATTTTTAAGCCCCCCTAATCTAATATAAAATAAGAAGAACACAATGTTCGCGGAGCTACTTTAACCATTTCCCTTCGTCTCCCTGGCCTGACTAAACCCACGCATATAATTCCCCTAAATAAATATTTTTTCTAATTTTTTTGTGATTATTTTTTATTTAGAAATATCACATCTACATTAGCATAAATGAGAGCAGTAGAAAAACGGACCAACAGGCCAGCGCAGAAAAAAGATAAAAAACCAATCCAGAAAAAGAATGACATCTTTTTCAAAAGTGCATTCGAAGATTATTTTTGCGATATGCTGCGCTTTCTGTACAAAGACGCAGATCAGATCTTTGATCTGGAAAAGCCCATCAGCTTCATGGACAAAGAGCTGCTGGAAATCTCTCCAGACCGAAATAAAAAAGGCGGAACCAGAAACGCAGACATGCTGGCCAAAATATACCTCCGTACCGGAAAACAGGAACTCTTCATGCTACACCTGGAAATCCAGACCGTAACCAACCTTACATTTCCATCGAGGGTATTCAAATATTGGTATAGGCTGACTGACCGCTACGACCACCCCATTGTTTCTCACACCATATTTACAGGCGTACCCGGCCAGAAACGTCCAGACAAATACCAATACAATATGCTGGGAACAAAGCTCTCCTTTGAATACAAATACTACCAGATTTTCCAGCACACAGAAGAACAACTCCTGCAATCCAACAATCCTTTCGCTCTT
>NZ_JAVTSQ010000031.1:0-4715 GCF_032678445.1 Pedobacter nutrimenti
CTTTGGCAATCTTGCCACCTTTTTTACTGGCAATAGCATTCTCTCTTAAACCCTCAGCTTCATCACTCTCCGCAATCTGACGAGTGGAGAGTTCGGCTAATGCTGTAAATAACAATTCAGCTTCAGACATATGATCACGCAAGTTCTGCCCATCCAAGCCTTTAACTTCTTTGTGCATTTTCACAGACATTCCCGTCCATTCCTGATGTATGATATTAGTCAAAAAAGCAAACTCATCTTCCTTTTTTACACCATGTGTTCCCCAATAATCAGTCAATTTATTCCTGGTTTCCTGACCAGACATTCTCTGCTGAATCCATTTCTCACTTCTGCCGGCCTTTTGCCAGTTTTCCCTTGCACGATCTAAACTTTGCTCCGGATCAGATATTTCCTGCATCCGTTCATATCCTACCTTAGCAAGCCACATTTTAAAGGGTTCGGCTTTAGGTGATGGAATAGATTGAATTAACCGAAGCAGCTGTTCGGTATCAGCAACATCCGTGAGATAAAATTTTCCATCACTAGATTGCATTTTCAGTTGGTTACAGTTTGTAACCGACTCATTGCCTTCTTTGATCAATCTATGCTTTAAAACTTTCCAGTAGTTTCTGGCATTTGGGCTTTCAGTTAGCACCCCAACCACATCTACAATACTAAAATACCATTTTTGCTCTTCCTCATTCCAAACAGAACGCACTTGTTTATTTTCAAATAACCTTACACTCATATATCAAAATTAATATTGTAAATATAACTAATCAATAATTAAAAAATGAAATAAATAGTAAAATTATTTTATCCATCTATTACTCACATACAATATTTCAAAGAACTTCCTGGTATCGGATACCCGATGGGTTTTATTTGAATCCCTCTCTGTCTGCGGCATTTAGCTTTGCTGAGCTCGCTGAAGGGCTCGGTTCTCCCCCAAAGACGGAGAGAGGCCCACAGGGCAGAGAGGAGAATTACAACCCCAACTGAACCCAGTCTGGATCACCACCCAAGAAAATATGATTTCATGATCAAGCCTCAGAACCTGGAAGGTTCAGCGCGATCAGAAATCATATTTCCCCCCCAACCCCTAATTAAACTCCTCGTCCAGCAATTTCAACATCCTAACCAATAACACCCTAACCCGCATCGCCGTGCTCTGCACCACCTGCTTATACTTCGTGGTTAAACTATTAGGTGAGATATACCCATCTCCTATTCCCGGAGTGATGAAGTTTTTCGAAATCGCCAAAATCAATTGCGTAACAGGCCCCGCATCTAAGCCACCAGCCTTATTCATTAGCTTAAAAAAATAAGCCAAAGCATCCACTGAAAACAACACCCGGATTCTGGGATTGCTTTCCAGTTTAGGCAAAGAGGCCACAGCCTCTTTTTCCCAGTTAAAGAAACCCGCATACCGGGCATCAATGTGCTCCAATAGTTGCTCCAGGCAATCCCCGGCAGCGGCGTATAATTCCATACACGCAACCGGCACCTTCTGATATTTAAACAAAGCTTCCGTTAAATAGCCGCAATCATATTGGATTTGCTTCAGATGTCTTTCCACCAAACTATTTGGAGTAGCACCCAACATCTCCTCCTGCATAGACTTAATAATCTGTTCCTTAATGACAGGCAGCTCCGCTATCCAATACAGCACTTGCTGCTCATCTAAATCGAAATAAGCCGGATCCAGATGTTGCATGATCAAGGTCCTTAATGTATTCATTTCTGTATTCATGGCGCTATCCTCCCTAAATAAATACTATTGGCTATTCTCTTACGGTTAAAACTGGTTACACTCACATACACCTCCAGCGCTTTACCAATCATTTTCTGATTGAATTTAAACCTGCACTCTTTGTCAGCACGTTTTGTACCCCCAACAAAGCCATCCGCAATACCCAGTTCCGGGCAATATACAACCAGCATCAGCTGATCATCATAAGATACCCGCTGACTAGGATTGTCAGACCAACTTACATAAAGCAGGTTTGAATCAGTGAGCACAACAGACGGATCAGTCAATCCACCCAACTCCCCTTTGCTTACCACCACTTTGCTATAGTCAATGCTGAAATCAGGATACTCCCCAACAACAGCCCGATGAAAATTTGCAGAAAAAGCCAGATTGATCTCCGATTTCACATTAGACAGATTTAAAAATCCGATAGAAACATAAGGATGAAAGGGCACCAACCATTCGCTTACAAAACGGAATTTCTGTTGATTGGCAATTTGTGCTGCCGATCGTTTCGATTTTTTATTTGCCTTTTTGGGCGAAGCCTTCATATAAGCAATACTTCTCCAGCTGGAGCCAACCACCGGCCCAACTTTTCCAGAAAAAGCACCCAAAATTCCTTTAGATATTTTTGCCATGATATTTTTATTTATCAGTAAAAGATTTAGTTTTAAAACGGCCTTTATAGCGTTTCTATAGCCAGGTTACTGCGGCAATATGCCCTTATAGGCATTTCCTTAAGGATAAATAGCCATTTCATCGAATACAATACGAATCTAACCCCTATCCAATACCTAGCTGGTAGCCAGCTGTTGTAGGCCGGAAAAAAGCCAAGAATTCCTTTTTTATACGTTCCCATTTTTTTGAGATTTTATAGTTAAACATTTTTGTGAATTATGTAATCACCTAGCCTGTAAGACTCGCAGTACCTGTGCACCGACACCGCTTTTCCAATTACAGAAACAAACATAACAACCTGATATTTAACTACCTATACCCTAAATCACTTTGTCACTGTTTGACATTGATTGACACTCTTTTGTCACTGTTTGACACACATAGCTACCCATTTTATCTTCTTTCAATAGAAAACAGGTTAATGGAAAGACAAGCCAATAAAGTATTTTATTATTTTCTAAATAAAACTATTATTTAATCAAAAAATTATATTAAATTATTTAAAGAAAAATAAACGCCAAATAGATATATTTGCTACTGATCTTTCAATGATGATAAATCAAGACAGCATAAAAACTCAAAAATATTATTTCATAGATGAAAGCGGTGATCCCCATTTTTATGGGCACCGTAAAAAATTATTAGTAGGCACAGAAGGTTTTCAACCATATTTGATCATTGGTATGATAGAGACTGATAATAGAAAAGCATTAAGAAAAACTGTTGTCGATTTTATGGAGAATATAAAGACTGATATTCTATACAATTCTATACCGTCTATTACAGTTAAGGATTGGTATGTACATGCACGTGGCGACCATCCAGAAATTAGAGCAAAATTCTTTGAGTTGTTACGTGGCTTGCCCGGATTTAAAACCCATATCGTTATCGCGAAGAAGGAACTGCCTATATTTAATCGAAAACATAATAACAATCCAACAGAATTCTATTTCGATGTACTTCATCATTTATTGAATGGAAAACTTAACAGCTCAGATCATCATCATTGCTTGTACCTGTCTCAACGCGGGAATAATACACTTCATCGCTTTGAAACGGCGGTGAATAAAGCATTAGAGGTCGGAAGGATAAAATACAATAGTCATGGAACATACCAATTGGAACTCGTTCCCAGCAAAGAAATGCCCGAGCTCAGTATTATTGACTATATGATGTGGGCCGTACAGCGCAAATTATTGAAAGGAGAAAGTCGTTATTTTGAAGCTTTAAAAGACAAATATGGAGAACTCATTAATTTATATGGTGCACCATTATAAAACAAAAAAGCTAAAAAATCCTAAAGCCCTCGTGCCAATACTGGCAACACCCATCATGGGATGAGATACAGAGACTCAAAACTTTCTAGCCACTACAAAGGTAATTATAATTAATTAGAATGTTTTATGGTAAAAAAAAATTCTGGATCATCAATACAAAGAAGACTTCAAATAAAGCAATCTCTTTCCTACCTTTTTCGTTACCCACTTCCCCTGTTCCTCGTTCCTTCTTCGGTAAAACGTCCTCTTCTCTATATATAAAAATTCCATGGCCTGCTGGGCAGTAAGCCATTCCTCTTGTTGCCCACTTGGGGGGTCATATTTATGGATAGCGACTTTAATTTCCACCAAAGTCAGTAAAATTTCCTGCAGAACAGGGAGTATATCAGAATGCATACAGTTATCCTCCATCCAGGTCTGCACCCAAGAAAAATATGTTTTCATGATCAAGCCTCAGAACCTAAAAGGTTCAGCGCGATCAGAAAACATATTTTTCAAAAAAGACTATTGCTTACTCACTACCCCAGGCCCCGAAATCACCTCAGCATCACTCGTAAAACCCTGGTCATTGATGTAATCCTGCAACGTAGGATACACCGACGAATCAAACACCACCTTACAAGGCACACTTCCCGCAGCCCCACAACTCGGCGTAGACCCCGTAGCAAGCGTCCAGTTCGACGCATTCCTCGCACCAGTAGACGTACCCAAATTGTACGAGTAAGCAATTAAACCCGCCTTTTTACCAGACACTGCTTTAGTAAAAGCAAAAGCCGCGGTCAATCCGCCAGCACACAGCACGACCATTAAAGCCGCTTTTAACGTTTTTTTCATAATTTGTTTTTTTAAAATGAATAATTGATGAATTGTATATTCTATCCTCGCTTCCGGACGCGGCGAATATTCAGGAAGAAACAAGCGGATACCAGAACCACTGGCACCCGCAGGTATTAACCGACAACACCAAAGCCAGGGCTAACCAGGCCAAGAAAGGCAGCAGTGTTTATTTTAAGTCGAAAAGTAATTGG
>NZ_JAVTSQ010000032.1:0-4344 GCF_032678445.1 Pedobacter nutrimenti
TACTGCAGGCTTTTCTTGTTTATAAGCTTTTTTAATTGGGTTGAACCAGGGTAACCTGTTCCCCGTCTATATGGAGCTGGCCGGTGGTACCCAGGATGATCGCCTGGTTGTCTGCGATATGTCCTACTGGAAACTCAAAGCATACGGGATAGTCATATTCTTCTACCACTTTCAGGATAATTTCTTCAGGACTTTGACCAAATGGAACCTTCTCTTCATCCATCTCATTAAATGCACCGACGATAAGGCCCTTTAGCTGGCTTAATTTGCCACTTCTCTTCAGCATGCGCATCATCCGGTCTATGGAAGCTTCGCGCTCTCCTACGTCTTCTATGAACAGAATTTTATCCGTGTAGTCCATTTCTGATAAAGAGCCTTGTACCATAACCAATAAGGTCAGGTTGCCTCCGATGAGGAGACCTTCTACTGTTCCAGGGCGGTTAAGCGGATGATTCTTGCTGTGGTAGGTAAGCGACTCACCAAAGAGGGCTTTTCTTAATGATTCCAGGGATGCCGGTGTGGCGTCATCGAAAGTATAGGGCATTTGAGCGTGTATGCTCTGTGTATTTAATTTTCCGAATAAGTGGGATAGCAATACCGTAATGTCGCTAAAGCCAACCAGCCATTTGGGGTTTTCCAGAAAAAGACTAAAGTCTAGGTTGTCAATGATTCGAATCACACCATATCCACCTCTTGAAGCGATAACGGCTTTTACGCTGCTGTCGTCAAGAAATCTTTGCAGATCTTTTGTTCTTAATTCGTCGCTGCCTGCAAATTGGTGATCTGCCTCGTAGACACTTTCTCCCAGTACAACTTCAAGGCCCCATTGCTTAAATAGGCTGATCGCAAAATCAATGTCTTTGGGCAAAAATTTGGCGGGTGAAACGATTGCAATTTTGTCTCCCTTTTTTAGGTACGGCGGCTGTTTAATCATCTGTAAAACTCTTATCTTTGCCAAAATAATAAAAATAGTTTTGGATAACAGTAAAATTAAGAGATATACCGTTACGGCGGCATTACCCTATACGAACGGACCTGTGCATATAGGCCATTTGGCTGGTGTTTACCTGCCTGCAGATACTTATGTGCGTTATTTGCGCTCCAATAAGAGAGATGTTCGCTTTATTTGCGGTTCGGATGAGAACGGGGTGCCGATCACGCTGAAGGCGAAAAAGGAAGGTGTTACCCCTCAGGTTATTGTAGACAAGTATCATAAGATCATTGGCGATTCTTTTAAAGAATTTGGTGTTTCTTTTGATATCTATCACCGTACTTCTTCTTTGATGCACCACCAGACCGCTTCTGATTTTTTTGAGAACCTTTATAATAAAGGTGTTTTTACAGAAGAAATTACGGAACAGTATTATGATGAAAAGGCACAGACTTTCCTTGCCGATCGTTATATCACAGGAACCTGCCCAAAATGCGGAAATGAGAATGCTTACGGAGATCAGTGTGAAAATTGCGGCAGTACTTTAAACGCGACTGACCTGATCAATCCTAAGTCTACCTTGTCTGGAGAGCCGCCAGTTCGTAAGGAGACAAAGAACTGGTTTCTTCCGCTGGATAAATATGAGGAGCAGTTAAGAACGTATATTGAAGGGCATAAAGAATGGCGTCCAAATGTATATGGACAATGCCAGAGCTGGCTTAATGCTGGCTTACAGCCAAGGGCCATGACACGTGATCTGGACTGGGGTGTAAAAGTTCCGGTGAAGGACGCAGAAGGCAAAGTATTATATGTATGGTTTGATGCACCTATCGGTTATATTTCAGCAACGAAAGAGTTGTTTGAATATGCTCGTTTAGATGTGTGGAACCCTAAAGCAGAGGAATATTATATCAATCAGAATACGCTTCAGAAAGGGGATTGGGAAGATTACTGGAAGGATGAAGAGACAAAACTGGTTCACTTTATAGGAAAAGACAATATCGTGTTTCACTGTATTATCTTCCCGGCGATGTTAATGGCTCATGGAGGATATACACTGGCTGACAATGTACCGGCTAATGAATTCTTAAATCTGGAAGGACAGAAGATCTCTACTTCCAAGAATTGGGCTGTATGGCTAAATGAGTACCTGGAGGAGTTTAAAGACAAGCAGGACGTACTTCGTTATGTTTTAACAGCAACAGCGCCGGAGACGAAAGATAATGACTTTACCTGGAAAGATTTTCAGGCGCGGAACAACAATGAGCTGGTAGCAATACTTGGGAATTTTGTGAACCGGGTTGTGGTATTGACTCATAAGTATTTTAACGGCAAGGTTCCGATGTTAATGGAGGTTAAACCGGAGGATCAGGAAGTGATTGATGAACTGGCGGCTTACCCGGCTAAGATCAGTGCTTCTATAGAAAACTACAGGTTTAGAGAGGCGCTGAGCGAAGTGATGAATGTAGCCCGTTTAGGGAATAAGTATTTAGCGGATACAGAGCCTTGGAAGGTGATCAAAACAGATGAGGACCGTGTACGTACGATCCTGAACATCAGTTTGCAGATTGTGGCGAGCATAGAGGTATTAATAGAGCCTTTCCTGCCTTTTACTGCAGACCGGTTGATGAAGATGTTAAACTATGGTGGTCACTTATGGGAAGATGCTGGAAAAATGCATTTACTGCACAGGGGTCATCAGTTGGGAGAACCTCAACTGTTGTTTGAGAAGATCGAAGACGAGACGGTGCAGGCACAGATTGATAAACTGAACAGAAGTAAAGCTGAAAACTCTTTGGCAAACACTGTGGTTGCTCCGGCAAAGGAAAATATTCAGTTTGAGGATTTTTCTGCGATGGACATCAGGGTGGCTACGATTGTGGCTGCTGAGAAAGTAGAGAAAACGAAAAAACTGTTGAAACTGACCCTGGATACAGGACTGGATCAGCGGACGGTTGTATCTGGTATTGCGGAGTATTTTAAGCCGGAAGAGATTATCGGACAGCAGGTGAGTGTATTGGTTAATCTTGCGCCAAGAGAAATTAAGGGGATTTTATCGCAGGGTATGATCCTGATGTCTGAGAATTCAGATGGAACATTGACTTTTGTTGCGCCAACGCAAAATCACAGTAATGGCAGTGTAATCAGGTAAACTAAAATTGTTGTTAAACAAAAAGTTTTATTGCTATATTTGCGCCCGTTACTAAATGGTTTCGTAGTTCAACGGATAGAATAGAAGTTTCCTAAACTTTAGATATGGGTTCGATTCCCGTCGAGACCACTGGAAAAAAGAGAGCATGATTGTTCTCTTTTTTTGTTTGTATCTATTTCGTTATCAGTCTATTGGGTAGTAAAGTAATAATTAAGCCGGTTTTAATTTGTTAATTATCTCTAATCAATATAAGAAATTCAGCTCAATATCTAAGTGTTTTACCTGATTTTAATCCTCATTAGGCGCGTTTATTGGCGCAGATATTTAACCATTTCTCTCTTTAAGACCACTTAGGTGGAGGAATGAGGAGATTTAGTCTTTTTTCAGTGCATCTCGTAATGATAGGCATTTGGTCTTTACTATGGTTTAAAGTATTTCATTTTAAACTGCTCAACTACCTCCAGTGATAGCCACATCTAATTTAACAAAAATTAATTATGCTGATCGTTATTACATTGGTTTATAAGCTATATTTACTTTATACAGATTTTATATGAAATCAGATCTTGAAGAACTAATTGAGGCCTATGAAATAGAGAAAGTGGAACTTGAAAAGCAGATTTCCGAGTATGTCGGGGAAGGAGATTATATTTATGCTCATTATCATAACAAAGCCTTAAGAAGGATCAATAGACGACTTGATGTGCTTAAAGGTTTACATAATCCATTTTATAGAGATATTATGGAAGAAGAAAGAAGAACCAGCAATCTAAGAAATTTAATGGCCAAAACAGGCCATATAGATTATGGTGGTTTTATTGAGAAAGAGATAGATAAAAGCGAAAGCAAAATCCAGGAACTACAGCGGTCTACCTTCAGCCCGCTTTATGATAGCCAAGAAATCGATGACGCATTATTCGATCTGGAAAAAGGAGTAATTGAAGGCTTTAAACTGTATTTTAAGTCTCCTGATATATTTGCCAGATTCACATTAGGGGATCACATTATTGAAATTAAAATACTGTATGATGCAAGTCCTGATAATTATTATCTGGATATATTTGAGGATGGGAGACAATTTAAATCTCTGGGATTCAAACTAATAGAAGGGCAGTGGGTGTATCATTATTTTTTTGATCGGTTTAAAGATGCTTTGGAAATTAAAATCATACTTGCTCGCCTAATCTATGATGTGTTCAATTACGACAGTAGATATGACTCAGCAAAAATAGTGTACGATTAGTCATTCATCGCGTCAATT
>NZ_JAVTSQ010000033.1:0-3174 GCF_032678445.1 Pedobacter nutrimenti
AGAATTCATGCTATTTTAAAAGTTTTAACAAATAGGCACCGTAACCACTTTTAACTAACGGCTGTGCAATACCTTTCAACTGATCCTTATCTATAAATTCCATTCGGTAAGCCACTTCTTCAATACAACCAATTTTCAAGCCTTGACGCTCTTCTATCACTTGTACAAACTGACCAGCTTGCATTAATGAAGCAAAGGTTCCTGTATCCAGCCATGCGGTTCCCCTGCTCAGTACACCTACTTTCAATTTACCTTGTTCCAGGTAAACCTTATTAACATCTGTAATCTCGTACTCCCCACGAGGTGACGGTTTAATGTTTCTAGCAATTTCAACTACGCTATTATCGTAGAAATACAACCCCGGCACAGCATAGTCAGATTTAGGGGCAACAGGTTTCTCTTCAATGGAAACCGCATTGTTCTCCTCATCAAATTCCACCACACCATAACGTTCTGGATCAGCCACTTTATAAGCAAACACCACTCCTCCATTAGGATTAGAGCTACTTTGAAGTAACCTGGCCATTCCATCACCATAAAAAATATTATCCCCAAGTACCAGGGCAACTTTATCTTTCCCTATAAAATCGGCACCAATAACGAATGCCTGAGCCAATCCATTTGGAACTTCCTGAACTGCATAAGAAAACTTACAGCCTAAAGTACTCCCGTCACCAAGTAATTTTTCAAAATTAGGTAGATCATGGGGTGTAGAAATAATGAGAATTTCATTAATCCCTGCCAGCATTAATGTTGACAAAGGATAATAAATCATTGGTTTATCATAAACAGGCATCATTTGCTTGCTCATCACCAAAGTTAGGGGGTGAAGCCTTGTACCACTTCCGCCAGCTAGGATTATTCCCTTCAAAATTGTAAATTTTAGATTATATATTAAGATTGTTTAGACGACAATTGTTCATTTACTCCATCAAGTTCCTCAAACTTAGAGTTCTTGCTTTTAAACTCAGGAACGATAGTTTTCATTTGCAAAACTACATTCCGGTTGTCATTCGTTCCCGCATGTGCAAGCAGAGTATAGATCTGGCTTTCAATTTCATTGAAAACATATTCCCTAACCCGACCGATCATGATTTTTTCATGATGCGTAGGCATAGTATTCTCATTGTCGTTCAACAACTCTTCGAATAACTTTTCTCCAGGTCTTAAACCAGAATAGGCAATTTTAATATCCTCGTTCGGCACCAATCCCGCAAGACGGATCATTTTTTTCGCCAGTTCTACGATCTTAACGGATTTGCCCATGTCAAAAACAAAGATCTCTCCTCCTTTTCCCATGCAACCCGCCTCTAAAACCAGACGGCAAGCCTCAGGAATGGTCATAAAATACCGGGTGATCTCCGGATGGGTTACGGTAACCGGCCCCCCCTTTTCGATTTGTTGTTTAAATCTTGGAATGACAGAACCATTTGATCCAAGCACATTTCCAAAACGGGTAGTGATGAATTTCGTAATTGGCTTAACATGCAGGTCATTGATATAACTCAAGCCATTTTGGAAGATCACATCTGAACTGTTCAGAGAATTGTTCAGTGACTGTACATAAATCTCTGCAATTCGTTTTGATGCTCCCATCACATTGGTTGGGTTAACCGCTTTATCTGTAGAAATCATTACGAATTTCTGTATACCATACTTTACAGAGAGATCAGCTATCGTTTTTGTTCCCAGAACATTCGTTTTAATCGCTTCTGCCGGATTATCCTCCATCATGGGAACATGTTTATAGGCTGCAGCATGATAGACGTATTGCGGCTTAAAAAAGTTAAACATGAAATCCATACGCTGTTTATCTTTTACATCACCTATGAAAGCATGGAAATTGGAGTTCTTGTGTTTTTCCTCCAGTTCAAGATACAAGTCGTGCAATGCAGTTTCACTCTGATCGCACATGATGATCAAACCAGTTTCAAACTTCATCAACTGGCGAACAATTTCACTTCCAATGGAACCTGCTGCACCCGTAATCAAGATTCGTTTGCCTTTTAATTCCTTTTGAATCCCATCAGTATCAATTTGTATGGTTTTCCTATTTAGAAGGTCTTCTATATTGATATTTTGAATTTGAGCTGTACTCACATCACCCCTGGCCCAAACTTCTGGAGGAGGGATATTCAAAATCTTTACATTATTTTCCAAACAGGTATCGACCACCTGTTCTTTACGCTCAGCTGGAATTGTATAACTGGCAAAAATCACTTCATCTACTTCATGTTTGACAATCAAATCTTCCAGATGTGCTGCATTTAATATCCTTATACCATCTATAGTTTTGCCAACTTTCCTAAAATCATCATCCACAAAAGCAATGATGTTCTTATTGACCTTATTATCATGGTCAAAAGTACGTTTAGTGGCCAAACCCGCTTCACCAGCACCGTAAATGATAATTCTAATTTTGTCTAAGCTTGCATTTTTAATGTACATGAAAAAGTACTTCACCAATATTCGATAAGTAATCAGGAAAAGAAAACTAAACAAAGAATAAGTGATGACAGTAACGTTGCTTAAGAAAGGTAGAGCACTAAAGGCTATAAAAGCAGCATTAACGAAGAAAAGAATAAAAGTACTGGCTAAAACTGAGAATAAAATCCGGAAAGAGTCCTGAGCTGAAGTATAACGCACAATCCCGGCATAGGTTTTAATATTCACAAACACCAATCCATTGACTACAATAACGGCCACCATAGATTTGTAAAATGCAAGTATATTGATATCCTCAATAATAAAATTATGCTTCAATACTTTAGCTAAAGTCATAGCAAATATACTTAGGCAAATATCTATGGCAAAGATAATCCAGCGAGGTACAATTTCCAGTTTAGAAAACATGTCTAATTTTAATCAATATGCCAAACTTAACAATAATTGAACCAAAATTCCTTTTGGTAAATGTATGGATATAAATTCAGGACTAATTTCTTTTCAGAAGAAATAAACAAAGCCTTAAATCTATCCATTCACATCTCATTAGATCACCTTTTATATATATTTAACTAATTGTTTGTTAGCTCGATTATCCAAAAGAATTACAGTAAATGTTAAACCGTATATCTAATCCATCTGAGTTAGCCGATCCTTCCTCCCGGTCTCAAAATCGAAAAGAAAATGATAGTCAGCCAATTAAAAGCAATTACATCAAACAACATTCGA
>NZ_JAVTSQ010000034.1:0-2306 GCF_032678445.1 Pedobacter nutrimenti
GTGGTCATAGCGGTCGGTTAGTCTGTACCAGTATTTAAATACTCTGGATGGGAATTTAGGGCTGGTTACCGTCTGGATTTCTAAATGTAGCATGAAGAGTTCCTGCTTTCCGGTACGGAGGTATATTTTGGCGAGCATGTCCGCGTTTCTGGTTCCGCCTTTTTTATTCCGGTCTGGAGAGATTTCCAGCAGCTCTTTGTCCATGAAGCTGACAGGCTTTTCCAGATCAAAGATCTGATCTGCGTCTTTGTACAGGAAGCGTAGCATGTCGCAGAAATAATCTTCGAATGCACTTTTGAAAAAGATGTCGTTCTTTTTCTGGATTGGTTTTTTATCATTTTTCTGCGCTGGCCTGTTGGTCCGTTTTTCTACTGCTCTCATTTATGCTAATGTAGATGTGATATTTCTAAATAAAAAATAATAACAAAATATTTCGAAAAAATATTTATTGTAGAGAATTATAGATTTGGATTTACTCCAGGTCAGGGAGGTTGGGGGTGAAAATATGTTTTATGATCTCGCTGAACCTTGCAGGTTCTGAGGCTTGATCATGAAAACATATTTTCTTGGGTGCAGACCGGGGACAGTGGTGAAAGGGGAGTTTGGGCTCAAAATGAACATGTTCTTCATCGGCTGCATAAACCATTCAATATTTGGAACTTGAATATCTTCACCACATTTGTCGATCTGTTTGATTCTTCTCTTCCAACCACGGACTTTTTTATGTACTCCAGTATAATGTGCTTTCATAAATAATTTCAGTACAAAATCGATCACATCTCTTTTCAATTAATAATATCCATATCTTCATGGTTTCGCATAACATCAAAATGAAATCAATATTTAAAAAACTTAACCCCTTACAATCTGGAATATTGTTAATATTTCTATTGGATCTGCTTGGCTCACTCACTTCGCGGTGGATTGGTTTTAACTACCAATATATCGGTTCTCTATCTATTGTCATTTATCTTGCGGTTGGATTCCTTACCACAAAGAAACAGGGTTTAAAAAAAGGAATATTGTATACTGCCCTTATTGGACTTTTTGATTCGACAGTTGGTTGGGCGATAGCAACAGTCTTTAAAGCAAATATGGGTAAGGAGGACTATTCTGTTAATTTTTCCCTACTGATGGTTGTACTGGTTATTATTATGACAAGTATAATAGGATTGATAGGTGGAGGGGTTGCTTTGGCTCTAAAACAAAATACTGACAAACGTCCTGCTGCAAAGTAAAATAATCTGAAGTACTGATACTTGAACCAATTTATCCAAGAGGAACAGTCCTTACTTTGGTTTCTGTATTGATCAAAAGAGGTTATCCAGATAAACGTTGAAATGAAAAATGAAATTATAGTGCGTTTTGGGATATATGATTTTAATGATATCACCCATAGCGAAATAACTGAAATATTAGGAGGTATACATCCAGATAAAATCTATGTGAAAGGTGAGAAAAGAAATCCAAAAAATATAGATTCACCATTAATAAAGAAAAACAGCTGGATATTAGGCTCCTGTCATGAAAGAAACTAAATATAAATCATCAGTATTACTATCAATCTTTAGACGGAAGGGAGCTGAAGGAGCTTCAACTAAAATACTGAATGAGGATAATAAACTAAATTTCGTTAATCAGATATCATTGCTCAAAGATGAGGAACAGCCATTATTATGTTCTAAACAGGATGAATTAAATTGGTTGTTTATAACAAACGATCGGATTATCCAAGCAAATGAAAGTGAGATATCATCTATTCTTTACTCTGAATTAGTTGAAGTGAGCCTCGCTATGCAGGATGAATTTAAAGATGGGGTAGTGAAAAAAGAAGATTTTACACGTTTTGTTTTGAAAGACAGTAAAGGCCGAAAGCATATTGTGAAAGTTGAAAAAGGAAAACCTTATCAAGGGATTTATCAAATGTTATCTCATGTCGTATTAAATAACAAAGCCGGGATTGTAAAAAAAGACATTTGCTGTGTATTCCAGATCCTTAATCTTATAATGTAACTATGGCTATTGAATGCCATTATTAAAACAGAAAAAGGGACCAAATCTTTCGACTGGCCCCTTTTCATTAAATTAACGCTCTCGATGTAAACGTATAAAATTTTTCTGATATTCTGTTAATCAATTTTTTGACAAGTTGTTTTTTTCTAGTTGGGTACGGATTTTTTTTACGAAGGAAAGAGGAGCGTCCGCAACTTTAGCAGCTTGGGCATCTGATAGGCCTAATTGGAGAATTAGGTTTGTTATAACCTTTTCTTGTTCTTGCAACCTTCCAATCTCGATTCCCTTCTCTT
>NZ_JAVTSQ010000035.1:0-1945 GCF_032678445.1 Pedobacter nutrimenti
TGTTAAGTAAACCCGGGTATTTCAACCCGAGATTCTCATAGATCCGTACGTGAAGGTCTCCCTTCATACGGCTCTTATTATCCAACCATTGACTTCGTGTCAAGCATCCCGCGTGCGAAGGTTGGACTTGGATTTCTCTGTTATTTCCCATTTCTTAAAAAGGTTTTGAGCCGAACTCCCAATGCGGAAATAAGGCTGGTTGTCTAACTGATATTCCCTTTAGCCACATGATGGCTTTTAGCAAGCTCGTTCGGAGCTTCTTGTACTTGCGACGTGCCCAGCGGGCAATCATTCGATTTACGCTCTGCATAAAGTCCTTTAATTCTGTTCGGTAAAACTTACCGTAGTAATTGATCCAGCCTCTCAAAACAGGATTGATTGCTTTCGCTATATCCTCAATCTGTGCATCTGATGCACGAAGGATCGTCCAGCTTTTCATCTTCTCAGTCATAGACTGTTTCGATTTCCTGCTCACTGCTGGCAGCCAGTTGCTGAAAGTCTCCTTACGACCACTGTGTTGAGCTTGTCTTGGCCTGAATGTATGGCCAAGAAAGTCGAACTCACCGTAGGGTTCAAACTTCCTTCTTCTGTTGCTGTCCTTGCAGTACACGATCTTCGTTTTCTCAGAATGCATTTCCAAACCACATTCCTGCATTCTTTCTGCTAATAATTGCAGTACTCTTTCAGCCTTTGGCCTACTTGCGCAATGGATCACACTGTCATCTGCGTAACGCTCAAACGGGCAGTCAGGATGGTTCCTGCTTAGCCACACATCCATGACGTAGTGCAAGTAAAGGTTAGCCAATAATGGCCCGATTACCGATCCTTGCGGAACGCCTTTCGTTCTTGCCACTATGGTTCCATCCTCCAATTGCAACGGTGCAACTAACCATCTCTCGATGTAGAGCAGCACCCATTTGGTGTCGGTGTGCTTCCTTACGGCTTTCATCAGCAACTCATGCGGAATGTTGTCAAAGTAGCCACGGATATCCATGTCTATCACCCAGTCAAATTTCCAGCAACGCTTACGGGCTTGCTCGATTGCCTGATGGGCTGATTTGTTTGGACGGTAACCGTAACTGTCTTCATGGAAGATCTTCTCCATATCTTTTTCCAGCAGGTCTTTTACTACGGTCTGACCCACTCGGTCTACTATAGTAGGAATGCCCAGTGGCCTTTTACCGCCACCTTTCTTCGGGATTTCAACCAACTTCACCGCACAGGGCATGTAACTGCCAGAACTCATCTGGTTCCACAGCTTATACAGATGGTTTGCTTTGTCTAGCTCAAAGTCTTGTAAACTCATCTGATCCACGCCTCCGCTTCCTTTGTTCGCTTTCACCTTGTTGTAAGCATTCATTACTTCTAGTTTTCCAATTGTAAATGGTTTTGTTTTCTTCATTTCTGTACCTCCTGCTGTTAGGCAGTTTCCTTCTATGTTTTCTAAAACTTGAATAATACTCCCCCTTCCCTCCACCTCCATTACAGAGCCTTCAATAGTACTACGAAGAGTTCCGCCCCCGTGAAGCGCATCGGTACTTTCCCTCTTGCTGGCTCTCCGGCTTGAGGTTTTCCCTTAGCATCGCTACGACAGGTTCGCACGTTCCGCATTAAAGCCTGTGTTTAGATCACGCCGTCTATATGCCGGATGCCATAAGGCCAGTAAACAGGTAACTTCCTTACTTATCCCGGGTAGCTACTGGTTCCCGGTTCTGACATCGTCCAATCCTTTCGACACCTCTTCGATCGGTTCGCTTGCGCTCGTCTTCTTAACACTTACCTGGCAACTCTTACGATGCCTTTTCCACTAACGCTCGCCACCGTGGTTCTTTACCACAGCAACTTAGTGGTGGTTTGGCTTCGGCACCTGTATGCCGAGCCGAGGGGCCTACCCTCATCTTCAATACAGCATTGCTTGTTTCACAACTAGCATTCGTGCCACTCA
>NZ_JAVTSQ010000036.1:0-1911 GCF_032678445.1 Pedobacter nutrimenti
ATTTCCTTTTTCTTGGCACCATAACTGGTGTTGTTGTTCATTAGAGCTGTAACACTTTGTTGTAAAGGGTATTTGCCTGCCAGGAATTTATTCTCCTGCTGCTTATATTCACTGGTAGACACCACTCCTTTCTGATAGAGCTTTTTGTAACTTTCAAACTCATGTTCCACATTGGCGTACTCTTTTTCCTGAACACTTTGCTGGGCAAGGATCTGGTCTTTTAACTGGTTAATTTCCTTAAGGTCCTGTTCCAGGTACTTTTTTCGGCTTAAATAATATCCCCCGTCCTGGGCAGAAATATACTGCAGGTATTGCTGATAAAAATTCTGGTAAGCACCTTGTAGTTCTCCAAGGTTCAAACCTTTAACCAATATTCCTGAGGCCACCTTTCCATTACTTAATCCTTCAGAGACTTGCTCCAACACATCACGCAACCGCAGAACATCTTTATGATTAGCCGTACTTTCCATAAAAGCAAGGGGCTGGTTCTGTTTTACAATTGATCCCTCTTTGGCCAGTAATGCAACTATTTTTGCCGTCTGCTTTGCAGGCACCGTCTTGGGCGCATTTAAGGAGTTCACCTTAAGCGTAGTCTTTACGATATCGGGGTATTCTATAAATTCAGAAGCCACCACAATGATCAATAATATCCCAAAAATCAGGGTAATGCCCCTCCGAAGTATCCAGGAAGGAACCGCTGTAATAATTTCCTGTACCTCTTCACTATTTACTTCCAGCCCGTTTACACGTACATCTGGATTTTTCACCTGTTCTGTTGCCACTTCCATATTACACCCCCATTTCTAATTGATTTTTAACCAGCTGATAATATTCTCCATTAGAGTTGACCAGCTCCTGGTGCGTTCCTTGTTCTATAATCACACCTTTATCCAATACAATAATGTTATCTGCATTTTTTACTGTACTTAGCCGGTGTGCCACCACAACCACCGTTCTGTCCTTAAAAAAGGTTTCCAGATTTTCCATAATTACCTTTTCATTGTTGGCATCCAGGGCATTGGTGGCCTCATCAAAAAAGATGTATTCCGGGTTCTTATAAACCGCCCGGGCAATTAACATCCGCTGGCGCTGGCCCTGACTAATCCCATTTCCCGCAGCACCAATTTTGGTATTTAAGCCCAGGGGCAGTTCTTCAATAAAATCACCAATATTGGCCACTTTAATCGCATGTAACAGTTTTTCCATATCCGGATATTCATCACCTACCGCAATATTGCGGGCAATGGTATCTGAAAAAATAAAGCCATCCTGCATCACGATTCCACATTTACCCCGCCAGTACCGGTAACCAATCTGTTGTATAGAGGTACTGCCTACTTTAATCTCCCCTTTTTGGGCTTCGTAAAACCTCAGCAACAACTTTAAGATCGTCGTCTTCCCACTTCCGCTCATGCCAACAATCGCAGTGGTTTTCCCCTGGGGTATGTTCAAACTAATATTTTGAAGGACAGGTTCGTTTCCCGCACCAGGATAAGTGAAACTGAGGTTTTGAAGGCTGATACTTTTGTTTAAAGGAAGTTCTTTTAAGAATTGCTGATCCACAGGTTCTTCGTCCTGCATTTCGTGAATTTCATTCAGCCGCTCCAAACTGATCTTCGCATCCTGAAATTGCTGCAAGAAACCAAGTAACTGCTCAATGGGACTGTTGAGTTGGCCTACAACATATTGTATGGCCATCATTCCTCCCAAAGTCAGTTGCCCATCTATCACAGACTTTGCGACCATAAAGGTGATGAGAATATTTTTACCTTCATTGATGAAGAATGCTCCAAATTGCTGATACTGCCCAAGAGCAAGGCTTTTGACACTGAACTTGAATAATCCTGCCTGAATCCTTTCCCATTCCCATCTTTTCTGCTGTTCGCAATTGTTCAATTTAATTTCCTGCAT
>NZ_JAVTSQ010000037.1:0-1874 GCF_032678445.1 Pedobacter nutrimenti
CGAGTAAATCCAGGTGTTTCAACCTGAAGTTCTCACAGAACGGAACGTGATACTCTCGCATCATTCCGCTCCTATTATCCAACCGTTGGCAACACGCCAACAGTCCAGTGGGTGAATAAATCGGGTTGCTTCTGGCTAATTCTTTTTAGCCACTTTAGTCCTTTGGTTTCACTTGGCCGGACTTTTAAGTATTTACTTCTTGCCCATTTGACAATCCTTAAATTAATTTCTCTCATAAAGTTCTTTAATTTGGTGATGTAAAATTTACCGTAGTAGTTAATCCACGCTCGAACTACAGGGTTGATCTCTTTCGCTATATCCTCAATTTGGCACCCTGATGTTCTAAGCGTTTTCCACGCTTTGATTTTCTTGCGCATCGAAGTCATTGACTTGCCGCTTACTGCTGGCAGCCAACAGGTAAAAGAAACCTTACGAACTGTATTCTCTGCTTCCCTTGGCATAAATGTATATCCCAGAAAGTCGAAGCTTACATTGTGGTAATGACCTCTTCTGTTGCTGTCTTTGCAGTAAACAATCTTTGTCTTCTCCTCATGCATTTCCAATCCACATTCCTTAAACCGAAATTCCAATGCTTCTTTCACTTCCTTTACTTCCCGCTCACTTACGCAGTGTACAATGCTGTCGTCTGCAAAACGTTCAAACGGACATTGCGGGAACTTGCGTGCCAGCCATGTATCCATTACATAATGCAAATACAGGTTTGATAAGATGGGTCCTATTACCGATCCCTGTGGAACCCCTTTGGTTCTCGCCACGATCGTTCCATCTGTCTTTTGCAATGGTGCTACCAGCCATCTTTCGATGTACAGTAGCGCCCATTTGCAATCAATGTGCTTTCTTACTGCTTTCATTAGCAGCTCATGCGGCAGGTTGTCAAAGAATGACTTAATGTCTAAGTCCAGTACCCATGCATATGTCCAGCATCTTTTACGTGCCTTCTCTAATGCCTGAATAGCTGATTTCTCTGGCCTGTAGCCGTAGGAATCTTCATGAAACAATGGATCCAGTTTCTCTCCCAACAGCGTGGCCACCACTGTCTGAGCAATCCGATCAGAAACAGTCGGTACTCCTAATGGTCTTACACCGCCGTCTTTCTTTGGTATCTCTACCAGTTTTACCGCTGGTGGCATATAGCTCCCTGAGCTCATTTGGTTCCAGACACGGTATAAATGCTTCCTGTAGTCCTGTTCGAACTCCAGAATGCTTACCGCATCTACGCCTGCTGCGCCTTTGTTTGCTTTAACCTTTAAGTAAGCGTCCATAATCTGTTTCTTTTCAATTGTAAATGGTTTCGTTTCTTTCATCTTTGTACCTCCTGTAGTTCCCTACAGTTTTCGTGGATAAATAAACTGGATAATACAACCCCTTCCCTCCACCTCCATTACAGTGGTTTCAACAGTACTACGAGTTGTTCTGCCACCGTGCTGCGCATCTGTACTTTCTCTCTTGCAGGTGCACCTACTTGAGATTTTCCTTTATCATCGCAACGACAGCTTCACACGTTCCTTGCATAAGCCTGCTTGTAAGATCACGCCTTCTGTATGCCGGATGCCGCAAGAGCATAAACAGGTTATTCTCTTGCTTATCCCAAGTCGATATTGTACTCGGTTTTGACATCGTCTCATCCTTTCGACACCTCATCGAAGGTTCACTTGCGTTCGTCTTCTTACAACTTACATGACACCTTACCGATGCCGTTTCCTCTAACGCTTCTCACCATGACTACTTAATCACAGCAACTTAGAGGTAGTTTGAAACCAACGCCTGCACGTCGATCTCGGGAGGCCTTCTCCCATCTTTTGCAAAGCATCAAACTTCGAGTTCTCACGAACTCTCTGTTTGTTCGTGTCGCC
>NZ_JAVTSQ010000038.1:0-1822 GCF_032678445.1 Pedobacter nutrimenti
AAGAGCCTGTATCATAAATCATGATTCAGGCTCTTTTTAGTTTTAAAGAATTTCTTTCCTACTGACCTTAAGTAATTTAGGTTAATATTTTTCTGTATTTATTTGATTTAAACACTTGATTTTCATATATTTAAGTCATAACTATTAATGAAGCATGGCAGTAAGAAAACCTATTTTTCGGCCCTACCACCAGGACCAGCTCATGGCGTTCCCGCCCAATCTTGATGATCTTATAGCTGCGGACCATACCGTAAGAATCGTCAATGATGTGATCAATTCGATCAATATTGACCCCCTTCTGAAAGCCTATCATGTCCGGGGTGGCTCTAATTATCACCCGCTGCTGCTTTTAAAAGTATTGGTTTATGGATATGTGACCAATATTTATTCCAGTCGCAAGTTGGCTGAAGCCTGCAGGGAAAGGGTTCCCTTTATGTGGCTGAGTGCCATGAACAAGCCCGACCACAATACCATCAACCGTTTTCGTGGGGTACGTCTTAAACATGCACTTCGCAGTGTCTTTGAAGAAGTTGTTAAACTTCTGGTTAAAGAAGAGCTGTTGAGTATTGATCAGGTTTATACCGACGGAACCAAGATTGAAGCCAATGCCAATAAGTACACTTTTGTCTGGAAAAAATCCATCCAGACCAACAAGGAAAAGATGAAGAAGCAATTGGAGGAGATCTGGAATTACGCACAAAGTGTTGCAGCCGATGAGGACATGATGCCTGAACCACCTACTGGGACCACTATCGATAAGGAAAGTGTTAAGGCTACCGTTGAAAAGCTCAATAAGGTTCTTGCAGACAATGATCAGGTTGATAAAAAGGTAAAAGCAAAGCTCAGGTACATTAACCAGAACTTCCCTGCAAATATTGATAAGTATGAGCAGCAGGAGAGTATCCTTGGAGACCGAAACAGCTATAGTAAAACCGATACTGATGCTACATTTATGAGAATGAAGGAGGATCATATGCTAAATGGTCAGCTCAAACCAGCATATAATATCCAGATATCTACTTCTAACCAATTCATTGTAAATTACACCATCCACCCCAATCCAACAGATACCACCACTTTAAAAGCTCATCTGGAGCAACACCAAAGCAGCTTTGGCAAAGTGCCCCAAGCCCTTACTGCAGATGCCGGATACGGATCAGAAGAGAACTACACGCTGCTTGAAGGAAAGCAGATGGAAGCTTATGTGAAATACAATCTGTTTGACAAGGGGCAAAATGATCCCTATAACAAAAAGTACCCCTTTGCCGCCGACAAGTTGTTTTACAATGATCAGCTGGACGTTTATATCTGTCCGATGGGACAACAGATGCATTATATCGGAGACACCACTAAAAAAACTACCACTGGATTCAAGCAGATATACAGAAGCTACCAGGCTAAAAACTGCAGTAACTGTCCTTTAAACGGCATTTGCCATAAATCAAAAACCAACCGCATCATTGAGATCAATATCAACCTGAAGAGGTTAAAGCAAAAGGCACACGAACTATTAAATACTGAAGAAGGAATAAAACATCGAAAAAAGCGATGCTTCGATGTTGAACCAGTCTTCGCAAATATTAAACAGAACCACGGGTTCCGACGCTTCATGCTCCGAGGCAAAGAAAAAGTGGAGATAGAGTGGGGATTACTGGCTATCGCACAGAACTTAAGAAAAAAAGCAGCCTAAAAAGGTCGTTTTTGCTCTCGTTAATCAAAATAATCTTTAGAAAACACAAAAAAAACCTAAATAGAGTAGCTATAAAATATTGAACACAAAAAAAGAGGTTGTATCATTTTTTTATCAATGATACAACCTCTT
>NZ_JAVTSQ010000039.1:0-1435 GCF_032678445.1 Pedobacter nutrimenti
CCTACGGTTGCAACAACCGGCAGGAATATCTGTTCGGGAAGTACGGCTGCTTTATCTGCTACAGCCAATGGCGGAACTACTTTGAAATGGTATGCTGCAGCAACTGGTGGTACAGCTTTAGCTACAGGATCTACCTTTACTACTCCGGCCTTAACCGCAAATACAACTTATTATATCGAGGTGATCAGTGGTACTTGTGCCAATGCACAACGTGTACCGGTAGCCGTAACGGTTAACCCGGCCATCGTTTTTGCTACAACAACCTTAAGCAATGCGACCGTCGCTTCTACCTATTCTAAACAGATCAATCCGGCTACAGGAGGAACGCCTGCATTTACCTATACAATAGATCCTTCAACCCCGCTACCTGCAGGTTTATCTCTAGGTGCCAATGGTGCCATTGGAGGTACCCCGACTGCTGCTGGTAATTTCACCTTCTCGGTGATTGCTACAGACAGCAAAGGATGTACCGCTACTGCTGCTTATACTTTAAGGGTAACTGCGGCCATGGCTTTACCTGCTGCTACTTTACCGAATGGTATTGTTGGAACACTGTACCCGGTACAAACCCTTCCGGCTGCAACAGGTGGTACAACCCCTTATACTTATACCGCAACTAACCTGCCTCCGGGACTGACCTTCGATCCGGCAACTCGCCAGATCTCTGGTACACCGACTCAAAAAGGTACTTATACCATTCCGGTAACGGCTACTGATGCCAACGGAAATACGGTATCTACTGATTATACCATTATCGTTAGAGACCCACTGGTATTACCAGCTGCAACACTTGCTGATGGTACTGTAGGTAAACCTTATCCTACCCAAACCATCCCTCAGGCTACCGGCGGTAACGGTCCGTATACCTATACTGCAACTGGATTGCCTCCGGGACTGAGCTTTGATCCGGCAACTCACCAGATCACTGGTACACCGACTCTGGCTGGTACTTATACCATCCCGGTTAAGGTAACCGATGCTGATGGAAAAACCATCACCACAAACTACACCATTAAAGTAACCGATCCGTTGGTAATGCCAGCAAAAGTGCTTGCTGATGGCACCACCGGAACTCCATATGTAACCCAGACCCTGCCTTCGGCAACTGGTGGAACAGGCCCTTATACTTACCTGGCCAGCAACATCCCTCCGGGACTAAGCTTTGATCCGGCAACTCGACAGATCTCCGGCACACCGACGCAATCCGGTTCATTCAATATCTCCGTTAAAGTTACCGATGCGGCAAATGCAACCGTAACTCAAACCTATGCCCTGAAAGTGAACGGGGTCCTTTCTTTACCAAATGCTACTTTAGCAGATGGATTGGTAGGAACACCTTATACTTCTCAGCCTTTACCGGCGGTAACCGGTACAGGTACGGCGCCATATACCTATGCTGCTACAGGCTTACCGGCTGGCCTTACTTTTAACCCGG
>NZ_JAVTSQ010000040.1:0-1324 GCF_032678445.1 Pedobacter nutrimenti
AACATAAACAAAACTGTATGATTAAAACTAGTGACCTGGTCCAGTACTTCTGGACTCATTCTAACCTTATCACCAGCAAAGAAGGTGTTGAAGACGATTTAAGAAGTAGTTTGCCAATTAATTGGGGGTACTGTAAGAGATAATCCTTTGGCAAATAGATTGAGGTCTACACTGCAGGCAAGCTTGGGTCTTAGATGGCATATTATCGCAGTAGCGCGTGTTTCTTTAACTGGGCAAAAGAGACATCCGTCTCTTTGCCTAAAGCAGAAAGTAATCCCAGGATCCGGGTGTTGTTTTCAGTGGATGCACTGGCTTATTTCTTCAAGTTGTTGAATAAGGCTGGGTGGAGAGTTGGGGTTGTAATTCTCCTCTCTGCCCTGTGGGCCTCTCTCCGTCATTCCATGACACCTCTCTCCCTTTTTAAAGGGAGAGATCCCCTTTTGGGGAGAGAGGGATTCAAATAAAACCCATCGGGTATCCGATACCAGGAAGTTCTTTGAAATATTGTATGTGAGTAATAGATGGATAAAATAATTTTACTATTTATTTCAGTTTTTAATTATTGATTAGTTATATTTACAATATGAATTTTGATATATGAGTGTAAGGTTATTTGAAAATAAACAAGTGCGTTCTGTTTGGAATGAGGAAGAGCAAAAATGGTATTTTGCAATTCAAGATGTTGTAGAAGTACTTACTGATAGTATTGATGTTAAACAATATCTTAAAAAAATGCTAAGCCGAGATGCACAATTAAAAGTCAACTGGGGTACAATTTGTACCCCAGTTGAAATGATTGCAGCTGATGGTAAAAAGCGTAAAATACAGGCCTCCGATACTAAAGGCCTTTTACGAATTATACAGTCCATTCCGTCTGCTAAAGCTGAACCATTTAAATTATGGTTGGCTCAGGTTGGATCCGATAGATTAGATGAAATTGAAAATCCTGAATTGGCTGCTCAAAGAACCAGAGATCTGTATAAGCTTAAAGGTTATCCTGATGATTGGATTGAAAAAAGGATGCGCAGTATTGCTATCAGAGAAGAATTAACCGAAGAATGGAGAAATAGGGATATTAAAGATCAACGGGATTATGCCATATTAACAGCAGAGATTTCGAAAGCTACTTTTGGCGTAACTCCTTCAGAACACAAAGGAATTAAAGGGCTTAAAAAGCAAAATTTAAGAGATCATATGAGTGATCTGGAACTGATTTTTTCTATGTTGGGTGAGGCCTCAACAACAGAGATTATTAAAACAAAAAATCCGAAGGGATTTGCCGAGAATAAAAAGGTAGCCAAACAAGGAGGAGATATTGCTGGGA
>NZ_JAVTSQ010000041.1:0-1272 GCF_032678445.1 Pedobacter nutrimenti
TGGAGTTGCTACATTTGAGCAGACAGAGAGTTAAGAGAATTAATTATATATCTTAACAGAAATTATGTCACGAGAAAGAAAAGCATACCCAAAGGAGTTTAAAGTAATGAGCGTTGAACTGAGTAATACCCGGAGTGATCTAGGTGCCTTGGCCAAAGAATTGGACATCAAACCCTCGTTATTATACCGCTGGCGGAAGGAATTTACTAACAAACAGAGCAGTAGCTTCCCTGGAAATGGAAAAGTGATTTTATCAGCAGTAGAACAAGAATTAGCACAACTGAAAAAGGAACTGCGTGAAACGCAAATGGAGCGCGACATCCTAAAAAAGGCTGTCGGCATTTTCTCCAAGAACGACAGCAAATATTCGGGTTCATAAAAAATCACCGTTCGATATTTCCAGTTGGGAAGATGTGTTATCTATTTAAAGTCAGCAGATGCGGATTTTACACATGGTTAAATAGAGTTTTGTCCACTCGCGCAATTGAAAATGAGATGCTTGAACTTGAAATACGCTCAGCCTTTCTAAAGAGCAAAAAGATCTATGGTAGTCCCAGGATTACCATAGAATTGAATAAAAAACAGATCAAAGTATCCAGGCCCAGAGTAGGGAGAATCATGCGAAAAATAAATTTGAGAAGTATTGTGAAGAAAAAATTTAAGATCACCACAGATTCCAGTCATAAATTTCCTATACCGGAGAATAAGCTAGATCGTGATTTTAAACCAGGTAATTTAGGTGCAGTATGGGTGTCGGATATTACTTATATTAAAACTAAACAGGGCTGGCTCTATCTAACTACAGTAATCGATCTTGGTGACAGAAAAGTAATTGGCTGGGCATTGAGTACCACAATGAAAGCTGCAGATACAGTGATGCCGGCATTTAAAATGGCTAAAAAAAACAGACCTATAGTTCAACAGCTCATATTTCACTCCGATCGTGGAGTTCAATATGCCTGTAATGAATTTAGGCTTTTGCTGGAGAAAAATCCATTAATTACAAGGAGTATGAGTAGAAAAGGGAACTGTTGGGATAATGCAGTGGCTGAGAGCTTCTTTAAGACACTAAAAACCGAATGTGTATATCAGAATCGCTTTGTAAATAAAGAGCAAGCTGCGATGGTCGTATTCGAATATATAGAAACATGGTACAATAGAAGAAGACTGCATTCTGCCCTGGATTACATGTCCCCGGAAGAATTTGGTCAAAAAATAAACAAACAAAATATTGCAGCTTAACTAAATGTCTACTTTATTGTTGCAATTCCA
>NZ_JAVTSQ010000042.1:0-1013 GCF_032678445.1 Pedobacter nutrimenti
AAAATGAAGAAGATTTTAATTACCGGCGGGGCAGGTTTTATCGGATCACATGTAGTGAGAAGATTTGTGACCAATTATCCGGATTATGAAATTGTAAACCTGGACAAGCTGACCTATGCAGGAAATCTGGCGAATCTGCGTGATATAGAAGAAAGTTCAAACTATAAATTTGTTAAAGGCGACATCACTGATGCATCGGCAATGAATGAGCTGTTTAAAAGAGAGAATTTTGATGCAGTGATCCATCTGGCAGCAGAATCTCATGTTGACCGTTCTATTGTAGATCCGACGGCATTTGTAATGACCAACGTGATCGGCACAGTGAACCTGTTAAATGCAGCGAGGGAATTCTGGAAAGGTGATTATAATAGCAAACGTTTTTATCATGTGTCTACAGACGAGGTTTATGGAGCTTTAGGAGAGCAGGGAATGTTCACTGAAACCACTGCATATGATCCTCATAGTCCATATTCAGCATCGAAAGCTTCTTCCGATCATTTTGTTCGTGCTTATCACGATACCTATGGTTTAGATGTGGTGATCTCTAACTGTTCCAATAATTATGGTTCTCACCATTTCCCGGAGAAATTAATTCCTCTGGCCATCAACAATATCAAAAACAGCAAAGCTGTTCCGGTATATGGCAAAGGCGAAAATGTGAGGGACTGGCTATGGGTAGAAGATCATGCCCGTGCTATTGATGTGATCTTTCATGAAGCCAAAACGGGAGAAACCTATAATATCGGTGGTCATAACGAATGGAAAAATATTGACCTGATCCATTTGCTTTGCAAGATCATGGATAAGAAGCTGGGCCGTGCCGAAGGGGAGTCTGCCGGGTTGATTACGTTTGTAACCGACCGTGCCGGACATGACCTGCGTTACGCAATAGATTCGACCAAGCTGCAGCAAGTGCTGGGCTGGGTGCCGAGCTTGCAGTTTGAAGAAGGTTTGGAAAAAACGGTAGAATGGTACCTGGAAAATGAAGAGTGGTTATCTGATGTGACTTCTGG
>NZ_JAVTSQ010000043.1:0-653 GCF_032678445.1 Pedobacter nutrimenti
GATCTGGAACCTTATTTAGCTGCGGTAATGATTTCAAGAATTTGCCTTGCAACTCATGACATTCACCTGCAGGACGATGTGATTGATAAAGCTTATTTTATTGTAAGTGGTTTTATAATGGCTTACTATATTGATGAGGCCGGAAATGAGCATGTATTGAAAATTTACCGTGCGGGCGAAATTGTGGCTGGAAGTAGTTTTATGAATGCTCGGCCCTCCAGATATTATTTGAGGATCTATAGGGATGCGCTGGTGATAGAAGTTACGTATGCACAAATGCAAATTGGTTACCAGACCATTCCGGATATGGAGGAACTTGCTCGCTTAACTGTTGCGGGTTTTGAGAACAAGGAAGTACTGCGTGATGAAATGATCCGTAAAGGTGGAGAGGAGAGTGTGCTTCATTTTTACAGGGCAAATCCGGAGTTATTACCTCCCGGTAAAATCATCAAGGACCATCACATTGGCAGTTATCTGCATATGTCTGTGGATAATTTGCAGCATACCCGTACTTTTTTGATCAAAAAAGGTCTGTTGCCGAATAAAAAGTCATGAAATTCCGGAAAATAACGGAGTTAATGTTGTTTTAGCTGCCGATCTTTAGGTAGATCAAATTAATTAACTCTATTATGAATATTACGCATCTCGGTTAC
>NZ_JAVTSQ010000044.1:0-571 GCF_032678445.1 Pedobacter nutrimenti
CGTACCCGAAGCCCACCTGTTGGTTGATTGATTTCAATTTGACTACTTGGACCAGTTTCATAACTTACAGAAGCAGAACACCTAATATTTGGGTATAGGCTTGTGATTCTTATGAAATACTGGACTCCCGCAGCAAGAGTAATGGCCTCATTAGAAAAATTCTGCCCTAATTTAGATGTTCTGGTAAATACAACGGCTTGGTCGGACTTTCGAACAATCTCTGTTCTTAAAAGATTAATCAGCGGATCTATATTCGAACCACCTCCTCCTCCAACACTAATAAGAGTCCCCCCATTCAACAGAATATTCTCGGAGCTATATGGGGTAAAACTTGTCGAAGTTGCCGTTGTTGGATAACTGGATGTTGGTAATATAGAAACTAGTTTATTATCTCTTGGTGGAGGCACGCTTTTCAATCCTCTATATTCATTGAGTTCATAAAAAATGCTATCAACCGCCCCTGTTGGATAAGTTATTTTAGTTAGGGAACCTTTTAAAGTACTGGAAAAATCGCAATTTCTTAATGCTGTAGCACCAGGAAACATTTGCTTTTCATAATCGGTATTAGGAA
>NZ_JAVTSQ010000045.1:0-569 GCF_032678445.1 Pedobacter nutrimenti
CCACAAGGGTGATCTCCGGTACGCCAACTATCGGCGGTACCTTTACTGTAAAAATGACCGTAACCGATAATAACGGTTTATCTACAAGTACTGATTATGCGCTTAAAGTTAATGTCTCTGCTCCTGTGGTTGCTGCTGCAAACACCTGCAACAACAACACCGCAACATTAACCGTATCCAATATCCAGACCGGTGTTACCTATAACTGGTATGCTGCAACTGGAAGTACCTCTATCTTTACAGGTACAACATTCACAACACCTGCATTAACTGCCAATACCACTTATTATGTAGAAGCCGTTTCAGGAACAGCAGTAAGTACACGTACAGCTGTTAATGTAACCATCAACCCTGCTCCGGCGCTGGCTTCGGTATCAACCAACAGTACAACCATCAGCCCGGGACAAACTGCAACTTTACAGGCTACTGCCGACGCAGGCAATACCATTAACTGGTACACTGTTCCAACGGGCGGTGCAGCCATTGCAACCGGTACAAGTTTCACCACACCTGCCCTCTCGGCAACCACTACCTATTATGTGGAAACCCAAAGTGGAGCCGGATGTGTG
>NZ_JAVTSQ010000046.1:0-569 GCF_032678445.1 Pedobacter nutrimenti
TACACAACCGGCCGCGCTTTGCGTTTCCACATAATAAGTGGTGGTTGCCGAGAGGGCAGGCGTAGTAAAACTTGTACCGGTTGCAATGGCTGCACCACCTGTTGGAGCAGTGTACCAGTTAATGGTATTGCCTGCGTCGGCAGTAGCCTGTAAGGTTGCAGTTTGTCCCGGACTGATAGTTTCGTTATTGGTGGATACTGAAGCCAGAGCAGGAGCAGGGTTAATGGTTACATTAACAGCCGTACGTGTACTCACCGCAGTTCCGGAAACGGCTTCTACATAATAAGTGGTATTGGCTGTTAAGGCAGGTGTTGTGAATGTTGTTCCGGTAAAGATAGAGGTACTTCCAGTTGCAGCGTACCAGTTATAGGTAACGCCAGTCTGAATATTGGATACGGTTAATGTTGCAGTGGTGGCGTTGCAGGTATTTGCAGCAGCAACCACAGGAGCAGAGACATTAACTTTAAGTGCATAATCGGTACTTGTTGATAAACCGTTACTATCGGTTACAGTCATTTTAACGGTAAAGGTACCGCCGATAGTTGGTGTGCCCGATATGACCCTGGTGA
>NZ_JAVTSQ010000047.1:0-509 GCF_032678445.1 Pedobacter nutrimenti
TGACTTGGTGGAAAACTGTGGGCATGCTGCTCCAAGGCTGAACGAGATCAGGCGGACCGAAAAGGTCCGCAGCTCTCTGAGGCCTTTCCGCAGCATACCCCAGTTTTCCCGGCAAAGTGCAGAGGAGGGTGCAGAGCCGGCAGGGCGCAGACAAAAGCAGGGTCCAGACAACAACAGAAAGGATTAGGAAGCATAAGGTAAGAATGGAGTTCAAAGGAGGGGAACAAGGGCCTATAACCAAAACTGGACCTCCACGGATCAAAACCGCACCTCAAACGCTGCTCATTCGGAAAATGCGAATCCAGGTCCGGTTCACAGGCGTACCGGGTTTATCTTCGTTCGCAGCTTGTTATAGCCCCTGACTAAGCGCTATATGAGTTGTACATCTATTATATCCTATTACAGATGGATATGCTCTATATATAAGGTGACTGGAAATATAAGGCCACCGGAAAAATAGAAGAATTGCACGGTCAGCACCCCGCCTAGCCAATATGCTAAGGAATTTT